>DIWF01000039.1 GCA_002422545.1 Firmicutes bacterium UBA6113 | reverse complement strand
CATGCTGACTACGTTAAGAACATGATCACTGGAGCAGCTCAGATGGACGGCGGTATCATAGTTGTATCAGCAGCTGATGGTCCAATGCCACAGACAAGAGAGCACATCCTTCTTTCAAGACAGGTTGGCGTTCCTAAGTTAGTTGTTTTCTTGAACAAAGAAGACATGGTAGACGATCCGGAATTAATCGAATTGGTTGAAATGGAAGTAAGAGAACTTCTTTCAGAATATGAATTCGACGGGGACAACACTCCAATAGTAAAAGGTTCAGCATTAAAAGCTCTTGAAGATCCAATGGGACCTTGGGGAGATAAAATACTTGAATTGATGGCAGCAGTTGACGAATGGGTACCAACACCAGAAAGAGACATTGACAAACCATTCTTGATGCCTGTAGAAGATGTATTCTCTATTACAGGAAGAGGAACAGTTGCAACAGGAAGAGTTGAAAGAGGAGTATTAAAGGTTCAGGATAAGATTCAGATCGTTGGACTTAATGAAGAACCAACTGAAACTACTTGTACAGGTGTTGAAATGTTCAAGAAGTTGCTTGATCAGGCACAAGCTGGAGACAACATAGGAGCTCTTTTAAGAGGAGTTCAGAGAAATGAAATCCAGAGAGGCCAGGTTCTTGCAAAACCAGGTTCAATCACACCACATACAAAATTCAATGCAGAAGTATACGTATTGACTAAAGAAGAAGGCGGAAGACACACTCCATTCTTCAACGGATACAGACCACAGTTCTATTTCAGAACAACAGACATCACAGGACAAATCGACCTTGAAGAAGGCGTAGAAATGTGTATGCCTGGAGATAACTCAAGATTTATAGTTGAACTTATCCACCCAATAGCAATCGAAGAAGGTTTGAGATTCGCTATTCGTGAAGGCGGAAGAACAGTTGGATCTGGAGTTGTTACTTCTATTATAAAGTAATTAAGAATTAAATGATAAAACAGCTTTCTGACGAAAGCTGTTTTTTTATAATATTTTTCAGAAAAAACATGTTTAAAAATCTAATGGATTTTAGTACATGTGTAAGAAAATTATACATTAAATGTTATGATTTTTGTACATTATTTCAAAAAATTTTATATATAAATTCACATATAAAATAATGTGAATTTTATTATGTTGAATTTTACTAGTACTTTGTAGATCTTAAAGAAAAAGAAGAGTTGGCATAGTAATTGCTTTATTTATATTTGGTTTATATTATTAACTTAGCCATAATATTAATAGGATTTGTAAATTTTGAAACACAGGAATTTTATATAAGAACATAAATTGACAATCTTATATGAACAGGCATTATAGGTAGTAATATAAATATATCAGTTGTGAAAACATTATCAACTACATTTTTAGGAGGAAAGTCATGTTAAATGTTTTAAACAGTTTTACTAATTGGGCCAATGGCTATATTTGGGGCGTTGGTATGCTTGTGCTTATCGCTGGTACCGGTATTTATTTTACAGTAAGATTAGGTTTTTTCCAATTTGTTCGTTTTAGAGATATGTGGAGCCGTATCATAGAAAAAGGCGAATCTGAATCAGGTATCTCTTCATTTGCATCTTTCTGTACTACAATGGCTATGCGTATTGGTACAGGTAATATAGCAGGTGTTGCCGTTGCAATTTATATGGGTGGTCCCGGCGCAATGTTTTGGATGATACTTATAGGTATGACCAACTCCGCAGTTTGCTTTGCTGAGTGTACACTTGGTCAGCTTTATAAAATCCGTGTTGACGGTGCATATCGTGGCGGCGGTGCTTACTGTGCAGAGCGTGGTCTTGGCTGGAAAGCATACGGTACATTTATGGCTGTAGTCTTTGGTGTGGCTTGCGCTGTATTTATGCCGGCGGCTGCTACGTACACAATTTCTGATGCATTCCGTGAAGCAACAGGTGTTCCAATGGCAGTTACTTCTGCTGTTATTGCAATATTATTGTTTATAACAGTCTTTGGCGGTATCAAACGTATAAGCTCCGTAGCTTCTATGATAGTTCCTTTTATGACAGTTGTTTACATGGCGGTTACTATTATAGTAGTAGTGTTAAATATTACAAAAGTTCCTGCATTGATTTCTAACGTTGTTACTTCGGCATTTGGATTGAACGCTGTATTTGGTGCTACTATTGGTACTGCTATTCAGCAAGGTGTTAAGAGAGGTACGTTCTCATCTGCATCAGGTATGGGTGAGTCTACTCCAACAGCGGCTGCTGCTGAAACCAGTCATCCTGTTAAGCAAGGCTTATCAAATGCTGCAGGTGTATGGTTAGATACAGTTATCGTATGTACATGCTCAGGTCTTTTAATTCTTTTAACAGACACTTTCAATACAGCAGGTGGCTACAATGGTAGCGGTATTGCAGCAGGCGTTACTGGTGGTGTTGTATTCGTTCAAGCGGCTGCAAGTACAGTTCTTGGTGGATTAGGAAATATCTTTATTGCAGTTATGTTGTTATTATTCTCTTTCACATGCTTAATCAGCTACTACTATGAAGCAGAAACAGCAGCTCTGTACTTATTCCAAAAACCGGAACAACAAAAAATTCGTAAAGCGATAACAAGAACTATGCAATTTGGTATGCCTATATTAGTATTCTGCTGGGGTATCATTGAATCCGGTACAGCTTGGAATCTTTCAGACCTTGCTCTTGGTACAACTACATGGGTTAATATGTTAATCGTTATCTTATTATTCCCAAAATGTATCGCTTTGTACAAAGACTATGTTGAACAAATGAAAGCCGGCAGAGATCCTTACTATGATCCTGACAAGCTTTCTTGGAAAGGTGTTGATGTGGAACTTTGGAGAGAAATCAATGCTAAAAGAATACAGGAAAGCAAATCACTTTAACAATTAAATATGGACTATTCAAAACACTATCCAAAAAAATTTTGGGTGGTGTTTTTTTAATAACTCAATTTGTCTAAGCTAAAACGAAGGACATAAGCATTCATTCAATGTCTACAGCGAAAAATTTACTTATAAAAAATGTGTATAAATTAAATACACAATATGGTATAATTGAAAAAGTTCATGATTTTAATTATTAAATTTTGCAAATAACATAAAATCTGCAAAATTCAATGATAATCTAAGCAATAATGTCAAGGAAAACACAAGCTTTATTAATGGATTGTAACAATTGTTAAACATTTGCAATATTTTAAAAAAAGTAAAAAAAACACTTGATTTATGATAGTTTATGGTTTATTATTATAAAGCTTGCCACATGCGATGACGCAGAAGGTTGCTGAAATAGAACGTTTCAGGTAATTTCTGCAGAGTATGTCCTGTTTAGAAAACAGGGCGACCGGTATTGCTTTTTTAAAAAAATAAGAAACACCCGGTAGGGTGTATCGAGCAATTCCGAGTTGTATGGATGACATACGAAGAAGGAGGTAAAAAAATGGCAAACGCACAGAAAATAAGAATTAGGTTAAAAGCTTATGATCATCAATTAATTGATCAATCTGCACAAAAAATCGTGGAAACAGCTAAAAGTACTGGTGCAACAGTAGCAGGTCCAATTCCGCTGCCGACAGAAAAACAGATAATCACAATACTTAGAGCAGTTCACAAGTACAAAGATTCCAGAGAGCAGTTTGAACAAAGAACACACAAAAGATTGATTGACATAACAAATCCTACTCCTAAGACTGTTGATTCGTTGATGAAATTGAATCTGCCAGCTGGAGTGGACATTGAAATCAAATTGTAAAAAGCAAGTAGAGAAAAATAAAGCAAAAAGCAACTCTGCTTAGAATGATTGCTCAAAAGGCAATCCGCTGTAAGAAAATAGGAGGTGTAAAGATGAAAGCAATTCTTGGTAAAAAAGTCGGAATGACTCAAGTATTTACTGAACTGGGTGATGTTGTTCCGGTTACAGTTGTTGAATCCAGCGACATGGTTGTTGTTCAGAAGAAGACTGTTGAAAAAGATGGTTACAACGCAATTCAGGTTGGATTTGGTGATGTAAAACTGAAAAATGTTACTAAACCTATCAAAGGTCATTTTGATAAATCAAAAGCAGAACCTAAGAGATTTTTGAGAGAGTTCAGAGTAGACAACATCGATGACTATGAAGTTGGTCAGAAAATCGGAGTTGACATTTTCCAGGCTGGTGAAAAAGTTGACGTTTCTGGTATTTCTAAAGGTAAGGGATTCCAGGGAAGTATTAAAAGACATGGCCACCATACAGGTGATGCAAGCCACGGTTCAAAATTCCACAGATTAAGAGGTTCATTGGGAGCTTCTGCAGGTGTTGGAAGAGTAGTAAAGGGAACTAAGCATCACGGACATATGGGAAATGAAAAAGTAACAGTATTAAACCTTGAAGTAGTTAAAGTAGACGTTGAAAGAAACGTATTACTTTTAAAAGGTGCAATACCAGGACCTAAAAAAGGTTTAGTAAAAATAAGAGAAGCAGTTAGAAAATCTAAGTAATAATTGCAGGGAAAGGAGGATTAAAGATGCCAAAAGTAGCTCTTTATGATATAACAGGCAGCCAAGTAGGCGACATCGAATTAAGCGATGACATATTTGGTGTAGAAGTAAACACTCATGTAATGTATGAAGCTGTAAAAAATTATTTGGCTAATCAAAGACAAGGAACTCAATCAGCTAAGCTGAGAGGCGAAGTTCGTGGCGGCGGAAGAAAGCCTTGGAGACAAAAAGGAACTGGCCGTGCAAGACAAGGAAGTATCAGAGCACCTCAGTGGAAGGGCGGCGGAGTTGTATTTGCGCCAAAACCAAGAGATTACAGCTACAAAATTCCTAAAAAAGTTAAGAGATTGGCTCTTAAATCAGCATTAACTTCTAAAGTTCAGGATCAGGAAATGATCGTTGTTGATAGAATTGTGCTGGAACAGCCAAAAACAAAAGAAATGGTTAAGGTTTTAACTAACCTTAAAGCAAGCAAGAAGACATTGATAGTTTTACCTGAAAGAGATGAGGCTGTATTAAGAGCAGCTGCTAACATCGAAGGTGTTAAGACAGCTTATGTTAATACAATCAATGTTTATGACATATTAAACTGTGATTCTTTCATAATAACAAAGGATGCAGTTAATAAAGTGGAGGAGGTGTACGCATAATGCGCGATCCACACGATATTATAATCAGACCAATAGTTACAGAAGCCAGCATGGATAACATGGCTGACAAAAAGTACACTTTTGTTGTAGATAAGAAATCAAACAAGACAGAAATAAAAAATGCAGTGGAAAAAATATTCGGAGTTAAAGTAGATAGCGTAAACACTATGAACATGCTTGGAAAGAAAAAGAGAATGGGCGCAAGTGTTGGCAAGAAGAATGACTGGAAAAAAGCCATCGTTACTTTAACAGAAGAAAGCAAGACAATAGAATTCTTTGAAGGAATCTAAACGGTATAAATTGAAAAAAGGAGGAAAATCTCATGGGTATTAGAAAATACAGACCAACCTCTCCGGCGTTGAGACAAATGACTGTTTCAACATTTGAAGAAATAACTACTAATGAACCAGAGAAGTCTCTTTTAGCTCCATTGAAAAGCAAAGCGGGCAGAAACTCTTACGGTAGAATAACTGTTCGTCATCAGGGCGGCGGAGAAAAGAGAAAATATAGAATCATTGATTTTAAAAGAACTAAAGACGGAGTTCCGGGAAAAGTTGCAACAATCGAATACGATCCAAACAGAAGCGCTAATATTGCTTTAATCAATTATGTAGACGGAGAAAAAAGATACATCATCGCTCCATACAAATTGAATGTTGGTGACACAATTGTTTCAGGACCGGATGCCGATATCAAAATCGGTAATGCACTTCCTTTAAGAAACATTCCTGTAGGTACATTAATTCATAATATAGAACTTAAACCTGGCAAAGGTGCTCAGCTTGTTCGTTCAGCTGGAAACTCAGCTCAGCTTATGGCTAAGGAAGGCAAATATGCTACACTTAGACTCCCAAGCGGTGAAATGAGAATGGTAATGATTGACTGCAGAGCTACAATCGGCCAAGTTGGAAATTTAGATCATGAAAATATATCAATAGGTAAAGCTGGAAGAAAGAGACATATGGGAATCAGACCTACAGTAAGAGGTTCCGTAATGAATCCTAACGACCACCCACACGGCGGTGGAGAAGGTAGAGCTCCTATAGGTAGACCAGGACCAGTTACTCCTTGGGGTAAACCAGCCCTTGGTTACAAAACTCGTAAGAAAAAGAAGAAATCTGACAAGATGATTGTTAAGAGAAGAAACGCAAAATAGGCGATTGTTTTGTGAAAGGAGGAAATAGTGAATGGGTAGATCATTAAAGAAAGGGCCTTATTGCGAACCAAGTCTTATGAAGAAGATTGTGGATATGAATGAAGCCAACAATAAGAAAGTATTAAAAACTTGGTCTAGAAGATCGACAATATTCCCCGAAATGGTAGGCCATACATTAGCTATACATGATGGCAGAAAGCACGTTCCTGTATATATAACTGAAGATATGGTTGGACACAAACTCGGCGAATTTGCTCCAACAAGAACTTATCGAGGACATGATAAGACTGATAAATCTTCAAAAGTTAAATAGTGAAGGGAGGTAAGCTTAAATGGAAGCTAGAGCAGTTGCTAAATATATAAGAGTATCACCTAGAAAAATGAGATTCGTGTGTGATATGGTAAGAGGTAAACAAGTTGACGAAGCATTGGCAATCTTGAAATTTTACCCAAGCAAAGGTGCTAAAATTTTGGAAAAAGTAGTTAAATCAGCTACAGCAAATGCAGAAAACAACTTTGATATGAATAGAGACAAATTATTTGTTTCTGAAGTCTATGCTAATCAAGGACCAACTCTTAAGAGATGGAGACCAAGAGCAAAGGGTTCAGCATATAAAATATTAAAGAGAAGCAGTCACATTGGTGCTGTAGTAAAAGAAAGAGAATAACATCAGTAAAGGAGGTAAAAAATGGGTCAAAAGGTAAATCCTCATGGACTTAGAGTTGGTATAATCAATGATTGGGACTCTAAATGGTATGCTGACAAGAAGAATTTTGGAATCAACTTAAACGAAGACTACAAAATTCGTGAGTATATAAATAAAAACTTGAATCAAGCAGGTATTGCTAAGGTAGAAATCGAAAGATTTGCCAGCAGAGTGAAGGTAAGTGTATTCACAGCAAAACCAGGTATGATAATCGGTAAGGGCGGTACTGGCGTTGACAGTTTAAAAAATGCCATCGAAGCAATATCTGGAAAGACTGTTATAATCAATGTAGAAGAAATAAAGGTTCCTGAATTAAACGCACAATTAGTTGCTGAAAATATCGCAAGCCAGATCGAAAAGCGTATATCTTTCAGAAGAGCAATGAAACAATCAATGCAAAGAACAATGAAATTGGGTGCTAAGGGAATTAAGACTAGTGTATCTGGAAGATTAAACGGAGCAGATATGGCTAGAACTGAAGGATATTCAGAGGGTAAAATTCCTCTTCAAACTTTAAGAGCTGACATTAGCTATGGTTTTGCAGAAGCAAACACTACATTTGGTAAAATCGGCGTTAAAGTATGGATATGCAGAGGTGAAGTGCTGAGAAAGAAAGGTTCATTATTATCAGACAATCAAGAACCAACAAAAGCACTTTCAGATAACAGAGACAACAAGAAAAAAAGAAGACCAAACAATAACTTTAATAAAAGAGATAAAAAGTAATAAGTCCTGAAGGAAGGAGGAAATTATTATGTTAATGCCTAAAAGAGTAAAACACCGTAAGCAGCAAAGAGGTAGAATGACTGGAGTTGCAACAAGAGGCAACAAGGTTACTTACGGCGAATATGGGCTTCAAGCACTTGAACCCGCTTGGATAACATCAAACCAGATAGAAGCTGCCAGAAGAGCTATGACTAGATCAGTTAAGAGAGGCGGACAAATTTGGATTAAAATATTCCCAGATAAACCGGTTACAAAAAAACCTGCCGAAACTCGTATGGGTAAAGGTAAGGGATCACCTGAGTACTGGGTGGCAGTTGTAAAACCTGGCAGAATAATGTTCGAAATGTCAGGGGTTTCAGAAGAAGTAGCCAGAGAAGCAATGAGACTTGCCATGCATAAATTGCCTATCAAATGCAAATTTGTTACCAAGGATCAGGCAGCAGAAAAGGATGGTGAAGCAAATGAAAGCTAATGAACTAAGAAATAAATCAGTTGATGAATTGAATAAGTCTGTAGTTGATTTAAAAACAGAACTCTTCAATTTAAGATTTCAACTTGCAACCGGAGAGCTTGACAATCCGATGAGAATAAATAAGGTCAAGAAAGATATTGCACGTGTTAAGACAGTTCTCAGAGAACGTGAATTGAACATTAACGCTCAATAAGAAAGGAGGATATTTACTTTGGAAAGAGGCAACAGAAAAGTAAGAATTGGAAAAGTAGTCAGTGATAAAATGGATAAAACAATAGTAGTTGCTACTGAGAAACTTGTAGCACATCCTCTTTATAAAAAACAAATAAAAATGACTAAGAAATACAAGGCACATGATGAAGAGAATATGTGCAAAATAGGTGACACTGTAAAAATAATGGAAACAAGACCATTATCAAAAGAAAAATGTTGGAGAGTCATCGAAATATTAGAGAAAGCTAAATAAACCCTAAGACAATTGAAGGGAGGTAGAAGACATGATACAAACTGAGTCGAGGTTAAGAGTCGCAGACAATTCTGGAGCAAAAGAAGTTCTTGTAATAAGAGTAATGGGCGGTTCCGTTAGAAAATATGGAAACATTGGCGATATAATTGTATGTGCGGTTAAATCTGCAACACCTGGAGGAGTTGTTAAGAAGGGTGATGTAGTTAAGGCGGTTATAGTGAGAACTAAGACTGGCGTAAGAAGAAAAGACGGCACATATATAAAATTCGATGAGAATGCAGCTGTTATAATCAAAGATGATAAAACACCAGTTGGAACACGTATATTTGGACCTATAACAAGAGAATTAAGAGATGGAAAATTCATGAAGATAATCTCACTAGCACCGGAAGTACTTTAATGGGAGGTGTATAAAGATGCACGTAAAAAAAGGCGATAAAGTTGTAGTTATAGCAGGCAGCGACAAAGGTAAGATAGGCAAAGTTCTTACAAGCATGCCAAAACAAAATAGAGTCATCGTTGAAGGTGTAAAGATGATTACAAAGCATCAGAAGCAGACTAATCAAATGCAGCAAGCAGGCATTTTACACCAGGAAGGCACTATTAATGTTTCCAATGTTATGCTATATTGCGATAAATGCAAATCAGGCGTAAGAACTGAAACTAAAATAGAAAACGGAAAAAAAGTAAGAGCATGTAAAAAATGCGGTACATTGATTTAATATAATGCTCGAAGGGAGGTACGAATTATATGGCTAGATTAAAAACGACATATAACGAACAAGTAGTGCCGGCGCTGATGGAAAAATTTCAGTATAAAAGCATTATGCAGGCACCTAGAATAGAAAAAATCATAATTAATATGGGCGTTGGCGAAGCTAAAGAAAACCAAAAATTCTTAGAAAACGCAGTAGAAGAAATGACTATCATAGCAGGACAAAAACCTGTAGTGACTAAAGCTAGAAAATCAATTTCTAACTTTAAATTAAGAGAAGGCATGGCAGTAGGTTGCAAGGTAACATTAAGAGGAAATCACATGTATGAATTCCTTGACAAACTTGTAAATGTAGCTTTACCTAGAGTTAGAGACTTCAGAGGCGTTTCAAAAACAGCTTTTGACGGCAGAGGAAACTACGCTTTAGGAATTAAAGAACAATTGATATTTCCAGAAATCAATTACGATAAAATCGATAAAATAAGAGGTATGGACATAATCATAACAACCACAGCTAATACAGATGAGGAAGCACGTGAGCTTTTGAAATTAATGGGAATGCCTTTTAGTAAGTAAGGGAGGGAGCGAAATTATGGCAAAAACATCTCTAAAAGTTAAACAACAGAGAAAACAGAAATTCTCTACAAGAGAATATACAAGATGCAAGATTTGTGGAAGACCTCATGCTTATTTAAGGAAATTCGGTATATGCCGTATATGCTTTAGAGAACTGGCTTATAAAGGTCAGATACCTGGCGTTAAAAAAGCTAGCTGGTAAAATTTATAAAATGGAAGGAGGTTACTTACATGGTAATGACAGATCCTATCGCAGATATGTTAACGAGAATAAGAAATGGCAATAAAGCAAAGCACGAATTTGTTGATGTACCGTCTTCAAAGATAAAGAAAGAATTAGCAACAATTCTTTTGGAAGAAGGTTATGTTAAGGGTTTTGATGTTATAGATGATGGAAAGCAAGGTATTATAAGAGTTGAACTTAAATACCAGCAGAACAAGGAAAGAGTTATAACTGGCATTAAGAGAATATCTAAACCGGGACTAAGAGTTTACGTAGGAAAAGATGAAACTCCAAAGGTATTGGGTGGCTTAGGAATAGCTATACTTTCTACTTCACAAGGCATTATAACAGACAAAAAAGCAAGAACACAGGGAGTTGGCGGAGAAGTAATCTGCTACGTATGGTAATAATAAACGAATAGGAGGTGCTAAGATGTCAAGAATAGGTATTAAACCTGTAACTATACCTGCAAATGTTGAAGTTAAAATCGACAAAAACAATTATGCAGTTGTTAAGGGACCAAAGGGACAGCTTGAACAACAGCTGGCTAAATCCATGAAAATAGAAATCGAAGGAACTGAAATAACAGTTTCAAGACCTAATGATGAAAAAATGAACAGATCTCTTCACGGATTAACAAGAACTCTCATCAGCAACATGGTAGTTGGTGTTACTGCAGGTTTCGATAAGACACTTGAAATCGTAGGTGTTGGATATAGAGCACAAAAGCAAGGAAACAAATTGGTATTGAACTTAGGTTTCTCACATCCTGTTGAAATGGAAGACCCACAAGGAATTGAAACAGCTGTAGAAGGAACTAACAAGATAATAGTAAAAGGTATAGATAAACAGCAAGTAGGTAATTACGCCGCAGTTATCAGAGACTGGAGAAAACCTGAACCTTACAAAGGAAAGGGTATTAAGTACACTAATGAAATTGTTAGACGTAAAGCTGGTAAAACTGGTAAATAATTAAGAAAGGAGTGAGTATTAGTGCTTAAAAAAATTGATAAAAATCAAAAGAGAAAAGAAAGACACTATAGTATAAGAAATAAAGTCGTAGGAACTCCTGAGAGACCAAGATTGAATATATTTAAAAGCTCTAAGCACATATACGCTCAAGTAATTGATGATGCTACTGGAACAACTCTTGCATCTGCATCTACACAAGATAAAGAATTGAGAGACCAGGTAGCTGAGCTTACTAAGACTGATGCAGCAAAATTAGTTGGCAAAACAGTAGGAGAAAGAGCGAAGAATAAAGGTATAAATACAGTAGTTTTCGACAGAGGCGGCTATTTATATCATGGCAGAGTTAAAGTACTTGCTGACGGAGCAAGAGAAAGCGGACTTGAATTTTAATAAGGAGGTTAGTCATGGAGCAGCGTGGACGTATAGATGCAAGCCAACTGGATGTGAAAGAAAAAGTTATCAGCATCAACCGTGTAACTAAAGTTGTTAAAGGTGGTAGAAACTTTAGATTCAGCGTATTGGTTGTTGTTGGTGATGAAAATGGTCATGTTGGAATAGGAATGGCAAAAGCTGTTGAAATTCCAGATGCTATTAGAAAAGCAATCCAGGATGCTAAAAAGAACATGATCGAAGTGCCACTGAAAGATACAACAGTGCCACATGAAATAATTGGCAGATATGGCGCAGGCAGAGTTCTTGTTAAACCAGCCAAAGAAGGTACTGGAATCATAGCCGGCGGTCCTGTTCGTGCAGTATTAGAACTTGCAGGAATAAGAGATATAAGAACAAAGTCATTGGGATCAAGCAACCCAAGAAACGTAGTAAATGCAACAATTGAAGCCTTAAAACTTCTTAAGAAGCCTGAAGATGTAGCAAAAATCAGAGGTAAATCTGTAGAAGAAATATTAGGTTAAGAGGTGAAATTATGGCAACGATAAAAATTAAACAAACAAAAAGCAAGATCGGTAGAACACCTAACCAGGTTAAAAACATTAAAGCTTTAGGTTTGAGAAAAATAGGCCAGATAGTTGAAAAAGAAGATACTCCTCAAATCAGAGGAATGATCAAAAAAGTCGACTTCATGGTAGAGGTTATTGAATAAGACTATAAGGAGGTGTTAAAGATGAAACTTCATGAATTAAAACCTAGTCCTGGTAGTTCAAAAAACAGAAAAAGATTAGGAAGAGGTACAGCTACAGGACAGGGTAAGACAGCCGGCAGAGGTATGAATGGACAAAAATCACGTTCTGGCGGCGGAGTAAGACCAGGATTTGAAGGCGGACAGATGCCTCTTTACAGGAGACTGCCAAAGAGAGGATTTACTAATGTCTTTGGAACAGTGTTTGCTGAGATAAATGTTGAAGTGTTAAACCAATTCGAAGATGGAGCAGAGGTTACTCCAGAAGTTCTTAAGTCAGAGGGTATTGTTAAAAAACAACTTGATGGTATTAAGATACTGGGAAACGGTGAACTTGCTAAGAAGCTTACAGTTAAAGCTCATAAATTCAGCAAATCAGCGGTAGAAAAAATCGAAGCTGCCGGCGGAAAAGCTGAGGTGATTTAAGTTGTTTGAAACTTTAAAAAATGCATGGAAAATACCTGATTTAAGAAAAAGAATGATTTTTACTTTTTTAATGTTAGTAGTGTACAGATTAGGCGCTGTAATACCTGTTCCAGGAATAGATAAAGCAGTTGTTCAAAACATGTTTTCAGGCACAGCAGGAGGTCTGCTGGATTTCTTTGATATGATGTCCGGTGGTGCTTTCAAAGATTTTACAATATTTGCATTAAATATTTATCCATACATTACGTCTTCTATAATTCTTCAGTTGCTTGCAATTGCAATTCCGCAAATTGAACAATTTTTCAAAGCAGAAGACGGAAAGAAAAAAATGGCTCAATGGACCAGATATGTAACTGTTATACTGGCATTGATACAAGCTACAGCATACAGCGTTGGATTCTTTAATTCAGCAATCATTGACAAAAGCTTCTTATCAATAGTTTCGGTAGTAATAGTGCTTACAGCGGGAACAGCATTCTTGATGTGGCTGGGAGAGTTAATAACAGACAAAGGTATTGGTAACGGTATATCACTGATAATAATGATAGGTATAGTTTCTCGTTATCCAAGGGACTTTGGAACAATGATATTCCAGGTTCAAAACGGTGCGGTAAATATAATAGAAATCTTAATATTCCTGATATTTGCTTTCTTCATAGTTGTTGGAGTAATAGCTATCCAGCAAGGTGAAAGAAAGATACCGGTGCAGTATGCAAAAAGAGTTGTAGGAAGAAAAATGTATGGCGGACAAAGCACACACATTCCTATGAAAGTGTTAATGGCAGGAGTTATGCCGGTAATATTCGCTTCAACACTCTTAGCAATACCACAGACATTGGCATTCTTCTTCCCAAGCATGGCAGAGGGAGTACAAAAGTATTTCTCAACAGCTCAAAGTCCAGGAATATATGTTTATACAATTTTAAATATATTATTGATAATATTCTTCACATATTTCTATACAGCGGTACAGTTCAATCCATTTGAATATTCAAATACCCTCAAAGAAAATGGAGGATTTATACCTGGAATCAGACCAGGCAGACCAACTGCAGAGTATTTAAACAAAGTTTTAAACAGAATAACAATAGCAGGTGCAATATCACTTGCAATAATAGCGACAATACCAACTTTAGTATTTTCATTTACGGATTTGAACATTAACTTTGGCGGAACGTCACTGTTGATTGTAACCGGCGTAGCTCTCGAGACAATGAAGCAAGTTGAAGCTCAGATGTTGATGAGACACTACAAAGGATTTTTGAAGTAAAGAGAGGTAAGGAAAATGAGAGCAATTTTATTGGGTCCTCCCGGAGCCGGAAAAGGAACTCAGGCAGACACCATAGTAAAGGAATTTTCAATACCACATATATCCACAGGTGATATATTCAGAAAAAATATTAAAGAAGGAACTGTTCTGGGCAAAAAAGCTAAAGAATATATGGATCAGGGTTTACTCGTTCCGGATGAACTGACAGTGGAACTTGTCAAGGACAGATTGCTTGATGAAGATTGCAAAAACGGATTTCTGTTAGACGGATTTCCAAGAACAATATTCCAGGCAGATGCTTTAGAAGATGCTTTAAAGGACATGAATCAGAGTCTTGATTATGTAGTTAATATAGAAGTAAGAAAAGAACTTCTCATTGAAAGAGCTGTTGGAAGAAGAGTGTGTAAAGACTGCGGTCAGACATACCATATGACTTTCAACAAACCAACAGTGGAAGGTGTTTGTGACAATTGTAAAGGCGAACTTCTTCAGCGCAAGGATGATACTGAAGAGACTGTTACCAAAAGAATTAATGTTTACCAGGAGCAGACTGAACCACTTATTGAATATTACACCAATAAAGGTATAATAGTTAATATAGACGGAGAAAAACCTATAGCTGAGGTTGGCAAAAACATTGTTGCAAAATTGAGGAATAAATAGTATGATTATCCTCAAAACAAGAAGAGAAATAGAAATTATGAGAAAAGCCGGACGTTTGGTGGCACAGTCTCATGAACTTGTGAGAAAGTACATTAAACCCGGAGTTACTACTAAAGAAATTGATCAGATGGTTGAAGATTTCTTAAGATCTCAAAATGCGATACCTACATTCAAAGGTTACGGAGGATTTCCATATTCAATATGCGCTTCGGTAAATGAAGAGGTTGTTCATGGATTTCCAAACAGCAGAAAACTTATAGAAGGCGACATTGTCAGCATTGATATAGGTGCTACTTTTGAAGGATATGTGGGAGACAGCGCAAAAACATTCCTCGTGGGAGAAGTTGACGACGAGAAGAGACGTTTAGTCGAAGCTACTCGACAAAGCTTCTATGAAGGAATAAAGTATGCAAAGACGTCTTACAGACTCTCAGACATATCGCATGCAGTACAGCAGTATGCAGAAAGTCAAGGGTTCTCGGTTGTAAGAGATTACGTTGGGCACGGAGTTGGGAAGGATATGCATGAATCACCGCAAATACCTAACTTCGGAAGACCTGGTAAAGGGCCGCGGCTGCAAGTTGGAATGGTCCTTGCTATAGAGCCTATGATAAACGCAGGAACATACAACGTGAAAGTCCTTGACAACAACTGGACTGTGGTGACCACAGACGGCAAGCCGTCAGCTCACTATGAACATACTGTTGCTATTACAGACGGCGAACCAGAGCTGTTAACCGTATTATAGGGGTGATTTATTGGAATTTACAACAGATATTAAAATTGGTCAGATAGTGAAATCCAAGGCAGGCAGAGATAAAGGAAGAACTTTTATTGTATGCAATGTTGTGGATGAGCAAAATGTATTGGTATGTGACGGAGATCTCAGAAAGCTAGGTTCTCCTAAAAAGAAAAAAATTAAACATTTAATGATTTATAATACAGTATTGACAGAATTTGCATTCAAGTTACAATGTAACGAAAATCTAGATGATGCATATGTGAGAAAGCTACTTGAGCCCTTCACAAAAAATGCATCTGTAGAAATGGAGGTTGAGTGATCAATGTCCAAGAAAGATGTTATAGAAGTCGAAGGAAAAGTCCTGGAAGCACTTCCTAATGCAATGTTCATAGTTGAGCTTCAGAACGGACACCAGATTTTAGCGCATATTTCTGGAAAACTGAGGATGAACTATATCAGGATTCTTCCGGGAGATACTGTAGCTGTTGAATTATCACCATATGATTTGACAAGAGGAAGAATAACCTGGAGGAAAAAGTAAGGAGGTATTACAATGAAAGTAAGACCATCAGTAAAACCAATGTGCGAGAAATGCAAGATTATCAGAAGAAAAGGCAAAGTTATGGTAATTTGCGAAAATCCAAAGCACAAACAAAAACAAGGCTAGACAGATATAAAATAGAAGATTAAGTGCTACTGAGGTAGGAGGTGTAAGCTTAATGGCCAGAATCGCTGGTGTGGATTTACCAAGAGAAAAAAGAGTTGAAATCGGTCTGACATATATCTATGGTATAGGCAGAAAGACTTCAAACCAGATATTAAAAGACACAGGTATTAACCCTGATACAAGAGTTAAAGACCTGACAGAAGATGAAATACAACAGTTAAGAACTGAAATAGATAAGCATCCTGTTGAAGGTGACTTGAGAAGAGAAATAGCGTTGAATATTAAGAGATTAAAAGAAATCAACTGCTATAGAGGCTTAAGACATAAAAAAGGATTGCCTGTCAGAGGACAAAACACTAAGAACAATGCTAGAACTAGAAAAGGTCCTAAGAGAGTTTCAGGGAAAAAATCTAAAAAATAAAAGGAGGGACTTAAGTGGCAGCTAAAAAACAACAAAAAACAAGAGTAAGAAAAAGAGAACGTAAAAATATTGAAAAAGGCCAGGCACATATTAAGTCAACTTTTAACAATACACTTGTAACTCTTACTGATTTGCAGGGAAACGCGCTTTCTTGGGCTAGTTCAGGACAATTGGGATTCAAGGGTTCAAGAAAATCTACTCCATATGCAGCTAGCATGGTAGCAGAAGAAGCAGCAAAGAGAGCCATGGAACATGGCTTGAAGACAGTAGAAGTGTACGTTAAAGGACCGGGCTCAGGCAGAGAAGCAGCAATAAGATCTTTGCAGGCAGCTGGACTGGAAGTTAATTTAATAAAAGACGTTACTCCAATACCACATAATGGTTGCAGACCACCAAAACGTAGAAGAGTATAATTAGAAACGAGGTGAAAAGATGGCAAGATATACTGGACCTGTTTGCAGAATATGCAGAAGAGAAGGATTAAAGTTATATTTAAAAGGTGACAGATGTTACACTGACAAGTGTTCTATAGGAAGAAGAAACTATGCTCCTGGACAGCACGGTCAAAACAACAAGAAACTGACTAACTACGGTATTCAGTTGAGAGAAAAACAAAAAGTAAGAAAATATTATGGAGTTTTAGAAGGACAGTTTGCTGAAGCTTTTAAAGTTGCAGATAAAATGTCAGGAAAAACTGGTGATAACTTATTGAAATTGATGGAGCTTAGATTTGATAATGTAATATACAGATTAGGCTTTGCAAGTTCAAGACCAGAAGCAAGACAATTGGTAGTTCACGGTCATTTTACAGTAAACGGTAAGAAGGCTGATATTCCATCAATGACTCTTTCAGTTGGCGATGAAATAAAGGTTAAGGAAAAGAGCCAAAGCTCTGATAAGTTCAAAGCTTTAGTTGAAAATCACAAGAAGACTGCACCACAATGGTTGCAAGTTGAACCTGAAAACTTCACAGGCAGAATAATAGCTGAACCTGCGAAGGAAGATATTGAAATACCAATAGAAGAGCATCTGATTGTCGAGTTGTACTCTAAGTAGTAAGAATTAAGAATTATTACCCTCGACATACATCACATCTAAGGAGGGTTGGGATGATAGAAATAGAAAAACCTAATATTACGTTAATTGAAAAGAATGATGATAACTCATATGGGAAGATAGTTGTTGAACCACTTGAAAGAGGTTACGGAACAACACTTGGAAATTCGCTCAGAAGAATACTACTTTCATCGTTACCAGGAGCTGCTGTTACATCTATCAACATCCAAGGTGTATTGCATGAATTTTCTACAATACCTGGAGTAAGAGAAGATGTAACAGAGATAATTCTTAATATTAAGAATCTGGCTGCGAAAATGAACGTGCCAGGACCTGTGCAGCTTTTAATAGACGCAAAGGGACCTAAAGAGGTTACAGCAGCAGATATTATAACAGGGGGCGACGTTGATATAATCAACGAGGATTTGCATATTGCAACTCTTGAAGAAGGTTCCGAACTCATTATTGAGATGGAAATGGAGCAAGGAAGAGGATATGTAATAGCTGAAAGAAACAAGAAGGATAGCCAGTCAATCGGCGTTATCCCAATTGATTCAATCTACACTCCTGTTAAAAAAGTAAACTTCTCAGTGGAAGACACCAGAGTTGGAAACAGAACAGATTTTGACAAATTGACAATCGAGATTTGGACTAACGGAACAATTGAACCTGAAGAAGCAGTTTCTTTAGGAGCAAAAATATTGAACGAACATCTCAACTTGTTCATATCATTGACAGAACATATTAACGATGTTGAAATAATGATTGAAAAAGAAGAAGATGAAAAAGAAAAAGTTTTGGAAATGACAATAGAGGAACTTGATTTATCAGTAAGATCTTACAACTGTCTGAAGAGAGCAGGAATCAATACTGTAGAGGAACTTACATACAAGTCAGAAGATGACATGATGAAAGTTAGAAACCTCGGAAAGAAATCTTTGGATGAAGTAGCGAAGAAACTTGAAGAGTTGGGTTTATCTTTAAGGAAAAATGATAATTAGCAGTAAAAGGAGGACTAAGCATGGGTAGTCACAGAAAGCTTGGTATCAAGTCTGACCACAGAGTAGCAATGTTAAGAAACATGACTGCTGACTTAATTAACAATGGCAGAATGGTTACAACAGTAACTAGAGCCAAAGAATTAAGAAGAGTTGCAGAAAGAACTATTACTCTTGGTAAAAGAGGAGATCTACATGCAAGACGTCAAGCAGCGGCTTATTTATATGATAAAAATGCAGTAAGTAAGCTATTTGAAGAAGTTGCTCCTAAATACAGTGATAGAAACGGTGGATACACTAGAATTCTAAAATTGGGACCACGCAGAGGCGATGGAGCAGAAATGGCAATAATTGAATTAGTATAATTCAATTTAGCAGAATATAGTTGACTTAGTCCCGCAGGTGCATACCTGCGGGATTTTAGTATGCGCACATTCGACAAATTTTTTACCTTTATGTTAAAGAATTTTGAAAGTCATGCTTATAAAGCTTGTTTCAACATACTCTTATTGGGTAAAATAACGTTAACATTGTGTTAAGGAGAACTTATGGCCAGTAAAAAAATATCCACATGGGAAGCAGTAATGCTCATTGCAGGAAGCGGTCTTGGAACAGGAATCCTTGCAATTCCCTACGCTGCTTCAAAAACAGGTTTGCTTGGTATTATAACTGCTGTTGTTGCAGCATTTGTGGCAAGTGCACTCATGCATCTGTTGGTTGTAGATCTTGTATTAAATTCTAAAAATTCTACTCAGCTCATGGGAATTTTCAAGGAGCACTTGTTCAAGGGAAAAAATGAAAGACTGTATTCGTCTTTGTTTTTTGCAGTGCTGGCTGTGGTTCTTCTTTTCAATCTTGCAATTTACATATTGGTTGCAGCTGAAGTTTTAACTGAATCTTTTGGAGTAGCGCCTTTTATTTCTAAAATAATATTTTACTGCACAAGTTCTTTAATAGTTGTTGCAGGAATAAAAATAATAGGTATCAGCGAAAAGTATTCCATGATTATAATTGGCGGAGTGGTTTTATTTTTGATTGTCATGTCTTTGAACCATCCTGTGAAAAATATGGAACTTTCTTTTGGAAGCTATGGGGATGCCCTTGCTCTGTACGGCTTAGTAATGTTTTCATTTTCAGCATTGTTTTCCATCCCTCAAGCAGCAAACAACATTGAAGATAAAAATAAATTAAAGACTGCAGTAATTACAGGAATTGGAATTAACGCAGCAATTACTCTTATATTTACAGTTTCATCAATAACAGCATCAAAAAATATAACTCAGGTTGCTACCATAGGGCTTAGCAGCTCCTTAGGCAACATTACTGCATTTGTGTGTTCTGTTTTTGTTATTCTTGCAATGTTTACTTCATATTTGTCCATAGCACTGGCTCAGCTTGACATAATATCGACGGAGCTAAAAGTAAAAAGGAATACGGCCTTCATTGATGCCACGGTTCCTTCTCTTTTGGCAGCACTGTTTCTTCCTGTAAGCTTCATTTCCATGATTCAGGTGGTTGGAGGCGTAGTGGCAGTCATAACGTCACTGCTTGTCATACCTGGTTACATAAAAGCCACGGAGCATTCAAATGGAAATCTTATGCTTGGAAATCTGGGAAAAAACAAGGTATTGCTGAACATAGTGTTGGCTTCATATATTTTAATGGCAGTTTCTTCGCTTATAAAACTTAGTTAAAGGAAGGATAAAATGAAAATAGCACTGTTAGCCCCTGCAGGTGCAATGCACCGCTACAACGGAATGTTTCATAAAAATCTGCACTATGCGCCAATAACGCTTGCTCTTCTTGCAGCACTTGTTCCTGAAGAACTGGGTGCAGATGTAAAAATATATGATGAAACAGCTGAAAAGATCCCTCTTGACTTACAAGCTGACATAGTGGCCATTACATGTATAACAGGAACTGCTTCAAGGTGTTACAAATATGCAGATTATTTCAGAAAAAGAGGTGTCAAGGTAGTGCTTGGGGGAGTCCACCCTTCACTTAAGCCCTATGAAGCAATGGAGCATTCTGATTCAGTTGTCGTGGGGCTGGGAGAAAACAATTTTCCGAGAGTATTAAGAGATTTCCAGGAAGGCTGCATGCAAAAACTATATTTTCAAGGAGAAAACACCACTGTTGAAAACCGTCCTCTACCCCGAAAAGACCTTTTAAAAGAGGATAAATATATTACATTGAACACTGTTGAGGCAATTCGCGGATGCAACTTAAACTGCACATTCTGCGCCTATCCTAAGGCTTTTGGAAGCAATCTCTACAAGAGGACAGTACAAAACATAACAGATGAAATAAAAACTCTTAAGGGCAGGATTGTGGTCTTTCCTGATGTTAATTTAATAGCTGATACGACCTTTGCAAAGGAACTTTTCAAAGAAATGATTCCCCTTAAAAAATGGTGGTTCGGTCTTACAACTTCTGCAATAGGTGTTGACGATGAACTCATTGAGCTGTTTGAAGAAAGCGGCTGCAAGGGACTCCTCATAGGCTTTGAGTCTGTAAATCAGGAAACACAAAAAAGCATGAGAAAAGGCGTCAACAAAGTCTATGAATACCAGATTCTCATGGATAAACTCCACTCTCACGGCATAATGGTCATGGGATGCTTTGCCTTTGGAAGCGACGATGATGAAATAGATGTATTTTTAAGGACTGTAAATTTGTGCCTGGAAGCAAAAATAGATCTGCCCAGGTTTTCTGTCATTACTCCGTTTCCCGGAACAGATTACTACAGGAAGCTTGAGAGAGAAAAAAGAATTATTGAAACTGACTGGTCCATGTACGACGTGGAGCATGTGGTTTACAAACCTGCAAACATGACTGTAAAAGAGCTTGAAGATGGAATTAAGTGGGCATGGAAGGAAGCTTATTCCTTAAGAAACATTATAAAGCGCATTGACATAAAAAATTTATGGAAGATTAATATTTTATATGGCATTTATTTCGGACTTAATTTCGGATACAAAAAATATGCTGAATCTTTTGAAGCATACGGCAAGGATGTTATGGCTGACAATTCTGATATTCCCGATTAAAGGAGCATTATGAAGATAGCATTTATAAGACCCGACATGTTCGGGAAGAAGTCAAGGGATGCAATGATGCCCCTTGTTTTTGCAATAATAAAGCCGCTTACAAAAGCACCCATAGAATTTTATGATGAAAAAATAGAAAGGCTGCCTGAAAAACTCGATGCTCAAGTTGTGGCCATGACCGTGGACACATTTTCTGCTAGTAGGGCTTATTTCCTTGCGGAAAAGTACAAAAAAGAAAACAAAATTGTAATAATGGGGGGATTTCATCCAACTATGGTTCCCGATGAATGCCTTTATTATGCAGATGCGGTTGTTGTGGGAGAAGCAGAAGACACATGGCCCTTGGTTGTGGAGGACATAAAAAACAATTCATTAAAGGAAAAATACATAAGCAAAAACAATGCAGATTTATCCCAAGTAAAATACGACTACACAGTTTTTAACGGAAAATATTACAACAACATAGCCTTGGTGCAGTTTGGAAGGGGCTGCAGGTACTGCTGTGATTTCTGTTCCATAAATGCCTTTTATAAGGGCAGTGTGCGCACAAGAAACGTGGAGAATGTAGTTCATGACATAAAAAAAATAAAGGAAAAATATATTTTCTTTGTAGATGATAACATTTTTGCAGACAGGGAAAAAGCTGTAAAACTTTTCATGGACATGAAGAAACTCAGAAGGAAATGGGCATGCCAAATATCAATGGACATTGCAGAAAGCGCTGAAATTTTAAAAATGATGAAAGACAGCGGCTGTATGATGATTCTCACTGGTTTTGAATCGTTGAACAAAGAAAACCTGAAACAGATGAACAAGAAGGCAAACATGAGATTTGATTATGAAAAAACGCTGAAGAATATTTATGGCGCAGGGCTCATGGTTTACGGAACATTTGTAATAGGCTATGGAGGAGACACTATGGATTCTGCACAGGAGCTGGTTGATTTTGCTGTAGAGCATAAATTTGCAATTGCAAATTTCAATCCCCTCATGGCAATGCCAGGTACAGTCCTCTATGAGAGGCTTAAGTGGGAAAACAGGCTTACTAACGACAAGTGGTGGCTTGAAAAAGACTTCAGGTACGGAGATTCAATGATTGTTCCTGAAAATATGACCAGCATTGAGCTTTCAGAAAGCTGCAGAGATGCACGTTACTCATTTTATTCCTTGGGAAATATTTTTAAAAGGATGATGAATCGAAGTAATTTAAAAAATGCACCGGTTTATTTGAAAACCAATCTAGTATCCAGATTTGAAATATTGTTCAAGCAGGGAAGGGAACTTGGTAGCAGAGATGAAAATTACGCTGATTAAACCAAACATAGGAAGAAGAGGCCACAGTCTGTATGTGGATGAAAGCAGGATGGAGCCACTGCAGCTTGGAATACTAGCAGCACTCACACCACATGACATAGAAGTTGTAATGTACGACGACAGGGCAGAAGTGATTCCCTATGATGAAGAAACAGATCTTGTATGCATAACAGTTGAAACATTCACTGCAAGAAGATCCTATGAGATAAGCCGCCAGTTCATGGACAGGGGAGTTAAGGTACTCATGGGAGGAATGCACGCAATGCTTCTTCCCAGTGAGGTTAAGGAACATGCTACAAGCATTATGATAGGGGATGCAGAAGACAAGTGGACAGAAATGATAGAGGATCTGAGAAATGGATATATAAAGGAAGAATATATCTGCAGCGAAGTAGCAGTTCCTCAGAAAGGAATAATTACAAGAAGGGATATTTTCAAAGGAAAAAACTATCTTCCCATTACACTTTTGCAGTTTAGCAGGGGATGCAGAAATTCATGCAGCTTTTGTGCTTCTAGTGTATATTTCAGACACCACCATTACTGCAGGGATGTTTCTGAAGTAATTGAAGAAATCAAAAACCAGGAAAGGAAGGTGTTATTTTTTGTTGACGACAACATTGTTGGCAACAAGGAAAAAGCCAAGGAACTGTTTCGAGCTCTCATACCTCTAAAAATAAAATGGGTAAGTCAGGCAAGTCTTGACATGCTTGAGGACAAGCATCTCATGGACCTTATGGTCAAAAGCGGCTGTATGGGCCTTGTGGTTGGTTTTGAATCAATAAAAACCGAAAGCATTGATGTGATGAAAAAAGAAGTTAACAAAGACTTTGCTGCCAATCAGTACAAAGAAGCAATCAGTATACTTAAATCATACGGACTGCAGATATGGGCTGCCTTCACTCTGGGCCATGATACGGATACGCTTGATTCCATCATGGATACATATAATTTTGCCCTTAAAAACAAATTTTCCTTTGCTGCATACAACATTTTGATGCCATACCCGGGAACTCCTCTTTACAGTGAACTTTTATGCCAGGGAAATCTCCTTTATGATGGAAAGTGGTGGCTTCATCATGATTACAGGTTCAACTATGCATCGTTTATTCCCAAAAACATGTCGGCAGAGGAACTTACGGAAATATCATTTTGGTGCAGAAAAAATTACAATTCTATTAGTTCCATAATTTACAGGGCATTTGATTTTAAAACAAACATGAGAAATCCTTACAAGCTTTTGACATACATGGTATACAATCCAATATTCAAAAAAGAAGTTTTCAGAAAACAAGGAATGAAATTCGGATTCAAGGACGGACAATGATGAAAATAACATTTGTATTGCCTGGAATAGGCAGGAAAAAAATGAAAAATATTTAAAATCCTGGCTCATGGAACCATTGACCATTGCAGTCTTAAACAAGCTCACTCCAGAAACATATCAAAGAAATTTTTTTGACGACCGCATTGAAAACATTGATTATGATTGTGAAACCGATGTGGTGGCAATAACAGTTGAAACCTACACGGCCAGAAGAGCATATGAAATAGCAGCAAAATTTAAGCAAAGAGGAAAAATAGTTGTCATGGGAGGATACCATGCAACATTGGCAGAAGATGAAGTTTTACAGCATGCTGACATAGTGGTTAAGGGAAATGCTGAAGAAGTGTGGGCAGGAGTGCTCTCTGACATTGAAAATAAAAGTTTCAGCAATTTATATGAAGGCAGAATGTTCCTTGACTACCATCTTCCGGACAGAAGCATTTATGCTGACAAACAAAAGAAATACCTTCCAATTTCACTTGTTGAAATAGGAAGAGGCTGCCGCCACCTGTGTGAATTTTGCTCCATACATTCATATTACGACGGAAATTACATGCACAGAAAAATAAGTGACATAGTGGAAGAAATCAAAATATGCAGCAATAAAATTTATTTTTTTGTGGATGACAGCATTTTTTCTGACAGAGAATTTGCAAGGGAGCTTTTTAAAGAAGTAGAAAAACTTAAAATCATATGGGTCACTCAGATCACCCTTGACATAGCCCGTGATGAAGAAATACTAAATTTAATGAAAAAAAGCGGTTGCGAAATGATTTTGATAGGTTTTGAATCAATTGACCCGAAAAACCTGGAGCAGATGAACAAGGCATGGTCGACTCGACTTGGTGAAAGGGACGAGCTTGTTGAAAGAATTCACAAATGCGGCATAAGCATATATGCAAGTTTTGTATTTGGTTTTGACTATGACGATGAAGAAAGCTTCAGAAAGAATCTTGAATTTTGCAATCATCATGAGTTTTTTGTCACTGCCTTCAATCATCTTTTGGCTTTTCCGGGAACGGAAACATATGAACGATTTCTGGAGGAAGGACGGCTGTTCCATGAAAAATGGTGGCTTGAAAAAGGATACACATTCGGCACAATCTCATTTATGCCGAAGCTTGTATCAGATACGGAGCTTAAAAATCTCTGCAGGACTTACAAGAAGAAATATTATACATTCCTATCCATATTAAAAAGAGGAATCACCTTATCAAGGCGCGCAAAGAAACCTCTCATAAACATGGTGTACTGGTATCAAAACATTCTTTTTCATTTTGAAGTGGACAAACGCTTTGGTATTCCTATTGGAGAAAACATGGATGAGGGAAATATATGATAAACAAGGTTGAAGAAGCCGGTATAGAAGACGGCGTTGAAATGCTTGAAATAATCGAATCAGAATCATCCGGTGGAATTATTGAACTAGTATATACAAGAAGGCCAAATGCTTTTGAATCCTACAAAAAAGAAAACAAAGAATCAAAAATTGCCATCATAAGGGACAAGGAAGGGAAAATTGCGTTCCAGGCAGCCTGCATTCCGGGCTGTTACAATGTTGACGGAAAAAGTGTGACCGCAGGATATGTAGGAGGAATAAGAAAAAGAAATGATTATAGTGGTGTGATAAACTGGATGAATGTAGTTGACTTTATTGAAAAACAAGGCTTAAGTATTTATCTTTGTTCTTTTTTGTCCGGCAATGAAGCAACAGAAAAAATGTTTTATAAAAAAAGAAGCTTTATTCCTGAGCTGGTGCCTTTGTGCAATTATACCACATACATAATCAATCCAAAAATATTTAAAAATAGTCTTCCTAAAGGCTTAACTTTCAGAAGCATAAACTGTGATGACCTAGAAAATGTTCATCAATTTTTAAGAAGAGAAGGGATGAAATATAATTTTTCACCGGTCATAAATAATATTACGGAATTTTACGGACTTAGTCTTGATGATTGTTACATCTTGGAAAAAAGAGGAGAAATACTTGCCTTCGGAGCATTGTGGAACCAAAAAGGATTTAAGCAGTACATAGTGAAGGGATATTCAAGGACAATAAAAATGATTCAGAAATTTTCATTTGTTTCTGGAATTCTTGGGTACATAGAAATCCCGGAGGAAGGAAAAGAGCTTGATTTCCCCATGCTTTCTTTTTTTTATTCTTTAGAAGGAAATATGGAATACTACAGCTGCTTTTTAAACCAAATAGCCCAGATTATCAAAAAAAATTACAAAATGTTCGTCATAGGAATTTCCTCTGATGACCCTGCAGATAATCTATATAAAAAAATCAGGACCATAAATTTCAAAAGCAAAATTTACTGTGCTGATTTCACAGAAGAATTTTATTTTGAACTGACAAAATCTAAACACATTGAATGTGGATTGCTTTAGATTTCCTTAAATTTCAAACAATTTTACGTTAAGTTTGAATTGCGGGATTAAAATTACTGTTGTAAAATTATGTGATTGATGATATTATCATAATGCGAAGTGACGCACAATTTAATGAATACAGGTGTATGATGGACGATTACATAATTAAAATTGAAAATGTCAAGTTTAAATACAGTAAGGAAGATACGGACTATGCCGTTGACGGCTGCAGTCTCAATATCAAAAAAGGCGAGTTCACTGCCATAATCGGTCACAACGGTTCAGGCAAGTCAACTCTGGCAAAATTAATAAATTCCATACTTCTTCCAACAGAAGGAAAAATTTATGTCAAGGGAATGGATACAGCTGATGATTCAAAGCTCTGGGACATAAGACAGGCAGCTGGAATGGTTTTTCAAAATCCTGACAACCAGCTTGTTGCAACAATTGTTGAGGAAGACATTGCATTCGGACCTGAAAATCAAGGGGTTGAATCTTCTGAAATTAGAAGAAGAGTGGATGATGCCTTGAATGCCGTTGGAATGTATGAATACAGGAAAAGGCCGCCGCATCTGTTGTCCGGGGGACAAAAGCAGAGAATTGCCATAGCTGGCGTTCTTGCTCTTAATTCTGACTGCATAATACTTGATGAACCGACAGCAATGCTTGATCCTTCAGGCAGGAAAGAAGTAATGGACACACTGAAGAAACTGGACGCTCAGGGCAAGACAATACTTCTTATAACCCATTACATGGATGAGGCAGTGCTTGCAGACAGGGTTGTAATAATGGACAAGGGAAATATAAAATTGGATGGTACTCCTAAAGACGTTTTTAAAAATATTGAAGCAATAAAAAAATTCGGACTTGATGTTCCGCAAGTCACTGAGCTTGCACAGGAACTTGCCAAGGAAGGTCTTAATATACCACCTGATATAATAAATGTAAAGGATTTGGTGGATTTGTTATGTCAATAAAAGCAGAAAACATAAAATATATCTACAGCGAAGGAACACCTTTCATGACCGTTGCTCTTGATGAAATTAACCTGGAAATAAAGGAAGGGGATTTTCTGGGAGTAATCGGACACACTGGATCCGGTAAGTCTACGCTCATACAGCTTTTAAACGGTCTGGAAAAGCCATCAGACGGAAAAATAATTGTCAATGACATAGTTGTAGGAGAAGACAAGAAAAAATTAAGCAAAATTCGCCAGACTGTTGGCCTGGTTTTTCAGTATCCGGAATACCAGCTGTTTGAAGAGACGGTTGCAAAGGATGTTGCTTTCGGACCCATGAATTTAAACCTTTCAGAAGAAGAAACAGAAAAAAGAGTTAAGGAAGCCCTGGAACTTGTGGGGTTTAACTATAAAAGCATAAAGGATGAATCACCATTTGACCTTTCAGGAGGACAAAAAAGAAGAGTTGCCATAGCAGGTGTTTTGGCAATGAAACCTGATTATCTCATACTTGATGAACCAACAGCAGGTCTTGATCCTGCAGGAAGAAATGAAATTTTCGAACAGATAAAAAAACTTCACAAAAAAGCAAATGTGACTGTTGTACTTGTTTCCCACAGCATGGAAGACATTGCCAAGCTTGTAAACAGAGTAATAGTACTGTACAAGGGCAAAATACACATGCAGGGAACTCCAAAGGAAATTTATTCCCAGTCTGAAGAACTTAAAAAAATCGGACTTGGAGTTCCTCAGGTGGCAGAAATCGTCAATGAATTAAGAAAAAGAGGATTTAACATAAGGCCTGATATACTCACTGTGGAAGAAGCCAAGGAAGAAATACTCAAGGAAGTGAGGAGGAATTATGTTTAAGAATTTAACCATAGGACAGCATTATCCTGTCGAATCACCTGTTCACGATCTTGACCCCAGGGTTAAAATAATAATCACTCTGGCATTTTTGGTTTCCTTGTTCCTGATTGACAGTTTTTCGACATATATTATAGTTGCTGTGTTTCTCACAGCTGCCATTACAATATCAAAAGTGCCTGTAAAGTTTGTAATTAAGGGCTTAAGGCCCATACTCATGATAATAATTATAACATTTGTTATCAATCTCCTCATGACACCGGGAAGAATAATTTTCCAGGTCGGATTTATCAAGGTAACAGAAGAAGGTTTGAAACAGGCAGGTTTCATGGCCATAAGACTTACACTTTTAATAATGGGCACATCGCTTCTCACGCTTACAACATCGCCGATTATTCTGACAGACGGTATAGAAAGTCTTTTGAAACCATTTAAAAGGTTCGGACTTCCGGCTCATGAGCTTGCAATGATGATGACAATAGCACTTCGTTTCATTCCAACACTCATGGAAGAAACTGAAAAAATAATGAAGGCTCAGAAATCAAGGGGAGCCGATTTTGAAAGCGGAAACATTATGAGCAGGGCAAAAAATCTGGTACCTCTTTTGGTGCCGCTGTTCATAAGTGCATTCAGAAGGGCTGATGAACTGGCAATGGCAATGGAAGCAAGATGTTACAGAGGCGGAGAAAACAGAACACGCATGAGACAGCTGAAAATATCTAAGGGAGATTATGCTGCATCATTTATTTTTATTGTTTATTTTGCAGCTGTAATCGCATTGAAAATATGGTAAGAAACATTAAATTAACTGTGGCCTATGACGGCACAAACTACAACGGATGGCAGACGCAGACAAACGGCATCGGAATCCAGGAAGTAATAGAAAAAGCTGCTTCAAGGGTTATGAAGCAGCAAATAGAACTCACAGGCTCCGGAAGGACTGACAGCGGAGTTCATGCTCTTGGGCAAGTAGCAAACTTCAGGGCTGACACAAGAATAGAAGAACAAAAAATAAAAATTGCCCTCAATGCAAATTTGCCCCATGACATAAGCATTCTTGATAGTGTTGATGTTCCATTGGAATTTAATTCACGCTTTGACGCTCATGACAAGACATACATGTATCAAATATACAGCAGCAGAGTGGGAAACCCCTTTTACAGAAACTATACAGCATTTGTTCCTTCAATACTTGATGTGGACAAAATGGAGGAAGCTTTTAAGATGATTGTGGGCACTCATGACTTCAGAGCGTTCATGGCAGCCGGTTCACAGGCAAAGACAACCGTAAGGACTGTATATGAAACAAGGATTGAAAGAGAAGGAAATCTCATAAAACTTTATGTGACAGGAAGCGGATTTCTGTATAACATGGTGAGAATAATAGCAGGAACATTGATTGATGTAGGCAAGGGTTTAAAAGAAACATCATGCATAGAAAATGCCCTTGAAACAACAGAAAGAGCCCTTCTGGGACAAACAGCAGCACCGGAAGGTTTGTTTTTATTAAGTGTCAATTATAAAATATAAAAAAGGTCTTGACATTTAATGCTAGGTAATATAAAATATCCTAGGTATGAAATGCAAAGAAAAACCGGTCCAATGCCCCGGAGTTAGGTTTTTTGAATAGATTGATATACAAATTTTAATATTGAAAATTACAGGAGGAAACAAGATGAAAAGCTTCTTGGCTAAACCTAATGAAGTTGAAAGGGCATGGTATGTTATAGATGCCGAAGGAAAAACTTTAGGTAGACTCGCAACTGAAGTTGCTAAACTTTTAAGAGGTAAACATAAAGCAATATATACACCAAGCGTTGATACAGGAGACTTTGTTATAGTAGTAAATGCTGAAAAAGTTGTATTGACAGGTAAGAAATTAGATCAGAAATTATACAGACACCACTCTCTATATCCAGGTGGATTGAAGGAAACTCCTTACAGAAACTTATTCCAGGATAAACCGACTCAACCTCTTTATCTTGCAGTAAAAGGAATGCTTCCAAAAAACAGCCTTGGAAGACAAATGTTGAAGAAACTTAAAGTATACGCTGGTCCAGAGCATGAAAACCAAGCTCAGAAACCACAAGTATACGAGTTTTAATTAGGGAGGAGGACGATTAAATGAACGTACAATACAGAGGAACAGGCAGAAGAAAAAGCGCAATTGCTAGAGTAAGATTAGTTCCAGGAACTGGAAAAATCAATATAAACAAGAGAGATTTGGAAGATTACATCAAGTATGAAACTTTAAGAACTATCGTTAGAGAACCAATGGTGATTACTGACACATTAGGACAGTATGATGTATTGGTTAATGTTAAAGGCGGCGGATACACTGGCCAAGCCGGAGCAATCAGACACGGTATTTCAAGAGCACTTCTTCAGGTAGATGGAGAATTAAGACCAATACTTAAAAAAGCCGGATTCTTAACTAGAGATTCAAGAATGAAAGAAAGAAAGAAATACGGTTTGAAAAAAGCAAGAAGAGCTTCACAGTTCAGCAAGAGATAATAAAAATTATATACAATGGAGGTTCTGCTTGCAGAATCTCCAAGTGTTTTCTTGGCACCCACTTTAAAAATCAAGGTTTTTTTAGTGACTCCGAGAATCTTTTATTCGAAAGGAGTTTTTTTAATGGGAAAAAATAATAACAATGGAAAAAACAATTTAAAATTTTTAACACACACTGCTCTCATAGCGGCAGCCTATGCAGCGCTTACTTATGCTTTTGCATTTATGAGCTATGGACAGGTACAGTTTAGAGTATCTGAAATATTGGTGCTTTTCGCGTTTATTGAGCCAAGATATGGTCTGGGACTTGTTCTTGGATGCATATTGGCTAACTTCACAAGCCCTCTGGGGGTAATTGACGTTGTTGTTGGTTCATTTGCGACACTGGTTGCAATATTGTATATTGCAGCTATAAGAAAAACTTTTGGTTACAATAGAAAATCAATGTACCTGGCAAGTTTGGGACCTGTTATATCAAATGCTGTCTTTGTTGGACTTGAGCTCACATATCTGTTCCAGACACCGTTCTTGTTAAATGCCATGTATGTGGCAATAGGAGAATTTGTGGTTGTGACACTTGTAGGAACACAGGTTGTAAATGCTGTGATGAAAAATTCAGCTTTGACCGAAAGACTTTCAATCAATTAGTAAATCATAAATAAAAAGACGATTCAATTAAGAATCGTCTTTTTTATAGTGCATTTTCAAGTATTGATCCTTGAATCGTAATTCCCTTTGGAAGGCGGAAATTTAGTGATTCAGGAATAATTTCAAAATCAAGTTCTTCAAATATATAATTTTCACCGTCAACGCAAAGGTTGATTGATTCCTGACTTATGATTTTCAAAGATTTGCATTTTTTGTATGTGATGAAGTCTTTAAGTTTCTCGTTTTCCAGATGCGTTCCATTTTTGTAACTTCCTATAAGACCTAAAATCTTAAATCTCGACATTTTATTTACAAAACAAATATCTATGACTCCATCATTAATTAAAGCTTTTGGAGCACATTTATAGCCTCCTCCATAGGAATGTCCATTAGCTGCAACTCCAAGAAGAAATGTTCCTTCAAATGTGTAGTCATCATCAAGGACTACTTTCAGTTTCTTGCCGAGTCTTTTTAGCAAACAGTATAAAACAGAAAGAATATAGCATCCGGAGCCTGTTATAAACGGGATTTTTTTAAACTTGTGCATGTTGAATGCCGCATCAGCATCAAATCCTATGTTGCATACGGAAACAGCATATTCGTTTTGTGCTTTTATCATGTCTATCTTCACTGTTTCGCCTGATACCTGAGCTTCAATATCACCAAAAAGATAATGGTTGTTGAAGTTTTTCACGAAATCATTTCCGGAACCGCAGGGAATCACTCCCACACTTGCATGTTCGTAAGAAACAGCTGCGTTTATGACCTCATGGAGGGTTCCGTCTCCGCCGCATGCGTAAAATACCACAGGAGACTTGTCCATGCACTTGCTGTCAATAAATGGCTTAACATCACCTTTGAACCTGGTATAATAAATTTCATACTGTATTTCCCTGTTTTTTAACAGAGCATTGATGTTGCTTGCAATTTCAGACTGAGATCTGCCTTTGCCAGCAACAGGATTAATTATAAAAATATGCCTCATAAGATCCTCCTGCAACAGTCATATTAAACATATCATTGTGAAAACTTCTTGTCAAGAATAAGCAAAATGCGTCTTCTTTATTCCACTATTAAATTGTTGATCCATTTGTTGCTCTTGTATCTTTTAAGAACCGTCATGGATTTTATGAGCTCTTCTGCAAACACCAGCGCCATTACCCAGTGTATGGGAAGCTTTAAAACAAGAACAGAGAAAAATGCAACAGGAACGCCTATGAACCATATGGTTACAATGTCTACAATCATGCAGAACTTTGTGTCTCCTCCCGAACGGAGTATGCCGCAGATGAAAATGTATGAAAACATCTTGGGAGTGAAATATGCCGTAAACACAATCAATGTCTTGTTGAGGTAAATGCTTGTTGATTGTTCCAGATTGAAGTAACTTGTTATCATTCCTCTTGACAAAAACAGCAGTGCAGCAAGAATTATGCTCAGAACAAATGTTATTTTTAGGATTCTGTTGCTGTAGTCACGTGCTTTGTCAATGTCGTTTTTTCCTATTTCATTTCCGATCATTACGGCACTTGCATTTCCTATGCCGAAGAAAAAGGCCTGGAAGAAGTCTGATATGTTGTAGGCTATCTGAACAACTGCAATTGCCGAAGCTCCCATGTAGCCGTATGCTATGAAGTACACACTCGTTCCCACAGACCATGCAGTTTCAGACAAAATTACAGGAAAGGATGTTTTAAGAACCTTTTTTAACATATTCATGTCCCAAGAAATCATTTCCTTTATTGAAGCTGCCAAAGGATGATTTTTATTTCTGTAAATAAGAAATATAAGAGCTGTAAATTCAAAAATTCTTGCAATAAGTGTTGCAGTTGCTGCTCCTTCTACTCCAAGTGCAGGGAATCCGAGATTTCCATCTATTAGAAGCCAGTTTATGAATGTATTTATCAAAAGTGCTACTGCATTTACGGCTGTAGGCATCTTGAGCATATGTATTGCTCTTGAGTTGAAGCTGAAAGCAAAGGAAATTGCAGTGAAGAAATATGAAAACGACACAATTTTAAGATACTTGCTTCCAAGTTCTATTACAGTTGGATCGTCTATGAAAATTCTCATTATATGATCTCTGAAAAAAAATACGGTCAAGGAAAACAAAATTGAAAGAGACGAGCCTATTATTATGTCAATGCCGAAAACTTTCTTGATGCTTATTTTGTCCTGGGCTCCCCAGTACTGAGCTATGAAAATAGCAGCGCCGCTGTATATTCCAAAACATATTGTAGTAAAAATAAAATAAATCCTGTTGGCCAGGCCTACAGCAGAAATTGCACTTTCTCCCAGACTGCTTACCATTATGGTGTCAATCATGTTAAGACCGATGCTTATGATGTTTTGTATTACAACAGGAAGTGCAATTATCAGCAGAGTTGTAAGAAATACGTTGTCTTTGTCAGTTTTAAAAAGTTTGTTCATTTCCACCTCACAGCAAACTTAAGGGCGGATTAAGATCCGCCCTGATTGCTTGTTATATATTTGTAAATTAAATTTTCACATGTTCGTGCCGATATCGGCGAAATTTTTTCTGGGTACAAGAGGATGACCTCTATCAAACAAGATCCTTCGCTACCGCTCAGGATAAGCGACCGACACAAAATCGAAGATTTTGGTCGTCTGCTTTCACTTGCAAAGTATAAGCGACTGTCACCAAATCAAAGATTTGGGACATCTGCTTACTTTGTGCCGAACAGTCTGTCGCCTGCATCTCCAAGACCAGGCACTATGTAACCTATGTCGTTAAATTTTTCATCAATGCTTGCAGTGTAAATTTCAACATCAGGATGAGCATCTGTAACTTTTTTAAGTCCTTCAGGAGCACATACCAAGTGTATTGATTTTATTTTTTTCGCACCGTGCTTCTTTAATAATGCAATGGCTCCGTTCATTGAGCCACCAGTTGAAAGCATTGGTTCTGTTATTATTACTATTCTGTTTCCGATGTCATTTGGAAGCTTGCAGTAATATTCAACTGGTTCCAATGTTTCTTCATTTCTGTACAATCCTATGTGACCTATTTTAGCATTTGGTATCAAATCAAGCATTCCGTCCACCATTCCAAGACCTGCACGAAGTACCGGAACTATTGCAATATCCTCACCTGCAAGAACCTTGCCTGTTGTCTTAATTATTGGTGTTTCAATTTCAATTTCTTTAAGCTGTAGATTTCTTGTTACTTCGTAAGCCATGAGCATTGCTATTTCTCTTACTAGTTCTCTGAAATCTTTTGAAGAAGTGTTTTTGTCTCTAAGCATTGTCAGCTTGTGCTGTATCAACGGATGAGAGACCACAGTTACATTATTCATATGTTGACTCCTTTATTGAAGAATTGTTAGTATTAGTTGTAATGCATTTAAACATGTAATATAATTATTATATACATGAAGAACTTTGTCAATTAATTTTTTTCTTAAAAGGAGCAAGGACAATGATTAAAGGCACAGGAATAGATATGACGGAAGTTGACAGAATTAAAAATAACATTGAAAATGAAAGATTCCTTCATAAAATTTATTCAACGGTTGAAATTGAATATTTAAAATCAAGGAAATTCAATCCTCAGACGGCTGCAGGATTGTTTGCAGCAAAAGAAGCTGTATCAAAGTGCCTTGGCACCGGATTTACAAATTTCGGCCCCTGCGACATAGAAGTTGTGAAGGATGAAAGGGGAAAACCGGGAATTATTTTAAAAAACAACGCACAAAAAAGAGCCCAGGAATTAAATATTGAAACAATCCACCTGTCCATATCCCACACCAGGGAGTATGCTGTTGCCTATTGTGTGGCTGAATAGTATCTAAGTTATTAGGCATATATTTTCAAATTCAATCATATATGTATTATATAACTATGGAGAGGATATTGGTATGAAGCTTAAAATTTGCTGCCTGATTTTGATTATTGCTTTGCTTTCAAGCTGCAAGGCAGAAGACAAAACATTTTCAATACCTGTTAATTACACTGCAGATGCGGTGATGAAGGTATACGAACAAACAAGAGAAGACACTTACAACTTGAACATTATCTCAAGAGACAACAATTACAGCATCAAGACTTCTTCGGGAAATCAAACATGGAACACAGCCTATCTCTCAGGGGGCAGGTGCGTTTTAAGCAACGACAAATTCCCGGATAGCAGCGTTACAATTGAAAACTTCAAAACAGAAAAGTATCTTGTACAGGATATTGATCTTAGTAAGTTTCAAAACACAGAAGACGGATTGTCGGAGGAAATAATCTATTGGGACGGAACGTTCAGGCATGTTTTGCGCTTTGGCAGTGAAAACTTGCTTCCAGACACAATTTTTATTTATAAAAATGATGATTTGGTTAAGACTATCAAGTATGAAAACATAAAAATAGAGGAATAATATTTCACATAAATACAAAAAGTTACCATACAACTTTTAGTCTTCATGTGGTAAAATTATTAATAAAACATGAACTGAGATGCAATTGTGAGGTGTGTGATTTGGCTGATAATAAGAAAATATTGATATCCATTCCGGAAAACTTGCTGAGAGAACTGGATAACGCAGTTAAAGAAGAAGGAACAAACAGAAGCGACTTTATTAGAAAATCAATAAGGTTTTATTTAATTGAAAAAAGAAAGCTTGAAATCAGAAACAAGATGAAAGCCGGATATTTGGAAATGAGCAACATTAACAAAAGTATTACAGAAGAATACTCAGAAGGGGACTATGAGGACTTTTTAAGCTATGAAACAAAATTAATAGGAAGTGAATAGTTTGATTGTTAAAAGGGGAGATGTATACTACGCTGACTTAAGCCCTGTCATAGGTTCGGAACAGGGGGGCGTGAGGCCGGTATTGGTTGTACAAAACGACATAGGGAATAGATATAGTCCGACAGTTATTGTATCTGCAATTACTTCTCAGATTAATAAGGCAAAGTTGCCCACACACATAGAGATCAGCTCAGAAGACTTCAGTCTGCCAAAAGATTCAGTAGTCTTGCTTGAACAGATTCGCACCATTGACAAGAAACGTTTAAAAGAAAAAATAGGCAGGTTTGATAAAAATCTCATGGGTGTAGTGGATGACTGTTTGAAAATAAGCTTGGGGTTAATTGATTTTTAATTGCATTAAAAATCAATAATTAAGAATTAATAGTTAAGAATTAAAAATTAATGAAGGAATTGTGCGCGCACAATTCCTTTTTGCTACTTATTATCAATGAAGCCGTTGTTTTTTAAGAGTGTCCTTATGTCGCCAATCATGTAGAGGGAACCAACAAATGCAATGTAGTCTTCTTTGTCTGCATTTTGCAAAAGAGGTATTGTTTCTTCGTAGGAGTCAAGAGGAGCAACTTCAATTTCAGAATGTTTTCTGATGAGAGCTGTTAAATCTTCCGACTTCATGGCACGTGGATTGTTAGGTGTCAAAGTGTACACTTTTTTACAAAGAGGTATAATAAAAGGAAGAACCTCTTCAGGGTTTTTGTCCTTAAGCATTCCAAAAAACAAAGTGATTTTATTTTCTTTGAAGTTTTCCTTTACAGCCTTTGAAAAATATTCTATGCCGTTTATGTTGTGCCCGCCGTCAAGAACAATAACCGGATTTTCCCTCAGGATTTCAAATCTTCCTGCAAAACGGCATGTTCCAAGGCCTTCTTCAATTGATTCTTCTGTAATATTGTATCCTGATGTTTTTACTATTTCAAGAGCACGGAGTGCTGTAAGCACGTTGTAGAGCTGATGTTCTCCAAGGAAGTTCATTTTTGTTTCAGGAAGTCTGAACACATCTTTTTTTAGGTAGTTAAACCATTGCCCTGTGAGATTTCCCCTTGTTTTTTCTATATCACTCATGTTCACAATATGTACTTTTGAATTTTTCCCATCAGCAATGTCTTTTATTGTTTTCACTACATTTTCAGCCTGAGGATATATTACAACGCTGGAGTTTTCTTTTATGATTCCTGCTTTTTCAAATGCTATTTTTTCAAGGGTGTCTCCAAGATACTCCATGTGGTCGAAGCTTATGGATGTTATGACGGATACAAGGGTGTCTTTCACAACATTTGTAGCGTCAAACCTTCCTCCCATGCCCACTTCAAGCACAAGAAAATCTATGTTTTGTTCCTGGAAGTATTTAAAACCTATGGCAGTTACAACTTCAAATTCCGTGGGATGATTGTAGCCTTCCTCAAGCATCACTGCAATTTTTTCCTTCACAAGAGAAGTTATTTTTGCAAGAGATTCCTTGTCTATATGTTTTTTATTCACCTGTATTCTTTCTGTGAATTCTTCAAGGAAAGGGCTTATGAAAAGTCCTGTCTTGTATCCGGAAGCCATTAATACATCATGAATCATGTTGCTTGTGGAACCTTTTCCGTTTGTTCCTGCAACGTGGATTATTTTGTAAGAGTCCTGTGGATTGCCAAGAAGTTCTGTAAGTCTTGTAATATTTTCAAGTCCTAATTTGGAACCAAATTTGTAAGTAGAATGGATGAATTCTATTGATTCTTCGTAGTTCATTTTAACCTCCGCTGATATGTATTCAAATACTATAATATTTCAAGCAATACAATATTTCAAGCTTTTTACAAATAAATTTTCTTTATATAAGTTGTCATTTAATAATTGGTATGTTAAAATATATAGAATTTAAATGAATTGTATAAATGTCAATAAAGTGAAAAATAATTAAAACATATAGATTTTAATCTTTTACAACATGGAAAAATTTCTTGGCGTTATATAATATAGAAAGGAAATACTATGATAGATATGAAAAAATTAGACAGGGAGCTTTTGAAGGTTGAAAAACCTGCCCGTTATGTGGGTAGCGAGCTTAACTCTGTTGTAAAAAACAAAGAAGATGTAAATGTAAGATTTGCTTTTGCTTTTCCTGATGTTTACGAAGTAGGAATGTCACATACGGGAATGCACATTTTGTACCATCTCATGAACAGCATGGAAAATGTGTGGTGCGAAAGAGTCTTTGCTCCATGGACAGACATGGAAGAAATAATGCGCAAAAACAACATTCCTCTTTACGGACTTGAAAGCAAGGATGAACTCATGGAATTTGATTTTGTGGGATTCACTCTTCAGTATGAAATGAGCTACACAAACATCCTGAACATGCTTGATCTTGGGAAAATCCCTGTAAGGTCAAAGGACAGGACAAATGAAATGCCTCTTGTTATTGCAGGTGGACCATGTGCTTACAATCCTGAACCTCTTTATGAAGTCATTGACCTGTTTACAATAGGAGAAACTGAAGAACTTCTCCCTGAGCTTTTAAAGCTTTATGAAGAAGAAAAGAAAAACGGATTTGACAGACTTGTTTTCCTTGAAAAAGCAGCAAAATTGGATGGAATTTACGTACCTGGGTTTTATGAGGAAATATATAACGATGACGGTACTGTAAAGGAAAGAAAGACACTCAATGAAAATGCAAAGGATACGATTACAAAAAGAATCATCAGGGATCTGAACAAGAGCTTTTATCCTGAAAAAAGCATTCTTCCTTACATTGACGTTGTTCATGACCGTGTTGTCCTGGAGCTTTTCCGCGGATGCACCAGAGGCTGCCGCTTCTGTCAGGCAGGAATGGTCTACAGACCTGTAAGAGAAAAAGAATCTGACACTCTTGTAAAACAAGCTGAAAAACTCATTAATTCAACGGGACACGATGAAATTTCTCTTACATCACTGAGTTCCGGTGATTACTCATGTCTTCCGGACCTTACACTGAAGCTTCTTGACATGTATGAAAATCAAAATGTAAGCATTTCACTTCCTTCATTGAGGCTTGACTCAATGACATTCGACATCATTGAAAGACTTCAGGAAGTGAGAAAATCAGGCCTTACATTTGCACCTGAAGCAGGCACCCAGCGAATGAGGGATGTCATAAACAAAAATCTTACGGAAGAACAAATATTAGGACCTGTTGAAACTGCATTCAATCTTGGATGGTCAACAGTAAAGCTTTATTTCATGATAGGCCTACCGGGAGAAACAATGGAAGATGTTCTTGGAATCAAGGAACTTGCCTACAAGGTAAAGGATAAATTTTTCCAAAGACCAAAAGAAGACATAAAAGGAAACTTAAAAATAAATGCCAGTGCATCATGCTTTGTGCCTAAGCCTTTCACACCATTCCAGTGGGTTAAGCAGGACAGCATGGAGGAATTTTTCGACAAGGCTAAATCGCTGCAGAGGGAAATCAAGGACAAAAAAGTTTCTTTCAGCTACCACGAGCCTAAATTAAGCTACCTTGAAGCAGTATTTGCAAGAGGAGATAGAAGACTTTCTGCTGCACTTATAAGAGCATGGGAAAAAGGATGCCGCTTTGATGGATGGTACGACATGTTTGATTTTAACAAGTGGATGGAGGCCTTTAAAGAAACTTCAACAGACGCTGACTTTTTCGGAATAAGGGAAAGATCTCTTGAGGAAGTTCTTCCTTGGGACTTCATTGACATAGGAGTTGACAAGAAATTCCTTGTGAGCGAATATGAAAAGGCAATGGGTTATACAACAACACCTGACTGCAGACAGCAATGCGTGAACTGCGGCGTGAACCATAGATTATTAGGAGGTGCATGCCCTCATGTGCAAGTTAATAAATAAGTACAGCAAGACAGGAAATTTAAAATATATTTCACACCTGGATGTTTTAAGATTCATCCAAAGAGCTGTTAAAAGAACAAATCTTCCTGCAAAGTATTCAGAAGGATTCAACCCTCACATGAAGACAGCCTTCGGTTATCCGCTGTCATTGGGAACTGAAAGCATTGGTGAATATTTTGAGCTTGAGTTCAATGAACATGTTGATCCTGATGTGTTTGTAAGCAAGATTAACCAAGTGCTGCCCAAGGAAATGCAGATACAAAAATCAAAGGAAACTGACGAGCAGGAATCTATAATGTCACGATGCGCCTATGCAGAATATATAATAACCCTTGAGTCAGAAACCATGGACGCAGAGAAACTGGGTGAATTGTTCAAGGAAATGCTCCAGACGGGACTTGTGTATCCAAGGCAGAAAAAGAACAAGAAAAACAAAACAGTAATTAAAGAAATAAGCACATTGGATTATATAAAATATCTGAAAGCCGAAAGACTTTCAGAAGGAAAAATAACAGTGGAAGCCGTATTTTTGACAACAGAAACAGGAAGCATGAAAGTTGATGAACTTTTAAAGCTAATGGAAGAAAGAGGCTTCACTGCAGACTATCATTCTATAATGAAAATAGATGCGCTTGATAAAAACATGCAGCCAATTCTTTAGAAAATAAATTAAGAATGAAGAATGAAAAATGCGGGAGGGTACGAGACCCTCCCCTACGCTCTTAATTCTTCATTATCAAAGGGGTATAATATGAAGCAGATCTTAATCAACAATTCGGTTTTCTTCGATCAGGTGGCAATCCTTAAGGACGGAAAACTGCATGACTTTATACACGAAGAAAAGGACTACAAGAGTTTGGTGGGGAACATTTACAAGGGAAGAGTAATGAACATACTGCCTGGTATGGAAGCAGCCTTTGTTGATGTAGGTCTTGAAAAAAACGCATATTTATTTTTGGATGACCTGCTTTCGGATAAATTCCTGAAGGATAAAAATCTAAAAAAAAAGGATGTCAAGAGTATCAGCAGTATTTTGAAAAAGGGTGAGGAAATCCTTGTGCAGATTGCAAGGGAGCCCATCGGCGAAAAAAACATCGCTGTAACAACTGATATTTCAATTTCGGGAAAGTACATCGCACTTATTCCCAAAAGCCCGAAAGTGAACATATCAAAGAAGATCAAGGATGCAGAAAAAAGAAAAAGGCTCACGGAAATAGGCAAGTCACTCATGACTGATGGAAACGGAATGATTATCAGGACGTTTTCTGAAGACTGTGACAGAAAAGAAATTGAAAATGAATACAATATGCTTTCGGCCATATACAATCAGATAGAAAAGGAAAACAATTATTCCTACGCCCCCAAGCTTCTGTACAAAAGCAATTCTCTGGTGGAAAAAGTATTTTTGGATTCCATAGATTCTACAGTTGATGAAATATATGTAGAAGACAAAAAAACAAAGGATAAAATCAGTACACTTGTTAAGGGATGCGGTGACAGTCTCAAGAATATAAGAATTATTGAGTCTGAAAGGGCATTTCAGGACTTTAATGTGGAAAATCAAATCAAGACTCTTTTCCAAAGAAAGGTAGAACTTGAAAACGGAGGTTCAATTTTCATTGATGTTACTGAAGCATTGACGGTGATTGATGTAAACAGCGGCAAATTCATAGGAAGCGAAAATATGGAGGAAACCGCGCTTCAGATTAACCTATCAGCTCTGGAAGAAATAGCCAGGCAGGTGAGGCTTCGAAATATAAGCGGAATCATAATAATTGATTTCATTGATGTTAAAAATAAGGAAAATATAGAAATCATAGTGAATAAAGCAAGATCAGTGTTCAAGGAAGACAAGTCAAAAACCAATATCCTTGGAATGACAAAGCTCAACTTGATGGAAATCACCAGAAAGAAAGACAAGGATAATTTCTACAACCTTATAACGCAGCAGTGCAGCCACTGCAGCGGAAGCGGAAGGACGGGGTCAAAGCTTTATGTTTTCTTCAGGCTTGAAAGCATAATAAAAAACATAAAAAGAAACACCTCTTCGGACGCGGTTGTGCTTAAATGCAGTTATCTTATGAACAATTTCATAAAAAGCAACTGCGAGGATATTATAAGTAAAGTTGAAAATAAATACAATCTTAAAATATTTTTCAAACTGGACGACAATATGAGCACTGACGATATAGTTGTTGATAAAATTGGAAAAATCGACTTTATAAATTCATATTTAAATGAAGAAAAATAAGTTGACAAACTTGCCAATGTTTGATAAACTTTATATTTGCAAGAGCCGCACGGATCAGGTTAAAACTTTATGTACCTGCAATGGCGAGACTGGGAAGAGGAGGTAATATTATGTACGCAATTATTGAAACAGGTGGAAAACAATATAGAGTTCAAGAAGGCGATGTTGTAAGAGTTGAAAAACTTGAAATCGCTGACGGTGAAACAGTAAAATTTGATAAAGTTTTACTTGTAGCTGATGAAGGAAAATTAAATGTTGGAAAACCATATGTTGACGGAGCGGTAGTTGAAGCTGTAGTTGAAAACCAAGGTAAGGCAAAGAAAATCATAATTTTCAAATACAAAGCTAAAAAAGACTACAGAAAGAAACAAGGTCATCGTCAGCCATATACACAAGTAAAAATCGGTAAAATAGTTGGATAGTGATATGATTACAATCACAATATATAAAACTAAAGAAGAAATCAATGGTTTTATAGTTGAAGGTCATTCTGGATACGCTGAAGAAGGATCGGACATAGTATGCGCATCAGTTTCAATTTTATCTTACACTGCACTTAATGCAATGAACTTAGTTGCAGGGGTAGGTCCTGAATTCATAAGTTATGAAGTTGATGATGAAACCGGATTTATGAACATGAGGACTTTGAAGATAAGTGATAAGACTGATGTCATATACAGAAACTTTATGGTAGGAATTGAATTGTTGCTGGAAGATTACAGTGATTATATTACACTTAAATTTGAGGAGGTGTAAACATGTTATTGAAATTAAACTTACAGTTATTCGCACATAAAAAAGGTGTTGGTAGCTCTAAAAACGGTCGTGATAGCAATGCTAAAAGACTTGGAGTAAAAAGAACTGACGGTCAATTCGTATTGGCTGGAAATATTCTTGTAAGACAGAGAGGAACTAAACTTCATCCTGGATTGAATGTAGGCATCGGCAGCGATGATACATTGTTTGCAATGGTAGATGGAAAAGTAAAGTTTGAAAGAAAAGACAAAACAAGAAAGCAAGTCAGTGTATATCCTTGTGAATTAGAAGCATAATAAACGAAAGTGACCTACCTTAACGGTAGGTTTTTGTTTGTATGCCCTAACCCCATTTTCAGAGGTTTTCTGAAAATGGTCGGTAGGTCAACCGCAACGAATTCCAAATATTTGCGACCGTAGGGAGCGTAAATATTTGTGAATGAGACTGCGATGGGAATGAAAAACAAGATATTAGTAATTATAATACTAGTATATAAAAAAGGTTGGGATAAAATGTTTGTAGACATAGCAAAAATTAATGTTAAAGCCGGCAAAGGCGGAAACGGCAGTGTTGCTTTCAGACGTGAAAAATATGTGCCACTGGGCGGACCTGCCGGAGGAGACGGCGGTGACGGCGGAAGCATAATATTGGTTGCTGATGAAGGCTTGAGAACATTGATGGATTTCAGATATAAGAGGCACTATCAGGCAGAAAACGGCGAAGATGGCAGAGGCAAGAAACAATACGGTTCGGACGGAAAAGACATGTACTTGAGAGTTCCGGCAGGAACATTGGTAAAGGATGAAGAAACCGGCATTGTATTGGCAGATTTAAAAGTAGATGGACAGGAATATGTGTGTGCAAGAGGAGGACGCGGTGGAAAAGGAAACGTTAAGTTTAAAAATTCCATAAGACGTACGCCTCGTTTTGCTGAGCCCGGAACAAAGGGTGAAGAAAGAGAAATTTTGCTTGAGCTTAAGCTCATAGCCGATGTGGGCCTCGTTGGATTTCCAAATGTAGGGAAGTCTACTATACTGGCATCAGTAACAAGCGCTAAGCCAAAAATTGCTAATTACCATTTCACAACGCTGAAACCGAATCTCGGAGTTGTTATGATAGGTGAAGGCCACAGCTATGTTCTTGCAGACATTCCTGGACTTATAGAAGGTGCAAGCGAAGGTGCCGGACTTGGTCTTGAGTTTTTAAGACATGTGGAAAGAACGAAGCTTCTATTGCATGTAATTGATGCCTCAGGACAGGAAGACAGAGACCCTGTAGAAGATTTTTACAAAATCAACGAAGAGTTGAAAAACTACAGTGAAAAGTTAACAAAGAAGGAACAGATCATTGTTCTTAACAAAATGGACCTTCCTCAGTCATTAGAAAATGTGGAAAAAATCAAGAAGGAATTCATAGATTACGAAATAATAGAAGTATCTGCTGCAACAGGCGAAGGTCTTGATTTCCTCAAGAAAAGAGCTTACGAAAGACTTCTTGAAATCGAAGAAGAAATTGAATTTGTTGATGAAGTACAGGTTGAGCAATTCTATGACAGAAAAGAAAGAGACACGATTGTTGTTTCCAGGGAAGAAGATTACTTCCTGGCTGAAGGAGAATTTCTTGAAAGGCTGGTTGCTTCTACAAACTTTGATGACTTTGAATCATTCAGCTACTTCCAGAAGGTTCTCATTGACAAGGGCGTTATTGAAAAGTTAAGAGAGTTTGGTGCAAAAGAAGGAGATCTCATTAGCGTGTGCGGAATAGAATTCGACTTTGTCGACTAATGTAAGTACTGATACCACGCTTTGCTCGTATGCATACAATGTTCTAAAGGAGGACAAATGCTAACAGGAAAACAAAGAAGTTATTTAAAGTCTCTTGCAAACGGAATAGACCCCATAATGCAGATAGGCAAGGGGGGCGTTACGGACAATGTGCTCAAGCAGATTGACGACGCTTTGGAAGCAAGAGAACTTATTAAGATAAAATTGCTGAACAACAGTCAGCTTGAGGCAAAACAAACTGCCAATGAAATTGCTGAGTCAGTGAGAGCTGAATATGTTCAAAGTATAGGAAACAAATTTGTGCTTTACCGAGAAGCAAAAGAAGCACATATTGTAATACCTAAATAGAAAAAAAGTGACGGCTCTTGTTTCGAGTGCCGTCACTTTTTTATTTGTATAGGATATGTGAATTTATCCTCCCAGTGTCACATCTTGCATGTTGTACCACTTCATGGCCTCATGAAATTGTTCCGGTTTAAAATCAGGCCACATGTCATCAATGGTGTAGATGTCTGAATAAACAGACTGCAGTGGCAAAAATCCAGACAATCTTTTTCTTCCGCCCCACCTTAGTATAAGGTCTATTCTTGATATATCTCTTGAATAAAGCCCGTCCATTATGCTTTTTCTTCCTTCGTTGTTTGATAAGTTTGATATGTCCCAGTCCCATCCATAGTTAACAAGAAAGTTCACTTTCATGCCTCCCTTGCCTATGTTTGTTCTGTTTGTGAACTTGAGAAGTTCTTCAGGAAACATGGGAGAATTTTTATTGCCTATGACTAAAAGAGACACATCTTCCTTTGCAATTAAGTTAACTGCGTCAACACATGCCTTAACAAAAGAATCAATTTGTATTCTTGGCCTTTTGCAGTTGTCTGTTGTGAAACCATAATATGTAATTTCATCTATTCCGTATTCTCTGGCAAGTTTCAATGCATGAAGACCGGGTGTGAGGCCGTACTGGTAGCCATCCTTCTTTTCATATCCCTTGTCCAGTGCCCAGCGTCTGTTGCCGTCTGGTATTATTCCAATATGATTTGGCACTCTCAATAAAAACACAACCTTTCTGTAATGATACTATATTATCTGCATTTTTTTGACAAATATACTTTTCTCTGGATAATTTGGATATGTAAAAAAGTTGTTACGCCACTTCCGCTAGGGGACCAATGTCCTATTATATAAAAAAGTATTCACATTTTTAATATTATGTTATATAATACAGCATTACTCTTTAAGGCTTTATAAAGCTTGGGGGTATATAATAAATACAAACATTTTACAATACACTGATTTAATTTTTACAAATTGGTGGTATTGTGTACAAGGAGGTGAAAATATGATAAAAGGAATATTATTTGACAAGGATGGAACCATAATTGATTTTTCATTGTGGAGAAATGCCGGAGTAAACATGATTAAGACTGTTTTAAACGAATATGGATTAAAGGACAATAATTTAAACCGAGAACTTCAAAAATCAATAGGAATAACTGAAAATGGAGTGGAGCCTTTTGGCGCACTGGCTTACAAAACCCATGAACACGTGGCTTTAGAAATGCATTTCATCTTGAGCAGGTACAGAAAAATTGATTTCGAAGAGTTCAAAATTCATGTGGCAGAACTTTTAAGAAACGAAGTGCTGAGAGATGATGCAGAAATAAGGGAAACAACAGACTTAAGAGCATTGTTCAATCATCTTAAAGAAAAGGGCATAAAGGTAGGATTGGCAACAGCAGACACATATCAGTCGGCAATGCACATGGTGAACAAACTCAACCACCAGGACCTGTATGATTTCTTCGGTTCCTATGACGGAGTTATGAAACCAAAACCACACAAGGATATGTGCGTAAGATTCTGTGAAATGTACGGATTCAAACCCTATGAGGTTGCTATTGTAGGAGATTCATACAACGATATGATGTTTGCAAGAAATTCAGGAGCAATTGGAGTAGGAGTGCTTTCGGGAGTGAGCAGCAAAATAAACTTAAAAGATACTGCAGACATAATAATACCATCAGTTGACTCATTGTTTGATAAAGAAGTGCTCAGCGCTCTTTATGAAGAAGCATCTGAAAGAAAGTTCAAAACAGCGTAAGTCTTTGAATTACAGAGTAGTTCAAGGACTTATTTTTTTTTTGGAAAAATGTAATAATTTATGGATATGCGTCAATAATATAGTATATATAAATACTAGGGGAGTGTATTATGGACGAATTTGATAAAATAAAAAAAATGTACGACAGCGGATACAGATGCATAAGGTACGATGACACAAAGGACGGAGAAATGTGCATTTATTTCAAAAATTTTGAAAATGAAAATTCCGAGGCAATGAGGGTGTTCGGTTTCGACCAGAAGATGCAGATTAAAAATTTCATCAATCAAAATACCATGAAATAACAGGGAACTAATAGTTCTCTTTTTTATGTCATAGGAAGTCTTTCTTTCCTATGATATAAAAAACGGGGATTGCAAAGGGCGGGACGCCCTTAACCTTAAGAGGGGTGCGGAGTCTAAAACGCGTATGCGTTTTAACGCGGTCGGGGGACATAGGTCCCCCTAGCGGAAATTGCGTAGCAATTTTTTTTATATTGTAAAGAAAGTCCCTCTATTGTATAATATAAAAAGAATAATTAGACAGGAGGTTCCGCATGAGCACAGCAGATAAAATATTTATTGAGACTTGCAAAGATATACTCACAAACGGAGTTTGGGACACAGATTATGAAGTGAGGCCAAGGTGGGAGGACGGCACACCTGCTCATACCATAAAAAAATTCGGAATTGTAAACAGATACAATCTGCAGGAAAGTTTTCCTATCCTAACATTGAGGAGGACAAATTTCACTGCAGCCGCTGATGAACTTCTGTGGATATGGCAGAAGAAATCAAACAATGTAAACGACCTTAACAGCCACATCTGGGATTCATGGGCAGACGAATCAGGTTCCATAGGCAAGGCATACGGATACCAGCTTGGATTGAAGCACAAGTACAAGGAAGGCGAATTTGACCAGGTTGACAGGGTTATTTATGATTTAAAAAATAATCCTGCAAGCAGAAGAATAATGACCAACATTTATAACTTCCAGGATTTGAACGAAATGCACCTTTACCCATGTGCATACAGCATGACATTCAATGTTTCAGGAAACAAGTTGAATGCAATACTTAACCAGCGTTCACAAGACGTGCTTGCAGCAAACAACTGGAATGTTGTACAGTATTCTCTTCTAGTACATATGATGGCCCAGGTAAGCGGTCTTGTTCCAGGAGAACTTGTGCATGTAATATCAGATGCACACATTTATGACAGACATGTTCCAATAATTGAAGAACTTATCGAAAGGCAGCAGCATGATGCGCCTGCTTTAGAAATAGACAAATCCATTGACAATTTTTATGATTTTACGGTTGACAGCTTTAAACTCATAAATTATGAATATAATCCTTTTAAAACAAAAGTACCTATAGCGATATAAGGAGCAAGTATGAAATTAATAGTAGCTGTGTCAAAAGACTGGGGAATAGGCAATAGCGGAGATTTGCTTTTTGATTTGCCGGATGATATGAAATTCTTCAGGGAAACCACAAAAAATAAAACAGTTGTTATGGGTAGAATAACACTTCTTTCCCTTCCGGGGGGAAATCCTCTGAAAAACAGGGTGAACATTGTAATGACAACTGACAAGAATTATGAAAAAGAAGGCTGCACTGTAGTTCATTCAGTGGAGGAGCTTCTTGAAGAAGTTAAAAAATACAACAGCGATGATGTGTTTGTAATCGGTGGAAGCAAAATTTACAACGAGCTTTATCCTTACTGCAGCGAAGCTTACATAACAAAGGTTGATGCTGTCAAAGATGCTGATTCATATCTTCACAACTTCGACCAGGATCAGGACTGGATTCTCACCTTTGCTTCAGAGCTCCATGAGAACAACGGGCTTAAGTTTAACTTCAACACTTACAAAAACCTAAACGTTAAACAAATTAAGAATTAAGAGTGAAGAGTTAAGAATGAAGGACAAAAAAAATCAGGCAAGCCTGATTTTTTTTATTTTAATTGTTTTTGATTGCTGATTGTGCTGCAGCAAGTCTTGCTATTGGAACTCTAAATGGTGAGCAAGAAACATAGTCAAGGCCTGTTCTGTGGAAGAATTCTATGGATGCAGGGTCGCCGCCGTGCTCTCCGCAAACTCCCAGGTGAATGTGGTCCTTAGCAGCTCTTCCAAGCTTTACTGCCATTTCAACCATTTTTCCAACTCCGCCCTGGTCAATGCTCTGGAACGGATCTTGTTCAAGTATTCCAACTTCCTTGTAGTCATTAATGAATTTTCCTGCATCATCTCTTGAAAATCCAAATGTCATCTGAGTGAGGTCGTTTGTTCCGAAAGAGAAGAAATCTGCTGTTTCTGCAATTTCATCAGCTGTCACACATGCTCTTGGAACTTCTATCATTGTTCCCACCAGATATTCTATGTCTGAATTCATATCTTTTTTTACTTCTTCAGCTGTTTCAACAATATATTTCTTTACAAAGTCAAGCTCTGACTTCTTTCCAACTAGAGGAACCATTATTTCAGGAACAATTGTGATGTTTTCTTCCTTTGATACCTCTATTGCAGCTTCCATTATTGCCCTTGATTGCATTTTTGCTATTTCAGGATATGTTACTGCAAGGCGGCAGCCTCTGTGTCCAAGCATGGGGTTGAACTCGTGAAGAGAGTTTATTTTGTCCATCAGCTTATCAACAGGAACATTCATGTCTCGTGCCAGATCTTCTATGTCATCTTTGTTTGTAGGAATGAATTCATGAAGAGGAGGATCCAAAAGTCTGATTGTTACAGGACGAACTCCCATAATTTTGAATATTCCTTTGAAATCATTCTTCTGCATAGGAAGAATTTCTGCCAATGCTTTTTCTCTTTGAGAAACTGTGTCTGCAATAATCATTTTTCTTACTGAGAAAATACGGCTTTCTTCAAAGAACATGTGCTCTGTCCTGCAAAGGCCTATTCCTTCTGCTCCAAATTTAACAGCCATTGCTGAATCGTTTGGAGTGTCGGCGTTAGTTCTTATTTTAAGTTTTCTGAACTCGTCTGCCCATTCCATGAGTATTCCGAAGTTTCCTGAAATATTTGCTTCAACAGTCTTTATTTTTCCTATATATACATTACCGGTGCTTCCGTCAAGAGAGATATAATCTCCTTCAGTGTACACTTTTCCTTCAATTGTCATTGTCTTTCTTGCTTCATCAACGAAAATTGTTTCGCATCCTGCTACACAGCATTTTCCCATTCCTCTTGCCACAACTGCGGCATGTGATGTCATTCCTCCTCTTGAAGTGAGTATTCCTTTGGCTTTGCTCATTCCTTCAATGTCTTCAGGAGAGGTTTCCTTTCTTACCAGTATGGCTGATTCGCCGTTTTTAGCTGCAGCAACTGCTTCATCAGCTGTAAAGTATATTTTACCTGTTGCTGCTCCTGGAGATGCAGGAAGGCCCTTTGCTACAGGTGTTGCCTTCTTCAAATCATCAGGATCAAATTTTGGATGAAGAAGCTGGTCTAATGATTTTGGATCAACTCTCATTACGGCAGTCTTCTTGTCAATAAGACCTTCCCCAACCATTTCAACTGCAGCTCTCAGAGCTGCTTCTGCTGTCCTTTTGCCGTTACGAGTCTGAAGGAAGTATAATTTTCCCTGCTCTATGGTAAATTCAATGTCCTGCATGTCTTTGTAGTGCTGCTCAAGCGTGTTGGCAGATTCAATAAACTCTTTGTATATTTCAGGCATAACGTCGTTTAATTTGTCAATTGTAAGCGGAGTTCTGATTCCTGCAACAACATCTTCCCCTTGTGCATTTATAAGAAATTCTCCAAAAACTTTCTTTTCACCGGTGGAAGGGTTTCTAGTAAAGGCAACTCCTGTTCCTGAACTGTCTCCCATGTTTCCGAAAACCATGGACTGGACGTTTACTGCAGTTCCAAGGTTGTGAGGAATGTCATAAAGGTTTCTGTATGTTATGGCTCTTTGATTGTTCCATGACCTGAATACAGCTTCAACAGCCATGAGGAGCTGCTCCTCGGGTTCCTGAGGGAAATCGGTCTTTGTTTCTTTTTTGTAAATTGACTTGAATTCTTTAACCAGTTGTTTTAAATCATCTGCAGTGAGTTCAGTGTCATACTTGTAGTTGTTTTTTTCCTTTGTGTCATCTAGTGCGTTGTCAAACTTGTATTTTGGAATTTCAAGCACAACATCACCGAACATCTGAATGAACCTTCTGTAGCTGTCATAAGCAAAGCGAGGGTTTCCTGTCTTGCTGGACATGCCTTCAACTGTGTCATCATTGAGTCCTAGATTTAAAATTGTATCCATCATGCCAGGCATGGAAAAAGCTGCTCCTGAACGTACTGAAACAAGAAGCGGATTTTTAGCATCTCCGAATTTCTTTCCTGTCTGTTCTTCCAATAGAGCCAGGTGCGTCTTAATCTGATTTATTATTTCCTCAGTTAATTTTTTTCCCTGCTCGTAAAACTCTGTGCATGCCTCTGTAGTAACTGTTATTCCTGGAGGCACGGGAAGACCTATGTTAGTCATTTCTGACAAGTTGGCACCCTTTCCACCCAGAAGATATTTTTGTGAAGCATTTCCTTCCTTAAACAAATAAACCCATTTCTTGCTCATAATCGTCCTCCATTTTAATCATATATAATTTCTAATATTTCTAGAGTGATTGTTACGCACTGACATTTTGTCAGTATTTATGATTCCTTGTTTTTGCCATTTATATTTGATGAATATTATAAATATAATATAACACATTTAAACAAAAGTACAGAATATTTTTGATGGCTTGATATAAAAATATTAATTTTGACATATATATTTAAACAATATATAATTATAAAATGCATACTCAATAAAATGCTTGAGAGGTAAAAATGAAATATTTAGATAAAATAAATTCTCCGGTGGAGTTGAAACAGCTTAAAACAAGCGAGCTGCCCATACTTGCCAACGAGATAAGGGAATACATAATAAAAAGCGTTTCAAAAACAGGAGGACATCTAGCTTCAAACCTTGGGGTGGTAGAACTTACAGTGGCTATGCACTATTCCTTAAACACTCCTGAGGATAAAATAATATGGGATGTGGGACACCAGTCATATGTTCATAAAATATTGACAGGCAGAAAAAATGAAATGTCCACACTCAGGCAATTAAAAGGACTTAGCGGTTTTCCAAAACGTGCTGAAAGCATTTATGACTGTTTTGACACAGGACACAGCAGCACTTCTATTTCTGCAGCCATGGGAATGGCAAGGGCAAGAGATCTGAAAAATGAAGACTATGAAATAGTTGCAGTAATAGGTGACGGAGCCCTTACTGGAGGAATGGCATTTGAAGCGTTAAACGATGCAGGAAGAAGCAATACAAAACTTATTATAATACTAAACGACAATGAGATGTCAATTTCCAAAAACGTGGGAGGTCTGTCAAGATACCTAAGCAAGGTTAGGACAGACACAAGATACCTTTCAACAAAGAAAGATGTTGAAAAGATACTCAACAACATGCCTGTTGCAGGAGGGAAGGTTAAATCATTTTTAAAGAGAGCCAAGGATGCTGTAAAACAGATGGTTGTTCCTGGAATGCTTTTTGAAGAGCTTGGCCTCACATACATGGGCCCCATAGACGGACACAGCATTGACGATTTGTTAGAAGCATTCAAGACTGCCCAAAATATTGAAGGGCCTCTTATAATGCACGTGGTAACAAAAAAAGGAAAAGGATATAAATTTGCTGAACAAAGGCCGAATGAGTATCACGGCGTGTCAGAATTTGACATAGAAACAGGAAAAAACATAAAAGAATCTACTGTTGCCTCATACTCTGATATATTTGGAAAGAAACTTTGCGAAATAGCTGAACACAACAACGATGTTGTAGCCATTACGGCAGCCATGACTGACGGAACAGGGCTCACTAATTTTGCAAGGAAATTTCCAAAAAGAATTTTTGATGCAGGCATTGCCGAGCAGCATGCAGTAACCATGGCTGCAGGACTTGCTACAAACGGAATTGTACCGGTTGTGGCTCTTTATTCTTCATTTCTTCAAAGAGCATATGACCAGATTATCCATGACGTTGCAATTCAAAATCTTCATGTTGTGCTTGCTGTTGACAGGGCAGGTCTTGTGGGAAATGATGGTGAAACACACCAGGGAGTGTTCGACGAATCATTTTTGATGCAGATTCCAAACATGACTGTCATGTCTCCAGCAGACTACAGAGAGCTTGAAAGCATGCTTGAGTTTGCAGTGAATGAAATTGATGGACCTGTGGCCATAAGATATCCAAGAGGAAGTCTCAAGGAATATGTGGGCGGAAGCTATAAAAAAATAGAAAAAGGACATGGCGTTGTGGCAGAAGAAGGTGCGGATGTGACCATAGCTGCCTGCGGCAAAATGGTTGTGACTGCAATTCATGTCCGTGAAATATTAAAAGTGTCAGGAATTGATGCTGAAGTTGTAAATTTGAGATTCATAAAACCTTTGGATGAAGAATTGCTTAAAAAATCAGTGATGAAGACCAAGAAGGCTGTAATAATAGATGAAGCTGTTCCATGGGGGTCATTTGCATTCAGCGTAAAAGCAGCACTTCAAGATCAGGCTAGTGTTCTTATTAAGACGTTGCCTGACGAATTTATAAGGCACGGCTCTGTTGAAGAGCTTCTTAAGGAAAACAAAATGGACCCACAGAGCATTGCTGATGACGTTAAATATTTCTTGGGGAGGTAAAAATGAAGACCATAATCGGTATTACAACTGATAAAATAATGGAAGACGGATTTTACTATGAAAAGGTCAACGAAAGCAATTTAAAGGCTGTTTTTCAACACGGCGGTGTGCCTGTAATCCTACCTTTAACAGAAGATAATGAAACAATAGAAAAATATTTAGACTTTGTTGACGGAATTTACTTCACGGGAGGAGGAGACATAAACCCTCTGTTGTTCGGTGAGGAACCAATCAGACAAATAGGTGATATCGACTACGACAGAGATGCATTTGAAGTGAAATTGTACAACCATGCAGCAGCAAAAAACATGCCCATGCTTGGCATATGCAGGGGGCAGCAAATAATGAACGTGGCCGGAGGAGGAACACTCTACCAGGACATTTATGCCCAGAGACAAAACTCGAATGGACATTCTCCAAAGTTCACATTTGGCGGATATGAGCACCACACGGTTGATTTGTTAAAGGATTCCATGATTTTTAACATATTGAAAACAGATAAGATTAAAACAAATTCCTTTCATCACCAGGCAGTGAAGGATGTGGCCAAAGGCTACCTTGCAACTGCATTTACTGAAGATGGAATAATAGAATGCATAGAATCCGCAGAACTTGATTTTGCACTGGGCATTCAGTGGCATCCTGAAATAATGTTTGAAAGATATCCAGTATTTTGCAATATTTTCAATAGTTTTATAGCGGCTTCAAGAATATATTCTTTAAAAAAGAATTGAGACTATTCAATTTTCAATGTAAAGGCAAAAGTAGAGCATAACAGCGGAACTGATTTTGGACAGGAAAGGCTTTGTAAGGTTAAACATAGGCTGCCCCAGATCAATGATTAAATGTGCATAGACAAATTGCAGAAGTATTCGTAATAATAATAAGCACGACTGCGGACTACTGGTTGTAGTTTGCGGCCGTGCTTTTTTCTCCCTAGGGAATGTATTATTTAGAACTTGTCGTAATAGATTTTATGAAGAGGAACCTTCTTTTCTTCAAGAGCTTTTATTATGGAATCAATCATTGCAGGGCTGCCGCATAGGTACGCTGAACAACTTTCTCCGTTTTCCACATGTTTTATGATCGAATCCGGAACTCTTCCCCTGTCTCCGTTCCAATCAAGAGATTCTTCACGGGACAGTGTTGCTATGAATTTAAAGCCGGGAAGTTTTTCTTCAAAATATTTTAATTGGTCAAGCATGAACAAATCTGACATTGTTTTTGCTCCGAAGAAAAATATTGTTTCTCTGTTTATGCCATTGTCAGACATGTACTTTAGTATTGACAAAATGGGGGCCATGCCTGTTCCGGCTCCGGCCAGAATTATGGGGCCGTTGTCATCCTCGTGGTAGTAGAAATCTCCATAAGGTCCGTTTATGTGTACATTGTCTCCAACATTCAGGTGCTGATGCACATATGTTGTTGCAATGCCTCCGGTGTATCCTATCAGAAGCTCTATTGCATGTTTATCGTTGACGCTTGAAGCAACAGAATATGCCCTGTAAACCTCTTCGTCGTTTCCTTCATATGCAGGCGCCTTAAGCTGAACATACTGCCCAGGCCTGAAATTTATTTCTTCTTCTCCCAGATCAAAGCGAAGATATTTGATTGTTGGAGTTACCTTTTCCATTTTTACAACTGTTGAAGCATATTCCTTCACGTTGAAAAGTTCCTCGGGTATTTCAATTTTTATGTCTTGTTTCAATTTACATTGACATGAAAGACGCATGTTTTTTACAAGCTCTTCCTTTGTGAGCAGTGGAAGTTCCGTTGCAAGTACAGGTCCTCCTCCCTCTGTTACCTCAACTTTGCAGTATCCACAGGACCCCTTGCCTCCGCAGGCCGATGGTATGAATACTTTTTCGTTTCTCAGAGTTGAAAGAAGTGTTGTTCCTCCTTCCACATTGTAAGTTTTTTCATTGTTTATGGTGAGTTTTACTTCTCCGTAATTTCCAACAGTCCTGTCTGCAGCAGTTAGTATTGCAGCAAGAATTGAGGTAATTGCAGAGATTATCAATGTAGTGGTTAATATTGTGCTCATGGTGGCCTCCTATTGAATTTGAACCATGCCGCTGAAGCCTATGAATGCCAGGGCCATGATGCCGGTTATAATAAGTGTTGTAGGTGCGCCTCTTAAGCCTTCGGGTATGGAATTTTCACTTAGTTTTGACCTTATTCCTGCCATTGCTGTTATGGCAAGAGCCCATCCAATTCCCGAACCAACTGAAAACATAAATGTCTGAAGGAAATCATACTGCCTTGCCACCATGAAAAGAGATACCCCAAGTATAGCGCAGTTTACGGTTATTAGAGGAAGAAATATTCCAAGGGCGTAGTAAAGGGTTGATAAGTATCTTTCCATGACCATTTCCAAAAGCTGCACAAATGCCGCAATGACAAGGATGAACACTATGTACATCAGGTATTCAAGCCCGAAAGGAACAAGTATGTTCCAGTAAACAATATAGTTCAATACTGTGGTGAATGAAAGAACCATGGTAACTGCAACTCCAAGACCCATCGCAGTTGGAATTTCCTTTGACACAGCTATGAAGGAGCACATTCCGAGAAAATTGGAAAATATCATGTTGCTGGTGAAAATTGAAGCTATAAAAATTACAAATGGGTGAACATCAATCATTTTTTCTCAACTCCTTCTTTTTCCTTTTTAATTCTTAAGTTGTATGCAGCCCACATAATCAAGGCAAGTATGAAAAATGCAGAGGGAGGCATGACCATCAGAGTCCATTTTGTGAAGCTTTGAGGCATTACATCTACTCCGAACACAGTGCCGAATCCAAGTATTTCCCTTACAAGTGAAATTGAAAGAAGCACCAGCGTATAACCGAAACCTGAGGACAGACCGTCAAGCAACGATAAAACCGGCGGATTTGACTGAGCAAAACCTTCAGCCCTTCCCATGATGATACAGTTTGTTATAATTAAGCCCACATAAGGGCCCAATGCTTTGCTCATGTCAGGCATATACGCCTTTAAGAATATGTCGACTATAATTACATAGGCAGAAATTATGAGAACTTGTACCATCATGCGAATGTGTCTGGGGGTGCGGCTTTTTAAAAGCGATACGGTCATGGAAGAAAATGCTGTTACAAATGAAAGTGCAATTCCCATGATGAGCGAGTTCATCATTCTGTTTGTGACTGCCAGGGCTGAGCAAATTCCTATTACCTGAACCAGTATAGGATTGTCATATAAAATTCCTTTTTTAAAGATTTTTTTTGCATCCTTCTTAAGGCTCATTGTTTCACCTCCAGTTCGTCAAAAAAATCGTTCAAATCTTCGTTGATGAGTTTTTCCACTGCCGAAGATGTCTGTGTGGCTCCTGCTATGGCATCAACGTTGCTTCCGCTTTGGGGAGAAGAAACTATAAACTTGCCGTCCTGAGAATTAGATATGTCAATTCCTCTGAACTGTTCCTTGTATGATTCTTCTGAAATTCTTCCTCCAAGTCCTGGTGTTTCAGATTGTTTAACAAAATCAATGCCTGTTATTGTAGAAAAGTCTTCGTTAAGTCCTACATATCCTGAAATAGTTCCCCAAAGACCGGGTCCTTCAACAGGAACTGCATAAGAAACTTCTTTTTCCCCGTCCATGAGCACATAAATGTTCTTTCTACCTGCAAGTCTTTCTTCAACACGTTCATTAAAAACTTTTTCTATATCTTTTGGATTCTTACTTTCTGGAAGAATGTCGAATATGTAAAGAATTTTATATCTTAGCTCGCTTTCGTTGTTAAATGCAATTGTGTCTTTTGTTGCTTGGCTGAATGTTGAAAGAATGGATACAAAGAAAGCTGTCACAACAGTCATGAAAATTATTGGATAAGTAAATGATTTTTGTTTTTTCATCTTGCCACAGCCTCCTTTTTCTTTTTCCCGGCTTCTTTCACAAAGTAATCAATTATTGGGGCAAAGGTGTTTCCTATTAGTATTGCAAACATCATTCCGCCGTTAAAAAGAGATATGCTTCTTATGAGAATTGTTACAGAGCCTATTATTATGCCGTAAATCCATTTTCCTGTCTTTGTCTTTGCAGCGCTTATGGGATCTGTTGCCATGTACACTGTTCCGAACAGAAATCCTCCCATCATCATTCCATAAAGTGGATTTGCTACATTTACACCAGAAAATCTCATGACAATTGAGAATAAAGTAAAACCTGCCACGGAACCAAGCATAATTTCATGGGATGCAGTTTTTTTGTAAATTAAGTATAAAGCCGATATTATTATTAAAATTTTGCATGTTTCTCCAACTGCACCCGGAATGGTTCCTATGACAAGAGATTTGACATCGGCCAAAGTTCCTGAATTTTTAAACATGATCATTGGAGTTGCATTTGATACGGCATCAATACCTTGTGTTAAATATGTGGAAAATCCACCGGGAAAAGAACTAGAAGCCACATTCCATGATATGGTCATGGGTTCAGGAAAATTGACGTAAATAAAAGCACGACCCACAAGTGCCGGATTGAAAATATTGCGTCCAAAACCTCCGAAAAATAGTTTTCCAAAGAAAAGTCCGAAAAGAATCCCTATAGCAGCAATCCACATGGGAATGGATGGCGGCAGGGTCATTGTGTAAAGAATGCATGTGACAAAGACGGCTTCAGATGCTTTGCTGCCATAGTGTTTTTCCCACATATACTCTGAAGTTGTTCCTATTGCTGTCACAAGTACCAATAAAACAAGAACTCTTAGTCCATACACATAGACTGAAAATAACATTATAGGCACAAGGGACAAAAGAACAGCCCGCATGTTTTTTTGTACTTTAAAAATATCTTTGTAAATCATATTCACCTCCGAAATATCAATAATATATATATACACGCAAAAATGAAAGTCAATCACGGAAAAGTTTACATTTTGCCGAAAAAATTAAAAAATAACCAAAAAGTATTATTTGCTATTGAAATTTTAAGTGTTTTACATTAATATTAGTATATAATTGAAGAAAGTTCGGAAATTTTAAATAAATGTTAGTCATTCCGTTATTATTCAGAATCAAAAGAAAATAATATAAAGGGGATTTGATTATATGAATAAAATAGAAATTGTAATAGGTGATAAAAAATACAACGTTAAAACTGATGAAAGTCCCGAATATGTGAAAAATATAGAAACAGTCCTGAATGACCAGATAAATTCAATAGCAAATGCAAACAAACGCTTTAACGAAATAGATAAGATGATTTTGTCTTCATTTGTGATTGTGGATAAATATATTAAACTTACAAAGGAAGCAAGCGACTACAGAAAAGAAATCAAAGATGAAATACAGCTTTTGAAGGAAGAAAAAATCAAGGCTCAGCAGGAAAAGGACGAAGCATTTGTAAAATCTTCGGAAGCAGTACTTGAAAAGGAAAGATACAGGGAAAAACTTCTTGCAAGGGACAATGACAGAGAATATCTGAATTCACAGATTTCAAAACTACAGGAAAAACTTTCCGACCAGGAACAGCAGCTTGTAAAAAGCGAAATGCTGATCAATGAGCTTAAAATCAAAAATGAAGAACTCAATGAGGTTTGCGAAGAGCTTAAAAATGAAAGAGAAAACTTTACAAAAGAAATAAATTTCATGAACAACACCAAGAGCAGCTTAAACGGAAGAATTTCAAAACTTCAGCTGAAGCTGAACGAAAGGGAACAGTACGTTGTTCAGCTTGAAAAAAACATCAGGGAACTTAAAGGAAGCATTGAGGACAAATCTCAGAAAATTTACAATTTCAGCGATGACCAGCAAAAAATGAACATGATCATAGAATCCAAGCAAAATGACATTGATACATTGAACAATAAAATCACGCTGCTGCAAAACAAGCTGAATGAAAAGGATGAAGTTATAAGCAACAAGGATAAGTCAATTCTTGAACTTAAAAATAGCACAGAAGAGCTTAAGAAAAAATATGAAAACATCAACGACGAAAAGGAAAGATATCTTGAAGAGCTGCTGATGACTAATAATGACAAGGAAAACCTCATAAACAGCATCAATGAGCTGCAGGACAGGTTAAACCGCAAGGAAACAGAAAATTTTCAGAATCAGCTTGAAATCAGTAAGCTTAAGAAAGACAACAGGGAATTATTGGAACTTTTAGAGGATGAAACGTCTAATTAACCAGGGGAACGCAGAAGCGTTCCTTTTTAAAAAACAGGAGAAAAAATGAAAAAACAAATTGAACTTTTAGCACCTGCAGGAAGCATGGAATCATTTTATGCCGCAGTTAACAGCGGAGCAGATTCAGTGTATCTTGGGGGAAAGTTATTCAACGCAAGACAAAACTCACAAAATTTTGACAATGAGGAAATGAAGCATATAATCCGTTACGCCCACAACAAGGGTGTGAAAGTATATGTAACTTTGAACATAGTACTCAAAGATTCGGAAATGATAGATGCATTAAACTATGCAGCTTTTCTGCATGATGCTGATGCCGATGCTGTAATAGTACAGGATCTGGGATTATTGTACTTGATTAAGAAATTCCTCCCGGATTTAAGCGTGAACATGAGCACACAAGCAGCCATTTACGATGAATATGGAGTGAAGTTTTTTGAGGACTTTAATATCAACAAAGTAATAATGGCAAGAGAACTGTCCATTAGCCAGCTTAAGGAAACTCTGGAAAACACAAATGCAGACCTTGAAATTTTCATTCATGGAGCACTTTGCGCCTGTTATTCAGGACAATGCTACATGTCAAGCTTTCTGGGAGGCAGAAGCGGCAATAGAGGAAAATGCGCACAGCCTTGCAGGCTTAATTACAGCTTTTATGACAAGGAAAAGGGAGAAGAAATTGATGACTTCGGAACTATTCCTGTACTTAGCATGAAGGATTTTAATGCAGGCGAGTCAATAGGAGAGCTAATTGATGCTGGCATTAAGACATTTAAAATTGAAGGGCGCATGAAAGGACCTGAATACACTTCTGCAGTTGTGGAATATTACAGAGAGATTATAGACAATCACTTAACAGGAAAAAAAACAGACATCAGTGAACTTAAGAAAAGAGCAATATCAACATTTTCAAGAGGATATACAAACGGATATTTAAAACCATCAAAGGACGATGAGATGTTTGCAAGAACAAGTTCCGGCGTTAAAGGTGATGATATTGAAAATATTGAGGAAGAAACCAAGGACATTGCCCATGAATTTTCAGCATTCAGAAGGAAAAAAGTGAAATTTGCTATTTCACTTAAGGTTGGAGAGCAGGCTGTTCTTATGGCAACAGACGGGGAAAATGAAGTTGTTGTGAAAAGCAGCGAAGTTTGCGAAACAAGCATTAAAAATCCTGCCACGGAAGAAATAATAAAAGAACAGTTGGGAAAACTGGGAAGTACAATATATGAGTTAGAAAAGCTTGACATTGACAGTGACGAAAATGTGTTCTTAAGAAAAAGCACATTGAATCAGCTGAGAAGAGAAGCTACGGAACTTCTTTATGAAAAGGGAGCCGTTGTTTATTCAAGAAAAGAAGCAGGAAACATACCACTTAGCAAGGTGTTTGACTTCGAGAAGCACAAAAATGAGACAAAAGCAAAAATAAGTCTTAAAATAAATCACAACAATGAAATAGAATTCATAGACAAAATGAAGGTAAAAAGAGTTTATGTTCCTTACAATCTTGACATGGGAATGGCAAAAATGATAGATACTGAAGAAAAATACCTTTGGATACCAAACATTGTGTCAAAATCCGAATATGCTCTGTTTGACAAAAATATGAAGCTTTATGAGGAAATTTTTGAAGGTGTATGTGTTAATAATCCTGGAAGTTTTTATTTCTTTAAGGAAAACACAAAGCTAAAAATACACTGCGGACCGTTCTTCAACATCATAAATTCATTTTCGGCTGAACTTTTGAAGGATAAAGGAGCAGAAAGCATTACATTTTCCATTGAAGCAAACATAAAGGACATGGAAAGCATCACCAGGAATTCAACGCTCGGGACTGAAATAGTATCCCATGCATATGCGCAGCTCATGATTATGAAAAACTGCCCAATGTCCATGGTTAAAAACTGCAAAAACCTTCAGGACTGCAGTAAGTGTGAGTACAGGGAAAAAATCATGCTGAAGGACAGAAAGGGTGTATACTTCAACATCGAAAGAGAAAACAGACTCACGCACATATACAACAGCGTTCCATTGACGCTCATAGGAAAGGTTTATGACTTTGAACGTACAGGAATCGAATTTTTCTTTGTGGACACAAAATATCTTGAAGATCCCGAAGAAATCATTGATGCAATGTACTGTGAGATAAACGGTGTTCAAACATCAAACGTGCTTCAGGAAAATGGCTTCACCAGAGGCCACTACTTAAAAAACATCCTCTAAAAATTAATAATGAATAATTAAGAATTAAAAATTAATTGTTGGAATTTTGGGTACCAAAATTCCTTCCATAATTCTTAACTCTTAATTTTTAATTAAGAAAGAGAAGGGATTGAAAATGAAACAAAAATCTAAATCAGTATTGGAATTTGATAAGATTATTGAAAAGCTTGCAAATTATGCGGAAACAGCCAATGGAAAAAAAGAGGTTTTAAAACTCGATGTTTCATCTGATGTTGGGGCAGTTAAATTTAAACAAAATCAGACTGCACAGGCTCTTTCAATAATTATGGAAAAAGGAAATCCTCCCTTGGGAGGAATATCAGATATAAAGGAATATGCAAGAAGGGGAGCCGTGGGAGGAATCATATCCCTCAGAGGGCTTCTAAACTGCGCGGATACATTGAGGGCTGCAAGACTTTTGAAAAATTATGTGCTCCTCAACAACAAGGAAGAAAGAAACTATTCACTCCTTGAAGAACTGTGCAGTGGTATTTACACAGACAAGGACACAGAGGACAAAATATACCACGTGGTTATAAGCGAAGAGGAAATTGCAGATGATGCAAGCCCTGAGCTAAAAAGAATAAGAAGAGAAATACAGATAAAAAACAACGCCATAAAAAATAAAATAAATTCAATAGTGAATTCATCCTCCATGCAGAAATATCTGCAGGAAAACATAGTGACAATTAGAAATGACAGGTATGTAATTCCTGTTCGCAAGGAATACAGATCCATGGTGAGAGGAATAATCCATGACCAGTCATCAACCGGCTCCACTCTTTTTATAGAGCCAATTGCAGTGGTGGAAATGACAAATGATATTTCCAACCTTAAAATTGAAGAAAAAAAAGAAGTTGAAAGAATACTTCTTGAACTGAGCGGACTAATAGGCGAAATAAGCGAACAAATGCTCATTAACCAGGAAATTCTCACAGAGCTTGATTTTATATTTGCGAAGGGAAAGTATGCCATAAGCATAAATGCTGTTGAGCCCATGGTAAATGACAGAGGCTATATAAGAATCAAAAAAGGAAGACACCCTCTCATTGACCCAAAAGTTGTCGTTCCAATTGATGCATGGCTGGGAGAAAAGTTCAGGACTCTTATTATCACAGGTCCTAACACAGGAGGAAAGACAGTATCACTTAAGACACTGGGGTTATTTTCTCTCATGGGAATGGCAGGACTTCATATTCCGGCGGAATACGGAACTGAAATATCGGTTTTCAGCGCCGTCTATGCTGACATAGGTGATGAGCAGAGCATTGAACAGAGTCTGAGCACTTTTTCTTCCCACATGACAAACATAGTGAAAATCATGAAGGAAGTGGATGAAAAATCTTTTGTTTTGTTTGACGAGCTTGGAGCCGGAACAGATCCTACAGAAGGTGCTGCTCTTGCAATATCAATTCTTGATACTCTTCACGAAAGAAATATCATAACAGCTGCCACAACTCACTACAGTGAGCTTAAACTATATGCCCTCAACACAGAAGGAGTCATAAACGGAAGCGTTGAATTCAATGTTGAAACATTAAGTCCAACTTACAAGTTGTTAATAGGAGTTCCGGGAAAATCTAATGCATTTGAAATATCCAGAAAACTTGGCCTTGGCCAGGACATAATAGACAAGGCAAAGAAGAACATTGAAACTGAAAAGGTTGAATTTGAAGATGCATTGAAGCAAATAGAAGACAACAGGGTATATATTGAAGAAAAAAGGCGTGAAATTGAAAGGCTGGATGAACAAAGCAGGAAAAAGCACTCGGACTTTCTGGCCAAGGAAAGAAAATCACTTGAAAAAAGCGAAAAGCTTGTTGATGAGGCAAATTATGAGGCAAGAAAAATAGTTGAAAATGCCAAGAGAGAAGCAGCTGAAATCATCAAGGAGCTCAAAAAATTAAACATTGAAATGGATAAGGACAAAAGCCGAAGGGTAAATGAACTGAGGCAGACACTAAACGACAAATCCAAGGAACTGGATGAAAACCAGTACACTGAACAGATTTTCCAGGAAGACACATATGACACGGATACTCCCATATCAAATGGTGATGCTGTAACAGTGAGAAGTCTCAATCAAAAGGGATTTGTCATATCTGATGCTGACAATCAGCAAAATGTAATGGTGCAGATAGGCCTCATTAAGATGAAAGTTAAGAAATCCGATTTGATTAAAATTAAATCAGATGAGGAAGTAAAGCAAAAAAACAACACATCAAGGATGGTAAAGTTAAAGACATCATCCATAAGTCCTGTAATAGACCTAAGGGGGCTTAACCTTGACGAGGCGCTTTTGGAGCTTGACAAGTACCTGGATGACGCGTTCATGTCAAATCTTAACGAAATTCAGGTTATTCACGGCAAGGGAATGGGTATCTTGAGAGACGGCGTAACACAATTTTTGAAAAAGCACAAGCATGTTAAAGAATCAAGGCTTGGTTCCTTCAACGAAGGCGGAGACGGCGTAACAATAGTTACGTTCAGATAATGAGAGAACATAGTACAACGCACGATAAAATTAAAAAAATGGCCCCTTGGGGCCGTTTTTAACTTAAATTAACAATCTTGTTTGCAACATTCTCATTGAACATGAAATCATGTTCCACAAAAATCATTGTAGGCCAGTACTTCAAAATGAGCTCCTCAATTTGCATTCTGGATAGCACATCAATAAAATTCAGTGGTTCATCCCATATATAAATGTGAGCTTTTTGAGAAAGGCTTTTTGCAATGAGAACTTTTTTCTTTTGTCCTCCGCTTAACTGTTCCAGATTTTTTTCGAATATTTCATTTCCGGTATCAAGCTTGTCAAGAAGCATTCTGAATATGCTTTCGTCAATATCTTCATCCCTGCAGTAATTTTTTAAAGAACCTTGGAGAAATCCTGTGTCCTGAGGAACGTATGAAACTACAAGTCCGCTTCCCATAGTTACCGTTCCTGAATAATTGTTGTTTTCTCCTGTTAGGATTTTCAATATGCTAGATTTTCCGCTGCCGTTTTTTCCACGAAGTGCAATTCTGTCTCCTTGTTCTGCCTGAAAGCTTATGTTGTCAAATATTTCTCTGTCCTCATAACTTAAGGACAATCCTTCAACATTTATGAGGGTGTTTTTTCGGTATTTAAGCGGCATGATTTTTAATTCATCGCTTCTTTCAATGTTTTTAAGAAGGAGCTTCTTATTTTCAATGGATTTTTCTTTCCTGTGCTCAATAGATTTAGCTCTCTTCATAATTTTGGCAGCCTTGTGCCCTATAAAGCCTCTGTCTGGCACAGGTTCTCCGAACTTTGACTTTTCCGTCTTGTCGCTCCAGCCCGCAGCGCGCCTTGATGATTCTTCAAGGTTTTTAATTTCTTTTTCAAGCTTTTCGTTTTCGCTTATTTCAAAATTATCTCTTGCTTCTTTATTTGCCTGCCAGGTTGAAAAGTTACCTTTTTGAATGTCTATGCCTGCTTTATTTATGGATAGAATGTGATCAACAACGCTGTCAAGAAAATGCCTGTCGTGGGATACAAGTATGAATCCTTTTTTGTTTTTAAGATACTCAGAAACTTTGTTCCTTCCCTCAAGGTCCAGGTGGTTTGTAGGTTCATCGATCAAAAGAAAATTATTTTTCTTAAGAAACAGTGAAGCAAGCATTACCTTTGCCTTTTCACCGCTGCTCAATGTTGAAAAAGACCTTGAAAGAACATCTCTGTCAACATCAAGCATGCTTAATTCCTTTTCAATCATTTCGTTAATGATGTATCCGTCGTTTTCTGAGTATGCATCAAGGATATCTCCGTATCGTTCCAAGTCACTGTCCGTATTTGTTGCAATGAGCTTTTCCATTTCTTTTTCCCACTGTGTGAAAGGAGCTATGATGTTTCTGGCAGTTTCCAAAGTGCTGTTATTGCCGTTTATTTCGAAAGGAAAGTAATCAAATTTCGTTGATGTGTTTATGCTTCCTGAGTAATTGTACTTTCCCATCAAAAGATTCAAAAAAGTAGTTTTTCCCCTGCCGTTTCTTCCTGTGAAGCCAAGCTTCCAGTCAGTGTCAATGTCAAAAGACATGTTTTCAAAAATATTTTCATAATTTGTTTCATAGCTGAAAGTCAAATTATTTACACTTATTATAGACATAATCCCTCCTGTACGAGAGAAAATTAATTTAAAATAAAACACAAAAAAACATTACAGAATCATGAAATATCAGAAATTAATTTACTCTCAAGTATTGCATTAAAACAAAGCCAGATGGCCTGCTTAACTTTCATACAAATCGAATAAATAAATTATCTAATCATTTCATCGTTACCTTTCTTTAATGTTTATTTAATTATATATAATATAATCCTTCATGTCAATGTTGCAGCACTGTAATATATGTAAAAAATTAAATTAATTGCATTTTTATATTCAAAACATTATAATTAAATACAAAAAAGCATACAATATAAAACTTGGAGGTCATATGGAAAGAGAAATAGTAAGATTGGACATGAATAAAGATTTTGAAGCCTTTGAAGAACTTTCGGTGATTTCCTTCGGAGAAGGAACAAACAGCAAAAAAGAAATGTATCAGTGGCTTTTTGATAATAACCCATACAATAAATCAGGCAACATGATGTACTTGCTTAAGGAAGGTGACAAGGTAATTGGCTGTGACGGACTTTTGCCTAACGAGCTTTATGTTAACGGCAAGGTACTCCTGACTGCTCATTCGGTTAAGTCCATGACTCATCCTGATTACAAGAAGCAGGGAATATTCAGGACAATGACTCAGAATTCATGTGAAAGAGGCCGTCAGGACGGTGTTGATGTAGTAATCGGACTTGCCAACGATCAGTCATATCCTGCATATCAAAGGTTCGGCTGGCCAACATTGTTTGAAAAGGAAGTATATGTGAGACCCATACTCATAAACAATATCCTTAAAAGAAGAATAAAGGTAAACTTTCTTGCGTCACTGGGAAATTCAGTTTATTCAGTATACATGAAAAACAAGCTCAAGGGGCAGATGGACAAAGAAATCAAATTTGAAATTCTTGACAGGGTTCCTGAAGAAATTCAGAAATGTTGGGACAAATACAAGGGAAAGTACAGCGTTATGCTGGTGCGCGACTTCAAATACTGCAACTACAGGTACAACATAAGACCTGATGTAAATTACGTTACAATACTTGCAAGGCTTAACAATGAAATAATTGGGTTTTCAATACTCCACAATTCTGTTGCAAATGGCTCAAAAATGACTTCTGCTGTTGAGTTTTTCACAGACCCTACAAATGAAAGATATATAAAGGCTCTGGCAAACGGAGTTGCAAAATACTGTTACGACAATGGTCTTGAATATGCTGTAATAGGAACAGGACTTTACGGAAAGTACAAAGAAGTGCTTTTAAACAACGGTTTCATGATCACCAGAAAGCCGCCAAAAAACAACATGATGATTGCCAACGTGCTGTCTGATAAGGTTACTCTTGAGGAACTCATGGGACATGAAAAGTGGCATATAACACAAGGAGACGGAGAAACAGAACTGGATTTGTAGGACAATTAATAGTAACAAATAATATCAAATGAATAACCTGTATATGATGCAGCAGTTGATTTATCAATTGTTGCATTGACATTGAAAAACAGCTGTGATATTATTACTAACAAACTAATAAAAGGGAATACTCGGAGGAAAGAGATGGATTTTAAAGAAAAAGTAGCAGAGATATTCACTGCCGTAGAATCAGATTTGTCTATGGATGATGCTCTTCAGTTGATAGAGATACCACCCAGCCAGGATATGGGAGATTATGCGGTTCCATGCTTTAAATTTGCAAAGAAGTACAGAAAGTCTCCTGCAGTTGTAGCAACAGAAATTGCGGAAAAGATTGGCAGTGTTGATTTATTTGAAAAAATCGAATGCAACGGTCCATATGTAAACTTTTTTGTTGACAAAACACATTTTGCAGAAAGAATATTAAAACAAGCATACATAGAAAGAGAAAATTTCGGAAGCACAGATGTAGGACAGGGTAAGATAGTCATTGTTGAGTTTTCATCTCCCAACATTGCAAAGCCATTTCATATTGGACACATCCGTTCTACTCTCATAGGAAACTCCATAAATAAAATATACAAGTACATGGGCTACAACACAGTTGCAATCAACCACCTGGGAGATTACGGCACTCAGTTTGGAATGCTGATTTCAGCTTACAAGAAATGGGAAACTCCTGAAATAGTTGAAGCAATAGAAAAAGATCCAATTCCTGAGCTGTTGAAGCTGTATGTAAGATACAACCAGGAAATAGAAACTCACCCGGGATACAAGGATGAAGCAAGATACTGGTTCAAGGAACTTGAAAACGGCAACCAGGAAGCTCACAAACTATGGGAATGGTTCAGGGAAGTGAGCTTAAAGGAATTCAACCGAGTATATGACATGTTCGGAATAAAATTTGATTCATATGCAGGAGAAAGTTTTTATTCAGACAAAATGCCTGCAATTTTAGATGAACTTGAAGACAAATGCCTCCTTAAAGATTCAGAAGGAGCAAAAATAGTTGAGCTTTCTGAATATGGACTGACAGATGCCGTAATTCAAAAAAGCGACGGTTCAACTCTTTATGTAACAAGAGACATTGCAGCTGCAACTTACAGAAAAAGAACTTACGATTTCTATAAAAATATATATGTTGTTGGAGCACCTCAAAAGCTTCACTTTGACCAGTGGAGAAAAATCATAGATTTGATGGGATATGATTGGGCTTACGACTGTGTTCACATAATGTTCGGAACTGTGAGCCTTGAAGACGGAGCACTTGCAACACGTAAGGGAAGAGTTGTGTTCCTGGAAGATGTTTTGAAAAAGGCAATCGAAAAAACAACTGAAATAATAAACGAAAGAAATCCAAACCTTGAAGACAAGGAAACAGTTGCTAAGCAAGTTGGAATAGGTGCTGTAATATTCCAGGAGTTGTTCAATAACCGCATTAAGGACTACATGTTCTCATGGGATAAGACTTTAAGCTTTGAAGGTGAGACAGGACCATATGTTCAGTACACATATGCAAGAACTTGCAGTTTGCTTAGAAAAGCAGGTACAGATATTGATGACAATGTTGATTATTCCGTTCTTACTGACAAAGAATCATTCAACGTCATTAGAAAGCTTGAAGGATTTAAGGCGGCGGTACTTGGTTCACATGACAAATACGAACCTTTCTTTATCACAAGATACATAGTAAGCCTTGCTCAGGAATTTAACCGATTCTATCACGAGTGCCCTATACTGGTTGAAGATGAAGAAGTTAAAAAAGCAAGACTGCTTCTTACAAAGACAGTTAACACAGTTCTTAAAAAAGGAATGGAACTGCTTGGAATGGAAACACCAGAAAAAATGTAGCAATAGCTTTAAATTTGTAAGGAGGGCTCGCTCGAGTCCTCTTTTCTATTGAAACTATAGACATCATATCTCTAAAATGTGTACATTGTCGCGCATATATGCTAAAAACAATCAAATTTCAACAATACATATCATTATTCACCGTTGACTGCAAAATCAGTTGTAAAATATAATTAGACAACAAACATAAAAGGGTGATGAAATGAAACGTGAAAAGTACATGACAATACTATTTGCAACGTGTGTTCTGTCTTATTTTATGATGATTAACATGAGCATGACTGCAAGCGCTGAAGATTTGTCCAAGTATTACGGCAAGAGCTCAAGTCCAGAAAAACTTGAAACTTTTATATTTGATCTGAGGGATTCTTACATTAATGAAAAAAAATTGATTCAATATACTACTGAATTGACAGGACTGGATCTTAGCGACTGTGAATACATGGTAAAAGAATGCAAAAATGAAAAGCTTGATGTATTTTTGCTGCTTGGGGTGCTGAGAAGAGAAAGCAATTTCAATCCTTCAGCCTTGGGAACATCAGGAGAACGTGGGCTTGGACAGCTCATGGAAAACACCGCAAAACCGGTTGCAGAAAATCTTGGGTACGTCTACCATTCTGACAAGCTTTTTGATACGAAATTCAATCTAAAGCTTACAATAACCCAGCTGGTGTACTTAAACAACATTTACGACGGTGATTTTGACATGGCTCTCACTGCATATAACAGGGGACAGCAGGGTCTTGATGATTACATAGAAAAAAGAAGTCATACTAAAAATCCAGGTGAAAGTGAATATTCCTTAAAAGTTTTGCAATTTGCAGGAGAGTACAAAGAAGAGTTTGATAAATTTAATAATTAATTGTATAATAGAGTCGCGTCAATACGCGATTCTATTTTTTAAGGAGCACATATGCTTTCGAAAATACAAAATCTACTTTACAGCTGCTATGAAGAAAATACATGGGATAGATTACCAGACATTAGATTTCAGCTGTTTTTAATTTCAGTTAAATCCCTTATGCCTTACGAGGACAACATTGGATGTTTTCTGGATGAGGACAGATACTTAAAGGAAATAGATCTTTTCAAACTTTATATAAATGGACATGATGATTGCATTGAAAATTATTTTAATAAAACTAGTTTATATGATGGCGAGGACAGAATGATTGAATATAAAATCATGCCCATTGCAATTGCAAACATTGTATGGGAAAACCTCATGGAAGAAGTAATGAAGATGACTTCTTTTTATTCTCTTAACAAAAGCACAATTATTGATTCAATCCTTATATCATCTGCAGTGTATGATTATTTAAGCGATGAAAATATAGATGTTGAAAACATGAATCTAAATGCAAAAGAAAGGATCATTAAGTTTTCAATAAAGGAGTTTGCTGAAAAGCACAATATCCATCTTGATAAAATGAACATAATTGATTTTGAAAAAGAAAGAATTAAAACTATAACTAGAACACAGCCTTATTCAGAGGAATGCATTTTAAAATCAAAAACCCTACAGCACATAATAAACAATGTATCCCCTGAAGAGAAGGAATATAATGATGAGATACTTTCAAACTATTCAGCATACCTGCTGAAACTTCGAAAAGGAACCATAAATCCCGAAAAACTTAAGATTGTGGATGGAAAAATTCCTGAACTGAAGGAATTTTTAAAATATTCTTCATTCAGCCACCCTCTTCTTGGAAAGTGCAAAATAGTTAGAAGGACCGAAAAAGAAATAATACTAAGAAACAAGACAGGACTCATGAAGGTGAATATATGAAAATTTTGCTTGTAACACTGGATTCAAAATTTATCCACGCAAATCTTGCTGTAAGATATCTTATAAAATTCTGCAGGAATGATGATTTTAACATAGAAATAAAGGAATTTACAATAAACCAGAAGCAGGAATACATAATTGGTGAGATACTTTCTGCCAAGGCGGATTTGATATGCTTTTCGTGCTACATATGGAACATTGAATACATAAAGGAAATTTCCTATATAATCAAAGAAGCAAAAAACTCCGTGGACATATTGTGGGGTGGACCTGAAGTGTCCTTTGAAGTTAAAAAGCTCATGGAAGAAGAAACATACGTTGATTATGTTGTGTTTGGAGAAGGAGAAATAACCTTCAGGGAATTCCTTAAACAATATCATAGTGAAAATCCAGATTATTCATCTATAAATGGCATGGCCTGCAGAAAAGAAGAAAGCATTTCTATTAATGAAGAAAGAAATCTAATTTTAAATCTAGATGAACTGAGCTACCCTTACGAGGAAGATGATAATTTTGAGGACAAAATCATATATTACGAATCTTCTAGGGGATGTCCTTTTTGCTGCAGCTTCTGCATGTCTTCTATTGATAAGAGAATGAGGACATTTTCCATGGAAAGGGTTAAAAGAGATTTGTCCATGCTTTTAAAAACAAATGCAAGACAAATCAAGTTTGTGGACAGAACATTCAATGCAGACTACAAAAGATCCATGGAAATAATGAGCTTCATAATAGCGAACAACCAGAACAACATGACAATTCACTTTGAGATAACCGCAGACATAATAAATAATGAATTCCTTGAATTTGTCGGAACCCTTCCTGTTAACATGTTTCAGTTTGAAATAGGCGTTCAGTCATTGAATGATGAAACATTGAAAGAAATCAACAGACGCATGGACATTGAAAAACTCTTTGATATTGTAAGATTCATAGAAGACAAAAATAACGTCCACCTTCACCTTGACTTGATAGCAGGGCTTCCATATGAAGATTACAAAACGTTCAAAAAGTCTTTTGATGGTCTTCATAAGCTTCACTCCGAAAAAATACAGCTTGGATTCCTGAAGGTGCTTAAGGGAACAAAAATATACGCTGACAAACAAAAGCATGAAATAAGATACAGAAAAACAGCTCCATACGAAGTCATCCGCACAAAATATATATCAGCGGAAGAAATATTCAAACTTAAAGACATAGAAGAACTGGTTGACAAATATTACAATGAAAAGTACTTTGAAAAAACCCTTGAGTACATACTTAATCATTATTTTTCTTCATCAGCCTTTGAATTTTATGAGTCATTCAGCTCATTCTGGAAAAAGAATGATTTGTATAAAGTATCCCATAGCAGAAAAAAGCTTTACAAAATACTATATGATTATGTACAATGCTTGGATGGGATTAGCGATGAATTTATTGACTGCATGAAATATGACTATGTGTTCAATAATCAGCATGAAGATCTTCCTGATTATCTGCAAAGAGAATCAGAGGAAAAATACAGGTTGATTAAAAGATACCTTGCAAATGATACGGATTTTAGAAACACGTACTTTGCTCATGCAAAAAAAGAAGAAAAAATAGTCAATGATTTCAGAATTGTGGAAATAAGAAAAAATGCAACCTTGTTCATTTACTATGACAAGGACAATATATTCAACAGATGCTTAACTCATGTAATAAACCATGCAATAAAGGAGATAGATTATGAACAAAAAAGATAAATACTTTAAAGAAAACTTTGATAAAAAAAGAAACGACATATCATTCATAGATTTGCGTAAAGGAGCTTCCATAAGCTTCAAGGACAAGACATACAAAACAGAAAAGGAACTGCCGGTACCTGTAAGGGTCGAAAAGCTCATGGAAGATATTAAGAAGCAAAATGAAAGAGACGGCATTACACTTAACAACATAATAGACGGCATAATATACATTCAAGGGACGGATCCTTCATTTGAATATTTGAAAGATTACAATGAAATGCTCAAGGAGCTTAACTTTGACATCAAGCCATACATAATATACTGCATTAACAAGTTTGATGGTAATGAAATTAAGGACAGCGTCATATATGGAAAGGCTTTGGTCAACATTGACGAAAATGAAAAAAGCTGCTTTGTGTATGCTTCTGCCCTTGAAAAAATGGGAGTTCAACTCAATGAAAAAGGCAAGGACACAATAAGTCAGTACTTTTTTGAAGAAGCCCACAAGTATTTTGAAAAAGCTCTGGATTATGACGACAAGTTTGCTCTTGCCTACTACAAGTTAGGCTACTACTACAAAAGGATGCAGCAATATATTAAGGCTGACCTTACATGGGAAAAACATCAGGAAATTGATGATGATCCATTAAGAATAGATGAAATAAGAAATGAGCTTATTTCTCTAAAGCCATATGTTGATTATGAAAGAGGTTACAATCTTGTGTTGAAAGAAAGACAGGAAGAAGCACTTGAGTTTCTGCTTCCACTGGTTAAAGACTTCAGCGGATGGTGGAACCTGCTTTTCTTTATCGGGCTTGCATATAGATCATTAGGAGATTATGAAATAGCTGAAACATACTTTGAAAATGTATTGAAAATCGACGGCTCCCAAAAAGAAGCCATGAATGAGCTTGGTCTGTGCAAAATATGCAGAAAAAAATACGTTGAAGCTGAAGAGCTTTTCTCTACTCTTTTAAGCATTGATCCAGGCAACTGTGAAGTTTTCTGTAACCGTGCAGTAGCTTTGTTTTACAACAACCAGATTGACAGAGCATTAGAAGACATTCAGACTGCTCTTAAAATCAATCCAAACGACCAGGTAGCCCTAGCCATCAAATCAGAAATTGAAAAATCACAGCAATAGAATTACAGATATGACTAAAGAGGTTAATTAAAGTGTACCCCAAATGCTAGGCATAATAAACTAGCATTTGGGGTATTTTATAATCATCGTTCTTTTTGTTTGTATTTGAATGGATATAACTCCAATAAAAAAACTCAAATAAAAAAGTTCAAGCAAAGAATGAAAAGGGGATTGACAAAGATAAATAAGTGAGCTACAATATAAAAGCACTTCAGCTTTCGAAGCTGTTTAGGCAAAAATTAATTGAAAAACAAATGAAAAACCAGTTGACTTTATCACTGTGTTGTGGTAAACTAACAAAGCTGTCGAACTTGACAGAATAAACAAATAAAAAAGATAGTTTAGGAAAGAAGAAAAAATTTCTTGACAAAGAAAAGCTGATGTGGTAAACTATCAAAGCTGTCTCTGCAAGAGGCGGTGAGTCAAGAAAAAAGAAATTAAAAAGAAATAAAAAGTTCTTGACAAGTTAAAGCAAAAGTGATAAACTATTAAAGCTGCCTCAACTGACAGCGACGAACTTAGACAATAAAACAGCATAA
>DIWF01000001.1 GCA_002422545.1 Firmicutes bacterium UBA6113 | reverse complement strand
TGTCCTTGACTTAGGGTCCAATTTACATTGTATTTATTATAGCATTTGCTTTTCTTTTATATTCCATATATGAAATTTATCTGAAAGAACCAATAGATGAGCCGGGAGAGATCACGGAGCCTGATGATGAGGAACCACGGCCTCATATTGGGATGGTCATTGATTATTTTCCTGTTTTGACGGATACAAAATACACTTACATTACGGCAGAAAATGATGAAATTTTTGAAATGACTGTAGATTATACAAGTGAAGACATGATGCAGTTAAGGACAAAATATGCCGATGAAGTCAATATTTCCGTAATTCAGGTTACAGACAATAAGGCAATGTTGACAGTTTCACAGGAAGAAAATTATTTCAGAAAAAATCTGATGAACTATTCAAACAATGGAGAAATTCTCATGATGGGTCCCGTTGAAGAAGGGAGACATTGGTCTGTAAAGGGAGGAGGCGTCCGGACAATTACTTCAACAAACACAATGGTTTCCACTCCAATTGAAATGTACAGTGCAGTAGAGGTTACAACTGTATGGGAAAATAAAAAGACCGTTGATTATTATGCCATGGGTGTGGGGCTTGTGAAGTCTGTTGTTACTACCGATGAAGTACATGAAGTTTCCTCTGATTTGGAAGACAATAAAGCAATAGACCACAAGACGTATTACTTAAGTGAAATTATCAGGAACTTTAATTTAACTGAAGAAATCAATCTTTATTTTCCTGATTTCAAAGACATGAAAATAAGAAATGTATCAGAAAATATAGAATTCAGGACAAATGATATAACAGAGGAAGTTTTTACTTCTGTCTATCAGGATATTGTTCTAGGTGATGTGAGGGTGCTTTCAAAAAAAAGCCGCCTGAACAAGCTAGACATGGATATGGACAGGACGCTTCACATTGATTTAAACAAGGAATTTCTAAACCATATGGATGTGGAGGCCATGCATGAAGGAATGATTCTTCAGAGAATAACAAACACTTTTGGAAGATTTTTCGGAACGGAGCAGGTAAGGTTCACAATTGACAATGAAGATTACAGGTCTTCAAACATTAAACTCAGGCAGCAGCCCATGAAGGTTGATTATGTAAAGTTTCCTTTATTTTATGACGTTGTTGTTTACGGCGGAACAGCTTCGGGAATAATGGCGGCCGTTTCTGCTTCAAGGGAAGGAAAGGACGTTGCTTTAATAGAACAGACAAATCACTTGGGAGGCATGGTTTCCGGAGGATTAAGCTACACGGACCACGGAAACATTAAAGTAATAGGAGGAATGACAAAAGAATTTTTTGAATTGGCAGGAAAGCATTACAAGAAAAATGTAAGCTGGTTTTACGAACCCCATGTTGCAGAAGTGATATTCAAAAAAATGCTACAAGAGGAAAATATTCATGTTTATTTCAACAGCCTATTAAAGGAAAAGAGCGGTGTAAAAAAGGACGGCCCTTCAATAATGAGCATTGAAATGCTGGATGGTTCTTTGTTTTATGGACAGGTTTTCATCGACAGCACCTATGAAGGTGATCTCATGGCAAAATCAAATGTATCATACACAGTGGGCAGGGAAAGCAATGATGTTTACCAGGAAAGTTTTGCGGGGGTGTTGCCTCCTCTTGGGAGAAATAACTTTTATTACAACTTAAAGGCTCTTGATAAGAATGGAACTTTATATGAAGAGATTTCCACCAGACTTCCCGGAGCTTCAGGCAACGGTGATAATCTGGTGCAGGCATACAATTACAGATTGTGTCTAACAAACAATCCAAACAACAAAATACCATTTTCAAAGCCTGAAAACTACAGAAGGGAAAGATATCTGCTTATTGCAGCATGGCTTAACTTCTTAAAGGAAAGTGAAGGTCGAAGCATTAAGTTTTCAGATATAATTTTTTTCGGTCCACTGCCAAACAACAAGTATGACATAAATAATTCGGGACCTTTTTCCACAGATTACATAGGAGGAAGCTACCTGTATCCTGAAGCTGATTATCAGCAGAGAGAAATAATTAAAAAAGAACACAGGGAGTATATACAAGGCCTCTTGTATTTTGCGGCAAATGATGAAGCAGTGCCGGCAGAACTTAGAGTTGATGCGAAGAAATGGGGTTATGCAGGGGATGAATTTATTGACAATGATTATTGGCCGTACCAGCTATACATAAGAGAAGCAAGGAGGATGGTAGGTGATTTTGTGATGACAGAACGAGATATCCGTCATGAAAAATTAAAAGATGATGCCATTGGAATGGGTTCATACAACATAGATTCTCACAATGTACAAAGATATCTGACATTGGACGGATACGTACAAAACGAAGGAGAGCTGCAAATTCCCGTTACTCCTTATCAAATTCCATACAGGATAATGATGCCTAAAATTTCCGAAGCAGACAACCTGATTGTGACTGTTTGCGTGTCTGCAAGCCATATTGCATATTCATCACTGAGAATGGAGCCCCAGTACATGATAATGGGGGAAGCCGCAGGAATTGCATCATCAATTGCAATTGACAAAGACACTGCAGTCCAGCATATTGACACAGATATACTTAAACAAATTGTTCTTAATAACGGCGCTATACTTGAAGTGTCGGTTGATATGAGGTGAGAAATGAAATTCAGAAATATTGCAACAGCTTTTTTAATGAATGGTGATGATGTTCTTTTGATGGATAGATCAGAAACAAACAAACTTATGCCTGGTTTTTGGTACGGTGTTGGCGGTCATATTGAACCGGAGGAAATGAACACTCCTCTTGAAGCAGTTCTAAGGGAAATTTATGAGGAAACAGGCTTGAGGGAAGACAAACTGGAAGATTTATGCCTTAAATATATACTTTTAAGAAGAGAAAAAAATGAAACAGTCATAAATTACATCTATTTTGGAAAAACAAATATCAGGTGTGTTGTACAAAATGATGAAGGAACCCTTCACTGGATTCCAAAAGAAAAAGTGTTGCACCGCAAGTATATTGATGTTTTGAAGCTCACTTTGGAGCATTACTTTGAGCATGACAAAAATGGTGATGTGGTAGTTGGCGTGATGGAAAGTGAAACAAATATAAAATGGAGCATTCTAAAAACATGGAGCAAATGATGTGATACCATAAGATTGATTGCTGGTTGTCATAATTGGCAGTATGAAAATAATTGAATACAAAGAATAAATGTGTTATCATTATACATCTAATATATTCATAATCACAATCATCTAAAAAATTAAGGAGATGATAATTTGTTCAGTGAATTAAGGGAAAAATGGCAGTCCTATGTGGAAGAAGGAGTTGTTCTTAAAAATATAAAAGCGGATGTATTGGAATCCTGGCAAAGGTGTGAAAAGCTCGGTGTTGATTACAAGTCCGGAAAAGGAACAAAAGTTGAAGATGATGTGCTGGAAAAAAGCATATACAACAAAAGAGAAATGATAAGGCTCACACGTCCTATTATGGAAAACGTTTATGAGATGGTCAAGGGCACAAGTTACAGTGTGGTTCTTACAGATGAAAAAGGAATAATTATCGACCTGATTATCAACAGCGATATTAAAGACATTCACAACACCATAAATTTTGTGAAAGGATCCCTGTGGGATGAAAAAAGTGTTGGCACCAATGCCATAGGAACATGTCTTGCTGTTGACAAACCAATACAGGTCATAGGTCCGGAACACTACTGCGAATATCATCACCAGTGGACTTGTTCTGCAGCTCCCATACATAACAGCAAGGGGGAAGTAATAGGTTGTTTTGACATATCAGGACGAGCAAGGGATGTGCAGACACACACGTACGGCATTGCAGTTTCAAGTGCAACCTGCATTGAAAAACAGCTGATGATTGCAGAATCATACCACCTTATGGATACAACCTTCGACGCCATACTTGACGGCATAATGGTTGTTGACAGTTCGCTTAATGTAATGCGCATAAACAACAAGATTAAGGATCTTTTCCGTATGGAAGAAGAAGAAATTTTTAAAATTGATATTGGCAAAGCATTTAAAGGAATAGACATCAAGCACAACATACTTGAAAACAAAAATAAAATGAACTTTTCCGATTATACAATTTCAATAGGAGCAAAAAAAATAGAATGTTCATTGAACATTTCTCCCATAACTGTGGGCAATGAAGTTACAGGAGCCGTCATGCTCATGAAGGAAGCAAAGCAGGTGAGGAAGGAAGTAAGCAGGCTTGCAGGATTTTATGCAAACTATACTTTTGATAGTATCGTAACAACAGATGTGAGAATGAATGAGCTCATCAATACCGCCAAAAAAATTTCCAAGACAAACTGCTCTGTATTGATTGAAGGGGAAAGCGGAACGGGCAAGGAACTTTATGCCCAGTCAATTCACAACGAAAGCAACAGAAGCAGCGGTCCGTTTATTGCAATAAACTGCTCTGCCATTCCAAAAGAGCTTTTTGAAAGCGAGCTCTTCGGATATGAAAGCGGTTCATTCACAGGAGCCGTAAAAGGAGGAAGGCCCGGCAAGTTTGAACTTGCCAACGGCGGTACGATTTTTCTCGATGAAATTGGAGAAGTTCCTCTTGAAGTACAGCCAAAACTATTGAGGGTCCTGGACAACAACAAAATTGTGAGAATAGGAGGCTCCTTTGAAAGAGACCTTGATGTAAGGGTTATTTCGGCAACAAACCGTAACCTCATAGATGAAGTGTCAAAAGGTTCCTTCAGACAGGATTTGTATTTCAGACTAAATGTAATCAACTTAAAGATACCTCCATTAAGGCAAAGGAAGGATGACATCATTGAACTTGCAAGGTATTTTTTGAAGGGGCTCAATGAAGAAAATGACGGGATACATAAAAAATTCAGCCCTTATTTTGAGGAAATGCTCATGAAGCACCAGTGGACAGGAAATGTAAGAGAACTGAAAAATATTGTTCAAAGGGCATACTACATGTCGGACAAAGTTCTCATAAGCAGTGTTACATTCCCTAAAAGCACTGAAAGGGCAAATGACTTCAAGGAACATGAAAAAACAGCCAAGTCATATAACCTTAAGGATATTGAAAAAGAAAGCATAGTAAAGGCACTTTCAGCCAACAAGGGAAATATAATCATGGCTGCCAGTGATTTGAATATAAGCAGAGCAACTATATACAGAAAAATCAAGATGTATTCCATTGACATGAACAGCTAATATAAATTTGAAGCAGTCTCAAAGTGAGACTGCTTGTTTTTTTTTGTAAATCAAGCTGTTAAAAAATATTTCAATCTCAAGGTGAGATATCAGTCTCAAATTGAGATTTTTTCATGAGACAACAAACCAAGAAACTTCTTGCAGATTTTGGAATGATGTATAAAATATTTGAATTCCAGCATATATTAATTTGTTTATCAATTCATGAAGATTGGCACGGTTTATGCTTTATATATAGTCAAATAAAAGAAAGGAGGAACATATATGCCTCTTAAAGGAGCGTTCATATTCATTGCACCTCAAGGAGATCCTGAAGTTCATAAATCTGTCATAGATGCGGGAGAAGTTATTTTGACCACAGTGGGCGTAAACTCCTATGAAAAAGCTGTTGAAACAGCAGTCAAGCTTGCTGATGAAGGAGTTTCAGCCATTGAACTGTGCGGAGGATTCGGGAACAAGGGTACTTTTATGGTCAGTGAAGCAGTAAAAGGTAAATCAGTTGTTGGAGCAATTAGGTTTGACATTCACCCCGGGCTGGGCAATAAAAGCGGCGATGAATTTTTCTAGGAGGTGGTATTATGAAAAAGTTTGTAATTGAGTTCGGCATGGGAATAGACTTTCACGGACAGGATGTTACAAAGGCTGCAGTGAAAGCTTCAAAGGATGCCATTTCCAAAAGTTGTTTAATAGGACTGAGCGAGGTTTTGGGATTTTCTCAGGATAACATTGATGAAAACGTATTTATTGATGTGATGGTAGCTGTATCAAGACCTGAAGAAGTGAATAAGGAAGAAATTGAAAAATGTTTCCCTGTGGGAAAAGTAACAGTCAATACCGTAGAGGGCGGGCTGAAAACAGACGGCCTTTATTTTACAAGATTTGGTGACAAGGATGATTCAATAGAAGCTTGCATAGCTTGTGTAAAAGTAGAAATAAAATAACGATGGGAGGTAATATTTTGAAAATATCAAATGAGCAATTAAAGGAAATGTATTTGACCATGTTAAAAATTCGTAAATTTGAAACAAGAGCAATGGATAAATTTGCTGAGGGCAAAATTCCGGGATTTGTTCACCTTTATCTTGGTGAGGAAGCTGTTGCTACAGGAGCCTGTGCAAATTTAAGAAAAGATGACTATATTACAAGCACCCACAGAGGCCATGGCCACATAATTGCCAAGGGCGGAGAATTAAACTATATGATGGCTGAGCTTTTTGGAAAAGAAGACGGTTATTGCAGGGGAAAAGGTGGTTCAATGCACATAGCTGACGCATCAAAGGGAATACTCGGAGCTAACGGAATAGTTGGAGCCGGACATAACATTGCAGCCGGAGCAGGACTTGCAATTCAATATAAAGGAACAGATCAGGTGTGCGTGTGCTTCTTTGGTGATGCATCAACAAACCAGAGCACATTCCACGAAGGTTTGAACCTTGCTAGCATTTGGAAACTTCCGGTTGTGTTCGTGTGCGAAAACAACGGATACGGGATTTCCGTAAGTCAAGCAAGGCACCAGGCAATAACTGATGTATCTGTAAGAGCTACAGCTTACAACATGCCGGGAGTTACAGTTGACGGAAATGATGTGTTTGCGGTTTACGAAGCTGTCGGTGAAGCAGTGGCAAGAGCAAGAAAGGGACAGGGACCAACGCTCATCGAATGCAAGACATACAGGTTCAGGGGACACTTTGAAGGAGACCCCACAGTATACAGACCTTCAGGAGAATTGGAAGCATGGCTTAAGAAAGATCCAATTCCAAGGATGGAAAATTACTTAAAAGAAAACAACGTAATAACTGAAGAAGAAATCAAGAAAATGAATGCTGATGTTGATAAAATGATTGATGATGCAAATGCATTTGCGGATAACAGCAAAGTGCCAGCCTTGGAATCAGCTTTAGAAGATGTATACACTGATATAGTTGAGGAGGGAAGAATAAGATGAGAACAATGACATATGCTGAAGGAATTAGAGAAGGAATGAGAAAGAAAATGATGGATGATCCAAATGTGCTTCTTTTCGGTGAAGACGTTGGAAAATTCGGCGGATGTTTTGGCGTTAGCGCCGGAATGTTTGATGAGTTTGGAGACAGACGTGTCAGAGATACTCCTATTTCTGAAGGAGCAATCATAGGTGCAGCTGTGGGTTCTGCTGCATGCGGCTTAAGACCTATTGCAGAGCTTATGTTTATGGACTTCGCAACTGTAGGCATGGATCAAATTGTAAACCAAGCAGCTAAGTTAAGGTACATGACCGGAGGAAAAATCACTCTTCCAATGGTTATACGTCTTCCTGAAGGCGGCGGAGTAAGCGCTGCTGCTCAGCACTCACAGTCATTGGAAGCATGGCTTGCACATGTTCCGGGACTGAAGGTAGTGTATCCGTCGAATGCTCAGGATGCTTATGGATTGATGGTTACTGCAATCGAAGATGACAATCCTGTCATATTCATAGAAAATAAAACGTTGTATGCCGTTAAAAGTGAGGTTGAAGATGAACTAAAGGCTGTTCCTTTTGGTAAGGCATGCGTTAAAAAAGAAGGAACTGATGTTACAATCATAACTTACGGAAAACAGGTGCTGGATGCAATGAAGGCGGCTGAAGCCTTGGCCAAGGACGGTATCAATGCTGAAGTTGTTGATTTAAGGTCATTATATCCTCTTGACAAAGAAACAATTTTTAAATCAGTTGAAAAGACGCACAAAGTTGTGGTTGTAAGCGAAGAAGTAAAAAGAGGAGCTTTCTCCGGAGAAATTGCTTCACTTATTGCTGAAGAATGCTTCTACGAATGCGACGCTCCTATAAAAAGAGTGGGAGCATTGAACACTCCTGTTCCTTTTTCAATGGGGCTTGAAAATTACATGCTTCCTAATGATAAGGATATAGAAGCAACTGTCAAATCATTATTTTAAACCATTCGCAGCATCGAGCAATCGGTGCTGCGCTTCAAAAGGAGGAGCGATGACTTCCATAGGTATTGTGGCAAATCCTGCTTCAGGTAAGGATATAAGGCGTCTTGTGTCCCATGCAACCGTAATTGACAACAACGAGAAAATAAACATAGTGGAAAGAATCGTGCTTGGAGCCCAGTCCTTAGGCGTAGACAAGGTCTACATCATGCCTGATTCTTACAACATCGGCTACAGGGTTCTAGACAAACTAAAGCTCTGTGAAGAATTAAAGTGTGAAATAGAAGTTATAGAAATGATGCGCACCGACAGTATGGATGATACTGTAAGTGCAGCTAAATATATGGAAAAAACTAAAGTCGGCTGCATAGTAACATTAGGTGGAGACGGAACAAACAGGGCTGTGGCCAAGTCTGTTAAAAGTACGCCGCTCATAACTATTTCGACAGGAACAAACAACGTGTATCCTGTAATGCTTGAAGGAACGGTTGTGGGAATGGCTGCTGCAGCTGTTGCTTCAGGAAAATTTGACGTCAGGCTTTTTACTGCAAGGGATAAAGTAATAGAAATTTACAAGAATGATGAGCTGAAGGACATTGCACTCATTGATGCAGTCATATCCAAGGACGTATTCGTCGGATCAAAAGCCATATGGGATATGGAAACAATAGAAAAAATATTTGTAACCCGCAGTCATCCTGCTTCAATAGGTTTTTCTGCTGTTGTGGGATGCAAGACAATAATTTATGCACATGACGATTTCGGAGCATTTGTGGACATCAACAACGGTGGCTCTTTCATAACCGCTCCTATTGCTGCCGGAATTGTGGATAAAATATCTGCCGGTGATCCGGAGATTCTTGGATTTAGCGATGAATACGAGTATGTGACTAAGAACAGAGGAACTATTGCACTGGACGGGGAAAGAGAAATAGAGTTTTCTGACAATCAGCGCTTTGTTTTTAAAATTAGAAGAAACGGACCATTACATGTTAATGCCGTAAGAGCACTTGAAACAGCTCAGAAAAATGGATTTTTTATTGCAAATAATTCAGATGTATCTGAATTATTTCAAGATAATATTGGGAGGTAATAATGGCTGAATATATAGTAATGCCTAAAATGGGACTGACAATGACCGAAGGATTTTTGACAAACTGGAAAAAATCCGAGGGAGATACAATAAACGCAGGTGATACTCTTTTTGATGTTGAAACAGATAAATTGACAAATTCCTATGAAGCAAAGTCTTCAGGGATACTGAGAAAAATAATTGTGAGAGAAGGCACAGTAAATGTTCTTGAACCGGTTGCAATTATAGGAAATGCAGATGAAGACATATCATATTTATTAATACAGTCCGATGGTAATGTAACTGCCGCAGAAAATAATGTAGAAGTAAAAGCACCAACAATGGCTCCATCCGTAGCTGCTTCAGCTGGAGGAAGAATAAAAATTTCTCCAAGAGCAAAAAAAATAGCACAGGACTTGGGAGTTGATTTTTCATTGGTGGTTGGCACTGGACCTGGAGGAGCCATAACTGAAGAAGACATTAAAGCATTTGATGAAAAACCTGCACAGAAAAAAGTTTCTCCGGCAGCTGCAATTGCTGCTGAACAATTAGATGTTGACACAAACAAAATTCAAAAAGAAACACGCATCATGAAGGACGATGTAATTAAATTTAAACTAAACGAAGAGCTTATGAAATATGCTTCTCCAATGGAAACAAGGGCATCAATGACAACCATGCGCAAGGTTATTGCCAAAAGAATGCATGAAAGCGTACAAACATCTCCGACGGTAAACTATAATTTGAAAGTGGATACAACTGCCATGAAGCAGTTGAAGGAAGACCTGAAAGAAACAGTAAAGGTTTCTTATACCGATATCCTTGTAAAGATAGTTTCCATGGTTCTTCTAGAGCATCCTCTTTTGAACAGTTCTATTGACGGAAATGAAATAGTAACGCGCAATTACGTAAATATGGGTGTTGCTGTTGCCCTTTCTGAAGGACTTCTTGTTCCTGTTGTGAAATATGCAAATGTAAAGGGACTCAAGGACATTTCCAAGGAAATAAAAGACTTAGGTCAAAAGGCCAAAACAAATGAACTTACAGCAGATGAACTTACAGGAGGAACATTCACCATCACAAACATAGGAATGTTTGGAATCGAATCATTTTCTCCTATCATCAATCAGCCGGAGGTTGCAATTCTTGGTGTCAATACAATTGAAGAAGAAGCAAGGGTTATTGACGGTGAAATTAAAATTAAACCTATGATGAATTTAAGCCTTACTGCAGATCACAGAGTTGTTGACGGAGCCGTTGCTGCTTCGTTTATGTCAAGATTGAAACAATATATTGAAAAACCAGGAATGCTTTTGCTTTAAGGAGGAAAAAATGAAAATAGCTATTTTAGGAGGAGGCCCAGGAGGATACGTTGCAGCCATAAGGGCCTCTCAGCTGGGATCGGAGGTTACTGTAATTGAAAAAGAGCGCCTTGGGGGAACATGCCTAAACAAGGGGTGTATACCCACAAAAGTACTTCTTCACACTGCTGAACAGTTTGAAACCATAAAAAAGGACAGCAAGGAAATAGGCATAGATGTATCTGATGCAACAATCAATTGGAAACAGCTTCAAAAAAGAAAAGATAAAATAGTTAAAAAACTTGTGGCAGGAGTTGAAAATCTTTTTAAAAACAACAACGTAACAAAAATCCAAGGGGAAGGAAGTTTCATCAGCAAAAATCAAATCCTTGTAAAATCATCGGATGGAACTAATGTCACAGTTGATTTTGATTATGCAATTATTGCTACGGGTTCAAAGCCTGTGATAGTTCCTTTGCCGGGAGTTGACCTTCCAGGAGTGATTACAAGCGATGAAGCACTTTCATTGCCGGAAGTTCCAAAAAGCATGGTCATAATAGGAGGAGGAGTAATAGGAGCCGAATTTGCAGAGGTTTATGGAACATTGGGATGCAAGGTAACAATTGTTGAGATGCTTCCTGACATTGTGGCAAACATGGATGCGGACATAGTAAAACCCCTTAAGGATAAATTTATAAAAAACGGAATTGAAATATACGCAGACACCAGGGTAGTTTCAATTTCAAAATCAGCAGAAAATCTTCTTGTGAACACTTCTACCACTGCAGGTGAAAAATCTATTGAAGCAGAAAAAGTACTGTTGTCCATAGGAAGAAAGCCTGTTACTGACAATATAGGACTGGAAGAACTAGGTATAACTACAGTAAAAGGAGCTGTTGCTGTTAATAAATTCATGCAGACTAATATTGAAAACATATATGCTGTAGGTGACTGCAACGGCGGAGTAATGCTTGCTCACGTTGCTTCAGCAGAAGGTATTGTTGCCGTTGAATCAATTATGCAGAAGCATCCTGACATTGATTTTAAAACAATTCCATATTGTGTTTATACTCATCCGGAACTGGCAGGAGTGGGGCTTACAGAAGAACAGGCAAGAAACAAGGGTTATGACATAAAAACAGGGGTTTTTCCAATGTATATAAATGGAAAAGCAATGATAGAAGCACAGACAGAAGGAATTGTGAAATATGTTGCTGATGGGACTACAGGAGAGATACTGGGGCTTCACATGTCAGGGCTCAGGGCTACGGATCTTATTGTTGAAGGAGCTTTGGCAATAAGGCTTGAAGCAACAGTTGAAGAAATAATCTCAACTATTCATGCACATCCTACAGTAGGAGAATCTCTCCTTGAAGCAGCTCACGCAGTATATGGCAATGCAATTCATATTCCAAAATAAATATAATATGGCAATCTGTAAATCAGATTGCTTTTTTATATGGAAGAAAATTTTAAAAAGTTATGCAAATATTAAGTTTATTGTGATAATATGAAAGATATAACTAAATTGTAGGAGGCGGAATATGACTTCCATCGGCATAATAGCAAATCCTGTTTCGGGAAAAGATATAAGAAGATTGGTATCTCATGCCACTGTAATAGACAATAGTGAAAAAATCAATATTGTGGAAAGAATAGTGCTCGGTGCTCAATCAATGGGCGTAGACACTGTATACATGATGAATGATTCTCACAAGATGGGACTTAAAGTAAGAGATAAGTTAAGAACAAGCAAGGAATTAAAGTGTGAGATTAATCTTACAGATACAATAACTTTCAACAGCATGAAGGATACAGTAAATGCTGCTGAGTTTATGGAAACAAATAATGTGGGATGTATAGTTTCATTGGGAGGGGACGGCACAAACAGAGCCATTGCCAAGGCAATCAAGAAAACGCCGTTAATAGCCATATCTACCGGTACCAACAACGCATATCCCGAAATGCTTGAGGGAACAATTGCAGGAATGGCCGCTGCAGCAGTTGCTTCAAATCGTTTTGAAAAAGAAAGTTACGCAATCACCGACAAAAGAATAGAAATTTACATGGATTCAAATCTTTTGGACATTGCCCTTGTTGATGCTGTAATTTCAAATGATCCTTTTGTGGGCTCCAGGGCAATCTGGGATATGGACAGCATCGAGAAAATATTTGTAACAAGAAGTCATCCTGCTTCAATTGGATTTTCATCTATTGTAGGATGCAAAACAATAATACATAAGCATGATGATTTTGGAGCATATTTAGATGTGAACACAAACACCGGCACAGTCACAGCTCCCATTGCAGCAGGAATGCTTGAAGAAGTTTCAGTGGGTGAGCCTGTTATTATTAATCTGGAACAGGAGTATGAGTATGTTGCCGATGACAGCGGCACTATTGCCCTTGACGGAGAAAGAGAAATAGAATTTTACAAAGGACAGCGTTTCAAATTTAAAATAACAAGAAACGGCCCTTGCCATGTGAATGTTGTAAAAGCACTTGAGACAGCGCAGAAAAACGGATTTTTCGAGTTAAAAAGATAAGTAGAAACCTTATATAATATTTACACATTAAAATTAATGTGATAACCTAATCATAATATAGAGGTATCATATGAATAATAAAGTTTCAGATAAAGACAAGTGGAAAAAAATTGCAGGAACAATGCTTTTCGTATCCCTATTATTATCAATAGTATATGCATCAGTTAAAATTATTTATGCTCCTTCAGGAACATCTTCAGAAATGTACGAAAAAGTAAGAAGCGACTATGTTCTCATGCTGCTTCAGTGTCTATTGGGAATTGTTGTTATGGCTATACCTTCAATAGTTGAAAAAAAAGCATCAATAGACATACCTAACAACATGGAAATCATGTACTTTATATTTTTGTACTGTGCCATTTATCTTGGAGAAGTGCGGGATTTTTATTACTTGATTCCAAATTGGGATACAATTCTTCATGCTTTCAGCGGAGCAATGCTTGGTGCCTTGGGATTCAGTCTTGTGAGTTTTCTCAATGACTCTGAACATACACATATTGACTTAAGCCCTTTCTTTGTTGCTTTGTTTGCCTTTTGTTTTGCATTGGCTTCCGGTGCTGTATGGGAAATGTATGAGTTTCTGGCAGATGAAATTTTAGCTACAAACATGCAGAAATATATGCTGGCTGATGGAACGGTTCTCGTAGGTCACGCAGCCCTTATGGATACAATGGAGGATTTCATTGTAGATTCATTAAGTTCATTTGTGATAACAATTGCAGGATATTATTCCATAAAAAATAAAAAATCGCAGAATTCAAAATAGCTATGACAAAATCATTTGCCATAGCTATTTTTGATAATGCCGTTTATGAATAATTCTCCTTGTTCACAGGCATGATAAAAAGCTCTGTGCTGCTGTCAATTTCGGCATAAAATATGTCCTCTAATTTATAACCTTTCTTTTTAATTTCAAATTCAAGCCATTTTATATCTAATCCCAGCTCATTTAAAGTGTCTTTGTTGATTTTTCCGCCGTTTATAACTTCAGTAGGTAAATTTTTGTTTGGTTTGAAAGATTTACCTGAATCCATTTTTGTAAAATTAAGATATCCAACTTTTTTTAATACAGTCAGTTCTCCGTTGTTTTCAAGGATTGCATAGTCAACTTCTTCCATGTTGAATATATTTATTTTTCTCAGCATCATATTCAGTTCATCCATATTGTACCTGGTTTTTTTTAGGGCTGATTTTACAACTTCCCCGTGTTTAATGAGGACGGTGGGACGGCCGTCTGTCCAGTACCTTATTTTTATTGATTTTAAAGTAAGATATTCCATCAATATGGTCAGGGAAGACCATAATATCAAAGAGTATATTCCATGTTCAAACTGCAAATTATTGTCTGTTGCCAGAGCCGAAGCCATGGAACCTATTGTTATTCCTGTAACATAATTGAAAAATGTAAGCTGGCTCAATTGTTTTTTGCCCATGAGGCGGGTCATTACAAGAAGCACCAGGTAAGATACAAAAACTCTTAATGTTAATTCAAACCACTGCATTTAATCACTCCGTTCTTATATACTGACAGTTATTGTCCCTCTTAAAACATTTAATATTCATTGGAGATAGATTCTAAATCAACAGTCAGCACTGCTTAACAATTGATTTCTTTTAAGTGTTTCTTAGAGTTCACAAAACTTTAAGCACAAATTGAAAGCTAAGTGATTAAATCACAGAAAAAGAATAACTGAATGCTTATAATTTAGAAAACTGAATTATAAGGAGTTAATATGTCATTATTTGATTTTTTCTTAAAAAATGAAGTGGATCCAAAGGATTTAAAAGATAAAACTTTGAAAGTAAACAAGGGAAGATGTCCTCAAAATCACAAATGCCCTTCCGTGAGGGCTTGCCCAGTGGGAGCGTTGACACAGGACAAATTTGAAGCTCCTAAGATTGATCTGAAGAAATGCGTCAAGTGTGGCAAATGTCTTAGAGTTTGCCCAACAGGAGCAATATCATTTCAATAACATAAAAAGAACAGAGAAAATTAATTCTCTGTTCTTTTCTTCTAAATAAAAGAGTTGTCAGCAGGTTTTGATATGTTTTTAAGGGCCTGTTCTGCATTATCCTGAAGTTCAGGCTCAACTGAAATATCTCCAAGGGAAACCATTCCTACAAGGCTCCTGTTTTCAACAACTGGAAGCCTTCTTATCTGATTTTCGCTCATAATTCTCGCAGCTTCATGTACGTCCATATCAGGGCGTCCGGATACAATATTTGTTGACATTACTTCACCAATAGTCTGACGGCTTGTATTTTGTCCGGATGCAACAGCTCTTAATGTAATATCTCTGTCTGTTACGATGCCGATAACACCGTTTTGCCCGGTTATTGGAATTGACCCGATATTGTACTGTTTCATAAGCTGAGCTGCACTTTCAATAGAATCATCTTGATTTAAACTTACGATGTCAGTTGACATTATTTCTTTTAATTTCAAAAAAATCACCTCCAAATATATAGTTCCCCTTGAAGATGTTTTTATTAATTTAATTCATCTACTAAATTTTTCAAAATTAAATTTATATTGCAAAATATATTACAAATCTATTCTGGGAATACGAATTATTCGTTCTCTGCTAGGAAGAACACTTTCAGGCGGTACTTTAGTAAGATTGATGTCAAAGTTGGTTGTTATGTCGGGAAAAATTTGTATGCCGTAAATAAACACATTATAATAATCTTCATGAGATACTTTTATATCATATTCTGTAAAATAATATACAGGATCCATTTTGATATCTTCTGGATCGTAGGATACTGGCACTGTAAACATGGGAACATTTCCGTTTGTGTCTGACAAATGGGTGCTCAGCGGAACTGCTTCATCCAGCGTGGAAAATACAGTTACGGAAGCATTTTCTACAGGAGTTGTTCCGAGTTCTGTTACTGTCCTGATTTTGATAAATCCAGATTTTTCATTGTTGTTTACTTTCTTTATCAATATATTATTAGCCTTGTAAGGCTTAAGGTTATTTATTTTTTTGATGGTCATTTTTACCTCCTTATTGTAAGCGGTATTATAATTGCACATCTGCGATGGAAATATAATTATATATACTAATAATATATGCACTGAAGGGAAAAGTGATTTTACTGAGATTAAGATATACTATATTTTTATAATGATGATATATTGAAAAATTATTACGATTGCAGTAATATATAAAGAAAAGATAGGGAGGAACGAGATGACAAAAGGAAGGAAAGCTGTTTATTATATTTGTGACGAAAAAAAATGGGGGCATGTTAGCTTTCTTGTTTGGGACATTTTAAAAGAAGAAGGATATCTTAATCCGGCAGGATTTACTTTTGATGGCAGAGAAGTGATGAAGTATGCAGATGAAAAAAACAATGAATATTATTTTGCTCCCAGCGATATTGCCATATGCCGAGATTATCCCAGATTTTTACCTGACATGAACAAACATTTCGGCGACTTTGACATGTCAGGGATGGTAACCTGGCATGAAGGAACAAATGCGCCTGAAAGAGTGCTTACAATACACACAATCGGAGACGTATCATCAGGATGTTACGGCCCTGCCAATCCTTTGTATAATCATAATCTCATGCTTTCAATGGAAAAAATACGAAAAGATATAGGACTTGAAGATTTTAAGGTTGTAACTGAAGCCACTCACTGGTCAGGAGTCCATGACGGAACGGGCGACCCGGAACTGTTGCTTAAATACAATGTTCCCATGGTTGACATAGAAGTGGGAAGTGAAGAAGAAAGCTGGTCCAACAAACAGGCATGCAGCATTTTGGCTCGTTCACTACTACATGTTTTTGACGATGACATAAAGCTTCATAATTTGCTTTGTGTTGGCGGCGTTCATTTTGATCCGAATTTTGCTGAGGCAGTGCATACTTCCTGGAATGAAAGAAAAGAATATTTCGGAATTTCACACATTGTGGCAAACCAGTGGCTTGTTTCCGGTGAATATGAGGGTGAACAAGGTGATAAAAAACTTTCTGCATGCATAAAATCAATTGTCGGAGGAATTGACGGAATTGTTTTTCACGACAAACTAAAAGGCTGCTATAAGGATCTGGTGAGAAAACTCGGCGAAAAATACAATGTTCCCATAATAAAACATCAGGCGCTCAGAGCACCGGAAAATATCAGCTGGAATTAATTGTTTGCGATACTAGGATGATGTGTTTTAAATGAGCATCATAAACATACATATAAATACTTTGAAATGTATATTGATGAAAAGAGAACATCGTGATATAATGTTCAACAATATATTTTCCTTCATGTGTAATTACGTTATGTCAATTATTCAATGGGAAATTAAATATAATCAACCGGAGGTAATAAATGAAAATTGAAACACAACTGCTTCATGAAGGCTACCAGCCTAAAAATGGAGAACCAAGAGCTCTTCCGATTTATCAATCAACAACATACAAGTATGATTCCACTGAACATATAGGAAAATTGTTTGACCTGAGTGCTGAAGGACACATGTATTCGCGTATTTCAAATCCCACAGTTGCTGCAGTTGAAGCTAAGATTGCCGCTCTGGAAGGGGGAGTGGGAGCAATGTGCACCACGTCAGGACAAGCTGCTTCAATGATAAGTCTTTTGAATATTCTCAAAGCTGGTGACCATTTTATCAGCGTATCAACAATATATGGAGGAACAATAAATCTTTTTGCTGTAACTTTAAAAAGATTCGGAATAGAATGCACTTTTGTAAGCACTGATGCAACTGATGAAGAAATTCAAAAGGAATTCAAGGAAAACACAAGGGCCGTTTTTGGAGAAACAATAGCAAATCCTGCACTTTCTGTATTTGATATTGAAAAATTTGCAAACATTGCCCACAAAAATAACGTGCCGCTGATTGTTGACAACACATTTGCAACACCTGTTCTTTGTAGACCTTTTGAATTCGGCGCAGATATTGTGGTTCATTCAACTACTAAGTATATGGATGGCCATGCAGTCCAGCTTGGGGGAGTAATTGTGGACAGCGGAAACTTTGACTGGACAAGCGGAAAGTTCCCTGAATTTACAGAACCTGATGAATCTTATCACGGCGTCGTGTACACAAAAAACTTCGGCAAGGCAGCTTACATAGCAAAAGCAAGAGTGCAGATGATGAGGGACATAGGAGCATATCCTTCTGCAAATGCAGCATTCCTTTTGAATCTTGGACTGGAAACTCTGGCAGTCAGAATGGAAAGACACTGCAGCAATGCCTTGACTGTTGCGGAGTATTTAAACAAATCTGACAAAGTTGAATTTGTAAATTATCCGGGCCTTGCAACAGATAAATATAATGAACTTGCAAAAAAATATGTTCCAAATGGAGCAAGCGGTGTAATTTCATTATCAATAAAAGGAAGCAGAGAAAATGCCGTTAAATTCATAGATTCTTTAAGGCTTGCATCAAATGAAGTCCATGTTGCAGACATACGCACATGCGTTCTGCATCCAGCCAGCTCCACTCACAGACAGCTTACTGACAGCCAACTTGTTGCAGCAGGCATAACACCGGGACTGGTCAGACTGTCTGTTGGCATTGAAAGTATTGATGACATACTTGACGATATAAAACAAGCATTAGGGAATTTAAATTAGTTCAAACTCAAAAAACATTTCTTTTAAAGTTGCATAAAGTTAATAATGATGTTTTAATAATATTTTTCCGGGTATAAATTTAAAGTGATAAAATATCTGAAAGGGGAAAATATTATGACTGTAAAATGGAATGGAACTAAGTTGTTAAAAACAATTGCTGAAAATGAAGCAAGTGCAGCAAAATTATACAGGGCTATAGCTGCTGAAGCAAGAATAGGAGAGCAGTTTTTCGAAAAACTGGCTAAAGACGAAGAAAGGCATGAAAAAATCTACAATGCGCTGCTTGCAAGATTCGAAAAGAATGCAGAAGTTGATTTAGATGAAGAAGATGTTGAGTACATGGATTTGCTGGTTGAAAACAATGTTCTTTTTGATGAGAAACTGATTGAGGAAGCTAAAAAAATATTTACCAAGAGCCAGATATTCGAATTGGCAGAGCAGTCCGAAAGAGATGCTGTTATATTTGTGACTGAACTTCAAAGACTTTATCCTGATCTTGCCAAAGAAGAGATGGAAATAATACTTAATGAAGAAAAATCTCATCTGAAGATGATTCTTCAGAGGAAGACCGAAAGCCAGCCGCTTTTTGGAAGAGGATTATAAGCAATAATATAAAAACCTGCCTTATTCGGCAGGTTTTTTGTTAAATCTTTACAAAAAAATAAGCGGTCATCCCGCTATATTAATTCTGCTCTTTCATTGTCGTCCAGGTTAGGAGAAGATTTGTACTTTGCTCTGAGTGCTGAAAATATCCTTTTGCAGCTTACGTCTTTGATACCGTTTCTTTGAATATTAATGTCAATTATTTCGCTAATTTTGCTTGTTTTATTCTGAAGAACCACATTTACATTCCATGGTGTCTCAAGAATTATTTTTTTGTCGTATTCAAATTTTTCCTTGCTCTTATACTTGGTGTCTTCAAATTCCATTTCTTCAATATCTTTTATAAGAACCGGCACATCTTTTTCGTCCAAAACAACATTAACCAGTTTCTTTTGTTTTTCTACTCCGTTAATTTCTTTCATATATTCTCCTTTATATGCATGTTCACCTTGTTATTGCTTTTATTTTACCACATTATTGGTGGAACTTACAATTAAATTAATTTTTTTCAAATTTAAATAAATATATGCTAAAAAAATTTACTTGCCTAAACTTTTAAATAGAGAATAACAGGAAAAAGGTGGGAGTACTTAATTGTTTAGGATAGTGTTTTCAGGGTAAATATATTAAAAATACTTTAATAGTTCAATACAATATTTTATATTTACAACATTTATGGTATAATGTAAGTGTACTAATTTAAAATATATAAGAAAGAAGGACATTAAAATGGCAAATAAAAATATTAAAAAAGAAGAAAGAAAGAAAAAGAAAAAAACAGATGATGTAACAACATATGTTCCAATAACTTATGAAAGACCGGTTATGACTCAGCCGGAGCTCATCAAGAAAAAGAAAAAAGATCAGTAGACAATCATTTTTGCTAGACCGGGAGGTGAAAATTATGAATGTTTTTAAAAGAGCTGTTTCGCAAATTCAAAAAGGTGCAGTAAAATCTTTTCAAACTTTTCCTGCTGCTATTGCAAACGCACTGGCATTTTCGCTGGTTACTATTGTCAGGATACATCTTGACTGGCCTGAGCAGGAAGCTTACAATTTTCTGTTTAACTGCCTGCATTGGTCATTTGCCTTTGGAGCAATAATTAGCTTGGCAGCAATAACAGCTGCAAAAAGCCGCATAGGGGACAAAAAGTCTTTCATGACATCAAATCTTATGGGCGTATTGGCTGCAATTTTAGCTTTTCTGCTATTGTATGCTTTAGGAGGTACTGATCCTGAATTTACGGGAATGCGCTATAAAACAATTTCAATAATTGCAGCATCTCGAGTGGGAGCTTTTATGTTTGTAAGTTTCCTAACGTTTATTGTTATGGCAGGCTATCCAAAAGACCAATCTGATTTTGCTCATTCATATTTCATGACACACAAGGCATTTTTTATTGCTCTTCTTTACGGTATAGTTATTATGAGCGGAACATCTGCTGTTGCCGGAGCCATAAGAGCATTACTTTACAGAGAAATGAGCAACAAAGTCTACATGTATATTGGAACTATAAGTGGCTTTTTAGCTTTCACAATTTTTCTTGGGTATTTTCCGGATTTCAGCAAGGGTAATGCTGATGAACACCGTGCTGTAGCACAGAAACAGCCAAGGTTCGTTGAGGTGTTGTTTCAATACATCATGGTTCCCATAGTCCTTGCCATGACAGTGGTGCTTTTGCTTTGGGCAGGAAAGACGATCATAGGAGGAATGAGAGCAAATTTCATTCGACTTTCTTCAATAGCAACGTCTTTTGCAGTAAGCGGAATATGGCTTCACATAATGGTTACTCACAATGAAATGCCTATAGCGAAATTTTATAAAAAAATTTATCCGGTGGCTGTGCTTTTTATCCTTGCCTTTGAAGCCTGGGCTTTTGTATTGCAGCTTCAAAAGTATGGGCTTAAAACAACTGAATATTTCTTTATAGTGGTATGGATTGCAGCTCTACTTGCAGCGTTACTTTTAATTATTAAAAAGTCAAATGCCCATGTAGGAATTGTTGCTGTTGTATGTTCACTTGCTGTAATAACAGTGCTGCCTTTTGTTGGATACAACGAACTTCCTGTAAATACTCAATTAAGCAGACTTGAAAATCTTCTTAAGGAACAGGGCATGCTTGAAGATGGCAAATTGATTCCTGCTGCAGTTGAACCTGAAAAGAATGTCAAGGAATCAATAACTGATGCTGTAAGTTACCTTGCAGGCACTAATGAAGCAAATCTCCCATCATGGTTTGACAGAAATCTTCAAAACAGCAATACATTCAAGACTAAAATGGGATTTGAACAAATTTGGCCTCAGCCTGATGATCTTTATGAAGGATCTCCCGGCTTTTATATGAGCACTTCCCTGTATCGGGAGCAGGTGGCTGTTGACGTGAGCAACTATAATTGGGCTGTAAACTTTCAGGATTATTACGAAAAAACACAAGACGGAGGAATAACAGTAAAAGGAAAAAGGGGAACATATGATATTTATTGGACCTATACTCCTCCTGACAATTTGCCTGATTTAAAAATTATGCTGGGCGGCAGAACGATTATAGAAGACAACATGAACACATATATTGACAAGATTACCGAAAAATATCCTCCTGGCAATATGGAATCTTCACAAAAAGTACCGCTTGATGACATGAGCCTTAAAATTGAAACACCTGAAGTAGAGGTAATGCTTGTTTTAAGGGACATGAGCATTTCTTTGGATACCCGTGAAGATAGAATAAGCTACTGGATTAATCCGGATGCATTGTATATAAGAGAAAAACAATGATAAAAAATAAAGAATGTATTAATGTGTTGGCATTAATGCATTCTTTTTATTATGTATTCAAATGAAATTTTACGGCAAACAATGAAGTCGCTAGGTTACTAGATTTCAAATCCTGCTATTCCAATTGCTCCCGGTCCGCTGTGTGTGGAAATTACACATCCTGTCTGAACCCACACAACCCTATTGAAATTATTTTCTTTTACAATCTCTTCCATTCGCACTTTTGTTTCTTCATCAAGGCCAAGGGAATACAAAAGAAATATTCTGTCTTTTTCCAGGTTATAACGGTTGATGAATTCGTTTATGTAATCTTCTGCTACACGTTTCATTTTACCGCGGAATTTTTTTGTTGATACTAATTTGCCTTCTATAATTTCAATCAGCGGCTTAAGTTGAAGCAGGGATGCTCCCAGATATGCTGCATTTGATACACGTCCACCTGCCTTTAAGTATTCCAGATTTCCTGGAATAAAGGAGGCACGTACTTGTGAGACAAATGTTCTTATCTCTTCAACTAGTTTTTCCGGTTCCGTGCAGGTGTCTTTTTCTGCCAGCTCAGCTGATTTTACAATGATTGCAGCTTCACCGCCTGACACGTTCATGGAGTCTACCAGATAAATGTTGTCAAATTCCTTGATTGCTATGGAAGCATTTTGATATGTGCTTGAAGCCTTAGAGGAATATGCAATGTGAATGATTGCACAGCCTGGGTTATCTTCGTTAATTTTGCGGAAAAAACTTTCATATTCATTTGGGTTTGTTGACGATGTGGATGGTATTTTTTTTGTCCGTTGGTAATAATCGTAAACCATGGTTACAGGTATTGAGCCATCAGGATAGTCTTGTTCGTCCATTATAACATGCATTGGAACAACCTGAATATTGTGCTGCTTAATTATGTCCAATGGGAGGTCTGACCCGCTTTCGGTTGATATTAGAATTTTTCTCAATGATATTCTCCGTTCATCAAAATTGTTTTCATAGTTCATTAACTATAACATATAATAGAAGTTATTCCAAATATTATTTGTTTATTTAAAGTATGTAATTATTTTTCTCAAAATATTAACGAATATGTTATAATAATCATAAAAAAAGGAGGTTATTATGATAAATATAGGTGATGCTGCTCCTGATGTTACTTTGGAGACAAACGGAAAAACAATTAAATTATCTGATCATAGAGGCAAAAATATAGTTCTTTATTTTTACCCCAAGGACATGACGTCAGGCTGAACAAATGAAGCCGTTGATTTCAACGAACACCTGAATGACTTTGAAAAACTTGAAGCAGTTGTTGTAGGAGTAAGCAAGGACAGTCTTGATAGTCATAAGAAGTTTACAGAAAAAAACAATCTGAAATTTGATCTTGTCAGTGATGTTGATTTAGAAGTGATAAAGGCCTTTGATGTGTGGAAGGAAAAAAACATGTATGGCAAAAAAACCATGGGTGTTGAGAGAACAACCTTCATAGTTGATAAACAAGGAATAGTCAGAAAAATTTATTCCAAAGTAAAAGTAAACGGTCATGTGGAGAAAGTTCTGGAGGATCTTAAGGAACTGTCAAAATAAAAGAAGTAATTTATGGGGGGGCTTATGGATAAACAAAGCATTATGAACATAGCAAATGAATATGTAATGAAATCAGAGCATAACTTTCTGTCTTTGGAAAATGCAATATCAGAGGAACTTGCAGGAATTAAAATATTTGAAGAACCTATTTTTGCATTTGGTTCTGCAGATGATGAATTGTTTAAACTGCTTAAAAATCCTTCTGCCATAGGGGAAAACTTCATGCTTCCCAAGGAATGGCTTCTTTCTGCAAAAACAGTCATATGCTACTTTTTGCCTTTTTCAGATGAAATAACAGAAAAAAACAAACACGACAAGATGTGGCCTTCAGACGGATGGCTTCACGGACGTATAGAAGGACAGTTTTTTGTTAACAATCTAAGCATACATATATGCAATAAACTTAAGGAGGAAGGGTATGAGGCAGTTGTTCCGGTACTGGATAAAAGATTCGGCTCAGCAAGACCATTTACAAGCAACTGGTCTGAAAGGCATGCAGCTTTTATCTGCGGCCTTGGCACTTTCGGGTTGTCCAAAGGACTGATAACGGAAAAAGGAATGGCAGGAAGATTTGGCAGCATTGTTACCAGCATGGCTCTCGAACATGATGAAAGGAAGTACCATGATATTTATGAATACTGCACCATGTGCGGAGCATGCGCAGGAAGATGTCCGGTAAACGCCATATCAGTTGAGTGTGGCAAGGATCACAGGAAGTGTTCAGATTTTCTTGATATTACAAAAGAAAAGTACAAACCAAGATATGGCTGCGGAAAATGCCAGGTGGCTGTGCCATGTTCAAGGAAAATACCTCCGCGAAAGGGTAAATAATGGATAAAGATGATGAAAAAATCAAAAAATCAACTAAAGAAGAACTAAAAAAAATACTGACTAAAGTTCAGTATGAGGTAACCCAGGAAAACAGAACAGAGCCTCCTTTTGAAAATGAATACTGGAACAACAAGGAGAAGGGAATATATGTGGATGTTGTATCAGGAAGTCCTCTTTTCGTATCTTCAGATAAATTTGATTCTGGCTGTGGTTGGCCCAGTTTCACAAAGCCAATAGATAAAAATGTTGTTAAGTTCAAAAGAGATTCATCATTTGGAATGGAAAGAACAGAAGTGAGAAGCAAAGACGGAGATTCTCATCTGGGGCATGTATTCAATGACGGTCCCATAGAAAATGGGGGACTGAGATACTGCATAAACAGTGCTTCATTGAAGTTTATACCGCTTTCTGAAATGGAGAAGGAAGGCTACAAAGAGTTTATAAATTTAATTGATTGATATAATAAAAATGCCGCATGTAAATGCGACATTTTTTAATATCTTCCAACAGGTGGTTTAACGTAGTCGGGAAGAGGACAGCTATAAGCGCCTCCATTTTGCTTCAGCACTATATTTTTAGCTTCTTCTATAACATCAGGCATGTTCATAGTTCTTACTGCTGCAAGAGCCATTGCTTTGGCAGCAGTTATGAGACCTTTGTTTGATATGCTGCTGTTGGACTGACCTGTCATTTGCCATGTGTGTCCAACATTTCCAACGCATGCTGTTGTAATTTGGAAGTTGAGAGTTGGTACGGCATAACATACATCTCCCACATCAGTGGAGCCGGTGCTGTATTTTTTGTTCTTTTCATCATAAGGATGAATAATGCTGTCAAGAGGCTTAGCCAGAATTTCTTCCACTTTGTCTTCGCCATATATTTCTGCGATTTCTTCTTTGATATTATCCAGAGTGTTCTGGTTATATGATGAAAGGTACATTTTAGCAAGAGCATAATCTTCATCATCCCACTTTGGAGCGCCAATTTCCTGTAGGCATTTGTCTGCAACTTTTGCAAGGGCACTGTTTGTTATGTAATCAGAAAATGCCATTGTTATTTCATAGTTTATTGTTGTTCCTGTCATAAGCGCTGCACCTCTTGCAACATCCACAACACGTTCAAACAACTCCTTCACCTGTTTTACCTTAGGTGAGCGCACTTCATATTTCACAAGTGCGTGGTCTTGAACAACATTTGGAGCTGTTCCTCCTGAATCTGCATAAGCATAATGAACTCGGGCCTGGTCTATGATGTGTTCTCTTAAGTAGTTGACACCAACGCTCATCAATTCTGCAGCATCAAGGGCACTTCTTCCCAAATGGGGTGAACCGCCTGCATGAGATGTCAGACCTTTGAACTCAAAATTTGCTCCCATTATTGCAACGGAACGGTCGGACTGAACTTCGTTTGTTGTTGCCGGATGCCATGTGTAGACAAAATCAACACCATCAAAAAGTCCTGCACGAGCCATGAACTGTTTTGCTCCTGCGCCTTCCTCTGCGGCACAGCCGTAATAAATAACTGTTCCCTTAAGATTATTTCTCTTTAAGTATTCCTTTACTGCAAGAACAGCACCAAGGGAGCCGGCTCCAAGAAGGTTGTGCCCGCAGCCGTGTCCAGGAGCCCCTTCCCTTATTGGACATTTGTGAGGATTTCCTGCTTCCTGGCTTAAAATGTCAAGAGCGTCGTATTCTCCAAGAAAACCGAAAACTGGTTTGCCAGATCCAAATTCTGCTGTAAATGCAGTTGGAATTTCAGCCACACCTTGAGTTACCTTAAAGCCTTTCTGCTTAAGAACGTCACATAAAAGTGAAGCTGATTTTGTTTCAGCATAAGGAAGCTCTGCAAAATTCCATATTTTATCGCTTACATCAACAATCAGTTGCTTTTTTTCATCAATTACTTTTTCAATAAATTCCAAATCAGTCATTGTATTCTCCTCTTAAAGAACCTTGCTTAAAAATTCAATTGTTCTTGGATTTTTTGCTTGGTCGAATATATAATCCGGTGTTCCTTGTTCCTGGATGATACCATCTGCCATGAACAAGACGCGGTCGCTGACTTCCCTGGCAAAAGCCATTTCGTGAGTTACTATCACAATTGTCATACCTGATACAGCCAGGTCCTTTATTACATCAAGAACTTCCTTGACCATTTCAGGGTCCAGGGCGCTTGTGGGCTCGTCAAAAAGAATAACATCAGGCTCCATGGCAAGAGCCCTGACTATGGCAAGCCTTTGTTTTTGTCCGCCTGAAAGCTTTGTAGGGTATTCATTTTTTTTATCAAGAAGCCCCACGCGGTCCAAAAGTTCGCATGCTTGTTTTTCTGCTTCTGCTTGAGGGATCTTTTTTTCCAGTATGGGAGCCAGCGTTATATTTTCAATCACCGTAAGGTGTGGAAATACATTGAACAGCTGAAAAACCATTCCTATTTTTTGTCTGTGCTTGTCTACGTTAATTTTTTTATCTGCAAGGTCCACACCTTCAAAGAAAACTTTACCCCCTGTTGGTCTTTCAAGGAGGTTGAGGCAGCGTAAAAATGTGCTTTTACCGCTTCCTGAAGGGCCGATTATTGACACAACCTCTCCTTCATGAATACTTTCTGTAATATTTTTTAGAACCTGTAGTTTTCCAAATGATTTACACAGATCTTCAACCCTTATAAGTTCCTTATTACTCATTTACATTAAGCCTCCTTTCAAACATGGTGAGAGCTTTTGTCAGCACTGTTGTTACCACAAGGTATATGGCTCCTACAATAATCAGCGAAGGAATTGCAAGGAACGTGGCAGACTGTACAGTCTTGTATGCTGTCATAAGTTCCTGCACAAAGAAGACCGAAGCCAGTGAAGTCTGCTTAACCATTGAAATATACTCGTTGCCCAGGGCAGGAAGTATGTTTTTTATTGCCTGAGGAAGAATTATTTTTCTCATTGTGTTGTAGTTGGAAAGACCCAGACTCTTAGCTGCTTCTGTCTGGCCTTTGTCCACTGCCTGAATTCCTGCACGGATTACTTCAGCAACATATGAGCTTGCATTTACTATGAGTGCTATTATGATGCATGCTGTATCCGAAAGTTCAAAGGGGACTATTTTAGGAAGCAGCAGCCAGAAAAAATAAAGCTGAAGCAGGATAGGAGTACCGCGGAGTATTCCAATGTACAAAGAGGTAATCCAATCCAAAATTTTTATTTTTGACAACTTCATGATAGCAACTATGGTTCCTATTATTGTGGCAACCAAGACGGTTATTGCTGCCAAAATCAAAGTCCCCAACAAACCGTTGATATACACATAGTCGTATTTAATCCATAAATCTATGATAGTTTGAAACATTTTTCTCTCCTTATTGTCATTCCGCACGGAGGCTTTAGAGAAGCTGAAAAAGTCGAAAGCTCCATATGATTACAGGCCAAGTTCCTTAGAATACTTAGTGTATTCTTCATGCCATTGTTCAAATGTGCCGTCATTTACCACCTCATCTATTATTTCATTGATTTTTTCGGTGAGTTCATCTTCGCCTAAAGGAATGCCGATTCTTGTTCCAGATGTTTTTTCGTCAACATAAAATTCAAAACTATCAACAACCATAAGTCCGCTGTCCTTATTTGCTTCGATATAAAGCTGAGCAGTTGGGATGCTTGTTGCACATACATCTGCCTTGCCTTCCTGCACCATTAAAAATCCGTCAGTTGTGGATGAAACGCGTTTGAATTCCTTGTATTTTGGTATTTGTTCATTGACATAAAGCTCCTGCAGGGATCCGCTTTGTGCAACAATTACCTTGTTCGCTACATCTTCAGCATTTTTGATGTTTTCAGCATCTTCAGTCTTTATAAGAAGACCATGGCCGTCGCCGCCTTCAGCAAAATAATATCCATTTGACATGTTCATGGCCTGTGCCCTTGCCGGAGTGTATGACAAAGCTGAAATTGCAAGGTCGTATTTTTTTTCTGTTATACTGCTTAATACTGCAGAAAATTCAAGCGGAACGATGCGAAGCTCAACTCCAAGTTCGTCTGCAATGTACTGGGCAAGTTTAATGTCACTTCCCACATATTGTTCGTTGCCTTTCTTGCTTGGATCGATAAATTCATAAGGAGCAAAATATGGTTCGGTTGCAACTTCCATGTAACCGCGTTCAATTATTGCTTCAAGGCGGTTCTTAGGTTCTGCTGCTGTTTCTTTAGTTGTTTTATCTGCGGAACATCCGCCTGCGATTCCGACAATTGTGCTCAGTGCCAATAAAAAAGCTAGTAATTTTGTTTTTTTCATATGATTGTCCTTTCAGTTAATTGCTGTTAAAAATATAAAAAGTATATTTAATCATATTTTTGTACCACTTATGTCGTGCATAATACAACTGTGTACGCAAATTAAACACATATATAATTTATTTTTTTAACGCATTAAAGTTTAATGTATTATTTATACCACACTTCAAATGTGTTAGCAAGAAAATTTGTAGGACAAACTAGATATTTAATCAAAAATTTTGATTGATTTTCAAGATATTAATTATGCAGATATTTTTATAGACATAAAAACATTTGCCTGCAGAAAAGACTAAGCAGAAATTAAAATCGTGCGAGTTGTTATAAGTTTATTAATTTGATATAATATTTATGTGCACACGATTAATTGGAGTTATTATATATAATAAAAAATATGAGGAGAAAATTATGCTTGATTTGCTGAAGAGAAGAAGGACCGTAAGAAAGTTTAAGGAAGAAAAAATCCACAGGGACACAATTGATAAAATTGTAAAGGCAGGACTCTTAGCTCCTTCTTCAAAGGACAAGAAGCCTGTTGAATTTATAGTTGTTGAAGACAGGGATACTATGATGAAGCTCAGAAAATGCAAGTCAAAAGGTGCTAACGGCCTTGATACTGCAGTTTGCGCAATAGCTGTAGTTGCTGACAGCGACAGAAGCGACGTCTGGGTGGAGGATGCGTCCATAGCATCAATATTGCTTCAACTTGAAGCCGAGGCACTGGGGCTGGGATCGGTGTGGATTCAAATGAGAAAGAGACAAAGTGATTTTGGTGAATCTGAAACAGAAGTGAGAAAGGTTTTGAACATACCGGAAAATTACGGAGTGTTGAGCATAGTAGCACTGGGATACAAAGATGAAGAAAAAGCTCATTATGATGAAAATAATCTTAACATATCAAAGGTACACTTTGAAAAATTCTAAATGACAATGATAAAGCTGCTGCAGTATTTCCGCAGCAGCTTTTGTATGTATTACATTTTGTACTGGTTCACCATTTCATGAAGCGACTGTGCCTGTGCTGAAAGTTCTTCACTGGCAGCTGCAGTTTCTTCCGATGAAGCAGAGTTAGCATTAACAACACCGGATATCTGATCTATTCCTATATTGATCTGGGAAATTGCCTCTCTTTGTTTCTGAGCTTCTTCAGCTATTTCATTAATTATGTTGTTTACCTCGTTTGTCTTTGTTACAACATTATGGAGCGCATGCTCTGTTTCAGCGGCAATTTTACTGCCTTTGTCTACAGCTGTTATTGAGTTTTCTATCAATACAGCTGTACTTTTTGCAGCTTCAGCGCTTTTGTTTGCTAAGTTCCTAACCTCATCTGCAACTACGGCAAAACCCTTTCCGTGCACACCTGCCCTAGCAGCTTCAACGGCAGCATTTAGAGCAAGGATGTTTGTCTGGAATGCTATGTCGTCAATGGTTTTTATGATTTTTCCAATTTCTTTTGAAATTGAATTTATGTTATCCATTGCATTGACCATTTCATTCATGTGATTACTGCTTGACCTCACCTCAAGTCCGGCTTCTGTAGAAAGAGAATTTGCAGCTTCTGCGCTGGCTGCATTTTCGCTGATCTGAACAGCTATATTTTCAATTGTTGAAGACAATTCCTCTGTTGCACTTGCTTGTTCAATTGATCCTTGGGCAAGAGACTGAGAGGCAGAAGATACATGTGATGATCCGCTTTCTATGCTGTCAGCCATCACCTTTATTTCTTTGAGAATGTTGCCAAGTTCTGAAAACAGGTTCTCAACAATATTCATGATTTCCTTATAAATTCCACTATGCCTTGTTTTGTCAGCAGACATAGTCAGGTCTCGGCTGATGAGCGCATTGTGGAACATGCTTATATCGCTTGACATTAATTGAACAGAATTGACTGCACCTTCCATAGAGCGGGCAAGTATGCCTATTTCATCATTGCTATTTATTTCGTTAATCGTTGATAATACTTCATTGTTTACTTCTCCTGTTTCGATTGCCCTTGCTGCTTTAACTACCTTTTCTATTGGAGTCTTGAGTCCTTTTTTTAGAACTGCCGCTATTATGGATATGTCGATTATTATTGAGATTATTGCTATTATGAAAATTATAATTATGTTGTTGAAAAATGTCTTTTCGATTTCAGCATAATCCATTCCTGAATACATGACTCCTGTCACGGATTTACCGTCACCAGACATGATTGGGTAGTATGCAGTAATGAAATTTTTGCCGAATAGTCTTGCTCTTCCGGTGTATTCCTGCTTTTCATTGATGACTAAATTTGCTATTTTAGGGTCAAGAGTTGTTCCTACAACCCTTTTACCGTCTTGGACTAATGTTGTGTTAATTCTTGTGTCTCCTGAAAAGATGGTGAATTCATCTCCGGTCATTTCCTTTAAATGATCTACAAATTCAGCGTTGTCTAGGTTATAAGATGTATAGATAACACCTATGATTGCACCGTTTTCAAATATGGGACTTGAAGCATTTACTGAATAGACAGAATTTTCATCTTGTTCTATGCTGCTGAATGTATCACCTGCTAGTGCCATCTTTATTGTATTTCTGCTTGAAATGTTGCTGCCTGCTACATCAGTTTCACTTGTACTTGACATGATTGTGCCTGCGGCGTCAGTCACTACAATGTTATCAATATCAAGGGCTTCTCCTAGATAATTAGTTTCTTTAAGTATATCTTTTTGATTACCTGCAGTCAATGAATCTATGACAGTCTGATCCAGTGAGATTGTCTTTGATGAAATTTCCAGTGTGCTTCTCATGTCTTCCAGTTCTGCTTTCATGAAGTCTGCAGACGTTACTGCCTGTTGGGAAGAAAGTTTTGTAATCAGTGTATTCATCGGAACTAAGGAAGCTGTGGCTGTCACAATAACTGCAGTGGCAACGCAGATTCCGAGTATCCTGAGAATTCTGGCGCTTAAGTTTCTTGGACTGTTTAACCTGCTTGATCTGTTTGGTCTTTTGTCTAATAGTTTTCTTTTCATTTTTGCTCCCCTTGTTGTGAGTGATTTATTATATTTATTATCGAAATGTTTTTTAGAAAGTTTAGGCCAAAAATTCATTATTTTGACAATTTTCGACATTGTTATAAAATAAAAACCCTACAAATTATATCATAGGGTTTTTGTCAAATTTTTTTAAATATTTTTACCACTTCTGAAATGTAGAGTTTGTGATAATCCTTATTGGGATACCACTTTTCATCATTATCCTTTTCTATAAAGAATTCAGGCTTGAAATCCTGAGCGTAAAGTTTCCTGCATACAATCACTAAACTTGCTTCTTCAAATGACGGAGTGCTGTCCAAGTGCATCAACGTGAGTCCTGAATTCTGTATTTTGTCTTCTTCTCTGCCGGATACGCTCCCAAGGTAAGATAACTGCTTTTTAAAACCAGTATCAAAAAATGAAAGCGAAAAAGTATCAGAGCTCTCAATGAATTCCTTTGTGTAACGCTGAGGTCTTATGACAGTGTAAGAAACATTTTTGCCCCACATTACTCCAAGTCCTCCCCAGGAGGCTGTCATTGCGTTTGCCTTGCCGTCTTTTTCAGCAGTTATGAGCATCCAGTCATGTCCTATGAGATCAAAGGGACTTTTGTTCAATTCTTCTGCATTGATTTCAATAAAATTACTCAAATTTTCATTCCTTTCTATATGTAGTGCAATAAGTATATCAAAAATACCAAATAATTCAACCTATTTAAAAGCTTTACATATCTTTCCAAAATATAAATGATGGATTACCTTAGTTTTATGTTCGAATTTGTCGAAATATTATCTAGAGGTATATTATGAGAGAAATCGACAAGAAGGCAATGGAAGCTAAAGAAAATAAAAAACACATAGAGGCATTTCTTAAGGAATATGAATTCTTTATTTTGAAGACAGCATACAAGGCAACCGGCAAGTACATAACAAAAAGCGACGATCAGTGGTCTGTTTCGCTTTCAGCTTTTAATGAAGCAGTAAATGCCTACTCATATGAAAAAGGATCTTTTTTATCGTTTTCAGAAATCGTAATTAAAAGAAGATTATATGACTATATAAAGAAACAGTCCAAGCATTTCTGCGAAGTTTCCGTAAACCCCTATGTTTTTGAAAGCGATGGGGAAGAGGAAGATGTTTTTATGATGCAGGAAGTAATGGGAAAGGTTGCAGTTAAGGAAGACAATGAAGCAAATCTCGAAATTGAAGCTGTGTCCGGAATACTCAAAGAATACGGCTTTTCTTTTTTTGATTTGGCTGATGTTTCCCCTAAGGCAAAAAAAACAAAGACCGTATGTGCAAAAGCAATTGTTTATATAATGCAGAACTCAATTTTGCTGAATGAAATGAGAAGGTCGAAGCTTCTTCCATTAAAAACCATAGAAAATAATTTGATGCTACCCAGAAAATTATTGGAGAGGCACAGAAAATACATAATAGCAGGGGCGGAGATAATGTCCGGAGATTATCCCATACTTCAGGAATATTTGAAATTTGTCAGGGAGGAAATGAAGTGAAAGGTATTGTAATAGAAATCAATAGTGATCAAGCAGCTGTCCTGTCTGACAATGGAGCAGTTGAAAGAATAAAAAATAAAAATTATGAGACAGGACAGGTGGTCAGAATGAAAGAAAACAAAATGAATTTTATAAAAAAAGCAGGAAGCATAGCAGCTGTGTTAGCTGTAACTGCAGCAGGGAGCTTTGCATACGCGGCACCGGCAACTTATGTGAGCCTTGATGTTAATCCTTCAATTGAATACACAGTGAACACTTTTGGAAGAGTTCTATCAGTTAAAGCAGTAAATGATGACGGAGAAGTGATAACTTCTGAACTGGATGTTAAAAATGTAAATATATCAAAAGCTGTAAAAGTTACTATAGATAAATTGAGAGAAGGTGGATACATCACTGACGATGAAAATGCAGGAATAGTAATAACAATTTCAGCTTCAAACGATGAAAAGGCTGAAGAATTAGCTGAAGAACTTGAAGAAGAAACAAAGGAATATGTTGAAGAAATAGGCGAAACTGTAGAAGTTGAAGCTGAAGCAGTTGGAAAAGAAAGAGTTGAAGAAGCGAGAACTCTTGGGGTAACTCCAGGAAAACTGAACCTTGTGCAAAAATTGGTTAAAAGTGCTGAAGGCGTAGAAGGCGCAGAAGAAATAAACATGGAAGAATGGCTTGATAAGTCAGTTAAGGAAATCAACAAGGCAATAAAAGAAAACAGAAAACAATTAAAAGAGGCTTCAAAAGAAGTTGAAGAAGAAGTTGAAGCAGAAACAGATGAAGAAGATGTAAATACTGCTGATGAAGATGAAATAGAAGACGAAGCTGAAGAAGTGAAAGTAAAAAACAATGCCAATGAAAAAAGCAAATTAAACAATTCAGCAAAAAACAATAAGACTGTGGATATAGATGAAGTAGACGATGTTGAAGATGAAGAAACAGAAGAAGCTGAAGTAGAAGAAAATGAAGATGAATCTGAAGAAGCAGCTCCATCAAACAAAACAAACAATTCAACGAACAATAAAAAGGAAAAAAACAATTAATTAAATATGCACTCTCCAAAACAAAACTGACCTTTTAAAGGTCTTTTTTGTTTTTTTAAATATATTAGTAAAAAAACCTGTGCCGTGGTATAATATTACAAATAATATATTGAAAGGTAAAATTAATGGATTTTAAAGAACTAGGAATAAGCGAAAACATTTTAGATGTTTTGAAATCTACAGGAATCACTCATCCGACACCAATTCAGGAAGAGTGCATCTATTTAATAAAAAACGGTAAGGATGTAATCGGAGAGGCACAGACAGGAACGGGAAAAACCCTTGCATTTTTGCTTCCGATTTTTGAAAATATATCAGCTGAATTTAATTTTGTTCAATGTCTCATTATCACTCCCACAAGAGAACTTGCCATACAAATAACAGATGAGGCAATGAAACTTAAAAAGGCAAAGGAAATAAATATTCTTGCTGCGTACGGAGGAAAGGACATTGACGCACAGATAAGAAAACTGAAGGGCGATGTCCACATGGTGATTGCAACTCCCGGGAGGCTTCTGGACCACTTGTCAAGAAAGACAGTGGACCTTAAAAATTTAAAAACACTGGTGATTGACGAGGCCGATCAGATGCTTCTAATGGGATTTAAAAACGAGGTTGATGACATAGTGGCTGAAACATCAAAATCAAGACAGACATTGTGCTTTTCGGCAACAATAGATTCTCAGGTGAAAAAACTTGCCTACAAGTACATGAAAGATCCGGTAACAGTTTCCGTAAGAAAAGAAAGTGTTACTTTAGAAAATATAAAACAAAATGTGGTAGAAACCACAGACAGGCAAAAACAAGATGCATTGTGCAGGGTGCTTGATGAGGACAGACCGTTTATGGCAATAATATTCTGCAGGACGAAAGTCAGAGTTGACAAGCTGGAAGAAGACATGCACACAAGAGGATACAATTGCGAGAAAATTCACAGTGATGTAGTCCAGAACAAGCGTGAAAGAATAATGAAATCTTTCAGAAAAGGAGACATACAGTATCTCATTGCTTCTGATGTTGCAGCCAGAGGTCTTGATATCGGAGGTGTAAGCCACATATACAATTATGACATGCCTGAAAATACAGAGTCTTACATACACCGAATAGGCAGGACGGGCAGAGCAGGTGAAGAAGGATACACATGTCTGTTTGCTGCACCAAAGGATATGAAAACACTCGAAGAAATAGAAGAAGCAATAGGTTTTAAAATTGAAAGAAGAACTGTGAAGTTGTAGAATGATTAATTAATAATGTTACATATGTTTACAAAACATTGTGTCAGATTAAATGAGAAAATCCTGCTTAGAAAATTGCAGGATTTTTTTGTTTGCTGCACTGCAGGATCTGTTCTATTACAGTTGTGGTACTTCAAACAATCTGCATTACAAATAAATTTATCGTTCGTGTTTATGATGAATTTTTAAGGTGCTAAATTGTCGAAAAAATATTTTTTCAAGTATACTATTTGAATAAATAAAAAGGCAAAATTTGATTTGTAAAATCAATAGTGAAAAAAATATTGATGATTACAGAAATTAAATTAATATAAAGAATACCGAAAACTACTAAATATAAAATAAAATGGCTAAAGAATTATTTTTCTATTTTTTCTGTCTTTATATAATTATTGACACGATAGTTCGCAAATGCTATAATTCAAAAGATTGTTGCATATGTCTGATTTCATTGTAGCGACAATATTAATCTAGATAGTGAGGTAGTCAAATGAAACTTAAAAGAAATACAATGCTTCTCTTGCTGCCGGGAACCGTATTATTGATTTTATTTCTGTTTCTTCCCCTTTTGTCAATTTTATTTCCGACATTTTTCAATGAAGCTTTTACAATAGGAAAATATGTAGAATTTTTTAAGGATAGTTATAATTTGGGTATATTGTGGAGAACATTCAAAATATCCATGATTGTAACTATTATTTGTGTAATCCTGGGAGTTCCAACTGCATACTTCATGTCATTGACAAGTAAGAGGACAAGAAGTTTACTTCTGGCTGTCACATTGTTTCCTCTGCTTACTAACTCGGTAATCCGAAGTTTTGCATGGATAACAATTCTTGGTAAAAATGGAGTTCTTAATTCTTTTTTGCTTTCACTCAATATAATCAAAGAACCCGTGGGCTTGCTTTACAGCGAATTTGCAATAATAATCGGTACAGTCTATCTGTTCCTTCCTATTTTGATAACAACAGTTCTTGGGGTTTTGGACAACATAGACGGAGATTTGATTGAAGCTGCTCAGACTCTCGGAGCCAATTATTTCAAATCTTTCACAAAAGTAATTCTTCCACTTTGCATACCGGGAATTCTGGTTGGAAGCATGCTTGTGTTTACAGGGACACTGACTGCTTACACCACTCCGCAGATGCTTGGAGGAAATAAAAATATGATGCTTGCTACAATGCTTTATCAGGAAGCCAGTGCCCTTGGCAACTGGACAAACGCAGGAGTTATAGCGCTTATAATGATTGTGGTAACACTTCTGGTAATGCAGATTTTCAATATTATAGCCAATCAATTTGACAAGAGAGGAGAAGATGAAAATGCGTAAAAAAAACATATGGCTTACTTTAATGGCCAGTATCGTGTTTATATTCCTAATTATTCCTCTGTTTATAGTTGTCGTTACAGCTTTTGGAGAATCACCTTCAATACAGTTTCCAATCAAAGGTTTTTCACTTCAGTGGTTCGGAGAAGTATTCAAGACAAAATCATTTATGAGAGGAATGAAAACAAGTCTTTTTATTTCCATATGGGCAACTGTGGCGTCAATTATAATTGGAGTTCCGGCTGCTTATGCTCTTGCCAGAGGAACTGTTAAAAGAAGAGCACTTCTTAAGAATGTATTTTTGTCTCCCACATTTGTGCCGGGAATTGTTATAGGTTTTGCTCTTTTTCAGTTTCTTACAATAAAGCTTCAGATGAAGATAATTACAAGCTTGTTCTTGGGACATTTTCTTATTTCTCTTCCGTATATTATAAGGGTTGTAGGTTCGAGCCTTGAGCATTTTGATTTCAGCATAGAGGAAGCTGCATGGACACTTGGATGCACAAAGACGAAATCATTTGTAAAAGTTGTTCTTCCCAATATTTCCTCGGGAATATTCGCCTCATTCATGCTTGCATTTATCAATTCATTCAACAACATTCCTGTTTCCATGTTTTTATCAGGACCTGGAGTTCAGACTCTGCCCATTGCCTTGATGAATCACATTGAATACAACTATGATCCGACTGTTTCTGCCATGTCGGTAATGCTTATGCTGTGCACTATATTATTGATGTGGGTGATTGAAAAGACTTTAGGTCTCGCAACAATTGCCTAGAAAGGAGTAATTATGGGTTTTGTAGAATTAAAAAACATTGATTTAAGTTATGATGGAAGCAAATATATATTGAAGGATTTAAATTTGACAATAGAAAAAGGTGAGCTTGTTTCATTGCTTGGTCCAAGCGGCTGCGGCAAGACAACCACTTTAAGAATCATAGCCGGTCTCATCAATCCAAACAGTGGTAGCTTCATCGTAGATGGTGAAAATTTGACAAATGTTCCTGTTCACAAAAGAAATTTTGGAATGGTATTTCAAAGTTATGCATTGTTTCCACATATGACAGTTTTTGACAATGTTGCATTTGGGTTAAAAAACCGCAAAATGGACAAAAATACAATCAAGGAAAAAGTTGGACGAATTCTTGAAGTGACAGATTTGTCACAGTTTGCAGGTAGATTTCCCAAGCAGATGTCCGGAGGTCAAAGGCAGCGTGTTGCACTAGCCAGAGCGCTGGTTGTGGAGCCGAAGCTTTTGCTTCTTGATGAGCCGTTAAGCAACCTTGATGCAAAGCTTAGAATATCCATGAGGACAGAAATAAAAAGGATTCAGCAGAAATTAGGAATTACAACTGTATTTGTAACACATGATCAGGAAGAATGCTTCTCCATATCCGACAAGGTTGCAGTAATGAATAACGGAGATATTGAGCAGTACGACACGCCTGAAAATATATATAAGTACCCGAGCACTGAATTTGTTGCACGCTTCATAGGCTTTGACAATTTCTTCAACGTTGAAAAAGCAAACTATCACAATTATAAGGACATTTTTGGACATCAGTTTGTCATTGATTATGAGGACAGCCGTACTCAGGCTGTGGCAACAATACGTCCCGATGATATTCAAGTTGTCCCCGAAGATTCAAATATGAATTCAATTAAAGGAATTGTTGATGTAAGAACTTTCCTTGGTGACAGCTACCAGTATGAAATAAAGACTGAACTTGGAAAAATCAACGTGAACCACAAATCTGAAAAACCATATCAACAAGGCGACGCAGTATACCTGCTGATGCCAAGCAATAAAATAATTTTAGTATAACAAGGAGAAAATCAATGAAATTCAAAAAAAGTTTAGCGTTATTAATGATTGCTGCAAGTTTTCTGACAGCTTGCTCAGGTGGAGACAACAAGGATGCAGCTCCAGCGAAGGATGAACCAAAACAACTGATAGTATCAACATTTGCAATAGGTGAAGATGAAGTTAATGCCGATATCATTCAGCCATTTGAAGAAGCAAATAATTGTGAAATTATTCTTGAAACAGGAAATTCAGGAGAAAGATTCACGAAATTTTCAACAAATCCTAACAGCGGAATCGATGTAATCGAGCTGGCACAAAACAACAACGCACAGGCAGTAGAAGCAGGATTGTTTGATGCTCTTGATTCAACAAAAGTTCCAAACCTTGACAATCTCATAGTTCCTGCAAAGGAGTTATCTGACAATGGTTACGGTGCACCATTTGTTGTAAACAGTCTTGGAATAATATACAACCCACAGGCAGCAGGCATGGAAATTGATGAATGGTCTGATCTTTGGGATTCAAGTCTTGCAGGTAAAATTGCTATTCCTGACATGACAATTACTTATGGACCTCATATGCTTCATGTTGCAAGCGACTATGCAAAAGTTGACATAACAAGCGATAACGGTGCTGCGGCTTTCAAGGCAATTGAAGAATTGAAGCCTAATGTTGTGAAAACATACACTAAATCATCAGACCTGGCTAACATGTTCCAAACAGGGGAAATTTCTGTAGCTGTTGTAGGAGACTTTGCTCTTCCTGTTATATACAAGGCTCAGCCGGATTTATCCTATGTAGTGCCACAAAGCGGAACATATGCAAACTTCAATGTAATCAACGTAAGTGCTGCTTCAGAAAACAAAGAACTTGCCTATGCTTTTGTCAACTGGAGAATCTCTGAAGAAGTTCAGGCTAAAACAGCTTTATCTTTAAATGAAACACCAACAAACAAAAATGTTCAGCTTGATGAAGCAACAGCAAAGAACAAGACATACGGAGACATTGCAGAGCGTGCAAAATCAATTGATTCAAGTTTCGTAAACAAAAACCTGGATGAATGGATTAACCAGTGGAACCGTATAATGAATCAGTAATCATTGAGAGGACAAGGGAAACCCTGTCCTTTCATTTATTTCAGCAACTAAGATTTAAGGGGAAAAAATGAAAGCAGATATTATTTTTTATAATGCTCAGGTTTTTAATGTGTTTTTAAAGAAATTTGAAAAAAAGAATATTGCAGTTAAAGACGGCAGATTTTTGTGGGTGGACTCCGGTGATATGGTTGAGCTTGCGGCAGAGAGCCGTGTTGATATGCATGATAAATTTATAATTCCCGGATTAATTGATGTACACATGCACATAGAAAGTTCAATGACCACACCTTCGCGTTTTTCAGAAGCAGTAATACGCTACGGGACCACAACCGTTGTTGCTGACGCCCATGAAATTGCAAATGTAGCAGGTCTTGAAGGATTAGAAAGTTTTGCAGATTCTTATACTGTGCTTGACATTTTTTATGCTGTTCCATCATCAGTTCCTTCAACAAACGAGGACATGGAAACCACCGGCGGAAAAATAGGAACAGGTGAAACCATAACTCTTCTTAAAAATAAAAATGTAATATGTCTTGGTGAAGTTATGGATTTCAACGGCCTTGTGAACGATGAAAATTCTGTAATTTCAAATATTGTAAGATATTTCAGGGAACAAAGGCCTAATTTTCCTGTGGAAGGTCACATTCCAAGAGTTGAAGGACTTAATCTGGCACGTTTTTTATTTAAGGGAATCAATTCAGACCACACTCAACAAAGTCCAAAGTCAATTTCAGAAAAAATTTCAAGCGGAGTATTTCTTCAGTTTCAGAAGAAATCTGTTACTAAGGAAAACATGGATGTGATCATGCAAAACAATTTTTCCGAGTATGCCTGCTTTGTAACCGATGATGTGATGGCTGATGATTTGAGAAACGGGCATTTAAACGAAATATTAAAGCTTGCAGTGCACAACGGGCTTCCTGTTGAAACTGCAATCTACATGTGCACATACACTCCTGCAAGACATATGGGATTAAGAGACAGAGGATGCATTGCCCCCGGAAAGATTGCAGATATGGTTGTTCTTGACAGCATTGATGATTTTAATATAGCAAGTGTCTATAAAAACGGGAAAATTGTGCACAACAAAAATTGCTGCAAGTCACCTGCTGGTAATAAATCTGTTTTCCCGAAAAAATTGTACAAAAGTATACAGTGCAGAAAATTGACACCGGAAGATTTAAATGTTAAAGTGACCGATGATATAAACGTGAAAGAAGCCGTGTGCAACATCATAGAAATCGAAAAGTTTGGTACATTTACAAAAAAGACTAAAAAAAATGTTCCTGTTGTAAATGGAATTTTAAATTGGGAAAAACTAAACCTGTCTCTTTTGATTGTAATGGAAAGATACGGAAAAACGGGACAAATCACTTTTGCACTTACAAATATTCTTAAGAAAAAAGGAGCTGTCGGAACAACATGGGCCCACGATCACCACAACATGATGGTTATGGGAACAAATCCTAGAGACATTATAACTTTGCAGCACAAACTCTTAAAGGAACAGGGCGGTTACGGTGTTTGTGTTGAGAATGAAATCACAGTATTTTGTCCACTGCCCATAGGAGGTATCATAAGTGATGAACCCATTGAAATCTTGGGAGAAAACTTGTCCCGTGTAAGGCGTGGGATGATTGATTTGGGATATGAAAATTCAAATGTTGTTATGTCATTTTCAACTTTGTCCCTTCCGGTGTCTCCTACCATAAAGGTTACGGACAAGGGAATCTTCGACTCTTTAACTCAGGAAAAAATTCCATTGGTGGAGGAACTCATATGAAAACTCTTTTCACAAATGCTGTAGTAGTTACAATGAATGATTGCTTTGATGTTTTCAACAAAGGTTATCTTCTTGTTGAGGATGGAAAAATTTCATCAGTTGGTCCCATGGAAAAATGCATTGATGACTTTGCGAACATGGAGGTTGTGGATGCAGAAGGAGGAATAATGATCCCTGGTTTTGTCAACACGCACACTCACATAGGGATGATTCCATTTAGGGGCCTGGGAGAAGACATGAAGGACAGATTGAACCGTTTTTTATTTCCCCTGGAAAAAAAACAGATGACTTCATCATTGGCAAAAGCAAGTGCAAAATATGCAGTTGCTGAAATGCAGCTGTCTGGGATTACAACTTTTTTTGACATGTATTATTTTGAAGATGATATTGCAGAAGCAGTTTCCCAGATGGGAGAAAGAGCTGTACTGGCAGAAACAATCATAGAAAATACCATTGATTCCCGACAGCCTTACGGAGGTCTTATGTATGCTGAAAAGTTTATTGAAAAGTGGGCAGGCAAAAATAATCTCATCACTCCGTCCATAGCCCCTCACGCACCTTATTCAAACACTAAAGACTCTCTTGTAAAGAGCAAAATAATTGCAGAAAAATATAATGTTCCCTACATGATACATCTTGCCGAAATGGATTATGAAGTTGCTCTTCTAAGAGAAAAATACGACGTGACACCTGTCGAATATATGGAAAATATTGGTTTTCTAAGCAGTGATCTAGTTGCAGCACACTGCATCTACATAAATGAAAGGGATGCAGAGATTCTGGCTCGTTATGGTGTAAATGTATCTCACTGTGTTGTTGCCAACACAAAATCAGGTAAGGGCATATCACCTGTAAAGCTCATGCAGGAAAAAGGAGTAAGTGTGGGGCTTGGAACTGACGGTCCCATAAGCGGAAACACTCTTGATATGTTTACTGTGATGAAGACTGTGGCACTGGCTCAAAAAACATTTTTGCATGACCGTTCAGCCTACACGTCTAGAGAAATTCTAAAAATGGCTACAATTGACGGAGCAAGATGCTTGGGTATTCATGAATCAACTGGTTCTCTTGAGCCTGGCAAAAATGCTGATGTGACAATTGTGGAAACCCAAAGCATCAACATGTACCCAATGCATGACCCATATGCAACTGTTGTTTATCAGACTAATGCTGGAAACGTGCAGACTGTATATGTGGATGGTATAAAAAGAGTACACAACAAAAATCTGTGCAGTCACACAGTTAAAAAACTAAGACATGAACTTGAGGATGCATCAATTAAATTTAATGAAGCTGCATCAAAAATGTGATTTCTAATAAAAAACAAGAGTCAGTGCAGACTCTTGTTTTTTATATTGACCATAGGGAGGAGAGCAGGGCGCGGAAAGCCCCGCCCTTTATATTAATCAGCCATATATCGGCCGGTGTTAATAATGATGTTGTTTTCAAAAAAACTAACTATTTTTACGCCAAGAGCCTCTTTGAAGAAACTCAAAGGAACATATGATCTGTCATCTTTAATCAATGCAGCAGACTCAAGCAGAACAGTATCTTTTCCTGCTACAGTTATGCTGCTTTTTCCAATTTTAACTTGAACATCACTTCCTACCATTATGCATCTTTCTTCGTTGTTCCATGTAACATCATACTTAAGAGCTTCTGATATTGCTCTTAAAGGAACCATAACAGTACCGTCTTCGTCAATAAACGCAGAGGGTGCTTCTATTGCTGCGTCTTCTACGAATATGCTGAGAGGATCTACTTCCTGCTGTGACAATACTATTATTTTATTTGGAGTTGTCTGTGCAGGTAAGCTTTTCGTAGTAAAATCATAAAACACTATCATTTTTCTGTTTGTGAGAACTGTTTGTAGTTCTTCAGCTGTTGGAGCCTTGAACCAATTTATTTGTGTGTTGTTTTCCCAGATAATTTCAGTATCTGTGGAAATATTAAGCTCAAGCTGTTTGTCTGCGCTTAAAAGACCCGCGTCAAATTTGTCAGCCTTCATGAACCCTTCAGTGGGTTTAGCAGCCACGATGTCTATGGAATACTGAGGAGGATAAATTAAAATCATTGGTTTTCCTGACTCGTAGTATCCGGTTATTTCTTTTCCTTCCTCGATTTTTACATCATCAACATAATATGTTTGCTCTGTTAAAACGAAGTATGCAGGCGAATTATCATTGTCTTCAAGGTATACCTTTATGGTTCCTTCATTGCCTTCTTCTATGCTTTTAACTGTGCCTGTAAAAGACGTATAAAAGGAAAAGGGAACAGCAGGTTCAACTGCGATTTCTTCTGCCTCCTGGTTTTCCTGAATAGTTTCTGCTACTGCAAAAGTTGAAAATGTCATTGTCAATGTCAAAATCAATGCGATTAATCTTAATGTCTTCTTCATGATGTACCTCCTTTTGATTTTATTAATTAGACGGACATTTTTTTAAAATGTTCCATAAAATAAAATAATATGTAAAATTTTATTTTGTTGAATATTTTGTGTAATAATTGTAAGATTATAACAAACATGAAGGAGGATTTATGGAAAAAACACTGGTTCTAATTAAGCCTGACGCAGTTGAAAGAAAATTGATGGGTGAAATTATTTCTGCCTATGAAAAAAAAGGACTTCACATTTGCGCTTTAAAGCTTATGACTCCGTCAGAAGAAATTGCAGAAGAGCATTATGCCGAACACAAGGGCAAAGCATTTTTTTCAAATCTCATTGAATTTTTAAAAAGAGGAGAAGTGTGTGCCATGATTGTTGAAGGAGAAAATGCTGTTGAAGCAGTCAGAAAAATAAACGGAGCAACTGATCCTTTAAATGCGGAAGCAGGGTCCATAAGGGGAACATATGCCCTGTCAAAATCAGAAAACTGCGTTCATGGTTCAGATTCAAAGGAAAGCGCAAAAAGAGAAATCAAAATATGGTTTCCCGAATGCACTGTAGTTCTTTAAAATAATCTGTGCACAAGAATTTATCAGAGTGCAATAATGTCTTTAGAATAATTAAGACACAGATTAATCTTCAATTATGAGCTGGCTTTCATGGTTGAAAAATGTTTTGTACCCCAGCTGTACAACTAAAATGACTGTGAGAGCCACACTGCCCACATTATATGCGGTAATTGAAAAATAAATTGACATTGAGCTTAAAATGAAATAATTTATATATAACAAAGTCATGGAGGTATAAATGAATATATTGATTTTAAACTGCGGAAGTTCATCGATTAAATTTCAGATTGCTAAGATGCCAGAATACTGTGTAGCAGTCCAGGGAAGCGTTGAAAGGATTGGCTACAGGGATGCACAGTTTAAGTATTCAACCGGAAATGATAACAAATGCGAAACATTTTCTGTAATGAATCATGAGGAAGGAATTAATTTAATACTTGACAGCATTTTCGAAAAAAATATTATTGGAATAAAAAAACAAGATATAGATGCCATTGGACACAGGGTGGTGCAGGGAGGAGACAAACAAAATGTTTCGGTAAAAATAGACAGCGATGTTATAGATTATATTGAAAGCATAAAGGAGCTGGCACCTCTTCACAATCCAAATCACCTGGCTGGTATTTACGCATGCAGGAAATTTTTGCCAGACATCATGCAGGCTGCGGTATTTGACAACGGATTTCATATGACTTTGCCTAAGGAAAGCTTCATGTACGGTATTCCGCATGAATATTACGAGAAATACCGCATCAGAAGGTACGGCTTTCACGGAATTGCTTTCAGAAGCATGGCAGAGGAAGTTGACAAAATACTCAATGATTCACACAAAAATTATAAAATAGTAAATCTGATGCTTGGAAGCGGCACAACTGCCAATGCTTTAAAATACGGCAAATCCATAGAGGTTAGCACTGGATTTACACCTCAGGAAGGTCTCATACAGTCAACCAGAGCAGGAGACATTGATGCGGCAGCAATTTTATATCTCATGAAAAAGGAAAATTTGTCCATTGATCAGGCTGATGAACTCATAAACAAAAAAAGCGGCTGGAATGGCATGTCGGGCATAAGCAACGACATGAGGGAAATATTTGCTGCAGCTTTAAAGGGAGACGAAAAAGCTATAATTACCATTGAGGCAGTGTGTCACAGAGCTAAGAAATATGTGGGAGCATACAGCGCAGTCATGGGCGGAATGGATGTTCTTGTTTTCTCTGGGGGTGTTGGTCAGAACGCACACAACATAAGGAAAAAAATATGCCTTGGACTTGAATACATGGGTGCTGAAATAGATACTGAAAAAAATATAAAATTACAGGATGAGGGAATAATCAGCAAGGACTCATCAAAGGTCAAAATAATTGTTGTCAAGGCAAATGAAGAAAAAATAATAGCACAGGACACTTTTGAAATATATAAGCAAAGCAAATAGTAAACAGGAGAAAATATGGATAAAATTACTGAAGTAGATTTCCTAGACAATTCATTAAGAGAAATAACAAAGGAAGAAGCCCACAGGGATGGAATATTGCACCGTGCTTTTTCGGTCATTTTGTACAAAGGGGACAAAATACTTCTGCAGCAGAGGGCTCATGACAAATACCACTGCGGCGGGCTCTGGACAAACACATGTTGTTCCCATCCCCGCTGGAAGGAAAGTCTTGAAGAAGCTGTTAAAAGGCGTCTGATGGAGGAAATGGGAATAGAAGCCAAAACCGAGGAAATATCAAGCTTCACATATTACTACAAGTTTGAAAACGGGCTTGCAGAATTTGAATATGACCATGTGTTTGCAGGGGAATATGACGGAAACTTCAGCGTAAACTTAGAAGAAGTAGCATGCGCCAAGTGGGTGAGTATTGCAGATCTCATGACTTGGATGAAGAAGAGTCCTCATGAATTCACTCCTTGGTTTATTATTATAATGCCTAAATTCATAGAATATCTTCGAGAAAAGGAAATCAAATGAACAAAAATATAGATAATTTAAGCTTCAGACTTGCTGAATATGCCCAAAGGTCAATACTGTATGAAGCTGTACTCACACCAAAACCCGGACTTGTAGATGCAGTGAACACGGGGGCTCACAATGACATGGACATTTTCACATTCATTGACAGCTCTTCAAATCTATTCAAAGGCTTTTATCTCTATGCAAAGGCGGGTCTTGAATGTAAAGGCAGCGAGAAGGAGCTTTTCAGTTCCATAAGAAAAATAGGAATTGATGTCGAAAAGGAAATGTTCAGTGCAACAAAAAACATCAATACCCACAAAGGCATCAATTTTTCAATGGGAATAGTGCTGGCTGCAGCAGGATATTATTTGCGAGACAAAGATATTGATGAGCATGTCATACTGTCTTATTCAGATACAACTGAAATTTTAAACACAGTTAGAATTATGACTGAAGGTCTGGTAAAAAGAGATTTTGAAAATATTAGGAAAAAGGAAAAACTCACCCACGGCGAAAAGCTGTATGTTGAAAAGGGATTTTCAGGAATTAGGGGAGAAGCAGAAAGCGGATTTCCCACAGTTGAGAAAACTTCACTTCCACGCCTCAGGGAGCTTAGTCATAGAAACATGAGCATGGAACAAAAATTGTTGGACGTGCTTTTTCACTTAATGAGCATTTCTGATGATTCGAACATTGTAAACAGGGGAGGACTTGAAGCGCTGGAATTTGTCAAGGCTATCTCACATGAGTTCCTTGAAATCGGAATTATTTATGAAGATGGGTTCAGAGAAAAAATCCATGAAATGAACAATTTGTTTGTGGAAAAAAACATAAGCCCGGGAGGTGCAGCTGATTTGTTATCCATTACGATTTTTTTCGGGCTGCTTGAATCGGTTTTAACTCCGCTCCCCTCTTAAGGTTAAGGACGTCTGGCATGCACTCCTCTTTTTTATATATTAGGAAAGAGAGCTTTCCTATTATATAAAAAAGTATTATTAAGTAAACTTAATATTTATGCTTTTTCAAGTGTACTGATGCCGTAAAAGAAAAATGATGCAGTGATTAAAAACGATATGAAGTCTGCAAATGGAGCTGCGTAAAACAACCCTTCAATGCCCCAGAATTTAGGAAAAATAATGATTGCAGGAATCAAAAATATCAGCTGTCTTGTGAGCGTCAAAAACATCGCCCTTCGGGACTTGCCAACTGCCTGAAAAAAGTTTGCTCCTATAATCTGAAAACCTACAACAGGCATGCACAAAAACCATGATAAAAGTGCTGTTCTTCCAAACTCCAGAAGTTCCGGTTCCCTGTTGAACATTGAAATAAGCTGCACCGGAAATAATCGTATGATTGCGTATCCTACAAAAACTGTGATTGTTGCTGCAGTTATGGCTAGCTTTGCTGCTGTTTTTACCCTGTCAAATTTCCTAGCTCCGTAATTGAAGCTAATAATTGGTTGAGTTCCCTGGTTCAAGCCTATGATAGGCATCATGAAAATTGTCTGCAGGCTGTTTATTATTCCCATTCCTGATACAGCAAGATCGCCACCGTAGAACAGCAGGCTTTTGTTCAATACTGCATTTAGTACGCTGTTTGCTATTTGAAGCGAAAATCCTGGAAGTCCCAGAGATATTATTCTTGCAACTATTTTAAGTTTTAATTTCATGTTTTTAATATATAATTTATGTTTGTTTTTCTTACCAAGGAAATACGACGTAACCCATATAAATGACAACAGCTGCGAAAGTATTGTTGCAAGAGCTGCTCCAGCCATTCCCATATGGAAAACATAAATGAACAGAGGGTCAAGAACAATGTTTGTCCCAGCTCCGAGAAACATAGTATACATGGCAAGCTTCGGATTTCCGTCAGCTCGGATGAAGTTGTTCATACCCATGCTAACAACCTGGAAAACCGCTCCGAATAAAACAACACGCATATATTCCATGGAGTAAGGCAAAATTGTAGAACTTGCCCCAAATAATATCATCAAAGGTTTCAAGAATATCTGTCCAAGAGTCATGTATAAAAATCCCGCTATAACTAAAACCCCATATGCGTTTCCAAGCGCATTTTCTGCTTCTTCTTCATTTTTTTCGCCAAGCTTCATGGAAAACAGTGTCGCTCCTCCCACGCCAAACAATATTCCTAGTGAAAGAAGAATTATTGTAATGGGAAAACCTATGGTAATGCCTGCTATGCCGTTTGCACCAAGATCGGGGCTGTTTCCTATATAAATTCTGTCTACTATGTTGTACAGTGCGTTGACCATCATTCCGACAATTGCAGGAACTGAAAACTTAATCAAAAGTTTGGAAACTTTTTCGGTTCCTATTGGATTTGTATTTTCCATTAGATGTCATCTCCCAGTTTCTTTAAATTTGTTTTGTCCAGTTTGTTGGTCATGCTTTCTAACACGTTGAATAAAATGGCTGCATCTTCCTCAGAAACATCTTCCATGAGAAATTCGCTCCAGTGAAAAATTTGCTTTTTTATATTATTCTCGTTTTCTTTTGCTTTTTCAGTGAGATAGATACGATTAAACCTCTTGTCATCATCATCTTTATGTTTTGTTACATAGCCCTTTTCTTCAAGGGATTTTATGGCTCTTGTTGTTGCCGACTTATCTATGTCCAGAAAAGATGAAAGCTCTTCCTGCGTTTTGCCGTCTTTTCTGTACAGGCAGAGAAGAAAGGAATATTCTGCAGAAGTTATGTTAAATTCGCTCAAGGCATAATTGATGTATACCTGTGACTTCCGGTGAAGTATGGAAATCAATCTTCCGATGCTGTTTTTCATTGTTGCCCCCTTAGTTGATATATCAACTATTATATAAACAAACTTTCTTCCAGTCAACAGTAAATTTTATTAATAGCATGCATTATTGTGTATTGATGAAGAATGAGGTATAATAATAAAATACTGGGAGGATTGTTTAATAGAAAAATAATTTTTTTAGTTGAAATTCATAAATAAAAACAGAAAAGGATAGCCATGATAAAGGAAGGAAAAAAATACAGACATTTCAAGGGTAATGAGTACCTTGTTCTGTACATTGCAAAACATTCGGAAACCGAGGAAGAGCTTGTGATCTATCAGGCTCTTTACGGTGAAAGAGGAATATGGGCAAGGCCTCTTGCAATGTTTGAAGAATTAGTGGAATTTGAAGGCAAAATGATTGAAAGATTCAAGGAAATTGAATAACTAAATAAAATCTTTGCACATGTGCAAAGATTTTATTTAGTTATTCAATTCCTTTTCAGGAATTGTTATTGTTTTGTCGGTACTTTCTCCGCCTATTGGGATGGGAGTCAAATTAACGTTGAACATTGTTCTGATATCAGGATAAATTTGAACGTTGATGATTATTGTTGTGTGATAGTTATCCGCCTTGACAACAAGGTGATATTCAGTTCTTTGATCAGCAGTTGTTGTACCTTGGCCCAGCAATACGGGGAGTTCTATAGGCGGAGCTTTTCCGCTTGAATCTGAGAAAACAGTGTTGACTAATCGTCTTCCTTCCTCTTTGCTCCATGTGTATATTGAAATTTCAGCATTATCAATAGGAATTGCACCCAATGCCGTGTAGACGTTGACAAATAAAAAGCCTTTATTTTCATCAGATTGTTCTGATTTTTTTACAAGCAAATTTTTTGCTGTAAATGTTCTGCATCTCATTTTATTCCCCCTTTTGATACGTATGTATCAGGAGTATTACCATTATATGCAGATTGAGATAATTTGTTATTAAAATAGCCTTCCCCGAAGCTTCTTTCCAAGCACCACAGCAATGACAGCTTTTAAGATGTCGCCGGGAATGAAAATAATCATTCCGATTTCAAGAATTTTTGCAATATCTAAATTTTTAACAAGCATGATGTTAAGGATGTAGTACATGTAGGGAAGTCCAACTGCATATATAACTACTGTTCCTGCCAGCACTGCGATGGTTATGTTTAGTGTGGTTTTTTCTCTTGTTTCGGTAATTTTTCCTGCCAGGTAAGCAGCGGCTGCCATGCCTAACAAAAATCCAAAGCTTGGTTTCAAAACTGTTTGTAATCCGCCTGAAAATCCTGCGAATATAGGTAGTCCTGCAAGCCCAAGTATCAGATATGCTGCCTGAGACAACAATGCTTTTTTAGAGCCAAGTATAACTCCTGATAGAAGTACAAAGAATGTCTGCATGGTGATGGGAACAGGTCCTACAGGGATGCTTATAAATGCTCCTATGGCAGTAAGAGCAGTGAATATTCCTGAATAGGTAATGTCTTTTATGTTTAATTTCATATTTTTTCTCCTGCAACTATATTTTTTATTGAAACTTCACCTGAACTCAAATGTTCAATTTTTCCGTCATTTTTTAAAATCACAAGTCTTCCAAATTCATCAATATCATGTGCACAGGCTTCTTCAACTTTATTGTTTTTTGTGTATATAATTTGTTTTCCAAGAATAAGTGATCTGCTTTTGTAAATTTTCAAAAATTCTTTGTTTTCAAGATTTTCGCTTATGGATAAAATGTTGTTTATTATTTCAGCTGCTAACTGGCTTCGGATTGAGTTGCCTTTGTCGTTTAATAACAATGAACAAGCTTTGTCTTTAAGTTCATCAGGAAAATCTTCCCTTTTGGTTTTAACGTTTAGTCCTATACCAACAATTAAGCTTTCAACAGTACCGCTTTCAAAATCCGTTACAGCTTCAGTAAGAATTCCGCATACCTTTTTACCTTTTATAAAGATGTCATTGACCCACTTTATTTGAGATTTTTCATCCGTAAACTTGTCAAGGGCTTTCAAAACGCCAACAGCTGCTGCTGTTGTAACAAGCACAGAACTTGATAGGTTTAAATTTGGCTTTAAAATAATGCTCATATAAATCCCCGAATCTGCAGGAGAAAAAAATTCTCTTCCAAAACGTCCTCTTCCGCTCGTTTGTTCATCGGAAAAAATAACTGTGCCGTGAACTGCGTTTAAAATTGCTTCTTCCTTTGCCTTTGTGTTCGTAGAAGGCAAAGATTTAAACACAGATATGGGAATTTTCTTGAATTCTTCATTTAAAAACATTCGTATGCTTTCTTCTGAAACAACATCAGATGAAATGGACAGAGAATAGCCCTTGTTAGATGATGCATCTATTATGTATCCGTCCTGCTTCAATAAATTGATTGCTTTCCACACTGCTGTTCTTGAAACATCCAAAATGTCCGCCAGTTCCTGTCCGGAAATGGTCTTGCCTTTGTTTGTTTCCAAAATATTTAATATTTCATTTTTTACTGACATGAGCTCACCTCTGTAGCATTATACATTTTGCTCGATCGATTGTCAACCGAAATAAATAAATTGGTTAACAATTATTTATTAATAAAACTTATGGAAATGGAACATTTACATGAATAGAACGTCTATGTTATAATGACTATAAGAGGGAGAAGAAAAATGAAAAACAAGATAATTATAATATTGATGGCTGTCTTAATGCTTAGCATTTATACATGTTACGGAGCAGAAATCAACCTTTCAAATGAAAAAGAGTTCAAGGTAATAGGTTATTATTCGGGAGATTTGTTCAATGAGCCACTGGAAAAACTCCAGACAGACAAACTGACTCACGTTATTTATGCATTCTTGATACCAAAAAGTGATGGCACGCTGGAAGGGCTTAAAAAACCGGAGCTGCTACTTGAACTTGTTGACAAGGCTCACAGAGACGGAGCAAAAGTCTTTGTTGCTCTTGGGGGATGGTCATATGAAGGAAAGGTTCTTGAGCCTGTATTTAAAGAGGCTTGCGCCGATGATGAAATAAGAAAAAATCTTGTTGAAAATGTAATCGGTTTTGCAGAACAATACAATCTTGACGGGGTTGAAGTGGACTGGGAACATCCCAACAAAGATACAATCGCAAGTTATGAAAAGTTAGTGGTGGAACTGAGCCAGGGACTTAAGGATAAAAACAAAGAACTTACTGCAGCCCTTAACGGAGCATGGTCTGTGACCGGCAGCCCGGAAACATCAAAGCTCATAACAAAAAACTGTCTTGACAGCTTCAGCTTCATCAATGTAATGGCTTATGACATAAACAACGACAACCACAGTCCGTTTTGGTTTTCTGAAACGTCAATTGACTACTGGCTGAACAGGGGAGTTAAATCAGAGGATATAGTTCTTGGAATGCCTCTTTATGCTCACCCCAGCTGGATGCAGTACAGACATCTTGTTGAACTTGACAGCAATTATGCATATGTGGACTATGCTCCCACCTCTCCGCTTGCGTCTTATTACAACGGCATGAACACACTGAGGGAAAAAACTAAACTGGCAATGTTTAGGGCAGGAGGGGTAATGCTTTTTGACGTCAATGAAGATGCAGCCGGACAATACAGCATCGTGTCCATGATTGACAGCATGGTAAAAAGATATAAAACTTACAGCAGTGATGAAATGAGCAAATTTATAACAGTGGTGCTTGACAACAGGGAGATTGTTTTTTCAGAAGAAGATGGATATGGAATTCCGTATATAAATTCTGACAACCGCACAATGATTCCACTTAGAAAAACAATTGAAGCAATAGGAGCCGAAGTGTCTTTCGACCAGGCAGAACAAACTGTTACAGCCAGGAAAAATGAAACAACAGTTACAATTCCCATAGGAGAAAATTACATAGCAGTCAATGGGGAAAAAACATTGACGGACACATGTGCTGAAATAATCAGTAACAGAACGTATATTCCTTTGAGGGCAGTTCTCACTGCATTTGGCTGCAATGTGGAATATCACCAAAACAGCCAGACTGTGATAATTAATTAAATAATACGTGAAAAATTTTATGATTTGATATATAATTTAAAAATATCAATCATAAGAAGAGGTAAAAATGAGCGTATCAATATCGAGGGCAATTCTTCACATTCTTGATCCAAGTCTTGGAGTGCCTATACTTTCAGATAATTTAATGAGCTTTAACGACCAGATGAGGGAATACACTGAAAAGCATGTTTTGAAATGTTTCAACGATGCAGACCTTAAAAAAACAAAGTTTACAAATGAAGACGGTTTATTCCTTAAACTCATAAAAGAATACAAATTAAACGAGGAATTTAAAAAATTCACAAATGAAATTGCGGAATTTTTCTTTAAATTAATATCCGAAAACCAGGATATAAAACCATGTGATCTTTTGTTTCTTCAGGCCAATGTGTTCAACAAGGATTACATCGTAATGCTTAAGCTTAACTATAAAAATGGATACATTCATTTTACCAAGCAGGAAGAAGGAACAAAGAACATAATCATTGAACAGCCATGCGCCCTTCCGTCTGCAAGCGGGAAAATTGATGAATGCATATTTGTTGACCTTAACACTCTAGAAGTGTTTGTGAAGGAAAAGAAATGCCAGGTTTACAATGAACCGTGCTACTACATTTCAAAGCACCTCCTTGAATGCAGGGAAGAAAAGCCTGACAAGGAAAAGGTGAAAATCATCACTCAGGCTACGGACAAAATAATCAAGGAATATTACGATGATGATGTGATGATGAAGACAAAAGTGAAAAACATCATAAGGGAAAATGTGGAGGAAACTCTCAAGTTCAATGTTGATGATATTTCGGACCAGTTTTTTGAAGACAGAGAAATAAAAAAAGCATACAGCGAAGAAATAAAAATGAAGGGTATCAAGGAACCTGAAGTAAAGGTAAACTTCAACTATGCTAACAAAATAAAGACAAAACAGAAATTTGTCACTGATGAGGGAATTGAAATTAACATTCCATATGAAATGATAAGCAACAAGGACAAAGTTGAATTCATAACAAATCCTGACGGAACAATTTCCATAGTTTTAAAAAATATAGATAACATAATGGATAAATAAATTGCTGCACCATGGTGCAGCAATTTTTATGGTTTTAAAATAACCTTAATGCATTCATCTTCTTTTTTGTCGAATATTTCATAGGCGTGTTTGCCCTGGTCAAGAGTAAGACGGTGGGTGATTATATCCGTTGCATCAAACTGGTTTGTCTTTAACATTTCAAGTATAGGTTCCACATATGCCTGAGCCGGACACTGGCCCATCTTGAGGGTAATGTTTCTTGAAAAAAAGTCACCAAGAGGAAATAAATTGTACCTGCTTCCGTAAACTCCTACAAGGACGACAGTTCCTCCCTTGCGCACAGCCTGGGTTGCAATTTCTATTGCAGATTTTGATCCTCCCTGGAGTTTAAGTGCTGTTTCAATTTTTTCAAACGTTGACATTTTCCCGTCCATTCCCACGCAGTCCAGAACCACGTCCGCTCCGCCGTGAGTTATTTCCTTAATATATTCTCCTGTGTTGTCATATTCCTCAAAATTTAAAACTTCAACACCATAATTGTCATGGGCATGCTTTAAGCGGTAGCCAACTCTATCCACTGCAATTATTCGCTTGGCTCCCTTTTTTATGGACCATTTCATGGACAAGAGGCCAACAGGACCGCAGCCAAGGACTACAACCGTATCTCCCGTTTTTACGCCTCCAATATCCACACCCCACAAAGAGGTGGGAAGAATATCCGTTAGGAACAAAGATTGTTCGTCAGTAAGAGATTCAGGTATAACAACCGGACCTACATTTGCATAAGGTACTCTAAGAAGTTCTGCCTGACCTCCGTCATATCCTCCAAATGTATGGCTGTAACCGAATATTCCTGCATTTTCACCGTGGGGGTTTGAATTGTCGCACTGGCTGAACAAATCATGCTCGCAGTACCAGCAGTGGCCACAGGCTATAGGAAACGGTACAATTACCCTGTCACCCTTTTTTACCTTTGTCACATCTTTTCCGGCTTCCACTACAATTCCCATTGTTTCATGTCCCAGCACAAAACCCTTGGGCATGTTTGGTATCATGCCGTGTACCAGATGAAGGTCCGAACCGCATATGGCTGTGGAAGTTACCTTTATTACAATGTCGTCTGTTTTTTCTATGGAAGGATCGTTTACATTTTTTACTTTTACATCCTGAATTCCGTCATATACTATTGCTTTCATAATTTCCTCCATTTGTTTTATTTTAGTCTTGCCATGGTAATGTTTAATATTCGAAGCAGTTATCCAAAAATGTTTATTGTTATAGCAATAGTAGTATTTATTAAAATCAAGGTGATTTGACAATCGAAGTAAAATAATGTAAACTAGATATAACAAATAACATAATATGATTGTACCCCAAAAACATGGA
>DIWF01000040.1 GCA_002422545.1 Firmicutes bacterium UBA6113 | reverse complement strand
TGATACTATTACTGCCTTTCTCATAATTTGCCTCCTAAATTTATTATATACAATACATAAAGCAATTATTATGCCAACTGTTTTAATTTTAAATTTATTGTTGGAGTATGAAGGAAGTTAAAAATCCAGGCAAATTATCTTAATCATTTTATATGCAAAACTGCATATAAAAAATATATAGTAATTGCAAAACTGCATATACTGGTTTATAATAAGTAATGTTCACATTTAATAATAACACATTGTAAAAAAAATATCAATTGAAATATTAAATTAATAAAAGAGGGAAATTATGAATTCAAAAAACATTGATTTAAACATGGGTTTTGTTATCACTGATGATAAATTCAATATTTTATACTCAAACAATTTATTTAAAACAAATATCTGCAAAAATAATGAGGATGTATTGAACAAAAAATTAACAGTTTTTTTTCAGGATATTAAGGTTGATTTAGAAGATGACCTTTATTCGGTCAAATATCGTGATAACTCGACTTATTATGTGGTCCATAACAGGCTTAAGCTTCAGGGCAAGGATTTTTATGTTTTTTTCTTTTATGATTTTACCCTGGGCAATGAGCTGGAAAAGCAAATATTAAGACTCAGCAGCCAGCAATATCTCTACAATGAAATGCTCAACAAGCTCAAGGATGGAATATATATAACTGATGAAGAAGGAACAACTACATATGTCAATGATGCATTTTTGAATTTGTCAGGGCTTACCAGAGATCAGATAATAGGAAAAACCGTGTATGACTTAAGAAGGTTCAACATTCTCCCAAATTCATGCTGCGCGAAGGTAATAGAAACAATGGCTCCTGTTTCCACAATCAACAATTATTACAAGGGACAGAGATGTCTGGTTTCGGGTTCTCCCATATTTGACGAAAAGGGCAATCTTGCAAAGACTATAGCTGTAATAAGGGATGTTTCAGAACTTGATGTACTCATGAAAAACATCACAAAAGAAAAAAACCAGTTCATTAAAAACAGCGAAATAAAAAATATATCCAACAAGGAACCTATTGTAGTAATAAACAATGAAAAAATGAAAAACATCTATACAAAAGCAAAAAAAATCGCCAATGTTGAAAGCACTGTGTTGATACTGGGTGAAACAGGAGTTGGAAAGGATTTTATTGCAACGTACATCCACAGCATAAGCAACAGAAACAGCGGAAAGTTTGTAAAAATAAATTGCAGCGCTGTTCCGGAGCACTTGCTTGAGTCAGAATTTTTCGGCTATGAGGAAGGGGCATTCACAGGAGCTCAAAAGGGAGGAAAAAAGGGACTTTTTGAAGAAGCAAACGGAGGAGTTCTTTATCTTGATGAAATTGGAGATATGCCCTACACACTTCAGGTCAAGCTTTTAAGTGCACTGAATGACCGCATGTTTTACCGCATTGGTGGAACCACATCCGTTGAATTCAATGCTCGTATTATTGCAGCCACCAATGTAGATTTGAAGCATCTTGTGGAAGAAAAAAAATTCAGGGCAGATTTGTACTACAGGCTTAATGTTGTTAATTTTGTCATTCCTCCTCTCAGGCACAGGAGGGAAGACATTATTCCTCTTGCACATCAGTTCATTGAATATTACAACAACAAATACGGCAAAAATTGTTACTTTACAACTAACTGTCTTGAACATTTCTTGGTATATGACTGGCCCGGGAACATAAGGGAGCTAAAAAATATGATAGAACGTCTGGTGCTCATGACAGATGATGCATTCATTGACACAAATTTATTCACTGAAAACCTCATGTTTAACGAAGGTGGAGAATCATTAGCAGGCAACGACCTTTTTATGCAAGGAACCAAGACATTAAAGGAAAAAATAGACGATTATGAAAAGGAAATAATAGAAACAACTCTTGCTTCTTCAAAAAATATGAAGGAAGCAGCTTTAAGGCTTGGAATTGACCTGTCAACCCTCGTAAGAAAAAAACAAAAATATGATCTTACAAAATAACCGCTTAGGCGGTTTTTTTATTTCAGGAAAAATTTTTAATAAATTTTACAATAATTGAATAAAAAAGACTCATAATGCAAATATTACCTATTAGAGAGATACAGGAGGAGCTATGTTCTTTATAAATGATCTAAAACACATAATAAATACGGAAATAATAATTCTTTTCTTGATAATCAGCATCATTTTGATTTTTATAACCAGCAAGAATCTGAAGCGCAAAAATTACCACAGGGATTATAAAATAGTGCACACTACGGGGATAGTTTACGGAATTCTTGCATTGGCTTTAGCAGCTGCAATATACATATAGGTGGACATATGAGCGAAAACAACAATAACAATACAAAAAACCAAAATACGACTAAAACAAACATTGAAAAAGACTTGAATAAAAATGAAGCAAGCTTAAGAAAAATATTCAAGAATGCTGATGATATTGTCTTCAGAAAAATCGAAGGAGGACAAAATCAAAAAATAAACATGCTCCTTGTATATGTGGACGGCATGACAACAAAGGAAGCAATAAGCGAATATGCAGTTCAAAATCTCATGATGAACATGAATCTTGAAAATCTGGAAAAAAGCCCGGACAATGAAATATTAAATGCCGTATCAAAGACTAACATAGCAATTTTAGAGGTAAAGACTCTCTTAACCTTAGAAGAATGTGTGGACAAGATGCTTTCCGGTGAAACAGTGCTTTTGATTGACACGTGCACAAAAGGCATCATGCTTTCATCAAGAGGCTGGCCCATGAGAGGAGTTCAGGAACCGGCTGCAGAAACTCTCATAAGAGGTGCAAGGGACGGTTTCAATGAAACAATGAAAGTCAATATCACCCTTATCAGGAGAAGAATAAGGGATCCAAAGCTGAAGGTGAAGTACACTCAGGTGGGCTCCAGATCAAAAACCGATATGGCAATTATGTACATAGAGGACATTGTAAACAAGACCGTGCTTGATACTGTTGAAAAAAGAATCAAAAACATAGATATTGAAGCAATTCTCGAAAGTTCCTATGTAGAGGAAATGATTGAAGATGACAGCTATTCTCTTTTTCCTCAGATTGAAAACACAGAGAGACCTGATGCAGCAGCTTCAGCGCTTCTGGAGGGAAGAGTTGTCATAGCTGTAGACAACACTCCCACAGTGCTTATTGCTCCGGCAATTTTTGTTTCATTCATGCAGTCTTCGGAGGATTACTATGAAAGATGGCTTCCGTCATGCATAACACGAATGATAAGGTATGTGGCACTTCCCATTGTCATGCTGCTGCCTGCCTTGTATGTGGCAGTGACTCAGTTTCACCCCAACATGCTTCCGACGCAGCTAGCCCTTTATGTGGCTGCATCCAGAGCCAATGTTCCTTTCCCACCCTATTTTGAAGCTCTTTTGATGGAACTTGTAATAGAGCTGGTGAGAGAAGCATCCATGAGAATAACAACACCGGTAGGCTCCACCATAGGACTTGTGGGAGGTCTTGTAATTGGGCAGTCTTCTGTGGAAGCAGGGCTTATAACTCCATTGGCAGTTATAATAGTTGCTCTTACAGCAATAGCTTCATTTACAATACCAAGCTACAATTTCAGCACAACCCTGAGAATGATAAGATTTGCATTCATAATACTTGCAGCAGTATTTGGGCTATTTGGAATATCCATAGGTTTAAGCGTGCTTATAATACATCTTTGCACCCTAAAGAGCTGTGGAATTCCATATATGTCTCCGCTGTCAAGTTTTATTGAAGACAGAAGTGACCTTAAGGATACCATTATAAGGCCGAGAATTAAAAACATGGTTCGTAAACCAAAATATCTTCAGGCAGAAAAAGAGAAGGGGAATTAAATGTTCAATCAGGATATTACGCCTTATCAGAATATATCGATTTTAATATTAGTTTCATTTGCTTTTCAGTCATTGCTAATGCCATCAATACTTTCGGAGATTGATGGGCCTGTGGGATGGATTTCTATTGCTGCTGCTGCACTATTGTTGTACCTGGCCATGAAACCCGTAAACAAGCTCATGGAAAAACACAGTGAAGATACAATCATCAGCATTTCAAACAAGCTGTTTCCAAAATTCATATCAAGATCCATAGGGTTATACTACATATTCATGTTTTTGATTTCAAACAGCATCCTGCTTAAGGATTTTTCTGAGCAGATAAAGCTGATGATGCTTTTCAAAACTCCCTTAAGCACAATAATTATTGCAATACTCTTGACTGCAGGATATGCTGCTAAAAAAGGAATGCAGACAATTGCAAACATAACAAATATTGCTGTTGTAATTGCGCTTATACCGTATCTTTTGATAATAGTATTTTCAACATATTACGCAGATTACACCAATATACTTCCGATTTATCCCGCCGACGTTGTTGGAGTGGCAAAGTCAATACCTTTTGCAATGCTTGGTTTCTTTGGTTTTTCAATACTCATGTTTTCCAACAGCCGTGTGGCCATAAAGGAAAAGAATCTCATGATCAATAAAAGGTTCATTGTCATAAGTGCTATTCTTTACATGGCGTGTTACCTTTTAATAGTTGTAAAGTTTGGAATTAAGGAAGCTGTAAACATGGTGTGGCCATTCATATCAGTAATGAAATTTGTGAACATACCCGGGTTTTTCTTTGAGAGCACTGAAATTGTTGGCCTTTGTTTTCAGATTGTGGTTACATTCACCTGCATATGCATACTTTCATATTTTACAAACCTGTCCATGCAGGAAACTTTCAAAACAAGAGAAAACGGCTACTTCATATTCATTCAAATACCCATACTGTACCTGATAGCTGCAGCACTTCCGGGAATGTACATGATGTTTCCGTACATACGCATACCCATTTATGCCTTGAGCGCACTAAACTTCCTAATACCACTCTTAGTAGCGTTTAAAGACAGAAAAAAGGGGTTTATATGAAAAAGATAAAATTAATTATAATAATATTGGCTGCTGTGACGTTAGCTATGGTTCTCACGGGGTGCTGGGACAGCGTGGAAATAAACAAAAGAGAATACCTGTTTGCTGTGGGAATAGATAAGGAGAAGGACACATTGAAGTTCACTGCGGAAATTCCCAAAATAAATGAAGGAAGCGAAGAGCAAAGAATTATTTATTCAATGGAGAACAACAACTTTGCAGACTTTTACAACACAAGCTATCTTCATTCGGACAAGGCCATTTCAGATAGATTAATGCAGGTTATAGTTCTTGGGGAGGAAACAGCAAAGAATCCGGAAACATTCAAAAAAATATTTGATGAAATACAAAGATCTCCTCAAATGAACAGAAGGGTCAAAATCTGCATTGCAAAAGGAAAGGCAGAAGACATAATAAACACAGAAATACCAAGCAACCCAATTGTGGGGAGGTTTTTAAGCGACATGCTTGTAAAGCTGAAAAGAGAATCATACCAGGACATCTATACATTTGATGAGGCAATACTCCATCTCGGTCAGACAGGAAATGCAATGATTCCTGTTGTTGAAATGAACGACAAGAGCCTTAAAATAGAAAGGGCTGCTGTAATCAAGGAATATGAGCTGCTTGGATTTCTGGAAACAGAAGAGGTAGAATCAATAATGCTTTTGTTGAATCCTACGAAGGCAAACATAAAGAACATAAACATTAAAGCAGACGAGAAGACTTTGGCCATTGGGGCAGTGGATGTGAGCATGACAGAGGACATAGATTTAACCGGAGACAAACTAAGTGTTGATTACTACATAACATTGTACTGCTATGTGGATTCATTCATCGTCGGAGATGACAGCCTTGCAGATAAAAATTTCATGAACAAGGTGAAGGAAGAATCATTGAAGAAAATCTCCGAAACGACAGCTTCCACCATAGATAAGCTGCAGCATACATACAGGGCAGATCTACTCAGAATAAAGGATGATTTGTACAAATTCCACAAACAGGATTATGAAAAAATAATGGATAAATACGATGAGGTTTTTGAAGCAGCCCACATAAATGTTCATTTCAAAATGGATATAAAAAGCATAGGGCTTGTAAAATAGGGGGAAAAATGAGTTACAGAAAGAAAATATTATATTCAGCAGCATTTGTACTAATGGCTGCATTAGTTTCATACAGTATTGAATCATACATGGGAATGGCAAAAATAAACGAGAAAGTTATCCGTCTTCACGTTGTTGCAAACTCTGACAGCTTTGAGGACCAGCAGCTTAAATATCAAGTCAGAAACAGTGTCATAACAACTTTCAATAACGAGTTTGAAAATATCACTTCAAAAGAAGACAGCGAAAAAATTATCATTGAAAAAATAGGGGATATCAGACAGGAAGCAGAAACAGTCATTAAAAATGAAGGTTATGATTATGAAGTGAACGTTTATTACGGCAATTACAAGTTTCCAAGGAAGCTTTACGAAGATATAGTGCTTCCCGAAGGTTACTATGATTCTGTGAGGATAGAAATAGGGCTGGCCGAAGGAAAGAACTGGTGGTGCGTAATGTTCCCGCCTCTTTGTTTTGTGGATTTCGGAAAGGATGAAAGCACACCGGTTTTTGAAGTGGATACTGAAACCAAGCTTAGAGAAGTTCTTACAGAAGAGGAAATAGAGTCCATAAAAACAAGGCGTGGCCTTGAAGAAATCAAGATGAAATCAAAAATATTCGAGCTTATAGAAAGAGGAAAAGTGGAAAATACAGGTCTGTACTCAACAGACCGTGCAAACACATATGCCGCATCACTTCATCAATGAAGAATGAAACGTTAAAAAGTTATGAAAGGATTTGTGCATGTGAGCACAAATCCTTCTTTTGACGTTGATAAGGGGACTGGGATTTGCAATTAAACTTCTCTGTGTTTTCCCTGTAAGATGATTTATTTGTATCATCCANNCATCAGACTTTCAGGTCAAGGTTGTGCATATTTATCCAATCCGCAAATATATAAAGTGCAGCGAAAGGTCACTTTTCGTATGCGTGGAACCATAATGTTGAATTTTCAGATGCGATGTCAAGGCTTTTCGTTGAAATTCCAGGAAGCTTGATTTTGCTTCGCTTTATACATTTTATGCTACTTTGTGTATATATATTATATGGTGGTCACAAAAATCAAGGCGTCGTCACTGGAACAGGGTGCCGGAATCCTTGACATCAGCCGCATTTTTTCCTGAAAAACTATTCCGCCGGTTCTGCCGACGGCAAGTTTTTATTTTAACTATTGATAGGCAACCTAAAAAATGGTATTCTTTTTTTGTAAAAATATTAATTTTAGGTATCACTAATTTTGAGAATCAGATAGATACCGAGGGAGTGGTTATTATCAAAAAGTTAAAAATGATGCTGACGGTGGCTATATGTGTAGCTCTTGCAGCACAAATTAATTTTGAATTATTTACACCGGGATTTATGATATCACTGGCTCCAGTCATATTACCCTTAATGCTGTATTATAACAGGGATTATAATCCGTTGGTGATAACGTTCTCTGCAGGAATTATTTCTCCTTTGTACAGAAGCATGATACTGTATGTAACCAGCAGCATTCCTAATATCCTTGAGATTATTTATTCTGATGCGATTTTTTATTTCTCATATGGAATATTGTTTCTCTTTCTTTATTCGAAAAAATCAAAATCATCTCTTGCAAACTTATTTGCTGCAATAGTAATCAGCGATTATTTTTCCAACATAATTGAAATCAGCGTTATACTTCACTTTGCAAACTACAGATACGAGATTTTTCAGACATTAATTATCGTTGCATTCATTCGTGCATCAATTGTTGTCTACATAATACTTTTGCTTCGCTACTACAGTTTTTTTCTTAGGCGGGAAGAACATGAAGAGCGATACAGAAAGCTTATTGTAATCACCTCAAATGTTAAAAGTGAAATTTATTTCATGAACAAGAACAACATCCAAATCGAAGAGGTCATGAAAAAAGCTTACTATCTGTACAAATCGCTGCTGTCTGTTGAGAATACTGAAAATTTAAGGAAAACCTCCCTGGATGTAGCCAAGGAAGTACATGAAATCAAGAAAGATTATATAAGCATAATAAGAGGATTAGAGGAATTATTTACAGATAAGGCAGATGATGTGCAAATGAATATAAAAGACCTGATCAGTATAGTGATTGATGAAGTTAAGGAATTTATCAGGTGCAACAATCTTAAAATTCATGTTGATTATAAGATTAATGATAATTTTATAATCACTAATCATTACTATCTTGTAACTATCCTAAGAAATCTAATATATAACAGCATTGAAGCAATCGGCAGCAAAAATAACGGATATATAGACATTGATATTCAAAAGAAACATAATGTTTGTATCATTTCAGTGTCGGATAACGGAACGGGAATCGAAAAAGACAATATGCATTATATATATAACGCTGGATTTTCAACAAAGTTTGAAGAAAAAACAGGAGACATATGCCGCGGAATCGGTCTGGCTCACGTTAAAGGTATAGTGGAAGAAGTGTTTGGTGGTACAATTGAAGTTGAATCCGAAGTTGGCATTGGTACTAAATTTACCGTCAAAATAAACGAAGAAGAAATGGAGCGTGATTCAAAATGAAATTTTATATCGTTGACGATGATGTAAACGTAATCAAAATATTGAGCAATATTATCGAAAAAAACAATTCCTTTGAAGTAATCGGAAATGCTGTTAACGGAGAAATTGCTTTCCATGAAATCATGGCAATGAAACCTGATATTGTACTTGTGGATTTGTTAATGCCTGTCATGGACGGAAACATTCTTGTAAAGAATCTTAAAGCAATAGCTCCTCAACTTTCTTTTATTATGATATCTCAAGTGATGGACANNCCAGCTTCGTTCAGAATCATATGAGGCTGGTATTGATTTTTTCATAACAAAGCCAATTAATAAAGTGGAGGTTGAAAAGGTGATTACAAAGGTGGCGGAACAAATAGAACTGAATAACACCTTGACTACCATCAAAAAAATATTTCAAAACATTGACACCCAAAGCAAAAATGATCAAAATACACAACACATCAGCAAAATTAAAAACGTTTTGGGGGCTTTAGGAATGCTTGGAGAAAAAGGTACAAACGATATTATTGAAATAACTCTCTCTCTTCTTGAAAAAAATAATAGTTTTGCAAACTTTGATTTTGCTTCTTTTGAAAACAAATTCGGTGATAATGCTCTAATCGTAAAGCAGAGAATGCGAAGGGCAATAAAGAACGGTCTTACTAATATTGCAAACCTTGGAGCACAGGACTACGGCAACGATATTTTTCATATGTATGCCGGAGTTCTTTATGACTTTTCAAACGTCAAAGCCGAAATGGATTGCATACGCAGCAAAAATAGCACCGGTGGAAAAGTTTCTCTCAATAAGTTTTTTGAGGGTCTTGTTTATTTGTGCCAGACTGAGTAATTTGTTTGATGCGGCTAAAGTACAAATTTGTTAAATCCCATTAAAGCAGATAAAAATATTTTTTTTATCTGTTTTTTTTTGATTTTTTTTGATTAGGCCATTTATATTTTATGAGGAAATAAAAATCAGCTTAAATGATAACGTTTCATTTTACATTAGATACTGATGATGCTATGAATGGCTGGCGGTTCAATTATTACAAAGAAAAGTTGTATAACAACTTTAAAATTAAAAACTTAAGGAGGATTAAAAATGGCAGTGAATTTGAAAGGAAGAAGTTTTTTGACATTAATGGACTTTACAAAAGAAGAAATCAGGTACCTGCTGGATTTATCGCATGATTTAAAAGCAAAAAAAAGATCCGGCATATTTAACTACGGATTGAAGGGCAAGAACATTGTGTTGCTGTTTGAGAAAACATCAACAAGAACCAGATGCGCATTTGAAGTCGCAGCATTGGAGGAAGGCGCACATGTTACGTTCCTGGACTCCGGAAGCTCTCAGATGGGCAAAAAGGAAACACTGGAAGATACAGCAAAAGTGCTCGGAAGATTCTATGACGGAATTGAGTACAGGGGATACAAACAGCAGGTGGTGGAGGACTTGGCAAAACATGCAGGAGTGCCCGTGTTTAACGGTTTGACAGACGTTGACCATCCAACGCAGATATTGGCAGACATTTTGACAATAGAAGAACATGTAAAGAAACCATTAAACAAGGTAAAGGTAGTATTTGCCGGAGACATCAGGAACAACATGTCATATGCCTGGATGTATGGCTGCGCAAAAATGGGAATGCACTTTACAGCATATGGGCCAAAAAAATTAATAGGACAATTGGATGAAGATGTGCTGAGAAAAGTGAACGAAACAGCTGCATATTCAGGGGCAACCATTGAAATATCAGATAGCATTGAAGCTGTGAAGGGTGCTGACGTAATATATACCGACGTATGGGCATCTATGGGAGAGGAAGCTCAGATACCGGAAAAAGTGAAAATGCTGACACCGTATAAAGTAACAATGGATTTATTACGAGCTACAGGAAATGATGATGTAATATTCATGCATTGCCTTCCTGCATTCCATGACTTTGAAACAAAGATGGCAAAGTCACAGATGGAATTGGGATTTGATATAAGAGAAGTTACAGATGAAGTATTCAGAAGCAGGCATTCAGTAGTATTTGATGAGGCAGAAAACAGAATGCANNACACAATCAAGGCTGTATTGGTTGCTACAATATAATGTGAATTCCTATTTTGAAAGGAGAAAATTAATATGAGACCAACAAGAGTTGTAATAGCGTTAGGCGGAAACGCATTAGAAGATAAAAATCTTCCATCGACAGCGGAATCACAGCTGCAGGTAGTAAAAAGAACAAGCGAATATATAGCTGAAATAAGCTGTGCAGGATATGAGATAGCAATAGTCCATGGAAACGGACCACAAGTTGGAAGAATATTGTTAGCATCAGAAGCATCTGCAAATGTAACCCCTGCGATGCCTTTTGACGTGTGCGGAGCAATGAGCCAGGGATATATAGGATACCACATACAGCAGGGACTCAAACTGGCATTGGCAAAAAGGAACAGAATATTGCCGGTAGTGAGCGTAGTGACACAGATGGTGGTGGATGAAAATGATAAGGCTTTTCAAAATCCAACAAAACCGATCGGGCCATTCTATACTGAAGAGGAAGCAAAGAAATTAGAAACAGAAAAAGGATACACCGTAAAAGAAGACTCCGGCAGAGGATGGAGAAGAGTAGTGCCGTCACCGCTGCCCAAGAGAATAGTAGAGATAGACACGATCAAAACGTTGTGGGACACGACAATATCAATAGCCTGCGGAGGCGGCGGAATACCGGTTATTGAAAAAAGCGACGGTTCATTAGAAGGAATAGCAGCAGTAATTGACAAGGATTTTGCAGCAGAAAGACTGGCGGAGGATATGGATGCAGACATATTGATGATCCTTACGGAAGTGGAAAAAGTGTCAATAAACTTCAATAAGCCAAACCAGGAAAATTTATCAGGATTAACGACAGAACAGGCAGAGAAATACATAGAAGAAGGTCACTTTGCACCGGGAAGCATGCTTCCGAAAGTTATAGCAGCCGTTAACTTTGCAAAATCAAGACCGGGAAGAAAATCTATAATCACATCACTTTATAAAGCTACAGAAGCGCTAGATGGAAAATGCGGGACTGTTATAGAGATTTAATTATAGAAATTATGTTCATGTTATATTAAAAATCATTACTAATAAGGAGATTTTAATATGGATTTAACATTAATTACAGGAAAAATTGTTGGATTAATTTGGAGCAAGGGATTGATTTTACTTTGTTTGGGTGCTGGTATTTACTTTTCGGCAATTCTTAGATTTCCCCAGGTCCGTCTTTTGAAGGATATGGTCAAGCTGCTTATTGGAGGCAAAAGTTCTGATAAGGGTGTTTCTTCTTTGCAGGGTTTTGCTATGGCTTTAGGCGGCAGGGTAGGTATAGGCAATATCGCCGGAGTTGCGACTGCAATTTTTTATGGAGGCCCGGGTGCTATTTTCTGGATGTGGATAATTGCTTTCCTGGGTGCAGGTTCTGCATATGCTGAGTCTGCCTTAGCTCAGGTTTATAAACAGGATATAGGAAACAGCTACCGCGGAGGTCCTTCATACTATATTGAAAAGGGACTGAACAACAAACCCTTTGCTGTAATTCTGGCTGTAGTCATCATTATTGCCAATGGCTTTACCGGTCCTGGTGTACAGTCATTCAATATGGGAGATTCCATTAAAAATGCTTTTGGCATCAGTCCTACATTTACCGGTATTTTCATTGCAGCATTGCTCTGCATAGTTATATTCGGCGGCGTAAAAAGGGTCGGTAAATTTGCAGAATTGGTTGTACCGTTTATGGCAGGTGCTTATATCATTGTTGCATTAACCATTTTAGCAATCAATATAAAAAATGTCCCTGCAATGTTTGCATTGATATTTTCTTCAGCTTTCAACCTTAATTCGGCATTTGGAGCAGTCTTTGGAAATGCTGTTTTGTGGGGAGTAAAAAGAGGAATTTATTCAAACGAAGCCGGACAGGGTACTGGTGCTCAGGCTGCAGGTGCTGCCGAAGTTTCACACCCCGCAAAACAAGGGCTTGTTCAGGCGTTTTCAGTATATGTAGACACTCTGTTTGTCTGTACCGCAACTGCAATCATGATACTTTCAACTGGAGCATACAACGTAGCAAATCCTGCCGGAGGT
>DIWF01000020.1 GCA_002422545.1 Firmicutes bacterium UBA6113 | reverse complement strand
AAATATCTTAACTTAATGACATTGGTCTCGTGCCCTCCCGCGGGCGGATACAAGATCCGCCCCTACAATCTGTAGAATAAACAAATTGTTAAGTCTGAACTAGATAAGCCTAGTTTTTTAGTTGATTTAATTAAAAATAAGTATTACATCTATTATCCCGTCGAAACCACCGTACAGGTCGTACAGCTGAGCTGTGGAGCCTGCCTTTATGTCTGCCTTTGAACCGGCTTTGAAGCTTGTTACATTGCCGGAGCCGTCTGTTGTCAGGTTATAGACTGTAACTGATGATGAATATTCCATGTACGTGATGCCATCTATCAACAGCTGGTTTGAGTAAACCTGTGTAATTTTTATTTTGTCCGTCTCAGAAGTAACTTTTTCAACGTTTGTTATAACCCCGTTTACTATTACAGCCTTCACGTATGAATTGAGCACGGCCGAAACCTTTGTGCCTGCAGCTGATGAGTTTGATACCGAAAACACGTTGCTGCTGTTGTAAAACTGCACGTGGCTTGTGCTTGAATCTATTTTTGTGATGCCCTTTATAACACCGTAAATAGTTCCGTTGTAGCTTTGCGGAGTTTCCGGAGTAACAGTTACATAACTTGTTGGTTTAATTCCTTTTGTAAGGTAAAGAGCTTCAATTTCTCCCTTGTAACCAATAACGGCCTTTCCTTCCAGATAAGTGTCCAGCTGGCTCAATTCAAGTAGCTGGTACTTGCCGTTCTGCTCATATACAATATAAGTGTCTGGAGATATCCAGTATCCGCTTGATAATGTGTGTGTCTGCTGATTATAGTTATTTGAAATATACTTTGCAGGCATATAGTTTATAATTTTCACATTGCCGCTTGCAACAGGGTCAAATGCCACGAAGTCTTTTTCTTTCAAGTTTGTGTATTTAAAGAGTCCCGTTCCGGATTCAGTCACAGTTACCACGCTTGAGTTGTCGGCCAGTGAGTATGTTTTAAGCGACCCGTATTCGTCAAGTATTTTAGCTGAAACATTTCCGTTAGTGCTGTTAGCTGAGCTTATGACAATTCCGAATGTTGATGGATATTTGCCGTAATTCAGTATCTCAAGTTTAATGATATTGTTGTTTTTGTCAAGTATCAGATTCACATTATCATTTACAGATGCTTTTTCAGTAAATATAAAGTCTTCACCTGTCTTGTAGCTTATGTTGTTCACTGTGTAATATGTTGCATTACCTGAAGTCTGCACATCAGTAACAATGCCGCTTGTCTGGGATCTCACTACATCAAGAGTAAGAGCAGTTACTTTGTCTGATTCGTTTGTTTCATAAAAGTATACAACGTCATTAGTCTTTATATCTTCCAGTGAAGAGACAGCACCGTTAATGTGTAGCTTAGCCTGGTTTATTTCATTGCTGCTTGTTACGGGCAGCGGTTTTCCTGCAAATACCTTGCTTCCTGTGTTATACAGGTCCGTTCTTCCGATCACTTTAATGGCTGTTTGCTTGAAGGCAATTATTCCTATTACATCTCCGTTGAAGGAGTCATCTTCGTAAACAACTTTAATGCGGCTGTTTTCAAGATTGTTGAAGTTTCCCTTCTTGCCGTTTATTACAATTGGTATTTCAGGAAGCTGGAATGCTCTCACATTTCCATAATCATCTGTTACAAATATTACTCTGTTTGTAAGCAGGCTTGTTACCGTTCCTGTAAATTCGTTATATCTTGGATTGTTCACATATACCGTCTTGCCTGAGTTGTTGTAATAAACATCCCACTTGTTGAACAAATAATTGGAATAATCAAAGCTTTCGATTTTTAAATCACTTAATGCTATTACCTTTGTTTCTTTTCTTCCCAGCAGTGACATGAGAGTCTTGTCTGTCAGGGTTACACCACCTGTACCTTTTGATTTTACAAGCACGCAGTCAAGGGCATTATCAAGCATCACTGTTATGTCTCTTCTGGATGCAAATACTTTAGAAGTGTCCACATCCTGAAACAAATTCAGTTCCAATGCTTTTTCATAATAGTTGCTGGGCCACTGTCCTGTCAGTGCTTCATCGCTGTATCCGAGAAGCCTTATTATCATTGTGTACGCTTCTTCAAATTTAATAAGATTATCCGGACCATATGTAGTTGGAGATATTCCTTTAACTATGTTTAGAACATTTGCCAGTTCAACATAGCTTTCTGCCCAATGCCCGTGCATATCATCATAAACAGAGGTCATATTCTTGGAATACTCATAATAACCTGCAGCCACAGTCATCATTTTAGCCATTTCAGCTCGCGTAACAGACTTGTCAGGCTTGAATGTGCCGTCAGGATACCCTTGAATAATACCGTAGCTTGACAACAAGCCCACGGATTCTTCCAGAACAGAATCTTTGCTTATATCAGGAAAGCCGGATGCGTAGGAAACATTAGACACACCGAGGGCTAGTATTGCAATCAATGTTATCAACGATAATTTTTTCATTTTATTTGCACCTGTTTTACAATATTTATATTAATTAGCTGGCATGTTCTCTCTTGCCAGAAATTGCTGTTCAGCAATAAAAAAATACTATAGATTTATAGTATTTCTTATAACAATTATATTATATAAAAGCCGTGATAGTATTACATTAACATTACAATGGTGCGTATTTTCCCTGTTGGCTGTTTCTTTTCACGAGTTCTTTGTCTATGTCGGATAAAACTTTAAGCTTGTTGAGTGTCCATCTGGGCTCTATTAAATCAGATTTCTTTCCGTCACCTGTCAACCTGTGGATAACTATGTCTTCACTAAGAAGTTCCAAAGAATCACAGATTAACTCCACATATTCCTCCTGGCTCATGACATTAAAATGAGTATTAAGGTAATACTTTGCCAAATCTGTGTTTTGAAGTATATGCAGCATGTGAATCTTTACCCCCCAGGGCTTAAATACTGAAACATAAGATATATTTTTAAGCATTTGTTCCCTGTCTTCTCCAGGAAGTCCCATAATCAGGTGGATTACAGTCCTTATGTTTTTAGTTTTAAGCATTTTTGATGTCTTTTCAAATACATCCAGACTGTAGCCTCTTCTTATTAAATTTGCAGTATTGTTGTTTATTGTCTGAAGCCCCAGTTCAACCCATAAGAATGTCTTCTCATTGAGTTCATCCAGAAGTTCAAGAACTTCTTCGCTGATGCAGTCAGGCCTTGTAGCTATAGCAATACCTTTAATGTTTTCACAGCTTAAGGCTTCGTAGAATTTTTTCCTCAGGTTTTCAACAGTGTCATATGTGTTTGTATAACTTTGAAAATAGGCGATGTACGTGCTGCTTTTCCATTTTCTTGACATTATTTGCCTTTGCTCATTAATTTGGTCTGAAATTGACTTGCACGAATCAGAGTTGAAATCTCCGGAGCCTCGTTCACTGCAGAAAATACAGCCCTTGCTTCCGATTGTACCGTCTCTGTTCGGGCATGTAAATCCGCCATCAATAGACAATTTAATTGCTTTTTCTCCGAAAAAACTTTTCATTTCACAATCCAAAGTATGATAATTTTTGTCATTCCACATGTTATTCACCGCACATTTCTATAAGTTATACACAGGCTCTCTAAAATGTTTAGAGAAGTTATACACAAATTTAATGCTTTTTTTGGTACTTGTCAACAGATTTATCCACAAATGTGCACATTTTAGATTAATAAGGTGAAAAAGTGCACAAAAAATTTTTATGTGGTATATAAAAAATTTGTCGAATTATATTTTTAAATAAATCATGTATAATAATTGTAAATTGACTAATAATGATATTTAGATAATACTTTTTTTATCTTCTTCCAAATCATAAAAACATCCGTCGGTTTCCGTCGGATGTTTTTGTTGTGTTTGACTTAAAAAAACATCTATTATATAATAAAACATATAATTGACAGAGGTATGAATATGAAAAAGAGAATGTTAGGCAACACAGGAATGGAGGTTTCTGTCATAGGATTTGGCGGAATACCTATACAAAGGGTAAATCAGGAAGAAGCTACAAAAATAATTTTGGAGTGCAGAGACAGAGGAATAAACTTTATCGATACTGCAAGAGGATATACAGTAAGCGAAGAGTATGTTGGAAATGCACTTAAAAAAGCCGGACGTGAAAACTTTTATGTTGCAACAAAGGCAATGGGATATGACTATGAATCTATGAAAAATTTCATAGAGGAAAGCTTGAGCACAATGCAGCTTGATTATATTGATCTGTACCAAGTTCACAATGTGAGTAAGATGGAGCAGCTTGATACTGTACTTTCAGAAAATGGTGCACTAAAGGCGCTGGTGGAAGCAAAAGAAAAGGGACTCATAAGACACATAGGAATAACCGGACACATAAGAGAAATCCTATTGAAGGCAATTGAGCACGACGAATTTGAAACTGTTCAATTTCCGTTCAATCCCGTTGAGTCTCAAGGAACTGAACTGTTTATAAAAGCTCTTGAAAAGGGAATGGGAACAATAGCAATGAAGCCTATTGCCGGAGGGGCCTTTGGCAAGGGGAATTTGTCTCTTAAATATATAATGAACAGTAATTTGGTTACTGTGGCTATTCCTGGTATGGATTCAGTAAGCCAGGTTGCAGAAAATGCTTCCATTGGTATAGATGGTGAGCCGCTGACAGAAGAAGAAAAGGAAGAAATCAAAAAAGAAGTTGAATTGCTCGGAAATGATTTCTGCAGAAGATGCGGATACTGCAAACCATGTCCTGAAGGAATAGACATACCTAATGTCTTCGTATATGAAGGATATGCCATAAGATATAATCTGCCAGACTATGGAAAGCTGAAGTATGATGCGATGCCTGTCAAAGCAGATGCATGTGTGAGATGCAGAAAATGTGAAAGAAAATGCCCTTACAATTTGCATATTGTGGATAAGCTTAAGCATGCCGTAGAAACATTTAAAAATATTTAACAATTAATATACTGAAAAAATAAAGACTCAATCCAAGGATTGGGTTTTTTGCTTTTTTGCATAATAGCTTTTTTGATGGTTATATTAATGGTATTGCAAAATAATAAGTTATTTCATGTATAATCAATAATTTAAATATCATAATCACATAACTTATTGATTAAAAAATTTATTAAGGAGAAATTTATGGCAGAAAAAAAATTTAAATTAGGCCTTATTTCCAAGATTATAATTGGTATAATTGTAGGTCTTATATTGGGAAGCGTCGCTCCAAGCTGGATAAACCGAATATTTGTCACATTCAGTTCCATATTCGGGAACTTCCTTGGCTTTATAATTCCATTGCTCATATTGGGATTTGTAACTGCAGGTATTGCTGAATTAGGAACAGGTGCGGGAAAACTTCTGGGAATAACAGTGGGTATAGCATACGGCTTCACTCTCATTTCAGGATTTACTGCATATTTTGTAGCTTCGGCACTTCTACCGACAATAATAACACCTGATACTGCAAGTGGAATAACGGAATCAAGGGCGGCTTTGGAACCATTCTTTACTGTTGAAATGCCTGCAATAATGCAAGTTGTTTCGGCTCTCATTCTTGCTTTTATACTGGGACTTGGAATTTCCGCAATCAACAACGAACCTCTCAGAAAAGCCGCAGATGGTTTTCAAAAAATAATTACAAAGGTAATTGAAAGCATAGTTATTCCTCTTCTTCCTTACTATATAGTGGGAGTTTTTGTGAACATGACATACACAGGTCAGGTTGCAACGGTATTTTCTGTTTTCTGGAAAGTATTCTTAATAGTCATAGCAATGCACTTGGTTATAATTGTATTTCAGTTTGCAGTGGGTTGCTCAATAAGCAAGAAAAACCTGTTCAAATCCCTGAGAATTCAGGTGACAGGGTATATGACGGCTCTGGGAACACAGTCCTCAGCAGCTACAATACCTGTTAATCTGCAGTGCTCGGAAAGAATGAACATATCAAAAGGAATAAGAGAATTTGTTATACCGCTATGTGCAACAACTCATATGTCTGGCAGTACAATTACATTAACAACTTGCGCCATGTCAGTAATGCTGCTTAACGGATATCCTGTGGAACTGAATCTTTTTGCAGGATTCATAGCAATGCTGGGAATTACCATAGTGGCAGCTCCTGGTGTTCCGGGAGGAGCGGTTATGGCGTCCCTTGGACTTCTGGAACTCATATTGGGATTCACGGAACCTATGCTGGCGTTGATGATTGCTTTGTATATTGCGCAGGACAGCTTCGGAACAGCATGTAACGTATCCGGTGACCAGGCGGTTGCCATGATAGTTGACACAATCAGCAAGGAGTAAAAAGGTAACGGACTGTTGCATTAGTGATTAATCGTGTCATTCTGAGGGCTTAGCCAGAATATCATAACTGTTGAGGTCCCTTGCCAACGCTTTGGATGACATGAAAATGCTTAATGCAGCAGTCTCTTGTTTAGAGAAAAACTCTTTTCAAAGTTACTGTTGTAAATTTACAAAATTATGTATAAAATATAATCACCAATTAAAAGGAGAAAATTATGCAAGACTATGGAGTTTTTGATATTCTGGGACCTGTGATGATTGGACCGTCAAGCTCCCATACTGCTGGAGCAGCAAGACTGGCGAAAGTTGCCGGAAACATTGCAGGAAACAACATAAAAAGAGTTGAATTTTTGCTGCATGGTTCATTTGGGCAAACATACAAAGGACATGGAACAGATAAGGCGTTGATTGCTGGAATATTGAACATGGATCCATGGGACGAAAATTTGAAACGCTCATTTGAAATTGCCAAGGAAAAGGGAATTGAAATAATTTTTACAGTGAAAGACATGGGAGACGTTCATCCCAATACAGTGAAGTTCATAATAACAAAGGAAGACGGACGAGTAACTGAAGTTACAGGTTCATCAATAGGTGGAGGAAATATTTTTGTTTTCGATATTGACGGACAAAGTGTGGAGTTCACAGGAGAAAAACCGACACTTCTCACTCAGCACAAAGACATGCCGGGTGTGATTTCAAAAATATCATCACTTTTTTATGACGAAAACATGAACATTGGAACAATGAAGGTATATAGAAGCGGAAAAGGAAAAGCAACTATGGCTCTGGAAACAGACAGTATGATACCTGATGAAATAATCAACAAAATCAAGGAAATGGAAGAAGTTGAAAATGTAGAGTTTATAAATCCTATTTTGGAAGGAGGAGCATAAATGTTTGTTTCTAGCGGAAGAGAATTAACAGAAATTTGCAGAGAAGAAAACTTAACCATATATGAATACACAATAAGAGAAGAAGCAGACAAGAGCGGTCTTAGCCGTGAAAAAGTCATTGAAAAAATGAAAGGCACCCTTCATGTAATGATGAACTCCGCTTCCTACGCACAGGAAAATGAAATAAAATCAGTGAGCGGTCTTATTGGAGGCGATGCATTTAAAATAAGGCAGTATGCGGACAATCAAAACACCCTGACAGGAGATTTCATGAACAGGGCAATGGCAAGAGCCATATCTTCTTCAGAAGTGAATGCTGCCATGGGAAAAATAGTTGCATGCCCTACTGCAGGTTCCTGCGGAATTGTGCCCGCAGTTGTGATTTCAGCAGGAGAAAAGCTTAACAAGACAGAAGAAGATTTAATAAATGCATTGTTTACGGCTTCAGGGGTGGGAATAATTATTGCAAAAAATGCAACACTGGCAGGAGCTGAAGGAGGTTGTCAGGCTGAATGCGGTTCTGCTGCAGCTATGGCGTCTGCAGCAGTTGTTGAAATGATGGGAGGATCTCCCGAACAGGCATTGAATGCTGCAGCCATAGTATTCAAGAATGTTATGGGTCTGGTTTGCGACCCGGTTGCAGGACTTGTAGAGGTTCCATGCGCGAAAAGAAACATTGCAGGAACAGTGAGCGCACTTACAACTGCAGATTTAGCCATGAGCGGCGTAGAAAGTAAAATCCCGTTTGATGAAGTTGTATGGGCGATGCACAAAGTGGGAAAGTCACTTCCTTCAGAGCTGAGAGAAACAGCAATGGGAGGAATTGCAATAACACCAACCGGCCAAAGGCTGAAAAAAGAAATATTTGGAGAATAATATGGAGGGCATGCCCTCCTTTTTAATTTTTATCTCAATATGTGTTGACAAAAAAGTTTGTTTTAGATAAACTTATACTGTTATTTAATATTAGCTTCTGCAATATTATGGAAGAGTATCGAAGTGGTCATAACGAGCCGCACTCGAAATGCGGTTGCCTTCCGGGGCACGTGGGTTCAAATCCCACCTCTTCCGCCAGTCAGAAATCCTTTAACCTACGTGGTTAAAGGATTTTTTATACTCACCTTTACTATAATCATCATAGTTTCACCCGAATCTGTTTATTTGTATTATATCAGACTTATTTCTTTTTTAGGACACAAATATTGTACAAATCTCATATATTATATTAGCCTTATTTTATGTGCAATTTCGAAAATTTCTGACAAATTTCAAAGGAGATGAATTTATGCCCGATCCACTTGATCCGACATTAATTCCTAAATATAAAAATCAATTGATTATTCCGCCGGTATACGAACCGACTGTGGTGAAAGACCCTTCCACATGCAAAGTCAAAAGCCATAATTACCGTGTGAAGGTCAGCCAGTTTTCCCAACAGCTGTTGCCTGATGGCTTTCGCAAAACAACGGTGTGGGGATATGAAAGCACAGTAAGAAATCCCGAGACCGGAGAGATCATTCCAGACTATAAATCAACACCTGGCCCGACTTTTGAGGCAAAACGGCATGTCCCAATCAATGTAAAATGGATCAATAACCTGACCGGTTCCGAGCTGCTGGCGGTTGATCCCACAATTCATTGGGCCAATCCCAACAACATGGAAATGCCGATGCCGCCTTTTTTGCCGTTTCCTCTGGGATATCCCGAGGCTCAAAGTCCTGTGCCTATCGTTACCCATCTTCACGGCGGGGAAACCGAGCCGGCTTCAGACGGTTATCCCGAAGCATGGTTTACTGCTGGCAAAGAAATTACAGGGCCGGATTATATCAAATCCCGTTATCACTATGTCAATGAGCAGGAACCGACAACCTTATGGTACCACGACCATACGTTGGGCATCACCCGCTTAAATGTTTATATGGGGCTGGCAGGTTTCTATATCCTGCGTGACCCCTGCTTCCATCTGGATGGTAAGCACTCCGATCTGCCGCGCGGCAAATATGAAATTCCGCTTGTCATTCAGGACCGATCGTTTAATGACGACGGGTCACTTGCATTCCCAAGCAACGGAGTGAATCCGGCCGTCCATCCTTACTGGAGACCGGCATTTATCGGAAATACTATTATGGTCAATGGCAAGGTCTGGCCGAATCTGGATGTTAAGCCAAGACAATACCGTTTCCGAATTTTAAACGGCTCTAATACACGTTTCTATAATTTTTCGTTCTCCAATAATATGCCTTTTATCCAGATCGGAACAGACGGAGGCTATCTGCACAAACCTGTCCAGCTCGTCTCCTTGTTAATCTCACCCGGTGAGCGTGCTGATATCCTTGTTGATTTTTCAAAACAAACGCCCGGTACGAAACTAATCCTGAACAACACCGCGAAAGCTCCGTATCCGAATGGTGCCGCGCCAGACCCCAAAACCACCGGGCAGATCATGCAATTTACCGTACTTGAAAAACCGGCTGTTCCGCCCGCGCCATTACCCAAAATACTGAATTGTCTTTATCCGCTCAAACGCAGTTGCAAAGTGAGGACTCTGACATTATTCGTCGTCGGAAATACAACAGCGCCAACGGAACTGATCCTGGATGGCCAGAACTGGAACACGCCGGTTTCCGAGTTGCCTCTGGTTGGATCAACAGAGGACTGGCAAATCGTTAATCTCACAGGAGGAGCCCATCCCATTCACCTTCACCTGATTCAATTCCGTATGGTAAGCCGTCAGGACTTTTTGGCAACCCAATATACTACCGACTGGTTGGCTCTGAACGGACAGCCTCCGTTTGACCATCCCACTGAGGTATTGCCGGTGAAACCGTACCTTCTAAATGGCCCGATCAACCCTCCCGCTAATGAGAACGGTTGGAAAGATACCATTCAGGCATATCCCGGCCAGGTAACCACAATTAGGGTACGGTTTGCGCCGCAGGATGTGGAGGTCTCGAAACCTGGCGAGAACCTGTTTCCGTTTAACCCTGCCAAAGAACCGGGTTATGTGTGGCACTGCCATATTCTCGATCACGAGGACAATGAAATGATGCGTCCGTATAAAGTGCTCAATCCGGATGATAAACTGGACGAAAAAGATTAGCTTAAAGTATGTCATATGCAGGGCTGTCCCGATTGTTCAAAAGGACGGCCTTGCCAATTCAGAATTCCAAATGTTTCTCAAAAGAGGTGTGCCAATGTATGATTTTCTTAACGGCTTAACCGGCCGTATTGTGATACCAACCAATCCTATTTATAACAAAGCGAGACAAGACTTTAACCGGGCCATTCAGCAATATCCCATAATCATCAACTATTGCAGTAATAACCATGATGTAGCCAACGCAATATGCTGGTCCAGAAAGTTTCATGTGCCGCTCCGCATCCGTAACGGCGGCCACAATTATGAAGGCTATTCCAACGGGAATTGCACCCTTATAATCGACGTAAGCGAAATGAACCATATTGATCTTGACGAATGCGAAAACCTGCTGACGGTTCAAGGTGGCGTTACTAACCAGCAGGTGTACGAATTTGTTTCCTCGAAAAGGTATCCGTTTCCCGGAGGAACCTGCCCGACCGTAGGCGTGGGAGGATACTCCATGGGTGGCGGCTGGGGCCTTTCCTGCCGTTACCTGGGTCTCGGCTGTGACAGCCTTGAAGAAATTGAGCTGGTCAATTACGAGGGCAAAATCGTGAAAGCTAACCGGAACTGCAATTCGGATCTCTTCTGGGCATGCAGGGGCGCGGGCGGGGGTAATTTCGGTGTTATCGTATCGATGAAGTTCAGGCTCCCGTCAAAGGTTGAAAAAGTTACATTAATCGAAATTGATTATCTTCATGTCAGTGAGGAGGAGCAGAAAGCGTTCCTTCAGACATGGCAGCAATGGCTGAAAGATGCCGACCCGAGGGTAACACTGATTTCAAGAATTTACAATTCCGTAAATGACGGCCTTGCCATGCTGGTGCGGGGTATTTTTTACGGCAGACCGAAAGAGGCGGAACAGATTCTAAAGCCGTTCCTTGAGCTTTCCGGAGCGGAGTACAGCATAGAATATGTAACCTTCCTCGAAGCGGTAACGATTATCGGCAGCAGTTACCCATCTTCGGAAAAATTCAAATCAGCCAGCCGATTTGTTCTGAGGGATTTCAGTGATCGTGATATTTCAAGACTCGTTGGACTGATTCAGAAGCGGTCTCAGGGCTCCGTCTTCGCGGGATTATCCATGTATGCGCTCGGGGGAAGAGTCCGCGACGTTGGGACGGACGAGACCGCCTTCTTTTACCGGACCGCCAACTTTATCATCTGGTTGGAAACCGTGTGGGAGGAGAACCGGTTTTCGGAGGAAAATAATATCTGGGTCAGCCGACGCTTTCCCGTTCTTGCATCTGTTACCACGGGGTCCTATGTCAATTTTCCATATAATAATCTGCCCGATTATCTTGAAGAGTATTACGGCCCACACACCTGCAGACTGAAAAAGATTAAAGAAAAATATGACCCTTTCAATGTTTTCACATTCCCGCAGGGAATTGGAAACAAGGAGAAGCAACTAATGGAGCCGGATTTTTCCGAGGGTAATGAGACTTCCATTAAATATTCAGACGATACACCGTATCGTAGATTCCGATATGTAAATAAGAAGGAGTTGAGTAATTTGGCTGAATCATCCGCCAGTTCATCAGAATCGCAAGTTTGGAGCTTTGCTTCAGCCCCTGATTTGCATCCCATGAAGGTTTCAATTAACATGAATAAGGGGGGCACTGCTCCAGGCTTCCTATTCGTCGCGCCATATACTCTGTATGAAGCGACAATGATTGGTCAGACAGGCGCGCTGATCATGGATCAAAGCGGCAACCCGCTCTGGTTCCGGCCACTCGACAGTATTTATGTGCAGAACTCAGACTTCCGGATGCAATATTACAAGGGCAATCCAGTTCTGACCACATGGCAGGGGACGATTTCCGGGACGCAGTCTTCAAGCCCGAATCTACCGGACGGCGACCCCGAGCCCGGTGCTTTTTACTTGATTTTCAATCAGAACTATGAAGTAATCAAAAAACTCACTGCGCAAAAGGGATACACTTCCGATGTTCATGAATTTACTATTACCGATAAGAATACCGCTTTGTTTACCGCTGTGAAACAAGTGCCGGCTGATTTGACACCTTATGGAGGCCCACCGGATGGATATATCGACAATTACTCTATTCAGGAAGTCGACCCCGAGACGGGCGAATTACTATTCTTTTGGAATGTGCTGAAGCATGTTGACCCGGCTGATTCGATGATGCCCGCTTCCTCATCGGCGAGCTCCAACAACATCTGGGACTGTTTCCATGTGAACTCTGTGGAGGAAGGACCGGATGACACGCTGCTGGTCAGCATGCGTAACATGTGGGCCATTTATCTTATAGATAAAAAAAAGGGAAACATCATCTGGCAGCTGGGAGGGAATAAAAGCGATTTCACCCTGGCGCCAAACGCTGGATTCTCCTGGCAGCACGATGCTCGTTTCAAGCCCGGGACACGGATCAGTCTGTTTGACGACGCTTGCTGCGCCTGTCCGAGCTGCCCGCATCAGGGCCCTGCGCGCGGCATGATTCTTCGGCTCGATTTTAAAAACAAAACTGCGGATGTCGACCGGACGTATTATCACGACCCAACACTATATGTTCCGAGTCAGGGAAATGTCCAAAAACTATGTAACGGGAATCAACTCATAGGTTGGGGGCAGGAACCGTATCTTTCCGAATTTGCAAACGCCGGGAATACGGAAAACGACCTTGCATTAAATTTTCTGTATGACATGCAATTCCCCAATCAGAACCTTTCTTACCGGTCGTTTAAAAACAAATGGATTGGGATACCGCATGATCCGCCCGATATTGCCGTAAAACCGTTCTGTAATCATACGGTAATGGTTTCGGCTTCTTGGAACGGTTCGACAGAAACCACAGCATGGCAGGTGCTGGCTGGTCCGAAACCGGATCAACTGACCGTAACGGAAGAATACGCTCCCCGTACCGGATTTGAAACAGATATTCGAGTGCATGCGGACGGTCCTCATTTTCAGGTAGATGCGTTGAATGCATGCGGTCAGGTTATTGGTACGTCGCGGATCGTTCATTTAACTTGTTCTTAATTCATGATTAGTTTGGTAGGCGATATAATTGAGCAATGAAAGATATAGCTGCAAAGATAAATCAGGAGGCGGGCTTACAGATGTTACCGGCATTCTGGTGGGCCTGGGTTCGAGTCCCCGATGGTGCATCAGGTCGAAGGATGTCGAATTTTGTTCGACATCCTTTTGTTGAATAAAATATTATTTTATGAATTATTACAGAACAATAATACAAAGAATATTGTGTATGTAATTATTTGTGTAATAGGAGTTAGCAGAATAAATGATAAAATAAAGGAACTAATTTCACAGGCGGATATTGCAATCAAAAATGAAGATTTTGATAAACTAATGGATTTCTATATATAGGGAGGTTTTAGCATATGGATAAAATGCGTTATCAAAAAGGCGTAGATAAATTGATGGAATATACAGTGACAGATAATAAGGAAGCATTCACTCATCTGAAAATAGAGGAAAATCTAAAAGATATTTCGCCAGATGTGAGTAGATTTATAATCGAATTTACTTATGGTGACATATATACCCGCCCGGGATTAGATAATAAACTACGTTCATTAGTTACAATTTCATCACTTGTAACTCAAGGGACACTACCACAACTTGAATTGCACATTAATGCTGGCTTAACAGCAGGATTGAAACCTGAAGAAATTATTGAAACTTTCATTCAGTTGCTTTCTTACACAGGATTCCCACGCGTTCTTAATACAATAGAAGTAGCTAAGAAAGTTTTCAAACAAAAGGGAATTACTGTTCAAATATCTGAAATTGAATAAACTGTTATTGCCTATTTTCACAATATGCGTATATAATATACAGAAGAACAAAAATGAAAATTTTTACCGAGGAAGTGCCTGCACTGAATCGGATTTTTTTATAAATTATTATCAAGATTTAATTGTAGATTTTATTATTTAGTATTAGTTCTTTACTTTTATATCAGTTTGCAATATAATTTAGTAAGATGTGCTGAATTGGTGAAATATCAATGCATTGACTTATTAAATAATACTGCAACCGGTTTGCAATAACGATAATATTTAAAGGTATTTAGTGGTAAAAGATAACGCAACTATATAAGCTTTAAGTAATAAATAGCGAGAATTATTGATGGTAGGTCAAACGTAACGAGCACCAAATTTATGCGAGCGGAGCGAGCTGATAAATTTGCAATGCGGGACTGCGTAACATAAAACATGCGATATCCGCAGGATCAATTAATTAAATTAATTGGTCATTATTTTTAAGAGGAGCTGATTAAATGAAAGACATTGACATGGCTAAAGAGTTTTTGAACAATGAAAAACTTTCTTTGGCAATAGTCAAGAATGGGAAACTTGTCTTCTCAAGCACAGGAATAGGAATCAAACCATTATTTACCGCTGTTGAACAGCTTAAAGATGAACTTGAAGGTTCAAGCGTTGCAGACAAGGTTACAGGCAAGGCTGCTGCAATGCTTTGTAAATATGCTAAAATCAAAGAACTGCACACGCATCTCATTTCAGAAAATGCCTTAGCAGTCTTGAAGGATTCACCAATCATTTTGGAGTATGATGAATCAACTCCATATATAATAAACCGAGATAAAACAGGAATGTGTCCTGTTGAAACTCTGTCACTTAAGACAAATGACATAGATGAACTAATGTCAGGAATAAAGAAATTTTTAGAAAGCATAGGTTTATTATGAAAATAGCAGTTATAGACGGAATGGGCGGAGGAATCGGAAGCCAGGTAGTTGAAAGACTGAAGTCTTTGAACAACAGCGATATTGAAATAATCGCCCTGGGTACGAACTCTCAAGCTACTTCCAACATGTTAAGATCTGGAGCTCATGAAGGAGCAACAGGAGAAAATGCAATATCATGGAACTGTATGAAAGTTGACGTAATCATAGGACCGCTGGCTATAATAGCAGCAAATTCCATGATGGGGGAGATAAGCCCTAAGATGTCTGAAGCAATAGCAAGCAGTCCGGCGAGAAAACTTCTTCTTCCTGTAAGCAAGTGCAACATAGATGTTGTTGGTCTGGAAGACATGCAGTTTAAAACTATTTTCAACGAACTTACATCTACAATGAAAAAAATATTGAATGAAAAACCCATGAAGGTTAACTAGTTAATTTTCATGGTTTTTTTTTGTAAAACAAACTTTCAAAAATAATAGAAATTAGGAGATATGTTGATGAATAAAAAAATTACAACAAAAGAAATTGTTTTAGGTGGACTTTTGCTTGCAACAGGTTTGATTCTTCCAATGATATTTCATTTGTTTGGGCTTACAGGTCAAATAGCTTTACCTATGCATATACCTGTTTTAATTGGGGGATTTTTTCTATCGCCGTCTTTAGCCTTGTGTTTGGGAATCATTACACCCCTGGTAAGCAGCGTATTAACAGGTATGCCTGTTTTGTTTCCAATGGCAGTTATTATGATGTTTGAGCTTGGAACATATGCCTTTTCTGCATCTGTTCTTACAAGTAAGATAAAATTGCCTGCAGTGACTTCATTGATTTTAGCAATGATTGTCGGAAGAACAGCAGCAGGCTTGACAGTTGCTCTATTAGTACAGCTGTTTGGTGTAAAGATGAATCCGATTTTATATATAAAGGGCGCTGTTTTGACTGGTATACCCGGAATAATAATCCAATTGATTTTTATTCCTCTGCTTATTTTTGTAATAAAAGCCTATAACAAAAAAGCTTTATTTTAAAGTTTATTATAGAAAATTTAGTCAATTAACATAAAAGGATGTCTCAAAATATAAAGTATTTCCAAAAGAGACATTCTTTTTTGTTGTCCGTATATGTTGTAAAACTGTAACGTTTATAACAAATTCTAACAAATTCTAACATCAAAATAGTTGCGTAAATAAAATAATAATTCAAATTTTTGGTATTTTGCTTGTGTTTTTTTATATGTTTGAACATTTTATCTTTTGGCATAACATTTGCATTACAAAGTATGTTAAAAACATTACACCATATAGGGAGGAAAAAATGTTTAAAAAAATTGTTTCAACAATACTAGTTTCATCTTTACTTATTCTATCATTGACAGCCTGCAGCAGGCCAACAGGAAATTCATCTGGTTCAAAAGAAGCAACTTCAAACGGAAGTAATGAAACAATAACAATTAGGGTTGGTCATGTATTGGCACCGACTCATCCTTACACATTAGGCTTGGAAAAATTTTCTGAATTAGTTGCTGAAAAAACAGACAATAAAGTAAAAGTTGAAGTATTTCACAGCTCTCAGCTAGGTAATGAAAGGGACATGGTTGAAGGATTACAGCTAGGGACACTGGAAATGGCACTTGTATCAACTGCACCACTTTCAAGTTTTACTGATGACTTCTTGGTTTTCGACTTGCCTTTTATGTTTAAAGATACAGAAAATGCAAGAAAAGTAGTAGACAGTGAAATAGGACAAAATTTACTTGATTCATTGAAAAGTCAGAAAATATTGGGACTTGCTTATTGGGAAAACGGATTCAGAAATGTTACAAACAATAAAAAGCCTATTAAAACTCCTGATGATTTGAAAGGCATGAAAATTAGAACTATGGAAAGTCCTGTTCAGATGGAAAGTTTCAATGCACTAGGGGCTTCTGCAACACCAATGGCATTTGGTGAGTTATTTACTGCACTTCAGCAAAACACTATTGACGGACAAGAAAATCCGTTGGCGATTATTTCAACTTCAAAGTTTTATGAAGTTCAAGATTATTTATCTTTAACTCAACATTTTTATGCCCCTGCACCTTTGTTGATAAGTCAGAGTTTTTTCAACAATCTAGACCCGGATGTACAAACTGCGATAAAAGAAGCTGCAATTGAAGCAAGAGACTTTGAAAGACAAGCACTTGATGATATGAATAAGTCTATACTTGAAGAATTAGAAGCAAGTGGAATGATAGTCAATGAGGTTGACAAAGAACCATTTATAAAAGCTGTGCAACCTGTTTATGAAAAATTCTCAGATCAAATTGGAGCAGATTTTATAAAGCAAGTTCAAGATGCACAAAATTAATTACTTAAGCAACCAAGGAAATTATTCCTTGGTTGCTTTGTAAATTATCTTTCAGAGAGGAATAAAAAATGAAAAGGATATTTAATTTATTTGATAAAGCAGAAGAATCAATTTTGATAGTCCTTGTTGCTATTATGACGATTTCAATTGTTATTCAAGTTTTTTGCAGGACTTTATTTTCTGTATCTTTATCTTGGACTGAGGAAATATCTAGATTTATCTTGGTTTGGGTGACTTATGTCGGAGCAAGCCTAGGAGTAAAAAGGGGTGCTCACATCGGAGTTGAAGCTTTTACTATGATACTTCCGAAGAAGGTTAAACAAATTGTTCAATATATAACACTTGCGTTTTGCATTATATTTACGACAGTCGTATTCAAGGAGAGTTTGACCATCCTTTCAACACAATTTTCAACAGGTCAAAAATCAGCAGCAGTACAGCTGCCTATGTGGATACCATATCTGGGTGTTACAACTGGTACATTCTTGATGACAATGAGATTTGTCGAACAATGCTATATTCAATTTAAGAATAACAAAGAAGGAGGCACAAATTAATGAGTACAATATTGTTTGTTAGCTTTATAGTAATAATCATTCTTGGTGCTCCTATAGCAATAGGTTTAGGTCTATCCTCCTTGACTGCCATTTATTTAGGCACTAATCTTCCCTTAGTTTTAATCCCTCAAAGGATGTATGCAGCAGCTGATTCATTTCCATTAATGGCTATACCTTTCTTCATGTTGGCAGGCGCTTTGATGGAATACGGAGGTATTTCAAGGAGACTTATCAATATGGCAAACAAGCTTGTTGGTCACTTGACAGGCGGACTTGCTTTGGTTGGTATTATAACTTGCATGTTCTTTGCAGCCATTTCAGGCTCAGGCCCTGCAACAGTTGCAGCAATAGGTGGAATAATGATTCCTTCAATGGTAAGAGCAGGTTATGATGAATCATTTTCCTCAGCAGTAATGGCCATAGCCGGTTCAATTGGCATTATAATACCCCCAAGCATTCCTATGGTTACATATGGAGTTGTAGCAGGTGCATCAATAGGAGCAGTATTCATGGGAGGTATCATAGCAGGCCTTTTAGTAGGCTTGGGCCTAATGTTGATGGCATGGTATATTTCTAAAAAAAGAGGCTACGGCGGTTCAGAAGAAAAGTTCTCAATGAAGAAATTTTTGAAAGCGTTTAAAGAAGCATTCTGGGCGATTTTAATGCCTGTAATAATTTTGGGAGGCATTTACGGCGGAATATTTACTCCTACTGAAGCTGCAGCAGTAGCAGTTGCTTATGGATTTATTATTGGCCTGTTAGTATACAAAGAACTTAATCTTAAAGATTTACCTGCAATATTTGTAAATTCTGCAGTAAGCACTTCTACTGTTATGTTAATTATTTCAGCTGCTTCTGTGTTTGGATGGATATTGACAAGTGAAAGAGTTCCCGATGCAATTGCTCAATATTTTATGTCATTAACAAACAGTGCTGCTACTTATATGATAATGATAAATATTATGCTGCTTATTGTAGGTACTTTCATGGAGACAAATGCAGCAATTATAATCTTGGCACCTATATTCCTTCCTTTGGCAATACAATTGGGAATAGATCCTGTTTTATTCGGAGTTATAATGGTAGTTAACCTTGCAATAGGTATGGTTACACCTCCTCTTGGAGTAAATCTTTTTGTTGCATGTGGTATTCAGAAGATAAGTATTGAACAAATAAGCAGGGCTGTATTGCCATTTATATTGATGAATGTCATTGTGTTGTTCATACTCACATTTATTCCTGACATAATAATGTTCCTGCCTAACTTATTGTTAAAGTAGAAGGTGAAGTAATGAATTTTAACGGAAAAGTAAATTTAAATGACATAAGTTTTTCACTTGTAAAACAAAGGTTCAACACTTCTAAAATTGATGATGTAAGAAAAGAAGTTTTCAAGGAGTTTGATGAGTTAAACGCAAAACTATTAATAAAACCCAACATGAGTATTGCAGTCACTGTTGGAAGCAGGGGTATATCAAATATAAGCACTATTACAAAAGCTGTATGTGACTACCTGAAAGGGGAAGGGGCTAAACCTTTTATTGTTCCTGCAATGGGGAGTCATGGAGGGGCCACTGCCGAAGGTCAGGAAAGTGTATTGCATCACCTGGGCATTACTGAAGAAAGTATGGGCTGTCCCATTAAATCAAGCATGGAAGTATTGCAGATTGGAATGACTGAGAGCAAGGTTCCTGTATATTTTGACAAAAATGCTTATTCAGCGGATGGAGTTGTAGTTATAAACAGGATTAAACCGCACACTGACTTTGCAGCTGACATAGAAAGTGGCCTCACAAAGATGATTGCTGTTGGCTTGGGAAATCAAATGGGTTGTTCTACAATGCATTCTTATGGATTAAGCAAGAGCATACCTGAATCTGCCAGGGTGTCAATCAATAAAGTTAACATAATGTTTGGGTTAGGAATTATTGAAAACTCAAAGGATGAAACTTACAAGTTAAAAGCATTGTTTGCTAAGGATTTCGAAGAAAAGGAAAAAGCTCTTTTGACAGAGGCAAAGGGAACTGTTCCTAAATTACCTACGGACATACTTGATGTTCTTGTGATTGAAGAAATGGGCAAGATGATAAGCGGAACAGGAATGGACACTAAGGTCCTGGGAAGAATCAAAATTATGGGTGAAAAGGAACCGCCGAAACCTATAATAAAGAAAGTAGTAGTATTAAGGCTTGCAAGCAATTCATACGGAAATGCGCTTGGTATAGGATTAGCCGATGTGACTACAAAAAATCTTGTAGATAGTATTGATATGGATGCAACATATGAAAACATAATATCAACTACTTTCCTTGAAAGAGGAAAAATTCCATTGACAATGGCAAATGATGAGCAAGCTTTAAAGGTTGCTGTAAGTACTGTTGGTAATGTTAATGAAAAAACAATCAAAATGGCTATTATTAAAAATACCCTTGATTTACAGGAAGTGTATTTGTCCAATGCAGCCTTAAGAGACATTGATGGATCAAAGATTGAGATTATTAAAAAAAACATTAATCTTTCGTTTGATGAAAACAGAAATTTGAAATTATAAGGAGGAACAAAATGAAATTTATGCACACAAAGCTTCCAGAGTTTATTAAGAAACTTAAGAATGCTGCTGTTAAAAATCTAGGTGAAGGCTCAATTGAAATCAGAGGTTTGGAGAATCTTAAATCTGCAAAAATGCAGTCCCTACGAACTGGAAGAATAGAAGAAGCGGTCGAAGAAATTGCCTTGGGAAAGGATATTGAAAAAGTTGTAGTAACTGTGATGCCAAGAGTCCCTGAAACAATGCACACTGTAATAATTAAAGGAATAGATAAGAATGGGGAAGCAAAAAAAGCTATTCTCGAGGTAATTAACATTATTCACCCAACTGAAGAAATAGAAACTTTCGATTGCTTGGAAGTTGACGACAGAAGACCAGCTTTAGGCAGACACTAAAAGGAGGAAAATTATATGGCAGTTATTAATGTTAGAATAATAAAAGCAGGAGCAGGCCCAAACAATGTTGTTCCTTTAAATATTGCTTTTGTAGATAAAAATGATATTATTGCAGCGAATGTATCCGATGAGGATGTAATTAAAGCAATAGCTGAAGAAACAAAAGGGCCTACAGGAATAAATATATTTGATATGAATGCTGTTACAACAACTAGCGATGGTATTATGGTTGATGGAGCAATTATTAAGATGGCTGCAGCTGATATGGGAAAAGTTCATAAGGAATTCGGAGTTCTAGAAATGGAATATATGGAAGTAACAGATGAACTCATTAATGAAGAACCACACTTAATGCAATGGAAAAAGGGTTTTGAAGGCAGAAAGTTGTTCAGGGGACCAAATCCTTCAAAGAAGCTAATTCCTGTGCACAACGCTGTAATGACAGGAAGAGCAGTGAATAATAACTCTGCAACTGAAATGATGAATGCTGTTACAATGGAGGAAATACTTCTTCCAATATTAGGTCAGCTTGAAGTAATGAAAGACGGGAAAATATTAATGGGTTCAACAGGTGAAGTTATTTCAGTAGGAATTGGAATGACTGTTGCTGAAAAGTATGGAAGAGTATTTCCAACAAGGCAATTTAAAGCAGGTGATACGGCTCACGGTTCAGGACAGTATGCTAAGACATTAAAAAAACACATTCCAATAATAGCAGCTCAAAAATCTGTTTTAGCAAAATATATTTTGAAGGCATTAAATGCTGGAATGGTACCAGGACTTAATATTGGCTGTTCTCCAGCGGTTTTGGCAGTTGCAAAGGCATATGGAGCAGAAATTGCTACTGAAAATATAACTGAAAAGGCAATTGTAGAGTTGGAAAGTGTAGGAATAACAATGGATAGTTTAAGACAGTCATCAAAAAAATTATCCGAACAAGAAATCATTGAACAAGCAGATACCATAATCCCTGGAGTTGAAAATCCAGTTTTGTTGAATGCAAATGAAGTGGTAAGTATTGTAGCTGTAAATATGTAGAGGTGAAAGATGGATACAGGTATAATTGCATACGTGGATAAGACAGTTGTTAAAATCAGAGGCTTAAGGGTTACAGGACTAAAACCATATGAATTAGAAAAAAAGATTGAAGAAGTAATTGACAAAAGAGTAAGGGTTATTGGTGTAACAGGAGAATCTATTGATATGGACGTTTATGGGCTTGATAAAAATTCTATTTTCGAAAATGAAGAGGGTATAGTTGAAGCAATATCAATCACTGAAGGTATTACAGCTTTAGATGTAATTAAAATTGACAGTGCTGAAGAAATAGTTGAAGTTGATTATGAAAAAGTGCCAAGGGGTGAATATACCGGTTGTGCAAGAGAGAGGTGGCTTAATATTGCTGAATAATGTTGTGATAATACCTACTGGAAATGAAGTGCTAAGCGGTATAGTAATTGATACTAATAGTCCGGCAATTATGCAAATTATACTTGAAAATTATCCTACATGTGAAGTAACCAGATTAAAACCTATCAAAGACAGTGAAAAAGAAATAATTGAAGTAATAGATAGGTGTGTCAGTAACAAATATGATTTGGTTATTATAATTGGAGGTTCCGGGGGAGGACACAGATTTGAGTCTAGTTTATCGGAAGATTACACGCACACTGCAATGCTTAAGCTTCTAACTTCTTACAATGCAGTTGAAATCTACGGAAAAAACGGTCATCTATGGTCAAAAATAGTCTGCAGCACTAAGGAACCAACAAAAATTATAAATGTTCCCGGCCCATATGTGGAAGCAGTTTCAGCTGTAAAGGCCTTAGTTGCGTGCTACAAGGATGGTGTTGAAGACAACAGTACTATATGCGAGAAGGTATCAGAGGCTGTAATATTAAATTATTCATCTAATGCAGGAATTAAATGTGTAAGGATATAATTTTTGTATTTTCATCAAAAACATTGGACGGATATCCTGTTATAGGGGCAGGAATTTGTGAAGAAGTTTATAAGTTAGAAGGATTAAATGTATTTTCTCGTATCAATACATTGTCATTAGATATAAATACGGATGATCCTTATGATGTTGATTTCAAACTGCATGAAAGGATCGCAGAAATTTCACCCAATTATGTAAAGGGTTTGGCTCTAAGTACTTATGTTCCAAATGCTAAAGGACCTACAGGAGGAATTATAGGAAATCCATTTATTATTGGAAAGACCGCTGACAATAATATATATGATGTAGGTAACGGATACTGTGTTGCGGCGTTGCCTGGCGGTCCCGGACTTATGATTAAGGGTGAAAAAGCTGTAGCCAAAAATATTTTTTCTGAAATAGCAGTTGGTGAAAATAAGATAATTCCAATCAGTAAGATTGAACAAATATTAAAAAACAACAATATTGATATTGCTATAATTATAAAAGACGGGACAGGCAGTCTGGAAAATGGTATTATAATGACATACTGTTTCGGAGAAACGGAATATATTAGCATATAGGCGGTGAAATTATGCCGGAATTGATCAATGGCGAAGAAAATAACAAAATAATATTTGAATTGCTGGATAATTTGAGGGAAGGTGTAAATGTTGTAAATGCAGAAGGGATGTTGACATATTCGAACAATTTGTCAGGTGAATATGTCAATTGTTTGTCTAAGGATATGATAGGTCATCATATTTCTGAATTCTATCCTCAGGCAGCATTGATAAATGTTCTGAAGACTGGAAAACAGGTACACTTTGATAAAGTGAGACACAACAATGGGAAAATCTACAAGGTCCATGCATATCCGATATTTTCCAAGTTTTCACTAATTGGAGGATATGCAATTTTTACAGATATTACAGAAGTTACCAGGCTTAATGATAGATTGGAAGAGTTAGAGTTAAGAAACTCCATCGGCAAGGCTGAGGATATTTTTACATCAATTGTTGGTTGGAATGGAAGCATAAAAGATACAATTGCAAAGGCCAAGAAGAGTATAGGATCCTTGGGAGGACCAAGACATTCTATTATAACCGGAGAATCAGGAACAGGAAAGACATTGCTCGCTCGTTCAATTTATGAATATGCAAAAGAAATTGGAGTAATAAAAAGCGAAGCGACTTTTGTTGAAGTCAATTGCGCTCAATATACAAATGCTGATATTGCTGCAATGGAAGTGTTTGGGTGCAATGAAGGGTCATATACCGGAGCCAAGGATAAAAAGGGTTTGTTTGAGATGGCAGATGGTGGGATTCTGTTCTTGGATGAAGCTCACACTTTAGATAATTATCAGAACTTGCTTTTAAAAGTTCTTGAATCAGGGTATGTAAGAAGAATCGGAGATATAAAAGACAGAAAAATCAACGTGATTGTCATTGCAGCTTCTACAAAAAATTTGCAAAATGTTTTTATGCCTGAACTTTATCAAAGACTGGCTCAATATGAACTGTTTTTGCATCCGTTGAGAGACAGAACATGTATGGAGAAACAGACATTATTGAATACATTTGTCAAGAAGTATGAGGTCGAAGCAAAGGAAAGATACGGTATTGATTTAAAAATAGAGTTTGATGAACAAGTGCGATCCTTACTAATTAACTTCAATTATCCGAGAAACATAAGACAGTTTCGGGATGTGATTAATTCAAGCATAGACTCAGCAGTGCCTTTAATTAATCCTAACCTAGTAAGAACAACGATTGTAACCAATGTTGGTATTGAGAACGTGCCTACTGAATTAAAAGATGCTCATGATTATCCAAAACAAGATAACAGGGTTCTAGATGAAATTTCTGTTAAAGAAGAAGTTAGAGATAGATTTGAAGTTGATAATCTGATAATTGAGCTGGCTAGGAATGACTATGGACCAAGAAAAATAGCTAACATATTAAATAAAAAAGGAATAGAATTAAAGTATTATCAGGTGGCTTATAAATTAAATAAAATGAAAGAAATCAAAGAAAATCAAATAAAGGAGACATAAATGATTAAAAGAATGCAAACAATGGATGGAAATACGGCTGCAGCATATGTTTCATATGCATTTACCGATGTGGCTGCAATATATCCAATAACTCCATCAACAGATATGGCAGAACACATTGACGAATGGTCTGCAAATGGAAAGAAAAATATATTTGGACAAAAAGTTTTGGTTTCTGAACTTCAATCAGAAGCAGGTGCATCTGGAGCAGTGCACGGTTCACTTACTGCAGGAGCTTTGACGACTACATATACAGCAAGCCAGGGGCTTCTTCTCATGATACCAAATATGTACAAAATAGCCGGAGAGCTTCTTCCGGGCGTATTCCATGTGGCAGCCAGAGCTTTATCAAGCCATGCACTTAGCATATTCGGAGACCATCAGGATGTTATGGCAGCAAGACAAACAGGTTTTGCAATGATTTCATCTACAAGCGTTCAGGAAGCAATGGATTTAGGAGCTGTGGCACATCTTTCAGCTATAAAAGGAAGCATCCCTTTTATGCATTTCTTTGACGGCTTCAGAACATCACATGAACTTCAGAAAATAGAAGTGCTCGATTATGATGACCTTGCTAAAATTGTTGATATGGATGCCGTAGATGCATTCAGAAACAGATCCTTAAGCCCTGAAAGACCGGTTACAAAGGGAACAGCACAAAACCCGGACATATACTTCCAGTCAGCGGAAGCATCAAATAAACACTACGAAGACATTGTTGAAACAACAGTTGAATATATGAAAGAAATAAGCAAGCTTACAGGAAGAAATTACAAACCTTTCAACTACTACGGCTCTCCTGATGCTGAAAGAGTAATAGTGGCAATGGGGTCTGTTTCAGAAACAATAGAAGAAACCGTAGACTTCCTCTTGGCTCAGGGAGAAAAAATAGGCCTTTTAAAAGTAAGGCTTTTCAGACCATTTTCAAAGAAATATTTCTTAAGCCAGATGCCTTCAACTGTAAAGAAAATTGCGGTGCTTGACAGAACGAAAGAAAAAGGAGCAATGGCAGAACCGCTTCACCTTGATGTTTCATACATTTACAATAACGAAGAAAACAGACCTGTAGTAATAGGTGGAAGATATGGTCTTGCATCTAAAGACACAACTCCAAGTCAGATACTTGCAGTTTATGAAAATTTAAAACAAGACAAGCCTAAAGATAGATTCACAATAGGAATTGAAGATGATGTTACTTACACATCATTAGACTGCAGCAAAATCATAATGACTGAACCTAAGGGAACAATAAAGTGCAAGTTCTGGGGATTTGGTTCTGATGGAACTGTAGGTGCAAACAAAAGTGCCATAAAAATAATAGGTGACAACACAGATAAATATGTACAGGCATATTTCTCCTATGACAGCAAGAAATCAGGCGGAGTAACCATATCACACCTGAGATTCGGAAACAACCCTATAAAATCTGTATACCTTATAACTGATGCAGATTTCATATCATGTTCAAAACAGTCATATGTTTTCAACTATGACCTGCTTAAAGGCCTTAAGAAAAACGGAGTGTTCCTGTTAAACACAGTATGGAATGAAGATGATCTGGACAAGAACCTTCCATCAAAGATAAAAAGATATCTTTATGAAAACAACATAAGATTCTATACAATAAATGCAACAAAAATAGCTGAAGAAATTGGTCTCGGCGGAAGAACAAACATGATAATGCAGTCAGCATTCTTCAAGCTTGCAGAAATAATACCGATGGAAGAAGCTGCAAAACACCTCAAGGACTCAATAGTTAAGGATTACGGTTCTAAAGGCGAAAAAATAGTCAACATGAACAATGCTGCGGTTGAAAAAGGTATAACAGAATTAGTTGAAATCAAAGTCAGGGATTCATGGAAAGAAGCAGTGCATGAGGAAAAGACTGAGATAAGAGAAAAAACTGACTTTGTAAAGAACATCCTTGAGCCTATGAACAGATTAGAAGGAGACTCACTCCCTGTAAGTTTATTTTTGGGTGAGCAGAAGGTAAGAGGAGAAATTCCTTCAGGAACTTCAGCTTATGAAAAAAGAGGAGTTGCTGTTAATGTCCCTAAATGGAAGATAGACAACTGTATTCAGTGCAATCAATGTTCATTGGTATGTCCTCATGCTGCAATAAGACCATTCCTTCTTGACAAGGAAGAAGATTCTTCAAAACCGGAGGCATTTGAAGCTAAAAAAGCATCAGGCAAGGGTCTTGAAGAATTCACGTACAGAATGCAGGTTTCAACACTTGACTGCACAGGCTGCGGAAACTGTGCAGATGTATGTCCTGCTAAAGAAAAAGCATTGGTGATGACACCATTTGAAGAAGAAAATGAAGTACAATCAGACAACTGGTATTATGCAGTGGACAATATCAAACAAAAAGAAACAGGAATGAACAAGTATTCAGTAAAAGGAAGCCAGTTCAATCAGCCACTCTTACAGTTTTCAGGAGCATGCGCAGGTTGCGGGGAAACTCCATATTCCAAGCTTGTTACACAGCTTTACGGAGAAAGAATGCTGGTAGCAAATGCATCAGGCTGTTCAAGCATATGGGGAGGTTCATCTCCAAGTTCATCATTCTGCAAGAATCATGAAGGTAAGGGACCAGCTTGGGCAAGTTCGTTGTTTGAAGACAATGCAGAGTTTGGATACGGAATGGCAATAGCTACAAAGAAAATGAGAGAAAAAATCCAGATGTTGATGGAAGAATACATCACTTTTTCTGCAGACACAAAAAGAGCAGCAGATTTCAGAGTGTGGATTAATACAATTAAAAATCCTGAAGAAAATATAAGAATTTCAAACAAGATAATTGCAGGATTTGAAAATAAGGAAACAGACAGCAATTTAGACAGCATAGTTGAACAAATAGAAAAGAAAAAAGATTACCTGATAAAAAAATCAGTATGGATAACAGGCGGAGACGGATGGGCATATGACATCGGATACGGCGGACTTGACCATGTTCTGGCATCAGGCGAAGATGTGAACCTAATGGTGTTTGACACAGAAGTTTACTCTAACACAGGTGGACAGTCTTCAAAATCAACTCCTACAGCGGCAGTTGCTAAATTTGCTACTGCAGGAAAACAGCTGAGAAAGAAAGACTTGGGAATGATTGCTGCAACGTATGGTTATGTATATGTTGCTCAGATAGCATTGGGAGCCGACATGAACCAAGCTGTAAAGGCATTGAAGGAAGCTGAAAGTTATGATGGACCAAGTTTGGTAATTTGCTACGCTCCATGCATCAACCATGGACTTAAGGCAGGAATGGGCAAGAGCATAGCTCAGGAAAAGAATGCAGTTGACACTGGATACTGGCATCTATACAGATTCGACCCAAGACTTGAAAAAGAAGGCAAGAATCCGTTTCAACTTGATTCAAAAGAACCAAACGGCAAATTCATTGATTTCTTGAATTCTGAAGTAAGATACACTTCACTGAAGAAGACATTCCCTGATATTGCAGATGAACTTTATGGAATGGCTGAAATAAATGCAAAACAAAAATATGAGAAATATAAAAAGATGGCTGAAAACAACTAAAAGCTAAAATCCTAAATAAAAAAACCTCTAGTTTCCATATTTAGATGTGGAAATTTGAGGTTTTTTATTATACACTGCTAAAAAAGGTTTTATTTTATGTGTAGATGAAAAAGTAATATCTACTCATATTATTCATTAAGTTTACAGTCTTGTGTCGTCAACATTGTCCAGCCAATTATTGATTGGTTCAATTACTGATTCTATGGTTGAATCTTCAAATGGACTGTTTAAGTTTCCTTCTTTCAGAAGCTCAAGGAACGGCTTGCTTCCTCCGATTTGGCAAAGGTGGTGATAATCTTCCCACGCCTTTTTTTTATCTTCAAAAGTGAATTTAACCCAGTACTGAAAAGCGCAAACCTGAGCCAACGTGTAGTCAATGTAATAAAACGGATCATCAAATATGTGTCCCTGTCTGAACCAGTATCCGCCTTCTTCATAGAATTGATTGTCTTCATAGTCAATCCATGGAAGATATTTCTTTTCTGTTTCTCTCCAAAGAATTCTTCTTTCAGCCGGAGTAAGATCCGGATTTTCATAAACCTTGTGCTGGAATTCATCTACGGTTACGCCGTAAGGTATGAACAGCATGGATTTTGACAAATGTGAAAATTTGTATTTCAGTTCATCTTCTTTAAAGAACAGTTTCATCCACGGCCATGTTATGAATTCCATGCTCATTGAGTGGATTTCGCATGCTTCAAGCGTTGGGAATATAAGTTCAGGGAACTCTATGTTCCTGCTTTCATAAACCTGGAATGCATGACCTGCCTCATGAGTGAGTGTATCAACATCGTCAGATGTTCCATTAGAGTTTGCAAAAATAAAAGGAGATTTGTAATTTTGAATGAATGTGCAGTATCCACCGGATTGTTTGTTTGGTTTTGTCTCAAGGTCAAACAAGTCGCTTTCAACCATGTAGTTAAAAAATTCGCCGGTTTCCTTTGAAAGCTCTGTATACATTTTTTGAGCATTGTCAAGCATCCACTCTGTATTTCCTTTAGGGGTGGCATTGCCTGTTGTAAAGATTAAATCCTTGTCATAGTATTTTAAGTTTTCAATTCCAAGTCTCTTAGCCTGGCGCTCTCTAAGTTTTATAGTCAGCGGAACTATGTATTTAAGTACCTGGTTTCTGTAACCTTCAACATCTTTGGAATTGTATTCTGAGCGGTGAAGCCTGATGTATCCAAGCTCCACGAAGTTCTTGTATCCAAGTTTCACAGCAATTTTGTTTCTCACTTTAACAAGCTTGTCATAAATTTCATCAAATTTATCTAAATTGTCCTTGAAGAATCCGCTGTATTTCTCATATGATTCTTTTCTTATGCTTCTGTCTGCTGACTGCATGTATGGCTGCATTTGAGACAGGTTCAAAACCTTGCCGTCATAATTTATCTTTGCCGAGGAAACAAGCTTGTCGTATTCGCTTTGGAGCCTGTTTTCTTCCTGCAGCTCTGCAATTACATCATCAGAAAATGATTTGATTTCAAGTTCAGCCATGGTGAAATACTGAGGAGGAATACTTTTCTTAAGTTCTTCTTTGAATTTGGAATTTATAAGGGCCTTGTAGTATTCAACGGTCAAGCCTTTGAATATGGGGGCAGCTTCATCCATATATTCATTTTCCTTGTCGTAAAATTCATCTGCAGTGTTGATGGAATGCCTTATTGAAGCCAAGTTGAACATGGTGTCCACATTTTTTGATATTTCGTTCAGTTCATTTATTATGTTATATTGATCGTCTGCGCTGTCTGAATTGTTGAATTTTTCTATAAGTGATGAAAACTTTGCCCTGACTGAGTCTACTTCCGGTCGAACATATTCATAGTCATTAAATTTCATAAAAACCTCCTGAAATTAAGTATATATTTATATTACCACAGGAATGTTTTAAAATACATAATATTTGTAAAAATTAATAATTTTTTCCTGAAAATAATAAAAAAACTGTCGGGAGAATCCTGACAGTTATCTTAGCAGCGGTATGCTGCCTGTAAGTTTGTTAACCAGCTTTTTGTTTCCGCAAATAGCAACTCCGTAATATTTCAGCTCACTTTCAGATACTCCTGAAATTTTTCTGGTGAAATCATCATATGTGTTGCAGCCTTGAGCCACATCTGAAAAGTCAACAACAGTTAAGTCTGAAAATTCCGGCTCATACAGTTTTCTTCGAAGGTCCTTGAGCATTGAACGATTTCCTTTTAATATGGGAACTGGAATTTCAATAATTCCCATGTGAGAGTTGCCTGTCTTGTCTATTACATCTGAACCAACAGCATCAGGAATTTGCTTGCCTAAAGTTATCCCCATTATTGCTGCTGTATTTGATATAATCCCAAGGGGTAGTGCTTCATCTATTACCATGACGCATTTCTGATTTTGATTTTCCATAATTACCTCTCTAATGTCTATCTGTTTGTAAAAATATTTTTATATTGTCTTGGAGTAAGTCCGATAAATTCCTTGAAGAAGTTTGAAAAGTGGCTTTGGTCCACGAAGCCTGTTTCCATTGCAGCCTCTATTGGTTCAGTTCCATTTTCAAGCAGCTTTTTTGCGACATTTATACGCACCGTTTCCAAGTAACGGTATGGAGTGATACCCATAATTCTGGTGAATGATCTGAGCAGGGAATATTTGTTCATTTTTGCAATTTTGCTTAGATCATCAAGGATGATATGTTCTGCATAGCGTTCTTCTATGTATGTGCATACTTCTTTTATTTCCGTACTAAGATATGATTCTATTGATTCAGAGTACGGAAGCGTGTATTCATCCAATAGCTGTTCTATTAAAAAAAGGAATGTTTCTTCTTTTTTGAAATTGTCCTGTTCTTCCATTATGGCCTGATGAAGTTCACAAAGAAGAGAAGACTGTTCGCTGTCAAATGCCACAGGCTGAGAAAATTGGGGGAGATATTCCCTGCCTGTAATTTCATGCACAGCCTTTTTCATTATTTCAGGCTTTATGTTTATACATCTGTAATCCAATGTGTTCTGGTCTATTTGCTCGCAGGTGTGATTTTCCATAGGATTAAACATCACTAAATCACCTGTGCCTATGGTGTATTCATTATTCTTGCATGACAAGCGGCGCTTACCGCTTTCAATATAGCCTATTACATAATATTCGTGAAAATGGTTGGGGAATTTCTGCATAACACCCTTAAAACGGTAGGCTTCAACTTCCAAATCCCTGTCAAAACAAACTGTGCGTTCTTCAAGTCCCATAACATGCTCCTTTCTTTAATACAAGAATATCACAAGGGTTTTTACGGCTCTTGTACAATATTGACTTTTTCTTATAATTTTTAATGACATTATATCACAAAACGGATAAATATAAATTGCGTTGTAAATTTTTGTGTAGTAGAATAGATGTATTTAAAGATAAAGGGGAAGTTTACAGCATGAAACGATTTATTTCTGGAGTAAAAACAGGACTGCCCATATGTATGGGAGTCATACCGGTTGGAATTTCTTTTGGAATTATAGCAAGGCAGGGAGGACTGGAATCGTGGCAGGCAATACTCATGTCAATTATAGTATTTGCCGGAGCAAGCCAGATTATGTCTATAGGCATGCTTGTTCAGGGAGCGTCCGTTCCGGCAATTATATTTGCAACATTTTTAATTAACCTCAGGCACCTTATAATGAGTACATATGTGATGAACAGATTAAAAGAAAAGGGTCTGCTGAAAAAAATGGCCTTGGCTTATGTGTTGTGTGATGAATCTTTTGCTTTGTTTTCCATGAGTGAAGAAGGGGAGGATGATGATATATTTTTATTTGGAATCAATGTGGTCCTTGGTATTTCATGGATTGTCTCCACGGCCATTGGTTGTATAGCACTTAGCGTATTGCCTGATACAATTTCTAAAAGCCTTGGAATAGCATTTTATGCTTCATTTATAGCAATACTTATGCCTAATATTAGAAAAAATATGCAGTTGTTTTTAGTCGTAATCATTACAGGAATTATTAACAGCATGTTTGGAATGTTTTTTTCATCCAGCACAGCACTGATCTTTTCAATATTAATAGGTGCATGCATAGGGATGGTCATAATAAAAGATGAAGAAAGGAGCATGGAATGAGGATATTAATTTTAATCATTGGAATGGGAATTGTAACATATTTACCTCGAATGCTTCCTGCAGTCCTGGTTGAAAAAATTAGATTTAATAAAAAGATGGAGAAATTTTTGAGCCTCATTCCTTATACGGCAATGGCAGCATTGATTTTCCCGGGAGTTTTGTCAGTTGATGAAGGAAATATGGCAATCGGCCTTGTTGGTGCCTTTGTGGCAGTAATATTAAGCTGGTTGAAAATGCCAATTATGTTAGTTGTAGTAGGAGCAATAATATCTGATATTGTTGTATATATGTTAGTGTAGAGAAATAAAAACACAACACCTGCAGGGGTGTTGTGCAATATTTAAATTTTAAATATTTATTAGAAGTATCTCTTGTTTGCAGTGTATTCTTCAACAAGTCTCAGACCTTCGCCGAATCTTTGGAAGTGAACTATTTCTCTTTCTCTCAGCCATCTCAGTGTGTCTTTTACAAGAGGGTCGTCTGTCAGAAGAATCAGGTTTTCATAAGTTGCCCTTGCTTTTTGCTCTGCTGCCATGTCATTATACAAATCAGCTATAGGATCCCCCTTTGCCTGGGTATATTTTGCTTCCCATGGAACGCCGTCCGAATCAAGTAAAAATGGGCATGTTTCATGGTTTGCGTAGTATCCTCCCATTCCGGCTGCAATGAGTTCATCTCTTGTAGCGCCTTCAAGCAGTTTTTTAAATAATGTAGCTACCATTTCCATATGGCCCAGCTCTTCTGTGCCTATATCGGTCAACACTGCTTTTGTTTCATTCAAAGGCATGTTGAATCTTTGTGTGAGGTAGTTCATGCTTGCACTTGCTTCACCATCAGCTCCGCCGTATTGGTTTAAAACAGCCTTAGCCATTCTTACGTCTTTGTTGGAAACTCTTACAGGGTATTGTAATTTTTTATCATAAATAAACATAATCTATAAACATTCCTTTCTATTGAATTATTTTACATCTCCCATGGCCATGGGCTGTTTATATAACGCCATGTGTCGCCCATTTCTGCAGTCATGTTGCTTAGCGGGCCATATTCGGCTTCATATGCTTCACGGTATTGTTTAAGGTGCGTAGCGTACTCGTGATGTCTGTAAAGAGCAACAGGATCATTTGGATGAGTGTCTAAATAAAGGGCAAGGTCTAGTGTTGCAAATTGCAATTTCTGAATATCCATGAGCATTGCCTGCTGCTGGCGGGACATTCCATTATGTGAATCATAATTCATCATATTCTACACCCCTTCGTGAATGAATTCTAAATACGGAGTCACTAGGTCAGGATAGACTGTTCCTTGAACAAATGCTTCGTTTATATTGTTGAAATATCTGGGATTAATCTGATAAGGCACATATCCGTAGCCCACAATTGGGTTTTCCGGCATATATGGCACCATTGGTATATAGTTGTCATTATCTCTTTTAATCAAAATCTTCATTCCTCTCTAAAGAATATCTTCTATCACTAGGATAGCTATAATCATATTATTCAAAAAGAGTCAATTAGTGACTTGTTTACTGAAATTGTATATACGGATTTATATATCAATAATCAAAAATGTTCTTATAGGCATGACTCTTGTTTTTGTAATAACAAAGGAATTATAGATATCACCATTTATTATTTGCTACATATTATATTATTAGAAAATAATAGTACAACCTAAATTAACAATTATTTTCTATCTTGTAAGTGCAAGTTAATTATGGGAGATTGATCAAATGAGTTTTAATTACAGTGTAGATAGAAATAAACACCAATGGGTTGAACAAACCCATGTTCATGAAGTTCAAGGAAGCGTTCAAATAGCAGAACCTGAAGAAGATCCACATAATCACCGTTTTGCGACAGTGACAGATGAGGTAATTCCTTATGGAAAAGATAATCATGTTCATAATATAGTTTTTAGAACAGATTTTTATGAAGAACATTTCCACACATTCTGTGGCAGGACATGTCCAGCTATTTATGTAGGTGAAGGCAGACATGTCCATTTCCTTAAGGATACTACATCTTTTAATGATGGGCATGAACATGACTTTAGAGTGGCTACCTTAATTGAAGATCCTATTGGCGAATAATAGTAAGTAGGAGCTCTGGGTAATCCAGAGCTTTTTTATTGTTTAAGCAATAATTATAGGACGGGATTAAATCCCCGTCCATAGTAGACCAATTTATATAAAACTATCTATGACAATGGTGTTTATCGTCTTCTTCTAATGCATCTTCAAGCAATTCCTTTAAACACTCAAAAACACATTCACAGTTTCGGTTACGATCATGTTTTTTATGGCAACAATGATGTTTATTGTCTTCTTCAAGTGCGTCTTCAAGCAATTCTAGTAAACATTCAAAAACGCATTCGCAGTCACATCTTCTGCCAGAGGTACCAGCTACATTATCATTATTTCTATTACTCACAAATATCACCACCTTTTTAGGTAAGCTCATTTTTAATATATTCTATAACTAAAAAAGTGTGATAACTTGTCTTATTTGTAAGTACTTTATATGGATTTAATGGTGTTAATGTATTATATGCTTGTATAATTTCGATGGAATATTACAGCTGGTTATTATTGACAAATTAAAGAACGGGATTTAAACAATTCATTTATACACTCAAAGTAAGATCAGATTATCATTATCAAATAGATTAAATTAAAAATCTACTCCTCATAATTTGATAATATATATATTTTTGCCACAATATTTTATAAAATTCTACATATATTTTTGTAATTAGTGTCAAAATATATGTTTTTACATATATTACAGTATATTAAACTTATAAAAGCAGTTAATAATATTAGCTATGTGAATTTTGAGTGAAAGGAGCATATAATTTGAATAACGATATTAATAATGATTATCCTATATACAACATGGATATCAATGATAATGATGTGAGCATGAACAGATTTGATATGAGACGTGACTTTGACTTTGACAGAAGACGAGATTTTGACTTTGACAGAAGACGAGACTTTGATTTTGACAGAAGAAGACGAGACTTTGACTTTGACAGAAGAAGACGAGACTTTGACTTTGACAGAAGAAGACATGACTTTGACTTTGACTTTCCATTATGGTTTTTTTTCTGGCGATTTTTCTTTTAGCACAAGGTAGGTTGTTGTTTTGCCAACAACAACCTACCTTGTATTTTTTTTGTAAAAAGACTGAGGTGGATAATCTTCAGAATGAAATATGATTTAAGCAAAGAAAATCGGTATTCAAAATAAAAATTATTTGGTTGTTTGATATAACCACTTATGCAAAGAATATTGAGAATTATGAAGAATATTAATGAAAATTGTTGATGAATTAATATCTTGCAGACAGTTCGTGTCGAAATTTGTTGTAAATTTAAATAAGAAAGTATAACAAATATATTGTAAAATCAAATTGAACTATTTTTATAAAAATTTACATTTTGCATATTTGGGGGGCTTTACTTATGACTTGTATTTTGAATATGAATGTTCAAAACCCAATTTTAAATTTTGAAGATAATATTGTTACAGAAACTAACACTGAGTTTGAATACCTTACTAATTACAATAGGAAGGAACTTTTGGGAAAGTCAGTAGCAGAAATATGTGGTATGCTCAGGATACATTCTCCAATACTAATTGAAGAAACGGAAAATATGCAGGAGTGTTACATATTTACAAAAGAAAATAATCCAAGAGAAGTTACTATTTTTTGTAAAGTTGACAACAACACAAATAAATCCAGCATAATTTTAATGGAAAAAATGCACTCCAGAATCGAAGACAGATTATCATATGCCGTAAGCATCATGAATGATAATGAAATTGGGATTGCAATTTACAGCTTTCCTGATTTGTACATACTTAAGGCTAATCAGAAATTTTCTTATAATGTGAGTGCCACAAATAAAAAAATTGAAAATTATTTAGGTAAAAGTATTAAAGAATTATTTCACAATTTTAATGGAAGTCAATTTGAAAAGATAATTTTAAGCACTGTTAAAACGGGTGAAAATTATTATGAAAGAGAATTTAAGTATCAGTATCCCATAAAGGGCAACATTTATCTGGATTCTTCTCTTGTACCTATATATATAAATGGTGAGATAAAGTATTTGGTCCATACAACTATTGATGTTACAGAAAATGTTGTAATGAGGAAAATAATTAATGAACAAAAGCAAGAGCTAGAAGCAATCATAGAAAATATGACAGATGAAATGATTATTTTTAACAAATATGGTAAATATATCAAATTAAATAAAGCTGCAAGGGCAAATCCGATTTGCTATAATCTTGTTGAAAAATCAAATGGTTTGCAACGGAAAGAAGAATTTTTAGATAAGGATGGAAAATTAATGCATCCTGATGAAATGCCTTTAAGAAAAATAATTAAAGGTGAGAAGATTAATAACTTTAGAATTACTGAAAGAAACAACGAAGTTATCCTGCATAAAGAATTAAGCGGCACACCGATTTATGATAGTGAAGGTAATTTTATCGCAGGCGTCGTTGTGTCGCATGATATAAGTGAGAGTCTGAAATACGAAGAGAATCTATATGTAAAAGCCCAATATGATTCTTTAAGCAGAATAATAGAAAATATGGATTTAGGCTTTTCAAGAGTTACATATCCTGAGCTAGATATTATTGATATGAACAACAAAGCATACAATCGATTAAAGAAAGCAAACCCTTATGCAAGCTGTCATTCATGCATAAAAGGAAAGAACCTTTATGATATTTATAAATTTGAAGCTGATATAATCAAGATGTTTGATAGAGTGCGTAATTCTTTGGCTGATAGAAGTCATATAGAATTATATAAGCAGACTGTAGCAGAGGAGGAAATGTATTATAGAATTATATTTCAACCTTTGTATGACATTAGTAATAATATTTGTGAAATGCTTATTATTGGGATTGATATAACCGAAGAGGTAAAAGCTAAAAATATAATTGAGGATGCGCTTAAACTTCAAGATGAGATATATGCAAATATATCTCATGAGCTTAAAACTCCGTTGAACGTTATTTATTCAGCTAACCAGGTGATGGAGATGTATTTGAGCAATAATTTGTTTGAAGATAAAAAGGAGAAGTTTCATGACTATAATATTAGCATTAAACAAAATTGTTTCAGACTGATAAAACTTATCAACAATATTGTGGATTTATCTAAGATCAAATCAGGTTTTACAAAATTTAACCCAAGCAATGAAAACATCGTTGAAGTTATTGAAAACATTGTAGAATCAGTATCAGATTATGTAATAGATAAAGAATTAAATATTATTTTTGATACAGATATCGAGGAGAAAATTATTGCCTGTGATCATGAAAAAATTGAGAGGATTATGCTGAACATAATATCAAATGCAATCAAGTTTTCAAATCCGGGCGGAGAGATATTTGTAAATGTTTTAGACAAGGGAGAATTTGTAGAAATATCGGTAAAGGACAATGGAATAGGAATTGAAAAAATGCATTTGGGTTCAATATTTAAAAGATTTTATCAGGAAGATAAATCCCTTTCCAGAAATACGGAGGGGTCCGGTATAGGATTAAGTTTGGTCAAATCATTTGTTGAAATGCATGACGGAAAAATAAGCGTTGAAAGCGAAATTGGCAAAGGAAGTGCATTCATAATTAAACTGCCTTCAAAGGTTGTTGAACAGAATAGCGATATTAAGGTAAATATGAATATAAAAAATAAAACTGAACTTTTAAGTATTGAATTTTCTGATATATATTATTAAGTCTGCATGAATCGGAAGTATGTAATGTTAATGTTAAGCTGTTGCAACAGTTGCAATTTTGCTGATTCCACAGGTAAGGCAGCTGTTTGACAAATACAAGCAGGAATAAAAAATAAATGACGAAGTTAATTTAACTTCAGGGAGGCTAGCCCTCTGCGGGCGGGCACAAGACGAGGCCACTGAAAAAGTCTATTTTTGTCATCCTGAACGTTAGTGAAGGATCTCATATTTGTTGAAAACATGAGATTCTTCGAGCAAGCTCTCAGAATGACAGTGAATAAATGTATAGTTTTTCAGTGGCTTTCACAAGACCCGCCCCTACAGTTGGCAGAATTCAGGTTTGTCAATAGTCTGATGACATCTTTAAAAGATGTCATTTTTTTGTTAATAATTAATAAATCAGCTCGTATACATTGAGCTCGGCGCTTTTTCTTAATTTTGCTATCATTGGTATTATTCTTGTGAAATGTTCTGAGTTTTTGTGTGCTTCCAAGGCTTCAACATTTTCCCACTCTTCTATCATGGTTAAAATATCCTTGTTGTCCTTGTCTCTGAATAAATTGTACGATATGCATCCGTCTTCTTTTCTAGTTTCTTTTACCATCTCATCGTACATTGCAATTGCTTCGTCTGCTTTTCCTTCCAGATAAACACCTTTTGCTACTACTTTAATCATAATAACCTCCATAATATTAATATTTTATGCATGCTCATATTGGAGCTTGTATAGCTTGTAGTAAATTCCCTTGTTGGACAAAAGTTCCTGATGTGTTCCTTCCTCTCTTATTTCACCTTTGTGCATCACTATTATTTTGCTTGAGTTTTGAACCGTGGAAAGTCTGTGTGCCACTATGAGGGTTGTTCTTCCTTTCATGAGTTTTTTTAAAGCATCCTGAATGAGAACTTCAGTTTCTGTGTCTATGTTTGCTGTTGCTTCATCAAGTATAAGTATGTCGGGCTTGAAGGCCAGTGTTCTTGCAAATGAAATCAGCTGCCTTTGACCTGCTGAAAATGCTGCTCCGTTTTCTATTACATGCTCGTCGTATTGATTTGGAAGTCTTGAAATGAAGTTGTGGGCATTTACATATTTAGAAGCAACAATTATTTCTTCATCTGTGATATTATCATTCTGCAGCCTGATGTTGCTTTTGATGTCTCCTGAAAACAGAAATACATCCTGGAGCATTTGTCCTATGTTTTTTCTCAAGTCCGCAACCTTAATATCTTTAATATTTATGTCGTCTATGAAAATTTCTCCCTTTTGAATGTCATAATATCTGCAGATTAGGTTTTGTATTGTTGTTTTGCCTGCTCCCGTTGCACCGACAAATGCAACACTTTCACCGGGATTTACCTTGAAGGACACATCTTTTAATATCCACTCGTCTTCTTTGTAGGAAAACCACACATTCCTAAACTCAATGCTTCCTTTGAAGCTGTCAACTTCAACTGCATTTTCGCTGTCCATGACTTCAGGAACTTCATCCATGAGTCCGAAAATTCTTTCAGAAGCTGCCATTGCAGACTGAACAATGTTGAGCTGTTCAGCCAGTTCTTGTATGGGTTCGAAAAACTTGCTTATGTATCTCTGGAAAACAACTATGGTTCCAATGGATACGGCTCCTTCAATGACCATTTTTCCCCCAAACCACAAAAGAATTGAAACGGCTGTTATATTCATGAGGTAGTTTGTTGGATTGTATATGCTGAATGCAAAAAGCTGCTTTATGTTTTCTTTTCTGAGCCTTTCATTTTCGGTTTTGAACTTGTCGAATATTTCATTTTCAACAGCAAATATCTGTACTATTTTCATGCCGGAAACATGTTCTGATATGAAGGCGTTTAATGCTGATATTTTGCTTCTTATTTCTCTGTATATTTTCTTTGAAGTGCTTTCAAAAACAAATGTGAAAAGTGCAATAAAAGGAATTACAGTGAAAGTCAACAGTGAAAGCTTTACATTGTAATTGAACATTGTAATTACCACGCCTATTAATACAAACAGACTTTTTAAAATGTTGACAATTACGCTGGTATACATTTCGTTTAATGCTTCTGTATCATTGGTGACCCTGGTCACAAGCCTTCCTATTGGGTTTTTGTTGAAGAAGCTTATGGAAAGATCGTTTAAATGAGTGAATATTTCCATTCTTATGTTGTAAATTATTTTTTGTCCTGCCCTGGAAAGTATCATTGCCTGTGCATAACCAAGAACAAAAACAACAGCCACTGTGAACAAATACACCAAACTTATTTTAATAACACCCTGTATGTTTGACTGCTGAGTTATTCCTGCATCCACGGTGTTTGCCTGGACGCCAGAGTAATGGGACAGAAATTTATCAACCACATCTCCAATGAGCACTGGTTGGTAAAGTTCAACTGCAACTATTACAAATATTATTGCAATAGCCAGTACGAATTGCCAGATGTAAGGTCTTGCATATTTAAGAAGCCTCTTGGCAATGTTTTTATCTAGTTTTTTTGGTTGTTCGAAATCGTCGTTTTTCATGATAACCCCTACTCTTGTTCTTCCAGCATTTTTTCCAAAAGCTGTTTTTCATAAATTGAATTGTAAAGACCCTCTTGCTGAATTAGCTGCTGGTGAGTTCCCGTTTCAACAATTTTACCTTCATCAAGCACAATAATGACATCAGCGTTCTGAATGGTGGAAATTCTGTGGGCAATTATGATGTTTGTGCTGCCTCTTCTGTTTTCGCTGATGTGCTTGAGTATTTTTTCTTCCGTGTCAGTATCAACGGCAGACACAGAATCATCTAGTATAAGTATTTCAGGATTTTTTATCAAGGCTCTGGCTATTGATATTCTTTGCTTCTGTCCTCCGGAAACTGAAACTCCCTTTTCTCCAACAAGCGTTTGGTAACCGTGCTTAAACTCAGCTATGTTGTCATGTACAACTGCACTTTTGGCAGCTTCGATGATTTTGTCCATATTGCCGGTTCTTGCTCCAAAGTCAATGTTGTTGGCAATTGTGTCTGAAAACAGAAAATTGTCCTGAGGAACATATCCGATGTTTTTTCGAAGAATATTGAGTGGCGCATCGAGGATGTCACAATCTCCTATGAACATTGTTCCTTTGTCAGGCTCAAAAATCCTGAGCATGAGGTTTACAAGAGTTGTCTTGCCGCTTCCGGTTCTTCCTATTATACCAAGGGTCTGCCCCTTTTTAACACTGAAACTGATATTGCTTAATACATATTTATCTGTGCCTGGATACTTGTAACTGAGATTTTTTACCTGGATTTTTCCTGTCAAGCTGTCTAAGGATGAAGTGTTGATGGAATCTTTTATTTCCACAGGCTCGTTCAGAATTTTTTCAACCCTTTCCAATGACGCAGCACCTGTGTTGAAAAGATTAATTGTTATTCCTGTTGCCATCATAGGCCACACTAACATGCCCAAGTATTGAATGAACGCGGAAAATTCTCCTATGGTTATTCTGCCCTTTATGGTGATGTAACCTCCATATCCTATGGCCACAGCCAATGCAAAGCCTGATATCATCTGCATGAAAGGATGCATGAGCGTTTGAACGACACTTAATTTTATATTTTTGTCATATGAATTCTTGTTCCATTTTTCGAAGGAACTGATGGACTTGTCTTCTTGTACAAATGATTTGATAACTTTAATGCCGGACAGGTTTTCCTGAACAAAATTAGACAAATCAGCAAACGACTCCTGTTTTTTTGTGAAACGGCTCTGCAGTTCTCTTCCCATAAATCTGACAGAAACTGCAATGAGCAACAGCGGAATAACGGCTGCAACTGTCAGCAAGGGATCGATTTCAGTCACCATGTTATAAATTGTGATTGAGCCTAGTGCAACAACATCAAACAGTGTGAGTATGCCAGGGCCCAAGGCCATTCTTACTGCCTCAAGGTCGTTTGTCATGTGTGCCATGATTTCTCCGGTTCCGTGCTGATGATAAAACCTGGCAGACATGCTTTCAAGATGGCCGAACATATCATTTCTTATGTCTCTTTCAATGCTTCTGGATGTTCCGAATATGAAATATCTCCACAAGATTCTACCTGCATAGATTGTTCCTGCTATTGCAAAAAGTTTTAATATAGCGCTTTTTATGAATGCTGTATCAAAGCTTCCGAGATCTATGCCGTCGATTACTTCGCCGACAATTATTGGAACCCTTGTCTGTACAACATCGACAATCACGAGCGCTATTATTCCGAATATATAATTAAATAAGTATTTCTTGAAAAATGATCGTATGTAACTACTCTTCATGAAACCTGAAGGTCTGTTCTCATTTGCTGTTTTCATTGCTTCCCCCAAAAAATGATATATTTATATTATACTATTTTTAATTGTAATTCCTAGCATTTTTTACATTATTAATAAAGAATTATCACTATTTAAAATTTTTATTTATATATTTAAACTTTAAATTCAACATTTTCTATTGTAGGTGTGGAATTTGCTTTTTCTATCGACACTTTAAATTACAAAATAAAAATTTTCATAAATGAATTGACAACTTAATAAAAATATGGTAACATTGTCATTGTCGTGGGAGCTTAGCTCAGTTGGGAGAGCATCTGCCTTACAAGCAGGGGGTCATAGGTTCGAGCCCTATAGTTCCCATTCAAAGATGTTTTTAAAAACATCTTTTTTTATTTTTTGAAACAGCAAATATTGTCAAATAACCTCAGAAGAAAAAGTTTATAAAACAAATAATTTGAATATCAAAATATTTTTGTTGTATTTTATTTATGAATCTGCTAGTATTAAATTAAAGTAATTATTGCATTCGGAGGTTTTATGATTACAAATAAAATTTATGTAGGATTGTCTACAACATATGAAAAAGTTATCACCCCTGCAGACTCGTATATAACAAAATCCGTAAAAATAGAAAACCTGATGTCTACGCCTTCATTGCTGGCAACTGTAATAGAAATATCTTGCAGCATGTTGAAAAAATTTATCCCTTCTGATTATTTGACTGTGGTCACTAACTTTCAGTCATATCACTTGCACCCAACAATGGTAGGAGAAAAGGTGATGTTTAAAATGACCGTTGAAAGTATTGAAAACAATCGACTGAGCATGTCATTTGCAGGCTATGACTGTAAAGGTGAATTCTGCAGCGGTATATTGGAAAAAGCAATTGTTAAAGAAGAAAAGCTTATTGAAGATGCAATCAGCAGAGTAAATGTGTATAAAGATTGGTTGACAGTTAAAATGGACGCGTAGGCGTCTATTTTATTGCAGACTAAAATTATATAAAATAGAATAAATATAATAAATTTTGAAAATATTTTTAAAATAAGGGTTGACAAATATCATCCGGTATCATATAATCGTATAAAAATCATCAATTATGTATAATTTAATGATTGGAAGAGTAAATTAAAGGCAGCTTTCAGCGAGTCGAAACAGAGTGTGAGTTCGACAGCGAAATTTAATTGAAAAGAATCCATGAAAAGATTCTCAGAAGTAGCAGTATGAGAATACGGTTTAATACCGTTAAAATGAAAGAGCGATTCTGTCTAAAAAAGAGTGGTACCGCGGTGACAACACTGCCTCTTTATTAGCAGTTTTTTTTATGCCCTAACCAAAGAAATAAATATTTATTAAAAATCAACTAACGAATAATTATGCTTCATCAAATATTAAAATTTTAGATTTAAAAATCGGAGGATGGAAGAAATGGAAAAAGAAAAAGTAGTATTGGCATATTCAGGCGGATTGGACACATCAATTATTATACCTTGGCTAAAAGAAAATTACGATAATTTAGATATCATAGCATGCTGCGTAAATGTAGGCCAGGAAGACGACATGGAATTTGTAAAGAACAAGGCTTTGTCTTCAGGCGCAAGCAAGGTTTATATTCAAAACGTAGTAAATGAATTTGTTGAAGAATATGTTTACAAGGGAATTAAGGCAAATGCTGTTTATGAAGGCAAGTATCTTCTGGGAACTGCCTATGCAAGACCATTGATAGCAAAAAAACTTGTTGAAGTGGCTCACAAGGAAGGAGCTAAATACATTGCCCACGGCTGTACAGGAAAGGGAAATGACCAGGTTCGTATTGAAACTGCTATTGCAAGTCTGGATCCTTTCATAAAAATTATCGCTCCATGGCGTATTTGGGATATTACATCAAGAGAAGATGCAATTGACTATGCAGAAGCTAAGGGAATTGATTTAAACGGAATAACAAAGAAAAGAATTTATTCTCGCGACCAGAACATACTTCATATAAGTCACGAAGGCGGAATGCTTGAAAATCCAGCAAATGAGCCTGACTTTGACGAATTGCTTATGATGACAAACACAGTTGAAAAGGCTCCTGACAAGGCTGAATATGTTGAGATAGAATTTAAAGAGGGAATTCCTGTCAAATTAAATGGCGAAAAATTAAACGGAGAAGATATGCTTAAGGCATTGAATAAAGTAGGCGGAACTCATGGCATAGGGGTCATTGACCTTCTTGAAAACAGACTTGTTGGTATGAAATCAAGAGGAATTTATGAAACACCAGGGGGAACATTGCTTATAGAAGCTCACAAATACCTTGAAAGCTTCGTGCTTGAAAAAGAAGCAGCTCATTTTAAAGAAACAATCAGCAGCAAGTATGCAGAGCTTGTATACAATGCAATGTGGTTCAGCGGACTTAAGGATGCTTTTGATGCATTTATTGACATAACTCAGAAAAATGTGACAGGAACTGTTAAACTTAAACTTTACAAGGGCACTATTAAGTTTGCAGGAATGACATCAAAATATGCTTTGTACAATGAATCAATTTCTTCATTCAGCACTGGTGATTTGTATGACCAGAAGGATGCTACAGGATTCATCCACTTGTACAGTCTGCCATACAAAATTCAGGCTTTGAATGAAATGAACAACAACAAGAATGGTTCAACAGAAGTTGTTTACACATTCAAAGAATAATAACAAAATAAATAGATTTAATTAATGAGAGAGAAATCTCTCTTTTTTTGTGAAAAAAATCTACAAAATATGGATAATAGTAATTTGTATTTATATTAAAATATGGTATACTATACTGATTACGGAGGTGATTGGGTGGAATTAAAAAACAAAGATGAAAATTCTAAAAAAACTTCAATGAATACAATGATTGAAGGTAACCCTGTGAAACTCATACTGACCTTTGCATTTCCAATGCTCATAGGAAATATTTTTCAACAGCTGTACAACATGGTTGACAGCATAGTGGTAGGAAATTATGTTGGTAAAATTGCACTTGCAGCAGTAGGTACGGGTTTTCCCATAATATTTATGATGGCGGCCATGTTCATAGGGCTTGGAATTGGAGCCACAATACTTATTTCGCAGTATGTAGGCGCTGGGGACATGGACAATGTAAGAAAAACATCACAGACAATTTATACTGCAATGATAGTTGGAGCAATTCCAATTTCAATATTAGGAATTATAATGTGCGAACCCATACTTCATTTGATCAACACACCAGCAGACACTCTGCCCCTGGCTAAACAATACATGATGATTATTTTCGGAGGAATTATAGGAAGCATTGGATTTAACATAAATTCAGGTATTCTGCAAGGATTCGGAGACAGCAAATCATCACTGTTGTTTCTGGTCATAGCTACAGTAATGAACATTGTGCTGGATTTGACGTTTGTTGTTGTTTTTCATTGGGGAGTGACTGGGGTAGCCATAGCTACAATAATAGCTCAGGCATTTTCCTGGCTGTTTGGTCTATATTATATGAGAAAAAAATATGAGGTCCTTAACTTTTCAATATTGAAATTTTATTTTGACAAGGAGATTTTTAAGAAAATTCTAAAGCTTGGACTCCCTACCGGAATTCAGCAGATGTTGTTTTCAATGGGTATAATGAGCCTTCAGTCTCTTGTAAACGGCTACGGGTCTGACTTTATGGCTGGATTCAACGCTGCAAACAAAATAGACACATTTGCATTCATGCCGATTCAAAGCTTCAGCAATGCTGTTACAACCTACACCGGTCAAAACATAGGAGCAGGAAGAATGGACAGGGTACACAAGGGACTGACGGCAACCTTGGGCATGTCAACGGTTGTATGTTTGGTTGCACTGGTCATAATTCCTTTAGGACCGTTTATATTGAGGATGTTTAATTCGGATCCTGCTGTTATATCTGCAGGAATGATTTATTTGAACAATGTAATGCCTCTTTATATTCTGCTTGCCGTAGTGTTTGTAGTTAATGCAGTAATGAGAGGAGCCGGGGAATCTGTAATTCCAATGGTTGGTGCAATAACATCCCTGTGGCTTGGGAGGATTCCTGCTGCATATTTCATTGCTTCAAATTATGGAAAAGAGTACATGTTTTTAAGCTACGGAGTAGGATGGTTGATGTATATCTTGATATCCGGCCCTTATTATTTTTCAGGAAAGTGGAAAACAAAATCTCAAAAGCTTATAAAAGAATAACAATAAAAAATGGCTGACACTAAATTGGACCCTAAGTCAAGGAC
>DIWF01000034.1 GCA_002422545.1 Firmicutes bacterium UBA6113 | reverse complement strand
TGTCTATCCTATAGGTACCATTTTAATGACAACACTACTTCGAACTACTTTTTTCATTAAACCACCCCTTTTGATGCCTTACTATATTTATACCATGCATTTAAAATAATAAACCTCTTATGAAATTAATTTTTTTGTGAGTTGCAAGTTTTTCAAAAATTATTGTTTACATTTTCACGAATAAATGTTACTATGTTTTTAATTAAATATTTTGTCTTTATTAATTTTGCGAAATTGATTTTCCTAAAGCGCAAGCCATGGATGCAATTCGTTAGGGTATAGCTGGAAACGTCTATGCCTCCCGTTGGAAAGTAGAATTAATTGCAGACGTAATTTTTTGTACTATTACATCTACAATTGCATCTTTCTCGGGAAAGATGTTTTTTTATGCCCGAATTTTTTAAGACAACAGGAGGATGAAATGAAGAGGGCAAAATTATCATTTATCAGTTTATCAGCAATACTTATCATGATATTTGTTTTCACTTTTCCGGTTTCAGCAGAGGAAGCAACTCCAGCTGACAATTCCCAGATGAACTGGATGGACAAGGGTTGGGAACAAATTCATGAAGGTGAAACATTTGAACCGGATGCATATCTAACTCGAGGCGAGCTTGTTGCTTTAATCAATTCCTATTTCGATTTTAAAGAGCAAAATGAAATCAGCTTCAAAGATGTTAAGCCTGAATCTTCATACTACAAAGAAGTTTCAAAGGCATTCGGCGCAGGATATGTTCTTGGAAGAGAAAACAACATGTTTGATCCTGAAAAACAAGTTACAAACGTTGAAGCCTACATAATGATTTCAAGAATTTTAAATTTTGACACAACAAAGCAGCCTGAAAAAATGCTTCTTTTCAAAGATGCAGCTGAGGTTCCGTCTTGGGCTGAAAAAGAAGTTGAAGCTTTTGTAAAAGAAGGATACCTGGAAGGCAAAAATAAAATAAAACCATTTGAAAATATGACAGGTTCTGATGCAGTCTCTTTGCTTGAAAAAACAAAAAACGGTTCCGAAACAGCAGTTGAAGTACCTGCACAAACCGAAGATAAAGGAAACGGAGTTGCCCCTTTAAACTTTTTGGGAGCTTACTTCATAACAATAGAAAACAATCAGTCAGTTGAAACAGGAACTCTGGAAGAAGGCAATCCAAGTGATGAGATTATAATCAAGTTGGTATTTGACCGCGGTGTTGTTCGTGAATACTGGGAAAACAACCAGACACAAATAAGTCTTAAGGACAACAAGGGTCAGATTATAGCAAGCGAAGTTTTCCGCATTGATAACTCGGATGCAGAAAAATCCAATATATTCATTAAAACAACTGAAGCACTTAAATCAGGAAAGACTGTCAACATAGTAATAGGTGCTGATCTTAAAGCAAACAACGGAAATACTTTTGGAGAAGAAAAAACAATCAGTTTTACCGTTAAATAATTATTGGTAACAAAACATATTTTTTGTTATATTGAGGGCAGCCTTTAGACAAAGATATCCTCCCAGGATAATACAGGCTCTCTGCACGGAAGTCGCGTCTCCTTGCAACATGGTCTGTGCCTGCCCTCAGATTAAAATTAATATGTTTTTTTATATTTTTTGAAATACAATATGCGAAAAGTCATTATAGGAGAAAAATATGAAAATAAAGTTATTACCTTTATTGATGGCAGTGGTTATGGCTTCCATTGTTACTGCAAATGCAGAAACCATAAGTACTGATGAAGGGAAAAAAACAGAATTCTGTCTTGAGGATTCTATTCCGCAAAATTTAGCTGTGGATGTTGAACCAGATTCAACCATAAAACTTATATTCAATAAAAATGTTGTAAATTTTTCTGTGAAAGAAAATAATTTAAAATGCATCAGCCTTAAAAATGAAGAAGGTCAAGTCATTCCATCTGAACTGATTTTTCCAGATGACCAGATAGAACCGGACAAAAAAAGGGAAATATATATTGATCCCGTTGAGGACTTAAAAGAAAACACCACTTACACCGTGGAAATATCCCCTGACATGCTTGCCAAAAATGGAAGCACACTTGGGGAAACAGTCTCTGTTTCCTTTACAACAATATCATCAGTTGCTCTGGAAGTTCCTGAAACAAAAAATACCGAACAGCCTGTTAAAGAAACCGAAGAAGTTTCAAATACACCACAGCAGCCTGAAACAACAGAAGAAAGTACAGTAGAAACAAAAGCTGAAGAGTCTCCAGTGAAAGAAGATGTTGCATTGGAAGAATCTATCACGGAAGAAGTTTTTGAAACAAATACTCCTGAAGATAACAAACAATCTGAAGAGGAAAACTCATCAACAACAGAAGATAATGAAGCCGCTGATGATGAATCAAGAAATTTCGGCTTGATTTATGCAGTAATTGCCCTTGTGCTTGCTGCTTCAGCATTTATTGTTTACAAAAAAATCAAAAAGAGATAATCATGAAGAAAAGCAAATTCACTTATATATTAATTTTCATGTCACCTTTTGTATTGATATTCTTGACACTTTTTAACGGCAGATATCCAATTCCGCTAAAAGATATACCAAGAATATTAGCATACCCTTTTTCAAGGTCTACTTTGATTAATGACACATACAGCACCATCATATGGAATATAAGGATGCCTAGAGCCATGCTTTCTGCACTTGCAGGAGCTTCCCTGGCCGTAAGCGGTGCTGCATTTCAGGGCTTGTTTCACAACCCACTTGTTAATTCAGGGATGCTTGGAGTGAGTTCAGGTTCAGGTTTTGGAGCTGCATTGGCAATATTGCTGTTTGCACGGTCTTCCCCGTTTGTATATATATTTGCATTGATTTTTGGAGGAATTGCCGTATTTTTAAGCTATACCATCGGAAGAATTTACAACACAACTCCCACAATAATGCTTGTTTTGGGAGGAACTGTTGTTTCATCAATTTTTTCTGCCCTCATATCACTGGTCAAATATATGGCAGACCCATTGAATGAACTTCCTGCCATCACATTCTGGCTAATGGGAAGTTTTGCTTCAGCTAATGCACAGGATATTTTGATTGGAGCTCCCCCAATGATTCTTGGAATAGCAGGACTCATACTCATGCGTTGGAGAATCAACGTCTTGTCCATGGGAGACAGGGAAGCTCATACATTGGGCATAAGTTCAAGTCTCAACAAACTTGCAGCAATTATTTTTGCCACACTTTCAACTGCCGGAGCTGTTTGTGTAAGCGGAAACATAGGCTGGGTAGGACTAATAATTCCACATGTAGGACGTATGATTGTTGGAAATGACAACAACTCACTCATACCTGTAAGCTGTGCTTTGGGTGCTTCATTTTTGATAATAATAGACAACATTTCAAGAACTCTGACCGGCGGTGAAATTCCCATAGGAATTCTTACATCATTGGTTGGGGGGCCGTTTTTCATATATCTGTTGAAAAAGACCAAGGGAGGTTCATGGTAATGGATAAATGTACAGTGCAGGTCAACAATGCTTCCTTCTGTTACGGCAGCAAAAAAGTATTTAACAATATAAGTTTCAAAATTAAAAAAGGCGAAGTATTCTGTGTTCTTGGACCTAACGGCTGCGGAAAAACAACTTTATTGGACTGTGTGCTAGGAATTTTAAAATTAAGTGAAGGAAATGTATTGATTGGAGATACCGACTTAAGAGACTTAAGAGAAAATAAGCTGGCTGAAAAAATGGCTTACGTTCCTCAAACTCATGAAAGATCTTTTCCATACAAGGTCAAGGAAATAGTCTTGATGGGAAGAGCTCATAAAACTTCGATTTTTACTTCTCCTTCTGAAGAAGATAAAAAAATTGCCATGGATGCATTAGAAAAAGTGGGAATATCAGAACTGGCAGATGTTCCCTACACTCAGATCAGCGGCGGACAGTGCCAGCTTGTTATGATTGCACGTGCTCTTGCCCAACAGCCGGAAATTATAGTAATGGATGAGCCCACTTCACATCTGGATTTTAAAAATGAGCTTGTTGTTTTGGAAACCGTAGCAGATCTGGTGAAGAAGCACAACATTTCCATATTGATGGCAACTCACTTTCCAAACCATGCTTATTATTTTGAAACAAATCATGTTCCAACCACACTTGTGCTCATGAACAACGGAATTTTTGAAGAAACAGGAAGACCATACGGTGTCCTGAATGAACAAAACATTCTAAATACATACAATATAAACTCTAAAGTTCTTAATTTCAGACTTGACGAATCAACTTCCATAAGGCAGGTTGTTCCCATATCATTAATAAAAGAGAAAAACCAAGGAGGAAGAAAATGAAAATAAACCTGAAAATCAGCATGGCTGTTCTTATTTTGTCTTTAGTTTTGCTTCAGGGATGTTCTTCAAAGGACCAGGTAAAAACTGAAGCATCCACGCAGACGCAGGAAGATGAAACAAACACCATTACTGTTGTTGACTGCTTTGACAGAAAGGTTGAAATCCCGTCACCTGTTGAAAGGATAGCCTGCGGTTACGCCTACACCGGACACGTTGCAGCTATTTTGGGAAGAGGCGATGATATTGTGGCAGTTGTTGACGGCTTAAAAAGAGACAAGGTTCTAACACAGATGTATCCTCATATAAAAGATCTTCCTGTACCATTCAGCACAGGAACAATAAACATAGAAGAACTTCTTGCCTGCGACCCGGATGTGGTTTTTCTGAAAACGGATACGGCTCTCAATAAAAGTGTGACAGAAAAACTTGACAGTCTGCACATTCCTTATGTTGTTATTGATTATTTTACAATGGAAGAACAGCTTGAAACAATTTCAATCATGGGCATGGTTCTCGGCGAAGGCGAAAGAGCTCAGAAATATATTGATTACTACAACAATGTAATCGACAGTACACGAAAAATCACTTCTTCAATACCGGAAAAAGAAAGGGTATCCGTTTATCATTCTGTAAACGAGGCAGTGAGAACAGACTCTGAGGGAAGCTTTCAGGATGACTGGATCAAGGTTACGGGAGCCATTAACGTATCCACAAGTGACGAGCTAGAAATTTCAGGGGACAAGACGTACGCCACGCTGGAACAAATTTATCTTTGGGATCCAGACATAATTATAGCAAATGAATCCGGCGTACCCGAGTATATTTTATCCAACGACCAGTGGGCTTCATTAAGGGCTGTAAAAAACAGACAGGTTTATCAAATACCTAACGGAATATCACGCTGGGGCCATCCGGGCTCAATCGAAACACCTCTGGCTATCCTGTGGACATCAAATCTCTTGTACCCACAGCACTTTGGACATATTGATATGAAAAAAATTACTCAGGACTATTATCAAGACTTTTTTAATATTGAATTAAGCTCTGATGAAGTGACGCAAATATTAAACGGAAAAGATATGAGAGAATTGAGAACTAATTGATTAACTTTGAAGGGAGAATTATATGAAAACTTTTGTATGCATCGATGACACAGATAATTTGGAAACAAGGGGAACAGGAGAACTTGCCAGCATAATGATCGAAAAAATCGAAGAGAAGGGATGGGGCAGGTGCACGTACATAACAAGACACCAGCTGTATTTTCATCCTGACATACCATACACGTCACACAACAGCGCCATGTGTTTTGTAATAGACCATGACAATGAAATATTCGAAGATTCGAAAAATTTCGCTGTGAATTTTCTTGAAACCGAAACTGCACAAGGTTCAGACCCTGGGCTTTGCATTGCAGAATATGATAAGATTAAAGACAAAGAAATCATCATGAATTACGGAAGAAAAGCAAAAAAAGAAATACTTAACAAGGATATTGCCTACAAGACTGCCCGTGAACTTGGCATTCATCTTTCCGAGCATGGAGGAACGGGCGGAGGCGTAATAGGTGCGCTGGCAGGAGTAGGTCTGCGCCTCACCGGCAATGACGGACGCATAAAAGGAAAAATGAAGTTTCCTATTCCGGGAAATACGCTGACTGTTAAACAAATACTTGAAAATTCAGACATAGACAAGGTTCAGAGCATTGAAGGACAAGTGCTTGGAGAAAGTGAAAACATAAGGCTCGGAGAAAAGGTCAAGGCAGTTTTTCTTGATTACAGCAAAGTTCTGCTTGTGTATTCTGCAACAGATGAAGAAACAGGTGCAACTTCCTGGAACACATGCATAAAGGAACAGCTAAAAAAATATTAAAATTCAAACGGACGATTACTCGTCCGTTAATCAAGGGCTTTCTTGTCAAACACTGCAAGGTAGACAGTCATGTCATTTTCAAGGAGAAATTCCTCGATTGCTGCCATGGCTACCCTTAAGGCCTTGTCCTTGGGATAACCGTAAATGCCCGATGAAATCAGAGGAAAAGCAATTGATTCGAGATTGTGTTCCTTTGCAAGATTAAGCGAATTCAAATAACAGCTTCGCAAATGTTTTTCTTCGCTGAAGTTTCCGCCTTGCCATATGGGTCCCACTGTATGGATAATATATTTTGCAGTCAGTGCATATCCCTTTGTAATAACTGCTTCGCCTACATCACAGCCGCCTATGGAGTCGCATTCCCTTTGAAGGTCTTCGCTTCCTGCAGCGATAAAAATTGCACCGCACACACCCCCGCCCATTTTTAGCCTTGTATTAGCAGCATTTACTATAACATCAACATTCATCTTTGTAATATCATTTCTGATAATTTCAAATGGCATATGTCCTCCTTCTGCCTCAAGTTTACTGGTATATGCTGTTTAGAAAACTTTTCCCCGTCTTTGTCCTGAAATACTTCTGTTCAATTATATCTAACTGTTCTTTTTGAATATTTTCTTCAAAGATGTTAACTAAAAAATCTGCTTCCACAAGTATTTGGAAATCAATTCCGTCTATTTTGCTGTATGTATGGTGATTGCCTATTAAATACTCAATTCTTTCTTTTATGTTTTCGCTTAAATTGAATTTAACCATGATTTCCCTTGCTGCAGGAGGTCCTTCAATTTCCTGGTAAATTCCTGCAGAGGAAGAATATTTTCTTTCGCTTTCCTTGATTCCAATGTCGTGCAAAATTGATGAAATTTCAAGAACTTCCTGTTCTTCCTTTGAAATTTTCTCAAGTTCTCCTATGCTTTTTGCATAGACGTACACCTTCAGTGCGTGGTTGATTCTTACTGCGTCTTTTTCGAAATATTCAATCATCTTTTTCATTATTTTGCTTACATTATTCAATTTATCACCTGCCGATTTATGATTTACAATTCCATTGTCATCGTGTAGAGATTGTGTGTTTTCTTCTTATAATCTCTTTTTGCTTCCCTTATTTTTTTATAACCAAGAGATGACCAGAACATTACACCGTTAGTATTTTCCTCCACTGCACCAAGCATGAGCATTTTTGCTCCTGAGCTTATTGCCAGATTTTTAACTGCATCATGTGACATCCTGCCCAGACCCTTTTTTCTCTCCTCAGGGTCTATGAACATGAGTCCGATTATACAGGAGTCAGGGGCAGGATAATTTCTCACAACTTCTATAAGCCCTGATAATTTGTTTTCTAAACTGAAAATTCCTGCAACAAATTTGTCGTCATAAGTGTTGTTTGGAGGAAGAGATGTGAAAATTCCCACTGCATCCTCATAATCCGGATATGTTCCGTCGTGGAGAAGGAAATAGTCGGAGCACCTTTTGCAGAGGTCATAGACCTGGTCTATGTTGTCTTTTTCATTCATAGTTTTTATTTTATATCCGTTTTTTAAATCAATACTGATTTCCATATTACCCTCATATAATTAAATTAGTTTTCGTGGCGGTATAACATAGTTTATGGCCGGTCAAAACATCTGGAACAATCTGCATCAGAAACAAATTATTCTTCATTCCACTGCTTCACAAGAGCCACTGCATAATCCTTTTCAATTTTAGAAACTTCCTTGTTGTCTATGAGTGCTTTCAGTTTGTCATCACGTATCCATTTGCACTTTTCCCTGCTGTAACCGTAATAGTCGTGCTCGTTTGTCTTAACAATAAGCTCCTTGTTTTTGTCTATATAGTATGTTGCAAACAAATCTGCATATATGTCTGTAAATTCCCAGTACATTTCATAGTCAAACAACGGTTCAAAAACATCAAGAAGTTCTCCGTAGTACCAGCTTTGTTTTTCCTTGGGACGGTTAAAACGAGTCCATACTTCTTCTTGCATAACAGCATAATCTGCCTTAATGCTTCTTAAATTTGAAAGCTTGTCAGCAAGGGACAAAAGCATTACATCCATATCTGCTTCTCTGCCAAGGTAATCAATTGTGTGCTGCTTTCTGACTTCCCATGATTTTGACTTATCTTCTGAACACGCAGCTACAATGGCTGCCACTTCACTTCCAAATTCTCTTTCAATGTCGTCTATCTCAACATGAGTATCTTCTACTGTGTCATGAAGAAGTCCTGCAATTATGAGATTTTTGCTGCATTTGTTTTCTGTGAGTATGTGTGCAACTTCAAAGGGATGCACTATGTAAGGGGCATCCGAGCCCTTCCTTACCTGGTTTCTGTGAGCTTTTGCTGCAAATTCAATAGCTTTATGTATCATTTTATCACTCCGTAGTTTTATTATAATCTTAGTAATCATATGCTTTGACGCAATAGCTGTAAAATATTGTATTCCTATTCTATTATTGCCTTAAATTTCTTTCTTGTCAACAAAAAGGCTTAACTCCTTAAATATTTGCAAATAATATTTTGGTTTTATCAGTTGAAAATAATGTCTGTTAATGGTATACTCTTTTCCATGTACAAAACGAGGAGAGTATTATGAAAATTGGATTTGATAACAATAAATACTTAAATATGCAATCTGAACACATTAAAGAAAGAATTGCACATTTTGACAATAAGCTTTATCTTGAATTCGGCGGCAAATTATTTGACGATTACCATGCATCAAGAGTGCTTCCGGGCTTTTTGCCTGACAGCAAGCTGAAAATGCTGTCTCAGCTCAAGGACCAGACAGAAATTATCATTGCCATAAATGCCGATGCAATAGAAAGCAACAAAATCCGAGGAGACCTTGGAATTACTTACGATGATGATGTTTTTCGTCTAATAGACTCATTCCGCAATATGGGATTTTTTGTGGGAAGTGTTGTTATAACACAATACACGGAAGGAGCTGCAACAAAACAGTTCCGCCGCAAGCTTCATGAACTTGACATTAAATCATATCTTCATTACAAAATAGAAGGATATCCAAGCAACATTAAACTGATTGTAAGCGACGAAGGTTACGGCAAAAATGATTATATCGAAACTGAAAGACCTTTGGTTGTTGTAACAGCTCCGGGACCTGGAAGCGGAAAGATGGCAACATGCCTCTCACAGCTTTACCATGAAAACAAACGCGGAGTCAAGGCAGGATATGCAAAATTTGAAACTTTTCCTATTTGGAATCTTCCTCTTCACCATCCTGTTAACATAGCATATGAAGCAGCAACAGCGGACCTTAACGATGTTAACATGATTGACCCATTCCATTTGGAAGCATACGGCAATCCTACAGTAAACTACAACAGAGACATTGAAATATTTCCTGTTTTAAATGCAATATTCGAAAGCATTTTTGACAAAAGCCCTTATCAGTCACCAACAGACATGGGGGTGAACATGGCTGGAAACTGCATCACTGACGACCAGGTGTGCAAGGATGCTTCAAAGCAGGAAATCATAAGAAGATACTACCAGAGTCTATGCGACATAAAAAGAGGTCGCTGCTCAAGAGATGTGCTTTACAAATTGGAACTGCTGATGAAACAGGCCGGGGTTTCAGAAAATGACCGCAATGTTGTTGAACCTGCCCTTAAACGAGAAGAAGAAACAGGCTATCCAGCAGTTTCCATTGAACTTCATGACGGCCAGATTGTCACAGGTAAGACTTCTGACCTGCTCGGAGCTTCAGCTGGAGCACTTTTAAATGCCATAAAGGTCCTTTGCGGAATTGACGATGAAGTTCATCTTGTTTCACCTGAAGCAATAGAACCTATTCAAACATTGAAGACTTCTTTCCTAGGAAGCTGCAACCCACGTCTTCATACAGATGAAATATTAATTGCTCTGTCAGTGAGTGCTGCCAATAATCCGGAAGCTAGACTGGCCCTTGAACAGCTTCCTTATTTAAAAGGCTGCGAAGTTCATTCAACAGTACTTCTTTCATCTGTTGACGAGCAGATATTCAAGAAACTTGGAGTTCATCTCACTTGTGAACCAAAATACGAATCCAACTGCATATACCATAAACATTAAAATAAATCCCAAGCTTTAAGCTTGGGATTTCATTATTTTAAAAACATATTTTTTGCAAAGTCAAGGCATTCCGCCCCATTTGACTTATCTCCAGTGCACTGAAGAAGGAAGTTGTTTCCGCCTCCCTTTCCGTTAATTATAACCCTGCACTTTTCGAATATGTTCTTAATGTCATAATTCATATTTTTTGACTGACCTATTACAAGACTGCATCCACTTTCAGTTTCAGAAACCATTACTGCAACATAGTTTTCATCTTCAGTAATTTTTGAACATATGTATCTTAAATCTTTAACATCCTCATCTGACAATGAAAATATATATTTTACATTTTCATTCTCTATGGCATTGATTTTTAAATCTCTTGCCTTGTATTCATTAAGGATGTTGTTGAGATTGTTCATATCTTTTTTTAGTTTTTTGTTTTCATTAATTATTTTTTCAAAATTATCCATGAGCATATCTGATCTGCAGGTCAAAAGTGATGACAGTGCTGAAATATTTCTGTTTTTAATTATGTAGTCATCTAGCGCCCTTTTCCCGCAAAGAAATTCCACTCTTGTTCCCTGCTTGTATTTTTCAGTCTTTGTCACCTTTATGATGCCTATTTCCCCGGTATTTCTCACATGGGTTCCACCACATGCTGAAATGTCACAATTTTCAACTTCAATTATTCTTAACACATCAAGTTTCAGAGGATCTTTTCTTAAATCAAGCTTCATTGCTTCTTCGTAGGAATAATTCTTTGCAACAACAATTTTATTTTCATAAATGATCTTGTTGCACAACTGTTCTGCTTGTTCTGTCATTTCTTCAGTGAGAGGAATGTCCAGATCTATGGTTGTGTAATTATCACTCATATGAAATCCTACAGTATTTCCATCGAACAAATTAGAAAATGCATATGAAAGGATATGCTGTCCAGTGTGTTGTTGCATATGGTCGAACCTTTTGCAGAAATTTATGTTAAGCGTTACTATTCCGCTTATTTCTTCCTTCAACATATGAACTATTTCATCCCCTCGTTCCTGAACATCACATGCCTTGATGCTGTTTATGGTTCCTTCATCCTTTGGCTGTCCGCCGGACATGTGAGGATAAAATATTGTTTTATCAAGTATTGCCTCGTAACAATCATCTTTCTTTATACAGCTTATGACTTCTGCTTCAAGTTCAGTAAGGTAGGAATTTTCCTGATATATTTTTTCGCTGGTTTTCATCTTGTCTCCTGTTAACATATTTATATATAATATAACACATTTTCATAAATAAATGAACAACAACTGTTTGAATGCAATTAAAAAGCGGCATATGCCGCCAATTATTTATTTTACAACTCTTGTTGCTCCATAGTAATATGTAGAAAAATATCCTGATGACAGCGTGTCAATTTTTACAGTTTGTCCAGGTATTGGAGAATGAATGAAATTTCCATCTCCAACATAAATTCCAACGTGATTCAGTCCATATGAAGTGGATGAATATTTGAAGAAAACCAAATCTCCAGGCATAAGCTCGGATTTTTCAACCCTTACTCCTATTGAATACTGCTCAGTAGAAGTTCTTGGCATATCAATACCAAAGCTAGCCATTACATACTTTACAAAACCTGAACAGTCAAAACCGCTCGGGGAACTTCCTCCTGCCACATATGGAGTTCCAATGAACAGTTTCGCGTAATCAACCACACTGTTTCCTGAAGCATGTACAACTGCAGATGATTCATCTATTATTTTCACATATTCAGCATAAACATAAGCTGAAGAATCATTGTATTCTATTTCATACCAGCCGTTGCTGAGAGTTTTTATATTAATAGTGTTTCCCAAGGAAAGTTTTCCTAAGATTTCTGTATCTGTAGAAGGTCCGCTTCTTACATTGAGTATATTTACAGTAACAGCTCCCTGTTGGAGCGGTGCTTGAGAAGTAGTTGCTTGTACTTCTGCCTGAACAGTTACTTCCTGAGTTTCAGTTGCCTGAACTTCTTCTGATTGAACTTGGCTGTCTTCGTTTATGATTTTTGTTTGAATACTTTCCTGAGTATTTAGATTGTCTGCAGCAGTGATTTCAGTTGCAAATGCTGTAGTACATAGAATCATTGACGATATTCCTGCAATGATAATCGTTTTCCTCAAAATGTTCATAATATACAAGCTATTCAGAAAAAATGAATAGTACTCCCTTTTCTAATTTATCCGGATTGAATTTCACATTGTCTAAATCTAAGATTATACTAAATCTTCATTAGCCTTAAAATTTTAAGCACGATATCTCGACACTGAAAACGTATAACTTGAATTATTTTATCAAAAAAAGGAGAATTTGTCAATATAAAAATCAGGAGGACACTTCCGCCTTGAAACGCAGCACGGTTTTCAATTTTTCTGGCGCTGTCTTTCTTGTATCGGAAATGTAAATTTCCCTATGGATCATTGAAGTCCTTCTCATGTTCATTTTTTCGCAGTAATCCTGCATCGTTGCAAATGACTGTGGTTCATCATCATATGGACCAATGTGCATCATCTGTATGCACAGTCCATCCATTAAAGTACCGAATCTTACATTTTCAAGCAGTCGGTGGAGCTTGTTATGTTTAACGGAATTAATAACATCCGCTGCCAGTTCTTCAGTGACAAAATCAGGCTGCCTTATCATTGCTGTATAAATTAAACTGTCCTTGTCAAGCTTATCAAGACCTCTTGCTTCTTCTGCCAGATCCCACACACCTTCCAGGGGATAGACTGTGTAATCAAAGTAACCTTCAGGAGTAAATCCTTTTTTAGGCATCATTTTTACTGCATATGAAAGTGAGTATAAAACTCCAATAACTTCTGAAAATTCTTCCTTGTTAGGATTTCCCCTTCCGTCAAGCATAAAATATTTATATTCAGGAACAGTTACAACTTCAGGTTTGTTCCTTGGCATATAAATTTCTTTCTCTTGTTTTTTCCATTCATGCTTCATGGTTTCCTCCTAATCCTATCCCAGTTTATCCCCTTTTTCAACAGTTCTTTCAGGCTGTATAAGAACTACCCCGCCCTTTGAGTATGTGCCCAACACAAGCACTTCCGAAATAAAATCTGCTATCTGCCTTGGAGGAAAATTCACAACTCCAAGCACCTGACAGCCTATTAAATCTTCTGCGCTGTAAAAATCAGTTATCTGGGCGCTTGACTTTTTAACTCCTATTTCATCTCCAAAATCAACCCAAAGCTTGTAAGCAGGTTTTCTGGCCTTCTCGAAAAATTCAGCCTTGATTATCTCTCCCACACGAATGTCTATTTTTCCAAAATCATCAAATGTAGCCATATATCCTCCATTATTCAACGTCCCTTATATTATTATATCATAATATCTTTGTTTTCATATTCTTTTTTAAAAAACTAATACAATAATTTAACTAAAACTAAATGAAACAAAAAAACAAACGCCTTTAATGACGTTTAATATTAATTGTCAGTTTAAATCAAGCATATTTCTATTATTATCAAGCATTCTAACAAACTCTAGAACTATGTCCGGATCAAACTGCGTAGAACTGCATTTTATCAATTCCTCAACTGCCTGCTCATAGCTTTTTCTTCTGTGATATGGGCGGTTTGATGTCATGGCGTCAAAACTGTCAGCAACACTTAGTATTCTCACAAGATAAGGGATTTCTTTGCCTTTTATTCCTTTAGGATATCCTGTTCCGTCATACCATTCATGATGATGCAATATAAGAGGAAGAACCTCACTAAGAGCTGTAACCGGCCTTACAATTTGTTCGCCATTTTCAGGATGGGTCTTTAGCAATTTCCACTCTTCATCCGTCAGCTTTCCAATTTTGTTTAATACATCTTTGTTTATTTGGATTTTCCCTATGTCATGGAGATACGCTCCATACCTCAATGTCTTTCTGTCATTTTCAGAGAGATTGAGATGATTCGCCATAAGTTCGCAATAAATCACGACTCTGTCAGTGTGGGCATATGTATAACGATCTTTTGCATTGATAACACTTATGAGAGTCTTTATGGAACTTATTAAATCAATATGTTTTTCGTCAATATCCTCTTTTAATTCTTCCAGCACTGAATAATAGCTCTCCACCCTGTTTTTATTGAAGAACTTTGCTCTGTACAATGCATCATCAGCAGTATTTATGAGTTCTTTTTTGTTTTTAGCCTTTATAGGATAACATGAAACACCTATGGAAATGGTTAGATTTCCATTAGGTTGATTTTCTTCGCCTTCAAAATGGGTGTTTTCAATGGCATCTCTTAATCTGTTTCCTATTTCAACCGCTTCTTCCTCGCAAGTATCAGGCAATATAATTGCAAACTCTTCACCGCCATATCTTGCAATCACATCACTTTCTCTTACGTTTTTTTTAAATATTTCTCCGAACCTGTTCAGCACAACATCTCCTGCACTGTGGCCATAAAGATCATTGTAATATTTGAAATGGTCTATATCTATAAACAAGAGCCCCAAGACCTTATTTGACTTGTCTGCCTCTTGAATGTGTTCAGTCAATGAATTTTGAAAATACCTGTGGTTGTATACGCCTGTCAATTCGTCGATATTTGCCAGATGCAATGTATTTTCCCTGTGCTGGTTTTCAAGTTTCACATAATAACCCAAAAGCCATGCCATTATAACAAACACTCCTGACAGCACTAGATCTGCTTCAAAATATTTGTTAACACCGGATTTAAAACCCAATAAATCTATTATCAAAATAGCAGCAGAGCTAATGACTGCGGTTGTCATGCCTTCATTGAACCCATATTGAATTGTATTTGCAGTTATTATAAATAAATACAGGAATTTGTATTGGCTTTCATGAAATCCTGATATACAAATCAGTCCTGTATATATAGACATAAATACTATACTTTCTATAAGAGCGCTTATAGTATACACTTGATTAATCTGATCTTTTTTAAAGCTGTGCAGCCATCCCTCGCATATCAGAACAAACGTTCCAAAACCTATGAAGTTCAAGGCAACAATTTTATTTCCAAGTGTATTTTTAGTCCACTCTGATATATATAAATTTTCAGGAAATTGTGAAAAAATTACAATTCCCCCTATCAGCAATGATATGAGTTTTAGAACAGATATCATGTCGTATAACTTTTGTTTTCTATTTATGTCAATTTGCATCATTTTTATCACCTGCTTTGCATGTCCCAATAAAAAGGGGTCATAAGACCCCTTTTTATTCTTCTCTTAATGAATTTGGTTCTTCTGGCTGATATAATCCCCACCAGCAAGCTGAAGCAGTTGTTGTTGTAGCTAAAAATGACAACATTACAGCTGCTAAAGTCATAACCTTCAATACTAGACCTTTTTTCATTTGTTCGCCCTCCTATTTAGTATAGTCGTACCCCCCATAAACGTATCTAAAGATTCTATAATTATGTGTCCCAGAGATACCAAAGTTATAGATTGCCATAAAATACCTGTGGATATACATACGGCAACTGTTAAAAAATTAATGTTATTTGTATGCACATAGAAGTATGTTAAGACTATGTTTACAGCCAGCATACTTAAAGTAAACATTAAAGACTGCTGTTTAAGGCGTTTTCTTTTATCTAAATTTTTTAACGGTTTGTTGACACTGCCAACAGGACAGTATTTAATCATAACATAAAAAACAAAAGCAAATTCTGATGCCATTAATCCAATTACATATACAAATTCGATATTTATGAACAGATGCTTTACCAAAAGCCCAAGAACACCAAATATAATCATTCCAATCACAGCACAGTTCAATGGTTTAGTGGCATGAACGCCGCCGGAAAACTTCCTTAAAATTGCCGCTGCAAAGGAAATTATCATAGATTCAGCGAGAACTCCTAACAACAGACCAAAAGCAGCAATTGCAAGAATAGATAATACTGTCTGAAAGAGTGCAAACGCTCCGTAGGCAAGAACCTCTTCCTGGTCATGGTCAAGGGATAAATTTGATGAAACAATTGAAGCAAATGATTTAGAAATTTTATCAATCCTGTTCATTTTTAACCCTCATGCTTTTAACATAAATGATAATTTTAACTGTAAAATAAAACAGTACTAATGAAGGAACACCTGCTAGCACAGAAACCAGTGTCTGTCCCGATAATGCTGATGTAAAATTAATAGCATTGTAAAATACAACAAGCATCATATCAGATATAAACAATAATATTACTGATGTCAAAGAAGCTGTAATGGCTTTATGTATCTCTATATTGTTCAATCTGATTGCCAATACAATAATTAGCATTATGCTCAAAATGGTGTGCACTCCGAAGTGGATGGGCAGCATACGTGTCAAATAAACGCAAATACCGCCAATTATTCCTGATATAAATATATTTTTCAAATTGACATATGATTTAGTCAACAGACAAATTGCATACATAACTATAAATGTTTCAGGGATTAGTCTAATAAACAGTGAATATAAAGGTTGCTGAAGCATAAAATTCTCCAAGTCGATATAAATTTTAGTATAATTTTTATTATGTTTCGTAAAAATTATATCATTTTATGTCGATAAATACAATAATTTTTCAAAATAATTACATTTAATTGGATAAGAAATGTTTTGTTTACAATTGTTTCCTTCATGACATTTATTGTACCAATCAGCAATAACTACCTTCCACTTCTCTGCAATATTCTACCAGTTTGTTCTTAACATTGTCAGGTGAAAGGATTTTAACCTTGTTGCCGAACTGAAATATCCAGCCTAAAAAAGGCGGACTTATTTGAACTCTTACAATTGCCATAAAGTTATTCTGGTCGTATTTTCGTATTATTGTTTTTTCACCGAAGCGATCAATTACAACACCAAGTAGAGAGTTGTCAAACAATGCTTCCAATGTTGCTTCCTCACCTCCAAACATACCGAATACTTTTTTTGCATGATCTCCCAAATTTATCTCATCGCTACTTTCTGCAGATATTTCCAGAATTTTTATGTCTTCCATCTTGTCCACACGGAAGTGAGAAACACCATCATGTTTTTCACAATTTGCAATCAGGTAGTAGTTTTCATCATACCATGTGAGCGCATAGGGGCTTGCTGTATATTTTTCACCATTGTTTCTGTATCTTTTTTTCTTGTCCAGTGTATATTCAAAATACTTGAAGGAAATTTGCCTGTGTGTTGCAACAGCAAGATGTATGCTGTCAACATTGCAGTAAATTTTTTCATTCATGGTTTTTACCCTGTCAGCCACATAAACCTGGCGTTTAAGCTGCAAAGCTTCGTAACTGCTGGCAAGGCTGCTTATTTTCCTAATCAGGTCCTTAGATTTTCTTTCAGTGATAAACTTGGATGATGCCACAGCGTCAGCGAGAAGTTTAAGCTCTGCCAGCTCGAAAGTTCTGTCTCCAACATAGTAGCTGTAAGTTTTTGATTTTTTGCACATAATATCAATTCCGTAGCTTCTTAAGGAATCAATATCGTTGTAAATGCTCTTTCTTTCTGCATTAATATCATATTTTTTTAACTCATTAATAATATCCGGAACTGTTAAGGAATGTTCAGTGTCAGTCTTTTCGAAAAGAATTTTCAGCAAGTACATCAACTTTAATTTTTGATTTGATAATTTAGACATCTTACCCCCCGATACAATGTAATTATATTATTTAATTTTACTTCTAATATAAAGTAAGTTTAGGACAACGTTTGTTTGATAAATTGAATACCTGTCCTAGCATATAATTTATCGGCTGTATTTTTTATAATTTTACAATTTAATTTTTAATTTCCAAATCCCAGTTCCTGCGCATATTCAAGTATGATTGTTGCTTGAACATCAGAAACAATCGTGACATTGTTCTGCACACTGTGTTGTAAAAGATAAAGTGAGGAAATTAGTCAAAATATTCATATTGATAATATAATTATTATATGATAGTTTTATCAAGTATTCAATAATATTAAAGAATTTTATTATATAAAAGCAGGTTCGGAAATTTTTCCGAACCTGCCTATTATAACTTTAAAGAAATACTTTTTATTTCATCGTTTATTTCCTTGTAGCTCTTGCCTGTTATGTTGCATATGTTTTTTACATCTTCATATTCAGGCTTGTAAAACAAACTTCCTTCAAAGCTGCTTACTTTTACTTTAACTTGACCGTACTTTGTTTCCACTACAATTATTTCCCTTTTAAGAACAGTTCTTTCAGTCTTGTACCTTCTGATGCCTATAGTGGTTGTGTTGTTGAATATTACAGATTCCATTTCCCTAATGTCATCTTCTTTGCATATTACTGTCAGTCTGTGAGCTGGCCTGTTTTTTTTCATGTAAATTGGAGTAAAGAAAACATCGCTTGCTCCGCTTTCAAAAAGCTTTTCCATTGTGAATGACAAATTTTCACCTGTGGAATCATCGATGTTTGTTTCAAGCACCCACATATATTTATTTCCATTGCAGTGATGTATGTCTTTTACTGATTGTTCATATGCTGACTCCTCGATAATATAAGTTCTGAGCACATTTGCTTTCTCAAAATCTTTTTTTCCGGCACCAATTCCTGTTTTCTTGATGGTGTAGGATAGAGGAAGAGAATCCATAGTCCTAAGAGCTGCTGCAATTGCTGCTCCTGTAGGTGTTATCATTTCGCCCCTTGCTTCAGTGATTCTTAGCAGCAGTGAATGTTCTGCTGCTATGTTTACAACTGCAGGAACAGGAACAGGAATTATACCGTGCTGGCATTTTACATGGCCTCTTCCTTCATACAATTCTGAAACCACTATTTCGTCAAATTTAAGATTATCAATTAGTATGGCTGCAGCAACAATGTCCACTATAGAATCAACTGCCCCCACCTCATGGAAGTGAACTTCTTCAACTCCAAGCCCATGTGCCTTTGCTTCAGATTCCGCCACAACTCTAAATATTTTTCTGGAAATTGCTTTTGCTCTGTTGGAAATTTTTGACTCGTCAATAATTTTAAATATATCGTTTATATTTATATGCTCATGGTGATGTCCATGGCTGTCATCTGATTCATGATGATGTTCATGGTGGTGATCATGTTCATGAGAATGGCAATGGCCGTGGTCAATTTCATGTTCATGTCTGTGCTCGTGATGATCTTCATGTCCGTGTTCATGTGTATGGACGTGATGTTCTTCATGTAAATGAATATGTTTATGTTCTGTTTCATGGTCATGATTGTGTTCATAATCGTGATTGTGTTCGTGATCGTGATGGTGCTCATAATCTTGTTCCAACACAACGTTAAAATCGCATGCATCAATGCCGCATTTCTTCGTCCTTCCTATTTCAATCCTGTATCCGCTTACATTCAGACTTTTCAAACCTTCCAGCATCACTTCCGTGTCACCGCCCAGATCAAGAAGCGACGCTACAGTCATGTCACCGCTGATACCCGAATAACATTCCAAATATAAAATTCTTTTGCTCATTTTTGTACCGCCAATCTGTTTATTTGTGTGCTCATGTAACCCGCTCCAAAACCGTTGTCAATATTTACTACAGCAATTCCTTCTGCACATGAATTGAGCATTGTGAGAAGAGATGAAAGTCCGTTGAAATTCGCTCCGTATCCTATTGATGTGGGCACTGCTATTACAGGTTTGTCGGACATTCCTGCTATTACTCCGGGTAAAGCTCCCTCCATGCCGGCAACTGCCACAATGCAGTTGGTTTTGTTTATTTCGTCAATTTTTGAAAGAAGCCTGTGAATTCCTGCAACTCCAACATCGTAAACTCTCATTACCCTGCTTCCAAAAAACTCAGCTGTCTGTGCAGCTTCTTCTGCAACAGGAATGTCCGATGTTCCTCCTGTGCACACTGCAATCAAACCAGTTTTTACTGGAATAGTCCTCATGATTTTTACAATTCGTGACATTTCGTCGTATTCAGCTTCGGGCATCAGAGTTTTTATAGCCTCAAACTGTGCTTTTGAAGCTCTGGTGCCCATTATGTTTATATTTTTTTCATTGAATGACTGAAAAATCTTAACAAGGTGTTCTGTTGATTTCCCGCTGCAGTAAACAACCTCCCCAAATCCGGACCGAAGCATTCTGTGGTGGTCAAGCTTTGCAAATCCAAGGTCCTCATAAGGAAGCTTTTTGAGAGTCATTTCAGCTTCACTCAATTCAATTTCATTATTCTTTACTTTTAATAGCAACTCGTGAATATCCATCTTAACCTCTTTTATTTATTTATCCAAGTTAATATCCATGCTTCCTGAACGGAATCCTTCTATATCCAACGTAATATATACAAAGCCGGATTTTTTCATGAAATCAATGATTGCCTGGCTGTTTTCAACCAGCTTAATCATATTTTCCTTTGTTACCTCAATTCTTGCAATGTCATTGTGAACCCTCACCCTGACAACATCAAAGCCTAAGGTTTTTATAAAATCCTCTGCTTTATCTATCTTTTCTAAAAGTTCAAAATTTAATTCAGTATTATAAGGAAGTCTTGTTGCCATGCATGGTGCCGATGGTCTTGAAGCAACAGAAATATTTAATTTTTTTGCCATTTCTCTTACTTCCTGCTTTGATATACCAAGCTCTGCCAAAGGACTTACAACTCCCAGTTCCCCCAGAGCCTTTACGCCGGGTCTGTAAACTTTCAGGTCATCTGCATTTGTACCGTCAACCACGTACTTTAGTCCATTGTTCTTTGCAAATTCAGCTAAATTTACAAACAGTGATTTTTTGCATAGATAACACCTGTTTACAGGGTTTTTTAATATTTCCTTGTTTTCAAATTCATTTACTTGAATTATTTTATGTATGGCTCCCATTTCTCCTGCCACCTTTTTTGAAACCGTTACATCAGAAACAGGGTGCAGTTTTGTTTCAAAAGTTACGGCATATACATTCTTGTTTAGTTTTTTGCCTGCTTCACATGACAGCTTAAGAATAAGACTGCTGTCAACTCCGCCTGAAAAGGCAATACATACTCCTCCTTCAACAAGTTTGTTTATTTTTTCTTCTAATAACAAAAATTTATTTTCCATATGTCCTCCGTATTTTGTCATTTACTTTGTTCTTGAACAAACAGGACAACCCTGAAGTACAAATGGTTTTTCCAGTCCGCATCTGTCAAGAAGCTCTTCATTTCTTAGTATTTCATCTGATTTTCCGTCGGCAAGAATTTTGCCTTCGCCTATAACTATTGTTCTTTCACAAACATCAAGAACCATGTCCAGGTCATGAGTTGCAATTATTTTTGTGTGTTTAAATTCTTTCAAAATGTTGATGAGCCTCCTTCTTGACTTAGGGTCAAGGTTGGATGAAGGTTCATCCATGAGAAGTATGTCTGGCTCCATTGACAATACACAAGCTATTGAAACAGAACGTTTTTCTCCCCCTGAAAGTTTGTATGGCGGTCTGTCTGACAAATGCGATGCACCCACAATTTCCAGGGCCCTTTCAACTCTTTTCTTAACCTCATTTTCTGATAATTTATAATTCCTCGGTCCAAAAGCAACATCATCATAAACAGTGGTGCTGAACAGCTGATGATCTGGATTTTGAAATGTAAAACCAATTTTTTGCCTTATTGCAGGAAGGGTGTTTTTAGTAAGAGGAACATCACCGATTCTTATTTCGCCGCTGTCATGAAACAAAATTCCGACCATTGACAAAAGAAGAGTTGACTTCCCTGCGCCATTGCTTCCTACGACCGCCACAGATTCCCCGTGAAAGATTTCAAAACTTACGCCGTTTAGTGCCTTTTTCCCATCAGGATAAGTGTAGTAAACATTGTCTAAAATTACATTGTGATGACTCATTAAAATGCTCCTGTCATAATATTGCCAAGCATTACCGGCACATTGTTGAATCTTACCATAAATAAAAATACAATCCACAAAATCAAATACAAATAATCATTAATGTGAAGAATATTTTTAACCGTATAATATTTCCCTCGGTATCCACGCAAAGACATTGCGCTGTAAATTGATTGTGCTCTGTCGTATGTTCGCATGAGCAGCTGACCCAAAAGCGGTCCCCACAACTTGTAGTGAATTCCTTTTTGTCCAGGTGCTCTTAAAAAATAAGAAGTGCTAATGTTTGAAAATTCTTCAATCAGAACATATATGTAGCGGTAAGTGAGCAAAAAAGTCATTATAAAAATTTTTGGCACATGCATGCTGCCAAGGGCCTTTGCTAGATCGTCCACTGAAGTCGTTGCAATTAAAAGCATTCCGCATATTACTGATAATGTGCATTTTATTATGAGACTTATATATGATAAAATTCCTCTTGATACAACCACATTTTCAAATATTACTACAGTTTCCCTATCAAGCATGGGATTGGAAATTCCAACAAACAAAATAAGAGGCATCACCAGTAGCGAACTTTTTAATACGGGCAGAATCTTAATGTCTCCAAGGTTGAATACTATGGCCGGATAAATTGCCAGGGGAATCATGGACACAATTTCATACTTGCCGAATGAAACAGCAGTTAAAATATATACAAAACTGACCAATAATTTGACCAAAGGATTCAGTTTGTGAATCATCGTGTCATTTTGAGCTGTCTCATCGAAATACCTTATACCATACATTGATTTTGTTATTCTATTCATTTGTCTATCCCGGTTAGTTATTGTTTATTTAATTATTCTTTTACGCCTTTACTTAATTGTCTGTATTTTTTTGAAACCTTTCCTATTAATACAGCAACTAATAATGTCAAAATGCTTCCTACTATGCCTGAAACTGAAGTTCCAAGTTTTGTTTGAGTTTGACTTTCCTGATCAGATTGAAAATTATAATCTGGAAGAAATGAAATTTTCTCCTGAATATTTCCGAAAAGTTCATGTATGCTGCTACTGCCTTCAACTTCATTACTGCCAATTGTTTTTTCTATTGACCATTCAAGGCCGTCAGGATTGCTTGATGCATACCATGATGCAAATCCTCCTACAACAAATGCCGTACAAAGAAGCAAAGCAATAACTTTTTTATTGGAATTATTTTTATTTTTGCCAATATTGCTGCTTTCAAGAAGTTCAGGGCGGGTGTTCCATAGAAACGTTATAACTGCAGAAGTCAACAATCCTTCAATAACGCCTATTGCCAGGTGTATGGGCTGCATCATCATTAAAAACGTGCCAAAAGGAAGTTCAGTCCTTCCTGAAAAAAATGTTTCAAGTACAACAGCAAATGACCCAAGCTGAAGTCCTGATATAGATGCAATCACCGATCCAATAAGAATATTTTTCTTTGACATTCCCTTATGTATTATTTTTTTGTAAATAAGAGGATATGCAACAAAGCATGTGAAAAATCCCATGTTGAATATGTTGCATCCAAGAGCAAGCAACCCTCCATCTGCAAAAAAAAGAGCTTGAATTGCCAGTATTGAAATCAGCGTCAAAAATCCTGCATGAGGTCCAAGCAAGACTGCTAAGAGAAGGCCTCCTCCAATATGACCGCTTGAACCCGTTCCTGGAATAGTAAAATTTATCATCTGAGAAGCAAACACAAATGCTCCCATAACCCCCATCAAGGGAATCTTTTTTTCATTTTCGTCAATTTCTGTCTGCACTCTTCTTACAGAATATGATGCAACACCTGCAGAAGCAGCCCACATTGCTCCTCCTGTTGCAGCCGATATCAGTGCATCAGCCATATGCATATAACCATCTCCTTAATAATCCGGCCGGTTAGTTGGCGGAGTATTTATTCAAAATAAAAAAACCACAAAAGTAAGCTTGTTCTCAAGCATTAAAACCTTCGTGGTTTGCTATCATCATTTTGGTCATCCAAAATACTATCGTCTTCAGACGGTATCAAAATTTTATCAAATTATATTATTTTTGTCAACATATTAATGAAAAACGAAAGCAACTTAGTCTCATTTCATTGCTTATAATCTATGCATGTTGATATGAAGCTTTTAAGATTGTCAGATAAATATTTGTTTTTGTGGTATGCAAGGTAAAAGTTTCTTGTCAGCTTAATGTCGCTTATTTTGACAGCATGTAGTTTTTTTTCTTCAATTTCTTTTCTGACAAGCATTTGAGAAATGACTGTGATCCCCTGTCCGCTTATGACTGCATTTTTTATGGCTTCTGAATTGTTGCAAATCCATTTCTTGTTGATTGCTATCTCCATGTTTTCAATTTTCTTTTCAAAAAGCTCCCTTGTTCCGCTGCCTTCTTCTCTTAAGATAAAATCCTGATTGTTGAGTTTCTCTGCAGTTATTTCTTCAAGTGATGAAAATTCATGGGAGGGAGAGCAAACAAGAATGAGTTCATCCGAAACTATTGGAATTGTAATTATGTCCCGGCTTTTAATTATTCCTTCAACTATTCCCAAATCAAGGGGACTCTTCAATATCATTTCTTCTATGACATTTGTATTTTCTACATATACCTTTGTACTTATGTTTGGTTTCTTAAGTTTAAAGTCATTCAAAATATCATTTAGCACGCATGTTCCCACAGTTATGGTTGCTCCTACCTTCAAAGAGGTATTGCTGCTACTTTTTAAGAGGTTATCTTCCATTTCCTCAAAAGAAGAAACAATGTGACGAGCATACTTCAGGAGATTTTCTCCTGCTTCTGTAAGATAAAGCTTTTTTGACAGCCTTTCGAAAACTCTTACTCCGTAATGCTGTTCTATTTCTGCAATTACCTGGCTCACTGACGGCTGAGCCATAAAGAGTTTTTCTGCGGCCAGACTCATCTTCCCGTAATCGCAAACTGCTATGAAAATTTTCAGATGTCTTATTGTCATAGTTCCTCCTATAGGCAATTACCTATCATATTATACAATAATACTATTTTTAATTATGAAATTCAAGGATTATAATATTAAATATAAAATATGTGTAGCGGAGGAAATATGGAAATTACAGCAGAACAGAGAAAAAAAGTTAAAGGTGAAGGATTCCTGTCCAACAATGATATGGAGCACTTTTCAGCGAGGATAATAACTGAAAACGGTGTTCTTACATCAAAACAAATGAAAAACTTAACCTTGGTTGCAGATAAATACGGAAACGGACAAATTACATTCACTTCAAGACTGACAGTAGAGCTGCCTGGAATTAAATTTGATGATATTGAAGCAGTGAAAAATCATGTGGCAAAAGATAACATGTCCATTGGAGGAACAGGATCAAGAGTTCGTCCTGTAGTTGCATGCAAAGGAACTGTATGTACAAACGGATTTTTCGACACTCAGGCAATGGCAACTGAAATTCATAATCGCTTTTACACAGGATACAGGAGTGTGACTCTTCCTCATAAGTTCAAAATAGCAGTGGGAGGATGTCCAAACAATTGCGTCAAGCCTGACCTGAATGACTTGGGAATTGTAGGCCAAATGGTTCCAAACTACAACCAGGACAAATGCAGGGGCTGTAAAAAGTGCAACATTGAAAATGTATGTCCCATGAATGCAGCAAAAATAGAAGATACGAAACTTGTTATAGATAAAGACATTTGCATTAACTGCGGCATGTGCATCAACAAATGTGCCTTTGATTCAATTCCCGATGGAAATAAAGGATACAAAGTATATGTAGGCGGCAGATGGGGTAAAAAAATACGCATGGGTTCTCCTCTAAAAAAGCTTTTTACAAAAGAAGAAGCCATGGGTGTTGCAGAAAAAGCAATATTATTGTTCAAATGGAAAGGTGTAACTGGTGAACGCTTTGCTTCAACAATAGACAGGCTTGGCCTTGAAGAAGTAGAGAAAATGCTTGTATCAGACAATATTATGGACAAAAAAGAAGAAATACTTGGAATTAAAACAAAGGGCGGTGCAACGTGCTGAAAAAAATAATTCAAATTCCACTGCTTATTTTGATTTTACTAACAGCAATGGTTGCTGTATCATGCAGCAATAGCCAAGCTTCATCAGATGAAACTAAAGTCAGCGCAGAAAATATGTACTACACATTTGAGGATTCCTTTGGTAATGAGGTTTTGTTAAAGGAAAAGCCTAAGAAGGTGATTGCTCTGTCAGGTTCTTATGCTGAAACGTGGATACTTGCAGGAGGAGATATTGCAGGAACAACCGACGACAGTATTTCCGAGCGAAACATAAAGTTATCTGAAAGCACTAAGATTGTGGGTACCATCAAAGATCCAAACCTTGAAGAAATATTGTCTCTTTCTCCTGATTTCATAATCCTTTCATCGGATATAGAAAGCCATTTGGAATTAAAAGATACATTAATAAAAGCAAATATACCTCATGCATACTTCAAGATTGAACAGTTTGAGGATTATTTAATAATGCTTGATATCTGTACAGACATAACGGGAAAGAAGGATTTGTACGAAAAAAACGGCCTTGAAGTGCAAAATGAAATTGAAACAATAAAATCAAAAATTATATCTTCAAACCCATCGGTTTTATTTATACGGGCTTATTCAGGCGGGGCTAAGGCAAAGGACGATGACAACTTTGCATGCAGGATACTTGATGACCTTGGAACCGTAAACATTGCCTCCAAGCACCAGTCCCTTCTGGAAGAACTGAGCATGGAAGAAATAATCGAAGAAGACCCTGATTATATATTCGTCACAACTATGGGAAACACAGAAAAAGCCATTGAAGCAATGAAAAGCGGAATAGAAAAAAATCCAGCCTGGAACAATCTGTCTGCTGTAAAAAACGGCAGATATATTGTTCTTCCTAAGGAACTTTTTCACTACAAACCAAATGCAAAATGGGGAGAAAGTTATGAATATATGGCAAAAATCATTTATCCTGAAATTTTCAAATAAAAACACATTGAACTATAACATTGCTGTTATGGCTCTGCTTTCAATTACACTTGCAGCAGAAATAATTTTAAGCATTGGTCTCGGATCAACAAAACTCACTTTAATGGAAACTTTAAATGCATTGTTTAATGAATCTTCGTCAAACGCCTATCAGATTGTAAACTATGTGAGACTGCCGCGAATGCTTGCAGCGGTTCTCGCCGGAAGCTCATTGTCTGTTTCGGGGGTTATATTGCAGACTGTGCTAAACAATTCTCTTGCAAGCCCCAATGTCATAGGAGTAAATGCAGGATCAGGACTTTTTGTTGTTCTTATTGCAGCATTTTTCCCTTCATGTTTTTATTTGACTCCTGTTGCTGCATTCATGGGCGCGCTGATTGCTGTTAATCTTGTTTATTTTATAGCTTTAAAAACCGGAGCTTCGCGGATGACCATTGTATTATCCGGAATTGCTGTATCAAGTTTCATCGGTGCCATAACAGACACAGTTCTCACAATTGTTCCTGATGCTTCAATAAGCAGGACTGCATTCATGATTGGAGGTTTTTCAGGAGTATCAATGGAAAAGCTTCAGTATGCAGCCATATTTATAATTTTCGGTCTTATAGTATCTTTAATGCTAAGCTATGACATGAATATTTTGTCCTTAGGGGACGAGTCGGCTAAGTCACTGGGGCTTAATGTTCCATTGTACAGATTTGTTCTTTTGACAGTTGCTGCTTTGTTGTCCGGAAGCGCCATAAGTTTTTCAGGACTCATTGGTTTCATAGGGTTAATTGTACCTCATGCTGCAAGATTTCTTGTTGGAAACGACAACAGGATTCTGATTGTGGTAAGCGCCATGCTTGGAAGCTGCTTCACTGTTTTTTGCGACATACTTTCTCGTATATTGTTTGCTCCTTACGAAATACCTGTGGGAATAATCATGTCCTTTATTGGAGGACCGTTTTTTGTGTATCTTTTATTGATGAAAAAAAGAGGTCATATATGATTAGTTTGAAAAATGTAACTGCAGGCTACAGCGGCAGTGAAATAATTAAAAACATAGACGTTTCATTTGACAAAGGTACCATCACATCCATAATCGGTAAAAACGGCTGCGGCAAAACAACGCTGTTAAAAACTTCTTCAAATTTATTAAAACCAATGTCCGGAGAAATTCTTCTTAATGTTAATGGAAAAAACTTAGATTTATCAATTATGAAAAACCCAGATATTGCACGGTACATTTCATATCTTCCGCAAAACAAAGAAGTACCCAACATAACAGTCTACCGCCTTGTAATGCACGGAAGATTTCCATATTTGAACTTTTCAAGAATTCCTCAGAGAAATGACATAAAAATTGTTGATGAAGCAATTGAATTGATGGGTCTAGAGGAATTTAAAAACTGCAATTTACAGGAATTGTCCGGTGGCCAACGGCAAAAATCATTTATTGCAATGGTCTTGGCTCAGAACACTGACATAATATTTTTGGATGAACCGACAACATACCTTGATATAAATCATCAGCTTGAGATAATTCAAACGGTGAAAAACTTGAAAAAGCTTGGAAAGACAGTTGTCATGGTTCTTCACGACTTAAATCTTGCCTTTTCCTGCTCAGATAAAATATGTCTCATGGACAATGGGCATGTTGTTGTTCATGATGTTCCTGAAAATGTTATAAAAACCGGAAAAATAAGCCAGATATTCAACATACGCTGCATGGAGGCCAGTCTAGAAAACTATTCCTCAAAGCATTACATCTTCACTCTTCCCTAACTTAAATGCTAGATATAAACATATCTCATAAAATCACGTCGGGCTTTTCTTATGCTCGTCCTTTTTTTGCCTTTAATACAACAGACAACAATAATTATTTATTGATTATCGATAAATAATTATTGACATTAGAAAAACATCTGCTATAATTTAGTTATAAAAGCAAGGAGGACTTTCATGTATAAAAATAGTTTTGTTCATTATGTATCTAAAATTTGTGTTGATGTGCTTTTCATTGTAGGAATTATTTGCTGCTTGTATGTACCATTTTCAAGGCCATTGCTGGTGTACTACTTCAATTTGCAGGATAATTTGATTTTGCCCATGATATTGGTGCTGGTTGCTTCAGGCATTGCTTCAGTATATATTTTGTGGCAGCTCAGGGTTATGTTCAAGACATTGATTGGCGGTAATCCTTTTGTTTTGAAAAATGTTACTTGCCTTAGAAAGATGGCTGTTGCAAGCATGTTAATTTCAATTATATTCTGTATTAAAGGCTTGTTTTGGTTTACCATATCAACTGTTGTGATTATTCTCATATTTGTTATTGCATGTTTGTTTTGCCTGACCCTCAAGGATTTGTTCAAGCAAGCCGTATACTATAAAGATGAAAATGATTTAACAGTGTAGGAGGATACAATGGGTATTGTTATTCAGTTAGATGTCATGATGGCAAAGAGAAAAATAGGACTCATGGAGCTGGCGGAAAAGGTAAATATTACGCCTGCCAATTTATCAATATTGAAAAACAACAAAGCCAAAGCCATAAGATTCTCCACGCTGGAAGAAATCTGCAGGGCATTGGATTGTCAGCCGGGAGATATTATAGAATATGTTAAGGAGTAAATCATGGATAATTCAATAAAAATTAAGCTGTCCATTTATGGGCTGCTTTCAGCAGTGAGCTTCATATATTTAATACTTGCTCACAACCCGGGAATAAGTGTTCCTGTATTTACAATCATTCAGTTTGTTTCAATATTCACCTTAATCTATAAGCGTGAAGAGGCAAAAAATAAAAAAGGACTGTTAATGTTTGTTCCCATTTACATTTTGTCTCTTAACAATTACTTAAGCGGAAGTTATTTATGGAGAGCGCCTAATTTCCTATGCACAATACTGTTGTATAGTACCATGGTTGCAATTCTTACAGACAACTTCCCTGTGAAAGAACTGAATTTTAAATTCTTATTTAAAATACTCGAACATGTTATTTTTCCATTAAGAAACTTCAACATTCCTTTTAAATGGATCAATAAGTATAAAAGCGATGACGCGAAAAAAAAGCTTCATTCCAGCATAATGCTCGGAATATTCATATCTCTTCCCTTTGTAGTATTCCTGTTGATTATGCTGTCCTCTGCGGACCTTGTTTTTTCCGTCAAAGTTGAAAATACACTTGAATGGTTTTCAAAAATGCTTGATATAGAGTTAATATTTAAAATCATTTTTGGAATGATTGCAGGACTGTATTTGTTTGGTCTTTTATATATTGTATTTTCAGAGAAGAAATCACCAGAATCCAAAAATGCACCTTTCACGTTGGAAGACCTCATGAAACCTAAAAATGCTGATACAATTGTCATAAATATATTGTTGTCTTCCATACTGCTGGTGTATACGCTGTTTATTTTCATTCAGTTCAAATATTTATTTGCAGGTTCTGTCTTGCCAGGAAACTTAAATTACGCCGAATATGCCAGAAGAGGATTTTTTGAACTCATTTTCCTGAGCTTTTTAAATATAGGGCTTATATTACTTACAGTATATTTATATAAAGAAAAAATTTATGTTCAAAGAAATAAATGGTCAAATCTTACAAAAATATTCATGATGTATCTGTGCGCAGTAACATTTGTAATGCTCATATCTTCATTTTACAGAATGTATTTGTACGACCAGGAATACGGATTTACACGCCTAAGGGTCTTGGTTTACGGATTCCTCATATTTGAATCCATTGGTCTTATAATTACTGCTGCATTTATCATGAGACCTCGATTCAATATAATCGCCGTGTACATAGTTATTGGATTATGCTATTACTTGTGCCTTAATGTAGGTCAAATTGATTACATAATTGCCAAACATAATGTTGATATGTATCTTGCAAAAGAAACAGATTCGCTGGATATAGATTACCTCATGAGTTTATCTGTGGACGCAGCCCCACAGATAGCAAGGCTTGTTGAAAACAACAACGCAGACATAATGACTAGGTATAAAGCAGATTTGTACTTTAAAGATATTGAAGAAAATTACGGCAGCGATTCCCTTTGGCAGAGCAGAAATTATTCTATCGACAAAGCCATGCAGCTAATAAGCAAATAAAACCCGGGGACGGACCTTTTAATTTAATTAATGAACTAAAAGGTCCGTCCCCAGAATGAATTATTGATACTGTATAAAAATAAAATCAACAAAGTAATTAGAGAGGTGTTTTATGAAACGAGGATCAACACTTTTTTTAAAGATAGCTATTATTCTTATAGGAGTTCCAGTTCTTGCTCTTGGTGTATTTGGATTAACTTGGCTTCCTAATAATCCGGTAAATCCAAAATATGCCCATATGATATATCCCATTATACTAGGAATGTATGTATCTGCTATACCATTCTTCATTGCATTATATCAGGCTTTTAAACTATTAAACATTATAGACAGCAATCAAGCATTCTCTAAATTGTCTGTTAAATGTCTAAAGAACATCAAATTCTGTGCAACAGCTTTCAGTGGTGTGTATGTATTAATAATGCCATTTGTTTTTCTCATAGCAGAACTTGATGATGCACCAGGTCTAGTCATAATCGGTATGATTTCAGTATTTGCTTCAATTGTAATTGCTGTCTTTGCAGCAGTTCTTGGAAAGCTATTAAAAGAAGCCATTGATATAAAAGACGACAATGATTTAACGATTTAACGATTTGATATGGCATTTATAGGCAATATCGATGTGATGTTAAAAAGGAAAAATTAGTGTGGCTTCTTACAGAAATACTATAACTATGACATATTGAAGGAGCTCAAGGATAAGACAAATATTAATAAAAGAAATTTATATCAAAAGAGGTACATTTATGTATGATATTGTAATTGTCGGGTCTGGCCCTGCAGGAGCTAACCTTGCACGATTAATCGGAGATAACTATAAAGTTTTATTGATAGATAAGCGTGACCTGGAAAATGAGAACCACAAAAACGTTATAAATAAATGTTGCGGAGGTTTACTAGCACCTGATGCTCAGAAAATGATCGCAAAGTTGGGTTTAGGAGTTCCAAAAGATATTCTAGTTGACCCACAGCTTTTTGCCGTAAGAACCATTGATTTAACTAACAACCTAGAAAGGCTATATCAGAGATTCTATCATAACATGGACAGAGAAAAGTTTGATAGATGGCTAATTTCATTACTTCCAACCGGTGTTGATAAAAAATTCAATTCATTTTTTAAGGGCTTTACCAAAACGCAGGAAGGGTATGAAATTAAATATATTTATAACGGACATGAGACAGCTGCTAGAACAAAAGTTATCGTAGGTGCTGATGGTGCCCTTTCAAATATAAGGAAGTCTATTTGCTATGATATAAATTTTCCTGAAAGGTACATTTCAATTCAGGAATGGTATGAGTGTCAATCTACTATGCCCTATTTCACAGCAGTCTTTGATAAGGAAATAAGTAATTTTTACTCTTGGGTAATACCCAAGAATAAATGCTTGCTATTAGGAGCAGCCCTAAGACCTGGGGATAATACAAGAGAAAAATATAATCTGCTGAAGGCAAAATTAACACAATTAGGCTTTAATTTTGGCAACAAATTAAAAACAGAAGGTGCATTTATTAATAGACCTACGAAAATATCACAGTTTTATGCAGGAAGAGACTGTATAGCTTTAGTTGGAGAAGCCGCAGGAGCAATTAGCCCCAGCTCAGCAGAAGGAATCAGCTATGCATTAAAAAGCTCCCTATATTTAGCTGAGAGTCTTGAAGATGGAATAGATGGATTTCTAAATAGGTATGAACAGAAGGTAAAAGATATTAAGTTAAATTTACTTATAAAAAATTTAAAATCTCCAGCAATGTTTAACCCCTTTCTAAGAAATTTTGCTATGAAATCAGGTTTGCAAAGTTTAAAGCAGAACTAAATTCTCTGCTAATTTAAATGTCCGTTCCCAAGATTATTTTTTACATCTGCTGCATTTATTTTTTACATTGTAGGGAAATTATTATGATAATGTGTTATTATAATGATGGAGGGGATTATATGAATGCTTCTGTTTCAATGCTTTTTTATTCCATAGTAAGCGCATTTACAATTATTTATACTGCCTATTCCATTAATAAAAACATATCCCTAAGAAGAAAAAGAGAAGATTATCTTATTATGCAGCTGAACAACAAATACAACTTTGCATGGTTTTATTTGATTCTTGTGATCATTTGGATTGGCATATTCACTAAAGACATCAGCAGCATGCACAGGATGCTTAAGGGAGAATATTTAAACAGTATTTTTCAACTGTTCAATCCTAAATATATAGAGAGCTTGAGCAATTTCTTTTACGAAAATGACAAGATGATTGAATATTATGAAACGTTGCGTTATCCAAATGACTTCATGAACAGTCTCTATATGATTATCACTTCCGTATGTCTTTTAATATTGGATATTAACAAAGAAAAAGTAAAAATCGCCCTATTTCAAGATGGAGTGCTCGTTAAAGACAAATTTTATAATAAGGATAAGTTACTCCAGTATGAGTGGGGCGGGGCCTATGAAAACACAATGTTTTTTAAAGGGATATATTGCAACCTTGTGTTCAAAATGGACAGTATTTTTCAAAGTAACCGGGAACTGGCTGTTAGGGTGAATTATTCCGAAAAGGATAAAATAGATAACATATTAAAATACACATACAACCTGAAATCAAAAGATAATGATGGTGATAAATGATAGACATCTCTGACAAAATTAAAAACAAGCTTGATCAGATTCCCGAGCTTCCCGGTATCTACAAAATGATAGATCAAAGAGGAAACATTATATATATCGGAAAAAGCAAGTGCCTTAAAAAAAGAGTGAAAACTTATTTTGCCGACAATCCTAAGTGGGAAAAAGTCAACAGGATGGTAAAATTAATTGATAACATCGAGTACATGGTTACTGACACCCATTTAGAGGCAATGCTTTTGGAATGCAGTCTTATTAAATCCATTCAGCCGATATTCAACTCTCAGATGAAAAACGACAAACGTTACGTCTATCTGAAAATTGAAGACTTCAACCGTCACAATTCCTTAAAGATTACAAGCACAAGAGAAGAAAATTCCTACGGCCCTTTCAGGAACAAATACATGCTGTATGATATCATGGATTCGTTAAAGAACCTGTACCCCATAATAAAATTAAATGACAGCTATGATTTCAGATATAACCTCTTTCCTGTTTCCATGAACAAGGAAGCTTTTCAGGAAAACAAAAAATCATTGCTCCATTTGTTTTCTGAATCCATGAACTTTGATATTTTCATAAATATCTTAAAACAAAAGATGCAGACAGAATCATCTCTGTGCAATTTTGAATCAGCAATAATGTACAGAAACATGATTCAAAACATGGAGTACCTTAAAACAGCAGTCAATAAATATGAAAGCATCATGACTGCAGACATGTACATAACAATACCACTGCTAAATGGGTACAAGCTTTTTTTCATATCCGGAGGAAACATAGTTTTAAAAGAAAAGTTCTCTGAAATTAGCGAAATAAGCAGTGAAATCAAAGGAGACTTCATCAGGCGGGGAATGAAATCTCTTGACAGTTTTTCAACTGAAATGGATGAAAAATCGTACATGGATTACAGAGACATCCTGTATTCAGAAATAATAAACCTTCCCGATGAATACAAAACTGTGGGGACGGACCTTTTAATTTAGTAATTGAATAAAAAGGTCCGTCCCCGGAATTTATTGCGTCTTCTTTTTTTTGTTGTAGGTTCTTTTTCGAACTTTTTGTGTTTTGGCTGGCTTTGCAGCTTCAGCATGTGATTCCTGCTCTGTTGGATTGTGCTTTAATGACACCCACAGTGATGTTCCTTCTGCTCCCTTTGTATGCATGTCTAGGAAGTCAAATTTCTTCAAAAATTTAGAAAGCTTCGTGTCGCCATAATTTCTCACATCAAAGTCAGGATATCTCTTTACCAGCCTGCTTCCTAATTCTCCGATGTTCATGCTTTGATCTTCGTCGTCTATTTCATTTACCATTTTGATTATTGCCATCTTTATGGTGTTTATATCAGTCATGGTCTTGTCATTTTTATCCTGTGAACTGTTTTTAGATGATTTTGAGGTTTTATCTGCCTGATTCTCCCCTTCTGTTTTTGACTCATCAGTTCTTGAACTTGAGGAATTGTCCGCAGCCATTTGATTTTCTGATTCTGCCAGAACATCTAGATATTTGAACTGGTTGCAAGAAGCAATAAATGGTTTTGGTGTCTTCTTTTCTCCCATTCCAACCACCAGCATACCTGACTCCCTGAGTCTTGAGGACAGTTTTGTAAAATCGCTGTCGCTTGACACTATGCAAAATCCATCAACATTGCCGGAATATAAAATATCCATGGCATCAATAATCATAGCTGAATCCGTGGCATTCTTTCCTACAGTGTAGCCGTACTGCTGTATGGGAGTAACAGAATTTTCAAGAAGGACATCTTTCCATGAGGAAGTATTGGGCTTTGTCCAATCAGCATAAATTCTCTTGTACGTTGCAACACCGTAATTTGTTATTTCGTCCAATATGTATTTTATGTATTTTGCTGACACATTGTCCGCATCTATCAGCACTGCAAATCGTTTTTCTTCAACCATTGCATTCACTCTCCGAAATTATGTTATATATATAATACTTCAATTAACATAATTTATCAACAAAAACAAATAATAAATGAATATTCAGATTAATTATTCTGATTTCTTAATTTATTATATTATCTATTGTAATCATACATAATAAATTACCTATTTTTCATTAAAATGTGCTTGACAGATTAAAATATTGATAGTATTATTAGTTTGTAATCATTACAAGTTAGAAATTATTATAACTTTAAAGAAGGTGTCATATGAAAATAATACTTGAAGATTTGTTGGAAGAACTTAAAAAAAATAATATACGTCTTTCACATCAAAGATTGAAAGTATTGGAATTTCTTGTTTTAAATCAATGTCACCCTACAGCTGACCAGATTTACAACGGACTTCACAAGGAGGTTCCAACTCTGTCAAAAACAACCGTTTATAACACGTTAAATTCATTGACTGAAGCAAATCTAGTGAGAGTCATAAACATTGAGGACAATGAAACGAGATACGACATCAACACCTTTAACCACGGCCACTTTAAATGCCAGCAGTGCAAAGAAATTTATGATTTTGGAATAGACATAGATTCAATCTACACGGATGATTTAAACGGCTTTAAAACAACTGATAAAAACGTGTATTTCAAAGGCGTATGCCCCAAATGTTCAAACGCTTAATTGCCGTAAGGCACTAAATATAAAAAATAAAATTTATGGAGGATATTATGGAAAATAACAAGACACTTAAAAATTTAATGGATGGTTTCGCAGGAGAATCACAAGCAAACAGAAAATACCTTGCATACGCTAAAAAAGCTGAAGCAGAAGGAAAAACAAACGCAGCTAAACTTTTCAGAGCAGCATCTGATGCAGAAGCATTGCACGCTCAAAAACATCTTGAAGTTGCAGGAAAAATCAAGACTACAGCTGACAACCTGTCGGATGCAGTTGCAGGAGAAACATTTGAATTTGAAAGCATGTATCCTGAATTCATTAAAGCTGCAGAAGCTGAAGGAAACAAAGCAGCAATAAATTCATTTACTTTTGCAATGAAAGCAGAAGAAGTTCATGCGAAATTATACAAGGAAGCTTTGGAAAATATAGACAATACAGAAGAAGTTACTTACTACTTATGTCCTGTATGTGGAAACATTGAAACATCCGTTCCTGAAAAATGCAGCATCTGCGGCGTTCCAGGCACAAAATTTATAAAATATTAATCTCCCCAATATAATTAATATGCAAATCGAAAAACCGCTCATATAATAAGCGGTTTTTTTGTCTGAAATCATATTTTAGAATATTTATCCCTTTTTATAAAGTTTGATTGAATATTTTGTCGAATTAATGTAAAATTAAGTGACTATTTAGATAGATTAATTTATATGAAGGGAGTGTATTCATGTTTACTATAGATAAATATGTTGTTGCCGAAAGTCTGGATCAGGCATATGAGCTTAATCAAAACAGACGCAATGTTATAATCGGCGGAATGCTCTGGCTTAAAATGGGAAGAAAAAAAATAGGAACAGCTATTGACCTCTCCAATCTTAATCTTAATAAAATTGAAGAAGATGATGACAGTTTTAAAATAGGAGCAATGTGCTCACTTAGAGATGTGGAAAATCACTTGGGATTGAACAGTTATTTCAACAATATGCTTTCAAAATCAGTCGAACACATTGTTGGCGTTCAAATGCGCAATCTTGCAACCGTAGGAGGAAGCATTTATTCCAGATTTGGCTTTTCTGATATTTTAACTGCTCTTTTGTCTCTTGACAGCTATGTTGAGCTGCACAAAGGAGGCATTGTTCCTCTATGCAAATTTATAGACATGCCTTACGACAATGATATTCTGGTGAGAATCATAATCAATAAAGATGGAAGATCGTCGTGCTACAAAAGCCACCGCATGAGTTCTTCCGATTTTCCTGTTCTTGCATGTGCAGTTTCAAACAAAGGAAATGAATGGTATGTTTCAGTGGGAGCGAGACCTGGAAAGGCAGTTATAAAACAGTTCACCTTAAGTGAAAAACCAAGCAATGAAGAAATAGACAAGGTTGTTCTAGATATAAACCAAACAATGACATTCGGAACAAACATGAGAGGAAATGCGAAGTATCGCAGGCTTCTTGCTGACGTTCTGATCAAAAGAAACATCGAAGAAATAATAGGAGGAAATGATGCAGATTAAATTATGGATTAACAACAAAGAATTTAATGATGACATTGCACCTGACATGCTACTCCTTGATTTAATAAGATCCAAAGGTTTCTTAAGCGTGAAAAGAGGGTGCGAAACATCAAACTGCGGTTTATGCACCGTTATGCTTGATAATAAGACTGTTCTTTCATGCTCTACTCTTGCAGTGCGAGCAAACGAAAAACATGTCACAACAATTGAAGGTCTTGAAAAAGAAGCCTTGGAATTCGGTGGTTTTTTAGCCGATGAAGGAGCCGAGCAATGCGGATTCTGCAGCCCGGGATTCATAATGAATGTACTTGCCATGAAAAATGAACTTAAAAATCCTTCAGAGGAAGAAATCAAAAAATATCTGGAAGGGAATCTTTGCCGCTGTACCGGTTACATGGGACAGCTAAGAGCCATAAAAAAATATTTATCACGTGTAAAGGAGGGTTCTTATGAAAATAGTTAACAAAGGCGTCAGAAAAAAAGATGCTTTAGCACTGGTTACCGGAAAACCCGTTTACACAGATGATATAGCGCCAAATTGCCTGACTGTAAAGCTATTAAGAAGTCCTCATGCTCATGCCATAATTGAAGAAATCAACACAGACAAAGCAAAAAAAGTGCCCGGCATAGAATGCGTGCTCACATATGAAGATGTTCCCAAAACAAGGTTTACAACTGCAGGACAGACATACCCTGAGTTCAGTCCTTACGACAGGGCAATTCTTGACAAACATATAAGATGTGTGGGAGATCCTGTTGCAATAGTTGCAGGATGGGACGAAAAATCCGTTGACAAGGCTATTGGATTATTAAAGGTAAAATACAATGTTCTAGAGCCGATTCTTGACTTTAGAAAAGCAAAGGACAATAAAATAATTGTGCACCCCGAAGAAGATTTCAAGGCACTGGTTGATGTTGGAACAGACAAAGACAGAAACATATGTGCTTCGGAAGTTTTTGAATTTGGAAATGTTGAAGAAGAATTAAAAAAATGTTCTCAAATCATAGATGAAACATATCACACAAAGGCAAATCATCAGACTGCAATGGAAACATTCAGAACATACACATACATGGACACTTACGGCAGGCTTAACATATTAAGCTCCACCCAGGTGCCTTTCCATGTAAGACGTATATTGGCAAATGCTCTAGACATTCCGAAATCAAAACTCCGTGTTATTAAGCCTAGAATTGGCGGAGGCTTCGGCTCTAAACAATCTTCTGTCAGTGAAATGTTCCCTGCAGTTGTAACATGGATAACAGGAAAACCTGCAAAAATTGTGTTCTCGAGAAAAGAAAGCCTTACAAACGGAAGCCCAAGACATGAAAGTGAAATTAGAATACGCCTTGGGGCAGATGATGAAGGTATTATAAAAGCTATACACATGGACACATTGTGGAATGCAGGAGCGTATGGTGACCACGGCCCTACAACTGTAGGACTTGCCGGACACAAGGCCATGACTATCTACAACAGCGCGGCAGCGTACAAGTTCAATTACGATGTGTTGTACACAAATACCATGGGCGGCGGTGCTTACAGAGGATATGGAGCAACTCAGGGATTCTTTGCACTTGAATCAGCCATAAACGAGCTGGCCGCACGACTTAACATGGACCCTACAGAACTTAGAATGAAAAACATGCTCACCCAATCACAGGTTGGAAATAAATTGCCAACATACTACAATGAAGAGCTTAAAAGCTGCACATTGGACAAGTGTCTCTTAAGGGCTAAAGAAATGATAGGTTGGGATGAAAAATATCCGTGCAGGGACATGGGAAACGATAAGGTAAGGTCCGTTGGCGTTGCTGTGTGCATGCAGGGTTCAGGCATTTCAAACGTTGACGTTGGAGCAGTGGAAATAAGACTTAATGATGACGGTTTCTACACATTGATGATAGGTGCTACTGACATGGGAACAGGCTGCGACACCATACTTTCACAGATAGCTGCAGAATGCCTTGAATGTGAACTGGACAACATTGCAGTTAACGGCGTTGACACAGACACATCTCCTTACGACACAGGATCCTATGCTTCAAGCACAACATACATTACAGGAATGGCTGTTGTTAAAGCATGCGAAACTCTTAAAAATAAAATACTTGATGAAGGAGCCAGACTTCTTGGACTTAATTCTGATGACGTTGAGTTTAACGGCAAGGAAGTGTTCTCCCTCAAAGAAAACAAGAGCATTTCATTAAAAGACATTGGAAATAATAGCCTTGTTGGATTCAACAATTATCTGACAGCCTCAGCATCAAATTATTCTCCTACATCACCTCCCCCATTCATGGCTGGAATTGTAGAAGTAGAACTTGACAAGCTTACAGGAAAAGTGGACATAATTGATTACGCAGCAGTTGTTGACTGCGGAACTCCTATCAATCCAAATCTAGCAAGAGTTCAGACAGAAGGCGGCATAGTCCAGGGAATAGGAATGACACTTTTCGAAGATATCCTTTACGATGAAAATGGCCGTATGATGAACGATTCATTCATGCAGTATAAAATTCCATCCAGAATAGATGCCGGCAATATCAGAGTCGAGTTTGAATCAAGCTATGAACCCACAGGTCCTTTCGGAGCAAAATCCATAGGAGAAGTGGTTATCAACACTCCTGCACCTGCAATTGCAAATGCCATTTACAATGCAACAGAATTAAACTTCAGGGAACTTCCTATAACTGCTGAAAAAATCGCCTTGAAAATGCTTGAAAGAAATAATATTTAATATACTGCTGCACGTTAGGGCAGCAGTTTTAAATTAAAAAAGGTTGCTGCATAATATGCAGCACCTTTTAATTAGTTTTGCCGTCTACAGTATTAATTTCTTTTCATTACTTCTTAAAGATTACATTTCCACCTTTTATCACACAAGAAATATTAACATTATCATCAAGCAATAACATATCTGCATCCTTTCCAACTTCAATGCTTCCTTTGTTAACATGAACGCCAATAGCTCTTGCAGGTGATAAGCTGGCCATTTTTACTGCTTCATGTATAGGAACATGTAAAAATTTCACCATATTGTATACTGCTTTGTTTAAATTTAAAGTTGAGCCTGCCAGACTGCCGTCTGACAAACGAGCTTCGCCGTTAATTACCATTACCTTTTGTCCGCCTAATTCAAATTCGCCGTCTTTTAAACCAGCTGCCCGCATGGCATCTGAAACTAACACTGCTTTATCTGTTCCCTTTGCCTTTAATGCCAGTTTAATTGCAGCATCATGCAAATGGATTCTGTCACATATTAATTCACAATAAACTCTGTCATCTGTAAGTGAAGCTCCAACAATTCCAGGCTCCCTATGATTAAAACTTCTCATGCCATTATATAAGTGGGTTGAAATTGTTGCACCATGATTTATGCCATTTATGGCTTCTTCATAAGTAGCATCGCTGTGTGCCATGGACACAATTATATTATTTTCCTTTAAATATCTTATTAATTCAGGTGCTCCATTTTTTTCTGGTGCTATTGATATCATTTTTAATTTATAGTCTGATATTTTTATTAATTCTTTAATAAAACTAATATCCGGATCTCTTATAAATTTGTCCGGCTGAGCTCCTTTTTTACTGTGCGAAAAAAATGGTCCTTCCAAATGAATTCCTAGTATCTGTGATGAATCTTTCTTATTTTCATAATAAGTAATGTTTTTTACAGCCTTAATAATATTTTCATATGATTGAGTTAAAACAGTTCCTAAATATGAAGTTACACCGTTTTGTAAATGAAATTTTCCTATAGAATCTATAGCTTCTACAGTTGCATCCATAAAATCATAACCGGAATTACCGTGGTTATGAATGTCTATAAATCCAGGCGATAAAAATTGACCTTTTCCATCTATAATTTCATCAATATTACTTTCTTGAATATTTTGCTCTAAATCCATATTTACAATTTTTCCATGACTTATCACAATTCCATACCCTGTCAATACTTCAGAAGGAGCAACAATCTTAACATTTTTAAATAAAATATTCATATACAACCTGCCTTTATATTAAATCTTTTATATTTTTAGCAGCTTCTTTATCTAGTAAAATTGTTATATTGTTATGAAGCTGCAATATAGACGCTGGCAGTTTAGGATTTATTTTTCCACTTATTGTTTTTAAAATAGCATCAGATTTTGATGAACCTGCTGCTATTAAAACTATTTTTTTAGCTGACAGTATTGTTTTTATTCCCATAGTTATAGCTTTTCCGGGCACATCATCAATTTTGTCAAAAAACCTTGAATTCATATTTATAGTGTTTTGAAGCAATTTAACTTCATGAGTATATGGTTCAAAATATTCATCTGGTTCATTAAATCCTATGTGGCCATTTTTACCTATTCCAAGAAACAGAATGTCTATAAAACCTGCTTCCTTTATTTTATTTTCATAATTTATACATTCAAGTCTAATGTCATTTGTCATTCCATTTGGAATATTTATGTTTGTCCAGTTAATATCAATATGTGAGAACAGATTTTTTTCCATGAAAAAGTAGTAACTGTTCTTATTATTTTTATCGAGACCTATATATTCGTCCAGATTAAAAGTTTTTATATTTTTAAATGATATTTTATTATTTTTGTATTCATTGACTACTATTTTGTACATTTCCAATGGAGTGCTGCCTGTAGGTAATCCCAACACTGCATTTTCGTTATTCTTAATTGTATTTATAAAATACTCAGCTGCCAGACTGCTTATTTCCTGGTAGCTGTTTTTTATTATAACTTCCATTTTATCCTCTAATAGTTTTTACATTTAAATATTTTTTGCCTAATTGAATGGCATCAATTACAAATCCATCTGACTGCATCAAATAATCTTTAGCTTCAGTTAAAGAACAATCAGTTTCATATATAACAATTGCTTCCTTAAGATTCCAATTGGTTTTTTCCAGAATCAATTTTGCTCTATCTTCATTTTCAATATTTGTTATACTTCTAAATATCCTTAATGCCCTTTGTCTTAATTTTGAATTAGATGCCTGCAAATCAACCATTAAATTTTTATACGTCTTTCCTAATTTAATCATGGTTGTTGTGCTGATTATGTTAAGTATCATTTTTTGTGCTGTCCCTGATTTAAGCCTGGTTGAGCCTGAAATAACTTCCGGTCCCACTATGACTTCTATGGCAACGTCAGCAAGTTTTCCTGTCTCTGAATTTGGATTACATGAAACTGCAATTGCTTTAGCTCCAATGCTTTTAGCATATTTTATTGCGCCTTTAACATATGGTGTTCTTCCGCTGGCAGCTAAACCAATCAATACATCATTTGAATTGAACTTTTCGTTAATTAAGTCATTGACACCGCTATTTTCATCGTCTTCGATTCCTTCTACAGCATTTCTAAGCGCTATATCACCTCCTGCAATGAGGCCTTTAACCATTTCAGGATTTGTATTAAATGTAGGAGGACATTCTGAAGCATCTAGAACTCCTAGTCTGCCGCTTGTTCCTGCTCCAACAATAATAAGTCTTCCATTGTTTTTTAAAGCTGCTACTGTTAGGTCTACAGCTTTAGTGATTTCTGGTATAACTTTTTCAACTGCAAAAGCTACTTTCTTGTCTTCGTTGTTTATAGCATCGATTATCTCTCTTACGCTCATCTTATCTATGTTAGAGGTATTTTCATTTAATTGTTCCGTTATCATACCGTTTTCAATAATTGTCATTTATATGCTCCTACATTTTTAAATTGATTCCTGTTTCTTTATTAAACATGTGTATTTTGTCCCATTTGAGAGATATGTTTATCTTATGGTCTGTTTTAATATCATAACGTGTTTCACTTCTTATAATGATTTTATTGTCATTAATTCTTGAGTGTATTAACATTTCATTTCCCATTAACTCCGATACATCAACATTAACTTCATAGCTGTCTTGTGACTTGTCTGTAATTGTAATGCATTCTGGCCTTACTCCAAGAGTAATTAGCTGTGATTTAACATTTTGGGATTTAAACTTTTCAATATATTCTTTTGATAAATTTATCGTATGTCCATTAAATAAAACAAAATAATTATCATCTTCACATTTCAATTCTGCTTCAAAAAAATTCATTTGAGGAGTACCGATAAACCCTGCCACAAATACATTTGATGGATTTTCATATACATTTTGAGGTGTATCAACTTGGTGAACAACTCCATCTTTCATTATTACTATTCTGTCTCCCAGTGTCATGGCTTCTGTCTGATCATGTGTTACATAGATAAAAGTGGTGTTAAGTCTTTTATGAAGTTTTAATATTTCAGTTCTCATTTCATTTCTAAGCTTTGCATCCAGGTTTGACAATGGCTCATCCATTAAAAACACCTTAGGGTCTCTGACTATTGCTCTACCTATGGCAACTCTTTGTCTTTGTCCGCCTGAAAGTGCACGGGGCTTTCTTTTTAAATACTCTTCTATGCCTAATATCTTTGCAGCATTAATAACCCTGTCATTTATTTCTTCCTTGCTCATTTTTCTTATCTTCAAACCAAATGCCATGTTGTCATACACGGTCATATGCGGATACAAAGCATAGTTTTGAAAAACCATAGCAATATCTCTGTCTTTAGGAGCAACATCATTAACTTTTCTTTCTTCAATGTACAATTCTCCCTGGGTTATTTCTTCTAACCCAGCTACCATACGTAAAGTAGTAGTCTTGCCACATCCTGAGGGTCCGACTAAAACAATAAATTCTTTGTCTTTTATTTCCAGATTCAAATCTTCAACTGCTGTTACATCATGATCATATTTTTTATATATATTTTTTAATGTTATAGATGCCACATTACTTCCTCCCAGTTTGATATAGATTAAATACTGCTTCAGTTACCATTATGTCCTTATTAATAAACAGGCAATTTGTACTATATCTTGAAACTTCCTTTTTATATGATTCGAGTACAACATTGCTGTTATGAAAAACTCCGCCATTTAAGCCAATTTTTATAACCTCGTCACTGTTAAATTCCTTAATTGCTGACACAGTTGTTTCTGCTAAATATCTCCCTGCATCTTCTAAAAGTTTCACAGCAACATCATTACCTTTATCTGAAAGATGTACAATTACAGGGAATAGTGAAGCTACTGTTTTTTTGGGATTGTCATATACAAACTTCTTAATCACCTTGGGAACAATTTCTGTAATTTCTTTTTGAGAACTTGGAAGACTGTCACACATTTTTTTAATAATTTCTGTACTTAATTCATCTAACTCCAGGCCGTTATCTATTTGGGCAGCTATTCTTTTTAGGGCTTCAATCGCTGTATGATAACCACTCCCTTTATCACCTAATATATGCCCCCAGCCTCCAACAACTTTTCCTTCATTATTTTTTTGTACATATATAGAAGCACCGGTACCTGCAATGGCAATTATTCCGTCTTCATTTTTCAAGTATGCTTTTGCAGTCATTTCAGCATCATTCAGTATGATGTTGTCCAGCATAAATTTATCGTTTATGTGATTATGCAAAATATTCTTAAAGTCTCCAGTTTCAGCACCGGCCATTCCAACTGCTAAAAACCTGCACTTGTGATCTTTTAAACTTTCCAAACAGCTTTCAATCAATTTGCTTATGTTGTAAATTGTTTGCTCTGCATCAACTGATGGATTGCCGTATCCGCCGTCATTTTCAAATATTAAATTTTCTTCCAAGTCATAAGCTGCAAGCTGCGACTTGGTTCCTCCAGATTCAATACCTATTATATATTCCATATGTTCTTCCCGAGCTTTATTTTATAGATGTCAAAGCAATATTGTGTATGTTTCTTCTTAAACTTACCAATTTAGTACTTTCGCGAGATGGATGGACTCTGTTAGTTAAAAGTATGAAAGATTTTTTGCTTTCTAAATCCATTATTATAGAAGTTCCTGTAAAACCGCTGTGATATATTGTTCTGTCACCGGCAAAATCGCACAATACAGCATTCTTTCCCTTAACCCACCATCCTAAACCTCTGTCGTCATCTAATCCTTCCGTATGTAATTTAGAAATTAATTTTATTGTTTGTTTGCTTAAAATTGTTTGTCCGTTAAACTCACCGTCATTTAAAAACATTCTTGTAAAATTGCTTAAATCTTTGGCTGTAGAAAATAGACCTGCATGTCCTGCAACTCCACCAAGCACATATGATTTTTCATCATGAACAATACCTTTTATAATTTTATTGCGCATTTTGCAAAATTCAGTTGGAACACAGAGTTCTTTTGCATCATCCTTCGGATTAAAACATGTATTAGTCATGTTCAGTGGTTTGAATATATTTTCTTCTGCAAATTTTTCATAGGATCCTGTTAAGGTATCAATTACAAATCCTAAGAGAATGAAGCCTATGTCTGAATACAACACTTGTTTTTCAAATCTCAAGTCATTTGCTTTGTTGTTGTAGACTGCATCTGTTAATTGTTTCTTGTTCATTTCTTTGCAGTCAATATCAGCATCATGGCCTGACGTATGAGTCAGAAGATGTTTTATGGTTACCCTATTGTTTTTATACCTTGGCAATATGTCTGAAACCAGAGTATCCAGGTGCAAAACTCCCCGTTCAATCAACATCATAATTGAAGTTGTTGTTGAAACTACCTTTGTCAGTGAAGCCAAGTCATATATGGCATTTTCAGTTAAATACACTTCACTTGGATTCAGTTGTGATTTCCCGAAGTGTTTTATGTATGAATCTTTTTCATCCATAAGTACAAGCGTTGCTCCTGGGAAAGTTTTATTCCCGCACAAATTAGTAATGTAATTTTCTAAATATTCAACTCTATCTTCAATAAACATAAATATCTCCTTATTCCTTAAGGCCGCCAATCAGAAATCCCTTGGCAATTCTGTCCTGGAATATAATATATATTAAAATTGTAGGAAGTGTGGCTATTATTACTGCTGCAAACAACACAGTCCATGTTGCGTTATACTGCTGCTGAACCTGCAGCGATCTAAGTCCCACTGCCACTGTTTGCAGCTCTGGGTTTGTAAGAAGTATTGATGGAAGGAAATAATCATTCCAGATGTTGATTGCTGTAATTATGGTAACTGCAATTGTTGCTTCTCTGGCCATTGGAAACATAATTTTCCAGAATACCTTAAAATCGCTGGCTCCGTCTATAAATGCTGCTTCAGCATAGCTCCACGATATTTTTTTAAAGAAAGAATAAAAAATTACCATGTTAGTTCCCATGCCTGTAGCATACATAACTACTAATCCGTAAATATTAAATAATCCTGTGTCTTTTAAGAAAACATACAATGGAGCAAGTGTTCCTGATGTTGGTATTAAGAATCCAACTATTGCCATGCCGTATATTAATTTATTACCTCTAAATTTGTATTTTGCAAGTATATATGCTGTACCGGCAGAACAGATCACCTGAAGAACCGTTCCGATAATTGTCAAAATAATACTTGTCTTAAAATATGAGAGCATATTTGTTTCTTTAAGTGCCCTAGCATAATTTGTAAAATCAAATTTTTCAGGCAAGCTCCATGTACTGTTGTAAAATTCAGAAACTGTTTTAAATGAATTAATTAAAACCCATATATAAGGAAAAATCAACGATAAGGCATAAGCAAACAACAATACTTCGGCTAACAGTAATACCGGCTTGCTAAATTTTCTTCCCAATTTATTACCTCCTTTAGCTCCATTCCTTTTCTCTTTTGTCCAGGAATTTTTTTATAATAGATACTGCAATGTAGCCTAAAACCGCCATTGTTATCCCCGCAGCTGAGGCAAGACCATAGCTTCCGCCGGCTAATACTTCTTCAACGACTTTAAGTGCAATGGTTGAAGTTCCATATTGACCGTTTGTCAACAATTGAGGATGAAGAAATACTCTGAAGGCTGCTGTTGCTCCTAATATTGTAACTGTGCATATTGTTGGCCATACACTTGGTATAACAATGTGAATGAATTCTTGCCAGTTTGATATTCCGTCTAATTCGGCTGATTCCAATATCTCTTTAGGAATTTTTGCAATTGCTCCACTTAATATCAGGTTGTTAAAACCGATGCCTGCCCATACGCAATAAACAAACACATTTATGAGAGCACTTTTAGGATCTCCTAACCATACCCTTGTAAGATGTTCCAGTCCAAGTCTTGTAAGAAGCTCATTAACAAGTCCTTGGTTTGGAGCCCAGGCAAATGACCATACCATGGTCAATATAACTATTGATATGATGTTTGGAATAAAAAGCACTGCATTAAAAAATCTGTGAAAAGGAATTTTTTTAGACAGCACATATGCAACAACCAATGATAAGGGAACTATTACCAAGACATTCAATCCAAGCCACAAAAATGTATTTCTAAATGCTATTCCGTAAGAAGCTGTGTTGTTAATTATTTTTTCAAATAATTCCATATAGTTTTCTGTACCGGCAAAACGCATTTTACCTGTAAATCTGTTTAATCTTTGGAATGAATAAACCAAGGTCTGCAAATTCATAAAAAGAGTAAAAACCAGCCAATGAGCAACAGGCCATGCCAGCATTATGATAATAAATAATTTTGATTTGTTCAACTTATGTGATTTTACGTCAATTGCTTTTTTATCTTTGTTTTTGTTTTCGATTTTTGATATGTCACTCAAAATCATCACCTCTCTAATGAAGCTGTTTTAAACTCAAGGAACTCCCAATGAGCGTTCCATTATGGAGTTCCTTTATAATCAGATTATAAACCCAAATCTGTTTTTACCCTATCATATTCTGTAGCAGCTTCATTTTTAAAATCTTCAGCAGCCTTTTCCGGTGTAATTTCCCCAGTGGAAATCTGAGTCAGATAAGCATTTCCCAATGATTTAAACATTAATGGGTTACTGCTTGCATCAGTATATTGATAATAATTTTCATTTGTTATAACATCCTGGCATGTTTGTGTAAATTCACTTACTTCATCACTTAGCTCATAATTAAATGGTCTTAATCCTCCTGCCAGTTTAGCAAACTGTTCGCATGATTCTGGACTTAAGCTGAATAAAACAAATGCTTTTGCGACTTCAGGCACTTCAGTATTGTTATATATAGCCATGTAGTCTGGCATATTAATGAATGATACTGGTTTATCCACTTTTCCTCCCTGTGGAACAGGAGCCATAGCGATTCTGTAACCTTCTGGCCAAGCTTCAGACATTTCATTTTCTAGCCAGTAACCATTGAGTATCATTGCTACTTTGTTGTTAATGAATTCCATTTGAACCTGAGTATGGTCTAGTGCAGTAGTTCCGTTCATTATGTATCCTTTGTCAAATAATTTCTTAAAGTTCTGGAATGATTCTAATACTGCAGTATCTCCATAGATATCAGCACTTGTTGGGTTTTTATATTCTCCAAAGAATTTATCTTCTCCCATTGCTTGTAACTGCCATCCTCTTATAAATGGTCTCGTATAGTTAGGAAATTTGCCTGGATAAGTCAATGGTGCAATACCGGCAGCTTTAATTTCTTCACATAAAGCTTCGAACTCTTCCCAAGTTTTTGGATATTCCCAACCATGTTCTTCAAACATATTTACATTGTAAACAACGCTCATAGGACCTGCTGACCAAGGAACAGAATATTTTTTTACTCCGCCATTTTCTTTTCCAAGATCAAAGTAAAACTTGTCTTTTGCTACATCGGTTATATACTCATCCAATGTCATATCAGTTCCCGGAACTTTTTCTTCATAAAGGCTTGTCAAATCCATTACTAAGCCCTGTGGTCCCCATTCTTCCCACATGCTACCGTTTGCCATATAAACATCCGGTGCATCTACTCCGCTTTCAATCATTGGTGTTAAAGTTTCAGTAAGGTTAGCATCTCCAACCAACTCTACAGTTACATTTGGATATTGTTTTTCAAATTCTGTTTTAAGCCAGTTCTGCCACTTGTTACCGAAACCTGCTTCGAAAAATGTAACTTTTAAAGTCACTTCTTTGTCTTCTGGAACACTTGGTGCAACATCATTAGATGCGTTACCATCTGCTGCTTTACCCCCACCACTACATCCTGCTAACAACATTACAGCTACAAGAGTAAGCGATAATACCTTTGTAAACTTTTTCATTACTATTCCTCCATATTTTTTTTGAAAGCCAGAGGCTTTCTAAACTAATTTAAAACAATTAATGAAATAATATTTTAATTTTATTATAGTTTATCTGAAACTTTTTTTCAACTATAAATTTATAAATTTAACTTTTTGCAATAAAAAATAAATAAGATTAAGACTTAATTGTCGTAATCTTACTTATTTTAGTTTTAAACCGGAAATTATGCTGCCGGTTTCTATTATTTGTTTTGGAATTTGATCATAATTTTTCTTAATTAAATTCATGAAAATAATATCAATTAAAGTTAACTGTGATATTCTTGATGATATGGCCCCTATTCTAAATCCCTGTTCTATATGTATAGTATTTATGTTTATATCAGATATATCAGCTATTGGGTTTTTGCCGATATGAGTAATTGAAATTGTTTTAGCTCCTCTTTCTTTTGCCAGTTTTAAGCTGTTATATGTTTCTTTTGTTTTACCACTATTGGATATAGCTATTGCTATATCATTTTTATTTATGTAAGATGCAGATACAAGCTGTAGATGATAATCGCTATGTAGGCTGGTTTTCATATTTATTCTCACTAGTTTATATTGAAAATCCAAAGCAACAACATAAGAGCCTCCAACACCAAACAAATGAATTGTATCTGCATTATTTATTGCCTCTACAGCTTCATCTATTATTTCTGGTTTAATGATGGATTCTGTATTTTTTACAGCATTTATGTGGGCGTTTATTACCTTTGATACAATTTTTTCTGTAGAATCATTTGTAGTTATTTGCTCATATATTTCTTTTTCTTGATTTAGATCCTTACTTAAATTTTTAGCTATTGCAATTTGAAATTCTTTAAAACCACTATAACCCAGCTTCTTTGAAAAACGAATTATAGCAGCGGGACTTGTATTAGATACACTTGCAAATTGTTGAACAGTCATTTCACATATTTCCAAAGTATTATTTATCACATAGTCCGCTAATTTTTTATCAGTTAATGATAAAGTAGATTTTAAATTTTCTATAACATTCAAGGTATCCATATTATTACGCTCCTAAAAAACTTTAAGCCTTGCAATACAATTGCCAAATGCTTTGCTTCATAAATATATATAATATGAAATAGCGTCAAAACTTTTTTGACACTCTAATCATAACATATTATTACAAAATAAACAATAAAGTAAAGTGCCTATGTCTAAATTCCTTTAACAAAAATGAAGTCTTGATATTTATTGCGTTCAAATCATTGTTAGCCCATTTCAAACTTCAAATCCCTTTAATTCTCTTTAAAATCATCACGGCTTCTAAAACTCCTCCGCCAATGGCTCTTGCCTTATCTGAAATGGTAAAGCAATTTTCAAGCTGATCTACTCTTGGGTCCACATCTCCAACCTTGAAATTTTCGGTCACATATGTGTTATCTCTTAAAATTCCTCTGAGTATGCCGTCAATTTTTGCCTTTACTTCCTCACCGCCAACTCTAGCTACAGTTTCTCCACATTTAACTAAATCCCCGATGTTATAGGATGTCCTGAATGATCCTTTGCATGGTGAATAAATTACCCTTTCCCATGTGAATCCTCCTATGTTTCCGGGAGTCATTGTGTTGTGAGCTGCTTCACCTTCAAAAATAATCCTTCCAAGATTGTGTCCCCTGTTGCTTTCAATTACAGCATCAACATCTTTTCGTGCTGTAAATCCGGGACCGACAGCAACTGTTATAGGAGCAAGATTCATGCTCATTCCGGTATTTTTTTTAGCTATTATTGAATCAACTACAATATCCGGTTTCAATCTATTTATATAATCTCCTTCAGGATCAACAGCTATGGGAACTTGGTCCTTATCCCAGGCATTATAAATTTCATCTGCATTTTCAGTTAATATGCATGTTGTATCTTCCAGCACTTTTTTACCGGTATAGACTGCTTCTGAAAAGCATACCAATCTTCTTATAGAAGTAGGTTGTTTGATTTCAAGTATGAGAACCCTGAACCCTGACCTGTGAAGCTTCTGTACAACCCCTGTTGCAATGTCTCCTCCACCTCTTACCAGAGCAATATTTGCTTTCATCTTTCCACCTTCTTATTGACATTTTCATAATCTTCCATGGTGTCAATATCCATAAATTCATGCTCTCTGTCTATGTCTACAAAGACTATTTTATCCTTATTTTTACTTATGACAGCTTTTCCGCCATTGTCTCCACTAAGCATCAAAAGTTCATCCTTTAGCACATAAGGAAAAATTACCGGATTCCTCGTTTTATCTCCACACCTTGGCACTATAATACAATACGGATTTTTTTCAAAACTTTCAAGCATGAAATTTACGGTTTCAACAGATACAAGCGGCTGGTCTGCCACAAAAAACATGTAACCGTCAGTTTTTTTTGATTTTTCAATGCCAAGGATTATTGACCAGCTCTGACCATTCTCATACTCAGTGTTTTTCACAGCATTAAACCCTAGAGAATTCGATTTTTGCAGTATTTCCCCATCCTTTGCTACAACTGTTTTATCATAAAAGTCACATTTAATGATTGTTTCAAGTATATATTCAAAAATTTGCCTGCTTTTTATTTTCATCAGGAGTTTATCATTATTCATCCTTCTTGACATACCTGACGCCATAACTATTGCACTAACATTCATAAAAAACTCCTTCTTTCAATGAACCAGTGCAAATTTTAAAATCAAATGGATTTCCTATAACATTTTCTTTTAGATATGCTGCCAGCTCCCGAGCTGTCTTCAACTGTTCACAGTCATCTGCCCTGTTGATGTACAAGTACAGTTTCCCTCTTGAATTTTTAAATATTCCATTTGTATCCGAACAAATCCTACCGACAGTTTCATTCCCAACTGTTGACATTCCTCCGGTAAACTTGATGAAATCCTCATAATTGTATATTTTATCATGACTTATTTTTTCACCAATCAAGTCAACAGGAAAAATACCTATGGTCTTTGTTGTTTGTTTGAGTATTGGAGGTTCATGGTCCTTCCACGCCTTGAGAGGCATCCTCCTTGAACCGTCAGCTTCAATGAGCACAACATCAAAGTCTTCCATTACCTTTTCAAGATCTTCGTCATTGATTCCAATCAGTTTTTGATCTTCCCTGCAATACTCACCGAAAATCACTGTTGCTCCCTCATGATTCTCCTTTTTATCACTCATGTATTCTTCCATGGTGTAGATGAAATCATAATCTTCTTTTGAAGGCATGAAAATTTTGGTGCTTGTGGTTATAAGCACCCTACAGCTTTTCCTCAGTTCATTTCCAAGCTTAAAAAGAAGGGAAGTCTTCCCTCCTGTGCCTGTAATTGAAACAACATCACCTTTTTTTATATCAAACAGATCTGTTAGAGTTTTCATAAAGCCTCATATCATTGTTTATATCCCAGTGTTTTATTTAATTATACAATTTATCGATTTAAATATCAATGAATATAAAATAATACTTATGCGGCTTTTCCGCTGATTTTCAGCCATATGGTTTCAACTTTCTCCAGCTGCAGTCATGCTTTTCTCATATAAAACAAAAGAGCAATGCAATACATTGCTCCTTTTTATATCAATTTTCCTGCCACATATTTTTTTACAATGTTTTCATGTGATCCCACATAAACAAATCTTTCAAGTCTTTCTTCAAGGTCGTGAGGAATTTCATTTATCAGTTTTTCATCGTCAATTACAAGGGCATCAAACTGGTAACCCTTCTCAAAGGAGCCTACCTTGCCGAAGAAGGAGCCTCCTCCCTTAGTGGCAAGATAAAAGGCTTCAGAAAAGCTTACGGGCTTATATTCTGGAAAAACAGTCCAGTAAAGCTTTGATGTCTTAATTGTTTCAACTATGTGTTCTCTCATGTCGAGGGAATGAGCTCCTCCCACATCAGAGCCAAGTCCAATCCTAAGTCCCGCATCCATATATTTTCTAAGAGGCATCATACCGCTTGACAAATTTGCATTTGACTGAGGACAGTGTGCTATCATCACTTCACGTTCCTTAAGCATCATTAGCTCATCATCTGAACAGTGGATGCAGTGAGCCATTACTGTCTGCCCCTTTGGCAACAGGAAGTAATCATAATAAACACTTGTAAAATCCCTGCATTCAGGATGAAGTTCTTTCACCCACTTTATTTCATCCTTGTTCTCATCAAGATGTGATTGAACAGGAAGATTATATTTATTTACTATTTCAGATAATTTTTTCATCAGTTCTGCAGTTGTACACGGAACATATCTGGGTGTAACAATATAATCCACATTATCATTTCCTTTTGTACTGTTCATCCACTCAATAAGTTCAACTGTTTCATTTGCAGAAGTCACTGTATCTTCCGTGAGGCCTTCTGTTGAATTTCTATCCATATTCACTTTTCCAACGTACGCTCCCATTCCTGATTTCCTGAGAAGCTCAATCAATACCTTAGTACCTTCAAGGTGGCTTGTTGCAAACATGCTTGCCCTTGTGGTGCCGTTCTTTTTCATCTCTTCGATTGTCAGACTATAGGACGACTTTGCAAATTCAACATCCATGTACCTTTCTTCAACGGAAAATGTGTATTTATCGAGCCATGGTAAAAGTTCAAGGCTAAATCCCATCCCTGCGTTGACCCACTGGGGTGCGTGAACATGCACATCGTTGAATCCCGGGATAATAAGTCCCTTTGTATCTACTTCTGGCAATATATTTTTATATTTTTCAGGGAGTTCAGAATAAACTCTTTCAATTATTCCGTCTTCAACAGATATATATCCATTTTTAACTATTGTAAATTTTTCTGATGTTTCAGTGTAAAGAATGTTTCCTTTATATATTTTAATCATCTAAATCCTCTTTCTTATTATACCTTAAAAACACAACTAATAATTTTATCACAATCTCCATAAAAACACAATATATTTTTAACAAAATAAAAACACAGGTGCGACCTGTGCATAAATAACATGATCAAGCTTTCCTTATAACCCATTTCTTTTTTTGGAATCGACGTAATACACGTTTAATTTTTTAAGATTGTTCAACCAAAGATAAATTACAAATGGAACGAATAAAACCATCAGAATATCTATCTGAGACATGAGTATGAAGTCAAAAATCCCGTGGAGAACTGCTGGAACAGTCAGTGATTTTTTAAAATAAAACTGGCTTTCTTCTTCTGATAGAGCAAATTTAGCCATGGACAAATAATAACCCATTGTAACTGCAAAAAGCATGTGTGCAGGAACCGACACTATTGCCCTGTAAAATCCTATGGATTCAACATCTGAAAATCTGAACACAACATACATTACATTTTCTATAGTTGCAAAACCGAGGGCAGAAATTACGCAGTATACTATTCCATCCAGCTTCTCATCAAACACCGGGTTAAAGTACACATTTTTTAAAACAACCTGCCTTTTCATGTATTCCTCCGTGAGTCCGGCTACTATGAAAGCCGTGTACCCTATACCGATTATTCCCGGAAATACGTTGAAAAAAGTCAGTATGTTTTCCATAAAAATTGTTGGAATTACAGAAATTATCCCCATAATAAAGACTTTTAAAAGAATTCTTATGGGCTCTCTGTCATGTCTGTCAAATAAATAGAAAAACAAACCAAGCGCAATGCCTGGAGTTATTGCCGTCATAAATAAATTTATGTTCATAGCCTCTCCAATTATGAATTTTTACATGAAACTTATTCTTTTATATTATTACTTTATTATTCAATTGGCAAACTATTTTTAAAAAGAAATATAATGAATATTTCAAGATTCATGGTATTTTTTTTACAGGCAGCTTAAGCTACCCGCTCCTGTGTTTTTTTCTGAACGTCAAGATATAGTCCCGATATGGTTGAAATAGGGCAAATTGTGCACCATGTTCTCGGTTTGTAAACAAATGCAAGCACTAAGCCAATGATGGTTGTGGTCATCATCATTGAATAAAAGCGGTATGCCATGTGTGTGATCCAAGGCCATACATTGTTAAGCTCAATCATCTGCGGCAATTTGAAAGGAATGGGAAACACTATGAAAAACCTCAGCTGTTCCAGGGGATTCATTGCTCCTGCCGCAACCCTTGCAGTGGACATAGTTATGAAAAACAAACTGATTCCAAAATATATTAACATTAAATATTTCATGTCTCCTTTTATGAAATAAACAGGAGTTTTCAAAGAAAACTTGCTTGTAAGTTTTCCTGCCTTTGTATACAGATTTGCTCTTGGGCAATATCCCTGGCAATATGTCTTCCTGTTTGTTCTGACAAGCAATACCATGGGAAGAATCATGCAAATTAGCCCCAGAAGCGAAAAGTGTATGTTCACAAAACCAAGAGTAAAATATACAGTATTGATGATGAACAGATTTTTGTTGTTCTTTAAATTCTTAAAAAAAATAGTCATTTATACCTCCATGCAATTTTGACAAAAAAATAATACAACTAATAATTTTGGCGATTTATTCGTTAAAATTATTAAATTGTATATATTTTTTAAATCTTTATGACTTATCTAATATGTTGTCATAGTATACATGTAGTTATATTTATGTTCTGTGATTAAATCACTGAACCGTTACTCAATGATGCTTTGAACTCTGTCCATGACTGATTTAAATTCTTCAGTTCCAGCTAATTCAGCGATATTCTTAGGCTTTTCAGGACAAAGAGTGTATTCTTTTATATTAAGACTCAAATACTTTACATCCAACCAATTACTGAACTTGAAGCCCACATTCTTCAATGTTCCTACAGTTTCAAAGCCAAGCTTGCTGTGCAGTTTTTCGCTTTTGATGTTTGGCATTGTAACAACACCATAAATATTGCAGTATCCTAAAAGCTCTGATATTTCAATAAGAGCAACATAAAGAGCCTTGCCAATGCACTTCCCCTGGTGTGAAGGATCTATGTAAATTGAAGATTCAACTGACCAGTCATAGGCTTCCCTTTCTCTGAAGCGTGAAATGTAGGCATATCCCACAACCATTCCTTCTTCCTCGTAAACAAGAAGCGGAAATGTTTTTTGAATTTTTGCCATTCTTTCTATGAATTCTTCCTCTGATGGCACTTTATACTCAAAGGTAATCATGGTATCTCTTACAAACGGTTCATAGATTTTTAAGATTGAAGAATAATCGCCTTCATGAGCAAGCCTTATTTTACAGTTATTCATTCATTTGTCCCTCTCTATCATAATTTTATATATAATACTGCACATAATCGAAATTTTCAACATTAAAAATAAAAAAAGATAAATTAAGCCGTGCCTAATTTATCCTATTACTTCCTCTATGGAGAGTATTCCATCAAACCAGAACTTAAACTTCACAGGAACTTCCGTCTTCATAACTTCAAGATTGAAATCCGTACTGGCGGATTCGGGAAACTTTACCTTTGTACTTCGTATTATATTCCCTTCCAGATCATAGAGTTTGTATTCGTTGTTTCCTGATTCTTGAACAAGCTGGTTTGTAGAAAAATGAAGAATAAAAACATTGCTGTCAATTTTATCATCATACATGATATTGTAATCCTTGATGAAATTTTTGTCATTAAAGAACATTTCTGGTTCAACACTGTAAGCTTTGTTTTTTCCGAAGAGACTGCATGCCCTCTTATAATCTGAAATGCTCCTGAAAACTATGTTCTTTAAATATCTTATAGGAACCGGCTCATCAATAATCAGTTCTGCTAGTTTTTTTCGTCTGAGATGCTTCATATTTTCACTTAAGTTTTCATTTTGATCTATTTTAAACACAGTTTCCCAGTCTATTTTTTTGCTGAAAAATTCATTGTCAGTTCCGAACTTCGTATAAATGGAGTCTGCATCTCCGTCTGTAAACACTGACAGATCAAAACAAATTACTTCCTCGCTGAACACCAGACAAACAGGAACATCCATGTTTAGGCGACTGTTGCAGTTTTTTTCATAATAAAACCTTGTGCAATTTTTCAAGTCATTGGCAGCTTTAATGTCTTTATCCCATGCATCCGTAAACTCTATTCCGTTTGCATAACAAAGGGTCCTGCTGCAAAGATATCCTATTTCTATTATGGAACTTAAGTTGGAAAAGTCTGTATAGTGCAGCAACCCCCTGAACTTATGCTCTTCCTTCAATCTTTTTACCGTTTCTTTCAGCTTATCACAATCGCTCTTCACATAAATTCCTCCTCACATCTTTAATATAATTTATATTAGTAAAGATTTTCATTTATGTGATTAATTCCGAACTATTTTTTTAAATATAAAGGCAATGCTTTTGCATTGCCAATAGTTTATTCTGTATATTCCCTTGCCTTTTCTTCATTTCTCAAAACTCTCAACGTTCCAAGGGCTAGAGATTCCATTTCATTTTCTCCTGCCATTATTTCAACAGGAGCAATGAACTCAACTCTTTCTTTTATCATGTCTGTCATCATTTTCGAATATGCAATGCCCCCTGTTAAGATTATGGCGTCAACCTGCCCTTTTAAGACTGTTGAAAGCTCGCCTATTCCTTTTGCAATCTGGTATGCCATTGCCTTATAAACAAGAGTCGCCTCATCATTGCCTTCACGGATTATCTTTTCAACTTCTCTTGCATCTGTTGTTCCAAGGTAGCCTTTAAGACCTCCGTTGCCGCTTATCATTTTTCCCACTGTCTTTTTGTCGTATTTTCCTGAAAAACACATGTCCATGAATGGCCTTAAGTTTACTCTTCCGGAACGTTCCGGTGAAAATGGTCCCTCGTCATCGGATATGATGTCGGTTAATCTTCCTTTTTCATAGACGCTGAGAGAAACTCCTCCTCCCATGTGGGCGACCACAAAATTCATTTCAGTGTAATTTTTGTCCATATTCTTTGCTGTCTTAATAGCCATAGCCCTCGAATTTAATACGTGGCTTGTGCTGGTTCTCGGCAATGCAGGCATTCCTGAAATTCTAGCTTCCGGTATCAGTTCGTCAACCTTTACTGAATCGTAAATGTATGCTTCTATTCCTATTGAAGAAGCTATTTCATGGGCAATAAGTGCTCCAAGGTTTGATGCATGTTCAACAACGGGTCTGTTTTTAAGTCTGTCGACCATTAAATCATTGACTCTATATGCACCCGACTTCACAGGCGGAAGCATTCCTCCCCTTCCAACCACTGCATCAAGTTTATTTACGTCAAAACCATTGTCCTTTAAAAATGAAAGAACAACTTCTTTTCTCTTTTGAAACTGATCAACAACCTTTTCAAACTTTTCTATTTCTTCAGCGGGGTGATCCAGGGTCTTGACCAGAATTTCCTGTTCATTTTCGTAAAGTGCTATTTTTGTTGAAGTTGAACCAGGATTGATTGCAAGTATCTTATATCCCATAGTACCTCCTATTTATTTTATTAACTAGCTTCAATGAACAGTCACTATTCATTTACTTAAGTTTAAACTAAATTTTTTCCCGTTTCAAGTGCTATTAAATTGATATCAACAAGATTTTCTTTTATGTTGTCTCTAAGTATCTTTTCCCAGTCAATTTCTTCAAGTCCCATTGCCTTTATGATTGTTCCAAGCAATATTATGTTCATTACCTTTGAGTTTCCAAGATTTTCTGCTTCAGCGGCCGCATTTATAACAACCGTAGTTGCTTTGCTTTTCAACACCTCAACTGCATTTACAGGATATTCTGCTTTTCCTGAAAGTATTGGCATTGAATTTATTTCATAGTCATTTACAACAACTTTTCCGTCCGGCTTCATGTAATTCAAGTATCTCAATGCTTCCATCTTTTCAAATGATACAAGAATATCTGCTCCCCCAAGTTCTATTACGGGTGATTCAACCTTTTCTCCGTATCTTACCTGAGATGACACAGAGCCACCTCTTTGGCTCATGCCGTGAATTTCACTCATTTTCACGTCAAATCCTGCTTCCATCAATCCTGTCGTAAGGAGTTTGCTGGCAAGTATTGTTCCTTGCCCTCCAACTCCAACCAATAATATGCTCTTTGTCATTTATGCTTCCACCTTTCCTATTGCTTTTACAGGACATACCTGAAGACAAACTTCGCAGCCCACGCATGAATTCTTATCAATGGATGATTTCTTTTCATTTTTGTCAAATGATATAGCAGGACATCCTGTTCTTGTGCAGGCTTTACAGCCAATGCATTTTTCAGCATTGACCTCACAATATGTTTTAAACGCATCTTTGAATTCTTCCTTGTCTTCAGGAGAGAATTTTTTCAGTACGCATGGCCATCTTGTTATTATAACTGAAGGTTCGTCCAGTGATAACGCCCAGTCAAGAGCTGTCTTTACTGCCTTAAGGTCGTTTGGATTTATTACAACAACATTTTTAAATCCTATAGCCTTAACTATGGACTCAATGTCAAGAGTTACTGTCTTGTCACCCTGCAGAGAGTAGCCTGAACCTGGATTTTCCTGGTGTCCTGTCATTCCTGTAATGCGGTTATCTAAAATCACATTGACAGTGTTTGAGTTGTTGTACAAGACATTCATAAGAGAGTTTATACCAGTGTGGAAGAATGTTGAATCGCCAAGGCATGAAACAACTCTCATATTGCTGTCTTCCTGCATGTTGAACACCTTCTGTGCTCCGTGTCCCACGCTCATGCTTGCTCCCATGCATATGTTGTGGTCCGTGCAGTTATAAGGCTCTGCAAATGCCAGAGAATAACATCCTATGTCTCCTGAAACCAAAACATTTTTTCTTTTTCCAAGTTCATAGTAGAATCCTCTGTGAGGACATCCTGCACAAAGAGTAGGAGGTCTTGAAACAACTTCTTTTTCATCATACTCAACTGTTGGAAGAGTTTCTCCGAACACGGAAGCACGTATGACTTCAGGAAGCATTTCTCCAAATGGAGGGAATGTATTTTTACCGAAGCACTGAAATCCAAGTATTTTTACCTGTTCTTCAATGTAAGGGTCATTTTCTTCTATTACGTAAACCTTTTCTACATTTGAACAAAACTCACTTATTTTTTCTGTTGGCAAAGGCTGAGTGAAACCAAGTTTCAGGTATGACACAGTATTTCCGAACACTTCCTTGGCATAGCTATAGCATACGCCTGATGTGATAACTCCTACAGCCGTGTCATTCCATTCGAAGAAATTCAGTTCTGATGTGTTTGAAAAATCAAGAAGCTTATGCTGTCTTTCTTCAACCTTTGCACGCAATTTTCTTGCAATGGCAGGAACTGTAACGTATTTGTTTATGTCTTTTTTGTATGGTATAATTTCTTTTTCTTCTCTGTCAACACATTCAACTATTGCCTTTGAATGGCAAACTCTTGTAGTCATTCTGAGTAGAACCGGTGTATCATATTTTTCGCTTAATTCAAGAGCTATCTTCGTCATGTCTTTTGATTCCTGGGAGTCTGATGGTTCAAGCATTGGAATTTTTGCAGATTTTGCATAGTTTCGGTTGTCCTGTTCATTTTGAGATGAATGCTGTCCCGGCTCATCTGCAGATACAAGCACAAGTCCGCCGTGAATACCCGTATATGCCACCGTGAACAATGGATCCGCAGCAACATTCACTCCAACGTGTTTCATGGAAGCAATTGCCCTCGCCCCTGCCATAGATGCTCCAATTGCTGTTTCCAATGCAACCTTCTCGTTAACTGCCCATTCAGCCACAATATTTTCTTTGTACAATGCTATGTTTTCCAATATTTCAGTGCTGGGTGTTCCCGGATAAGCGGACGCATATCTTACGCCTGCTTCATAAGCACCTCGTGCAATGGCTTCATTTCCTGTCATTAATTTTTTCATTTTAACGCTCCTTTATTTTTCTGCTTATATGAGTAGCAACATTCATGCCAAAAAATAAAGGCTTAAAATCATGATTTTCATAATTTTAAGCTCTAAAACATTATAATATTGTTCAAATTTCTGTACGTTGTTTTATTTTTTGAACATCTTTTCCTGAGTTTATTTTGTTCCACAAGGAAGACCTGCTTATACCAAGCATCTTTGCAATATCATTTTTTGACATACCCTGTTCTTCCAACATGGTGATGACTTTATTTTCAATATATCTATCGATTTCCTTCAGGTCCAGTACTATGTTTTTTGTTTTTTCTCTTTTTACTTCGGTCTCTTCTATTTCTTCTGTCTCTTCTGTTTCTTTTGTTCCTTCAGCTTCAAATACTTCATTGTCCCTTTTGAAGTCTGTCGTTGCTCCTCCGCAGTCCAGATCAAATTCTCCGAAAATAACATATCGTTTGGTAATATTCTTAAGTTCTCTCACATTGCCCGGCCATAAATATGAAATAAGCTTTTCTTCAAACTCTGAACTTATTGCCGGGACTTGTCCCTCCTCTGCAAACTCAACCAAATAATGTTTGAAAAGAGGAAGTATGTCTTTTTTTCTTTGTCTTAACGGCGGAATGTGAAGTTCAAGTATGTTTAGCCTGTAGAACAAATCTCTCCTGAAACTTCCGTCCTTGATTTTGTCTTTGAGACTTTCATTGGCAGCAGTCAATATTCTTACATCAAGAGGAATAACATAATCAGAACCTATTCGCATAACTTCCTTTTCTTCAAGTACCCTGAGAAGCTTAGACTGAAGATTCAAGGACACACTGTTTATTTCATCAAGGAATATTGTACCTCCGTGAGCAAGTTCAAAGAGTCCGGGCTTCCCTCCCTTTCTGGCTCCCGTAAATGATCCTTCTTCATACCCGAACAACTCGCTTTCAAGAAGGCTCTCAGTCAAAGCAGCACAATTTATTGCCACGAAAGGTTCATCCTTGCGGTCGCTTATATTGTGTATACTCTGAGCCATCATTTCCTTGCCTGTTCCGGATTCGCCGTAAATTATGGCAGTGCTGTCCGACATTCCTATTTTAACGGCCTTTACCAATGTTTCCTTCATGGCAGAATCTGCTGCAATTATATCATTGAATTTAAATTTGGCAACAAGACCTTTTTTGTTCATTTCATATCGTATTTTCTTTTCCAAATTCTGCAGTTTAGTTATGTCTTGGAATGAACATATAACACCAACTGCATGGTTTTCTATTTCAAGCATTGATATGTTTGCTGTAACCACAACCCTTTTCAGCTGCATTATTTGATTGTTAATGTTGGTCCTTGTTTTTAAAACATCATTTATGGTACTAAGCTCCGGAAAAACATCTGATAGATTTCTTCCCAGCACATTGTATTGGTCCTTTTTAAGAAGCTCATGGGCACGCTGATTGTACAAAATTATTTTTCCTTCTCTGTCCACAGCCAATACTGCATCATGGACGCCGTCAAGTGTTGTTTTAAGGACTTCATTTTTGTATTTCTGCTCATATAGGCTGTCAACTATTTCCCATGCCCTTGCCACTGCATCGTGTATGGAATCGTCACTGGCTGAAATATGCACAAAGTTTAAGTTGTAATTTTGAGCTACTTTGCATGGAATTCCTCCGCCAACTATTACAACGTCTCGTCCTGCAAATACATAGCTGCTTATAATTCCTTCAATTTTGTCCTGATGGTCAAATTTTTCAATAGTAACGCCGCAATTTATCAGCTCATTCCATTCATGGAGGTCAAAATTCTCCATGTGAGAAAGAACAAGCACCACTTCTTTCTTATATTTTTTCGCGGTCATTATGGCATACAAAATATCAAGGGTTGAAATTTTAAGCTGTATTACAGGAACACTGACTTTGCCCACAGTGTGAAAATATCCACCGCTTCTTGCAATAATAGCCTTCACGCCTTTGTTCTCAAGCATCATTCCCTGTTCACCGATTTTATCCTCATCAAGGGTTTCAATGATTATATCGCCGCTTTTTATATTGTCCGAATAGAGCTTTTCGATTATTTTTTTAAGCTCCGGATTGTTTGCTATAATCCCTATTTTTCTTCCCATTTGATTCTCCGATTCGTTTTTTATATTATACATCATCATCATTCATCAGTACAATAAAAAAACAGCTGAATAATTCAGCTGTACATTATTTATTTGACTGCCGAAGCCGACAACACAAGCGAAAGGTATTTTTCTTCCGATGTTGCTCCCCTTGAAGTAAGCACTACAGGAACCTTTGCTCCAACAATCATTCCTGCCATTTTGCCGTGTGCAAGTTCAAGTATGGCCTTGCTCATTATGTTTCCAGTTGTGATATTTGGAGCAATAAGAATGTCAGCATCACCTGTGACAGGAGAATTGAATCCTTTTATTTCAGCAGATTCTTTGTTAAGAGTGAGGTCCACGGAAATCGGTCCTTCAACTAGGCAGTTCTTGATTTTGCCTTCCTGGTTCATGATTTTAAGCAAATCAGCATCCACTGTTTCAGGCATCTTGGGATTTACCGTTTCAACTGCTGCCAGCACTGCAACCTTAGGACATTCATAGCCCATTGCCAGAAAAACATCAACTGCATTTTCAATTATCTGTTTCTTTTCTTCTACATCAGGATACATCATCATTCCACCGTCAGTGATTGAAATGAGCTTATGGTAAGTTGGAACTTCAAGTATTGCAACATGTGACATAACCTTGCCTGTTCGCAAGCCTTTTTCCTTGTTTACCACAGCTTTTAACAGATCTGCTGTCTGAAGCTTGCCCTTCATTATGAAATCGGCCTTGTTTTCATTTATAAGTTCCACAGTTTTTTCAGCAGCTTCCTGATCGCTGTTTGTGCTGATTATAGAGTCTTCATCAAATTCAACATTGAGGTTTTTCAATATTTTTTTGATTTTTTCCTTATCTCCGATAAGCACAGGTTCAACCAGTTTATCTTTTGCTGCCCTGAAAACAGCCTCTAAAGTGTGTTCGTCGTGGGCTGCAGCCACTGCGACTCTCTTTTTAGAATCATTGTTTTGAACTTTTGCAATCAATTCCTGAAAATTTTTCAACTCCATTTTGTCCTCCTGGGTTTATACTACTTCTTTGTGAAATATATTATAACACATGTACCATTATTTTTAAACTATCAATTAAACAGCTGCATGTCTTATAATTTTTCAAAGAAAAAAAGGCAATCATGCCCTTTTTTAATCTATATCCTTCACGTTCAGTGCTCTGAATGAATTTAATATTGCAATTATTGCAACTCCCACGTCGGCAAATACCGCTGCCCACATAGTAGCATAACCCAATGCAGATAAAAGAAGTATTACAAGCTTGATTCCTATGGCAAAAATTATGTTTTGAGATGCAATATTCAATGTTTTCTGTGATATTTTTATTGCAGTTGCTATCTTTGATGGTTCATCGGTCATAATGACTATATCTGCTGCTTCTATGGCAGCGTCTGAGCCAAGGCCACCCATGGCTATTCCTATGTCAGCTCTTGCCAATACCGGAGCATCATTTATTCCGTCACCCACAAATGCGAGCTTTCCTTTAAGAGATTTTTCCGCCAGAAGCTCTTCAACTTTTTCAACCTTGTCCGCAGGAAGGAGTTCCGCATAAACTTTATGGAGTCCAAGCTCCCTTGCTGCCTTTTCTCCGGCTTTTAAAGTGTCTCCTGTAAGCATTACAATTTGTTTTATATTAATATTTTTAAGTTTACTTATGGCGTTTTTTGAATCTTCCTTAACCTCATCTGCTATTACAATAAGGCCTGCATATATGCCGTCAACTGCCATGTGCACAACAGTTCCTGAAAATTCATTTTTGTTGTAGTCAATCTTCATTTTCTCCATAAGCTTAACATTGCCTGCAGCGACTTTTCTTGAGTCTATGACTGCTGAAACTCCGTGTCCTGGAATTTCTTCAACATTTGATATTCTTTCTGCATTTATTTCATTTTTATACGCTCTTTTCAATGAAGATGAAATAGGATGGTTTGAGTAATTTTCAGCATATGCTGTGAGTTCAAGCAGCTCCTGTTCAGAAATTCCTTCTGGATGAATTTCTTGAACGTTGAAAACTCCCTTTGTGAGGGTACCTGTCTTATCAAACACAACTATTTCTGTGTTTGCCAATGCTTCAAGATAATTGCTTCCCTTTACAAGTATTCCTTTTTTGCTAGCTCCGCCTATTCCACCGAAGAAGCTTAAAGGTACTGAAATAACAAGTGCGCATGGGCATGAAACAACCAGAAATGATAGTGCTCTGTAAATCCACTGGCTGAAAGTTGCTTCTTTAATTATTAATGGTGGAACAACTGCCAGCAATGCTGCTATTATAACAACTGCAGGTGTGTAGTATCTTGCAAATTTTGTTATGAACTGTTCAGATTTAGACTTCTTGCTTCCTGCATTCTCAACAAGATCAAGAATTTTACTCACTGTTGATTCTTCAAATTCCTTGGTGACTCTTGCAGTCACAAGTCCGTTGATATTGATGCATCCGCTTAAAATATCGCTTCCTGTAGTAATATCTCTCGGGACAGATTCTCCTGTAAGCGCAGAAGTATCAAGCATGGAACTTCCGTCAATGACAATTCCGTCAAGAGGAACCTTTTCTCCCGGTTTTACAACAATGATGTCACCAGGCTTAACTTCTTCTGGATCCATAACTACGAGGCCGTCTTCGGTTTTTACATTGGCATAGTCAGGTCTTATGTCCATTAATGCTGCTATTGATTTTCTGGACTGGCCAACAGCATAGCTTTGAAACAGCTCCCCAATCTGATAAAATAACATTACAGCAACACCTTCGGGAGCTTCACCTATAGCAAATGCTCCTAGAGACGCCACGGCCATGAGAAAATTCTCATCAAACACATCTCCTCTTAAAATGTTTCTAAATGCACTTATTACAACATCATATCCGGCAAACAGGTAGCTCACAACAAAAAATATTATTTTAAGTATTTCAACATTTATAATTAATGCGGCTGAGAAAAAAATAGAGCTAAATACAAGCCGCCAAACAAGTCTTTTCATACGTGCTCCTATAATGCTTTAAATTTAACGTGAGGTTCGTATTTATTCACTATTTTTTCGGCTGCAACAATTATATCAGCCATTTTGTCCTCATCGCCTTCAATTATCATTTTAGTGGTCATAAAGCTAACAGATGCACTTTCCACTCCCTTTAGTGCATTAACTTCCTTTTCGATTTTTGCTGTGCAGTTTGCACAATCCAAGCCTTCAAGCATAAATTTCTTTTTCATAACGTCCTCCAAATTTTTGTGTTATTTTTCTTTAATATGTTCCATTCCTATTTCAAAGATGTCTTTTACGTGATCATCCTTAAGAGAATAGAAAACTACCTTACCTTCTTTTCTGAACTTCACAAGATCTGCCTGCTTCAAATACCTGAGCTGATGAGAAATTGCTGACTTTGTCATGTTTAATAAAACCGCTATGTCGCACACACACATTTCATGAGCGTCAAGTGCAGATATTATCTTAAGCCTTGTGCTATCTCCTAAAACCTTGAAAAAATCAGACAGATCATAAAGATCCTCTTCAATTGGCATTCTTGTTTTAACTTCTTCCAGAACATCTGCGTGTATCACTTCACAGTCACAGAATATTTCATCTTTTGACAAACAATCACCTGCTTTCTTTAGTTGAATAGTTGCTCAACTGTTATCTTTATTATAGTTGAATAACTGTTCAATTGTCAATATCATTTTTATATTTTTAAAAAATTTTTCTAATGATTGTACACAATTACTATGTTGTGCATAAAATATTGTACAAGATTCTTGATTCTTGTAAATTAATTTGGAGTTTGATAATATGTACAAAAAATATAACAATCCCAGCACTCAGGAAACCTTGGGTACATGGAGAAGAAACAATGAATGCTGTAAACATCCGGAAAATGAAGAAAACGAAGACGTAGTACAAAGCATCGAGGATGTTGACAGCGACAATACAATTGACATCAGCACAACAATTACCATAAGCCAGACAGCTACATCTGCAGGAGGTGCCGGTGGTGCCGGCGGCAACGGCGGAGAAGGCGGAGGTGCTTCACAGGCATACGGCCTTATAGCTGTGGCTATTAATGAAATTGAAGCAGCCATTGAAATTCCTACAGTACCTGATGCATTAGGCGAGGGAGAAGCTGCACTTGGCACTGAACAGATTAAACAGCTTCAGCAGTCAAGACCTCAGAAAAATGAAGATGGCATAACTGCTTCAGGTGGAGATGCCAACGGAGGTGCAGGAGGGGCCGGCGGTGACGCAACATCTCTAAACTATGCATCTGTGGTAGTTGACAATGTTGTAATCATTAACAGCAATGTAGACGGCGACGGACAATATCCTGCATACACCATAGGAACAGGCAACAGGAAGCTTGAAATAAAAGTTGATGAAAACGGAGAAACCTTTGTCAATGGCACGAAGATGGATGAACAAACTTTGGGAGACGGCACTAAGGTTTTAATTTTCAGAGACAGCAAAGTAAACAACTCATAAAAAAGTTGCTCCGCAACTCCGCTAGGGGGACCTATGTCCCCCTTCGGCGTTAAAACGCATACGCGTTTTAGACTCCGCACCCCCATTAACGGCAAGGACGTCCCGTCCTTTGCAATCCTCGTTTTTATATGATAGGAAAGAGAACTTTCCTACCATATAAAAAATGGGCGCTCAGGCGCCCTTTACTCATATATCAGAATCGGTTCCGTGGGAAAAGTCAATAATTTCTGATTGAGACATTATTGCTCCCGTTTCTTCAAATTCAACAATCTCATCATCTTCAATCCCTTCACCTGCAGGCATTTCATCTACACCAGGGCTTGATGTTTCATTGACTCCATCTCCTGTTCTTCCGCTTTCATCAACAATCCATAATCGGTTGAACGGAGATCTTGTTCCTTCCTTCAAATCATATTTTTCGGCAACTTTTTCATCAATGGGGACTAAACCCCCGTCTGTTTTCAAAAATAATTTTTTCATGATTGTCTCCTTACATTTATAAATATAAATTTAAGTACTTATATTATAGTAGTATTGCCGATAAAAGTAAATTTCATAATTTTTCATTTTCAATAATTATTTTTAATTTTTTTCATGTGACTTAATCACTGTTAAATATTCATAAAGTGATAAAATAAATTTATAATAAATCAAGGAGATGGAATATATGAGTACAATAAAGATCACAAAAGACAACTTCGAACAGGAAGTTTTAAATTCAGATAAGACTGTATTGCTGGACTTCTGGGCTTCATGGTGCACACCGTGCAAAATGGTTTCACCTGTTGTTGAAGAAATTGCCAGCGAAGTAACCCATGCAAAAGTCGGAAAAATTAACATTGACGAGCAGCCAGAACTTGCATCTGCATTTGGAATAATGAGCATTCCTACACTGGCAGTAATGAAAAATGGAAAAGTTGTAAACAGCATGGTAGGTGTAAGGCCTAAGGCATCAATCCTAAAAATGCTCGCATAATTTAGTAGTCACCTCTTAAAATTGGAAAAAGGCAGCAATGGGAGCTGCCTTTTTTGTTGTCATCAAATTTCTGAAATATAACATGTTTTATTAAATGTTTCTTTCAAGTTTTTCAAATACTCCCGCTGATTTCAGTGCAGGCTTTATGGTCATAGACAGAGCAATTGAAGTTATTACAGCTATTACAGCATTTGCAGATGAAACAATGAACTTTGTTCCTGCAACTGCCGCCACTGCTTCCCAGGTGCTTTGCAGCACAACATACTGAAGAATAATAGTCTTAGATATATACAGCGCTACATATAATGCAGCTCCCATAACTGCAGCAATTATATTTATTTTTTTATTCTCACCGTTGTAGTTTCCCATGTGAGAAATTTTTCCGGCCACATAACCCATTGCAAATTTCATGATAAATGTAATCCAGAATTCCGGAGCAAAAGCAGGGTCAAACAAGTCGAATATGGCAGAGCCAAAACCTGCAGCAAGCCCTCCCACAGTTCCTCCAAATAAAAGTCCGCTTAAGATGCACATGACATTTCCGAGATGAAGCATAGTCTTACCAAGAGGTGTGGGTATCTCAATCCTGAAATTCGTGGCAACAAAAACCATCGCTGCCATTAGACCCACAACCGCCATTTTATATACTGAATATTTCTTTGAGTTCTCTTTCATAACAGCCTCCTAATCCTTGATACTTTCATTATACGACAGACTGATACTCTGTAAATATCCAGATTTGATATTTTTTAGCAGTACAGATTAATTTATGCTAATATTGCGGTCAGTATAAATGCTGAGCTGAAAAGCACAATGAGAGAAAATAAGAGGTAGTACCTGTATTCTTTGTAAAGTTCAAATGTTGTCACATTCATGAGTTGAATAGTAAAAGCTTGGCAAAGATGAATGGGTGAAAAAAAATATCCTATAAATGCACTTGCAAAAGCAAAATAAACATAAATGTACAGCATGTTGCCGGTAACATCCAGCTGCGAAATCATGGGAAGTATTATAGCCAGAGCAGCTGTTTGGTTACCCGTTATGATTCCAAAGAACACAGATGAAACAAGAAATATTACCAAAACAGAAAATGTGCTGTTGCTTTGTTTAAACAAGTTGCCGAAAATAAGCAAAAGATCATCCATTTTCAAAATCATTTCTTTTAGCAGTAATATTACTGCAACCATAAGCACTGTATGCCAGTTGACAGACTTCATGGTTATTTTCATAAATTCTTTTTTATCGCTTAGAAAATAAACGCAGACAACACTTGCAATCATAGTAATATAAAAAGGCAGTCCTGTTAAAGCATTCAATATTACGCAAATTGTAATTGGAGATGTGTATAAAAGAAGTTTTAAAAAGTTCTTGCCTGCATTTTTTTTATGGGTTGACTTTTCAGATTCAATATTTTTTATGTAAAGCAAATATCCAACAAAAAACACCGGCACAACATATGCGAGATTGAATATAACCAGTTTTGTAATGTTTATTTCAGGCATTGAACTTGCAATTACCAACAGTCCGGTTGAAAACGGCAGCAAAAACATGGCGACGTGCCTGAATACAAGATTTATGGCAGCTCGCTTCGGCGGAGCAATATTCATCTCCTCACCTAAATTATTTATAAATGGTGCAGACAACAATGCTCCTCCGGGTATGATAAGAATACCAATTAGAGCAGGTATTATCATAAGAATTATTTTTTTACTGCTAACTATTAGCAAAATTGTTTCTACTATTTTGTCAAGAGTCTTGTAGTGTTTCATAAGACCCCCAAGAACACTCACCATGAGTATGGTAAGCACAGTGCTCAATGATGATCCTTTAAAAACCTCGGCTATTGATTGTGCTGTTCCTTCAAATCCTATTCCTGAAATAAAGGCCAAAACACCTGCCGAAATCAATAGTATATAGCTCAGCTTAAGTTTCGTCCTGCCCAGAACTGGAATCAATAAAAATGATATTATTACGGATGCCAATTGAATCATAGTCGTTCCCCTTCCTAAATTGTTATATAAATTATATTTCATAAAGAAAAATATTACAATATATTAAAATTTTATCAATTATAGTAAAAGGACAGCTTCCATTGGAAGCTGTCCTTTTACTAAATTGTGTTAATCAGTATTCTTATCAATTCAGGAACTGTTTTTTCAACATCAGGCATATATACTCTTTCACAAATTGTATGGTATTCCTTTCCCCATGGACCAAGCACTATAACAGGAGCAGAAATATTTTCAACATAATCAAATGGAATGTCGTAAATTTCTTTGGGAGTGACCATGTTAGCCATAACTTCTTCTTCGCCCATTCTGTTTGTGCATGATGTGTAGCTGCCATCGCTAATTCCCATGAAATAGCTTTCCTTTTCTAGTTTCAACCCATAATGTTCAGCAAGCACCTTTTCAATTGTGTTTTCAAACATCTCATTGTTGTTTGAAAGATAGCTGTTGTTAACTGCAGGATAGTAAGGAGGAATTATTCCTACTACAACAACAGGTTCTGTAATGGCTGAAAGTTCAATTGTCCTTTTTACTATTAGAATTCCAGCATCCTGCATGGATATTTCATTGTTTCTTACGAGTGTGTTAATGTTTTCAACTAATTCCTTCTTCAGTGTTATGTAATTGTCATTGATTTCTGAGGCAATTTTTTCAATTTCTTCGAATGTGTAAACGAAGGGCCTGAAATTTCTTTTATTATTTCCCTTAAGGCTGTAGTTTTCATTTAAAATGTCATATGCACTGTTGTACTTGTCAATTACAGTTCTCATTGACTTTAAGCACATGTCTTTAACTTCATCAATTATTTTTTCAGGAGTCTTGCTCTTTAAAAACTGATAATTCAAAAACACCGAGCTATATTCCGGTATTGATACATCATATGTTTCCTTCATGTCCCTGGCATATAGGACAGTTGGAGGAGGAGTTGTCATATTTCTGTCTGTTGAACATAAATCAGTGTTAAGCTCCATGTTTGAAATTATCTCTGCCATTATTGCAGTTGAGTTCAAGCCTTCCATCACATCGCTTGAATGGGCTATTTTTCCCTTGGCAACAATCAGTGGCATTATTTTTCCAACAGAACCCAACGAAATTTTGAACGTGTCAGACTTTTTCCTTCCGTGAGGCTCTGTGATTACAACCAGCTTGTAATCAAGATTATACTTGTCCTTAAGTCCGCTTAACAGTCTTGTTGACTGCCTCATGCCAGCAGACAGATTTTCCTCGTCGTGAACGCCCACAAACAAAACATTCACAACCTCGTTTATTTCTTCAAGGACACCGGCAATGTCTATGGCTATTCCTGCCTTCATATCACATGTTCCTCTGCCGAAAAGCCAGTTACTGTCTTTCAGATCATTTTTAGCATCATCGTGCAGGTTCAAGTCATTAAGCTTTTTCTTTAGTTCGTCAGGATTTAGTGCATAACTCTTTAAAGTGCCGTATGATTCTATTTCAACAGCATCGTAATGTCCTGACAGCACTATTGTTTTGTCAGTGGTACCACGTCTTAGAGCCCACACCACAGTCCTTCCCAAAAAGTCGTCATTTTCGTACATGCCGCAAAGATCCGGATTTTTTCTGAAATATTCATCTTCTTTTATAATGTCATAAATGCACTGTGCCATGTCATTTTCTTTTACGCTTCCCGTATCGCTTTGAACTTGAACAAGTCTGTAAAGAATTTCTCTAATATTCATTTTTATCCTCTTCTTTATGCCTTTATTGTTGTTGGATTAACTGAATTATACTATACTGACATCCCCACTTCAAACAATATTTCCGCAGAAATACATTATTATTGCAGCTTGTAAAATGCAATGCTATAATTAATTATTAATTTATTACTGGAGATAAAAATGAATGTTTTATTCTTGAAGACAGTAGCTCTTGCAACAATGATAATTGACCATTACGGTGCAATTTTTCAAAGCGGAGAAAATATTTACAGAATCATAGGGAGGATTGCATTTCCTGTTTATTGCTTTCTTCTTGTGGAAGGTTACTTTCACACAGGTGATGTGAAAAAATACGGCAAAAGACTGTTATTGTTTGCCCTTATTTCAGAAATTCCGTTCGATTTGGCCTTTTACGGAAAAGTTGGATTTACTCACCAGAACATTTTTTTCACATTGTTCATAGGACTTGCTGCAATTTATTTCCTTGAAAAAAAGGAAAGAAAATATAGTTTCAATAAAAACCTCGTAATTGCGGCAGCTGGAATTTTAGCAATGTTTCTTTTTGTTGACTATAGCATAATGGGAGTTATTTACATATTGTCATTTTATTTTACCAGAGATTTTTCTAAAAAAAGACAAATCTTATACATGGCGGTCATCATGTTGTTCACAAACCTCATGTCATCACCTCTGCAGCAGTTTTCTCTTCTTGCCCTTCCTCTGATATATTTTTACAACGGAGAGCCGGGGCTTAAAAACAAGTTTCTGCAGATTATGTTTTACGCAGCCTATCCTCTGCACCTATTGCTGTTTTACTTTTTTAAATAGATAAAAAAACATCGCTGAAATTCAACGATGTTTTTGTTTTTTTATATGCTTGTAAATCCTATAACCAGGTATGCCGCCAAAGCCAGTGAGCCGCAAATTAATGCGTAGGGCAGCTGAGTTTTTACATGGTCTATGTGGTCTGCAGCAGAACCTGTTGAAGCTAGTATTGTAGTGTCAGACAAAGGTGAACAGTGATCTCCGAAAACTCCGCCTCCTGCTACTGCAGCAAAGCATGCCACAACCAGTGTTGTTGCAGCTCCACCTGTAAAACTGAAAGCAAGCGGCAATGCTATAGGCATGCAGATTGCAAATGTTCCCCATGAAGTTCCTGTTGCAAATGACATTACAGATGCAATCAAAAATATTATGGCAGGAAGAAGCTGAGGGCTCAGAAAACCTTCGCTTATTGAAATGATGTAATTTGCTGTTCCCATTTGCTTGCTCAGGGCATTAATTGAATAAGCCAATGCAAGTATCATGATTGCTGGGACAGCGCCTTTTACACCGTCAGTCATTGTGTGCATGATTTCCTTGAAAGGAATACCCTGTATGAACATGCTAATTCCCATGAAAATCATTACGAAAAGGAATGCTTCCATTGTCTTTGCAGACTTTAGCTTGATATATGTTCCAATAGCTATTGTCATTATCATTATTACAGGAAGTATAAAGTTCAGAAACACTCTTTGCTCTATTCCAGGATAAGCTTCCATTTCGGTGAGTTCCTTTCCTATTAAAGGATCCGCTCCGTCTCTTAAAACCTTTCCTTCTTTTATTGCTCTGTCTTCAGCCTTTTTCATCGGCCCGAAGTCTTTTATTATGCCCCCTGATATCAATCCTACGAAAACAACAGTAATCAATGCATAGAAGTTGAATGGAACAGCTTTTATGAATAATTTCATGGCATCTTCCTGAGTAGCAATTGCTCCGATACCTACAGCCAGACCGCTAAGATATGCTGCCCAGCCTGTTATGGGAACCAGTACACTTACAGGAGCCGCTCCTGAATCTGCTATGTACGACAATTTTTCTCTGGAAACTTTTGCTTTGTCAGAAATGCTTCTCATTGTTGTTCCAACGAACAAAGGGCTGAACGAATCGCTGAAATAAACAAACATTCCCAACAGCCATGCCAAAAGCTGCACTGCGCGTCTGCTTAAGTTCTTATTTTGTATATATTGCGAAAATCCTTGAATTGCTCCTGTTTTTTGAAAAAAAGCCACTAATATTGCAATAAAAGTGTTTAAAAGCATTACCCATGCAAAACTTGTTGTGCCAAGGCTGGTTTTTAATAATGTAGGAAATCCCATTATTCCCTGGCCTGCAAGGAAAGTACCCAGTATGCATGCAAATCCTAGAGAAACAACCGTATTTCTTGTTGCAAAAGCAAGAGCTATTGCCAAAAGGGACGGTATTATCGATATAAAACCCATATTTACTACTTGTTCCATCTCTTCCTCCTAAAGGGTAATTTTATTGTTTGATCTTGAAACTGTTGCAGACGGTGCCGGATCCAGATTTTCATCAGCTATTTTCAAAACATCTTCTGGTCTTATCCAAGGTCTTCCCTGCAGTGCGCTTGTTTCTTCATGTGTCAGATATCCTTTGTAAGCTGTCATGCTTCTTCTTAAATATCCATCCTTAACGCATGCTTTTTCTATTCCCAGGTTCATAATGTTCCTTAGGTGCGGCAAAATTGATGCTGCATATGCAACAGTAGTTGAATTTGCTATTGCTCCCGGAATATTGCTTACACAGTAATGCACAACGCCTTCTTCCACATATCTTGGGTCTTCATGAGTTGTTTCATGGAATGTTTCAATAACGCCGTAGTCATTGCTTATGTCAACTATGACAGAACCTCTTGGCATTGATTTAACCATTTCCCTGTCAATCAGGAATTCCTTGCTGCCTTTTGGCCACTTCACGCAGTTGATAACCAAATCTGTTTCAGGCAGCAGTTTTTTGATGTTGTGCTTTGTAGAAATCATAGTGTTAACTTTTTCGTCGTACATTTTGCCTATTTCTCTTAATGTTGCAATGTTAACATCCATAACGGTAACCCACGCTCCAAGAGACTGAAGAACCTGTAAAGCATTTTTACCTACAATTCCTCCTCCTAGAATCAGCACCTTGATTCCCGGTGCTCCTGCAAGTCCGCTTACAAACTTACCGCTGCCACCGTTTATGGATAAAAGAGATTCAAGTCCCATGAGTGCTCCCTGTTTTCCTGCTGCTTCGCAGTTAGGAGAACCGTAACGGTGTGAATCCTCAGCAGTGAAAGCAATCACTTTTTTATCCAGCAGCGCCTGCACTTCTTCCTTGTGTGCAGCCGGATGGATGCATGTGAATATAATCTGATTTTCCCTGAGAAGTTCAAATTCAGGTGGTTCAATTTCTTTTACTTTTGCAAGAAAATCACACCTTGAATACATTTCTTCCATGGTTTCAACCAGTTCAGCACCGACCTTCACATATTCTTCGTTCAGGAACCCGGCTTTCATACCTGCGTCCTTCTGCACGAGAACCTTGTGACCGTCTTCAACTATGCTTGCTACTTCTGATGGAGTTGCTATAACTCTGAATTCGCCATTTTTTATGTCTTTCAATACTCCAAAAATCAAAATATTTCCTCCTTTAAATTATTCTGTCCTTATTTCTGCATTATTCATGCCAACGGAACAGAAATATTCAGATGTTGGAAATTCAATGTTTTTTTGTTCAGTTTTAAATTTATCCCCCTGCTCGCACATCAATATTGCCCACATTTGAGCAGTGTTCTGCTCATTTGCGGGCAATAAGTTATATAATCTTAAACTTCTTAGCTTTCCTTTGAAGAGTCTGCCTTGGAATGTTCAAAATTTTGCATGCTTTTGAAACATTATAATCTGTACTCTGTAGCACTCTTTCTATAATTGATTTTTCATATTTTTCTACCATTGACTCCAGAGGTTCTATGTTAAGCTGAGATTCAGTGTTCAAATTAATCAACTGGTTAAATTTAAGCTCTATATCTGAAAACTTAAGGCTTTCGCTTGATCCGTCAACCATGCTAAGACCGTAAATCAATATATTTTCCAGCTCTCTCACATTACCTGGCCAGTCGTATTGATTAAGTTTCTCATAAAGCTTGTTTGATACAAACTTGATGTTTTTCCCGAACACCTTGTTGTACTTTGAAATAATGTAGCTTGTCAAAAGAGGTATATCATCTTTTCTCTCCCGGAGGGGAGGTATGCTGAAGCTAATGGCGCTTAATCTGTAATAAATATCTTTTCGCATGGTTCCTAGATCTATTGCTTTTAACGGGTCTTCATTGCTGGCGGCTATAACTTTCACGTCCACAGTCTTTATTTCTTTGGAACCGATACTTCTGAATGTTCCGTCCTGCAGTACCCTTAATAGTTTTGACTGGAGATGAGCAGGCATTGAGTTTATCTCATCAAGAAAAATAGTGCCTCCCTCAGCCAGTTCCAGCAAACCGGCATTGTCAACAGCCCCAGTAAATGCCCCCTTAGATGTTCCGAACAATATGCTTTCAAGCAGATTGTCAGGTATGGCAGCACAGTTTTGCGAGATAAAGGGCTTGTTTTTTCTGTTGCTTTCATTGTGGATGGCTTGGGCAAAAAGCTCCTTTCCGGTTCCGGTCTCTCCGCATATTAGTGTTGGAAGGCTACAGCCTGCTGCAACTTTTATATAATCCTTAAGCTCATTCATCCTTTTGTTGTTTGTTATGATGTTTTCCGTAACATAGCTTGCTTGATTTTCTTTTGATTCAAGCTTATCCATGTGGTGTCTTTCAAATGTGGAAGCGTCAATTTTTGCTCTCCTGCTCTTTTCATAAAGCTCAGTATCAATTTCAATTTCATCTTTTTTCAGCTCATCATATTCCCGCACTGATAAATCTATGGCTCCCACTATTTTGCTGTCTGACTTGATTGGTATGGATAGAGACGTTATTTTTATGGGCATGGTTCCGGTTGCTTTTAAAGACTGGTTCTCCACATAAAAAGGAACTCCATGTATCATGGACTGATATGTTGTGCTGGACTTTTCATCCAAATTTTCATACACTTCCAGAAACTTCTTTCCTACAACCTCATAGTTTTCATCTGCGCCTTGATTAAGCTTGTTGTTGAATTTAGCTGTAAAAAGTATTTCACCTTTTAAGTCAATTATTGTAATACCGTCTATATAACCTTTATTGTTGAATAAGTTTTTCATTAGTTCCATAATTCTGCCTCAGTTATTTAAAATAAAAAATGCAATTATTATATTATTATAATTAAAACGGTACATTTGTTCAACATAAATACAACATGCAAGCATGTTATATTTCATATTTTTATTTTAACAATTAAAAATCGCTGCCTTTTTTTATTACATCTTTCATCTTGGACATTATTCTTTCATAGCTTCCCTTTCCATGAGGCACAAGGCATTTCGAACAATCTTTGATGCCGTGATTCTTTATGTAATTTCCTCCGCATTCTCCCTTAAGCATGTACAAGGGGCAATAGCAAAAAAGGCAGTTGAAATTTTCCTTGTCTTCAGTCTTGTGACATGGGAAGTATTCGCACTGTGAATTTTGATAAAATTTGAAATGTTCAGTCATATTAACTCCTATAAGTATTATGTCTGATTATATCATATTAGTTCCTGAATATAAACGGTTAATTACATGATTAAAATGTAAAAACGCGAAGTATCCTTCGCGCCTTTATTATTTTTCAGTTGCTATTATTATCCTTATTCTTCCTCCATTAACCTCAGCCTTGTCGTAGTATGCCTTCAATGTGTAGTTTTCTGACTCAAGGATTTCTGAAAGCGGCAGCACCTTGTACCCACTTCCTGAATAACTCTTTTCATATACAACCACATTGCTGCTAAGCAAATATGTTCCAGATGAGGTTTCAATCTGAACACCGTTTATATCTGTGATTTTTGCTGAAACTTCAGATAATTTTTTTATGGAAACAACCGTTCCACCGCTTACTTCAAAGGCTGCAGGATCTCCTGAAGAAATGCTTGTGTATGAACCGTTGCTTTTGTTAAGAGTGAGAATGCTTCCGCCGATGTTGAATTTGTACACAGATGATGTGCTGTCTTCAGCTTCTGTTACTTCTGCATTTGTAACGATGCCGTATTCCAACGCATCTCCAGTTACATTTTGAAGAATCAAATTGTCTATTTCCCCGTTTGCATTCTTGCTGTAGTACATAACATCAGAACTTGATATTTTCACGTTGTCAAGGCGCTGTGGGAAGATGATCTCATATTGACTTGACAAATCAGAATCAATGGCACCCACATCCATTATTTTAACGTCTCCTGCCAGTTTAGTGCTGCCAAGCTTTTTGTTGTCCCAGTCAAATATTCCGCTTAGTGAAGAGCTGCTTAATGTTGTTATTGTTGCAAGTCCGTCGGTAAATTTAACCTTCACAACGTTGTTTATTTTACTTGAATAATCCCTGTATGCTTCATATTCAAGCTCATCTTTGTCTGTTGTCACAATCTTTATGTAGCTGACAGAATATGTGTAGCCTGATGAATTCGTGACATCCTTTGTTCCGCTTTCAGTCATATAGCCCACAACTTCAGCCTTCGATTCTGTTGGAGACACTACGTCGGCAACTCTTCCGTCCTTTCCCAGAAGAAGAGTCACGCTGTCTCCTATGTCAAATGTTCCCTTTGAACAAAGTTTGTTGAATGCTGTGACTGTTTCCAGTGAATAATCAATACCTGAAACAGTTATTTGAGAAGGCTGATCCTGGTTCGGATATGCACTTTCATAAACACCTGTGATTTTTTTGTTGTATGCCCATATTGTATTTAATGAATCTGAATAATACAAAATGTCATTTGTGTTGATGTCTGTTACAGTTGCCTTGTTTCCGTTTCTTAATAAAGTAGCACCTGATACATCCGTACTGAACAAGTTAACCCAGTCTGAACCAACTGCAGTAACAGGACCTGCAAGAGTGTTTCCTGATATTACAACAAAATCTATGTTTCCGTTTATCTTTGAAACCTTTACTATGTCTCCGACGCTTATGTTTGAAACAGCATTTGCTACGGTTGTTTTAGTACCATCAACATACACAGTTGTTCCCGAACCAAGTCCCAAGGCTTCTGTGTATCCACCTTCAGTTGCAACTATTATGTCATTTTCAAGGGCAGCATAAGCCGTGAAAGTTTCAACCTGCTGGCTTGAAGGCATGAAGCATATTATCTCATCGTTAATGTTTAAAATTGCGTTTCCTTTTTTTCCTACACTGTCTTGATTGAATGTATCAGCCACTTTGTAAGTTCCTTCTGATGTGGATACTTTTCCGGCACCAATGGATGGATCCTCATTTGAAGTTGCAATTAATATAACATCTTCAAGCAGACTGTATCCTGTTGAATCAATGTAGCTTGTTCCTGACTTTGTATTGCTGTTAAGCATGTTGTAGGCAATTCTCATGGCGTCCTGTCTTGTTATTTCAGTACCTGCCGATGCCGAAACATTTTTTGTTAAGCCAATGTTTGATGCTGCACTTAACTGTCCGTAGGGCCATGAAGAACCAAAATCGCTGCTTGTGTATCCCATGAGAGTCAATGCAACTGTAACCGCTTCTTCAAGTGTAACATTTTTATCCGGCTTAAATGTTGCATCAGGATAACCCTTTATGAGCCCGTTTGAAACAGCCACACTCACATATGGTGCTGCCCAGCTTGAATATTGAACATCCCGAAAAGGAGAAGTGGTAGATCTTGATGACACGGTGTTTTTATATGCCGAAGCATTTATTATAATTTTTGCAAATTGTGCCCTAGTAAGCTTATCCCCAAGATGAAGATTCCCGTCCGGATAACCGTTCATTATTCCAAGGGACTCCATTACTTCAGCAATTTCTTCGCTGGAAACTTCCAAGGCATTTGCTGGGGTGAAAGTTGATGCAAGCGTCAGTATTATTAACGCAACTGCCAATACTTTTTTCATTTTATAATTCCTTTCATATTAGATATACAGTTATTGCCCTATATTTATGTTAAATAAATTGTTAAAACAATTTATTTAGTCGTGTCTTAAGGCATCTATAGGGTTCATTTTTGCCGCCTTGTTTGCAGGAAAATATCCAAATGTTATACCAATGGCCACAGAAACGGAAAATGCTACTATTACAGCTCCCATGGACGGCTTGACGGTCATCTCGAGAAGAGAGCCCACCAGGTACGATGAAAAAAGTCCAAGCACTATTCCTATTATGCCTCCTGATGAACTTGTGGTTGCAGCTTCAACAACAAACTGGCTCATAATATCCCGTCTTTTTGCTCCAAGAGATTTTCTTATGCCTATTTCTCTTGTTCTTTCAGTCACAGAAACAAGCATTATGTTCATGATTCCTATTCCTCCAACCAGAAGTGATATGGCTGCAACGCCTACAAGTACAAGAGTTACTGTTCCCATCATTTCATTTACCTGGTCCAGAGCCTGGGATGCGCTGAATACGCTGTAATAGTCTGAACTTGAAAAATATTTTCCCATTTGCTTGTTTATTGCTGTCATTGCATCTTCAACTGTTTCTGTTGATGCTGCGCTGAATGAATAGCTGCTCACTCTGCCCATGAATGAAAGTCTTGCTGCTGTGGTGTAAGGAATCATAACCACATCATCGTCGCTGCCTTCCACAGAATCAGCCTTTTCTTCCAGAACTCCCACTACCGTGAAGGATGAACCGTTAATCTTTATTTGTTCACCTATGGGAGAGGCTCCTCCAAACAGCTCCTGGACGATGTATGAGCCAACAACGCACACCTTTTGCCTTTTTTCAACATCCAGATATGTAATAAATCTTCCCATAGATGTATCGCTGTTTTTAATATCCGGATAAAATTCATTGCAGCCTGTGCATGTGGTTGTAATGTTTTCTGTTTCATATTTGACTGTAGCGCTTTGAATGTTTACAAGAGGAGTGACATAAGCAAGCACTTCAGAATTTTCATCCACAAGCTCCTGCATGTCGTCAGGGTCTATGGTTATGTTTCCTCCTCTTCCCCTGATGCTAACAGATATAAGATTCGTACCCATGCTCTCAAAACTTGCCGACATGTCTGCTGCCATTCCGCTTATTAAACTCACCAAGATTATTACAGATGCCACACCTATGATGATACCAAGCATGGTCAGGAATGAGCGCATCTTGCTTCCCAGAAGGCTTTTTATTGCCATGTTGAAAGATTGTTTAAAGTTCATTTTTCACAACCTCCAATGCAGTATCCTCTGTTATGATTCCATCATGAAGCCTGACAATTCGTTTTGCCTGATGGGCAATGGAGTTGTCATGTGTTATGAGAACAATAGTGCTTCCTTCTTCATTTATCTGCTTTAGAAGTTCCAGAACTTCCTGTCCTGTTTTGGAGTCCAGGGCACCTGTAGGTTCATCTGCAAGAATAACCGGAGGATTTCCCGACAATGCTCTAGCTATTGAAACTCTTTGCTGCTGTCCTCCTGAGAGCTGCGAAGGCATGTTGTAAATTCTGTTTAAGAGTCCCACGCGGGACAATGACTCTTCAACCATTCTCTGTCTGTCATGTTTTTCTATACCTCTGTATATGAGGGGAAGTTCAACATTTTCAAACACATTTAGTTTTGAAATCAAATTGTACTGCTGAAATATGAATCCCAATGTAAGATTTCGTATTTCAGAAAGCTCATCCTCGTTTAATTTGCTCACATCACTGCCATTTAAGATGTATTTGCCTGAAGTTGGAATATCAAGACATCCTACCATGTTCATGCATGTTGATTTTCCTGAGCCTGACTGACCTACTATGGCCACAAACTCTTTTTCGTCAATGTGCAAATTAATTCCATCGAGGGCTCTGATTTGTGTATCACCAACCAGGTAAATTTTATATATGTCTATTAAATCAATCATTTATGGCCTCCAATTTAAAAACCTCCAGGCGCTCCGCCTCCGCTTGTTGATCTTCCTGTGGGTGCTCCACCTGTTGGCATTTGTCCTCCAGGCATTGCTCCTTCTATTCCCGGCATCATCTGCTGAGTTGTTGTGGTTGTTGTTTCAGTAGGCACTATTATTATGTCTCCTTCTTCAAGACCATTTGTTATCTCCACATAATCCGTATTGCTTATTCCTATTTCCACCGTAACATATGTATATCCATCAGGAATATTGTCCATTCCAGGCATTTTCTTTGAATTTTCATCCTGTTTTACAGATTTGGAGCCATCTTTGTCTTCAACGAGCACTCTGTTTCCTCTGTTCAACGCAGACGCAGGAATCATCAGCACATCTTCCTTTGACTCAATAACTATTTTTGCATCCACGTTCATTCCAATCATAAGGTCCTCTGAATATTCCATGACAACAGTTACCGGATAGTATGCGACACCGTTTGAATTAGTCCCTATTTTGCTTATGTTGTCAATTGTGCCTTCAAAAACTTTTCCTTCCAGGGAATCGGCTGTAACTTCAACAGACTGGCCCACTTCTATTTTCCCTATGTCCAGTTCATCCACATCTATTTCAAATTTCAAATTTGACAAATCTGCCACGACTGCCATTACAGTGCTGTTTGAATCCGAATCAAGGGTATCTCCTGCCTTTGATGTTTTTTCAATTACGGTTCCATCAATTGGCGAAGTTATGTTGTAATCTTCCAGTTTGTCATATGTGTTCTGCAATGACAGCTCGGAATCAGAAAGTGACAGTTCACTTGTCTTCAGTGTTACTTCAGCGCTGTCGCTTTTAAGATTCACTATCACATTTCCGGCTCTGACGTTGTCTCCTGTTGTGTAATTTACGCTTACAACATCTCCTGATGTTTCAGATTTAATTGTTTTTTGCTGCAAGTAGCCAAATGTTCCAGAAGAGTTGCAGGCAACATTGTTTACAATGGCAGTTGCCTTGTCTTCAGTTGTAATTGAGCCTGGATTTTTAACCTTGATTTTAACTGTTGAAACAGTGGCTCCGGAATCAGTTATTATTTCCCCTGATGAAACATATTGAACTGTTCCTGTTGTTTCATAAAAAGAATTTTCAAGAATGATGTCTGCCACATCACCAACATTTATATTTGCAGTATCTGCAGAGTTAAAGGGCACTTCAAGCAGCATGTATTCATTGTTTATGATGTCAGCAATTGAAGTTCCGTTTTGTACGGAATCGCCCGCCTTTACATAGCACTGTGTAATTACTCCGGATATGGGAGCTTCTACTGAAAGCCCTGCATATTCCTCAAGTGTCTGATTGTGTGAAAGCTGTTGCTTTTCAAGTGAAACCTTTGCTTTTTCAATTGTGTTGTCAATGTCTTTCGTATCTATTACATAAAGCAAATCTCCTTTTTTCACTTCCTGGCCTTCCTCAAAATCAGACTGCAATATGTCTCCTGTTGCAAGTGATGTAATTTCATACATCTCCATTGCTTCTATAGCCCCGGAACCTTCTATTGAAACAGTCAAATCTCCTTTTGTTACAGTTGCTGTGTTTATTGACTCAGTTTCTTCCTTACTAAAAAGTGCATTGTATCCAAACAAAGCTCCTGCAATTCCTGCAACAACTGCAAGAAGTATTGCTATTTTCTTTTTTGTCAGTTTTATTTTTCCGATTTTAGGCAGTTTGAATTTCTTAAAATTCTTTTCTTCGTTCATTTATGTCCTCCTAAATTTCACTATATTAAAAATATAGACTTGCTTTGTGTTGGAAATGTGTGTATTGAGTGTAATAAAATTGAAATTTATATTTTTTTAGATTAATTGGCTATGCACAACAAAAAAACCTGAATTTTATCAGGCTTTAATCATTTATTATTTCATTAGTACCTTATGAGTTATTGCAAAGCATTTCAGTGATTGTTTCTGCAGGCAGAGGAACGCTTATGAAATATCCCTGTCCCATGTGGCAGTTGATATTTTTAAAATATTCCAGCTGTCTGCTTGTTTCAATTCCTTCTGCAACGACCGTCAGATTCAGGTCTCCGGCAAGAGATAAAATGAATTTAACGATTGAAATGTCACGGTTTCCGCTGGAAACAGACCTTACATAACTTTTATCAAGTTTTATGATGTCGATGGGAAGCTGTTTTAAATACGTGATTGATGAATACCCTGTGCCAAAATCATCAAGTGCAATTTTAAGTCCCATGTTCTTTAATATGTTAAGCCGCTCAATTGCTAGATCTACATTGGATATGGCTGCAGTTTCTGTGATTTCAACAACCAGCCTTGTATAATCAACGTCAAATTCAGATAAAATGGATTCTATGAACTTGAAGTTCTTGCTGCTTATGAGTGTCTTGCTGGATAAGTTCAATGACATAATTATATCTGAGTATCCTTCTTGTTCCCACTTTTGTTTTTGAATAAGAGCGTTTCTGAAAATCCTCTGTTCAAGAACATATATCTGCCCTGTTTCTTCTGCAACAGGAATGAAGTCAGAAGGAGGTATGAACCCTTCAGTTGGATGATTCCACCTGACCAATGCTTCAAGGGATACTATCCTGCCTGAAGAAAGTTCAATCTGTGGCTGATAATAAAGCTCAAATTCCTTGTTGTCCAAAGCCTTCTGCAGTTTGTTCGACATGTTTATATGCCACATTATGTCTTCATGAATATTTTCTTTGTATAAAAGAACCTTGTTCTTTCCTTCTTTTTTTGCTACGTTCATTGCAATGTCAGACTTCTTAAGAAGTGCACCTCCATCGCACCCGTCATCCGGGTAAATGGCTGACCCCATGCTCATGGAAATAAAAAATTCCCTTATTCCTGAATGCCAAGTATTGCCCAAGTCCCTTTGCAATTTTTCTAATTTTTTCATGAGTATTTCTTCTGTGCCAAAATTTTTTATTAGCAAACCAAACTCATCACCTCCTAGTCTGGCAGCTAAGTCTGGCGATGAAAGAGATGAAGTGAGTTTACCGGCAATATACTTTAACAGTTCGTCTCCAATAATATGCCCCATGGTGTCATTGACATATTTAAAATTATCAATATCAAGAAATACTATAGCAAACTTGTCCAGATTTTTGCTTTCTATCAAACATTCAATTTCATTTGCAAACATATCTCTGTTTGGCAATCCTGTAAGTGAGTCATGATATGCCAAGTGTCTGATTTTTTCTTCGTATTTTTTTCTTTCTGTAATGTCCATGCCTATGGACACAATCACTTTTTTGCCGCTGTCTGTTTTTATTGCTTTGTTGCTCCAGAGTATATCCAACTTTCTGCCTGTTTTTGCAGCAAAATTGATTTCATATTCCCTGAGTCCGCCATTTTGTATTATTTCCTGGAAAATAAAATTTACCTTCTGCTTGTTATGTGATACTTCAAAGAAGTCAACCCATATTTTTCCTAATAATTCCTCTTCATCATAGCCGAAAGTCTTGTTGCAAAAAGAATTTGTCTTTAATATTTTCCCATCCTCATCCCATATGACAATAATTACAGGGGCTTCTTCATTTATGTTTTGAATAAGATCCTTCTGATAGTTAAGTTCTTTTTCCAGTACATACTGTTCATGGTTGGAAGTCTCAAGATCCTCATATGCCTTGAATGCCCTGTCTGTGGCATTTTTTATGCTTCTTGTCTTTTCTGATATTAGGACAAAAAACATAATCATGGTTATGAGAACAAACAACCATCCCTTATAAATCTGAATGGTTTTGTAGGACTCTATATTGTCGGTAAATATTTCAAGAATCTTATCCGAAAGAAAAATCCATAACAAACCAAAAATACCGTAATTTATTACGATTTTTAAAGCTTCTTTTTTTGGATTAATACCTTTAACAGATTCAATAATTTTGGTTGATGGATTATTGAGTTTTGATGTGTCATCAGTAAAATTTCGTTTTTTCAAATTTTTCACATCCACTTTGAATTTTTAAGAAATAATAAGCGACAGCATAGCCATAGTATTTATTATAATCTACCCATTATTTTACATTTTAAACATCAGTGCATAGCTTAAACATTATAGCAATAAAAAACCAGCATATCAATCATAATATGCTGGTTTTATTTTTTTCATATCTTTTGTTTTATATTGCTTTGAATCCTTTTTACTTACTTTTCATAACATTTAGAATACTCCTTTTTCAATGTACTCTTTGATTATTTCTTCGCTTAATCCAACAAAGCTTTCATAAACGTCAAAATTATGCTGTCCCAATGTTGGGGCCGGAGTTCTTATTTCAGCTTTTTTGTCGCTGAACTTGATGTGGTCTCCTGTCAATGTTGTTTTACCTGCTACTGGATGTTCAACTTCCACAAACATTTCTCTTGCACCTGCAATGTGAGGATCCTTTACAACCCTGTCAATTGTGTTTATTGGCGATGAAGGAACTCCTACATCAAGCAGGCTTTCTACTACTTCATCAATTGTATGCTGAGAAGACCAAACTTCAATGAGTGGTTTTAACTCAGCATGATTTTTAACCCTCAGTGCATTAGTTGCAAATCTTTCATCCGTCAGTAGTTCAGGCTGTTCCATTACTTCTGTCAATAGTTTATACAGCTTGTCGTTGCCACATGCTATGATAACATCGCCGTCTTTTGCCTTGAATGAATCATAAGGATATGCAGATTCGTATCTGTTTCCTATTTTTTCAGGAATTCTTCCTGTTGCCAG
>DIWF01000008.1 GCA_002422545.1 Firmicutes bacterium UBA6113 | reverse complement strand
AGTCTAACTTATTGGGGTCACATCAATATCGGGGGATATTTTATTTAATAAGAAATAACTTTATTACACATTGTTCATGAATATTGCATCAGAATCCGAAATTATTTTGAGTAGTTGTCAAAATATCCCTGTATGTATATGATTGGTGTGCCTTTATCTCCACTTCCTGAAGTCAGGTCGCACAATGAACCTATTAGGTCTGTGAGCCTTCTTGGTGTTGTTCCCTGAGACTCCATGCTGTCTTTCAGGTCGCTTTTTTTATTTTCAATGTATTTTGATATTTCGCTTCTAAGCTCGTCACCTTTAAGGTGGGAGAACTGATTGTCTGCCAGATATTTGAGTTTCAGTTCGTTTGGTGTACCTATTAGACCATCTGTATATCCCGGTGACACTACTGGGTCTGCAAGTTCCCATATTTTGCCCACTGGGTCCTTGAATGCTCCGTCTCCGTATACCATCACTTCAATTTTCTTGCCCGAAATTTCAAAAAGTTTGTCTTGAATGTCAATAACAAGTTCCCTGCAGTTTCTCGGGAAAAGTTTCACTGTATCTTCCTTAGCCTTGTTTGAACCCAGCAATCCGTAGTTTTCATTATAACCGCTTCCGTTAACGGAAGAAGTGAGAATGTCGTCAAGACCATACACTTTCTTGGCTCCTGCAGCCCTTAACAATCTCTTGCTCCTGTTTCTTGTGTGAATGTCACATGTTATAATGCTGTCAGTATATTCCAGAATGCTTGCGGGATTGTTCGAAAATATAACTTCAACTTCTGCACCGCTTTCACGGATTAGTTCTGAATAATATTCAATGTAATCGATGCCTGTAAATACATGGCGTGTATTTGCAAAATTTCTTCTGAACTGTTCTTCTGTCAGAACATCTGTCCATGGATTAATTCCCTTTTCATCCAGCAGGTCAAAGTCAACCAGAGCATTTCCAACCTCATCAGAAGGATAACTGAACATAAGATATACTTTTTTAAAGGACTTTGCAATTCCTCTTAAGCAAATGGCAAATCTGTTCCTGCTAAGTATTGGAAAAATTAATCCAACAGTATCTTCTTCAAACTTTTGTTTTACATCATGTGCAATGTGTTCAATGCTTGCATAGTTGCCCTGAGCTCTTGCAACTACAGCTTCTGTTACAGCTACAATATCTCTGTCTCTCAAAGAAAAACCTTCTGCCGAAGATGCCCTAAGAACCGAATCAACAGTTATTTGAACTATATCATCGCCGCTGCTTATTATGGGAGCTCTTAATCCCCTTACAACTGTTCCGACTGTTCTATCCATTTATTTCTCCTTAAAATTGTATTTATTAATTTATCTTTTTATATTATAATACAAATCAAGAAAGCTGTAAACCATGCTTAAGTCATATGAGAAAATCTATAGTATTTCGAAAAATTAAATGGAGGATGTATGAATTTACCCAAAATAGGAATGCGAAATATTAAAACAACTTTATCGGTGTTTTTATGTCTTATGCTGTTTGATTTAATAAGCAGGGAGAATTCAATTTATGCGTGTGTTGCAGCCGTAATATGCATGCAGAACACAATTGTGGATTCTTTGGAAAAAGGTGTTTCTAGAGTTCTTGGTACAATTGTGGGAGGACTTGTGGGAATATTTGTGCTGTTTATAGTAAGTGAAATTTTAGTTGTCAATGAAGATATGATGGTTTTTATAATACCTTTGGGAATAATTCTTCTCATTGAAATTTGCGTCATGATAGACCAGAAACAAGCTGTTGTAATAAGCTGTGTTGTATACTTGAGTATATTAATCTCAAAAAACCGCGACGGAGGATACGTTCTTTACACTGTAAACAGAGTGCTTGACACTTCCATAGGCATTATAATAGCGCTCTTGGTCAACAAGTATGTGGTAATGCCTGAAAGATTGAGGACTTTTTTAAACTCTTCAACGAATAAAAATCAAGAGGAAAAACCATCAGCTGTTGAACTGAAGAAATCACAAGATGGGGAAGAAGAGGCTGATTTAAATAAAAAATCGGATGATAACCAGGAACGATAAAAATTGCAAAATCGAAATATAGTTACAGATAAAATATCATGCAAATAGTAAAAATTTATTATTGACAACAGCCTCTCATTAATGTAATGTATGTTATTGTCATAATGGAATAAAAACGAGGACGACTTCATAAGATTAACTAACCGGCATGTACCGGAAAGTCAATGAGGAGGAGTCTCTGTGGGTGCTGATATAGGAATAGTTATGGCATATTCGGCTGGTATTATGTTAATATTCATGATATCCTGGCTATTTGTAAAACCACTTAAGTTTTTAGGCAGATTGATATTAAATTCTTTGCTGGGTGCATTGTTTTTGATTGTGTTTAATTATTTCGGGCAGTTTACAGGCGTGTTCATCGGAGTAAACGAACTGACATCATTGACTATAGGACTGCTTGGCATACCTGGATTTGTCGCTATACTTGTCTTAAATTTGCTTGTGTAGAACAACAAATTTTAATTCTTAAAATTTTTGTTGGACAACGATATGCTGCTGTTATATAATATATTATAATTAGCCTTTTGGCTGTGTATATTAATAATATGTGGAAGGTACAAATCATGTGGATAGAATACATTGTTCTTTTTTCTATTGCAATAATGGTTTTTTCAATTATGGTTGTTTTAACCGTTGAAACTGTGCATACTACTAAGAGAATTTCAAAGAAACGAAGCAGCAACACAACCAAATAAACTGCATAGCAGTTAAATTATAAAAAGAGGAGATGAGCACTAATCCCAATATACAAGGCATAATATAACTTATGTGAGTATAAATTATTTTATTCAAAAAAGTAATTTTAACGGGAGATTAACAATGAAAAAACTGAACATTATTTCGGGGATAAAGCAGTATCGAAGTGAAGTAGATACAAATTTTCACATGCCTGGTCATAAAGGTAAAAAAGGTATTTTAGATGAAATTGGAAACAATCTAAATTTTTATGACATTACAGAAACATTAGGTACAGACAATTTACATTACCCGACAGGATTTTTGAAGGATGCCATGGAATACATTGCAGAATCATATGGCTCTAAAAAATCATATATGGTTGTAAACGGGACATCCTGTGGAATCATATCGGCAATAATGGCATGTACTAACCCTGGAGATAAAATTCTTGTGCAAAGAGATTGTCACAAGTCTGTTTATAACGCTTGTATATTAGGAGATTTAAAATTATTTTATTTATATCCTGAATTCAATAAGAAACATGGTTTGAATTTCAGCATCAGCCTTGAAAAGCTGGAGCAGATGCTAATAGACAACCCTGATATAAAAATGGTTGTATTGACGTATCCTACATTCTACGGAATATGCTTCGACGTTAACAAAGCAGCTGAAATAGTTCACAAGTATGGAAAAATACTTATGATAGATGAAGCGCACGGCTCACACCTGCATTTTTGCAAAGATTTGCTGCCGCCATCAGCTGAAAGTTCAGGCGCTGACATAGTTACACAAAGCACTCACAAAACATTGCCTTGCATGACTCAAGGATCAATTATGCACATTTTGTCTGACAAAGTTGATTTGAACAATGTTGAAACTATGCTGAGAATGCTTCAGACAACTTCACCGTCATACATTTTGATGGCATCTATTGAAAATGCTGTTCATTGGATGAATGAAAACGGAGAAGAAAGACTGAAAAGAAATATTGAAGTATTCAAGAGAAGAACTTTGGAACTTAGAAACATGGGTATAAATGTATTAGAAGATGACTTCCTTATTGGTGAAGGATGCTATGACTTTGATGCAACGCGTGCAGTAATCAGCATGAGCGAGCTTGGAATAACAGGTACAGAGCTTCAGGAAATTTTAAGATATGAATATAAAATTCAAATGGAATTTGCTGATTTAATGTACACTGTAGGCTATATCACAGCTACCGATGAACCAGAAGATATTGATAGATTATTTGACGCTGTAAAGGAAATTTACCTTGACAGAAGCCAAAGCAACGAAAAAAGAGAAATCGTACAAATAGAAGCATTTCCACAGCTTCAGCATGAAAGAAAAATGCGTAAGGCATTTTATTCTGAAAACATGTTGGTAGACATGGACAATTCTATTGGAAAAACAGCAGCTGAATTCATTATTCCGTATCCGCCGGGAATACCTCTGGTTTGCCCTGGTGAAATAATAGTGCCTGAAACAATTGAGTATGTTAAGGTTATGCTTGAAAACGGAATTAACGTAAACGGCGTTGACAAAAATCATCAGTTGAGAGTTGTAAAATGATAGGAAAATTTATAGTATTAGAAGGTCCGGATGGTTCAGGGAAAAGTACAATGGCTCAAAAAATCGGCCAGTATTTCAGTGAACAAGGAAAACAAATTGAATTTACAAGGGAACCTGGGGGAACTGATATAAGTGAAAAAATCAGGGAACTTATCTTGGACAGAAATAATACTGAAATGGACTACAGAACAGAAGCTTTGCTCTATGCTGCGGCTAGAGCACAGCTTGTTCATGAAAAAATAATACCATGGCTTCAAGAAGGAAAAGTTGTAATAAGCGAAAGATTTGTTTATTCTTCCCTTGTATATCAAGGCCTTGGAAGAAAACTCGGAATTGAAGAAATAAAAAACATTAATGATTTCGGTACAAACGGTCTTAAGCCTGACATGGTTTTGCTTTTGGATGTAAACCCGGAAAAGGGTTTAAAAAGAAAGCTTTCTATTGACGGAGGAGACAGACTTGAAAATGAAAACATTTCTTTTCACCAGAAAGTCTATGAAGGATACAAGAGTCTCGCACAGTTTTGTCCTGAGATCAGAACCATAAATGCTGAAAGAACAATTGATGAAATTTTTAATGAAATAAAAGACATTATAAATTCATTGTAGGAGGAACAAAATGAAATTAATAACTGCCATAGTGCAAAATGATGATGCAAACAAATTGATAGCAGCTTTGAGAGAAAATGGTTTTTCTTCAACCAAGATGTCATCCACCGGAGGATTTTTAAGCTCCGGCAACACTACAATAATTTCAGTTGTGGAAGATGGGAAGGTTGACGAAGAAATAGAAATTATCAAAAAAATATGCAAAGTTAAAAAGAAGATTACGGCAGCTATTCCTCCAAGTTCATTCAGCACAGTGGGAGGATATTTGCCTCAGACAATTGAGGTAACTGTAGGCGGAGCTGTAGTGTTTGTAACCCCTATTGAGAGATTTGAAAAGATTTAAGAAAGAGGTGTCGAAATGCTTTACAGCAAGGTAGCAGGACAGGAAGAAATCAAGACATCTTTAATTAAATCAATCGGATTAAACCAAATATCTCACTGCTATATTTTTGAAGGACCAAAAGGTATGGGTAAGTATGAGCTTGCTTTGATATTTGCACAGTCTTTGTTTTGCAGCGATTTTCATGAAGAACCATGCAACAGTTGCCAAGACTGCATTAAAATGAATTCAATGAATCATCCTGATTTGCATATTGTGAATCAGGATGAAATTACAATTAAAAGAGAAGATATTGATGAACTTGTAGAATCGGTTTATAAAAAACCCTACGAATCAGACAGGAAAATATACATTATCAAGGATGCCCATAAAATGACAACTCAGGCAGCCAACACATTTTTAAAAACTCTGGAAGAACCACCGGGAGATGCTGTAATGATACTGTTGACAACAAATGTCAATTTGCTTCTTCCCACAATAGTTTCAAGGTGTCAGACAATCAAATTCAGAAACATCAGCAAAAAAACAATTAAGACGTACTTGATAGATAAGTTTAATTCAACAGATGTCATGGCAGATTTGGCTGCAAATTATTCGGGAGGAATCTTGAACAAAGCAGTTAACATCGTCAATGGAAAAGATGATGTTATGGAAAAAAGAAAAGAAATAATAAATCTGTTTGATAAAATAATCAAGACAGATTCAGAAATAATATATGAAGTAGAAAATTACTTTGAAGAAAATAAAGATGATATAGATACAATAATTGAAATAATTATGATGTGGATTCGCGATGTTATGTTTGTAAAAAACAACATGAAAAATCTCATTATAAACAAGGATTTTACAAACTTGGCTGTCTCACACAGCGAAATAATGAAAGATAATTCAGATATAATCGAATATCTTCAGGCAGCAAGTGACAATATAAAGAGCAATGTTAACTATAAACTTGCTATAGATAATATGCTTTTAAAGATTCAGGAGGTCTTTAAATGATAAAGGTAGTTGGTGTCAGGTTCAAGAAGGCTGGAAAGATCTACTATTTTGATCCGGATAAAAAATGGATAAACGACGGAGATTTCGTAATAGTGGAAACAATCAGAGGAATTGAATTCGGACAGGTGGTTGTAGGTCCTAAAATGGTGAAGGAAGAAGACATAGTCCAGCCTCTCAAAAAAGTTTTAAGACTTGCAACAGAAGAAGATATAAAATGCAATCAGGAAAACAAGGAAAAAGAGCAGCAGGCTTTTGATTTGTGCTTGAAAAAAATCGAAGAGCACCAATTGGAAATGAAGCTTGTTGACATAGAATACACATTTGACAACAACAAGGTCATTTTTTATTTCACGGCAGACGGCCGTATTGATTTCAGGGAACTTGTTAAGGACCTGGCATCAATTTTCAGAACAAGAATTGAGCTGAGGCAAATAGGGGTTAGAGATGAGGCTAAAATGATTGGAGGACTTGGACCTTGCGGAAGGCCAATGTGCTGTTCATCATTTTTAGGGGAATTTTATCCTGTTTCAATAAAGATGGCAAAGGAACAAAAGTTATCTTTGAATCCATCAAAGATATCCGGAATTTGTTCACGCCTCATGTGCTGTCTTAATTATGAGCACCAGGTTTACGAGGAAAATATCAAGCTTCTTCCTGATGTGGGAGACAGAGTAGCCATAGCAGGTACTAAAAAGACAGGAATTGTCCTGGATATCAATCCGCTGTTCAAGACAGCCAGAGTAAACGTGACAAAGCCGGATGGAACTGTAGAAATAGAAGAAATAAGCGGTGAAGACCTAAAAGTTGTTGAAGAAGGCGTTTTGAAACAAAAACACGAAGATATAAACCTGGCAGAGTTAAGAGAATTAGAAGATTAATGAATATAAATGACTCCTTATTTCATAAGGAGTTTTTATATATAAAAATGCACTAATTTTGTTACTGTTCGTCCAGCTTTTTTTGCTTTATTTAAAAATTATCAATTTATTACATAAAAATAAAGACTAAATAAAATATTTATGCGATTTGATAAAAAAGTACTTTAAAATGTGGACAAATAATGATAAAATGTTGAATGACAATAATAGGGAGGTGAGTTCAATGGCTTACAAAATTACAGATGCATGCATAAGCTGCGGCGCATGCGAGGCAGAATGCCCAGTTGGCGCTATTTCTGCAGGTGATGACAAATATGTGATAGATGCTGCTACTTGTATTGATTGCGGAGCATGCGCTAGCGTATGTCCAGTAGAAGCTCCTCAACAGGATTAATAAAATAACACTAAGACATAGACAAACAGGACGGTTCATTTGAACCGTCCTGTTTGTGTAATAAATTCAAAATGGTATGATAAAAATTACATTGCAGTGGACGAAACAGTTATGTTATAATGTGCGTGAAGTATAGATAAAGGACAATGAAATGAAAAATATAATTGTAAAGGTATTGAAAAACAGCATAGCTGAAGAAATGGAACTTGAGCCGGGCGATGAGCTTGTGTCTGTTAACAATTGCAGTGTAAAAGATTACATAGATTATAAATATCAAATTTCTGATGACGAGATAGTGCTTGAAATAAAGAAAAAGGACGGAGAAATCTGGGAACTGGAAATTGAAAAGGACTATGACGAAGACATCGGCATAGTATTTGAAAATCCACTTATGGACAACATAAAGGTATGTTCCAACAAGTGCATATTCTGCTTTATTGATCAGATGCCTAAGGGAATGAGAAAATCTCTTTACTTGAAAGATGATGATACAAGACTGTCGTTTCTTTACGGTAACTTTATAACGCTTACAAATCTTACTGACGATGAAATTGATAGAATTATAAAGTACAAGATAAGTCCAATTAAAGTTTCTGTTCACACAACGGATTCTGAACTGAGAAAATACATGATGGGGAACAACAAGGACATTGACATACTTGTATACCTGAAAAAATTAATTGATGCAGGCATTACCGTGGACTGCCAGATAGTGCTGGTAAGAGACGTGAATGACGGTGCCCAGCTTGAAAAAACCATAAGAGACTTGTCTTCATTGCATCCGGGGCTAAGAAGTGTTGCTGTTGTTCCTGTGGGACTCACAAATTACAGGGAAAAACTTGCAGAGCTTAAACCTTTTGATGAGGAAAGTGCATTGAAAGTTGTAAATCAGGTTACAAGACTGCAGGATGAGCTTTATGAAAAGTTAAGAACACGCTTCATATTCATTGCTGATGAATTTTACATTCAAAGCAGGATTGATTTTCCGTCTTACGATGAGTATGAGGAATTTGATCAGCTTGAAAATGGAATAGGAATGTGCAGGCTTTTCAAACAGCAGATTGTAGACAATTTGGAAGATTATGAAAATCTTAAGCCAAGATTTGATGAAATAACATTTGTGACCGGAGCTGCTGCTTATGATTTGATGGTTGAGCTTTCAAAAAAAATAATGAGTAAAATTCCGGTTAAAATAAACACTGTGAAGGTGATCAACAAATTTTTCGGAGAAAAAATTACTGTTTCCGGACTGACTACCGGAAAAGACATTATAGAGCAGCTTAAGGGCAAAAATTATAAAAACATCATATTGCCCGTAAACATGATCAATGACAACAATGTAATGCTTGATGACATGACGGTGGAAGACTTAAAGAGGGAATTAAATACGGAAGTTCAGGTTTGTGACGTGGATGGCAATACGTTGCTCAATCTGATAACAAAATAGCGGAGGAAAAAATGGCAAGACCAATAGTAACAATAGTGGGCAGACCTAATGTAGGAAAGTCTACGCTTTTCAATAGAATGGCCGGCAAAAGAATATCAATTACAGAAGATACACCGGGAGTGACTAGGGACAGAATTTACGCTGAATGCGAATGGCTGGACAATCACTTCACTTTAATTGACACAGGCGGTATCGAACCAAACACAACAGACACAATTTTTGCGCAGATGAGACTGCAGGCTGAAATAGCAATCGACATGGCAGATGTAGTATTGTTCATGGTTGACGGAAAAGAAGGTGTCACTGCAGCCGATGCTGAAGTTGCGCAAATGCTAAGAAAGGCAAAAAAAGAAATTATACTGGTTGTTAATAAAATGGATAAATTTGTTAATAACAACAATATCTACGAATTTTACAATCTTGGGCTTGGAGAGCCAGTATCCATATCTTCTTCTGAAGCTTTGGGCATAGGTGATCTTTTGGACATAATAATTGAAAAGTTTGATGACACAATGGACACAGACGATGATGATGACAGCATCAAAATAGCTGTAATCGGGAAACCTAATGCAGGAAAATCTTCCATAATCAATAGAATTATCGGAGAAGACAGAGTAATAGTAAGCGACATTCCCGGAACAACGAGGGATGCCATAGACACTAGGTTTGAAAGAAACGGACAAAAATACACAATCATAGATACAGCAGGAATCAGAAAAAAGAGCAGAGTAAGCGAGACTGTGGAAAAATACAGTGTGCTCAGGGCATTCACAGCTGTTGAAAGAGCAGATATATGTATTCTTGTAATAGATGCAGACAAGGGAGTTACAGACCAGGACATAAGAATTGCAGGATATTCTCACGATAACAACAAGGGAATGATAATTGTTGTAAACAAGTGGGATTTGATTGAAAAGGACAACAGCACTTTCAACGAATTCCAGGATACAATAAGAAAAAGCCTTGCATATGCAACTTATGCTCCAATAATGACTGTTTCTGCTCTTACAGGACAGAGAGTCAACAAGATTTTAGATGCTGTGGATGAAGTTTACGGCTTCAGAAACTTAAGAGTTTCAACTGGAGTTCTCAATGACATTATAACAGAAGCAGTACTTATGAATCAGCCCAGAATGGTTCGGGGAAAAAGACTGAAAATATTCTATGGAACTCAGGTTGCAGTTAATCCGCCAAAGTTTTTGGTATTTGTAAATGACAGTGAGATTGTGCATTTCTCATATCAAAGGTATCTAGAAAACAAAATAAGAGATTCTTTTGAATACAAGGGAACTCCAATCATAATTGAGTTCAGAAGCAGAGGCGAAAAAGGCAACTAATAATAAATTGCAGCAAAAGTAATAAACTTTTGCTGCAGAATTTTCTAAATCAAGCGCGAGGTGTTTTATGAATTACTTTTTTATTGCAATCATATCTTATTTATTGGGAAACATTTCATTTGCTTACATTCTAGGTAAGATTTTCACCAAAAAGGACGTCCGGGACTACGGTAGCGGTAATGCCGGGGCAACAAATGCAATAAGAGCTTTCGGGAAAAAAATAGGAGCAATGGTTTTTGTAGGAGACGTTTTAAAAGGTGTTGCAGCAGTATTGATCGGGAGAAGCTTAGGCGAAACAGGAGTATACCTGGCCGGAGCAATGGTCATAATCGGGCACAACTGGCCGGTATTTTTGAATTTCAAGGGAGGAAAAGGAGTTGCTACAACAATAGGCGTAATGATTATCGCCAGTCCTTTTGTAACTTTGATATGTTTTATTTTGGGCCTTGTGGTCATAATAGCAACAAGGACAGTGTCTCTTGGATCTATACTTGGAATGGCAATGGCACCGCTGGCAGCAGGTATTTTTGTAAGACCGTTTAATATGTCATTGTTCATTTTTTGTTTGTTTATAGGAACCATGTCCATTTACAGACATAAGGAAAATATTAAAAGAATTTTAAAAGGCAAAGAAAACAAATTGTAGGAGATGATGACTTGAAGAAAAGAATAACGCTGCTTGGCGGAGGGAGCTGGGGAACAGCTCTTGCCAAGCTTCTTTCTGAAAACGGCCACCAGGTTACTGTATGGCTTCGTGATGAAGACCAATGCAGGGAATTAACAACAGAAAGAGAAAACAAGAAATATCTTCCGGGTGTTATAATTCCGGACAACATAGTGTTTACTTCCCATATAAACGAATCATTAAAAGACGCTGAATATATTTTAATTGTAACACCTACACAAAAAATAAGAAGCGTGCTAAGACAAATTATCAGTGTGTACAAAAAAAATAAAATTATAATAAATGCTTCAAAGGGAATAGAAATAGGAACAATGAGCCTTGTTTCAGACATAGTGCGGGAAGAGACAGAAGACTGCATTTTTGCAGACCTTACAGGTCCATCCATAGCAAAGGAAGTTGTGGCTAAAATGCCAACAGCCATTACGATTGCCTGTGAAGATAAAAAAGCTGCATCTGACATTCAGGATATGTTCATGTCATCCTACTTCAGAGTTTATACAAATGACGACGTAGTAGGGGCAGAACTGGGAGGAGCGCTTAAAAATATCATTGCTTTGGGAGCCGGGATTTCTGATGGAATAGGGTACGGCGACAATGCAAAAGCAGCTCTCATGAACAGAGGAATTGTGGAAATAGCCAGACTTGGAATTGCAATGGGAGCTGATGTTGAAACATTCTTCGGACTGTCCGGAATAGGCGATTTGATGGTAACGTGCATGAGCAAATTTTCAAGAAACTGGAATGCAGGATATCTTATAGGACAGGGATATTCCAAGGATGATGCAGCCAAAAAAGTAGGAATGGTAGTTGAAGGAATTTCAACAACATATGCGGCTTATGAACTTTCAAAAAAACTCAATGTGGAAATGCCCATTGTAAATGCAATGTATGACTTGCTCGAAAACAATGCAGACGTCAAGGAAACAGTGAACAAACTCATGCTAAGAGACAAAAAGGAAGAAAAGCTTTAAAAAGAAATTAAGAATTAAGAATGAAAAATTAATGTGAGGATTTGCCTGATGGCAAATCCTTTCTTTTAATTCCTAATTTTAGTTGTTTTTTATAAAATAATTTGTACATTTTTTGGAATAAACAGTTTAAGGGGGGCATATAAATTAATTGTATACGAAAGTGCATAACGGAGGAGGGATTATTATTACGAATTTAGATATATATGAGGATATAGCTAAAAGAACCAAGGGCGAAATATATTTGGGCATAGTCGGACCGGTGAGAACCGGAAAGTCTACATTTATCAGAAAATTTTCAGAGAATGTAATGCTGCCGAATATAGAAGATGAATATATCAGGGAAAGAGCAAAGGATGAAATGCCTCAAAGCGGTACAGGCAAGACTGTTACAACAACAGAACCGAAATTTGTTCCTGGAAATGCTGTAAAAGTTACTTTCAAGGACAACATTCATGCAAGTTTGAGACTCATTGACTGCGTAGGATACATGATTCCCGGTGCAATAGGAAACATGGAAGGCGAAGTTCCAAGACTGGTGAGCACTCCTTGGAATGAGGACCCAATTCCTTTTGCTGAAGCAGCAGAAATCGGAACAAGAAAAGTAATTAAGGACCATTCAACTATAGGTGTGTTGGTAACTACTGATGGAAGCATTACCGACATTTCAAGAGACAACTACATAATGGCGGAAGAAAGAGTTGTGAAGGAGCTAAAAGAAATAAACAAACCATTTGTAATTATTTTAAATTCTATGCATCCTTTGAATGAAAACACTCAGGCTCTTTCCATCCGGCTTAAGGAAAAATATGATGCTCCCGTAATGGTTTTAGACTGCATGAACCTTAAAACGGAAGACATTGACAATGTATTGGAAAATGTTCTGTATGAATTCCCTATTAAGGAAATCAATGTTGATTTGCCAAGATGGTTTGACGGACTTACATATGATTATTCTTTAAAACGAGATTTAATAAATACACTCATGGAAGATTTCAGCGAATGCTACAAATTGAGCGACTTCAACGCAGACAATATTTTTTCAGCAGAAAATGACTATGTTGAAGATTATTTTGTAAAAGACATTGAGCTTGGAACAGGCTGTATAAACATGAAAATCGATCTGGATAATTCATATTACTACAAAGTTATAAGCGAACTGTCCGGTGAGGAAATTACAGGAGAACATCAGATACTGAAGCTCATAGGCGATTTATCAAAATCAAAAGATTCCTATAGTAGGGTTGAAGCTGCAATTAATGATGCTAAGACAAAGGGGTATGGCTACGTGTCTCCTGGTATTGCCGATATGATAATTGACAAGCCGGAAGTTTTCAAGGAAGGCAGCAGGTACGGAATTAAAATCAAGGCTCAGGCACCTTCACTTCATATATTTAACGCAGGCATAAACACTGAGGTTTCCCCTGTCATAGGAAGCAAAGCACAAAGTGAAGACCTTATTAATCATCTCATGGAACAGATGAAAGACAATCCACAGTGCATATGGGATGCAGAAATATTCGGGAAGACATTATACAGCCTTGTGGATGAGCAGCTTGAATCAAAACTTACTGCAATGCCTGAAAATGCAAGGAAGAAACTTAAAAAGACAATTGAAAAGATTGTCAATGACGGTTCCGGAAGCATAATATTCCTGATAATTTAAATGGGGGAAACCCCATTTTTTTATTTTGTAGCAAAATATATAAAAATGTCATATATATTGAATTTTGTCAATAAATATTGTAATATTAATTGTCAAACAAGCATATATAACTTGCAAAAACAATGAAATTCGTGTTATAATGTATACACGGCATATAAAGGCCTTTTTATGAATTGCAGCAGAAAGATGCGGCAACAATTAAAATCAGGATTTTAAAAAGTCAGGCTGATTGTTAAATGAATCAGTACATAAATAAATTTGGGGCTTGAAAATGGCAAGAAAAAACTTTGGGTTGAAAAATTTCTTCTTTTCTTTCGCAACAGTTTGCCTGGTTATATATATATTTAAAAATATCAACGGTTCAGTTGACATAATGGTTGCGGAAGACGGCAATCTGGAAGACGTAATCGAATCTTCCGGAATAGTGGTAAAAGATGAAGAAGTATATTCTGCCTCACTTGACGGCAGCGTCACATATTATTTTGATGACGGAACAAAAATAAAAGAAGGGCAGCTTGTGGCTGACTTGAACACTGACACAAATTCTACCCAGACAAATAAGCAAATTGAAGAAGTACAAACTGCCATTGACTTGAAAAAAAGCAAGGACATCTCTGCATCAGCTGAAAAAACATTGTCAGATGAAACTCTTTCTTCATATGAGACAGAAATTCAAGCAAGCATCTTAAACGGTGATATGGATGCAATGTATAATATTGTTGGACAAGTAGATAATAATAGCATAGAAACATATTCTGGGGGAGAATATGAACAATATGACGTGGATCAGCTTGAAACCATGAAAAAAAGCCTTATGAGCAGCATATCCACAAACAAGGTTCCTTACTATTCAGGTATGGCCGGAATAATTACATACAAAATAGATGGCCTGGAGGATGTGTATAAGTTTCAAGATGTTTTAAATATCACTCCAAGCGGTACAAAAGAACAAGAGTATACTCTTTCTGACAAAAGCCAGAGCGCAACAGTTGCCAGGGATGAAGGTATTTATAAAATAATAAGAAATTTCGAGTATTATATAGCAGCAACCGTTGATAACGAAAAGGCGAAGTTATTTGAAGAAAACAAGTACGTAAAGATAAGGGTTCTTTCAGACGGCTCTCAGCATGAAATCTGGGGTTATATTGAAAAAATTAATTATGGAAGCGAAAGCTCAGTGTTGATATTGTATTTTGACGATTATTTTTACAAAATATATGATAAACGGTATGTAAATTTGCAAATTATAACCGATATACATGAGGGGCTTAAAATCAGTTCAGCTGCACTTACAAAGAAGGATGGGCTGGACGGAGTTTACGTGGAAGATGCAAGCAACATAATCAAATTTTTCCCGGTTGAGATCCTTGGACAAAACGGTGACGTCACAATAGTTTCTATCGGAGAATATTCAGGGGAAAATGAGAGAAGAATAATATACATAAATGATAAAAGTTACTCCACAATTAAGACTTTTGACAAGGTAATACTTGAACCTGACAAGGTTTACGAAGGTCAGATTGCAGATTAGGAGGATAAAGTGAGCATAAAGGAAAATATTGACGAAATATTAAAAAGAAAAAATGAAGCAGCCATAAGATGCGGGAGAAATCCTGGAGACATAACAATAATAGCGGTGTCGAAGACTGTTGATGGTTCAAGGGCAAGAGAAGCTGTTATGAGGGGACTTGAGAATCTCGGGGAAAACAGAGTCCAGGAAATCATGAACAAGTACGGTGAACTTGAGGACATTCAAGTGAAATGGCACATGATAGGACATCTGCAAAAAAACAAAGTTAAATACATAATAGACAAGGTTGATCTAATTCATTCAGTAGAAAGTATTGAACTGGCTGCTGAAATTAACAAAAGGGCTTCCCAGCACAATATAATTTCAAACATACTCATTGAGCTTAACATAGGCGAAGAAGAAAGTAAGTTTGGAATAAATGAAGACTCAGTATACGATTTTGTCAGCTCCTTGGAGCAATTTGAAAATATAAAGGTTATGGGACTCATGACGGTAGCACCGTTTTGTGAGAATCCTGAAGATGTAAGGTGGGTTTTCAAAAAGATGAAGGAAATATTTGATAAAATTTCCTCTATGAACCTTAAGAACACCCAAATGAAGTATCTTTCCATGGGCATGACAAATGATTTTGAAATAGCAATAGAAGAAGGATCAAATATAGTCAGAATTGGTACGGCTGTATTTGGCAAACGAATATACAAGGAGGATAAGTAAATGGGAGTAATGGACAAAGTAAAGGATTTTATCGGCATCACTGATTTGGAAGAAGATTATGAAGAGGAGGAAGTTGTTGCTGAAGGAAAATTCGAGAGCAGCAAAAATGACAGAATGGAAACTTATACAAAGAAAAACAATGTAATTAAGGTTCATTCTAACACTGACATGAAAGTCTTCATTTGTGAGCCTCAAAAGTACGAAGATTGCACTAAGGCTGTTGACGAACTGAAAAACAGAAAAGTTGTAGTCTTGAACATCGAAGGAATGGAACTGGAAAATCAGAAACAAGTATTCGAATTCATCAAAGGTGCTGTTTATGCACTTGAAGCAAGTATTCAAAAAATATCAAACGGTATTTTCGTTATAGCTCCTAACAATGTTCAAATTGACGGAAGACTTAGCGACAGATTTGAAAGGAATTTTAATTATAAATAATTAAGGAGCGCTTATGTACACTATTAAATTGGCTCTTGGCATACTATTGAGAATTATAGATTCTTTAATACTAGTCAGAGTTCTGCTTTCATTTTTCCCAACCCTACAATACTCAAAGATTTCCAACTTTATCTATCAAATGACCGAGCCCATAATGGCTCCTTGCAGAGCAATTTTAGATAAACTGGGATTAGGCATGGGAATGATTGATTTTTCTCCTATACTGGCATTTTTATTAATAAATTTGTTGCAGAATTTGGTTTATGCCTTATAAGGTGCGAGATGAAAGATTTTGAAAAATATTATGATTACATAAAAGATGATGAAACAAAAAACACTGTGAAAAAAATAGCTGACAAAGCTTTGCAGGTGAGCAAAAATTATGTTCCTGTTGTTACGGAATTTACAAATCCTTATGTTGCAGAGCTTTGCAGTCCGATTATAAGAAATTTTGACGTTAAATTTGAACTTTTCCCCTCATCTGAACACTGTGAGAGGAAAGTTTTCATTTTATACCCTGATTATCTTGAGGAAATAAACAAGGATGATTACATAACAACCATACGCATCAGGAACAGGTCAAAGTTCAAGAAATTAAGCCACAAAGATTATCTGGGGTCCATAATGTCACTGGGAATAGACAGAAACAAGACAGGTGATATTTTTGTTTATGAGGATTTTGCTGATGTTGTTGTGAATAGTGACATTGCAGATTACATTATTTATAACATAGATTTGATCGGGCACAATAAAATAGAAACAGAAAAAATAAAACTGGAAGACACGTTATTTAAAGAACAGGAACATGTGATTTTAAACATCACAAGCTCATCCATGCGCCTTGACGGCATTGTGAAGCACCTTGCGAACAAATCCAGGGAAGAGGCAGCAAACATGGTAAGAGGAGGATTTGTAAAAGTTAATTTCAGAGAAGAAGACAAAACCTCTCAAGAAGTAAAAGACGGTGATATGATTTCCATAAGCAAGTTTGGCCGCTTTAAAATTTCCAAACTGTCCGGTGTCACCAAAAGCGGCAAATATAAAATAGAAGTTAAGCATTATGTTTAAGAAGAGGTAAGTATGAATATTTTAGCAAGAATTATATTTTTGTTTTCCATAGTTTCAGATCAGCTTACAAAGCTTTGGGCTGTAGATATACTTAAAGATGGAGAATCCATCAAATTAATAGGGAATTTTCTCAGATTTACCTACGCGGAAAACAAGGGAGCAGCTTTCAGCATACTGCAAAACCAGCTGTGGTTTTTTATTATAGCAACTGTTGTGATGCTGGGAGTTTTAAGTTACATGTTTTTTATGGCAAAGAATTTGACACCTGTGTCAAGGCTTTCAATTTCCATGATTGCTGGAGGAGCAATAGGAAATTTCATCGACAGGCTGAGGCTTGGATATGTGGTTGATTTTATAGATGTGAGATTCGGAAGTTTTTACAATTTTCCAATATTCAACATTGCTGACAGCTTTGTTGTGTGCGGAACTATTCTAATGATTATATTGATTCTTTTTAACAAATTTGAAAAGAGTGATATTAATGAATGACAGCAAATTTTTCATTGATGATTTTGATGAATTGTCCGAAGAAGATGAAGATGAAACTGTGATTGTGGCGGACAAGGACGGTGAAAGAATAGATGTATATATTTCATCATTTCTTGAAGACATGTCAAGGAATTCAGTGCAGAAACTTATTGCTGATGGCAGGGTAACAGTTAACGAAAAGAATGTCAAGTCAAACTACAAGACCAGAAAAAATGATATGATTAAAATAATAATACCGGAACCGGAGCTTCTGGATGTGAAGGCAGAAAACATTGACATCCATATAGTTTATGAAGACAACGACCTTGCAGTTATCAATAAGCTTCAGGGAATGGTTGTTCATCCGGCTGCCGGGCACCATGGCGGGACATTGGTCAATGGCCTCATGTACCATCTGAAAAACCTTTCTTCCATAAATGGAGTCATGCGACCGGGTATAGTGCACCGCCTTGACAAGAACACTTCAGGCCTCATGCTTGTTGCGAAGAATGACAAGTCCCACAATTTCCTAGCCGCCTGTTTGAAAGAACATTCAATCAACAGAATTTACTATGCTCTTGTTGAAGGAAATGTTAAGGATGATATTGGAAAAGTTGATGCTCCTCTTGGAAGAAGTGAGAAAGACAGAAAAAAAAGAGCCGTCACTTCAAAAAACAGTAAAAATGCAGTTACAAACTACCAGGTTGTGAAAAGATACGGCAAGTACACACTTTTAAAACTAAAACTAGAAACCGGAAGAACTCATCAAATAAGGGTGCACATGAAATACATTGGCCATGCAGTAGTGGGGGACGATGTATACGGAAGCAAGACAAATAAATTCGGACTTGAAGGTCAGCTTCTGCATTCAAAGACTGTGGGCTTCATACATCCCACAACTGGAGAATACATGGAGTTTGATTCAGAACTTCCTGAATATTTCCAAGGGGTTTTAAAAATAATAGAATAATAGTATCAGAGAGGAAAATGCAATGAAAGCAAAAGCTTTGATAATGGATGAAAAAGCAATAGAAAGAGCCGTTTTTAGAATTGCCCATGAAATTATAGAAAAAAATAAAGGCGTTGACAATGTTGTGCTTGTTGGGATTAAAACCAGGGGATGGCCTTTGTCTTTAAGATTTTCCAAAAAAATAGAAGAAATAGAAGGTTCAAAGGTTCCTGTCTTTCCACTTGACATAACTTATTACAGAGATGACCTGGAAAAGGACGACATGGCTCCCATGTCTGTAAAAAGTTTTGACTTTGACATAAAAAACAAGACGGTGGTGCTTGTAGACGACGTTCTTTATACAGGAAGAACTGTAAGGGCTGCACTTGATGCCATAGTAGACAGGGGAAGACCAAAGAATGTTGAGCTTGCAGTATTAATAGACAGAGGACACCGAGAGCTTCCAATACGTGCAGATTTCATCGGCAAAAATGTTCCAACATCAAGAAGCGAAAGAATAAGCGTTCACCTAGAAGAAACAGACGGAACAAGTCAGGTGCTTATTAACGAATAAATTATGTGATATTAATATAATTCATGGAGATATTATGTACAAATATTTTTATATGGTAAGAATGTCAGTTAATATTTTGCTGATAGGAGCTTTAAACTTTTTCATGTTTTTTGACGACATAAACTATGCCATGTATTCACTTGCTGCAATAGTTGTGACACAGGTATTGTTTGCTCTAATCAAAAAATCTAAGTTTCCTCAAGAACACGAAGAAAAAAACAATAAAATACTTCAGGTTCTCATGATCTTGTCACTTTGGGCGGGATTGTACATAAACAGACTGTTTCTTCTTGGAACATGGATTATTTATGTTGTTATAGAAGCAATTATGTATGCAACAGTAAAAGAATATTTTTATTGATATGGTTAAAAAACTGCCAAGGAGACCCTTGGCAGTTTCGTTTATTGTTTTAAGTTTATCTCTGAAATGTCAGGCTCCACGAGCATGGAGAAATTTGTGTCGTAAATTACAAAACCAGGTTTTGCTCCTGCAGGTTTTTTGACGTTTGATTTTTTTGTGTAGTCCACTTCCACAAAACCAGAATTTTTACCTTTGCTGTAAAATGCAGCAACTTTTGCAGCTTCCACATATTCATCATCATCAAGCTCGTCGCCGTTTGTTCTTATTATTACGTGAGAACCAGGCATGTCTTTTGCATGGAACCAGTAGTCTTCCTTTTTTCCTGTTTTAAATGTGAGCATGTCGTTTTGAAGGTTGTTTTTTCCAACAATTATATCATGTCCTTTTGATGAAACATATGTTGTAAATTCTGCCTTGTATTCTTTGGCTTTTTTTATTTTTCCCTTTTTCTTCATAAAACCTTCAGCAATAAGTTCAGTGTATATTTCGTCTAAATCCTCTGTTGTTTCGCATGCTTCAATTGAATACAGTATGTTTTCAAGGTACTTAATTTCTGACAGTGAAGTTTCAATAAATTTCTGCAGTTCTTCTTCAGCCTTTTTCAACTTGTTGTACCTTTTGAAAAATTTCTGGCTGTTCTGGTTCAGGTTAAGCTTCGGATCCAGGGGAATTGAAATTTCCTTCATTTCAGGATCGTAATAATTTACAACTTTCAGCTTGTGGTTTTCAGGCGTCAGGTGAAGGTTTGCTATTATAAGTTCTCCGTAAATCTTGTATTTGTCCCGATCTTCAGCATTCAACAGCTCGTTTCGCTGTTTTTCAACCTTTTTTCTGTCCCTGTCAATTTTTGTGTTCAGGCTTTTAAGGAGGCTTGAAACCTTCTGATTAATTTTGTTTTTGTTGTCCTGTTCAAAGTAATAATCATCAAGCATGTTGCCGGGAGAAGAATAATTTTTTTTGTCCATGGATTTAAGATAATCCACATCAAGACAGTAAAAGTCAAACAGTTCCTTTTTTTCATTAAAGAATACATTGAAAGAATATTCGCCTTTTTTAGTCTTTTCAATTACACTGTTAAATGCAGCCCATAATCTATCCTTTTCATGTTCTGTGATTTCTCCCATGTAAGTGCTTTCACTGATTTTTGCAAGAAAACATATTTCCTTGCTTATGAAAGGACTGAGACCTAAGAAATTTTTATAGAAAAAGTCATAGACGTACATGCCTTTAAAAGAGCTACTAACTGCTTCATAAAATTTTTCCTTGCCTGTCTGAAGTGGATTTATTTTATCAGCGGGAGGAGTGACATACAAAAGTCCGGGATAAACCTGTCTTACACTGCTTACATTTTCTGCAACTCTTTTAATGGAGTCGATTATAACCCTTGATATTTTATTTATGAAAATTATGTTGCTGTGCTTTCCCATTATTTCTATAATCAATGATTTATGCACAGTTGTGTCAAGCTCATCCTTACATTCAAAAGAAATCTCTAGTATTCTGTCCATATTGAGCTGACTTACCTCTGTTATGTGAGCGCCTGTGAGATGTTTTCGGAGGAGCATGCAAAACATGGGAGGCTGTTCGGGATTTTTTCTTGTAACGTCAGTTAAGTGAATGCGAGGACTGCTGCTTGCGGCAGTCAAAAGCAGCTTGTAGTTTTCTCCGCCGTTTCTTAGGGAAATTACAATTTCATTTTTGTCAGGCTGGTAAATTTTATCAACCCTTGCACCTATTAATTTATTGTTAAGTTCATCATTTATACTATGTAAAAAAATACCGTCTAAAGACATATTGCCCTCCAATCAATTAGTGATTAATAATTAAGAGTTAAGAATTAAGAATTAAGAATTAAATGAAAATTTAAGCAAAGCTTAAATTACAAAATTATTAATTATTCATTGTTAATTCTTAATTAATAATAGTATTGTACAGCAAAAAGCTTATTATGTCATGGAAATTATTTATTTTTTGTTTACTATTTGCATTTTGATGTTATAATAGGAATAAATAAGAAAGTCGCTATGCGGCTTTTATAATGAAATAAATGCACTTATAATAAAAGTATTGGAGATTAAAATGGCTAATATAATAAGTATGACCGGTTACGGTAAAGGCGAACACAATGACGGCAAAAGAAGCATCACTGCAGAAATAAAGACAATCAATAACAGATATTGCGACATAAATATTAAAACACCAAGACATTTGCGCTTTTTTGAAGATAATATTAGAAAAATCTTGAAAAACGGAGTGCAAAGGGGTAGAATAGACGTATATATCAATATTGACTACATAAGTGAATCAGATACTGTCATAGTTCCGAATATGTGCCTGGCAAAACAGTATAAAGACGCCATTGATGAAATCAGAAATGAACTGAATATAACAAGCAGCGCATCCCTTGATACAATAATAAAATTCCAGGATGTGCTCGTAGCTAAGGAAGACACTCAGGACGAAGAAGAGCTTCGTATATGTGTTGAAGCTGCTATGAACAATGCTGTTAAGAATCTTGTTGCAATGAGGCTTGCTGAAGGTGAACAGCTTGAGAGCGATATTAGGTCAAGCATGGTTAAGATTCTAGAACTCATGGATGAAATCGCCAAGAATTCAGTGACAATTGTACAGGACTACAAAACGAAGTTTGAAGCAAGGATCAAGGAACTTCTGGGAAGCACCTATGAAATTGATGAAAACAGATTATACAACGAAATAGTCATATATGCGGATAAAAGCGATATAAACGAAGAAATAGTAAGATTCAGGTCTCACATGTCTCAGCTTGACTCTGCTCTAAGAACAGGCGGGTCCATAGGAAGAAAACTTGATTTTATTATTCAGGAAGCAAACAGAGAAATAAACACCATAGGTTCTAAGATTGGGAACCTGGATATAATTCAAATGGTTATTGAGATAAAAAACCTTCTGGAAAAAGTCAGAGAACAAATACAAAACATAGAATAGGAGATTTAATATGTCAAATAATACTATTAACATAGGATTTGGTAATATAGCATTGTCAAATAGAATTATTGCAATTGTCAGTCCCGAGTCAGCACCTATAAAGCGTGTTATACAGGAAACAAGGGAAAAAGGAAAATTAATTGATGCAACATATGGAAGAAAAACAAGAGCAGTAATAATAACAGACTGCGAATATGTTATTTTGTCAGCTATTCAGCCTGACACAATGGCTCAGAGGTTTGATAACAACAACCACAATATAAAGTAACTAGAGGTGCGTAATGGACGACGGATTATTAGTGGTGATATCAGGACCTTCAGGCGCAGGCAAGGGTACAATATGCTCAAGGCTTAAGGAAGAATTCAAGGATTTAAAAGTCTCGGTGTCGGCTACTACAAGAAAACCAAGAGAAGGTGAAGAAGAAGGAACAAGCTATTTTTTTATAAATGAAGAAGATTTTATAAAAAGAATAAATAATGATGAATTTCTCGAATATGCTAAAGTGTACGGGAATTATTACGGAACTCCCAAGAGTGAAGTGTTCAAACAGCTTGATGAAGGAAATGATATAATTCTTGAAATAGATATTCAAGGAGCATTGCAGGTCAAGAAAAACTATCCAAAGGGTGTTTTCATTTTCATCCTGCCTCCTTCGCTTTCAGAACTCAATAAGAGGATAGAAAACAGAGGAACTGATTCTAAGGAAGTTATAATGAAAAGAATGCAGTGCGCTTACGATGAGCTTAACTATGCTTTTGAATATGACTATGTGGTGGTAAACGATGAGGTTGAGACTGCAGTTGAAAAAATAAAGCACATAATATTTGCGGAAAAAAACCGCGCTATAAGAAAGAAAGCAGTAATAAACAAAATCAGAGAGGTATAATATGAAAAAAATTTCAATAGATAAACTAAATGATATGGTTGACAGCAGCTATTCACTTGTAACAATTATTTCAAAAAGAGCAAGACAAATAATTGACGGTTCTGACATTCTCATTAAAACTCCTACAAATAAACCGGTTGGAATTGCCATAGAAGAATTCTACGACCATCAATTTGATGCTATTTACAATTATGACCAGTTCAAAAAAGAACAGGAAGAAAAAGAAGCTTTAGACTTAGAAAATTCAGAATCTTTGGATACAAATGAAGGATTAGATATACAAGAGGAACATGAACAATAAATAATCAGTCGATTGACTGATTTTTTTCTGTATGTTGGATATCGGGGGTAACATGTATAATATTTGTGTGCAGCTTATTTTAAACAACAATTCAAAAAGTACGGACCAGCTATACACCTACGGTGTTCCTGCAGAATTTGAAGAAAAAGCCAAGGCAGGAAAAAGAGTTACGGTAAACTTCGGAAGAAACAGGCATATAATTGATGGTCTTATAGTTTCAGTGTCTTCATCATGGGATATTCCGAACAACAAAATAAAGCCTATAATTGATGTGATAGATGATATACCGGTGGTGTCTTTAGAAATGATAAAGCTTGCTTTCTGGATCAGGGAAAGATATGTGTGCAAATATTCTGATGCTGTAAAACTCATGATACCTTCCATGATGAAGTACGAGCATAGTATTTTAATCAGTGCAAAAGAAGAATTGTTTGCTGAAATATCATTGAACGAAAAAGAAAAATCTCTGCTTGAAATAATCAAAAATGAATCAATTGAACTTGAAAAACTGAAAAAGATTTATACAGGAAACGACATTTATACACTACTTGACAGCATGAAGGAAAAAAACATATTAGAAATGTCAAGCAATGAACAGGTAAGCGGTAAAAAATCCTATGAAAAGCTGGTAAGTATCAAGGAAGATAAGCCCATAGATGAATATGACATAAACAAAACACCCAGCCAGGTTAAAATAATCAATTACTTAAAGCTTGAAAAAAAAGTCAACATAAAAAAAATAATCCGCGACCTTGATGTATCTTCAGCAGTAATAAACAATCTTCTAAAAAAAGAAATTTTGGTACAGGAGCTTGTTTTGTACGAAAAGGAAGAAGAAATCCAGAAGGAAGAAGCTCTCATGCTTAACGAAGAGCAGAAATATGCCTGCGAAGACATATTAAATTCCAATAATAAGGTTTTTCTCCTCCATGGTGTAACTGGAAGCGGAAAAACCGAAGTGTACATGAATGTCATAGAGCACTACCGGAAACAGAACAAACAATCCATTGTGCTCGTACCTGAAATTTCACTGACAGTCCAGACAATCGAACGTTTTAAAAAAAGATTCGGCAATAAGATTGCGGTTTTTCACAGCAGACTTTCAAAAAAAGAAAAATTTATTCAGTGGAACAAGGTATACAACAAGGAAGTTGATGTTATAATAGGTGCAAGGTCTGCAATATTTGCTCCGGTTAAGGACTTAGGAGCAATAATCATAGATGAAGAACATGAAGACAGCTATGTGTCAAGCACATCCCCAAAGTATGATACAATAGAAGTTGCCATAAGGATGTCTGTTATTTTAAATGCAAGGGTAGTCCTTGGTTCAGCCACTCCTTCTTTAAGCACATACTCAATGGTATTAAAAAATCAAGTTGAGCTCCTTGAACTCAATCAAAGAGCAAAGAACAGAGAGATGCCTGATGTTGAAATAATTGACATGTCAAAAGAGCTTGACAAGGGAAACAACACAATAATAAGCGAAAAACTTTATGAAAACATAAGGTTGTCACTGGGGAAAAAGGAACAGGTAATTTTATTTCTTAACAAAAGAGGATATTCAGGATTTGTATCCTGTAAAAAATGCGGGTACGTGGTAAGATGTGAACACTGTGATGTTTCCATGACATACCACATCAAAGGAAACGTGCTTAAGTGCCATTACTGCGGAAGAACGAGAAAAATGACATATACGTGCCCTAAGTGCGGCAGCGATAAAATAGAGCAGTTCAGCGCTGGAACACAGCAGGTTGAAAACCTTGTGAAAAAGCTGTTTCCAAAAGCCAATACAGCCAGGATGGACGTGGATTCCATGTCTGGAAAGTTTAGCTACGAAAACATATACAATGATTTCAAAGACAGGAAAATAGATATACTAATTGGAACTCAGATGCTTGCAAAAGGATTTGATTTTCCCGAAGTTACAACTGTTGGAGTTTTGTCAGCAGATGCTCTTTTAAATCTTCCCTTTTACAATTCAAGCGAAAAAACATTTCAGCTTATTACTCAGGTGAGCGGCAGGGCCGGCAGAGGAAACAAAAAGGGGAAAGTGTTCATTCAGACATACGAGCCGGAAAATTACATAATCAATGCTGCAAGAAACAGCGATTTTGAAATGTTTATGAAGGAAGAACTAAAATTAAGAAAAGAATTTGCTTTTCCGCCGTTTATAAATATAATAAATATATGTGTAATTTCAAAAAACGAAAAACTTGCAATTAATACTGCCAATGAAAAATATAATGAGCTTCAAATAAAAGTTAAAGACATGGTTAAGGAAAGAAGCGTATTGTTGTACAGACCAATACCCCATTCCATTTACAAAGTAAATGACGAGTACAGGATAAACTTGTTCCTGAAGGTTTCAAACCGAAGTCTGCAGGATGTAAAGGACATGGTGCGCGCCGTGTACTTGGACAAAGATATTGAAAATATTAAAATAAGCTTCAATATTAACACTGATACAGTATAGGAGGAAATATGGCTTTAAGAAATTTAAGATTTAATGGAGACGAAATATTAAGAAAAAGAAGCAGAGAAGTAAGTGTCATCGACAATAAAATAAAGATGCTTCTTGACGACATGCTTGATACAATGTATGAAAATGACGGAGTAGGACTTGCAGCACCGCAGGTTGGAATTTTGAAAAGAGTGGTGACAATCGACGTTGATGACGGTAACATATACAGAATGATAAATCCCAAGATCATAAAATCATCAGGAGAACAAACTGATCAGGAAGGTTGCCTTAGCGTTCCTGAAACAAAGGGAATGGTCAAAAGACCTATGAATGTTACTGCTGTCTACACAGATGAGGGCGGTAATGAAGTAACAGTTGAAGCTGAAGGGCTGCTGGCAAGAGCCATATGCCATGAAATTGATCACCTTGACGGCGTGCTTTTCATTGACAGAACAGAAAAATAGGTGATAATATGAATGTTATTTTTATGGGAACTCCTGATTTTGCAGTACCTACACTCACGAAGCTTTATGAAAAAGGTCATGACATAAAACTTGTTGTGACTCAGCCAGACAAACCGTCGGGACGAGGAAAAAAAATAAAAAAATCAGCTGTAAAGGAAAAAGCAGAAGAGTTAGGTTTAAATGTTTTTCAGCCTGATAAAATAAAAAAACAAGAAAACATAGAGATTTTAAAATCATGTGGTGCTGACGTCATTGTTGTTGTTGCCTACGGACAGTTATTAAGCAAGGAAATTCTTGATATGCCGCAATATGGGTGCATCAACATTCATGCATCAATTCTCCCTAAATTAAGAGGAGCGGCTCCGTTAAACTGGGCACTGATAAACGGCGACAAACATGCAGGTGTCACAACAATGATGATGGATGTGGGACTTGACACAGGCGACATGCTCCTTAAGGATGAAATTGAAGTTGACAGATATATGAATGTCGGACAGCTTCACGATACTCTCATGGAAAAGGGTGCAGATCTTCTTATAAAAACTTTGGAAAAAATAGAAGACAATTCAATAGTAAGAACAAAGCAGGATGAAGTGCTTTCAACATACGCTCCAATGCTTGATAAAGAAACACAAAGAATCAATTGGCATGACAGTGCAGAAAACATACATAATTTAATCAGGGGACTTTCTCCTTGGCCAACTGCATTTTTCAGTCTTGATGGCAAGACTGTGAAAGTGTACAACTCCGATTTCAATGATGAAGAAACTCACCATGAGCCCGGATACGTAACAAAGATTCAAAAGGATGGTATATATGTATCATGCAAAACAGGAACACTTATAATAAAGGAAATGCAGATGCCAGGTAAAAATAAGGTGGAAGTTGAAGCATACTTAAGGGGAAACAATTTTCCTGAAAAAGTGATGCTCAAATAAGCTTAAGACAATAAAATAAAGCTAATGAGGTACAATGGACAGTTACAGAATAAAGGTTGTAGAAACATTAAAAAAAATATTCAAGGATAAATCCTATTCGAACATTGTAATAAACAATGACATAAGAAATATAGACATAAGGCATCAGGCTCTTTACAGAAAATCTGTGCTGGGTGTTGTAGAACATCTGTTGTTTATCGACTGGATAATAAATCAAATGTCGAACACTAAGACAAAAAAAATGGAGACTGATGTTCTTGTTGTGCTTCGCCTTGCAGTATATCAGATGTTTTTCCTCGACAACTCTTATGAAAACATGGTTGTGAGCGAATCAGTGCAGTACATAAAGGACAAGGGAAACATAAGGGCATCAAAGTTTGTCAATGGTGTTTTAAGAAACATATTAAGACAAAAAAAAGAACTTATTGAAAAAATGGAAGATCTTCCGCGGGAAGAATATTTAAGCGTGAAATATTCATACCCGAAAGAACTTGTAAAAAGGTGGCAGTTACAGTTCGGAAAGGACAAAATTGAAGAAGTATTGTCCCTAAACAATGCTGAAGCTCCACTTGAAATACGAGTTAACAACATGAAAATCACGAGAGATGATCTCTTGAAAATTTTCAACGAAAAAGGAATAATTGCAGAAAAATGCAAATATGCTGAAAAAGGTATTAAAATTTTAAATCCAATTGAAACCGACAAGACCGAAGAATACAAAAAAGGTCTTTTTTCCATACAAAGTGAAAGCTCCATGCTGGCCGGACAAATTTTGAATCCGGCTAAGGATAGCCTGCTAATCGACATGTGCGCAGCTCCTGGAGGCAAGTCTCTCAATGCGGCAGAAATCATGAACAACACGGGTAAAATCTTAAGCAGGGACATTTATCCGGGTAAACTTTCACTCATTGAAAAAGAAAGAGAAAGGCTTGGCATAAGCAACATAAAAGCTGAAGCATATGATGCCACAATTAGTGATGAGACCCTGATTGAAAAGGCTGATTTCATAATTGCCGATGTACCGTGCTCAGGGCTTGGAATAATAAGACGAAAACCTGAAATCAAGTACAACAGGACGGAAGATGAAATAAAAGAAATTTCTAAAATACAGTTGAAAATACTTGAAAATGCTGCCAGATATCTGAAAAGAGGTGGAATGATGGTCTATTCTACATGCACAACAAACAAGGAAGAAAATCTCGAAATTGTTATGGAATTTTTAAAACACAACAAAGATTTTGCACTTGAAGATTTTTCTGACAGAATAAACCATGACTTTCCCGATGCAAAGAAAGGATACGTAGAAATTTATCCCCACGTTCATGGTATGGATGGCTTTTTTATTGCGAAAATTAAAAGGTTATGATATAATTTTGGCAACTGTATTAGTAATTAAACAAGAAGGTAAACATATGATAAAAATAGATGAATTGAGCTTTGAAGAACTGGAAAAGGCAATGTTGGAACTTGGAGAGCCGAAATTTAAAGCCAAACAGATTTTTGACTGGATACATGAAAAGACTGTTGACTCTTTCGACAAAATGTCAAATGTAAGCAAGAAGACAAAAGAAGAGCTTGCAAAAAAATATGAATTTACAAAATCAAAAATAGAATTGAAGCTTGAGTCCAAGCTTGATGAAACAAAAAAATATGTTATCATGTTTGAAGACGGCAATGTGGTCGAAAGCGTGTACTTAAAATACAAGTTCGGCAACACTGCATGCATTTCATCCCAAGTGGGATGTAAAATGGGCTGTCATTTTTGTGCATCCACAAAAAACGGATTTTTAAGAAATCTTACTGCAGCAGAAATGCTCAGACAAATATATCTTATTCAGGAAGATACAAAAGAAAAAATATCAAATGTTGTAATAATGGGCTCCGGAGAACCTCTGGACAATTATGACAATGTAATAAGGTTTTTAAAACTTATAAATGACGAGAGAGGTCAAAACATATCCATGAGAAAAATTACTCTTTCAACCTGCGGTATAGTACCAAACATTTATAAGCTTGCAGATGAAGATATACCAATCACATTAGCCATATCCCTACATGCTCCTTATCAGGAAAAAAGAGAGGAAATACTTCCTACAGCAAGAAAGTACAAACTTCCCGAGCTTATGAAAGCCTGCGACCACTACATTAATTCCACAGGAAGAAGACTTACATTTGAATATATAATGATAAAAGGCTTCAATGATTCTCCTGAAGATGCAATGATGCTTTCTCATCTTTTGAAGAACAAGCTTGCAAATGTTAATTTAATACCATGCAACTATGTGAAGGAGGCCGACATAAAGCCTTCTGAAAATCTTAATATAGAAAAATTTAAAAAATTGCTGACAGAAAACGGAATAAATGCCACGGTTAGAAGAGAACTTGGAAGCGACATCAATGCTGCATGCGGTCAGCTTAGAAATAATTTTTTAAAAATATGAGGTGCCTTATGAAGGTGTACTATGAAACGAACAAGGGATTAAAGCGGGAAAACAATGAAGATAATTTAATAGTTGAAGAAACGCAGAGGTATAACCTTTATGCTGTTGCTGACGGTATGGGTGGACACAAGGCCGGGGAAGTGGCAAGCTCAATAGCTATTGACACAATAAGAGAATGCTTCAAACAGGACTGTGAAAAAGATAATTTTCTTCCGCCGTCATTTATAATGAAAAGCGTGGAAGAAGCAAATACTAAGATTAGAAAAGAAGCTCTTGTCAAGGATGAGTGCAACGGAATGGGCACTACTGTTACCATGGCTGTTATAGATTTGGAAATGAACATTGCATACATAGGAAATGTTGGGGACAGCAGGGCATATGTAATTAGAAACAGCCAGATTACTCAGATAACAGACGATCACACCTATGTGAACGAACTTTTAAAGGATGGTAAAATAACAAAGGGAGAAGCAAAACATCATCCCAAAAGGAATGTTATTACAAGAGCTGTAGGCAGCGAAGAAACTGTACAGGCAGACATATTTGAAATAGAAATTTTTGAAAATAATGTGATTTTATTGTGCACCGACGGTTTGACAACTCATCTGTCAGATGAAAAGATTCTTGAAACCCTAATGGAGTACGGCACTTCTTCAAGCGTGCAGAAACTGATAAAAATGGCCAATGATAATGGAGGAACCGATAATATTACCATAATTATTGTTGACGATATCACTAGAGGTGAAGCTTATGATAGGTAAAATATTAGGAAATAGATATGAAATTATAGAAAAAATAGGCGGCGGAGGAATGTCCAATGTTTATAAGGCAAGATGCAATGTCTTAAATCGTTTTGTGGCTATTAAAATACTTAGGGACGAACTCATATCAGACCCTGATTTTGTTGCAAAGTTCAAACAGGAATCACTTTCAGCAGCAAGTCTGGCTCATCCTAATATTGTAAACATTTATGATACGGGAATCGAGGGAGATATTTATTATATTGTAATGGAGTACGTCAAAGGAGAAACCCTTAAAAAATACATCAATAAAAAAGGAAGGCTAACAGAAACTGAAACATTAAAAATTTCACGTCAGGTTGCTGAAGCGTTAAAGCATGCCCATTCAAACAACATAGTTCACAGGGACATAAAGCCTCACAACATTCTTTTAACCGAAGAAGGAATTGCAAAGGTCACTGATTTCGGAATTGCCAGAGCTGCAACAAGCTCCACTATCAACAACACTTCAAACGTCATTGGTTCAGTTCATTATTTTTCTCCTGAACAGGCCCGTGGGGGATATGTTGATGACAAGTCCGACATTTATTCACTGGGTATTGTTATGTATGAAATGATAACAGGTGTTGTTCCTTTCGATGCAGACAATCATATTTCTGTTGCAATGAAACAAATACAGGAAAAGCCACTGCCTCCTTCAAAGAAAGTTAAAAATCTGCAAATATCCAAGGGATTTGAAGACATAATAATGAAGTGTCTGGAAAAGCACCAGAGCTTCAGATTTCAAAACACAGATGAACTCATTAGAAAACTTGATTCTTTGAACGGATTTTCATCTTCCGCTAAAACAGAAGATGAAATAATTGATTCTCCTACAATGGTTCTGCCTGTCATAGGTGACATTAATGAAAACAAAGTAATTGACATCGACATCATAGACGAAGAGTCGGACAATGCGTTCAGAAGCTTTTTTGGAGAAACCAATTCACCAGACAATCAGGAAAAAAACAAGGAAAAAAAGACAGACATGGAAGATAAAAAGCAAAAAAGCAAAAATACAAAAATTACAGTGGCAGCAATATTAAGCGCCTTGGTGGTTGCTTTAATAGGAGGAGTCATTGCCTTTAAGGCATTTTTATATGTGCCAGAAATAACCGTACCGAATTTAATCGGAAGAAATGAAGATGAAGCTAAAAAAATTGTAGAAGACTTAGGCCTGGAGTTTAAGGTAACTGACAGGCAATATTCAACGGAGTACCAGGAAGGGGAAGTAATTGAACAAAGTGTGGATGAAGGTGCAAAGCTAAAGGAAGACTATCCTCTTGAAGTTGTTGTGAGCATGGGTATAAAGGAAATAACTATTCCTAATCTTGTGGGAAGATATGCCATCGAAGCAGGCATAATACTTGCAGATGCAGGCCTATCTGAAGGAAGAGTCACTGAAAAAAATTCAGACACTTATGCTGCTGGTCAGATTATTGAACAGTATCCGGATGCAAACAATCCTGCTGAAGCAAAGGATAAAGTTGACTATGTGGTGAGCCTCGGGCCTAAGGTTACCTATGTGAGAATGCCTGACCTTTCAGGGCTTGAGCTTGAAACTGCAAAACTTTTAATAGTACAGAACAATCTTGCTGTAGGAGAAGTCACTGAAGAGCCAAGCGATAAAGTGCCTGCAGGTCAAGTCATGAGACAAAGCGTCACTGCTGGGCAGGAAGTTGAACAGGGAACGTCAATATGGATGACCGTAAGCTCAGGAAAAGCTGAAGAACCTGGCACAGAAGAACCAGGAACCGAGGAGCCTGGCACACAGGAGCCGGGGACAGGAGAACCTGATTACGAAGGAACGTATCCATTAACTATTGCTCTTCCGAAAGACAAGGATAAAGTAACAGTAGTTATTCAGAGAGTTACAGACGGTGGACGTGAAATTGTTTATTCACAGGAGGTAAAAACTGCCGAACAGAGTATAATTGTAAACCTTCAAGGTTCAGGAATAGAAGTGTATGAAATATATATGGACAATGAACTGTATGTAACAAAAGAAATTAATTTTGAATAGGAGCTGTTATGATTGATGGTATCATTATAAGAGGCGTAGGGGGAAACTACTGCGTTGATACAGGAGAAAAATTAATCGAATGCAGAGCCAGAGGACTGTTCAGGATTAAAAACATAAAACCCCTAGTTGGCGACAGGGTCAAGATAAGAATAACAGAAGAAGATGAAAACAGCGGTTATATAGAGGAAATTGGAGAAAGATTCAATGAAATAAAAAGGCCGACTATAGCAAATGCAGAGCAGCTGCTGATATTTTTTGCAGTTACTAATCCTGAGCCCAGCTTTCTTCTTCTTGACAAACTTTTGATTGCTGCCGAAACAAACAACCTTAAGCCGGTCATCTGCTTCAACAAATGCGATCTGGCAGATGAGGAAAAAAAGAAAGAACTCGAACAAATTTTTATAAACACAGGCTACAAGGTGGTCTTTACAAGCAAGAAAGATGAAAAGTCAATTGAAAAATTAAAAGAAATATTGAAGGATAAATTAAGTGTTTTTTCTGGACCGTCTGGTGTAGGAAAATCATCGGTCATGAACGCCGTCCAGCCTGATTTTCAACTTAAGACAGGCGAAATAAGCGATAAACTGAAAAGAGGAAAGCATACCACCCGGCATGCTGAAATTTACAAACTTAGCTTTGGAGGATACGTTGTTGACACTCCCGGATTTAGCTCCTTTGAATTGTCAGGAATAGACGAATATGAATTGAAGGAATATTATCCTGAAATAAAGAAATTTGATCAAGGCTGTAGATTTGCCGATTGTCTTCACAACAAGGAGCCCAATTGCGTAATAAAGGATTCTGTCAGTGAAGGTAAAATAAGCGAAACTCGTTTTGCCAACTACAGAAGGCTTTTGGAAGAAATACAAAAGGCTAAAAAAATATACTAGGAGGTACTATGAATAAGCTATCACCATCCATACTGTCTGCTGATTTTTCAAAGCTTGGAGAAGAAATAAAACTTGTTGAAGCAGGCGGGGCAGAATATATTCATATAGATGTAATGGACGGACATTTTGTTCCAAACATAACAATAGGTCCAGACGTTGTGAAATCTTTAAGGCATACTACGGAACTGACATTTGATGTCCATCTCATGATTGAAAGTCCCGATAATTTCATTGAAGATTTTTATAATGCAGGAGCAGACATAATAACTGTCCACCAGGAAGCTTGTAATCATCTTCACAGAACAATACAAAAAATAAAATCCTACGGGTTGAAGGCAGGTGTTTCAATAAATCCTGCGACTCCTGTAAGCACTCTAAAAGACATTATAAGAGATGTTGACATGGTTCTCATAATGAGCGTCAATCCTGGATTTGGCGGACAAAGCCTCATAGAAAACGTGAAATACAAATTTTTTGAACTTAAATCAATGATTGAGGAATTAAATCTTCATGTGGATGTTGAAATTGACGGCGGCGTTACATTGAATAACCTTGAGGAAGTATTGAACTGGGGAGCTAATGTAATAGTGGCTGGTTCGGCAATTTACAAGGCTAAAGATGTGGTTGAAGAAACAAGGAATTTTAAAAAAATAATGGAGTCAAAATAATGGTTGCATTGATTATTGCAAACGGCGATGACGTAGATAAAAGCTCTATGGGAGACATGAAGATAGATTATGTCATATGCGCTGACGGAGGACTTGAAAAGGCTGAAAAGCTTCAGGTTGTTCCGGACTTGATCCTTGGAGACTTTGATTCCGTTGATGCGGATGTTCTTGAAAAATATAAATCAAGCAATTCAGAAATCTTGAAGTATCCTGCAGAAAAAGATTTTACAGACATGGAGCTGTCAATTGAAATAGCCGTAAAAAAAGGATACAAAGATATTGTCCTGGTGGGTGCCACAGGCGGACCAAGACTTGACCATTCTTTTGCAAACATGATGTTGCTTGAAAAATACTATAGATTTGGCATAAACATCATAATCATTGACAACAACAACAAAATTCAGATTGTTTCAGACAACTGCCACATGGAGCTTCACAAAAAGAAAGGCAGTTTTGTGTCTCTTATACCGCTTACTGAAAATATAAGGGGGCTTACCCTTGAAGGATTCAAGTATCCTTTGGACAGGGTGGTTGTTAAAAGAGGATCTACACTTTGCGTGAGCAACGAAATAATTTCAGACAAAGGAAGAATAATACTTGAAAATGGAACGGCGCTGCTGTTTATATCAAGGGATTAAATATAAACCTAGGAGGATTCATGAAGGCAATAGACTTTAGAGATTTGTTCAAATCTTATGAAAATTACAATGAAAAAGAAATAGCGATAGAAGGTTGGATAAGGACCATCAGAGATTCCAAAAATTTTGGATTTATAGAATTAAATGACGGTACATATATGAAAAATGTGCAGGTTGTTTTTGAAAGCCACCTGGAAAATTTCGAAGAAGTTAAGAAGTATTCTACAGGCAGCGCAATTTCAGTAAAAGGCATACTTGTTATGACTCCTGAAGCAAAGCAGCTGTTTGAAATAAAAGCTACAGAAATAGTTATTGAAGGCGAATCAGACCCAAGCTATCCACTTCAGAAAAAGAGACATTCTCTTGAATATTTGAGAACAATTGCTCACTTAAGACCAAGAACAAACACATTTTCTGCAGTTTTCAGGGTAAGAAGCCTTGCAGCATTTGCAATACACAAGTTTTTTAACGAGAGAGGATTTGTGTACGCTCATCCGCCAATCATAACAGCAAGCGATGCTGAAGGAGCAGGCGAAATGTTCAGAGTTACTGCTCTTGACCTTGACAACATTGAAAAGGTTGACGGAAAAACCGACTATACAAAGGACTTCTTCGGAAAATCAGCAAACCTTACAGTAAGCGGACAGCTTGAAGCAGAAATATTCGCACTGGCATTTAAGAATGTGTACACATTCGGACCTACATTTAGAGCTGAAAATTCAAATACAACAAGACATGCTGCTGAATTCTGGATGATAGAGCCTGAAATAGCTTTTGCAGATATTAGTGACAACATGCAGCTTGCTGAAGACATGGTTAAGTATGTTGTGAATTATGTTTTGGAAAATGCAAAGGAAGAAATGGAGTTTTTCAACAGTTTTGTTGAAAAAGGACTTCTTGACAAGCTTGACAATGTTGTAAGCTCAGAATTCGGAAGAATAGACTACACTGATGCCATTGAAATTCTCGTGAAAAACAATGACAAATTTGATTATCCCGTGCAGTGGGGAACAGACATCCAAACTGAACATGAAAGATATTTATCGGAAGTAATATTTAAGAAACCAGTTTTTGTAATAAATTATCCTAAGGAAATAAAAGCATTTTATATGCGAATGAATGAAGATGATAAGACTGTTGCTGCCATGGACCTTCTTGTTCCGGGAATAGGAGAACTTATCGGAGGATCCCAAAGAGAAGAACGCCTTGACATGTTGGAAAAGAGAATGGAAGAAATGGGAGTGCCTAAGGAAGACATGTGGTGGTACCTGGAGCTTAGAAAGTACGGCGGAGTTAAGCATGCAGGATACGGTCTTGGATTTGAAAGACTCATCATGTATCTTACAGGCATGGGCAACATAAGAGATGTTATACCATTCCCTAGAACTCCTAAAAATGCAGAATTCTAGTTGCTGTTAGAAAAGATTTGACGATGATTTAATAAATTGACAATTAAAAAGATACGCAAAAATGAATTTTATGCGTATCTTTTTTTGTTGCTCCGAATACAATGTACAAAGGCAAAGCAGAAATAATTTGCTCCTGCCAATCCATGTTACCGGAGGTACCTATGAATTATTTCAAACGCAAAAACAAATGCTGTCCATCTAATAATAAATTTAAATTTACTGAAATTCTTGGACTTATGATTGCTGTAATAGGAGCAATTATTGTTGTACAGATTCTGCCGGTTAAAATTTGGCTTTTTATTCTTGGAATGCTTCTTATTATATTAGGCAGCACTCTGTTCAAGCTCCTTTGATTTAAAATGTAATCCATGCTTTTTTTATAGTGCAAAAAATAAAAATAATGGCGTAAGCCACTATTTATTATTGCTTTATATAGCACGTTGTACTTTTCCAGATCTCATGCATCTTGTACAAACAAATTTTTTAGAAGACACTCCGTTTTCCACAACATTGATTCTTCTTACGTTTGGTTTCCATGTTCTTCTTATTTTTCTATCAGAATGTGTTATACTGTTTCCTGATATAGATCCTTTTCCGCATACTTCACAAAACTTAGCCATGCTATACACCTCCCATTTATCTAAACATTTGCTATATATCCACTTGCTTAAACAGAATCTGTTTAACAATTTTAACTTTATAATTCTACCATTAAAATATAAATATTGCAATATCAAATTTAAATTAGTATAATAAAAATGCTTATTTTTATTATAATTGCCCGGACTAAGCGTTTTCGTCCATATTTTGTTTGTAAAATTGTAATAAAAAGGTTATAATAAGCTAGTTAATTAAATAATATTTAAGAAATTAAAATATAGGAGGGTAATATGTCAGTTAATATGTCAAATGAAAATGGAAATATAATAATAGATGATCAAGTATTTGCTACTCTTGCCGGGTTAGCTGCTATGGAATGTTACGGTGTTGTAGGTATGGCTTCCAAAAATGCAACTGAAGGAATTTTTGAACTTTTAAAAAGAGAACAGCTTACTAAGGGAATAAAAGTAACTGCAGCAGAAGATAAAATAAACATTGATTTATATATAGTGCTGCAATACGGAGTTAAAATTTCTGTGGTGGCAGACAATATTATTTCCAGAATTAAGTACAGCGTGGAGAATTTTTCAGGTGTTTTTGTAAATAATGTGAATATTTTTGTGCAGGGCGTCAGAGTACAAAAATAATTGGGAGGCTAAGATGAATATAAAATATATTGATAATGTTACTTTTAAAAAGATGCTTTTAGGTGCTGCCGCAAACCTTGAAAACAACAAGGCAATAGTGGACTCCCTGAACGTATTTCCAGTTCCTGACGGAGACACAGGCACAAATATGAACCTTACTGTTCAGTCTGCAATGAAGGAAATAAGCTCATTGTCTGAAAGCACAATAGTACATATTGCTGAAGCAGCAGCCAACGGCTCTTTGATGGGAGCAAGAGGAAACTCAGGAGTAATATTATCACAGTTGTTCAGAGGCATGTCAAAAGGACTTGCAGGAGCTGTAAAAATTGACTGCAAAGTAATTGCCGAAGCGTTCAAGGCAGCATCTGACACTGCATACAAGGCTGTAATGAGACCTGTTGAAGGAACTATTTTGACAGTGGCAAGGGAAACAGCAGAAAAGGCCATGGCAGTGTACGCAGATTATGATGACGCTGATGCTTTTTTGGAAATGCTAATTGAACAAGCAAAGGATACCCTAAGGCGCACGCCTGAAATGCTCAAGGTTTTAAAGCAGGCTGATGTAGTGGATGCAGGAGGAAAAGGTCTTGTATTTTTGCTTGAAGGAGCTCTCTCTGCACTTAGGGGAGTTGAAATAAAACAGGAAAAATCAGAAATGCAAATAGTTGAAACTGCAGTGGAACTAGAAGAGTTCACCAGTGAAGATGAAATTATATTTGCATACTGTACAGAATTTTTCATAAAAAATCCAAAGGGAACATCTGATGATTTTCTTAGCAAAATCTATGATAAGGGTGATTCCATTGTTTGTGTTGGAAATGAAAATCTCATAAAGACTCACATACATACAAACAACCCGGGGCAGATTCTTGCAATTGCAGTTAAATACGGAGAACTTTCCAAAATAAAAATAGACAACATGAAAGAACAGTTCAGGGAAAGAGTTAAAAATTCAAAAAAAAGTCAGGAAAAGAAAAAATATGGCTTCGTTTCCATAGGCATGGGTGAAGGAATCAAAAAAGTATTCACTGACCTGAACGTGGATGTTTTCTTGTCAGGGGGACAGACTATGAACCCAAGCACTGAAGACATACTTGATGCTGCTGAAAACATAAATGCTGACCATATAATAATATTCCCAAACAACGGAAACATAATACTTGCTGCAACACAGGCCAAGGAAATTTCTAAAAAAGACATCCATGTTATTCCAAGCAAGAGTATTCCTCAGGGAATTACAGCGCTGCTTGCATTCAAGGAAGAAAATGACGTTGAAGAAAATGTAAAATCCATGACTGAAGCAGTCAAGGAAGTTAAGACAGGCCAGGTCACTTATGCTGTAAGAGACACTGTGTTCAACGACATGGAAATAAAAAAAGATGAAATCATAGCACTTTCTGACGGAGACATAGTTTCTCACGGAAACAGCCCTGAAGATGAAGCAATAGAGCTCATCAAGAAAATGGTTGATGAGGACAGCTTCCTGGTAACATTGTTTTACGGCGACAGCGTAGACAAAAAGACTGCGGAAGCCATGAAGGAAAGAATCGAAGAAATTGCTGAGGAATGCGACGTTGAAATAATATATGGCGGACAGCCTCTTTACTATTATATTATTTCAGTCGAATAACCTTATTACAAACTGAAATAAATAAACTATTGAAATAATAAATTAAGAATGAAGAATGAAGAATTAAACGAAGAATTTGTGCGGAGCACAAATTCAACATTAACTATTAATTCTTAACTATTAATTCTTAATTATTTGAGGAGTGTTTATGCTGGATGTCGATATTCAGTTTTTAAAGGGAGTGGGTCCGGTCAGAGCTGAAAAACTTAAAAGGCTGGGTGTATACACAATCAAAGATTTGCTGGATTATTTTCCTTTGAAATATGAAGACAGAAGATCTGTGAAAAACATAATAGATGCTGAAGACAGCAAAAAGTGTCTTTTAAAAGTACAGCTGTATGAACAGCCTAAAAAGACAAGAGTCAGAAAAAACATGTCCCTTATAAAGGCTGTCTGCAGGGATGACACGGGATTTGCAACACTGACATTTTTCAACCAGGACTTTCTAATGGATAAGCTGATTTTAAATCAGTGGTACTATGTGTTCGGAATGGTTAAGCAGTCTTTCGGAAAACTTGAATTGATAAATCCGGAAATAGAGTTTTGCGAAAAAGACTGGAAGGCAAATAAAATAACCCCTATATACGGCCTCACATACGGCCTTACAAACAATGAACTCACAAAGCTTGCAAGACTTGCGCTGGAATTATATTTTGACAAAATTGAAGATGTTGTTCCCGCTGAAATAAGAGAACAATACAGTCTTACTTCAAGAAAGGCTGCAGTTAGAAACCTTCATTTTCCTGAAAACGGAAAGAAGTACAACCAGGCTAAAAGGTCAATGGCTTTTGAAAAGCTTCTTGTAATGCAGCTTGGTCTTTTGTCCATAAAAAGCAGCTTAAGAAGCAGTTTGTCAGGCAACATTATAAACAATACTGATATTTCAGACAAGCTCATGGATGCAATTCCTTATGAGCTTACTCTTGCGCAGAAAAAAGTTATAAATGAAATCAAAGATGATTTGAAAAAACAAAAGCCAATGAACAGGCTTGTTCAGGGGGATGTAGGCTCCGGAAAGACAGTGGTTGCTATTTATGCAATTCTTTCTGCTGTGGGGTCGGGATATCAGGCTTCCATGATGGCTCCAACGGAAATTCTTGCACTGCAGCATTACGATACAATAATGGAATACCTTAAGATGGCAGATATGAGCATTAATATTGCATTTCTTTCAGGCTCCACAAAATCTAAGGACAAAAAAAATATACTTGAAGGCCTTAAAAACGGAGAAATACAGATTATAGTCGGAACACATGCCCTCATTGAAAAAGGCGTTGAGTTTAAAAACATAGGACTGGTGGTCACAGACGAACAGCACCGTTTCGGAGTAAGGCAAAGAGCAATGATTTCAAACAAGGGAAACAACCCTGACATACTTGTAATGACAGCAACTCCCATACCGAGGACTCTGGCTCTCATGATTTACGGTGACCTTGATATTTCAATCATTGATGAAATGCCGCCGGGAAGACAAAAGGTTATTACTATGCTCCTCAAGCAAAATGAAAAACAAAAGGCTTATGACTTCATTAGAATTCAGGTGTCTGAAGGAAGACAGGCATACATAGTTGCACCTTTGGTCGAAGAATCAGAAACAATGGAGCTTGATTCAGCCGTTGAAATATTCAATACCCTAAAAGATTCTCATTTTTCTGACTTGAGATTAGGTCTTTTGCATGGAAAAATGAACAGCAGAGACAAGGAAAAAATAATAAATGAGTTTTATGAGGGTAAAATAAATGTGCTGGTATCCACCACAGTAATAGAAGTAGGTGTCAACGTACCAAATGCAGTTGTAATGCTTGTTTTAAATGCTGAAAGATTTGGTCTTGCACAGCTTCATCAGCTGAGGGGAAGAGTGGGAAGAGGAAAACACCAGTCTTACTGTATTTTGGTAAATGAAAACAAGTCAAAAAAATCAGCAGACAGAATGAATATTTTAAAAAAGACAGACAACGGATTTTTAGTAGCCGAAGAAGATTTAAAAATCAGGGGACCTGGAGATTTTTTTGGAACAAGGCAGCACGGCTTGTCAAAATATGAAATACAAAATATAATTAATGATGTGGAAGTTGTAAGGGAAGTTCAGGAGCTTTCAAAAAATATTCTTGTTAATAACCCGGGACTTCATGGAAGCAGTTATATAAACTTAAAAAAAGAAATAGTAAATTTGTTCAAAGATGAAAGCATCATATTTAATTGAAATTTTCAATGAACAAATAAAAGAGGATATGGATGAGAATTATTTCCGGAACAAACAAGGGAAAAAAACTTTATGCGCCTGAAGGAATGTCTGTAAGGCCTACAAGCGATAAAATTAAAGAAGCAATATTCAACATTATAGGATACATAGATGAGGATTCAGCTGTTCTTGACTTGTTTGCAGGCTCTGGAAATGTTGGAATAGAATTTCTCGCAAGAGGAGCAAAAAGCTGCATGTTTGTGGATTTGTCCAATAAAAGCCTTGGTTTTGTCAGAAAGAACCTGGAACTTTGCAATTTTAAAGACAGGTCTATAGTTATTCAGAGCGATTATGAAAAGGCAATTGCAAATTTAGCTGCAAAAGATGAAAAATTTGACTTCATTTTTGCAGATCCTCCCTACAACTTGAACTGCGGAGCAAATATAGCAAAGAAAGTTTTTGAACATAACATTTTAAAACCCGGAGGCATGCTTGTAATCGAAACAGACAAGTCAGAAATAGTAATTGAAAATCTGGATACTAATGTGATAAAATATAAAGAAAAAATCTATGGAAGAACAAGAATCAGCATTATAGAATGCTCGGAGGAATAATGAAAGTTTTGTATGCAGGCAGCTTTGACCCTATTACATGCGGACATCTTGATCTCATAAAAAGGTGCTCTGAAAAGTTTGACGATGTTGTTGTTACAGTTTTCAACAATGTTGCTAAAAAATATATGTTCACCTGTGAAGAAAGAGTTGATTTTGTAAAAGGTGCAGTAAGCGGTTTAAAAAATGTGACTGTGGATAGTTCCAGCGAAATGGTAGCGAATTATTGCAGAAAAAATGATATTAAAATTGTTATCAGAGGACTAAGGGCAGTATCCGATTACGAATATGAACTCAGCATGTCTGCTTATAACAAATTTTTAAATGAAAACTTAGAAACGGTATTCATGGTATCTTCGCCAGAATATTCATTTGTAAGCTCCAGCGGTGTTAAAGAAATCGCAAGATATGATGATAAATTCAAAGAATTAGTGCCGGAAAATGTAGCAGAGGCACTAAGAAAAATAATGGGGAGGTAAGTAATGGACATATTAAATTTATTGGAAAGAATAGAAGATATAATTGAAGAAGCTTCTAAATTTCCCTTATCAAACAAGGTGATGATAGACAAGGATGAAATTTTAGAGGTTATCAATGAAATCAGACTGAAGCTGCCTGATGAAATAAACAGAGCTTCATGGGTTGCTAAGGAGCGCCAGAGAATTTTAAACGAAGCACAGTCAGAAGCAGACGAGCTTATTGAAAAGGTTCAGGACCAGCAAAGATACCTCATTGAAGACAATGAAATAACAAAACAGGCTCAAAAATATGCAAATCAGATTATTCAGGAAGCAGAAAGAAAAGCAAATGAAATGAAATTTGGTGCATACAACTACAGCGATGAAATATTGTCCAAGCTCCAGGAAAAAATTGGGGAAATAAACAGCATAATAGATCAAAACAGAGAAGTGCTAAAAAATATGGATTAAAAATAAAACCTGCCTATGCAGGTTTTGATTTTTTAAAAAAGTTTTTCTCTGTAGTTGTCCATAATTTCCGAAAACAGCTCTCCTGTTGTGGGAGGAGTAAAAGTTATGGTGTTGGCACCTGCAGTAATGGTTGCTGAAATATGTTCCGGTCTTGGTCCGCCGGTTGCAATTATAGGGAAATTAGGATGTTTTTCACGGATGAGCCTTACGATTTTTGCTGTGTTTGCTCCGCCTGAAACGTTGAATATTGAAGCGCCTGCTTCAATTCTTGACTCAAAGTCTTCCTTTTCTGAAACAATTGTAATGATTATTGGAATGTCGAGCCTTTTCTTCATTTCAGAAATTAGTGCATTTGATGTGGGGGCGTTCATTACAACTCCGTAAGCTCCTGTAAGTTCTGCGTTGATGGCAATGTCTATGGATCTTTGTCCGGTTGTTATGCCTCCTCCCACACCTACAAATACGGGAGACGAAGAAAGCTCAATTATTGCCTGGTTTATGGCAATTTGCGGTGTGAAGGGATATACTGCAATAACCCCGTCAGCGTTGTGATTTTTAACTATTGCCAAATCTGTTGTAAAAATCAGAGACTTTATTCTTTTCCCAAAAATGTTGATGCCGCTGGCATCGTAAATTTCCTTGGGCATTTCAATAGGTTTCTTCTTGAGTACGGACTCTATGGTAGGTATAAATTTTTTGTCTTTTTTTTCTGTATTGTTTCTCACAGCACTGCTGTAATTGTCTTCTATGTTGCTTTTAATATAATTATCCATTCTTCCTCCACTCATTTATTATCATGCGTTTTTATGTTGCGATGAATAAATATTTGCAACATTATTATACAATTATATTGAGAAAAGCACAATTATTAAATTTCGACTAAATAAAGCTAGGCATTTTAGATTTTAAAATGTATAATGAACATAGTTTAACAGTAACAGCTTATGCTGTATTAATTTTTGGTTAATGGGGAGATTACCAATGCAGCTTAATTCGGACAGTTTTAACAACGTCTTAAATCATACAGGCACTTTAAATTTGGAAACGGACGGGTTTGTTTTGAGAAAATTCAAACTTATGGATGCTCATGATGTTTTCACAAACTGGGCAAGCGATAAGGACTCGGCTAAGTATAACGCATGGAGCGTGCATACAAGCCAAGAGGTTACAAAAGAATATGTTGCCGAGTGGGTTGAATGGTACAAGAAAAAAAATTATTACCACTGGGCAATAACAGACAAAGAAACTGAAGAGGTCATAGGATCTGTTTCCGTATCAAACATAAGAGAAAGAAAGAAATATTGCGAAATTGGATATACAGTTGCTCAAAAAAGATGGAATCAAGGTATTGCAACGGAAGTTTTGATAAAAGTTCTTGATTTTCTTGTGAATGAAGTTGGATTTGAAACAATACGCGCCCTTCACGACATAAGGAACGTATCATCAGGAAGAGTCATGGAGAAGGCAGGTATGATCTTTGTAAAAAATAAGACGCAGATATTTTTAAGCGGGCAGAATCTCGTTATGAAATGTTCGGTTTATGAATATAAAAAAGTTGCTCCGCAACTCCGCTGCTAGGGGGACCTATGTCCCCCTTCGGCGTTAAAACGCATACGCGTTTTAGAATCCGCACCCTCATTAAGGTTAAGGACGTCCTACATGCAATCCTCGTTTTTATAATATAGTAAAGAGAACTTTCCTATATTATAAAAAATACTAAAATATTCAAAAAACAGTAATAATTTATTGCTTTTGAAAAGAATTGTGGTATAATATAATGGTTAATTATGAAATTCATTAAAATGAAACAATATTGACTGTTTAACATAAAATAATTAAGAATCCAGGAGGATAAAATGAGTTCAAAATTACTTAAAAAAGAAAAAAATGTGGTAACACTGGAATTTACTGTTTCACCTGAAGAATTTGAAATTGCTGTGAATAAAGCATATTTAAAAGCTAAAAATAATATTAATGTTCAAGGTTTCAGAAAGGGTAAAGCTCCAAGACATATTATTGAAAAAAAATATGGCAAGAGCATTTTTTATGATGACGCAATGGATATTGCAATTCAGGAGGAATACCCTAAAGCAGTTGCAGAACACAAGCTGGATGTTATTGACAGCCCAAAAGTAAATGTTGAAAAATTCGAAGAAGGACAAGAAATTGTCATCACGGCTGATGTTGAAGTAATGCCTGAAGTTGAACTTCCAGAATACAAGGGAATAGAAGTTGAAAGAACTGAAATAAAAGTTACAGATGAAGATGTTGAAAAAGAACTTAAAGCTGTTCAGGAAAAAAATGCAAGAATAGTTGAAGTAACTGACAGAGCAGTTCAAAACGGAGACTTCCTCACTATAGATTATGCAGGATTTGTTGGAGATGAACAATTTGAAGGCGGCACAGCTGAAAACCAGGCTCTTGAAATAGGCTCAAACACATTCATTCCTGGATTTGAAGAACAGCTTATAGGCAAGAACAAGGATGAAGAAGTTGAAGTAAATGTAACATTCCCTGAAGAATATCATTCAGAAGAACTTAAGGGAAAAGCTGCCGTATTCAAAGTTAAAATTCATGAAATCAAGTCAAAGGAACTTCCGGCAGTAGATGATGAATTTGCAAAAGACATCAGCGAATTTGACACTTTAGAAGAACTAAAGGCTGACACAAGAGCAAATCTTGAAAAGAAAGCTTTAGACCAGATTAAAATTAACAATGACAACAATGTAATCACTAAAATAGTAAATGAATCAAAGGTTGAAATTCCTGAAGTGTTGATCTTAAGGGAAATTGACTACTTAGGAAGAAACTATGAGCAACAGTTCCGCCAGCAGGGATTTGCAGGCAAGGAATATGATGATATAATTACTAACTTTGTGAACCAATACAAGGAAGGCGCAAGAAACCAGGCTGAATTTAACGTTAAGGCTGAACTTGTACTTGAAGCCCTCATCAAAAAAGAAGATGTGAAGGTTACTGAAGAAGAACTTGCTGAAGAAGTGAACAAGGTTGCAGAATCTTACCAGGTTGAAGCAGACAGACTTGAAGCTTTCAAAAATAGCATTCTTGAATCAAGCAAGGGCTACATTGGAGAAACTCTTCAAAAAAGAAAAGTTATCGACATGCTTGTAGAAAATGCAGTATTTGTTGAACCTAAAGAAGTTGAAGCAACAGAAGAAGTTCAGGAAGAAAAATAATCAAATAAAATTAAGCTTATATTAAGATAAATAAGTACAATAATAGTAACAGGAAATATAATATAGGAGGAAATAAAATGGCATTAGTTCCATATGTAGTTGAACAAACTGGAAGAGGCGAAAGATCTTATGATATATATTCAAGACTTTTAAAGGACAGAATAATCATATTGAGCGATGAAGTGAATGATGCAACAGCAAGCGTGATTGTAGCACAGCTGTTATTTTTAGAATCGGAAGATCCAGACAAGGACATACAATTATACATTAACTCACCTGGAGGATCTATTACAGCAGGAATGGCAATTTATGACACAATGCAGTATATCAAGCCTGATGTATCAACAATTTGCATCGGCATGGCAGCAAGCATGGGAGCATTCCTCCTTTTGTCAGGAGCCAAGGGAAAAAGATATGCACTTCCTAATTCAGAAATAATGATCCATCAGCCACTGGGCGGAATGCAGGGTCAGGCATCTGACATTAAAATTCATGCAGACAGAATTATCAAAATAAGAGATACTTTGAACAACATTATAAGTGAAAGAACTTCTCAACCTATTGAGAAGGTTGAAAATGACACTGACAGAGATAACTTCATGACAGCGGAGGATGCAAAAGCCTATGGCATAATAGACGATATTATAGCCAAAAGAAAATAAGGAGTGTTTTAATGAGCAAAGTCAATGAGAAACAAATCAAGTGCTCGTTTTGCGGGAAGTCGCAGGAGCAGGTCAGAAGGCTCATAGCAGGTCCAGATGTTTATATTTGTGATGAATGCATTGAACTGTGCCACAACATAGTTGATGAGGACGTGGATTTATTCGAAGAATATGACTTCACCGAACTTCCTAAACCAAAGGAAATTAAAGATAAACTTGACGAATATGTTATCCAGCAGGACCAGGCAAAAAAAGCATTGGCAGTGGCTGTTTACAATCATTACAAAAGAATAAACTTTAAAGGTAAAGATGAAGGAATTGACATTCAAAAGAGCAATATCCTTTTACTTGGGCCAACCGGAAGCGGAAAGACATATCTGGCTCAAACTCTTGCAAAACTTTTGAATGTGCCGTTTGCCATTGCAGATGCCACATCATTGACGGAAGCAGGGTATGTTGGGGAAGATGTAGAAAACATATTGCTTAAACTTCTGCAAGCTTCAGATTTCGATGTGGAGAGGGCAGAAAAGGGCATAATTTATATTGATGAAATTGATAAAATTTCAAGGCGTTCTGAAAACCCATCAATAACAAGGGATGTAAGTGGAGAAGGCGTGCAGCAGGCTTTACTTAAAATACTTGAAGGAACTGTTGCCAATGTTCCTCCTCAGGGAGGAAGAAAGCATCCGCACCAGGAATTCATTCAGATCGACACAACAAACATATTGTTTATACTTGGAGGAGCCTTCGACGGAATTGAAAAAATCGTCCAGAAGAGAGTCGGTAAGAAGAGTATAGGCTTTGGTGCAGATATTTCAGGAAACACTGTTGATGCAGATAAGCTTTTAAAGCAGGTTCAGTCCCAGGACTTGTTGAAGTTCGGGCTTATACCTGAATTCATAGGAAGGCTGCCGGTTGTTGTTGCCTTGGATAAATTGGATAAAAAAGCTTTGATTTCAATTTTGACAGAACCAAAGAACGCCCTTGTGAAGCAATACAAGGAATTGTTCAAGATGGACAATGTTGAATTGGAAATTGAAAAAGAAGCCTTAGAGGAAATTGCCAGCAAAGCTTTGGAAATTAATACAGGTGCAAGAGGTCTTCGTGGTATACTTGAAAGTACAATGACTGATGTCATGTATGAAATACCGTCAAGAAATGATATTAAGAAATGTGTCATCACAAAAGACACTATCATAAATAAAAGCGAGCCTAAATTAGTTTTAACCAAAAAGCCTCTATCTGATAATAAAGAAAATGCTTCATAAAACTGCCTGCCTTCGCAGGCAGTTTTTAATAATATAGGAAAGAGAACTTTCCTATATTATTAAAACGAGGATTGCAAAGGGCGGGACGCCCTTGCCGTCAAGGGGGGTGCGGAGTCAAAAATACGTTAGTATTTTTACGCCGAAGGGGGACATAGGTCCCCCTAGCGGAGTTGCGGAGCAACTTTTTAATAAGGAGAAAAATATGATTGAAAATTACAGTACAGAAAACAGAAGCCTACCTCTGATTCCAATCAGGGGAATTGGTATTTTTCCGGATACAGTGATTCATTTTGACATAGGAAGGGAAAAGTCAATCAATGCATTGGAAGAAGCCATGCTTGAAGATTCTGACATATTTCTTACGGTTCAAAAAGAAGCTGACATAGATTCCCCTAAGGAAGATGATTTTTACGAAGTCGGAGTTATCTGTAAAATAAAACAAATGATAAAAATGCCCGGCGACAACATAAGAGTGCTGGTGGAAGGAATACGAAGAGCTAAAATTGTTTCCATAACCCAGGAGGAACCTTATTTTGAGGTTGTGCTGGATGAATACATTTACAACTTTGAACTGCCTCTTGACGACAGCATGGAAGCAATGGTAAGGCTTACCATGGAAAATTTTGAAGAATATTCGTCAGTGTATCCGAAAATTTCACCGGATGCAACAATAACTCTAAAGGAAATCAAAAATCCCGACAAGCTTGCAGATGTTGTTTCATCTTATATTTATCTGAAGCCTGAACAAAAGCAAAGTCTTCTGGAAATATTTGATCCTTACAAAAGGCTTGAAGCTATAAATTCAATCCTTGCCAAGGAAATTAAAGTTCTTCAGATAGAAAGCGAAATAGGCGAAGTTGTGAAAAAACAAGTAAGCGAATTTCAGAGGGATTATTATTTAAAAGAACAGTTAAGGGCAATTCAAAAAGAGCTGGGTGAAGATGAATCTGCCGAGTTTGAAGTTGATGAATACCTTAAGAAGATAGAAGAAGCGCACATGCCTAAGGAAGTTAAGGAAAAAGCTGAAAAAGAAGTTAGCAAACTTCTCAAGATTTCTCCCTCATCTCCTGATGCAGGAGTCATCAGGACATATGTGGACTGGCTTATTGACATGCCTTGGGACAAGAAAACAAAGGACAACACAGACCTTAAAAAAGCAAGGTCAATCCTTTCTGAAGACCATTTCGGCCTCGAAGAAGTAAAGGAAAGAATTCTTGAGTATCTTGCAGTAAAACTCATTAACAAAAACATGAAAGGCCCTATACTTTGCTTTGTGGGACCTCCAGGAGTTGGAAAGACGTCCATAGCAAAGTCTATTGCTAGGGCAATGAACAGAAAATATGTAAGGATATCTCTTGGTGGTGTGAGAGACGAAGCTGAAATAAGAGGTCACAGAAGGACATATATTGGTGCAATACCGGGAAGAATAATATCATCCATAGCAAAAGCTAAAGTGAACAACCCAGTCTTTTTGCTGGATGAAATTGATAAGCTCTCCAGCGACTTTAAAGGAGATCCTGCTTCTGCACTTCTTGAAGCACTGGATCCTGAACAGCACAGCACATTTACGGACCATTATATTGAAGCACCTTTCAGCCTGGAAAATGTAATGTTTATAACAACAGCAAATTCAACATCAACAATTCCGGAACCTCTTTTGGACAGAATGGAAGTTATTGAAATATCTGGTTATACTGATATTGAAAAAAGAAATATTGCTATGAAATATCTTGTCAAAAAGCAGGTTTTAGAACACGGGCTCAAGGAAAGACAAGTTAAGATATCTGAAAATGCAATAAATGAAATTATTGAAAGATACACCAGAGAATCAGGTGTGAGAAATCTTGAAAGAAACATAGGAAAACTAGTGAGAAAATCTGCAGTTCAAATTGCAGAGAAAAAGAAAAAGACAGTTGCTATCAACAGCATGAACCTTAAGAATTACCTTGGAATACCAAAGTATGACTATGATTTGGCATATGAGGACGACCAGGTGGGTGTTGTTACAGGGCTTGCATGGACACAGGTTGGCGGAGAAACACTGTTTATTGAAGTCAACACCATGAAGGGCGATGGAAAACTTCAGCTTACAGGTCAGCTGGGAGATGTAATGAAGGAATCTGCCATGGCAGCGCTTAGCTACATCAAGTCAAATGCAGAAAAGTTCAACATAGATTACACAATGTTCAAAGAAACAGACATACATGTCCACGTTCCTGAAGGAGCCATACCAAAGGATGGCCCTTCTGCAGGCATTACCATGGCAACAGCTTTGATTTCGGCTCTTACAAAGAAGCCTGTAAGAAAAGATGTGGCCATGACAGGTGAAATAACAATAACAGGAAGAGTTCTCCCTATTGGAGGACTTAAGGAAAAGCTTCTTGCTGCAAAAAGAGCAGGCATAAAAAAAGTTGTTCTATGCTCAAAAAACAAGGCTGATGTTTCAAAAATCGACAATAAAATCCTACGCTCAATGGAAATTGTGTACGCTGACAGGATTGAAGATGTTGTTAAGGAAGCACTTAGATAAAATGAAGAGTGAAGAATGAAGAGTGAAGAATGAAAATTGAAGGATTTGTGCAACGGCACAAATCCAACATTTAATTCTTAATTCTTAATTCTTAACTCTTAATTCTTAATTTCATTAGGAAAGAGGATAATATGATAATCAGAAAAGCTGAAATTATAATGACGGCTGTAAAAAAGGAACAGTATCCGGCTACAGTTGTTCCTGAAATTGCTTTTGCAGGAAAATCAAATGTTGGAAAATCATCAATGATAAACGCGCTTTTAAACAGAAAAAGCCTGGCTAGGACCAGCTCACAGCCGGGAAAAACCCAGACAATCAATTTTTACAACATAAATGACATGTTAAACTTTGTGGATTTGCCAGGTTACGGATACGCAAAGGTATCAAAGACAGAAAAAGACAAGTGGTCACCGATGATTGACACATATCTGCACAACAGAAATCAATTGAGAGAAGTCTTTCTTTTGGTTGACATCAGACATGAACCGAGCCAAAACGACATTCAGATGTACAACTGGATAAAAAGCTGCGGATACACAGGATACGTCATTGCGTCAAAAGCAGATAAACTTTCAAGACAGCAGCAGATAAAAAGTGTTGCAATAATTAAAAAAACGCTGGAAATTAAAGAAAACGGACTTATATTTCCCTTCTCCTCCTCTTCAAAAGCAGGGGTTGAAGAAATATGGAATTTGTTTGAAAATGTACTTGGAATAAAAGAAGAATAAAAAATCATATTCCGAATAATTGCTCAGGGTGATTAAACAGCCAAAAACAGGGTATATTATTATCAACGGGAGGAGTAATGATGGATTATAAACTTGAAAAAAAAGTCCATAGTGATTTAAGCGGTGTTAAGAATATAGTTGAAGACATCTTGCTTGATATAAGGGACGCAATAAATGAAAACATCTTTTTTAACACCAAGATAATTCTTTATGAATTGCTCATAAACGGCGTCATGCACGGCAATGGCGAAGATACGAGCAAACTTGTGAGCGTCAGAGTTCTAATAAACAACAGATGCATCACCATAGAGGTTGCTGACGAAGGAAAAGGTGTTAACTATATTCATAAAAAATTGGGAGAATACGATTTTTCAGAATCAGGAAGAGGACTTATGCTGGTAGAAGGACTTTCTGATAAATTTTCCATTGAAGGAAACAGAGTTACTTGCATACAATATATAAAATAAGCGTTTTAAATTAAGTAAACATTTGATATAATAGACACGAAGGTGTTTATTTTTTTGCAACTGCAGGAGTTGATTATGGATAATATTAAACTTTCGGTTAGGGAGCTGGTTGAATTTGTATATAAAAGCGGCGACATAAATGTAAAAAACTTAAGTCCTGACAGAGCCATGGAAGGCATGAAGGCACATAAGCTGCTGCAGTCAAACATGGGTGAAAACTACAAAAAAGAATATTACCTCAAGGATGAATTTACCATTGGTGATATTTTGTTCATTGTTGAAGGAAGAGCAGATGGAGTAATAACAGAAGACTACAAAACAACAATTGATGAAATAAAGTCCACATACACAGACCTTGAACATATAGATGAAAATTACAACGCTGCTCACTCTGCTCAGGCCAAATGTTATGCCTACATGTACAGCATTGAAAACGGGGCGGAAGAATTGACAGTCCAGCTTAGATACTTCAACCTAGACAGCGGTAAGACGAAAGTATTTACGAAAAAATACAGCGCATTGGAACTGAAAGTTTTTTTCTACGAACTTCTTGAGATGTATTTAGACTGGGCAGAAACAATCATAAGGCTCAAAAAAGAAAGAGAACAGTCAATTGAAGAACTTGATTTTCCTTTTTCCGGCTACAGGCAGGGACAAAGGAATTTTTCTGTTGCAGTATTCAGGACAATAAAAGAGGGAAAAAAACTGTTCGTCCAGGCCCCAACAGGTGTGGGAAAAACTGTGTCATGCCTTTTCCCTGCAATAAAGTCCATGAACGTAAAACAAAATTCAAAAATATTTTATCTTACTGCAAAGTCCTCAACAAAGTCAATTGCATTCAACACCATCAAAATGATGACAAGTAAAGGGCTGAAGCTTAGAACAACGGTTATAACAGCCAAAGAAAAAGTGTGTTTCATGGAAGAAACAAAATGTGACCCGGAATACTGCCCATATGCAAAAGGATACTTCGACAGGCTCAATGTTCCTCTTAAAAAATCCTTGAAGGAAGAATGCCTTTATTCTAGAGAATACATTGAAGAAACAGCCAAGGAATACCATCTGTGCCCTTTTGAACTTAGCCTTGACCTAAGCTATATGTCGGATGCAGTTATATGTGATTACAATTATTATTTTGATCCGAGAGTTGCCCTTCAAAGGGACGATGTCTTTAAAAATTCCAACGACATACTTCTCATAGATGAAGCCCACAACTTAGAAGACAGAACACGCAGCATGTATTCGCCGTGTCTTGTAAAGGAAGAATTTTATGAGACAGGCAAAATAATGAAAGAAAGAGATAAAAAAATAGCCAAAACGCTTACGAACATAAACAAGAAATTCATAGAAATAAAAAAGATGTTAAATGAAGAAACTGCCGTGCTCCATGAAGAACCGTCGGAACTCATCAATTCATTAAGAAAATTCACAGCGGAAGCTGAAAAATATATAAATGACAGAAACAATGAAAACATTCCGGAAGAACTTGTTGACATATATTTTAAAAGCAATTTTTTTGTTAAAATATCTGAAATTGCAGACAGCAATTTCTGCTATTATGCTGATTTTAACAAGAAAGAAACAATGGTAAAATTGTTTTTAATAAATCCATCGGACATCCTGAAGGAAATTGAAAAAAACGCATGGTCATGTATTTTCTTTTCGGCCACACTCACTCCTCTTAAATATTTCAGGTACATGCTTGGGGGAGAAGAGGATGATTACATTTTAAAAATCAAATCGCCTTTTAGGGAAGAAAATCTGAAATTGTTAATAACAAGCGGCATTTCAATGAATTATGCAGTGAGGGACGCTAATATTAAAGAGTCATGTTCATTCATAAATGCTGCAATAAACGGTAAAAGGGGAAATTACATGGTTTTTTTTCCTTCATACGGCTTCATGGAAAAAGTGGTTGAAACATATTCAGAACTGTTCGGCATTGGAGACATCATTGTTCAAACCCAGGGAATCAATGAGGATGAACAATCAGAAATAGTGGAAAAATTCAAAACAAGGACGGATGTGGTTCTTTTCACCGTTGTGGGGGGAGTATTTTCAGAAGGAATTGATTTACCCCTTGAAAAATTAATCGGTGCGGTTATAATAGGTACAGGAATACCGCAAATTTCCTTTGAAAGAAATTTAATCAAATCATTTTTTGATGAAAAGTTCGATTCAGGCTATGATTTTGCATACAAATATCCCGGATTTAACAAGATACTTCAGTCAGCAGGACGTGTAATCAGGACGGAAAATGACAGAGGTGTTGTTATGCTTATAGATTCAAGGCTTTGTCAATCAACATATTTAAAATTGTTTCCTGACCATTGGAGACACTATAAGAAGACACTGAGCTTTGATGATGCCAAGGAAAATATAAATTTATTCTGGAAGGATGAAAATGATGATAAACATTGTATCAGATAAAAATGTTGCAAACAATAAATTGGTTACAAAAGAAGAAATGGAAGAACTATTAAAGAAAGACAGCGCAAAAATTTACGAAGTAATAAGAATTGTGGAAGGACGCCCGGTTTTTTTGAGGGAACATTTCGACCGTATGAATGAAAGCATACGCTTAAGCAGATTAAAAGGCGTTTTGGACTATGAATATTACAAAAGCTCTGCAGAAATGCTGATTGAAGCCAACAATCTCTTAAACTGCAATATAAGGGTTTCATATTATTTTACAGATGAAGATATTCTGCTTTTTTATTTCATCGAAAGTCACTATCCTTCAAAAAAACAGTTCCAGGAAGGTGTGGATACGGTTACTGTAAAGATGCACAGAAAAAATCCAAACGTTAAGGCTTTTGAAAAAAATTTCAAAGAAGAAGTGCAGAAGGTAATTGATGATACAAGATCATTTGAAGCGATTCTTGTAAATGATGACAACACAGTAAGCGAAGGAAGCAAATCAAACGTATTTTTTGTCAAAGGAGAAAAAATAATAACTTCTCCTGATGAAGCAGTTCTTCTTGGAGTAACAAGAAGCAAGGTAATTGATGTGTGCATGGCAAGCAATGTGGAAGTGGAAAAAAGAATTGTTCATTTTGATGAACTTAATAGTTTTGATGCAGCATTTATAACAGGAACTTCAAACGATGTGCTTCCCATAAGAAAAATAGATGATAAGTTGTACAATTCAGCGGCAAATGATGTTGTAAGAGAAGTATCAAGGTTGTATTTGGAAGAAATGAAGAAATAGCGGGAATTCATTGCTTTGACCTAACCCCATTTTTTTCTTCCTACGGTCGCACAAAATTGCAACTCATTGCGTTTGACCTACTTTTGACTTCCGTAGGCTGTGCTGGTCATATCGCAGTTTCGTTCACCAAATTATCAGCTCCCTGACGGTCGCATAATTTGGGAACTCATTGCGTTTGACCTACCATCCATTTTTTTCTTCCTCCGGTCGAAAAAATGGGGTTAGGTCATAAAACACAAAAATGGCCTGGTGGCCATTGTTGTGAAGCATTAATATGCATAAAAGGGGTATTGGGAATATATTTTGGTTATCGGGGGGGATAACCAAAATTATTATAGCAAAGAAAGAAATATTATGCAAGCTTTTTTTACAAATTTCTCAAACATATGAAAAATAAATTAAAATAATTCGATAAGAGGTTAATATGGAAGTTTATTTAGACAACAGCGCAACAACAAGAGTAAGGCAGGAAGTAATGGATGAAGTGACAGATGTAAATCTTAATTGTTACGGAAATCCGTCATCAATACATAGAATGGGACTGAAAACAGAAAAAAGAATTGAAGATGCAAGAAAACATGTTGCAAAAATAATAAATGCAAAAGCAGATGAAATTTTTTTTACTGGGAGCGGAACAGAGAGTAACAATATTGCTTTGTTAGGTCATATATCCGGTATTGAAGGAAAGATTAACGTCGTTACGACCAATATTGAGCATCCATCAGTTTATAATGTTTTAAAGCATTTTAAGGACAATGTAGAAATAAGATACTTGGATACCGACAACTTGGGAAGGGTGAATCTTGAGCAACTTGAAAATTTAATTGACGAAAGCACTTATCTTGTGTCAATTATGCATGTAAACAACGAGCTGGGAATAGTTCAAAATTTAAGTGAAATATGCAAAATTTCAAAAAATAAGAACAAAAATACAAAAATACATGTTGATGCAGTGCAATCCTATGGTAAAATAAAAATTGACGTGAACAAAATTCCAGCTGACACCATTTCTTTCAGCAGCCACAAAATACACGGGCCAAAAGGTGTTGGAGGACTGTTTATAAGATCCGGTGTTAAAATAAGCCCGATTATTTTCGGCGGCGGACAGGAAAAAAACATAAGGCCGGGAACTGAAAACACACCTGGAATTGTAGGGTTCGGAAAAGCATGCCAGATTGTTTATGAAAATTTTGAGGAAGAAACATGTAGACTCAGGAACCTGAAAAACTTGTATGCAAAAAGGCTCACAGAAGAAATCAAGGACATGAAAATCAACAGTTCGCTTTCTGAAGACGGAGCACCTCATATTTTAAACGTATCATTCAAACATGTGAGAGGAGAAGTCCTTGTACATTTCCTGGAAATGAAAGGTGTTTATGTTTCAACAGGTTCCGCCTGCTCTTCAAGAAGCAAGTCCAACAGGATTCTTGAAGCTATAAAACTTGACCCGGATTATGTGGATGGAACCATACGAATAAGCCTTGGACATTTCAACAACGAAGACGAAGTTGAATATGTGGTTGAAAGCATTAAACAGTCCGTGGAAGAAATAAGAAAAATCATGAAGTTATAGGAAAGGGAAAAACATGTACAATATAGTTGCAGTGAGCTTTGGAGAAATATTTCTCAAGGGAAAAAACAGAGGCTCCTTTGAACACAAACTCATAGAACAAGTAAAATTTGCCTTGAAGGAATTCAAGGACATTGTTGTCTACAAAGAACTGGGAAAAATGTTTATTGAAACATCCCATGAAGAAGATATGGACAGCATTTTAGAAAAAACAAGAAAAATATTCGGTATTGTTGCAATAAGTCCATCAATAAAAACTGAAACAGACCCTGAAACAATGACATTAAAGGCAATTGAGCTGTTTAAATATTTAAAAGATAAGAAAAATTTCAAAACATTTAAAATAAACACAAAAAGGGGCGACAAAAAATTCCCCATAGGTTCCATGGACTTCAGTGCAGCTGTGGGAGGAAGAATACTTGAACATTTTCCTGATGTAACTGTTGACGTGCACAATCCTGAAGTAGAAATTAACATTGATATTAAAAAACACTGCTTCATATCATCAGAGAAAATAAAAACAGCCGGGGGACTTCCCATTGGATCAAGCGGCCGTGCTCTTCTTCTTTTGTCTGGAGGAATTGACTCTCCTGTAGCTGGTCACATGATAGCCAAGAGAGGCGTTGAAATAAATGCTCTATATTTTCACACATATCCTTTTACATCTGAAAGAGCCAATGAAAAAGTAAAGCATCTGAAAGAGATTCTTGAAGAATACTGCGGCAATATAAAACTTTACAGCATAAACATTCTTGAAGTGCACAAAGCCATCAAAGAATTCTGCAGGGAAGAAGAAACAACAATTCTTGCCAGAAGATTCATGATGCGCATAGCTGAAAGAATTGCATCAAATAACAACATGGATATGCTTATAACAGGAGAAAGTCTCGGACAGGTAGCAAGCCAGACAATGAAATCCATGGCTGTAATTGAGGAAGCAATCCAAATGCCCATACTAAAACCGCTGATTGGAATGGACAAGACTGAAATAATGGAAAGGGCAAGAGAAATAAACACATTTGAGACATCAATACTTCCATATGATGATTGCTGTTCAGTGTTTGCTCCAAAGCATCCTCTCATAAACCCAAAACTTGAATCTATTAAAAATTCTGAAAGCAAATTGGACATAGAACAGCTTATTGAAATGGCAATTTCCACAATAGAAATTCTTTAAATTTTGCACACAATTGTTTTGCTGACATATATTGAGTTATAAAATAAGAAATGGCAATCGCCAGCTTGTTTATAATATTAGAAGAGGTGAAATATATGTCAGATGAAATAAGAGCAACAAACTTTGACTGCTGCGACCGTATAGGTGGTGTATGCGGAAACGACTGGCTTGAGTGGATAATCATAATTGGTGTTATTTTCTTCCTGCTGTGCGGCAATAATTTCTTCGATAGAGGATGCTGCAGATAGAGTACTTATGGAGAGGCCAGATGCATTATGCATCTGGCCTTTTGATATATGTATTTTATTGAATTTATATTGTTAATTATAACATTTTTCTTGATTTTAAAATATATCAGTTGTATACTAAGCTTTAATAATGTAAAATAAGGAGGATGAAAATGAATAAAGTAGCACTGTTTTGTAAAATTCCTAAGGAAACTTTAAATTTGTTTTCCGAAGAGAAATATACCTTGATTGAACAAGAAACAAGCGAAGCAGACGGAATAGTAATGCGAAGCATGGATATTCATGACATGAAGTTTTCAAAACAGCTGAAGGCCATAGCAAGATCCGGAGCAGGAGTGAACAACATACCAATTGAAAGATGTGCTGAAGAAGGAATTGTCGTATTCAATTCTCCCGGAGCAAATTCAAATGCAGTGTGTGAGCTTACATTCCTTGGGCTTTTGATGAGTTCAAGAAAAATAATCGACAGCATAGACTGGACGAGAAACATAGAAAAAAACGTTGTGGAATCAGTGGAAAGAGGAAAATCCAAATTTGTTGGACCTGAACTCAAAGGAAAGACTCTTGGAGTAATAGGACTGGGAAATGTGGGTCATCTTGTTGCAAACATGGGTGTGAAGCTTGGAATGGAAGTCATAGGATACGATCCGTACATATCTGTAAAAAATGCCCTGGCTTTGTCTTGGGATGTTCAGTACACAAGCGACATCAACGAGCTTTACAGAAGAAGTGACTACATCACCCTTCATGTTCCTTACAGTGATGAGACTAAAAATTATATAAACAAAGAAAATATAAAATTAATGAAGGACGGTGTGAAGATACTTAATCTTGCAAGGTCAGGCATAATTAATGACGATGACCTCATAGAAGCTTTAGAAAGCGGAAAAGTAGGATATCACGTTTCAGACCTTCCCACAGAAAAACTGTTAGCTGCTAAAAATGTTGTTTGCATTCCTCATCTTGGTGGTTCAACATATGAAGCAGAAGAAAACTGTGCAGAAATGGCAGTGACCCAGCTTACTGAGTATCTGGAAAGAGGCAACATTACAAATTCAGTTAATTTCCCTGATTGTTCAATGGACAGATACCCTGGAACCGACAGAATTGTAGTGTTGAATAAAAATATTCCAAACATGATAGGACAGATGACTACTGCCCTGGCAAGCCACAACGTAAACATCATAGGAATGGTGAACAAGAGCAGAGGCGATTATGCCTGCAACATAATAGATGTTGTTGGGGAAATAAACGAATCAAAACTTAAAGAGCTGGAAGAACACTACGGAATATTGAGAGTAATGCTCATAAGACAGAAGACTGAACAAAACAAATAATAAACAATAAATAAGCATTAGATATAGTCATGCATTAATTAAAAGGCGGAGAAATAATGAAAAAAGTCAACATATACTCAGACGGAGCCTGCAGCGGAAATCCCGGTCCGGGAGGATACGGTGTCATACTTGAATACAACGGCAAGGAAGCTGAACTGAGTGGGGGAGAAGAAAACACAACAAACAACAGAATGGAGCTCATGGGCGTAATAATCGGCCTAGAAGCTTTAAAGGAGCCGTGTGAAGTAACTGTTACTACGGATTCCAAGTATGTGACAGATGCATTTAATAAGGGATGGCTTGTATCCTGGCAGAAAAAAAACTGGAAAAAGTCTGACGGTAAGCCGGTGCTAAACATAGAGCTATGGCAAAGGCTTTTGAAAGCTGCAAGCATTCATAAAGTAATATTCATACATGTCCTTGGACACAACGGACACCATTACAATGAACGCTGCGACAAGCTTGCTGTCAGTGAAAGGGATAAATTTTCTTGTTAACTATTAAGAAACATTCATAGCCTCATGAATATTATAAATTAACAAATTATATTATGAGGTGATTATATAATGATTTATAGACAAGATCAAAATTTATGCCCCAACAAATTTACCATGCCGTATGTGGTGCAGCCCGGCGATACTTTAAATTCCATCGCTGCAAGATTCGGTACTAACCTGGTTGGACTGTTGGAACTTAATCCTATGCTGAGACTTCGCACCTTGACGGAAGGAATGTCAATCTGCGTTCCAAGGGTGCCGGAAAGGCCATCATGTATTAACGGAGCATATTATACAATTGTGGAAGGAGACAGCTTCTACAACATTGCGCTAAAGTATAGACTGCCTTTGAATATACTTCTTGAAGCAAATCCGGAAGCAAATCCGTACGACCTTAAGGTAGGCCAGGAAATATGCATTCCTAACGTGCCTGCAGGCTGTCCTTTTGGAACAGTTGTAGTAATTCAGGAAGGAACAAGATTGAGTGACATTTTAATAAGCTACAATTTGAGCCTGAATGAACTGGTGGAATCCAACCGCGAATTTAACCCGAACATCATAGTTCCGGGAACAGAACTTTGCATACCTCCTGAAAATTATCAGGAATGTGACGTTGAAAATTCTAGGGAATATATTATAAAACCTGGAGACAGTCTGTCAACGGTGGCTGTTGCACACAACACTTCGCCATCTGCATTACTTACTGCCAATCCTAATTTAAGGCCGTCAAACTTCCTTATTTCAGGAACTAAGGTATGCGTACCAAGTGTATAAATAGATAATAGGAGAAATAAATGAACAGCAAAAAAAAAGTAGGAATTGCCTTAGAGGGTGGGGGAGCAAAGGGTGCTTACCAGATAGGTGTCTTGAAAGCTTTAAAGGAACTAGACATCCATTACCAATGCGTGGTAGGCACATCAATCGGAGCTCTTAACGGAGTGTCCTACGTATTGGGCGATTATGATAACAGTACAGATTTGTGGAGCAAATTTGATTTTTCATATTCGGACAATAAAAAAAAGAAAAGCAAAAATTCTCAAGACATATTTGATAAAATAACCAAAAACATCGACAAATTTGAAAATAGCTATTTGAAAAGCACAGGTGTGGACCCGGAACCTATCATAGAATTTTACAAGGATGTGGTGAGAGAAAAAGCTATCCGTGAATCCCAGATTGAATACGGACTTGCAACTTACTGCCTCACTGACAGAAAACCCTTAAAGCTTTTTAAGGAAGATATACCAGAGGGTATGCTTCACGAATTTGTTTTTGCAAGCTGTTATCTGCCGGTATTTACACCAAGGCCAATAGGCGGAAAATATTACCTTGATGGGAGCATGTTTTTAAAGCTTCCTGTGGAAATGGCGGCTGATAAGGGCTGCGATATAATAATTGCAGTACGGTTAAGACCTGAAAAGTACGATTACAGCGTCTTTGACAATGTGGATATAATAGACATAGCACCTGATGAATATTTAAGCAGTACATTAGAAGCAAGTTCGGAAAGAATAAAGTGGATGATTGACAAAGGTTATGAAGATGCAAAAAGAATATTAAATGAAAAACACCCGATATTTTAAATATCGGGTGTTTTTATTTCACTTACATAATTCATAAAGCATATTCTATACAAAGGAGGAGTTTATATGGATGGTGTGCAAGTAAAAATATTATGTCTTGAAGACAGTTTGTTTTATGAAAAACAGCTGCTGCTTCATTACAAAGTTGAATATCCCCAGTTTTATTCATATAAAGACCAGAATATTCTGAACAAAATAAACCTTTTTTACAAAAAAAAGGCTTGGGATGTTGTCAGAGAGAGCGTGGATGTTTTTTTTAAAATTGCTGTAACTTATTATGTTTTTTCAATAAAAAGGGATATTCCCATCAGACTCTTTGAAATTTACTATATTCCTAAGGTAACTTACAATGAAAATTGTACCATAAGCCTTTATTATGACAAATATATATATTTAGGAGGAGCTCACGGCCAGACATACAGGACATCAGACACCTGGGACTTAAACTGCGGCAGCCGTGTCACATTGTGCGGATTGTTTGCAAATAGTGAGTTTAAAATGCTTGATTATCTGAAAAAGGATGTGATGGAACAAATACGGCAGAATGCAGAAAAAGAAAACTTTATGTATTTTGATGAATATAGGAAAAGGGTTGCTGAATATTTCGATGAAAACAGTTTTTATCTTACGCCAGAAGGAGTTATAATATATTTTCAGCAATATGAAATAGCTCCCTATGCTTCAGGAATTCCTGAATTTCTTATTCCTTACACAACAGGAATAATAGAAGAGCCAAAATGTCATAAATAAAAAATACAGCAGAATTTCTGCTGTATAATCATTTTATAAAACGAGTGAAGGTGGAGCATAAACTCTTGCGGCCAGCTCTTGGTTCAGCATGTAAAGCCCTTTTGCATCTGATCCGAAAACATTGTATTTTAAAATCAGGTCTTCTGCATTTTTTTCTTCTTCGCCTTGTTCCTTGATGAACCAGTCTAAAAACTGCGTTGTGCGGTAATCCTTTATATTGGAAGCTTCACTGTAGATATTGTTGATGGAAGCTGTAACAAACTGTTCGTGTTTCAAAGATTCCTGAAGTGGTGACATGAAACTTGAAAAAGTGATGTTTGGAGATTTAATTTCTGAGAGTGTCACTTTTTCACCGTTGTTTTGCAGGTATTGAAGGAATAAAAGTGCATGGTCTCTTTCTTCCTGTGCCTGAACCTTGAACCAGTTTCCAAAGCCGTTAAGCCCTGCTTCATTATAATAATTTGACATATCCAGATATAAATATGCCGAGTAAAATTCTTTGTTAATTTGTTCGTTAATTAAACTTGATACTTTTTCATTCAACATGATAATCTCCTTTAAGTATATTTAATATATAGATACCCAAAAATATGCAAACAAAACAAAAAATATTATCCCCATATTAACTTATTTTACACTTTGACATATACTACATGGAGGTGATTGCTATGATATGTGATGAAAAGGTGGCTGCAACGGGCATGAGCAATGGACGATTAATGCTTTTTTTGATGGAATTATTTAGTGATGATTACATTTGTAAAAAGGCGGTTGATTTAAGCAGTATGGAGAAGGCTTCTGTACACAGCATTATTACATATGGTAATTCTGTGTATCTGGCTGATTCATTCAACAACAAAATTTACAAATATGACTTTGATGATGGTGAATTTTCAGAAACAACGGTTGGAAGGGATCCACGCCACATGTTCATTTACAATGATACCATGTATGTTGCGAATTTTGATTCAGACAATATTTCTGTAATAGATCTGTCAACATTCGCTCTGACTGAATCCATTCCTGCAGGTATAAAGACACACGATGTGACAGTTGATGAAAAAAACAAAATGCTGTACACAACCTGCTATGAAGAAAACATGGTTATAGAATACAGCCTTATAAATGAAAACAAACGCTATTTCACCACGGATGGAAAGCCCATGCACCTGGTTTTGTCAAATGACTGTCTGATAGTGATGACATACTTTGTTAACGGAATTGTTCACACAAAAATAAACTTTATGGATTTGCACAAATCAGCTATTAATGATGTAATAGAACTAGAAGGACTTGCTTCTGACTTTTTTCTTGACAACAACATGATTTATACAATTAACATAGTTGACAAGAGCCTTTACATTATTGATGTCTTTAAAAGAAAAATAATTAAGAAAATTTTTCTGGGCGGTTATCCTGAAAGCATTGCCGTCGGTAAAAATAATATATATGTGTCAAATTCCAAAAAGAGCCAGATTGTATCTGTAGATAAGGAAAGTTTTACAATAAACGGAACAATAGAACTAAACTTTATTCCTGACTGTATTAAGGTTATTTAAGGTCTGAAGTCAGCGTATTTATGATGCTGCCGAATATTTCTTCAGGATTTGAATCCCATTTTTTGCATATGTTTTTTGCTAAATTTTCTGTGGGAACATTTATGCTTAAGCTGAAAATGATGGATTCATTTTCCATGACCTGAAGAGTTACAATATATTCGTCTTCTTTTCTTTTGTAATAGTGTCCAAGCAGTTCTCTCTGTCTTTTAATCTGCTTTTTTAAAAATGAAAAGTTTGTCTCTACTTCCTTTGTGAAATAATCGGGAAGCTTGTCTGCGAACATTTCAAGTGCAGCAATGCCTGCTTCGGATATGGAATAATACTCATTGCCATTTTTGGAGTTTAATACTACAAACTTTGCATCGCACAAGTCACCTAAAAGCTGCTGAAGGGTAAAATAATCCATGATGTTGTGATCTAATATGTAATTTGTAAGCTCAATATTTGTAAGGGGTATGTTGATGTAATTAAGCATATATAACAATTTTAATTTATCCTGTGCAATTTTATTGCCGTTTCCCAATTTAGTCCTCCTGGATAATGTATCTTTTATTTATTATACCAAAATATAAATTAATAACAATATAAAATATGAAAATTCTTCATGTGGACATTATTGTTGTTATGATATAAAATTGATATATATAATAAAAAGGGGTACGAAATGAAAAAAGCGTATTTGTTATTGACAGTTTTATCAGCAGCTTTGCTTATATCATGCAGCAACATTCAAGTGGAAATTCCATCATCAGGAAGCGTCCAGGAACAGGAGGCACCTAAAGACAATTCAGAAACAGACAATGAAAACAGTGAGAATGATGAAAATGATAACATACAAGAAGGGAAATCAGAAGATCCAACATCATTGATTGATTTATCCTTAAATCCAAATGAACTTGGTGAAATGATGATTTTAATGTATCATGGAATAGGGGATACGGAATCAGACTGGCAGAGAACTCCGGAAAATTTCCGAAAAGATCTGGAATACATGTATGAAAACAAGTATCAAATGATAAGCCTTAATGACTATGCCAAAGGTGAAATAAAAACTAAGGCTGGATATACACCTATAATTCTGACTTTTGATGACGGAAGGCAGAACAATTTTAACTACATTGAAGAAAATGGGCAGCTTGTAATAGACCCTGACTGCGCTGTGGGAATACTTGAAGAGTTTAAAAACAAGTACAGCGATTTTGATGTTACGGCAAGTTTCTTCCTTGGAACCAACCCTTTCGGACAAAAAGAATACGTAAATGAAAAAATAAACTTTCTTGTTGATAATGGTTATGACATAGGAAATCACACATACAGCCACGAAAAGCTCGAAATGCTCGGAAGTGATGATATTCAGGCTGAAATAGGAAGCGTGAACAACATAATAAACACATACGTGCCTGACTATAAAATTGAAACATTGGCTCTCCCTCACGGAAGCAACCCAAAAGATGAGTATTTAGACTACATGCTTGAAGGAAGTTACGAAGGCAAGGAATATAAAAACATTGCAGTTCTTGACGTGGGCTGGAGGCCTGCATATTCACCTTTTGACACCATGAACGACTTCAAGAGCCTGTACAGGGTCACTGCAAGCGAAATTAAGGTGGACAACTGCGGAATGTATGATTACTTCAAACAATTTGAAGCAGGGTCAAGAGAAAGATTTATAAGCGATGGAAATAGCAATGTCGTTACAATACCAAAACGACATGAAGAATATCTGAACAAGGAAATGACAGGTGAAAAAATTATAAACATATATTAAAGGGAGGCTTGCCTTCCTTTTTTTATATGATAGGAAAGCTTTCCTATCATATAAAAACGAGGATTGCTCAGTTAAAACGCGTATGCGTTTTAACGCCGAAGGGGGACATAGGTCCCCATAGCGGAGTTGCGGAGCAACTTTTTATTATAGATAGTGGCAATTTGAGAAATGATATTGAGAACTTCAAGAAAATCGAGTACAATAAAGGAGAATTGAAATATCATATGGGGGAAAATGATTGATGATGAAAATATTAAATCCAAGCATAAAACTTAAAAATGTCATAAACCGAAGTGATTATGAGAATATAAAAAATTTGGAGAACATATGCAGTGAATATGACAATACATCCTTAAAACTTGAGCTTGATTACAAATTGAGCAACTCAAAACCAAAAGAAGTGGATTTGGTTAACATAAATGAATTTATGTATTATAATGGAGATGAATTGATCGGATACATGGGAATTTGTGATTTCGGCGGTGATGAAATTGAAGTGAACGGGATGGTTCATCCCGGATATAGAAGGATGGGAGTATTCAAAAGACTTTTTTCACTTGTACGTGATGAGTGGCAAAAAAGAAAATCAAGTTCCATGCTTCTTTTAAGCGACCATGATTCAACTCCGGGAATTGAATTCATAAAAAGCGTGTGTGACGGATATGCCCATTCTGAATATGACATGATTTTAAATATTGATAATTTTCAAAAATTAAAATCAGAAAGACTTAAGCTGAGAAAAGTTACAAGAGATGATGCTTCAGAAATAGCAAGGCAAAATTCAATATATTTCAACATGGAGTTTTCTGAGGAAGAAAACATTGAAACAGAAGGTGGATATAAAAACATTACATATATGGCAGAAAATGAAGGTGGAGCAGTTGGAAAGGTTAGAATTGAATTGAACAATAAGCTCGGAGGAATTTACGGCCTGGGAGTTATGCCGGAATACAGGGGCCTTGGATTCGGACGTAAAATACTTTCCATGGCAATTGAAGAACTTTTAAAACACAAGGCTGGAAGTATTTTTCTGCAGGTTCTCACAAATAATAAAAATGCACTTAATCTTTACAAGTCCTGTGGTTTTGAAGAACGGTACACCATGGATTATTATGTTATAAATAATAAGTCAGGAGAATAAAATGGACGACAGCAAAAAATCTGATATAATGGACAAGATGACAAAAGTATGCATCTGCAAGGGAATTTCAAGAGCTTCAATTAAGAAGGCAATCCGTGAAGGTGCCCTCACTGTTGATGAAGTGAATAAAATTACTGGCGCAGGCGGAGGTTCCTGCGAAGGAAGGAGATGCAGAGAAAAAATTCTCATGCTTATTGATGAATGGGAGGAAAATCTATGAATCAGGAATTAAAAAATATAATTGACGAGAACGAAAACATAGTATTTTTCGGTGGAGCAGGCGTATCCACTGAAAGCGGCATACCTGATTTTAGAAGCGTTGACGGACTGTACAGCACTATGTACAAATATTCGCCTGAAACAATCATATCTCACAGCTTTTTTGTGAGAAACACATCTGAATTTTATGATTTTTACAAAAATAAAATGATATTTTTAGACGCTTTGCCAAATCAAGCACACATAAAGCTTGCTGAACTTGAAAAGGAAGGAAAGCTCAAGGCTGTAATAACACAAAATATTGATGGGCTTCATCAGGAAGCCGGGAGCAAAAATGTTCTTGAGCTTCACGGTTCAGTTAGGCGCAATTACTGCATGAAGTGCGGGAAGTTCCATGACGTGTACAGCATTGTAAATTCAGATGGTGTTCCAAAGTGCCAGTGCGGGGGGACCATCAAACCCGATGTGGTTTTGTATGAGGAAAGCCTTGATGGTGAAATTTTGGAAAAATCTGTGGAATACATAGAAAAAGCAGATGTGCTCATAGTTGGGGGAACATCACTTGTTGTGTACCCTGCAGCAGGGCTTATCAATTATTTCAAGGGGAAAAAACTTGTGCTTATAAACAAGTCTTCAACTTCGCTGGACAAAAGGGCTGATTTGGTTATCAGTGATAATATCGGAAAGGTTTTTGAATAAAAAAAATGATTAAATGCACAGAAAAAAAGAAGTTTTAAGCATAGCAGCAGTAATGATTTTAGTAGTAGGAATTATAATATTTGCTTATGAAAGAGACGTGAGGAAAAACCTCACAAGTTCTGAAATTCAGTGGCTGAAGGAGCAGGACTCAATTATATATGCAGCTAACGACAACGCACCGCCCCTTCGTTTTGTAGACGAAATTGACAATCAGTACAAAGGTGTTGTTGTAGACTACATCAATCAGCTGTCCCTTGAACTGGGAGTTGACATTCAGACTGTTCCCATGGAGTGGAATAATGCATTGAAGTCATTGGAAAACGGAGACACACATATATGTGATATGTTTATCAACGAGGAAAGAAGCAGATATTATTTGTTCACAGACCCCATTTACAATTTAAGGACAGTACTTCTCACAAAAAACAATAAAAACTTTGAATTAGAACAAATTAACAGCATGATAATTGCAACGGAAAAGGGCGATTATGCCAATGCATATTTAGTTGAAAATTATCCCGCTGCAAGTCTGATATACACACAAAATGTTGAGGAAGGTCTTGAATTGTTTTTATCCGGTAAAGTTGATGCTGTAATTGGAGACGAGCCAATAATCACATATCTTCTTGTAGAGAGGGGTGAAAATACAAACCCTGATTACATCAATCAAGTTCTCTATGAAGAAGAGGTCGTTCTTGCTGTATCCAAAAATAAGCCTGAGCTTGTATCCATCCTCAACAAGGCTATTTTGCAGATGAACAAAAAAGGACAGCTTGAAAAAATTCAGCAAAAGTGGTTTGGAATTTCAACTCCTCTCATCACAAAGAAGACTGATGATGAAATGATTGAAAATATAATTATTACAGTTATAATTGCCTTAATTGTCTTCACAATAATAATTTTAAACAACTACTCCCTTAAAAAACAAGTGAGACGAAGAACCATTGAGCTTGAAAGCAGCCGAAATGAGCTTAGGATCATATTTGACGGCATGACTGAATACATGATTGTTGTTGACAAAAACAAAAATATTATAAACTGCAACAAAAGCTTTGAAGATTTTACAGGCATAACAAGAGAAAAAATCGCCGGAGAAAACTGTGAAAAATATTTGAAAACATTCTGCAATGGCTGTACCGCCTGCATGACTGATGAAACTCTCAAAATGCAGAAAACAATCAAGAATGAAGCAATGGCAGGCAAGGATGTTTATGAAATTACATGTCAGCTTTTGAAAGGAGCAGAAGACACGGTTCTTATTTCAATCAAAAATATCACAATTGATAAAATAAACAGAAACCAAATGCTTCAGACAAATAAAATGATTGCAGTTGGGCAGTTGGCAGCTGGCATGGCTCATGAGATTAGAAATCCCCTGGGGATTATCAGAACACAGAGCTACTTGCTGCGATTAAGCGAAAATCAGGACGAAACATCAAACAAGTCCCTGGATTTCATAGATTCAAGCGTGAACAGGGCAAGTTCCATCATAGACAACATACTAAGTTTTTCAAGGCTTACAGGAAACAAAAAAGATTTCGTAAACCTGAAGGAAATAATTCAAAAAATAATAGAGATGCACAATGACATCATAAAAAAAGAAAATATCAGTGTTTTTTTAGATTGCAGCATTGAAGAAAAGCTGAATTTGAGTACAGAAAGCATGGAACACATTGTACTTAACCTTATGTCAAACGCTGTTGACGCTATGGAGCATGGAGGAGAACTTTATTTAAGCGCCAATGTTGAAGAAGGCAACATTATCATTGTGTGCGAGGATACAGGATGCGGAATTGATGAAGAGAACATACACAACATTTTTAATCCTTTTTTCACCACGAAGGAACTTGGAAAGGGAACCGGTCTTGGGTTGTTCATTGTTTATTCGGAAGTGGAGAAAATGGGCGGCAAAATTGACGTATCTAGCAAGCTTGGAGAAGGAACTAGGTTTACCATAACAATACCAACAGAAAGGAACAATGATGACAGGATTATTTAAAATTTTGATTGTTGATGACGATGCTGATTACAGAGAAACATACAAGATGCTTCTCAAAAGGAAAGGATATAACATAGAAGCTGCTTGTTCTGCTGAAGAAGCATTTCATATGATGGATAAGGAGTTTTACCCTCTTATTATCAGCGACATCATGATGCCTGGAAAAGACGGAGTGAGCTTTTTAAGGGAAGTAAAGGAAATATATGACAAAAATGTTGAAGTTATAATGGTAACCGGCTTCGGCAGCATAGAGACTGCAGTACAGACAATGAAAATGGGAGCTTTCGGTTATTTTATCAAAAGTCATAACCCGGAAGAACTAATACTTGAAATAGAAAAGGTTTATAAAATATTTTCTCTGCAAAACATCAATAAAATTAACAAAAACAGCGAAAAGGGCAAGCACCTTTGCACCAGTAAGAACAAAAAAATGCAGAAGATTTTTGAAATGGTTGATCTTGTGGCTGCAAGCAACTCAAATGTTCTAATTACAGGAGAATCAGGAGTAGGAAAGGAAATAATTGCCCAATTGATTCATGAAAAAAGCGGACGTTCTCAAATGCCGTTCATCCCAATAAACTGTCAGTATTTTTCTGCAGGATTAATTGAATCTGAGTTGTTCGGACATGAAAAGGGAGCATTCACAGGTGCTGCTGCTAGACGAATAGGGCATCTTGAGGAAGCAAACGGCGGAACAATTTTTCTTGATGAAATAGGAGACATGGAAGAAAGTACCCAGGTGAAGCTGTTAAGGGTGCTTGAAACAAAGAGAATTGAAAGAATAGGCTCAAATAAATTAATTGATGTTGATTTCAGGCTCGTTTCCGCAACAAACAAGGACCTGGACAAATCTGTTCTTTTAGGCAGGTTCAGAGAAGACTTGTTCTACAGGATAAATACCATAGAAATAAAGGTACCTCCCCTAAGAGAACGGAGGGAAGACATTGAAGACCTGATCTATTTTTTCATCAACAGGTTCAATATGGAAATGGGAAAGGGAATAAAGACCATAGACGAAGATTCAAAACAATACCTTCTAGACTACAAATATCCCGGAAACATAAGGGAGCTTAAGAACATTATTGAAAGGCTTGTGGTTTTGTCAAGTGGAGGGATTCTAAAGGCTGAAATGTTCAAAAACGAGAAGATCAGCATCAGTGAAAGTAAAAAAGAAAATATTACAACTTACAAGGAAGCAAAACAAAATTTTGAAAAGCGGTACATCATTCAAATTTTGAAAGAATGCCAAAACAACATAACACATGCAGCAAATGTTATGGAAATAAGCAGAAGACAGCTTTTTAACAAAATAATTGAACTGGACCTTAAGGAATACATGAAATAATAGGAAAAAAAGTGCTAGGAAAAAAATTTCCCGTTGAAAAAAATTTCCGGGTATTTTTTTTGCCTGTTGGCTATATTGCTCGTTTTGTTTGATTGAAAATGTTGGCACACATATTGCAGATATATAACTGAACTAAATATATTTTCGGAGGTAATAAAATGGAATCACAAGGTAAAAAACTTGAGTTTTACGGTGGTGAATGGATGTCATTTATTCCATTCATGGTATTTTTGGCATTAATAATCACAACAACTTTTCATTTTGGATCAATTTCAGACGGTGCTTTGTGGGTGCCTGCATTTATGGCAATTATCGTCGGTTTTTTCTTCGCAAAGAACAAGAGCGATTTTGCGAATGCTGTAATTGATGGTATGGCAAGCAAGGAAGCAATAATCCCTGTAGTGTGTTGGCTGTTTGCAGGTGTATTCTCAAGAATATTGAGAACTTCAGGCCTTGCTTCAGGTATTGCTGGCGTTGCAGCAGGAATGGGAGTAAGCAGCACAATGTTCATAGTTGTTTCTTTTATAGCATCAGCTGTTTTTGCAACTGCATCAGGTACAGGCTTTGGTACAATAGCAGCAGGAATGGGTGTTCTTTATCCTGCCGGTGTTGCTCTTGGTGCAAATCCTGCAATGATGGCAGGAGTTATAATTTCAGGTGGAGCATTTGGTGACAACATGGCTCCTGTTTCAGACACAACAATTTGTTCTGCAACTTCACAAGGTGTTGACGTTCCGGGAGTTGTTAGATCAAGACTTAAATATGCCATGGTTGCAGGATTAATAACAATCATCTGTATTTTTATCTTTGGTTCAGGCAATGGCACTGCTGGCGCTGCAGCTGAAGCTTACAGCTATGATCCTAAAACATTGCTTATGTTAATTCCCGTTGTGGCAACAATATACATTGCTGTAAAAACAGGAGATATAATAATTGCAACAACAATCGGTTCAGTCTTTGCTGCTGCAACAGGCGTTGCTGCGGGATTGTTTGACATAGTTCAAATAGATGTAGTTGATGCAGTAAGACCTGCACTGTTGACGGTTTCAGGCGCAGGACTTGACCGTACAGTAGGCGGAGTTATTTACGCAGGATTGAACAGTATGATTCAGGTTTGTATACTTGCACTTCTTCTCTTTGGCTCAATTTCAATAATGAGACAAGGACAGGGGGACATAAAGCTCTTAAAAGCCCTGGGAAAGGTTGCAAACACAAGAATAGGTGCAGAGCTTACAATTTCAGGAATGGTAATAATCCTTTCAGCTCTTATGGGATTGAACGCACCAGCAATTCTTGCAGTTGGAGCATCATTTGCAAAACCTTTGGGAGACAAGCATGGAATAAGCCCATACAGAGTTGCAAATCTTTTGGATGCACAGTCAAACACATTGTGTTATGCACTGCCTTGGACACCAGCTATGATTTACACATTGGGTTTTGCAGCTGACAGCAGCGCTCCACTGGTGGCAACACAAGTTATGCCATACGTATTTTATTCATACGCAATGCTTGCAGTAATGTTTATTTCTATACTGGTTGGCATTGGACAAAATGACAATTTGGGCAAAGCATCAAAACAAAAGAAAGAAGCTTAAAAAGATAATAACTGCCATGCAATGCATGGCAGTTAAAAATTATATAAGGAAGTGTAAAATGATAA
>DIWF01000026.1 GCA_002422545.1 Firmicutes bacterium UBA6113 | reverse complement strand
AAAGTGACATCATTGTTCCGCCTGTATCGCCGGAAATCACGTATTCGGGTCCTACGTTGAAATAAACCATCAAAACAACCACCGCTCCTATTATTTTAAAAACCAGATAAAATGGGCTGGAAGTAAAAAGTTTTGACAGCAGTTTGTTGTCCCGTATTGCCTTTGGTTTTAGAACTGAAGTAATTGCTGTCATTATTGCAGATATTAAAATAAATATTGTTATTAAAGTCGGTGCTGCAGGAGCTATTAATGCTGCAAGCCATTCGGATAAAATTCCTATTGGTATGTTAACGGAACCATTCCATGGCAGGGGGAAAAGAAATATAAAAACTCCAAGTGCTGATGGTATTGAAAATTTCATGATGCTTTTAGAATCTATTTTTGTTATATTGTCATTGTTCATGATGCTCTCCTTTAATTTTTAAAAATATCCATTTTTTCAATTCTATCAAAAGCTTCTTTAAGCTTTTCAATTCCAACGGTGCAGGCAAGTCTCAAATATCCTTCGCCGCAGTCTCCAAATGCAATTCCCGGTATTGTCAGAACGTGAGCTTCTTTAAGTATCATGTCGCTTGCTTCAACAGAACTAAATCCTGTTTTTTTGATGTTCACAAACAAATAAAATGTTCCCTTGGGGCTCAATACGGACATGTTTGGTATGCGGTTGATTCTGTCGGCAGCATAAAACACACGCTCTCTGTATTCTTTTATTATTTCAGGCTGTATTTCTTTTCTGTTTCTTAGAGCGTAAATGGCTCCTCTTTGAGAAATTGAAGGAGATGTAAATACAAGATTTTCATTGATCTGCTGAATTACATTGATTATATAACTAGGTGCAATTATGTTGCCTATGCGCCATCCGGTCATGGTGAAGTTCTTGGAGAAACTGTTTATTATTATCGTTCTTTCCTTCATGCCTTCGATTGAAGCAATTGGAATGAAAGGTTCATTGAAACTGAACGATGTGTAAATATCATCGGATATTACCATGAGGTCATACTTTACTGCAATGTCCCTGATGCTTTCAAGAGTTTGTCTTGAAAGAATATTGCCTGTGGGGTTGCTTGGTGAATTTATTATAATTGCTTTTGTTCTTTCATTGATTAATTTTTCAAGCTTCTCAAAGCTTATTTGAAAATCTTCCTCTTCATAGGTGGAAAGTTCCACAGGAATTCCTCTTGCCAGTTCAACCTGCTGATAGTAAGGAGTGAAGTATGGCGCCTGCAATATGACCTCATCGCCGTCATCAAGAATTGCTTCAAGAATCAGGTACATTGCCAGACATCCGCTGGTGGTTACAAATATTTCCTTGTCATTGACGTCCAGCCCGTATTCTTCTTTATAGAATTTTGTGATTTCGCTTCGCAGTTCAGGGTCGCCTCTAAAATCCGTGTACTTTGTGTGTCCTAGTCTTGCATCTTTAAATGCGTTGTCAATTATGATGTTGTGAGTAATCAAATCAGGGTCTCCAAGACTTAAATTGATTACATCATCGAAATTTTTAGCAAGTTCATCGACCTGGCCCATAGGGGTGGAGTTATTTTTCCAGTATCTTTTTGATATAAATTTGTTTTTCAATGTTTACCTCCAGAAGTTATATTAAGGTAAGACCTCTAATGTATAACTATTATAACATACCTTTATAAATACACAACAATTTTCTTGAAATTATATAAAAGTTTTTGAATAATGTCAAAACAAAAAGCACATCAGAATATTGCTGATGTGCTTTTATGGTAAATTACTAAGGTATAGCTACAAATACGAATATATTGCCATTAATGTTCATGTCTTCGTCAGCTGTCCTGTCAACATTGATTTCATTTATTATTACCTTCATTTTCATTGCTTTTGTTGCTCTATTGACTGTTAGAACTTCGGGTACCATGACTGCTTTTGAATCGCCTACAGATTCTAAAAGACCGTCAATCAACTGCTTTAAAGAAACTTCTACTAAAGTTGAATTATTTTCATCTGTTGCATAAATAATCAATTCGTTATCTATAAACTTTTGGTTTATAGTAAAATTTTTACCGTCGAGATTTATGTCTCCGATTTTATTTGTTTTATCTGCGCTTGTGAAGATGTTCACCTTGATAAATTTGTCAAATCCTTCAATATCCATCTGTTTACTCACATCAAGCATGGCATACATGAATCTAGGTTCTTCTTCAGGTGTATATGTGCCATACTGAGGGTTGAAACCGTAAATTTTTTCGAAGTTTCCGTAATAACTGTTTTCTTTTGCATACTTTGCCGGGAAAAATTCAACTTCTTCAAGATATCCCATCCTGAACATGTAATCTGTGATGCTTGTGATTTCATGTCTGTCCTGTACAGTCAGATCTGATTTTGGAATTATTTCATTGTTCTCCAGCATTTCATTTCTTGCAAGAATTTTCTCAAGCCTAGATTTTTGAGAGTTCATGGAAACAGTGAAGGCATCCACGGGAGGAATAATTGATATAACCGCAAAACAAGCTGAAAGAAGAACTACCGCTCCTGGATTTTTATTTTTGTTGAAAATCAGCATTATTGCTCCAGCAATGGAGAATATTCCAAAGAGTACTACATAATACCTTGACTCCGTTATTCCATATGCTTCAATTCTTATATATGAAGAAACGAGCTGCATTGCTACCAGGGGAATCAGCACAAACGGAAAAATTTTTCTGAACAGGACTGCAAGACGGTTTGTAAGATTTGATCCTAGTATATATATAATGTAGACTGTTGCTGAATAGCCAAGCACCATTGGTCCCACCTGACCCACCGGCCACACTCTTGTTGATAGAATCTTGATGAAGTATATTATCAGTACTATTGAAAATATTGAGATTAGAGGAATTGTAATATATGAAACTAATATTTCCAGCACTCTCGGATAATTGTATGATATTTCGCTTTTCCTTACGTCGTCTTCTTCCTGCGAATTAAATTTTGGAAGAAGCGACAGATAATAAACAGGAAGAAAAAATGTAAATACAATGTTTGCGCTGTGGGCGTATGCTTTATAGTCCAGGTTGAATAAGAGAAGGTCTATTGCTGAAATAATTGCAGCAATGCCTAAGAACAGCACAGCACTGTAAAGAACTGAAATAAATGCTGATTTGAAATGAGCCAAAGCAACATTTCCGAAATTCATCATGTTTTTCGAAGATGGGATGTAAAGTGTTGTTGCGAACGTTGCAAAAACAATTACAAACAGGTGCACAACCATTGACTGAGATGTGCTTCCATTTGTCATGAATAAGTAATAAGCTGCTGCGGAAACAAATGGAAGTATGTTTAACATGAGAGAATATTTTCTTAAATTGCTGAAGCGTTCAATCGCAAACTGCAGCCCAATGGACAAGAATGCTGCAAAAATACATGAAAAAGCAATTCTTGCAAGTATATTGTCATCAATGTGGGTGCCTTCTATTTCAGTAAAAACTATTGAGGTTATTGTAACTAAAAACAAAATGGCTGCAGGGAATCGGACAAAAGTTGATTTTAAATTTGCTGATGTTGTGTTTATAAAATTCTTTATTTTGCTCATATAATCACCTTGTACAAAGAATTCTGCACATTCCTTTCTTTTCTCTAGACGTAAGTTATTCTAAATTGTTCCTTCATCTATTATTCAACACACATTTTTTATATCAAAAATTAGCAAATAGATTAAATTTATCTTCTAAGTGACGATATCTAATATAGGTTTAAATAAAAAAAGGATAAAAGTGATGAATAAAACAGAAAAAGGGTTGTACAAGTACATAACAGAACCCATAAATCATTTGATAAACAATGTAATAAGCATTGAAAAACAGAACAATGGCATTTCACAGAATGTGAAAAAGGAACTGAATCCGGTCATAAAGGAATTGGAATCAAACATCAGCAAATTAGATAAGCTTGTGATACTCATAGAAAACATGAACCGAAAAATCTCCTTTGAAGGAATTCTTGAATATATCTATATGAATTTTACTGAATTCATTCCATATTCCCACATTGGAATCGCCCTTCTGAAAGAGGGGGGGAAGTTACTTGAAGCTTCTTACGGTATTTCAGCACCATTTTTAAGCGACCTTCCAAAAAAGATGATGGGAATAAAGACAGAAATAAGCAGCACAAGCCTTGAAAATATAGTGAAAAACGGTACACCGAGAGTAATTAACGACCTGAAGAGCTATACAATGAACAAGGACACAGAATACAACAAGATATTGTTAGAAGCAGGAATTAAATCGTCAATAACACTTCCTCTTAAAATAAATGACAAACCCATAGGAATAATATTTTTTTCAAGCACAGAAAAAAATATTTACAAGGAAGAACACACTGTATTTCTTGAAACTCTTTCAAGCAGCATTGCATTAAGTCTGAACAAAAATATTTTCATAGATGAAATGCTTTACAGCACGCTGCTAGCACTTACAAAAATGGCTGAGGCAAGAGATGAGGATACAGGTGATCATCTTGACAGGATGACGGCCTATACTGTTAAAATATCTGAATTTTTAATGGAAGACAGACTTTTTGAAGATATAATAGACGTGTCATTTTTAAAAAATATTGAAAGATTCAGCCCAATGCATGATATAGGAAAAGTTGGAGTGAAGGATGGTATTTTGCTGAAGCCCGGAAAACTTACAGATGAAGAATATGATGAAATGAAAAAACATGTTACTTATGGTGTTGAGGTTTTAAGAAGCGCAGAGAGCAACATTGCTAAATTAAGCTACAGCATGTTTCAGATGGGTATAGAAATTGTGGATGGACATCACGAAAAATGGAACGGAACAGGATATCCTGGACAAAAATCCGGAAGAGATATTCCATTAAGCGCAAGGATTGTTGCAGTTGCAGATGTTTTTGATGCTCTCACAAGCAAGAGACCATACAAGAAGCAGTTTTCTTTTGATGAAAGTTTCAACTATATAATAGATGAAAGAGGAAGACATTTTGATCCGGAAATAATTGATTCTGTGATACGTCACAAGACAGAATTTTGCAATCTGTACAAAAGTTTTGAAAGCAACAGGCAAGCTTGATTCAAGCTTGCCTGTTATATATTTATTCTCTTAAAGTCTTTAAAGCACTGCTCCAAGCTATTACCTGATTTAAAACATCATTGACCGAGTTTTCATGGCGTGGATCCGGTTTAAACACGCTCATGTTTTCAAAGTCTGTGAACAATGAAAGCATTACCTGAGCTCTTACATCTGCCATTTGAAGCTCGGCTGCAACCTGTCTTAAATGTTCGGCTGCTCTGGCACCTCCTGCACTTCCGTAGCTGACTATTCCGCAGGCTTTGTTGTTCCATTCAACTGACAGAAAATCTATTGCATTTTTCAATGCTCCAGGAATGCTGTGGTTGTATTCGGCTGTAACAAACACGAAACCGTCAAATTCCTTGATTTTTGCAGACCATTTTTTCGTGTGGTCCTTTGTATACTGCTGCATCATTGCAGGGTATGGTTCATCATAAAGTGGAAGGTCAAAATCCTTTATATCCACCAGTTCAAACTGGGCATCATCACGTTTCTTTGTTATATCGAAAACCCATTTTGCAACAGCTTCCCCGTTGCGTCCCGGTTTTGTGCTTCCTAAAATTATACCTATTTTATTCATTTATTCCTCCTAAATTATCTATGTTATCTATTAAGCTTGTTAACTATTTATATTTTATTTATACCCTAAAAAAACATGAACGAAACATATAATTTTTTATCTGTTGAAAATAACATTACAATATGCTAATATTATCCTGACACATTTAAAATGCGAATAAACAGAAGGGAATATAAACATGAGAAATTATGTAATTTTTACAGAATCAACTGCAGACCTTCCGATTGATATAATTGAAGAACTAGACATTAAGGTTATACCCATGGTATTTGGCTTTGAAAATGAAAGCTATGTGGATTATCCTGATCACAGAGAACTGGATATAAAAGTGTTTTATGAAAGACTGAAAAATGGAGAGCGTTCAACAACAGCCTTGGTGAATTCAAAAACATTTGAAGAGCATTTTTCTCCTGAACTGGAAAAGGGAAATGACATATTGTACCTTGGTTTTTCATCAGGACTAAGCGGTACTTACCAAGCATCACTTATTGCTGCAGAAGAACTTAAAGAAAAATATCCCGAATCAGTTATAAAATGCGTAGACACCAAAAGCGCAAATATAGGACAAGGGCTGTTGGTATATTCTGCTGCAAAGTTGAAAAGAGACGGATATTCGCTGGACCAGGTTCATGATTGGGCAATTGAAAATATTCCTCACACATGCCATTGGTTCACTGTTGATGATTTGAACCACTTAAAAAGAGGCGGCAGAATCAGCGCCGTAAAAGCAACCATAGGAACTGCATTGAATGTTAAACCCATTCTTCACGTGGATGATGACGGACTGCTTATGGCTGTTGACAATGTAAGGGGAAGAAAAAAATCCCTTGGAGCACTTCTTGACAAAATGACGGAAACGTGCGTAAACCCAGAAGAACAGACCATATTCATCGGACATTGCAATTGCATGGAAGATGCTGAATATCTGTCTAAAATGGTTAGAGAAAATTTTAATGTGAAAGAAATCATCATCAATGACATAGGTCCAATCATAGGTTCACACCTAGGACAGGGTGGAATAACTTTGTTCTTTTTCGGAACAAAGAGATAACACAAATTCAGTAAAAAGAGCCAATGGCTCTCTTTATCTATTATAGAACATTTTAGCGTTACCTCAAAAAACCATTGACATATGACAATGGTTTAGGATATAATTACTTTTGCTGTAAAGCACTTAGGAGAGATGTCCGAGTGGTTTAAGGAGCACGCCTGGAAAGCGTGTATACGGGAAACTGTATCGGGGGTTCGAATCCCCCTTTCTCCGCCATAATGAAACTTTAATGCTTTACGGCAAGATTTATAGACAAAAAACAACTTGAGAATTAAAATTAGTATACACGCCTAAATAATAATTAATATGGAGGCGTGTATATTTTTATAATGAAGTTACAAAGAGAAGAGAAAAAATTAACTGTTAAAAAAGCATGTGAGGAGTATCAGAAGAAAAATAGATTACGTAATCTAGCAGAAGCAAACTTTAGCGCATAAGGAAGATCATATTAAAAAATTTTTTAATTTTATTGATGATGATAGTTTTTTGATCGAAAACGTGAATAAGGAATTAATTGATGATTTTGTCCTTTTTATGATGGGGAGTGGTATTAAGGCGGTTACAGTAAATACCTATATAAGAAATTTAAGAGCTTTTCTTTACTGGTGTGCTGACAATAGTTACTTAGAACGAATCATACCAACAATGTTAATAATCATAAATGCTTTTAAGTTGCAAGCGCACTATAACAATGCGTATTGCAAAATAAAGACCCTTTGATATAATCATTACGTCAAAAGGTCTTTAAAGTTTTTATTTAGTTTCAGACTACTGGTACATGAATTTGGCAAATTTAGCATCACCAATAAATTCTACTTTAGCCATAGAAAACTACTCTTATATATTTTGATTACTTAAATTTAGTATAATACAGATTATATTCATGAATTTTTCTTTTAAGTAATATTCTCCTTGATTACAGATGAAGAATAACCTTTCTTTAAATATGCTGTTCCAAATGCGGCAATACATAGAATTCCTATCACAGTAAGGAAGAGAAATGTCATATCAAAAGACCCTTTATTTGCATCAACTATTATCCCTATGACAAATGGTGCTGTGAAACTACCAGCTTGAGATCCAAAATTAACTAGACCAATAGCAGATCCGGTTACCTTAGAAGAAAACTGCTTCATTATCATACTATTAATTATTACAAATAAAGCCGTTACGCAAGCAATAGTTATTCCCTCTAAAACAAAGAATAAGGTTAATGACGATGTCCGATACATTATAAAGATAGAAAAAGCAACTAAAATAGACAAAACCATCGTTAAAATTCTTACAGTCTTTGTCTTTAATTTATCTGATATAAATCCACTTGCCAGCATCGCAAATAATCCAAGAATTGCCGGCATCATCTGCCACTTTCCAGCTGCCATTAGGCTAAGGTGACGTGCTTGAACGAGGTAAGTAGGTATCCATGAGTTTATTCCCCATGTAATTAAACTTACACAAAAACCTGCTAGAAACATGCTCCATATAAATGGATCTTTAATGATTTGATTAAGTGCTGAATTTTTTGGCTTAGTATTATTTTGTGTCTCAACTCCATTTTGAGTGATTACTGGTAATTTTAATAATGGCAAATAAAATGCTGCCATAATAACTCCAGTTATTGCGATTATATAAAATAATGCATGCCACCCCATTTTACCTATAATCCAAGCAAAAAGTATGGAACTGATGACAGAAATTATCACTCCTGAAACAAGAAATATAGAAATGGCCTTGCCTTGTTCATTTCGTGGAAAAACTTGTGATATCGTTTTTACAGCAGTGGGATAAAATGCCCCTAAACTAAGTCCTAGTAAAAAACGAAATGCTATTAATGATGAAGAAGACCAAGCCATTCCTGAAAAAGCTGCAAACAAAGACCAAATCAATATACTGCTAACCAAAACTTTTTTGGGCCCAAACTTGTCTGCAAGCCATCCCCCTGGCACTTGCATGAGTGCGTATCCAAGGAAGAAGCTACTCATAATAAATCCTTGTGTTGAAGCACTTAAAACAAAGTCTTTACTAATTCCTAAAATAGCATAGTTTATTGAAAATCTATTTAAATTTCCAACACACCATCCAAAAAATAGTAAAATCAAAATTAGATTCTTATTTACACTTTCTTTAATATTATTTGATTCCATTTTTTTCAGCAACCTTTCAATTTAAATTTTCTTAAGCATCATCTCTCTAATTTTCTGTGTCTTGGCATATAATAAAGTTGGTCAAGATATAAAATTATAGATGAAATAGATATTCAAAGTCATCTGTCATTTATTCCAAGTTATATTGTAAAGTTTTAATTTACGTAAGTTTCACTTTCTTTGGAACAGCATTTGCCCCAATGTTTACTTTATAATCCAGGGTTTTTGATGTTTCTCTGAATTCATCTTTGACCTTTTCCATTAAGGAACTGTCAGTCATCAACTCATAACATGCTCCTGCCAGTGTTTTCGAAGCAAACAGCATTCCATGAAAACCAATATCTGAACCTGTACATGCAGTAGCCTGCCATGTATGCGTAAATATGCCAATAGGCCATGTGGCACAATAGACTGCTCCAAATGGGAATAACCAGCTCGGATCAGCATCTCCCGAGATAGGAAATACATCATTACTTGTTTTTGCCACAACCTTATCCAATAAGTCCTTGTCATAATACTCAGGTGGGATCTGGAAAGCCTGAGCTCCTCTAAGTTTCTGCTCGGGTGTTAATTGGTCGGTAATTTTTTTAGCAAAGGCATAATCTTCTTTTGTAAAAGCTGGCCCTCCCAGTTCATTCATATTTTTTACAAATAAATCAGCAAGAGTCTGATTAACTATTACTTCATTTCCCCCTCCAAGGACTTCAACATTTTCTAACGTAGTCCCCGTCATTATTGCAGCACCCTTTGCAACATCTACAAGACGAGGAAAAGCCTCATCTAACTGTATCCGTTTAGGAGCTCGCATCATATACCAAGACTGACATCTGTCAGGTACGGTATTTGGAGCAATTCCATTGCCTAAGATTGAATAATGGAACATTACTTCGCGCGGAAGATGCTCACGCAAATAATTTGCGCCTACGTTCATTAGCTCAACAGCATCCAATGCACTACGTCCTATATGCGCCTGCGGTGCATGTGCGGTAAGTCCTTTAAAGCTGAACACTACAGAGGTTGCAGCCAAACAAGGTACTCTCCAAGGGGTATTGTTTGAAGATGGATGCCAGTAAAGCAGTGCGTCGCAATTGTCGAAATACCCATCTCGTAACATAAACAACTTTCCTATAAGCTCCTCCTCAGCTGGGCATCCATAATAGCGAATGGTGCCATTTAGTTCTCCTCTTTCAATTGCCTCCTTGATGGCTATAGCGGCACCAACACCGCCAGTTCCAAGTAGGTTATGACCGCAACCATGTCCATGGCCGCCTTGTACACGTACCTTCCTCTCGGGAACAGATTCCTGAGAAAGACTTTCAAGAGCATCATATTCTCCCAAAATACCAATAATGGGTTTTCCCTCACCATATTCGGCGATAAGAGCTGTTGGTAAGCCTTTTAAGCCGAGAGTTACCCTTAACCCAGCCTCTTCCAGAACCTTGGCTTGTAGCTTAGAAGCAAATTCTTCTTCTAATGAAACCTCAGGATTTTCCCAAATATCCCGTGCCATTTTTTTAAGCATCTGGCTGTTTTCATCAATGCTGTCCCAAATTTTTTTCTTTGTCATAGCGACTCTCCTTGTTCATATTATAATTTAGGTTTATTTAGGTAAACCTATAACCTCAGCAAATTTCTTCATTTCCTAATCTATAATTTTCAGACGTTATTTTGCTGTATTATTCACTCTTCTAATTATTTTAATTATATTGTTATTCATTTATTATGACTAATATATGATTTAACATATATCAATAGCCTAGAGATTATCAATATATAGAAGTTTCTGATAAAGTTAAAAAAATCAAGCCCTCGCATTTTGATCGAGAGCTTGATTTGAATTAATTTAAGAAGCTTGTTAGCTATCCTACTTAAAATAGTCAATTAGGTAATCCTTGAATTGTATTGAAGCAGCATTAAGATAATGTCCCTTAATATATGACAAAGCAATTTTTCGATTACAAATAGGTTCTTTTATATGTATCGGGACCGACATATTTTGCTGAGTATAATTCCATGGAAGTATAGGGAGTAGTGCAATTCCCATATTAGAATTCACAAACTCCATCAAATTTGCTGAAACATCGGTCTCATAAATTATGTTTGGCTTAAATCCAGCTTTCAGGCAGAGTTTTTCTGTTAAATCTCGAATACCAAATCCCTCCTTCAAACTGATAAATGGCTCATTAGCAGCCTCAATTAAGTTTATTTCTTTATATTTTGCAAATTTATGATTACTTGGAACAAACAAAAATATTTCTTCTGAAATCAGTGGTATACAATCTATGAAATCTCCCTCAATAGGAGGTGAAGATATACAAAAATCAACTTCACCATTTTGAAGTTGGTGTTGCATTTTTGTAATTGAACCTATGGTTTGCTGAAAAATAGTATTTGGATAAAGTTTTAAATATCCTTCAAGGAGATTAGAAAAAGGTCCGATATTATTTGCAGCAATTGATATTTTTGAACTTTCATTTTTTAACATATCTGACAACTCTCGTTTTCCATCCTCAAGTTCACGGAATATTCTCTCTACTCTTATATAGAAAGCTTTTCCGAAATAATTAAGCTTAATTTGTCTTCCAACACGGTCAAATAATGGTACACCTAATTCTTCTTCTAACTTTGAAATAACTTTACTTAAAGATGGTTGAGCAATATGAAGTTCCTCAGCTGCACGTGTCATATGTTCATATCTTGCAACTGTATGAAAATATTTTAATTGAATTAAGTACATTTCTAAGCTCCCTAATAACAATAAATTGAGTTTTCAGTATCAATCATATATTGATTTAACCAAATTGCTCCACCGTATATAGAATCTGAAATATTTATATTTGTAGACATAGAAGATCAATCCATACTATTAATATTTTGACTAGAAAACTCTTTGTTATATGCATTATATCATAATATTTTTAGACATTCTGAACTTTATTTATTTCTCTTATATTTTAGTAGTGATAAAATTTTAATGAACTCTTTACAATGAAAAATTTTTTTACTATAATGATATATAATATAGGCGTATATATGAAATACCATCATATAAGGTATAAATGTTTAAATTTCAATCTGCGATACGTATGTGACCAAGGAGCACGCCTGGAAAGCGTGTATACGGGAAACTGTATCTGGGGTTCGAATCCACCTTTCTCCGCCATATACTTTTTGTTTTCAGCTTACATAATGTAATCATAAAACTGAAGATTTGTACACGCCTGAACTTGAAATTAATAAGGTGTGTTTATTTTTATAAATCAATTATGACTGAGGTGCTAAATGTCCGTTTATAAATCAAACTATTGTCCGCATTGCAATGAAATGATTGAAACAAAATTCAAGAAAAACACTATTAAGAGCAACATTAATAAAAATTTTGGGAATCCCCTAAGGGAATGTCCATATTGCAAAAAAAGTTACTTGGATGACAGTGTCCAGGAGCCTGCACTTTTGTCACCATCCAATCTTGTGTTCAAGGGGTTATCTTCTGCATTTTCAACTATAGCATCTTCAGTATTGCTCTCAATCCTTCTGGGCAGCTATGCAGCTAGAATAATGTCAGGGAACATGAACATGGAAATTGATGATGCTGCTGCCATCAAATTTATTGCTCCATTGGCCATAGTAATTACTGCAGCAGCATTCAAGGTTATAAAACCTATGAATTTAAGAAGTGAAGTTGATGCATCTTTAGAAAGATTAAAGGATCAAGAATATATAAAAACATTGGTACGACTTAAAAAGGATATTGTTCAGCCTGATTCGGCTTATGCTAAAAGCAAGGGAAAAAATTAGCTGCAGTTATAAAATAATTAGCTACGGTTTAGAAATAGCATATATTAAATGGAGACAGTTATTTACTGTCTTTATTTGTCGAAATTTGATAATAAATTTCTACTTTACATAGTCGAATTATAATATATAATATAATAGTTGGTCGTAAAACGACCCTATTTGGCAAGGAGAGATGCTATATGAATTATGCAGTTAAAAAAAGAATTCAAAAACCATCTTTGTGTTTTAATGGTAATATTGTATCAGAAGTAAACCGTGAATTTGAAAAACTAACAGATTATTCAAGAGATGAACTGCTTGGAAAGACGGCCCATGAAATAAATAGAATGCTGAAGATAGAATCACAGGTTGATTACGGATATTCTTCATCACTGAAAGGTCTTTTCATTTTTACAAAGGAATTAGAACCTGTTGAGGTAGTAATAAGCGGTAAAGTTCGAGGGCTTGACAATGAAAGAATTTATTATTTCGATGAAAAGAAAAATTCACGTATTTTTGAACTCCTGCCATATGTGATTACAGCCATTAAAAATAATCAGTTAGGTGTTGTAGTTTACAGCGCATGCGACGGCATTGTACTTCAGGCTAATGAAAGATTTTTGAACATTTTAAAAATTCCCTCCAGCACTATTGGAGAATACATTGGAAAAGGTTTGAGGGAAATATCCGAAATGTTTGATGAAAGTCATTATCAGGAAATCTTTTTTAATGCTGTTAAAACAGGCAAGCCCTTTTATTCAAAGGAATTTCAGGCTTTTGACCAGTCGGAAGTATACTGGAATGTTTCTTTGGTTCCTATTGTCGTATCGGGAGAAGTGAAGTATGTGGTTTATACTGTTTCAGATGTGACGGAAGATGTTGTAAGAAGAAGGATTGTCGAAGAACAAAAACAAAATCTTGAAGCAATAATTGAAAACATGTCTGACGGTTTGTTTATGCTGGATTTAGATTACAACATGGAAGCACTGAACAGTGTTGCAAGATGTTTACCCTTCGAGCATGAATCTTTGAAATTTATTGATAGCTTGGTAAAATACGATTATTTTGATTTCGAAGGAAATAAGCTTACTTTTGATAATCATCCTGCTCTCAGGATTCTAAAGGGAGAGAAATTAAACTGCTTTAGATATTCTGTGCAAAAACCCCAGGGTATATATTATTTAAGCCTCAGCGGAAGCCCTGTGTATCATGAAGATGGAAGCATAATAAAGGCTTTGATATGCATACGTGACATTACGCAGCAGGCAAAAAAAGAAGCTCTACTTAGGCATCAGAAGGAAGAACACCTGTTTATCAAGGCCCAGTATAGTATTTTGAATAGATTTTTTAAGAATCTTGATTTTGGAGTGCTTAGGTGCTCTTATTCAAATTTTAGAATTATAGACTTTAATTTCAAAGCATTGCATGATTTGAAAAAAATTGTGCATAATGTAACACCCTGCTCAAACATGAAAGGGGTGATATTGTTGGATATTCTGTCAGAAGCCGGAAGTAACCTTGAAAAAATGTTGTTGAACATTAAAAATTCAGAAAACATGGGATCTGTTCAAACAGTTGTTGAGGGAACAGATAGAATATACAGGATACTTGTACAGCCTTTGTACGGTATAAACAATGAAATAAAAGAAATTATTTTCATATCTATTGACATTACTGATTATGTTAGATCAAAAGAAGAAATGAAAACATCTCTGAAGGTTCAGGATGAGATATTCGCCAATGCATCTCATGAATTAAAGACTCCGCTGAGTGTGATTTATTCTGCTAACCAGATGATGGACATGTATTTGAATGGCGGTGCGTTTACTCAGGATATGGACAAGTTTTCTAATTACAACAAAATCATAAAACAAAATTGCTTTAGGCTTACAAGGCTAATAAACAACATAACGGATTTGACAAAATGCAGGTCCGGTTATCTGGATTTTATCATAAGCAATGAAAATATAGTTGAAATAGTAAAAAACATAACCTTGACTGTTTCTGAACACTTTAAATCAAAAGGTATAAAAGTTGAGTTTAACACAGACGTGAAAGAAAAGACATTTGCATGTGATGCTGATAAAATTGAGAGAATAATGTTGAATTTGATTTCAAACTCAATTAAATTTTCGGAAAATAAAAGCACTATTGTTGTTAGTCTTCATGACAAGGGAGATGCTGTTGAAATAAAGGTAAGCGACAATGGAATAGGGATTGGCAGCAAGCATATTGACTGCATATTTGAAAGATACTACCAGGCTGACAAATCCATTTCCAGGAAGGTTGAAGGAAGCGGCATTGGTCTGCCTCTTGTAAAGGAATTTGTGGAACTTCACAGCGGACACATATTTGTTGAAAGCGAATTAGGAAAAGGAAGCACATTTACTGTGGAATTTCCTGTGAAAATTGCAGAAAATGAAATTGATTCTGTTTATTCTTCAACAGTGAATAAAATTGACATGATTGAAATTGAATTTTCTGACATTTATGATTTAAATAATTAATAAATATTATTCTGCGCAAATTCAAAACATCAATGCTACCGGTCAAATTATTGACGGGTATTTTTTTGTCTGAAATGACGTTTTTGTTTGTATTATAATAAAAAATTAAATTCAAAACTCAACTTTAGAAGTATTTTATTTTTGCATGTGGTCATCCTAAACAATAAACACAATTATTGGAGGAAAATATGTCTGAAACAATGTTAGAAAAACCAAAAGACAGGGTGAGCTACCACGATTCTGTGGAAGAAATGCTCATAAGAATAAAGGAAGACGGTCTTTCAAGCGTTTTTTCCAGGTGGGATGAGCAGGAAAAAATTCGCTGTACTTTCTGCCTACAAGGGTTAAGTTGTCAACTTTGTACTCAGGGTCCATGCAGAATAAGCGACAAGGCAGGAGCCATAAAAGGAGTTTGCGGCATAGGTCCTGATGCAATGGCAATGAGAAATCTTCTCATGAGAAACATCATGGGTGCTGCAACATACGGTCATCACGCTTACGAAGCTTTTAGAACTTTGAAGGCAACAGGCGAAGGGAAAACTACCTTTAAAATTACCGATGTGGATAAGTTGAAATGGATGTGCGAAAAAACAGGAATCAACACAAGCCAGGACATGAACAAAATGGCTGTTGAACTTGCAGAGCTTCTTGACAGGGAAATGAAAGTCAATCCGGACTGCGAGAGCATTATGGTTGAGGCTTTTGCACCTAAAAAAAGAAAGCAGCTGTGGAGAGACTTGAACATTTACCCTACAGGAGTACAGCATGATGTGGAAAACTGCATTGCAAGCTGTTTGACAAATGTTGACGGCGACTATGTGTCATTGGCCAAAAAGGCTCTTCGTCTTGGACTGTCAACCATTTATACTGCACAAATTGGACTTGAAATGACGCAGGATATTTTATTCGGAACTCCAATGCCTCACGAAGTTGATGTGGATTTGGGAATAATGGATCCTGATTATGTAAATATTGCATTTAACGGACATCAGCCATGGGTTGGAGTTGCGGCTCTTCAAAAAGCAAAGATGCCTGAATATCAGGAAAGGGCTAGAAAAGCCGGAGCAAAGGGCATACACATTGTAGGGTCAATTGAAACCGGTCAGGAAATGCTTCAAAGATTTCCAATTGATGATGTTTTCGTGGGACTCATGGGAAACTGGCTTGCAATTGAGCCGTTCTTGGCAACAGGAACAGTTGATGCCCTTGTAATGGAAGAAAACTGCTCTCCTCCTGCAATCGACCAATACGCCGAGAAATACCAGGTAGCTCTTGTGAGCGTTAGCACAATAATAGGAGTACCCGGAGCAGAACACAAGATGCCTTACTATCCTGCAAAGGTAGAAGAAATGGCAGAAAACTGCATCAACATTGCAATTGACAACTTCAAAAAAAGACACGGAAAAATTAAACCAATGGTTCCTCAGCACAAGATGAAGGCCATAGCAGGTTTCTCAACGGAAGCAGTTTTAAAGGCAATCGGAAATGATTTGAACGTATTGGTAGATGTCATTGTAAAAGGACAAATAAAAGGTGTTGTTGCATTGGCAAACTGTTCAACTTTAAGAAACGGGCCTCAGGACTGGAATACAGTAAACATCACAAAAGAACTAATCAAAAGAGACATCCTTGTTGTAGCAGGAGGCTGCGGAAATCATGGTCTTGAAGTGGCAGGCATGTGTAATCTTGACGCAGCTGAAATGGCAGGAGAAGGTCTGAAGGGTGTTTGCAAGGCTCTTGGAATTCCTCCGGTATTAAGCTTTGGAACTTGCACAGACACAGGAAGAATATCAATGCTTGTAACAGCACTGGCGGATTTTCTTGACGCTGACATTCCAGATCTTCCAATAGCAGTAACTGCTCCGGAATGGATGGAGCAAAAAGCCACAATAGATGGTTTGTTTGCAGTTGCTTACGGTGCATACACACATTTGTCTCCTACACCTTTCATAACCGGTGCTCCAAATCTTGTGAAACTTCTTACAGAAGACGTTGAAGGGCTGACCGGAGGAAAAGTTGCACTGGGAGATGATCCTCGTCAGGCAGCAGCAGATATAGAAAAACACATTATCAGCAAAAGACAGAAAATGGGCTTGAAGTAAAAAAAATCAGCCAATCAATGTTTCAACATAGAATATTGATTGGTTTTTTTATGCCAATTTATCCTTTAAATATTATAAAAACAATGATAAAATAGATGTAATTAATGACCTGCTATTTCCTAGAAAGGAATGATATTATGTCTGATTCTCAAATTACAAAACGAGCTCTTGCTGAATCCATGAAAAACCTAATGGAAGAACGTCCCATGAAAAAAATCAACATAGGAGACATAGTGGAAGGCTGCAATATGAACAGGCAAAGTTTTTATTATCATTTTAAAGACAAATATGACCTGGTAAACTGGATTTACTACACGGAGTTTATTGTCACCATCAAGGATGTGCCTTTGCATTCATGGGAAATCGTAGAAAAAATATGCAAGTTTTTTTATGAAAACAAGACGTTTTACAAAAATGCATTTCAGGTTACAGGACAAAATTCATTTTCTGAGTATTTTATTGAGGTTTTGCACCCCATTCTTACAGTGCAGCTGAACAATGTATTCAAAAATAATAAAAATGTGGATTTTTATGCCACATTTTATGCTGATGCAATTCGAGTTTCTATATCCAGATGGCTCACAGAGGGAGCCGTAATTCCTCCCGAGCAGCTTATGGAACTCATAAAAACAGCCATTGAAGGAGTTGCGGCATATACTCAATGAGTGCTGGACTGTAGGTTTTTAAGAATATCTTCAAGAGATGATGTGCATATATTTAAGTCAGATTTTGCACCGTAAAGTGATGAAGCTGCCTGCCCCTTTGAGTCTATGCTCAGGAAAAATGATTCTTCGGAAATAATGCTGTCTATTCGGGCAATATCACCGCAAAAATCCATGAGGCACACAGGATGATTCATCTTGATTCTTGAATTGTAAATGTAATCAAAAATTTTCGCGGACGTTTCTTCGCTGCAGTCTTGCTTTTTTACAAGTGCCGCAAAGTTCATGTTTGCATACAGCAGTTTATTTGAAATTACACCGTTCATTATGTCAGAAGCATTGCTGTCATCGTAATACATATACCCTCCGTAAAAGCACTTGTATTTTCTAAGTATATTTGAATTCTCAGCAACAAATTCAAGAGTGCAGTCATCTTCAATAATCACGTTTATGCAAAGATTTGAAAGACTGCTTAATTTTTTTGCTGTTTCTTCGTTAATTATGCTAGGTTCTATAAAAATCACAATTGCACAGTCTTGGTTCTTTTCAATTGCAGCAATCATTTCACCAAGCATTTCGTTGTTTTTTCCCAACATCATCATGTAACTGTAAATTCCTGTTTTTTTCCCTTCTTCAATCAACTTGTCTGCTTCACGTACTGTAATGTGATCTTCAGTACTTTTTTCAAAGTCGAACACTATTACCCATGGTATGTTATATTCGAATTTTCTTTCATTTTCCCTTATTATGTTTGCACCGTACGTCAAACTGTTGAAGCCAATGTTAATTCCGAAGGCGGCAATTGTTTTGTGTCTTGTGTTTTTAACCAGATTTGCTATGATGTCATAATAAAAACTGTCTTCGTTTTTTAATATGCCGTGGGCAAGTTCAAAGAAATCCTTCTGAAATCTTCCCCTGGCAAAGTATTCCCCAAGGTCCAGCAAATTTCTTACTCCACGTTTGGGATTGTCCTGTATGTATCTTATGCCGTTTTCAACCGCAGTCTTGATTACGGCATAGGTCAGTTCGTAATTATCCATAACTCTTCCATACCTTTTTTACTTTAATCATATAACTTTTTTTATTTATTCAATATAGACAAATTTAAAAAATGTCAAAAAATAAGACATTTTTATCTATGTGTCGCATTTTAAGACAGATGGGCATTTTGTCTAATGATAGTTTTTAAATACGATAATATAATATTAATATAATAAATTAGGGGGCAAATTATGAGTGAAATGAGCATGATTGAAAATCTAAAAATTTATGGGATGAAAAAAGTTCTTGATTATCTGGATGAGGATCCTGACAACAATATTCCAAAGGTATTGGACTGGGTGGAGAAATTTGACAAGGAAAAAACAGCAGGAAGGCAGTTAGCTGTCGTGAAATCTGTGCTGGAAGATACACACAGCAACTGGTACCAGCTGGTGAAAAGCCTGTATACAGACATTGATTCAGAAGTGAGAAAGACATTGTTCGAAAACTTCATAATCAATGCTACCATAATTGGAGGAAGACGACAGAAAAAATCAAGGGAAGAAAACAACTGCAACATTCCATGGGCAATACTCATGGATCCCACATCATCCTGCAATCTGCACTGTACAGGATGCTGGGCCGCTGAATACGGAGACAGGCTGAACATGGATTTTGAAACACTTGACGGCATAATACAGCAGGGTAAAAAATTAGGAACGTACATGTATATATATTCAGGAGGAGAGCCGCTGGTGAGAAAGAAAGACATCATAAGGCTATGCGAAAAACACAGCGACTGCACATTCCTGGCATTTACGAATTCCACATTGATTGACCAGGAGTTTGCAGATGAAATGCTCAGAGTAAAAAACTTCATTCCTGCCATAAGCGTTGAAGGGTTTGAAGAAGAAACGGACTTCAGGCGCGGAGAAGGAACTTACAAAGCAATTACAAAGGCAATGAGAATTCTAAAGGAAAAGAAGCTTCCATTTGGAATTTCATGCTGCTACACAAGCAAAAATACGGATGTAATTGGAAGCGAAGAGTATTTTGATGACATGATAGAAAAAGGAGCAAAGTTTGCATGGTTCTTCACTTACATGCCTGTTGGGAAGGAAGCTGTTACAGAACTTCTTGCAACCGCTCCCCAGCGTGAGTTTATGTACCGTCAGATAAGAGAGTTCAGAAAGACAAAGCCGCTGTTCACACTTGATTTTTGGAATGACGGAGAATATATAAATGGATGCATAGCTGGAGGCAGATGCTACCTGCACATCAATGCAAACGGAGATGTGGAGCCCTGTGCATTCATTCACTATTCTGATACAAACATTCATGAAAGCACATTGCTCCAGGCATACAAAAATCCTTTGTTTATGCAGTACAAGAAAAACCAGCCATTCAATGAAAATCACCTAAGACCGTGCCCTTTGCTGGATAATCCGGGAAGGCTCACAGACATGGTTGAAAAATCAGGGGCAAAGTCAACTGACCTGCAAAATCCAGAAAACGTCAGGGATTTAAGCTCAAAATGCAAGAATGCAGCCGTTAATTGGAAAATAGTTGCTGATGAATTGTGGGAAGAGTCTCACAGTGCGTGTGATAGCTGCAATTTGGCAAAATAATAGTAAAGAACGCTTATGGGTTCTTCAGACTATTGACAAACCTAATTTCTACATATCGTAGGGGCGGATCTTGTATCCGCCCGGGGTTATTAATACAATAATTTTCTTATCTTCGGGAGGACACGAGGTCCTCCCCTACAAAATATGATTTCAAGTTCACCGACAATTACCAATATTAATTAATTTAAATAACTTTGTCATCAACTTGAACGCTTATGCGTTCTTTTTGTTTGCTTTAATCCTGATTTTGGTTATAATATAGTAAAAAGCAAAGGGAGGAACCATGGATATTGAAATCAAAATGCCTGAAGAAGCCGAAAGGGCTCTTATGATTCTTAAATCCTTTGGTCATGAAGCATATGTTGTGGGCGGCTGCGTAAGAGATGCAATTTTAGGAAGCGTTCCTTCCGACTGGGACATAACAACATCGGCTTTGCCTGATGAAATATTAAGCTGCTTTATTGGTTACAGGACCATAGATACAGGTCTTAAACACGGCACCGTAACAGTGGTTATAAACAAGATGAATATTGAGATTACAACATACCGCATTGACGGAAAGTACAGTGACAACAGAAGGCCCGATGAGGTTACATTCACTGACAAGGTATCAATGGATTTAATGAGAAGGGATTTTACAATGAATTCTCTTGCATACAACAAAGAAGGAATTGTAGACTTGTTCGGAGGAATAGAGGACATAAAAAACAAGACTGTAAAATGCGTGGGAGTTCCCGATGAAAGATTTCAGGAGGACGGGCTTAGAATTTTAAGAGCCATGCGTTTTGCAGCGGTTCTTGGCTTTGCTGTTGAGGAAAAAACAAGAAAAAGCATACATAAAAATAAAAGTCTGCTCCAAAACATTTCATATGAAAGAATTAACAGTGAATTTAACAAGACCATAAGAGGAATAAACTGCCGTGAAATATTGTCTGAATACAAGGATGTGGTTGAAGTCTTCATTCCCGAAATATCTGAATTAATGGATGAAATGTGGATAGACCGACTAAATTCGGCCTCACTTGTTGACAACATCATATTAAAATTGTCCCTGCTGTTCTATGGAATGGATGCAGAACAAATATTAAGGCGCATGAAAAGTGACAATGACACAATAAAAGTGGTGAAGCTGCTGACCCTAAACATGAATGGAGAAATTGATCCTGAACATAAAAGTGTAAAAAGATGGCTCAACAAACTTGGCCTTGAAAATCTTAAGCTGCTCATCCATTTGAAAACCGCCAGTTTAAAATATTCCGAGGCTGAAATAAAGGACTTAAGAAAAGCAGAAGCACTCATGGACACAATTGTTAAGGAAAACCAATGCTACAGCCTGAGCACTCTTGCAGTGAAAGGTACTGACCTCGTAGCTGCAGGAATTCCAAAGGGTCCGAGAGTGGGGGGAATCCTAAATGAAATGCTCAAAAAAGTAATGGATGATGAGCTTGAAAACAAAAAGGAGGATCTCCTAGACTACGTGATAAAAATAAAAAATAAAAATTAATGTTGACAAGCTTTTAAAGCCGTGTTAAACTCTAAAAAATACAAAAACAAAACCGTTGAAGCGAAGATTAAACTATATGTGCACTCACAGAGAGCAGGGGAAGATGAGAACCCGGCAGAACGCAGTATGGCAAGTGGATCGCTGAGGGTGAGGTGAAAGGGGTAACCCCAAGTATCTGAAACGTGAGCTTACGTTACAAAGCAAAAAATGTGTTAGCATTTTTTTAAAGTGGATTGAACTTTCAGTCAATTAAGGTGGTACCGCAGGAATTATACCTGTCCTTTTCATAGGACAGGTTTTTTGTTTTTGTAAATAAAATTCCAGGAGAAAGATATGAAAAAATTTATGGCTTTATTGATCTTGGCAGCAATGATCACAACTTTATTTACTGGCTGCAGCACAAAAACAGAAAGTACAAAGACGAATACTGAAACAAATGAAGGGACAGCTGTAACAGAAACTGCAAAAACAGAAAAATTAAGAGTTGGAATTGTTCAAGCGGTAAATCATCCATCACTTGATGAAATTAGAGAATATGCAATAAAAAGTCTTGAAAGCTCAAGCATAGGAGAAAACATTGAAATAATATACAAGGATGCCCAAGGCGATCCTGCAAATGTGAATTCAATAATATCTCAGTTCGTGGGTGAAGAAGTGGACCTTATAATTCCCATAGCCACAGGTGCAGCTCAGTCAGCGGCAGCAGCAACAAAGGACATCCCAATAGTGTTTGCAGCAGTGAGCTATCCGGTCAAGGCCGGTCTTGTGGAAGACATGAACATTACGGATAAAAACATCACAGGTGTATCAAATGCAATTGCCATAGAAGACATATTCAAACTGTCTCAGAAACTGACTCCTAAAGTCAAGACATACGGCTTCATTTATAACACCAGCGAAGTAAATGCAGTTGCCAGCACCGAAAGAGCTAAAGCATACTGTGACGAGAACGGACTTGAATATGTTGAGGCAACTATAACAAATTCAAGTGATCTTCTTCAGACATCACAGTCGCTGATGGGCAAGGTTGATGCAATATTTGTACCTAACGACAATACCATAGCTTCAGCAATGCCGGTACTTTCAGCAGAAGCAATAAAGGCAGGAATTCCTGTTTACACTGGTGCAGATTCAATGGTCATTGACGGAGGTTTTGCAACAGTGGGAATAGATTACAAGGTTCTTGGAAGACAGGTGGGAGACATGGCTGTGAGAATTCTAGAAGGTCAGTCAATATCTGACAACCATGTTGAAGTTATAAACCAGTATTCAAACATAATCAACATGACTACAGCAAAAGCCCTTGGCTTGGAACTTGATCAGGAAACAATAAAAGATTTTAAAATTATAGAATAATAAAGACAAAATGGAGGACAAAATGAAAAAAATTATATCAGCAATAACATTAGCAGCACTTCTTATGATAACAGTATTGACAGGCTGCGCAGCAAAAGGCGAAACAAATGCACCGAGAACAAATACACAGGTTCAGGCACCAAGTGAGACATCAAATGAAAAAATAAAGATTGGCATAATTCAGCCTGTTGAACACCCTTCTTTAAACCAAATAAGAGAATCTATCATATTAGGACTTGAAGAGCATGGACTTAAGGATAAAGTAGAAATAACTTACAAGGATGCCCAGGGAGATCCGTCAAACATAAACACAATAATTTCTCAGTTCGTTGGAGAAAAAATGGATGTAATAGTTCCTATAGCAACATCAACAGCTCAAAGTGCCGCTGCGGCAACAAGCGATATTCCCATAGTGTTCGCTGCTGTAAGCTATCCTGTTGAAGCAGGATTGGTAAAAGATTTAAGTAAGCCTGAAGGAAACATTACCGGAGTGAGCGACGCCATTGATGTAAAACAAATATTTGACCTTGCATTTGAACTAACTCCTGAAATAAAGACATTTGGCTTCATATACAACTCGGGTGAAGTAAATTCAGCAGCAGCCATAGAGCAGGCTAAGAGCTATCTTGAGGAGAAGGGAATTGAATATGTAGAAGCAACCATAACAAATTCAAGCGAACTTCAGCAAGCTGCCCAGTCTCTTGCAGGAAAGGCTGATGCAATATTCACTCCTACGGATAACACCGTTGCCTCAGCCATGCCGGTACTTTCAGCAGAAGCTATAAATGCAGGGATTCCTGTTTACACAGGAGCTGATTCAATGGTTGCTGACGGAGGATTTGCAACAGTGGGAGTTGATTACACAGTGCTTGGAAAACAAGTAGCTGACATAGTAAAAAGAATAATCGACGGTCAGGAAATTTCAGAAATACCGGTTGAGACACTTAAGGAATACAAAAAAATAATGAATACCACAACAGCTAAAAGTCTCGGAGCAGAAATTACAGACAAGATGCTTGAGAATTTTGAGACAGTAGAATAATTACATCGGAGGAAGAAGTTGAATTTAGTATCTATTATAGGAGCAATTGAACTGGGTTTAGTTTATTCATTGCTTGCATTCGGAACATATATATCATTTAGAATATTGAATGTTGCTGATCTTACTGTGGACGGAAGTTTTGTCCTTGGTGCGGCTGTATCTGCAATGTTTGCTTACAGCAACATGCCTGTTGCAGGAATTGCACTGGCTGTTCTTTGCGGAGGTCTTGCAGGAATGGTAACTGCGTCACTGCAGACCAAGATGGGTATACAGCCAATACTTTCAGGCATACTTACAATGACAGGACTGTATTCCATAAACCTCATGGTTATGGACGGCAAGGCCAACATACCCTTGTTGAACAAAACAAATATTTTCACCTATGCAGAAAAAATGTTCAACACTAAATTATACAAAATTCTGGCTCTATTAATAATCATTGGGACTGTTTTCGCAATGCTTAACTGGTTTTTCAGGACGCAGCTTGGATTGTCCATAAGAGCAACCGGTGACAATGAAGACATGTGCAGGGCATCTTCCATAGACACGGATTTCATAAAAATGGTTGGATTTTCATTGTCAAATTCCATAGTTGCCCTTTCGGGAGCTCTTGTTGCCCAGATGCAGCAGTCTGCAGACATCAACATGGGTTCTGGAATGGTGGTTATTAGTTTTGCATCTATAATAATAGGAAGTGTCATAATAAAAAACAAAAACATCACTGCTGGACTTCTTTCGGTAATAATCGGTTCAGTGATATACAGATTCATTATTGCACTGATACTTACAACGAGCTTCCCTCCGTCATATCTTAAGTTAATATCATCATTGGTGGTTGTAACGGCACTTTCTTTGCCCAATGTAAAAAGAAAAATTGAAACAAGCAAGCTGAGAAAGGAGAGAAAGTAATGCTGAACATTAATGAAGCAACAAAAATATTTAACAAAAATACGCCTGATGAACACATAGCTTTGAACAACTTGAGCCTTGAAGTTTCAGACGGTGAATTTGTAACCATAATTGGAGGAAACGGAGCAGGAAAGTCAACGTTATTCAATGCCATATCAGGCACAATGATGTGTGAATCAGGAACAATAAGTCTTGACGGGCAGGACATAACACATATGGCTGAATTTAAAAGAGCAGAATTTATAGGAAGAATATTTCAGGATCCCATGAGAGGAACCGCTCCTCATTTAACAGTGGGAGAAAATCTTATAATTGCATACATGAGGAGTATCAAGAAAAACATGCTTGGAATTCCTTCAAAAAAAGAAAAGAATTATATTAAAGAGCGCCTGGCAGCACTGAACCTTGGCCTGGAAGACAGAATGAACACGAAGATTGGTCTTCTTTCAGGCGGACAAAGGCAGGCAGTGACACTGGTGATGGCAACTCTTGTGAAACCAAAGTTGCTTCTTCTGGATGAACACACGGCAGCACTTGATCCTGTAAGCGCAAAGTCGGTCATTGACCTTACTAACAAAATAGTATCTGAAAATAACATCACAACCCTTATGATAACTCACAACATTACTTCTGCCCTGGCAATGGGAACAAGGACCATAATGATGGACTCAGGAACAATTGCAGTTGACATAAGGGGAGATGAGAGAAAGGAACTGACTGTGCAGGATGTTCTCAAGAAGTTTAACAGTGTAAAGAAAAAAGAATTTGATGACGACAACGTATTGCTGTAAAATCAAATCTAATAAAAGCCAATAAAAAAAGGACTGTTGCATTAAGCATATTCATGTCATCCTGAGCGTTAGTGAAGGATCTCATCTTTTGAAGTATGAGATTCCTCGGGCTGAAGCCCTCAGAATGACACGATAATCATTAATGAAACAGCCACTTTTATTTCTGAGCATATTTTTAATCTGTATAAATGAACGTTTCTTCAGTTCCGCATTCCGGACAATTTACAGTGACTTCATAGCTGTATATTGACAGAACCTTTACATTTGTGGCAACGCTGGCATTTGCATCCTTGCCCTTGTATTTTACTTTATCTGTATCTGTGCCCTTGGAATATATGTAATTGTATCTTTTTCCGCAGCTGGTGCATTTGCGTCTGCCCTTAATGGCTATCATATTTTCACATCCTATTTTAATCTTCATGGTAGTTTATTATAATATGACAAAGTAACAATTTCAAGGATTATAATTGTATTAAATTCATAAAAATGATATATTGGATATGGAGGAGGATAATTATGGATTGGATATGTGAAAATAAAAAATTAAGCAATAATGAACTTACTGGTTTAGAGTTGGAAGGTGATTTTTTAAGATTAAAGAAAGACATGGATGAAGGGTTTATTGTAACTCCCATAATCGAAACAGAAAAATTCTCTGAAATTACTCCATCCTGGAATTCAAGAACTGACGAAAATAGTTTTGTTGAAGTATTCATACAAGTAAGAGTTGAAAACCAGTGGACGGATTTCGTAAGCTACGGAGTATGGTCCACGGATGGATTTAACAAAGGAATCAAGGAATACGGAAACTATGAACTCATAAGAGTTACAGAAGACAGAATATTCATAAAAAATAATAAGTTTGCAGATGCCGTAAAGATGAAAGCAGTACTAAAGGGGGAAAATCCGAGACTGAAACTCATTGCATTCAGCACTGATTCCGGTGAAGACGAGGGACTGGAAGGTAACTGCTTTAGAATAATTGAAAACGTACCCACGATTTCTCAGCTTGCCAGCGGCCACAAGGACAGCCACTCAATATGCAGCCCTACCTCTCTTACAATGGCTTTGAAATTCCACGGAAAAAATTTAAGTCTTGATGAAGTTACAAAGGGAACATTTGATACAGGAAGCGAACTGTACGGAAACTGGCCTCAAAACATAGCATATGCAGGTGAACAAGGTATGAGGGCATACACAAAGAAATGCAAAAGCATTAATCCTGTAAAAAACCTCATAGCTAAAGGAATACCCGTTGTGGCGTCTGTTGTTTCAAAAAACAAGGAACAGCTTGACGGAGCCATATCTGCATTCCCATCGGGACACCTGATGGTTGTTGTGGGCTTTCAAAATGTATACGGAAAAGAATACATAGTTGTAAACGACCCGGCTGCAAACAGCAATGAAGAAGTTAGAAAAATGTACAATCTGGATCAATGGGTCAAGGTATGGAGACATTACATTTATTTAATTAAGAATGAAAAATAGAAAATTAAGAGTTAAGAATTAAAAATTAAAAATTTAGGAAAGGCTTTGTTCATACCGAACAAAGCCTTATATATTGCTATTATATTTTAAGTTCCATGAATTTTTCTGCCAGCACTATTTCTCCATTGCATTGTTCCTTTGCCTGTGCTACAAGGTCTTCTGTATTTCCGAAGTGAGGAAGGTGTGTGAGAACAAGTTTTTTAACATGAGCGTTTTCAGCAAGCATTCCTGCCTGCGAGCTGTTCAGATGTCCTGCCTTCGTACCGTCCATATGGGAATAAAAACTGCATTCGCTTATGAGAATGTCTGAACTGTCAAAGAAATCCTTTAAGCCTTCAAAGTACGATGTGTCTGAAGTGAATGAAAACACTCCGCTGCCGCATTTTATTCTTGTGCTGTAGGCTTCCACGGGATGGACATTTTTAATGAAGGTTATTTCAAAGGGTCCTATATTTAAGATGCTTTTTTCATCAAATTCCCGACCAAATGTGTAATCTTCCCATTTCAAGAGGTTGAAATATTCTCCCTTTGGTGCATATATGGGAAGAGATTTGTTTATTTGTCCAAGCTGTGTCTTTATCTGCCTTGCATATTGAAGTGGTCCTATGTCGCAGATGTGGTCATAGTGATAGTGGGTCAAAAGTACAGCATCAATTTCACCAAGATCATATTTCTTCTGCATGAGGCTAACAACTCCGCTGCCGCACTCAAGAAGAAGCTTGAAGCCGTCATGCTCCACCATGTAACCCGATGTTGCTTCGCCTGCTTTTGGGAAACCACCCCAACATCCTATTATTGTAATATTCATAAGACCTCCTACGCTAGGTTTTTAAACTGAGAATTGTACAATTCGGCATAAATGCCTTCTGCTTTAATCAAGTCCTCGTGTCTTCCTTTTTCTAGAATTCCCTTGTCTGTTAATACTATTATTTCATCTGCATTTTTAATAGTTGAAAGCCTGTGAGCAACAACAACAGTTGTTCTTCCTTTTGACAGTTCCTCTAGGGAGTTCTGTATGAGAAGTTCTGTTGCATTGTCAAGGGCAGATGTTGCTTCATCAAGAACAAGTATTGGCGGATTTTTCAAAAATACACGGGCTATTGAAATTCTTTGTTTTTGTCCTCCGGAAAGTTTTACACCTCGTTCTCCAACATAAGTGTTGTAGCCATCAGGAAGGTCCATGATGAAGTCATGGATGTTGGCCATTTTGGCTGCATGCTGAATTTCTTCGTCAGTTGCATCAAGTTTTCCGCATAGAATGTTGTCATAAATTGTTCCTGTGAAAAGGAACACATCCTGCTGAACAATACCAATGCTTTTTCGGAGTGATTTGCGGGTGAAGTCCCTGATGTCTGTGTTGTCTATGGAAATAGTTCCTTCTTCCGTTTCATAAAAACGCGGTATGAGGTGACACAGTGTTGTCTTTCCACCTCCAGAAGGTCCTACGAAGGCAACGGTCTTTCCTGCATCGATTTTGAATGAGATGTCCTTTAATATTTCCTTGTCATCGCCGTATGAGAAAGTAACATCATTGAACTGGATGTCTCCTTTGACTTTTTCGATGTCTTTTGCATTTGGTTCGTCTTTTTCTATTTCAGCATCCATGACTTCAGTAAATCTCTTGAATCCTGAAATGCCCGACTGGTACTGCTCAACGAAATTTATGAGTTTTCTTATGGGATTGAGGAAGTTGCTTATGTATAAAATGAAAGCTGCAAAATCTCCAAAGTTAATCCATCCCTTGAAGAAGAAAATTCCTCCGGCGCTCAATACAAGAATGTTTAAAAAATCAATTACAAATGAAGAACTCACGTGGAATTCAGCCATTACCTTGTAAGCTTTCTTTCTAGCTGACTGAAACTTGTGGTTGTTGTTTTCAAATTTTTTAATTTCATTTTGTTTGTTGCTGAAAGCCTTTGAAACTCTTATGCCTGAAATGCTGTTTTCAATTGTGGCATTTACTTCACCTATTGTTTCCCTTGTTTCAAGAAATGTGTCAGACATTCTGATTCTAAGCTTCATTACAATGAAAATCAAAAATGGAACAACTGAAAATACAATGAGAGCCAGGGGGAAATTTATGGTGCTGAGCATTACGAAGGAACCCACAAGCATTATGAGAGAAATGAACACATCCTCCGGACCGTGATGTGCCAACTCAGACACTTCCATAAGGTCATTTATGATTCTGGAAGTGAGGCTTCCTGTCTTGTTTTCATCGAAGAACACAAATGGAAGATCCTGCAGGTGTTCGAAAATATCTTTTCTCATGTTTGCCTGCATTATTACGCCCATTATGTGGCCATAATATGTAATGTAGTAATTGAGCCCGACTTTCAGGATGTAAATGAGTCCCAGGGCTACCAGCCATGTTACCATGAGGTTGAACTGCTGGTTTGGTACATAGATGTTGATTATATTCCTTGTTATCATGGGATAAAACAAATCGCACACAGCCATTACAAATGCGCAGACCATGTCGATGATAAATATTTTTTTTACGGGTTTGTAGTAGGATATAAATCTTTTAATCATATTTGCTCCTTATTATTGCTTTTTAATGAATTTTGAAGAAGCTGCTGCTACAATCAAAAATACCAGCACTGCTGAAACATTCATGAGGAAAATTGTTGAAAGGGTTATTTCTCTCACATAACTTGTTGCAGCTGCAAGCAGCAAGACCAGCAACATGGCAATGTTTGCAGCGCTTCCGGGCTCATGCTTCAACAACCTTTTACCTAAGTCCATCATGCTGCTGGAGTGCATAAACAAGCTGAATATTATTGCAGGCAGAGCATATTCCATATTTGTGTTTAATAGTGTGCAGCCTTCTGTGAAAACAAACATTCCTGCTGCAAGCAGAGCATAGCTCCACCATTTTTTTTGTTGCATTTCCTTAAGTTTTTTTCTGCTTGGGTTCATAATCCACCTCAATTCTATATAAATCAATAATAGCAACTAATATAATATCATGATTTGCATTTTTTTACAACGAGCTAATAATTTAATGTTATAAAACATGTGCAGAAACATTTGTATAGTGCAGATCAACATTTGAATACAATACATATATTTTTTGTCGAAAAAAATCCTGAATATGCCCGTTAATTTATGTCAATCTATTGACATTTCAAATGATATGTGTTAAACATAAATGTATTTAATTTTAATCAAATTTCAGCGCAGTTTTCAAAACTTATTACAGATACTCATGATCTGATAATAAAAGGTGATCAATGCGTTTAATTTGATTTTCAGTAAAAGATATTTTATAAAATTTTATTAACTGAAAGGATAAAAAAATGAAAAGAATTATAGCTTTTTTATTAGCTGCTGTTATGCTGTTTAGCATGGCCGCATGCTCCAATCAAGAAAACACTCCTAATGAGCAGCCAGAAACAAGTGCCAAGACTGCCTTGACAATGGGATACACCACTGAACCGGAAGGCCTTGATCCTCAAAGAACTGCTGCTGCATCAACATTCTCCGTAACTAACAATATTTATGATACATTGGTATCTGTAACATCTGACTGGGAAATCATCCCAAGACTTGCAAAAGAATGGAATGTTTCCGAAAACGGTATGGAAATTACATTTACATTAAGAGATGATGTTTATTTCCACAACGGAAGACAGATGACTGCAAAGGATGTTGAATATTCCTTCAACAGACTGAAAGATGCTGAAAGCCCAAAAGCAAAAGATTATGAAAATATAGTTAAAATAGAAGCTGTTGATGACTATAATATAAAATTTACCACTGAAACATTGGATGTGGAACTATTAAAAAGATTTGCATACCCGTGGACAGCAATTGTTCCTGAAGAAGCAGCTGACAATTTAAAAACTGCTCCTGTTGGAACTGGCGCCTTTAAACTGAAGGAGTGGAATCCTCAGCAGGATTTGACTCTTGAAAGAAATGACAATTATTTCGGTGAAAAAGCAAAGCTTGAAACAGTTAAGCTTGTTTTGATACCTGATGCTACAAGCATGATGGCAAGCTTCCAGGTAGGAGACCTCGACATAATTCCTCTTACAGGGGACCAGGTAACAATGGTTGAAAACAATGATACTTACCAGGTTATTTCAGAACCAATGAATGCCGTGCAGATATTGTCAATTAATACTGACAATGAAATCCTGAAAAATGAAAAGGTAAGGCAGGCAATGGCCATTGCAATCAACAAAGATGAAGTGATTGAAGCTTCCATGTTCGGTTATGGCGACAAAATAGGTTCACATCTTCCGCCCACATCGCCTGATTATTATGATACAAACGACATGATTGAATACAATCCTGAAAAGGCTAAGGAACTTTTGAAGGAAGCAGGCTATGAAAACGGATTTGATATAAATATGACTCTTCCTAAGAATTATCAGCTACATGTTGACGCAGGTCAGGTTATTGCAGACCAGTTAGGAAAAATCGGCATAAATGTAAACATTGAAATTGTTGAGTGGGGAACATGGCTGAGCGATGTGTACACAGCAAAGAAATTTGATACAACAGTTGTGGGTCACACAGGAAGACTTGATTCATATGCGTTCCTGGCAAGATACAAATCCGACAGCAACGATTATATAAGCTTGAAAACAGGTGAGGTAGACCAGCTTCTTTCTGATGCTCTCAAGGAACTTGATGAGAACAAGAGAACAGAAATATACAAACAAATACAAGTTATACTGGCTGAGAAACTTCCTGCCATCTATCTGCAGACACCGCGAACAATGCTTGCTCTTCAGAAAGACGTGCAGGGCATGGAAATATTCCCAATAGACGTTTATGACTTCAGCACAGTAAGCTTTGCAGAGTAAGGTATGTAACGGGGTGAATTATGTTAAGGTATGTTTTAGACAGAGTCAAAAGCTCGGTTGTTGTTTTGCTGGTTGTGTCAATCATAACATTTGCTGTATTAATGATCATTCCGGGGGACCCTGCCCAGCTGATTCTGGGAACGGAAGCAACTACGGAAATGGTTGAGGAACTTCATGCAGCCATGGGTTTGGACAGGCCGCTTTATCAGCAGTATCTTGGATGGCTTAATGACCTTCTTCATCTTGACATGGGAACATCCTATGTGTACGGGGAGTCTGTCAAATCATTGATTACAGGCAGTCTTCCTGTTACTCTTTCCATATCTGTATTCGCCATGATTATTGCTGTTTTTTTTGCGTTCTTGTTTGGAATGCTCTCGGCAATTAAAAAGAACAGCATCATAGATTATTTTTCCAGGAGCATCATGCAGCTTGGAACAGCCATTCCTTCTTTTTGGATAGGAATGGTTTTTATTGTTTATTTCGGTCTTAAGCTTAAACTTTTTCCTGTATCGGGATTTGTACCCTTTAGTGATGATTTTGGAGGATTCATAAAAAGTATAACACTTCCTTCTGTTGTGCTTGCAATAGGAGAAACAGGTACACTCTTAAGAATTGTAAGAAGCTCCATGCTTGATTCATTAAATCAGGACTACATGGACATGGCAAAAGTAAAGGGACTTGGGGCACGAAAAATTTATATTAAATACGCATTGAGGGGAGCTCTCATTGCACCGCTCACAATTATAGGAATGCAATTTGCAAAACTTGCAGGAGGAACCGTAGTGGTTGAAACTATTTTTTCCCTGCCAGGATTAGGGCGGCTGGTTTTGGGTGCCGTGGAACACAGGGACATTGTTCTTCTGCAAGGCCTTGTGATGTTTATTACAGCAATGGTAATCTTCATAACATTGGCGGTGGATGTGCTGATAATGTTTATAAATCCAAGAATAAAATCCTTTCAGCGAGGAGAATAATCAATAAATGAAAAAAAATTTGAGCATCGTAATAGGTATCATATTGATTTTGCTTATTTTAGAAATGTGGGGGCTGTCATTTGCATACATGCCGTACCCTCCCAATGAAATGAATATTTCAGAGCGCTTTTTAAAACCTGACTTCGATTCCGAACACATGCTTGGAACGGACAACTTCGGAAGAGACATCCTCAGCAGGTTAATGTACGGCTCGAGAAATGTGCTGCTTGTGGGAATAGGATCTGTAACCCTTGGAACCATATTTGGCATAGCATTGGGAGCTGTTGCTGCAATGCTTAAGAAGGCAGCAAGCTCTGTTATCATGCGTATTATGGACGGGCTGATGTCGTTTCCCGGAATACTTCTTGCCCTAATGATTGTAACGGTGGCAGGAAAAGGGCTTAAGGGTTCCATCATAGCCATAGGAATATTCATGATTCCTGTTTTTGCAAGGCTTGTGTATTCAATGATACTTGATACGGAAAATCTTTTGTATATCAAGGCTGCCAAGAGCTACGGAACAACAAACAGACAAATATTTTTCAGGCACTTTGTTCCTGCCATGTTGCCAGAGCTTGTAACTCAGTACAGCTCTTCAATAGGTTCTGCTGTTATGATAGAAACATCACTTTCATTTCTTGGTCTTGGAATTCAGCCGCCCTATGCAAGCTGGGGACTGATGCTCAGCGAGTCAAGGCAGTATTTTCTCACCTATCCGTACCTTGCAGTTGCTCCGGGAATTGCAATAATAATTACAATACTTGGCTTCAATCTCATAGGTGACGGATTAAACGACATGCTCATCAACAGGAGGAGCCATGATGAATGAAATTATGAATGATGCTGATAATACTGTCATATTAAAAAACCTTCATGTGAGTGATTCCATGGGCAATACTCTTGTGAGCAGTTCATCCATCACCATTAAAATGGGAGAAATTTTCGGACTGGTTGGAGAATCAGGTTCCGGTAAAACTCTGACAGCAAAGTCACTTATAAATCTTCTGCCTGATGACTTGTGCTGCAGCGCTGATGAAATGATTGTTGCAGGAAAAAATATGCTTGAAATTTCTCTCAGGGAAAAGAAAGCACACATTGGGAAAAATGCAGGCTATATTCCTCAAAACACAGTTTTTTTTCTTCACCCCATGATAAAAATCAAAAACCAGATTGCAGATGGTTTTATTGACCATACAAACAAGAATAAAAAAGAAGCTCTTGAAAAAGCAGAGGGTATACTTAGAAAGGTAGGGTTTTCAAATCCGAAATCGGTTTTAAACTACTACCCATGGCAGCTGAGCGGAGGAATGAGGCAGCGAATTAACATTGCAATGGCACTCATGAACGATCCTAAGCTCATTGTTGCTGACGAGCCTACAACTGCACTGGACAGCACTGTGCAAAAACAGGTTATGGAACTGTTCAGATCAATAAATGAAGAGCTTAGTATATCAATTCTTTTGATTTCTCACAACTTAGGGCTCGTAAAGAACTACAGCCATAGTCTTGCTGTCATGTATGCAGGAGCAGTGGTTGAGTCAGGAACAACAAAATCAGTGTTTGAAAATCCAAAACATCCATACACCCAGCTTTTAATAGACATAATTCCCACCATGAAAATCAAAAAGACGGAACCCCTTGCAGAAATACCGGGTTATGTGCAGGAAAAGGGAAGGGACACAAAAGGATGTTTGTTCAGAGACAGGTGTCCCAAGGCAATGGAAATATGTGAGAATTATGTTAAGGAACATGAAGATGGCGGTCATTATTTCAGATGCAATTTAGATTAAGAGGCTAATTATGAGCATTGAAGAAAACAAGGCTGTTATAACAGCTAAGAATATAAGAAAAGAATATGTGGTGAAAAAGCACGTTTTGACTGGAAAAATCAAGGAAAAAGTTGCTGCGGTAAAAAGCGTGAATTTTATAGTTGAAGAAGGAAAGACTCTGGGTATAGTAGGTGAATCGGGAAGCGGTAAATCCACAACCGGTGAAATTGTTGGCGGGCTTCAGAATCCCACATTTGGCAGTGTTTTTTATTACGGAAAAAATATTGCCGAGATGACGACGGAAGAACACAAGGAATACAGAAGAAACGTCCAGTTTATTTTTCAGGATCCTCAAGGCTCAATGGACCCCAACTATAAAATAGGTGAAATTATTTCCATGCCTCTTTTTACTCTCAACATAGCCAAGGGCGAAAAAGAAGCAAACAGGATGGTTGACGAAATACTTGCAAAGGTAGGGCTTGATTTAAACATCAAAAACAAGTATCCATCTGAAATAAGCGGAGGTCAGTGCCAAAGGGCAGCAATAGCAAGAGCCCTTATTGTAAGTCCAAAAGTGATAATATGCGATGAACCGGTCTCGGCTCTTGATGTTTCAATTCAGGCTCAGATAATTAACTTGCTTAAAAAACTTCAGAAGGAGCTCAACATAGCCTACATTTTCATTTCTCACGACATAGGTGTTGTAAATTACATGTCGGACACAATAATAGTAATGCAAAACGGTGCTGTTGTTGAAGCAGGAGATGCAAAACAAGTTCTCATTCACCCTGCGGAAGAATACACAAAAAAACTTCTGAACAGCGCTATTATTAATTAAGAATTAAAAATTAAAATAAAAGATAGAATATAGAATATGATGGACATTATATTAATATGAAAGGTTACAATATGGACATATTGCTCAATGAAGGCGAAAAAATAGAGGATTTACAATGCAACGGCTTAAAAATCATCCAAAACAAAAAATGGTTTTGCTTTGGAATGGATGCTGTGCTTCTCACTAATTACTGCGACATTAAAAACAATTCAAAGATTGTGGATTTGGGAACCGGAACAGGAATCATTCCCATACTGTTAAGCGGAAAGAAAAATTATGCCAAGGCATATGCAGTTGAAATTCAGGAAGAAGTTGCAGAAATGGCAAGAAGAAGCGTGGAACTCAACAATCTGCAGGATAAAATTGAAATTTTAAACATAGATTTAAATGATGCAGGTAAACATCTGGAGCCAAATTCATTTGATGCTGTAATTTCAAATCCTCCATACAAGCTGAGCAACAGCGGCATTGTTAACCCAACGGATAAAAAAGCAATCTCAAGGCATGAAATAAAGTGCTCCCTTGAAGATGTCATAAGAACAGCTGCAATGCTTTTGAAGCAGTACGGACGTTTTTACATGGTACACCGTCCTGACCGTCTGGCTGATATAATCTGGCTCCTTCGAAAATACAGACTTGAGCCTAAGCAAATTCGCTTTGTTCACCCAAGATCAGCAGAAAAACCAAACATGGTACTCATAAGGGCATCAAAAAACGGTAATCCGGAACTTAAATTCGACCCACCTCTTTACATTTACGACAATGAAGACAGGTACACAAAAGATGTGTATGAAATATACGGAATGGAATTACCCGAATAAATAAATCTTGCTATAAAATAAATTTGATATTCTAAAATGTAGGGGCGGACCTTGTGTCCGCCCGTGTTTTTATTTATTTGTCCTTTATATTTATCTTTACCTTATCCAACGGTCTTACCGTTGGACCTTCAAGTATATTTCCCTTAATGTCATATCTTGAGCCATGGCATTGGCAGTCCCATGTTTTTTCTGCTTCATTGAATGACACGCCGCATTTAAGATGAGAACACACCGGGTTAATGCAAAAATAATCACCCTTATTATCTTTGTAAACTCCAACCTTTTTGCCGTTGTAGTTCACTATTTTTCCTTCACCTTCCTTTACTTCAAGTATTTCATCGGGAACTATTGCAACTCTTTTCATAAAACCTGCCGCAATACTTTTCACGGAAGACAAAAATTCCCTTGAAGACTGTAGAGGAGTGAATCTGGAAGGATTGAAAATCTCCGAATAGTCATCGTCAATTTTTAAAATTTTATTTCTTAAGATCAATGCTGCTGCAGCAGAATGAGACATACCCCATTTTTTGAAGCCAGTTGCCACATACAGATTTTCAAAACTATTTGAATAATGACCAATGTACGGGATTTTATCGTAGGTCATGCAGTCCTGAGTTGACCATTTAGAAACTATTTCTGCATTCTTGAAGTTTTTATTTAGAAAATCTTCAAGCTCTTTGTAAGATTCTTCCTCGTTGTCCTTTTCTCCTGCACGGTGATTGCCTCCACTTAAAAGAAGCACATTTTCCTTGTCTGAAAACTGATAGCGCATTGAATAAATTGAGTCATTGACATTTATGTACATACCGTCAAATGGTTCTTCATGTGTTTTGGCAGCAATAATATATGATTTATCCTGGTAAAGCCTGAGAAAATACAATCCGAAGCTGTCATCAAAAGGATAATGGGATGCCACAACAACTTTATCTGCATTAATTTTTCCCTTTTCGGTTGCAACAGTAATGCCATTACTGTGAGGCTCAATGTTTAAGGCTCTGACGTTTTCATAAACTTCGCATGAATCGGACTTCATTATGATGCCTAACAGACTGTACAGATATTTAAGCGGATTGAACTGGCCCTGGTTTTTGATTCCTACAGCAGCCAGAGCGTTGTTGGGGAGAGGTGCGTTTTCGGTATAAAAACTGTCTATTTCAAGTTTCTTGTAAGCTTCAAACTCAGCCTTTATTTCTTTTATCTCGCTTTCATCCAAAGCATACACATACGCTGTTTGTTCCTTGAAATCGCAGTCTATGTTGTTTTCATCGATTATTGTTTTAACTAGGTTCAAACCTTCCTGGTTTGCTTTCAGATACTGCCGTGCTTCATCTATTCCAAAACTGTTTATAAGATAATCATAAATAAGGCTGTGCTGAACGGTTATTTTTGCAGTTGTGTAACCGGTCACCCCGTAACCTATACTGGTTGCTTCAATTATGCCTATTTTCAATCCACTGTTTCTTAACAGGTAGGCTGTTGTAAGTCCTGTAAGGCCGCTTCCTATTATCAGCAGGTCGAATTTTTTGCCGTCGAGACTGTCCTTGTTTTCGGATGTTTTTGATTTGCTGCCAGCTGTATTGTGCCAGTATGAATCCCTCGGATATTCCATAGTATCCTCCTCGTTTGTGAATTTCATATTTAATTATTCTTTCAGAAAAAAATCAATTTATTCCTTGACTTTAAAAACATTTTAATATATCATAATACAGAAACAAAATAATAATAATGACGGTGACTGGAAGAGTAACTGCAGTAGGATTCAAAGAGATGCAATCATATGGTGGGAGATTGTAATTCTGAATGCGGCGAAGATCATCCACGAGTTTAATTTCCGAAGATGAGTAAGAAATTACGTATAAATGCGTTAAATTTTCAAGATGCATATTTAAATTATTTATATGTAATTTGGGTGGTACCGCGGATTTCGTCCCATGTCTTTAGACATGGGATTTTTGTATGTATGCCCTAACCCCATTTTCAGAGGTTTTTCCTGAAAATGGAGGTAGGTCAACCGCAATGAGCACCAAATTTATGTGAGCGATAGCGAGCGAATAAATTTGTGTTGCGAAACTGCGCAACATGCAATATAGTCCCGGTGCAATAGAATACAAAAATATATAATACAGGAGGAAAAGATGAAGTTATTTAAAGACATATCTAAAGCCGATTATAAAACAAACGAGCATGAGATATCACAATACTGGAAAGAAATTGACCTATTGGACAAAAGCGTTGAAACTAGAAAAGATAAAGCACCTTTTATTTTTTATGAAGGACCGCCTACAGCAAACGGCAGACCTGGAATTCACCATGTAATTGCCAGAACGCTGAAAGATTCCGTATGCCGATACAAGACAATGGAAGGTTACCAGGTAAACAGAAAAGCAGGATGGGACACACACGGACTTCCTGTTGAAATAGAAGTTGAAAAACAATTAGGACTTAAAGACAAAACAGACATAGAGAATTACGGCATAGATAAGTTCAATGAAAAGTGCCGTGAATCTGTATTCACATACGAAGGACTGTGGAGACAGATGACTGAGCGTATGGCTTACCTCATCGACCTTGATGATCCTTACATCACATTGGACAACAACTATATCGAATCAGAATGGTGGATACTTGACAACATGTTCAAGGATGGACTCATGTATGAAGGACATAAGATACTTCCATACTGTCCGAGATGTGGAACAGGTCTTGCATCCCACGAAGTTGCCCAAGGATATGAAGAAATCAAGACAATGACTGCATATGTAAAGTTCAAGAAAAAAGATGCAGACGAATATTTTCTGGCTTGGACAACAACACCATGGACACTCTTGTCAAACGTAGCTTTGACAGTGCATCCTGATGTGGATTACATTAAAGTAAGAACATTGGACAAAGAAGACAAAAATGGCGAAGTTTATTATATTTCAAAACCTTTGGCAAGCACAGTAATAAAAGAAGAATATGAAGTGCTTGAAGAAATGAAGGGCAAGGATCTTGAGTTCATGGAATATGAACAGCTTATGCCATATGTAAATGTGCCTGAAGGTAAAAAAGCATTCTTTGTGACTTGTGCTGATTATGTAACTACAGAAGATGGTACAGGAATAGTACACACTGCTCCTGCATTTGGTGAAGACGACTACAATACAGGCGCAAGATACAATCTTGCAGTATTAAATCCTGTTGATGACACAGGACGTTTCAGAGGAACACCTTGGTCAGAAATGTTTGTAATGGATGCAGATGCACCAATTTTGGCATGGCTTAAAGAAAACGGAAAACTCTTTAGAAAAGAACCGTTCCTTCACAATTATCCTCACTGCTGGAGATGCCATACACCATTGTTGTACTATGCTAGACCAAGCTGGTACATCAAGATGACAAACCTTAAAGATAAGCTTATAGAAAACAACAATTCAGTTGAATGGTATCCTGATTTTGTTGGTGAGAAGCGTTTTGGAAACTGGCTTGAAAACTTAAATGACTGGGCTATATCTAGAAGCCGTTACTGGGGAACTCCGCTTCCTCTTTGGAGATGCGACTGCGGTCATGTTGAAAGCATAGGCTCAAGAAAAGAACTGGCTGAAAAAGCTGTTGAAGAAATAGATGAAAACACTATAGACCTTCACAGACCATACGTTGACGATGTCCATATTGTATGCCCTAAGTGCGGCAAGCATATGACAAGAGTTAAAGACGTTATTGACTGCTGGTTTGACTCAGGTTCAATGCCTTATGCACAGTGGCACTATCCTTTTGAAAACAAGGAAAACTTCGAAGATTTATTCCCTGCAGACTTCATCTGCGAAGGAATAGACCAGACAAGAGGATGGTTCTATTCACTCATTGCCATATCAACATATGTGAGAGGACAGTCACCTTACAAGAGAGTTCTTGTTAATGACCTTGTTCTTGACAAATTTGGAAAGAAGATGTCCAAATCAAGAGGAAACACAGTTGACCCGTTTGATTTGTTCGACAGATACGGTGCTGATGCATTGAGATGGTACTTGTTGTTTGTATCACCTGCATGGTCACCTACAAAATTTGACGAAGACGGACTCAAGGAAGTGTTGAGCAAGTTCTTCGGAACAATTAAGAATGTTTATACTTTCTTTGCATTGTATGCAAATACAGATTCAATAAATCCAAAGGAATTCTTTGTAGAATACAAAGACAGACCTGAACTTGACAGATGGATAATCTCCAAGTACAACAACCTTGTTAAATATGTTCGTGAAAGCATGGCTGTTTACGACCATAACAAGACAGTAAGAGCAATTCAGGATTTCGTAAACGAAGATTTGTCGAACTGGTACATCAGACGTTCAAGAAGAAGATTCTGGGTTCCTGAACTGACAGAAGACAAAAAAGCAGTTTATAATACAACTTATGAAATATTGGTAGGAATAGCACAATTGACAGCACCTTTTGCTCCATATCTGTCAGAAGAAATCTACAGAAACCTTACAAACGAGCCATCAGTGCATTTGAGCTACTATCCGGAATACCATGAAGAATTAATTGATGCAAATGTTGAAGAGAGAATGGACCTTGTGAAAGATCTTGTAAAACTTGGAAGAGCATCAAGAGAAAATGCAAAAATCAAGGTTAGACAGCCAATAAGAAGAATCCATATAGACGGAAAATACCAGAAGCTGATTTCAGATTTGGTACCGTTAATCAAGGAAGAACTGAATGTAAAAGATGTTGTGTTTGAGCACGACCTCAATGAATTCATGGACTTCTCTCTGAAACCGAACTTCAAGGTTGCAGGACCAAGACTTGGAGGAAACGTTAAGGCGTTTGCAGGAGTATTGGCTAAATCAGATGCTCTTGAAATAATCTCAACTGTTCAGTCAGGCAAGGTATTTGAGCTTGAAGTGAACGGCGAAAAAATCTCAGTTGACGAAGAATTATTAGACATCCGTATTTCTGCTAAGGAAGGCTATGATGTTTCAACAGGCAACAACCTGTTCACAATAATAGACACATTCCTTACTGAAGATTTGCTCAACGAAGGATATGCAAGAGAATTCATATCAAAAGTTCAGCAGATGAGAAAGAACAACGGATATGAAATGATGGACAGAATCAACATATTCTACAACGGCTCAGAAGAAATAGACAAAGCTGTGAAAGAATTTGAAGATTTCATCAAGAGTGAAACTTTAGCAGATTTAATTGAAAAATCAAGCGACACTTTTGAAGTTCACAACTTAAACGGAATCGACACAGGAATGAAGTTGGAAAAAGCAAGCAAATAAATTGAAACATTAAATAAGGGCTGATGCACATAGGTACATCAGCCCTTTGTATTAACTCTTATGTGGTTATTCATTACTTGAATAAACCCTGCCAGTTCATCATGTTTGATTCAACAACAATCCACGTCGGTGTCATCCTGAGCAAAGCGAAGAATCTCATCTTTAAATCCAATTTTAAATAATATTAAAATACAAGATAAATTATTTATTATTACTCAAAGTGTAGCAAATCCAATATCTCTTTTACCTTTGTGGCACTTATCTGACCGGGAGCGGAAGTGTTCTTTACAGTTGCAAATGTCATACATGAGCCGAACAGTTCTCCTGACAGCCTTGTCACGACACCCAGCTTTCCCATGGACATGGTTATGCATGGAAAACCATAATTATTTTTAACTTCCATGGTAGCAGACAAAAGTTCGAGAACGTCGATGCTGCAAGTGGGCATCACTGCAATTTTGGAAATGTCAGCTCCGTTTTCCTGCATTTTCACAAGTCTTGCTACAATTTCATCCTTGCCAGGGGTTTTATGAAAATCATGATTTGACATAACAACTTTAACTTGTTTTTCATGAGCAAAAGCTACGGCTTTTTTTAAGTTATCTTCATGGCTGAAAAGTTCAATATCTACAAGGTCTATGAGTCCGCTCTCCATTGCCATATGTATGAGTTCAAAATAACCTTCTTCAGACATGTCATGAATTCCACCTTCTTTTTTTGTCCTGAATGTAAAAAGAAGAGGCTTAAAATATATTTCTCTAATTTTTTTAAGAAGATCAACTACCTTTGAAAAATCATCTACATCTTCAAAAAAATCAATCCTTAGTTCTGTCAGGTCATAATCAATTTTATTTAAATCAATAATTTCATCAAGCATGCTGTTTGTATTTTTTCCTGTAAGAGGGATGCATATTTTAGGCAAGCCGCTGTTGAATATTAAATTTTTGCATTGTATTGTCTTCATCATGATACTCCTCATTAATAATTTAATTGCAAAAACATTTGTGGACGGTCTGGGACAAGGTCTCCTTAGTGCGAATTGCGTAGTAACTCTCAGCTATTGATAAACCCTATTCTTCAAATTGTAGGGGCGGATCTTGTATCCGCCCGTGTTATTAATTCAATAATTTTGTTATCTTCAGAGGACAGAGTCCCTCCTACATTATTGAAACAACTTTGTCATCAGCCTGGGAATTGTGTAGCAACTCTTTCTAATTATAGTATAAATGTAATTTAAAAGAAATGTTTTTGTTTTTAAATTTAATACAACTATCCCTAAACAAGAAAATCCATGGTTTCAACGGTGAAAACCTTACCACAAAAATATGTTGAAATTGCAGTATTTTGATTGACAATGAATTGTTTTTAGTAATATAATTATATAAATTGGGTGAAGAGTTTGTTTTTGTACCTAGATTTATGTTTACATTGCGTGAATATTGGTTATTACTAAGCTGAAAGGTAGTGAGTAGATGAAAGGTTTAGGTGTCTCACCAGGCATTGGTATTGGAAATGCTTTTATTATTGATAAAAAAACAATGAACATCGAAAAAAAACATGTCATTGATACAGATTCAGAAATAAAAAGACTTAGAAATGCCTTGGAAATTGGGAAGAACCAATTAAATGAACTATATTTAAAAACCTTGGAAGAAGTCGGTGAAAAAGAAGCACAAATATTCAAGTCTCACGAAATGATGCTTGAAGATGACACTTTTTCATCAGATGTTGAAGTAAGAATTAAAAATGAAAACATAAATGCCGAATTTGCAATCAATGAAACATCAGACACTTACATTAAGCTGTTTGAAAATATAGAAGATGAATATTTAAGAGAAAGAGCAGACGACATCAGAGATGTAATGACAAGAGTCATTAAAATTCTGCTTGGCATAAATAACACGGATTATTCAAAATTAGAGGAAAACTCAATAATTATAGCTAAGGATCTGACTCCCTCAGATACAGCCCAGATAGATAAAAGCAAAGTGGCTGCCATGATAACCGAAATGGGAGGAAAGACATCCCATGCAGCAATAATTGCAAGGATAATGGGAATTCCAACAGTTGTAGGTCTTGACAACATTACAAGCAAAATAAAACCAAATGATTTTGTTATCTGTGACGGAAAATCAGGAAAAGTTCTGATAAATCCAAATCAGAAACAATTAAAATACTACACGCAGAAAAAAGAAAAAGAAGAAGAAGTAGGCAATGAACTTAAAAAACAAATAGGCCTTTCAACAGTGACCAAGGATGGATTCGAAGTTTCATTATCTGCTAATATAGGAACTCCAAGGGATGTGGACATGGTCCTGGAAAATGACGCTGAAGGAATAGGTCTTTTCAGAAGCGAATTCATTTTCATGAACAGAGAGCTGTCTCCTACTGAGGATGAACAGTTCGAAGAATACAAGGAAGTTCTTTCAAGAATGAACAATAAGCCTGTAATCATCAGGACTCTTGACATAGGCGGAGACAAGAATGTTCCGTATATAGACATTCCAAAGGAAATGAATCCTTTCCTGGGTTATAGAGCAATCAGGCTTTGTCTGGGAAACATAGATGTTTTCAGGACACAGCTCAGGGCAATTTTAAGATCAAGCATTTATGGCAACGTGAAAATCATGTTTCCTATGATTTCTACCATGAAGGAGCTGAAGGATGCAAAGAAAATCCTCGAAGAAGCCAAGGCGGAACTTAAGAAGGAAGGAATACCGTTCAGCAATAACATAGAAATAGGAATAATGATTGAAATTCCATCGGCTGCCATCATATCCGACATGCTAGCGAGAGAAGTTGACTTTTTCAGCATCGGAACCAATGACCTTATTCAGTATACATTGGCAGTTGACAGAATGAATTCAAAATTGTCGCACCTTTACAGCCAGTACCATCCTGCTCTTTTGAGGCTTATAAAAAGCATTATAGAAAATGCACACAAGGCAGGAATATGGGTTGGAATGTGCGGTGAAGCTGCAGGAGATCCAAAACTGATTCCTGTATTTCTGGGAATGGGTCTTGATGAATTCAGCATGAATGCTCCTTCAGTACTGAAGTCCAGATATATTATAAGAGGACTCAAAAAGAAGGAAATGGAACAAGTGGCAAACAACACGCTGAATCTGGAAAATGCAGTTGAAGTTGAAGATTATTTAAGCTGTTTGTTTGCAGATGAAAATGACAGCTATTTAAAAAGATGTAAAATCAGGAGCAGAACAAATGACTAAAAAAGTATCCATAGTGTTTCACAGTGTATGCGGCAACAATTATCTGATAGCAAAAGAATTTTATAAAGAATTTGAAAGCCAAGGAGCAGAAGTTAAGATGTTTAGGGTTAATGACCCGAATCTTGAAGAACTTGCAAAACAATTTACTATTGCAGGACAGTACAAAAACGAAATGCTCAGTATTGATGAAGCAAGTCCTGAAAAACTTCTCGGCTCAGACATAATAGTGATGGGTTCACCAACATATTATGGAAATGTATCAGGAGCAATGAAAGCGTTCATGGATGCATTTTCTCCTTATTGGACGGGAGCAGCCTTCTGGGGCAAAAAACTGTTTGCGTTTTCTACATGTGCAAACGGACAAGGTGGAGGAGACATGTGCCTTAATGCAATCAACATTTTCGGGCAGCACATGGGAATGACAAATGTTCCTGTGCCTTCAAATCTGGTGTCAGGTCAAAGTTTTCCAGCATACGGACTTTTGCACTATGTTGGAGATTATTCAAACATGAGACCCAGCGGATTTACATTGATGGCTGTAAAGGCCATGACGGAAAGATTGTTAGAACTGTGATTATAAACGACTTAGCCGCAAGGTTAAGTCGTTTTTTATAGATTTGACTGATTTATCCTGCTGTGCTAATATAGTTACAGCTAAAAGAATAGAGGGAATGAAATGAAATATAAAGTGAAAAGAAAACAGCAGGTCAGCAAGGGATGCTTCATATGCGGAACAGAAAACCATGAATCTTTGAAAACAAAATTTTATGAACTTGAAAATAATGAACTTATGTCCATATCAACTCCTACTCCAACACATCAAAGCTATCCGGACAGAATGCACGGAGGAATAATTTCAGCAATTCTGGATGAGGTAATAGGAAGATCAATTATGATACTTGAGCCTGAAGCATGGGGGGTTACAGTTGAACTTAACATCAAATATAAAAAACCCGTTCCATTAAGCAGTCAGGTGAAAGCAACAGCAAGAATAACAAGGAACACAAGGCTTATATTTGAAGGAACAGGAGAAATTCTTTTAGAAGACGGAACTGTTGCAGCAACAGCATATGGAAAATATGTAAAAATGCCAATTGAAAAACTAATAAAAGATACAGGAGGAGACATGTCTCTTATGATAGAAGATGAAACACCGTCTCCGGATGAAGTGGAATATTAAAACAAATGAATATATTTACAGGAGCATAAATGAAAAAGAACGATATAATCGAATTAACAATAGAAGCAATGAATTTTCCCAATACCGGAAAAGTAACATTCCAAGGGAAAACAATAAAGATTAAAAATGCTTTTCCTGGGCAAAAGGTCTTGGCTAAAATAAGCCGAACAAGAAAAGACAGCGCTGAAGCAAAAGTAATTGAAGTTGTAGAGCCCGCTGATTATGAACAAGAACCCATCTGTTCACATTTCAATGTTTGCGGCGGATGTGCGTACCAGAACATCCCTTATGAAAAACAACTTGAATTTAAAAAGGAACAGGTTAAGTCAATAATAGACAACGTTATTGAAGAACCATACGAATTCCTTCCAATTGTCTCAAGCCCCAAACAAACGGAATACAGAAACAAAATGGAATTTTCTTTTGGGGATGAAGTAAAGGATGGTCCTTTATCATTGGGGATGCATAAGAAAAATAGTTTCCACAGTATAATAAGCACTAGAGGGTGCCAAATTGTCGATGAAGATTATCGACAGATTTTATGTCAAATACTGGATTATTTCCAAGGAAATAGTCAAACATACTACCACAAAACATCAAAAATAGGCTTTTTAAGGTACTTGTTGGTGAGAAAGACAGAAAAAACAGGAGAAATTTTAATAAATCTAATCACCACCAGCCAGGGAACATTAAACGAACAGGAATTTGTGTATTTGATTCTTGGCATGAACCTGAAGAGCAAGGTAAAATGCATTGCACATTCCATATTTGACGGTGTGGCAGATGTGGCAAGAGCTGAAGAAATGAAAATTCTTTACGGTGAAGACAAAATAACTGAAGAGCTTCTGGGTCTTCATTTCAACATTTCATCATTTTCATTTTTCCAGACAAACTCACTGGGTGCAGAAAAATTATATTCCATTGCAAGAGATTTGATTGGCACCACAAAGGACAAAACAATTTTCGACCTTTATTCAGGGACAGGAACAATAGGTCAAATCTTAGCACCAACAGCCAAGAAGGTAATAGGAATAGAAATTGTAGAAGAAGCTGTAGAAAAGGCAAATGAAAATGCAAAATTAAACGGACTGGACAACTGCACATTCATTGCAGGAGACGTGCTGAAAAAAATCGATGAGCTCAAGGATAAACCGGACATAATAGTCCTTGACCCTCCAAGAGAAGGAATTCATCCAAAAGCAATTCAAAAAATAATAGACTACAAACCTGAAACTTTCATCTACATTTCATGCAAGCCCACGTCACTGGTAAACGACCTTCCAGTCTTCATAGACAACGGCTACAAAGTAGTAAAGGTGCAGTGCGTAGACTTATTCCCCCAGACACCACATGTGGAAACGATAATTCTGATGACGTATTGTGGGAAATAAGTGAATCTTGAATATAGTATATTATAGATGATCAGAACATAAAACACCTTTAACATAATTTTTGAAGATAAAAGATGATATAATGTATTTAAGGAAAATGCAACTTTATTGTATTTATTAAATTGAAATAAGTAAAAAAATGGATAGAAAAATGCTTAATAAATTAAGTATTTTTCTATCTTTTTATTATGTATATTGTAGAATAATGTAATAAATAGTATAATATGAGAAAATCATATGTGAAGTAGTCTATCTTTAACTCTGAAATTATAATGTACCTATGAAAATTTCAATGTATTATCTTAGTCTGGCTGCAATAGTATGAGGGTCAAGGAAATATAAGTTATATGCTTTATTGATGATGATTTTTATCATTCCATTTGTACAAAATAATTTGTATAAGATTAACCTTTATTTAATAATTATATGTAAAATAATAAAAACTAGGGGGATAATATGGATTTAGATATAGATGATGTTATAAATGAGTTTTATACTTATAACAGTATTAAACCAGATGACTATATAAGTGATAGTAAATTAGCTAAAATAAATAGAAAAGATATAGATAAATTTATAGGAAAAGATGTATTTAAGTTAAATATAAAAAACTGGATTAATTCATTTGAAGAAAAAGAAAAAATTTATTTTTTAAAGTTATTGAGTAAATATAAGTATGTTGATTGTCGTGAATACCAATATATCTTATGCGATTTAGTAGACACTCTTGATGAATATTTAAAAATAAAAGGTTATAATTTATCGCAGGTGGTTTTTGTTACTGTTGAATCCAATGTTAAATCAGGTGGTGATAACATAAGAGCAGTTTTGCAAGTAAGCAATATGAACAAAATTAATAAGAATCAAATTATTGCAGCTATATCTAAAATTGAGAATGAAGAAATAGACAATGCAAAAGTAATTGTTTTCATTGATGATATAATCGGGACAGGTATTACTACTTATACGAATATAAAAAAAGTATGTGAAAGATTTGAATGTGTTAATATTAAAGACAAAGAGTTATTGGTTGCTTGTCTATATGCAAGAAAAAAGGCTATTAAACATGTTGAAAAATCATGTAAAAAAATTGGTATTAATGTATCTGTTATTTACTATAATAAGTTGAATCAGTGTTTTGAAAACGACTATATATTTTCGAGTAAAGAAATGGAATATGCTAAAAATGTAATTTGCAAATATGAAAAACGAATAAATGAGGATCCTAAGGTCAAAGATAAAGATTATTATTTGGGTTTTAGTAAAAGTAAATTGCTAATTACTTTTACTTATGAAACACCAAATAATACATTATGTAGTTTCTGGAAGTATTCAAACCAAAGTGCCCCATTGTTTCCTAGACAATCACAAGAGCGTCCAAGTATTGATCAACTAAAGAAGAAAAAAGCAATTAGTTTTAACAATGCATATGAAGCGGGAAAGGTTATAAAAAATGAAAATGCCTGAGATTATTGTTTTAAATTATATTAAAAATTTTCGAAGAATAAACTTTGAAGTATTAAGTGCTGAATTAAATATGCCACCGACCATGGTAGCTCAAATTATTAATAGGTTATATTTAACACAGCTAATTAAATATGAAAATAATCAATTTATAATTTCTGAAAATTTAGAATCTCCACTTTTAAAAAATAATGAGTGGTATACAACAGAAGAGAAATTGGTTATTGATAAACCAGAATTTGAATGGAATTACTTGTATGTACCTGAAAATTTTGATATAATATAATAAGAGAACAACTAGAATGAGGTGATTCACCTCCTTGTTTAACGGCACTAATTTTTACACTGTAATTTACTAACGTAAATTACAGTGTAAAAGATCATAAGTAGTTGTTCTCTTTTAGGTGGAGTATATGTATAAGCATGAGTATACAAAAAGATTAGAATTTACGCTAATAACTAAATTATGTGAGTTTGATTATATTGAAAAATGTTGTAACTATGCTGACAAATTAATAGATAAAAATCTGCCAGTAATCTTTGATGAAAAGCATTTAGTAGATATTTTACAACTTGACGGAATAGATAAGAATGCATACCATATTTTTTGTATAGATAAAAAGAATGGCGAAAAAAGAAATATTGCATCACCTAGTATGAATATTAAATATAGACAGCAATGGATTTTACGTAATATCTTGGATAAGATTGATATGTTAGATTCAGTACATGGCTTTGTAAAAGGTAGATCCATTGTAACTAATGCTTTAGAACATGTTGGGAAAGAATGTATTTTAAATATAGATATTGCAGACTTTTTTCCGTCTATTAGTAAAAATAAAGTTATTAGAACTTTTGAAAATATAGGATATTGTAAAAAGGTTGCAACGCTTCTAGCGGACATATGTTGTTTTAAAGAAAGTTTACCCCAAGGTGCACCTACTAGCCCTAGTTTAGCTAATATTGTATTTAGTGAAGTAGATGATGAAATTCTAAAGTTTATTAAAAATAAAGGTATTAATTATACAAGATACGCTGATGATTTAACATTTTCATCAAATGAAGATTTATTTTATTTAGTAGAGGTAATTTACGGAATATTAGAAAGGTATGATTATAAACCTAATAAAAATAAAACTAACATTGTAAGTGGTAATAAGAGAAAAATGGTAACTGGAATAATTGTAAATGATAAGATAAAGGTACCAAAAAGATTTAAGAATAAATTACGACAGGAAATATACTATTGTAAAAAGTTTGGTGTATCTGTTCATTTAAGTAATATTAATGCTATTAAGTCTGTTAATTATCAGGAACATTTATATGGAAAAGCTTATTTTATTAAAATGATAGAAAAAGAAACTGGTAATAATTTTTTAAAAGAATTAGATTCAATTAAATGGTAATAGTTCAAAGGTATCTTTTTTCAGCATCATCAAAATCTAAAATAGTATTATTTAAATCGAGTAAATGATATTTTACATAATTCCTTCAAAATCTTATATTAGATAATAAGGTATTAAAGGACGGTAGAAAATAGTTAAATCAGCAAGTTGAGCCCTTGAGTGTTAAAAATGAACACTCAAGGGCTTTTATATTAGCATATATTCTCAAGTGCTGATTAAGTTGTGTAAAATCTAAAATACTGCTATGTTTATGCGTTAACAATTTTTACATACAAGAAAAAAATAAATTATTAAATATAACAATAAATGATAGGAATTGATAGTTTATTCATTTATTAGTAAGCGTCAAATACGCCTAACCTA
>DIWF01000021.1 GCA_002422545.1 Firmicutes bacterium UBA6113 | reverse complement strand
GGACACGAGGTCCTCCCCTACAATAATTAGAAGCCGATTTCTAATCATATAACAAAAATCCGTTCATTGCTGAACGGATTTTTTAATTAAATTCTTAATTCTTCACTCTTAACTCTTAATTTTATTCCTTGACTCTTCACTCTTAATTGAATCTATTGATGCCTTGATCAGATGTTTGAACAGCGGATGACTTCTTGTAGGCCTTGACTTGAATTCCGGATGGAACTGAGCCGCTACATACCACGGATGGTCTTTAAGCTCAACTATTTCAACAAGTTTGTTGTCAGGAGAAGCACCGGATATTATAAGTCCGTTTTCTTCGCATATTTTCCTGAAGCTGTTGTTGAATTCATATCTGTGCCTGTGTCTTTCATGGATGATGTCTGCACCGTCATATGCTTCCTTGGCCTTTGTCCCTTCCACAAGCTTGCATGGATAGGTGCCAAGCCTCATAGTACCGCCTTTGTTTTCAATATCCTTCTGGTTTTCCATTATGTCTATCATAGGATACTTTGTTTCAGGACTGAATTCTGTGCTGTCTGCTCCCTCGTATTCCAGAACATCTCTTGCAAATTCCACGACAGCCATCTGCATGCCAAGGCATATTCCCAAAAATGGCTTTTTGTTTTCACGTGCATACCTTGCAGCAAGAATTTTACCTTCTATTCCTCTGTCTCCAAAACCTCCGGGAACCAGAATTCCATCGTGTCCCTTTAATATTTCCTCATAGTTTCCCTCATTCACTACTTCCGAATGAATCCATGAAATTTCAACTTCTGCCGAGTTGTCAATTCCTGCATGCCTCAGTGCCTCAGCAACTGACAGATATGCATCTCTTAATTCTACATATTTTCCCACAAGAGCTATTTTTACATTGTGAACAGAATTCTTGGACCTCATTACCATGTCCTTCCACTCTGAAAGATCAGGCTCTGTGCTGCAGCAAAGATCAAAGTGCTTGCAAACAAGATTTGCCAGCCCCTCCTTTTCCAGTAGGAGAGGAATTTCATAAAGTGAATCTGCATCTGTGTTTTGAATTACATTTTGTTTGTCAACATTGCAGAACAATGCAATCTTGGATTTTAAATCTCCAGTTAACTCCTTTTCAGTCCTGCACACAAGCATGTCCGGCTGAATTCCAATGCTTAGGAGTTCCTTTACGCTGTGCTGAGTTGGCTTTGTCTTAAGCTCACCAGCCTTGCTCAGGTAAGGCAAAAGTGTTACATGTATATACATCACATTTTCTCTTCCAACCTCATATCGCATCTGGCGTATTGCTTCCAAAAACGGTAGGCTTTCTATGTCTCCGACCGTGCCTCCTATTTCAGTAATGACCACATCAACATCAGATACAGTTGATATTCTTGTAAGCATACACTTGATTTCATTTGTAATGTGAGGAATTACCTGAACAGTTCCACCGAGATAATCTCCTCTTCTTTCCTTGTTTAATACCGACCAGTAAATTTTACCCGATGTGATGCTGCTGTACTTTGTCAAATCAACATCCACTATTCTCTCGTAATGGCCAAGATCCAAATCTGTTTCTGCTCCGTCATCTGTAACATATACTTCCCCATGCTGGTATGGGCTCATGGTTCCCGGATCTACATTCAAATATGGATCAAATTTCTGCAATGTTACTCTCAACCCTCTGGCTTTTAAAAGTCTTCCAAGTGATGCTGCTGTTATCCCTTTTCCAAGGGAAGAAACAACTCCTCCTGTGATAAAAATATATTTTGGCATTTTCTCCTCCTATACTCCAATTTTTGCTTAATAAATTAATTAAATTAGTATTGCAAACCGACAAAAATAAAAACAGAGACCAAAAAAGGGGTTTTTTTTTTAGTCTCTGCTATATTTTTAATTTATAATTTCGCACATCACATAAATCATTAATTCAAAACAAATAAATCAGATATTTACTAAACAATTCTATTATAAAAGAATAAAAAGGTCAATGTTTTTTTAAATTTTTTTATTTTTATTATATGTAAGTTGTACTAACTGAAAATTAAGCGGCATATACATTTATAAAAGAATACTGAAATACTGTAAACCCAAAGGAGGATTTAATTTTGTTTAAATTATTCAGCGATACTTTTAATATTAATGAAATCATTGATTCAAGCTCCAATGAAGTATTATTAGAAAACGAATTTACCGTTGCCGATAACCTGCCTGATATAGAAAAAATAATATCAACGGAGGGGAAAATTAAATTAACCAACGCAACGGTAAACAATGGAACAGTTACGGTAAATGGGGAGTTGGTGTACAACATCATATACCGTTCGCCTGACGAAGAAGTAACAGCCTGCTCCATGTCAGACAAGGTTCCGTTTTCAGCGGAATTTTCAGTACCCGGCGGAACAGACCTCATGGATGTACAAGTAAATGCGTACATCGATTACATTGATGCAGAACCCATTTCAGAAAGAAACTACATGGTCAAGTCCGTCATAATATTGGAAACAGACATAATAAGCAAGCATCCGGTGGACTTTGTTTCAAACCTTGAATCAGACGGCAGCTTTCAGGCAAAGACCAAAAACATCAGGTACACTGATGTAATAAGTGAAATTTCTGAAGAAGCAAGCATTGACGATGCAGTTGAATTGAACAAAAACTCAGATGAAATTGCAAGAATATTGAAGGCAGAATCAGATGCATACATAACAAACGTTGAAACAATGGACGAAAAAATGCTGGTTGAAGGAATCTGCAAAGTTGGTTTCCTGTATGCGGAAGACAACAGTTTAAATTCAGCAGGATACATTTCAGAGGAATTTCCGTTCACCCATTACCTGGAAGTGAAAAATTCCAATGATCATATGCTTAAGGACATAAATATTGTTCTGAACGAAATGACATATGCAGCAGCAGAAAATTATGACAATGAAAAAAGGATGATTGAGTTCAACCTTCCTTTCACAATCAATGCAACATTGTATGATACTGTTGAAAAAAACATTATAACAGACTGTTATTCAACTGAATCACTTCTTGATCTTACATCTGCAAAGGTAAACTTAAGTTCATTGAAGGATATTACAAACAAGGCAATCAAATATGAAAACAACCTTGATGTTGTTTCAGGAACCGTAAAAGATATTTACACAGTTGATATAAGCCCCAAAATTTCTGAAAAAAGAATGTATAATGACAAATATGTAGTTGACGGATTTTTAGATGTAAACATTCTTTACCTGAACTCTGACATCAACAAAATCGACAGAGCCTTCGGTTCAATGCCGTTTACGGCATCGGTTGATCTGAAGGAAGGGGAAGCACAAAGCATTATAGACTCCACAGTAAAAATCAGCAAGTGCGGAGCTTACAGAAAAGGAAGCAATTCCTTGATAGTAAACTGTGACATCAACGTTGGAATGAAGTTAAAAGACATGGAAGAAATAGAAATTATCAGCAACATTGTTGAAACAGGAGCAGTTGACCACAGTAAAATGCCTAGCTTGCTTTTCAGGGTTGTTCAGCCCGGTGAAACAGTGTGGGATATAGCCAAAAATTACAACCTGTCAATCAATTATCTTAAGGAACTAAACGACATCCCTGCAGACAATGCACTGACACCGGGAAGCAAAATAATCATTGCAAGAAAAGTGTAATAAAATTAAGAGTTAAGAATTAAGAATTAAGAATTAAGAATTAAGAATTAAGAATTAAACGAAAAAATCCGTTCAACCGAACGGATTTTGTTTATATGACGAATATTCGGCTTTCATTGACCGTAGGGGCGGGTCTTGTGCCCGCCCGTGTTATTAATTCAATAATTTCGTTATCTCCGGGAGGACACGAGGTCCTCCCATACATTTTGAAAAAGGTTATTTCTGAATGTTTCCGAACTTCGTGTACTGTCCTATCCATGCAAGCTCTACGGTTCCCACAGGGCCGTTTCTCTGCTTTGTAATGATTACGTCTGTGATGCCCTTCTTTTCGGATTCTTCCTTCAAGTAATATTCATCTCTATAAAGCATCATTACAACATCCGCGTCCTGCTCTATTGCTCCTGACTCTCTCAAGTCAGACATTATAGGTCTGTGGTCGTTTCTGAGTTCAGGTGCACGGGAAAGCTGCGACAAAGCAACTACCGGACAGTCAAGTTCTCTGGCCATTGCCTTCAGGCCTCTAGAAATATTTGAAATTTCCTGCTGCCTGTTGTCTCCGCTTCTTCCTCCGTCAGTCATGAGCTGGAGGTAGTCCACTATTACCATGTCAAGTCCCTGCTCTATTTTAAGCCTTCTGCACTTTGACATTACTTCAAACAATGAAACAGAAGCCGTGTCATCTATGAACACATTGTAGTTCGAAATGGTGCTCATGACGGAAATCAGCCTGCTCCAGTCATCATCATCAAGATTGCCTGACCTGAGTTTTGTGCTCTCAACCATTGATTCCATGCTTATGATTCTTTGTACATACTGCTCTTTGGACATTTCAAGGCTGAACAATGCAACAGAAGCACCGGTTTTTACGGCGTTCATGGCAATGTTAAGCGCTAGGGCTGTCTTTCCCATGGAAGGTCTCGCTGCAAGCAAAATCAAATCTGACCTTTGAAGACCAGACGTCATCCTATCCAGGTCGTCGTAGCCTGTTGTGATTCCTGTAAGGCTTCCCTTGTTCATGGCTCTTTCTTCAAGCTGGTTGAAGACATTCATTAGAACATCCTTGATTTGGGAAAATGAATTGACGCCTCGGTTTTGAGATATGGAAAAAATTCTTGACTCTGCAAGCTCAATTATCTTCTGTACGTCGTCGCTTTCCTTGTATCCCTTTTCAATGATTTCGCTGGAAGCGCTTATGAGTTTTCTAAGCGTGGATTTTTCCCTTATTATGTTGCAATAAGCTTCCACATTTTTTGAAGTGATTATATTTTCGGTAAGTCTCGCCAGGTACTCAAAACCGCCCACATATTCTATTTTTCCTCTTTTTTTCAATTCTTCGGTAACAGTGAGCGCATCCACAGGAATGTTCTGTGAGTGTACCTGCTTGATGCTGTCAAAAATTTCTCTGTTTGCTTCAAAATAAAAATCTTCATTGTTCAGCAAATCCACTGTTTTTTCAACAGCAACGTGATCTAGTAGCGCAGCACCAAGAACAGTCTGCTCTGCTTCCGAATTGTGAGGCGGAATTTTTCCTAAATTCATCAAATCTGACATGTCAACCCTCTTATTTTTCTGTAACAATTACCTTTACCTTGGCATTAACCGTAGGGTGTAGCTTTACTTTAACAAAATATTCGCCCACAGATTTAATGGCGTCGTCAAGTTCAAGCTTTTTCTTGTCAAATGCAAAGCCATGATCTTTTTCCAGAATTTCAGCAAGTTCCTTAGTTGTTATAGAACCGAAAAGCTTTCCGTTTTCGCCTGTCTTTGTTTTTATGACAATAGTTATCTGCATGAGTTTTTCTTCAAGCTGTCTTGCTTCTTCAAGAATTTCTTTTTCTTTTGCTTCTTTTTGTTTTTTAGCATTTTCCAGGTTTTTTAAATTTACATCTGTTGCTTCTATGGCTAAATTTTTAGGAAACAGGAAGTTTCTTGCATATCCGTCTTTAGCATTTATAATTGTTCCTTTTTTTCCTACATTCTTAACATCTTCCAACAATATTACTTTCATTTGTCTTTATTCTCCTTTTTATAATTGGTTATAGCTTCGTACAGCTGCCTTTTGGCCTCTTCCATATCCTGAGTCGGCACCTGTGCACCGGCCATGTTCAGGTGGCCTCCACCTCCAAGAGATTCCATTATTACCTGAACGTTCACATTACCCTGGGAACGCCCGCTTATGTTGATATAATCCTTGTTTCTAACAAGCACGAAGCTCAATTTAACATCCTTTATGGTCAGAAGTTCATCTGCGCTTTGAGCAGCAATTACATTAGAGTCTTCCGACAGTTCGTCTATATATGATACTGCAACGTCACCGAACAGTATTTCAGACCTTTCGATTATTTCTGTCTTTTTCTTCATGGAGTCAAGGCTTTCATTGAAAAGCTGTTTGACATCAGCAGTGTCAGCACCGTTTCTCCTCAGGAAGGACGCCGCTTCAAATGTTCTTACTCCTGTCTTGAATGTGAAGGAGTTTGTGTCCACAACAATTCCTGCAAGAAGAGCATCTGCTTCAAACTTTGTGAGTTTTATGTGGTCATCCATGTATTGCACTATTTCTGAAACAAGCTCGCATGTGGAGGAAGCGTAGGGCTCAATGTAATCGAGCAGTGTGTTTTCAATGTATTCTTCGCTTCTCCTGTGATGGTCTATGAGAACAATCTTGTCAATTCTGCTCAAGAGCTCAGGAGCTTCAGTATAGCTTCTCCTGTGGGTGTCAAGAACAACAATAAGAGTGTTTTGGTCAATCATGTTCATGGCAGCCTCAGTTGTTATTAGAGCATCCTTGTAGTGGCTTTCCTCATGCTTCATTCTTTCATGCATGTTTTTCAAGGCATAGTTTACATTGTTCAATACTATATTAGCCTTTTTGCCCCTGCTTCTGGCAATGCTGTAAAGTCCTATGGAAGCCCCAAGACTGTCCATATCTCCAACCCTGTGCCCCATTATGAGCACATTGGAGCTTTGGTCTATTATCTGTCTCAATGCGTAGGAAATAATTCTTGCCTTTACCTTTGTTCTCTTCTCCACAGCCTTGCTGTTTCCGCCATAAAACTTAACAGAATTTATTCTTTTGACAACTGCCTGGTCTCCGCCTCTTCCAAGAGCCACATCAAGTGCCCCCTTGGCATAATCTATGAGCTGCGTTAGATTCTTAGCAAGAGCTCCTGCTCCAATGCTTAAGGTGAAGTTGAAGTCTCCGCTTCCCTTAAGATTTTTTACATCGTCAAGCATTGAAAATTTCTTGGCTTCAAGAGAATCAAGAAATTTGTTTTCTATCATCATGAGAAACTTGGATGTGTCATATTTAAGGACGAAGCCGTTCATTTCTGACGCATATTTGTTGAGAATTTTTTCAACCTCTGCAGTCATGGCGGATTTTTCACCCTTGTCAAGTTTTTCTGATATTTCATCATAATTATCAATTTGCACAAGTACAGCTATAGGTCTTTCATCGTTGTACCTTGACTTAAGGCTTGTGTATGCGGTGTTTTCGTTCCAGTAGCATACATATGATATGTCCTGACCGAACCGTCCTTCTTCAAGCTGGTAATACATAACATTGAAACTTTTTCCTGATTTATCTATCTCTATGTTATTGATAGTTCCTTCCTTATTGCCTTCCATTGACTTCAAAGGAAAATCACTGTCATACTCATCAATACTTTCTATACTCTCTGCAAGGTTTCCCACAAGTTCCTTGAACTTGCTGTTGAACCATAATATTTTTCCTGCAGGTCCTATAATACATATTGGCAAAGGAGAATAATAAAAAGAATTCACAGATAAGCTTTCTATGTTTTTTGTATATTCTATTATGTAATTTTTAAGTTCTTTTTCTCTGACAACCTGTTTCCTCAATGTGAAAGCAGCAACCCCAAGCAAAATAAGTGCTGCAAATCCCACATAAACGTACATGCCTTCTATGAGGAACACTGCTATCAAGCAGATAATAACTATAAAATATAATATGCTGTCATCCTTTAAAAACTTTGGAGTCATTTTATTATCCATTCATTACCTCCATACAAAACTTATTTTATCTTTCTCAAATCTATTGCCAAATCCACAAGACCAATAATCGCCAGCATCTGAGCAAAACCGCCGCTCAATAATAAAACCATTGCCAGTATTATGGTTCTTAATGTCTTGTTTATGCTTGACCTAATAAGGAAAAATTTCAATACTGCAAAACCTTGGAAAAACATTGCAGCAAATACAATCATGAACAAATTGACTTGAATTAAGCTTACATTTATATTGAACAAATTAAGCACAAACGACAAAATAAGAAGTGCTGCCATGGCCGCCATAAATGTTCTGGGAAATGAAAAGTAGCTCAGACCTTCATGCTGTCTTATGTTTATGGAAAAGCGCTTTGAAAATTTGCTGGCAACCAGGTAATTGATATAGGATGTCATGACAGAAGCAACAACCAGAATAGCCGGAAAAACATTTGTTATGATGTAATTCATGGTTGTGCCCATTTCATCGAAGGTTTTGATCATTTCTTCTGTACCTGCGGTATTTGTTCCTGCAGGCATATTGGAAACCATCTCTTTCATTATATTTATGCTTTCATTGTACATTTCAGTCATCTGCTGTACAAAATTAATGCCCATTACAGCATTCATGAGTAGAATAAGTACAACAAAAGAAACCATGTACGCCGCAGAGCCATATAAAATGGTTTTGTTGGCATCTTCATCCTTGCATACGCCATAAGCAAGAGCAATAGCCAGCGGGGTGTATAAAATCAGGAATATCATTCCGGTTTGAATACCTAAAAGCATTGAAACCAAAATATCAGAGGCCATCAGAGAAAGTGCAGCATACTTTAATCCCTTTCTTTTAGCCAGAATAATTGCAGGTGTAGGGTAAAAAAACATTACAAGAGAAAAAAAGTTCGACAGATATGCCAAGATAACAAGAATTCCCGTTATCATTGCTGATTCTGTAATACTGGATGTTTTAAAATTTCTGTTCATTGTTACCTCAACTTATTTATAATTCTAATATATTATTTTACCCTAAAAACTATATAAAGTCAAAATTAATTTGAATATGGCGAAAAGTCAATGGTGACATTGTTATTAATAAAAAAGATCAACTTTCCAGTTTCCTGTACAGTGTTGCAATGCTTATTCCAAGCTGGCGGGCAGCTTCTTTTTTTGAGTCCACTGAATCCCCCATACTCTTGATTCTGTTGCTTATGATTGATTTTTCATAAGATTTCGTAAGGTCTGAAAGCTTTAAATTTTCAGTTTCCTTTTCTTTCCCGATTTTCTTACGCAGTCTTTCTGCCCCTATAAAGCTGTCTTCCTCGAAAATTACAGCATATTCTATTAAATTTCTCAGTTCCCTAATATTGCCTGGGAAATTGTGTTTCATGAGAATCTTCTCTGCTTCGGGAGTAAATCCTGCAAGATCCTTGCTGTACGCTTTAGAAAAACGGTTAAGGAAAAACCTTGCAAGAATTATGACATCGTAACCCCTATCCCTCAGGGCAGGAAGATGTATGGGAACAACATTGAGCCTGTAATAAAGATCGTCTCTGAACAGGTTTTTCTCTGCAAGAGCATTTAAATTCCGGTGGGTTGCTGATATTATCCTAGGATTTACCTTGATGGGAGAAGCACCTCCCACTCTCACTATTTCCTTTTCCTCCAGAGCACGGTTTAATTTGACCTGCATGAGGAAAGGAAGATCCCCTATTTCATCCAGGAAAAGGGTACCGTCCTTGCATATTTCAAATTTTCCTGCCTTTCCTGAATTGTTTGCTCCAGTGAAGGATCCTTTTTCATATCCGAAAAGTTCGCTTTCAATTAAATTTTCAGGGATGGCGCCGCAGTTGACAGCCATGAACACTTCATTTTTTCTCCTGCTGAATGAATGAATGGCTCTTGCGAATACTTCCTTGCCGGTTCCTGTTTCACCTGTGATAAGTACTGAAGCATCCATCTGTGCAACCTGAATGGCTTCCCTTCTGGCTTGAAGTATGGCTTCACTTTCCCCTACAATTTCTTCAAATGTTATAAGGTCCTTTTTCCTGTTTTCTTCCAGAACGGATTCCTTCATTTTATCGAAGTCTGAAAGCACAAGCACTATTCCTTCCTGCTCACCCTTGATCACAATTGGATTTGCATTTATTACAAATTCCATTCCCTCAAGAGTCACAGGGCCTACCTGTGCGTTAAAGTGCTCGGAAGAAAGTTTTTTATATGCCTTTTCAGTCAAAAGCTCCGTGATGTTCGGCATGCTGTTCGTTTTTACATTCAATTTTTCCTTAATGTAATTGTTAATTGTAATTATTTCCTTGTTGTTGTTAATGATTATGATTCCTTCATTTATGGAATTTATGATCGTAAGAAGCTCAGAGGATCTGTACTCTAACTTGCGTGTTATGTTCTTTTCACTCAGTATTGTGGATATGATCCGGCTTAACTGGCTTTCAAAATTCATGTAGCTTTCCTTGTTTGTAAGGAGATTTTTTTTAGCCAGCTCATCGTAGGCACACATACCCAGAACACCTATTATCTCGTTGTTAAATCTCACAGGTATGCAAAATTCAACAAGCTCTCTGCACATTTCTTTAGACGCGCAATTGCAGCAGATCTTGTCATCCTTTGGGTTTTCAATAAAATACTGTTCACCGGTTATGATGCAATTGTGAAATGCAGAAAAAAGCGGAGCCTTATCACCTGCAGCAAACTTTTTTCCCACCGTTGACACAATTCGGTCAAGCTTCTCATCAACTAAGACTATGTCCACATTTGTAACTGCCTTTAGGGCTTCCACTATGTGTGTGAGTTCAGACCTGATGCTCATCAATATGCTCATTATATCCCTCTATTTTCCTAAATTAAGTTTTTTCTGAAAATTTTTTATGATTGTCCTCACTTCACCAATCATGTACAATGACCCAACAAATGCTGCCACTTCGTCCTTGTCCATGTTGTCAATTATATCTATTATGTCCTCTGCATTATGTAAAGGCACAGTTTCCACATCTGTGTGTTTATTGATCAATACAGCCATTTCATGAGAACTCATCGCCCTTGGGCTGTTGGGAGTAATTGTGTAAATTTTCTTGCTAATTGGAAACAAATAGCTAAGAACCGATTCAGGATTTTTATCTTTTAACATTCCATAAAACAATGTGATTTTCTTGTCTTTGAAATTTTCTGATACAGTCCTTGAAAAATATTCTATTCCGTTAATGTTGTGTGCTCCGTCCAAAATAACCACGGGATTTTCGCTTATGACTTCAAATCTTCCAGGGTATCTGCTACCTTCAAGTCCGGATACAATGCTTTCTTCAGTTATGTTGAATCCTGCCTTTTTTATTACCTCCAAAGCCAAAAGCACTGTTGCTGCATTGTAAATCTGATGTTCGCCAAGGAAATTTATTTTCAGTTCATCTAGATCAAACACATCTCTTTTCAAATATTCAAAAACTTGTCCCGTTAAATCACTTTTTATGATTCTTATGTTATCCGGGTTGGCTAAACATGCTCTCGAATTTTTCTTTTTAGCTTCCTCAACTATTACATCCACTATTTCATCCTGCTGGGGATATATGACAACATCGGAATTTTCCTTTATTATTCCTGCCTTTTCCCAGGCAATTTCTCCAAGTGTATTTCCCAGATATTCTGTATGATCAAGGCTGATAGATGTAATCACTGAAACAATGCTGTCTTTAATAACATTGCTTGCATCATGTCTTCCGCCCATTCCTACTTCCAGTACCAGCACATCAATGTCCTGCTCCTGGAAATATTTAAACCCTATTGCCGTAACAACTTCAAATTCTGTAAATTCTCCGAATCCTTCTTCATGCATTATGTCTATTTTTTCTTTTACATCCTGCGCTATTCTTACAAGTGATTCTTTGTCAATAGGGACTTTATTTATTTGAATGCGTTCTGTAAATTCTTCAAGATGAGGGCTTATAAATAAGCCGGTTTTGTAACCTGATGCAACAAGAACATCATGTATCATGTTGCAGGTTGAACCCTTTCCATTTGTGCCTGCAACGTGTATGATTTTATAACTGTCCTGGGGATTTCCAAGAAGTTCAGCTAGACGCATTCCTCTTTCAAGTCCCAGCTTTGTTCCATTGTTGTGCACTGCTCTTATGTAGCTTATTGCTTGTTCGTAATTCAAAAATTCCACCCCCTATTTATATCTTATATATATTATAATATAAAAAATGCTCTTATACAAAATTTAAATTATATAATTCAAATATTTTTTTAAATGTCATATTGCATTTCTGTTTTGCTGTCGAGAAATAAAGACAGCATATTTATCATTTTTGATAATCATTTTTCAAAATTAATAAATTTTAGTTTTCTTTAAAAAACAACGCTGTTTTTAACCATACATTACCATCTTATCATTTTTGAGAATTTTTTCTGATCAAATATTCATTCTCTCCAGTACAAGTCGCATTTTTGCTGATTTTTATTAAATTTAAAATTTGGTATGAATTTTGCAATATGACAGAAAGGGAGGTAGTGTCATGAATAAAAATCTACTGATAGATATATTAAAAAATCAGGTTACTCCGGCATTGGGGTGTACTGAACCAGGAGCAGTGGCTTATGCTGTTGCAAGAGCAAAAGAAATTTTAGGCACCGAAATTAGCAAACTTACTATTGAGGTGGACAAAAATATATTAAAAAATGGAATGAGTGTAGGAATACCTGGAACCAACGAACACGGGATTGTATTTGCAGCAGCATTGTCACTGGTAATAGGAAAATCGGAATATGTGCTTGAGGTTTTAAAGGATGTTGACAATAAAAGCATAAACAAGGCGTTGGAAATAGTAAAAAAAGACATTATAAAGCTTAATCTTAATGAAAATATCAGCGGGCTTTACATAAAGGTAGAGGCTGAAGGAAACGGTGAAAAATCAACGGTTATCATCAAAAATGCACATAACCAGATTGTCTTTGAAAGCAAAAACAACAATGTGCTGATTGACAACACAGCCCCTGTGGGTATACAATCAACAAATAAGCAAAATTCCGGAAGTGAAATCAAGTATGAAATCAAAAATTATTCCATAGATGATTTGATCATGTTTGCTTCTGAATGTCCCATTGAAGAACTGTATTTCATAAAAACCGGTATAGACATGAACATGAGAATTGCAAATGTCGGTTTGACCGAAAACACCGGCGTTGGCATGGGAGATTACTTTTACAAAAATGCAACTGACATGTTTTCCATGGCCAAGGCATACACTGCTGCAGCTTCTGAAGCAAGGATGTCCGGATATCCCCTGCCCGTAATGAGCAGTGCAGGTTCCGGCAATCATGGACTTGTTGCAATAATTCCCATATCGTTCATAGGGAACAAGAAAAATCTTCCCGAAGAAAAAATTATCCGTGCCGTAGCGCTTAGTCATCTTGTTACCATATATGTGAAGGTCCATCTGGGAGCATTGTCACCTGTGTGCGGCTGCGGCGTTGCAGCAGGAGTCGGATGTGCTGCCGGACTAACATTTCTTTTGGATGGAAGCAGCAAGCAGATAAAATCATCCATAAACAACATGGTGGCCGGAATTTCAGGCATGCTCTGTGACGGAGCCAAGCTTGGCTGCTCGTACAAGCTGTCTATTTCTGTTGATGCAGCTGTTGATGCATCTGAAATGGCCCTTAAAAACATATTTATTCCCGATGACAACGGCATATTAGGTGATACACCAGAAAAAACAATAGTAAATCTTGCTCATGTTTCAAACATCGGTATGAAAAATACAGATGAAGTTATACTAGAAGTTATGCTTAACAAATGTTAGCATATATATAAAGATTAAAACAAACTTCCCGGGCGCACAGCCCGGGTTACTTTATAAATGAGAGGTGCAAAATGGATATTAAAACTATAGCCGAGAAATATAGCGACTACATAATTGAGCGCAGGAGGTTTTTCCACTCAATTCCGGAACTCAGTTTTGAAGAAACAAAAACAACAGAGGAAATTAAACAAAATCTGGAAACTATGGGCATTGAAGTCGAAACCTTTACTGACTACAACGGACTGGTTGGAACAATACGCGGCAAACAGTCCGGAAAGACTGTAATGCTCAGGGCAGACATAGACGCCCTTCCTGTAGAGGAACACACGGGACTTAGCTATGCCTCCACAAACGGCAACATGCATGCATGCGGACACGATGCTCACATTTCAATGCTTTTAGGGGCATCTAAAATACTTTCTGACATGAAAGATGAAATTAAAGGAACTGTAAAACTGTTGTTCCAGTCTGCGGAAGAATCTTGCTACGGAGCAAAATACTACGTGGAGAACGGAGTTCTTGACGGCGTTGATGCAATATTCGGAATGCATATATGGGGGACGCTTGATGCTCCGTACTTCAACCTTGAAGCCGGCAACAGAATGGCTTCAGTTGACAACTTCAAAATAACCGTTAACGGTGTATCTTCTCACGGCTCAGCTCCCCACCTTGGAAAGGATGCTGTAATTGCTGCGTCATCAATAATCATGAACGTTCAAACTATAGTCAGCAGAATCAATAACCCTTTAAATCCTCTCGTTGTTTCTATAGGAACAATAAAAGGCGGAAAAAGGTTTAACATTATAGCCAACCATGTGGAAATGGAAGGAACCATCAGGACACATTCCCGCGAAGTCAGAGCTGAAATTGAAGGAGCCTTGAGAAACATAGTTGAAAATACTGCCAAAGCCCTTGGGTGCGATGCTCAACTTGACTATACATACTATGCAGCTCCTGTAATCAATGAACATGACCACATAAACAACATAGTGAGAAATGCAGCGGTGAAACTTTACGGCGAAGAAAGCCTCGTAACAATGCCAAAACTTATGGGCTCCGAGGATTTTTCATATCTCACTGAAAAAGTTCCCGGATTTTACGGATTCATTGGCACAAGAAATGCAGACAGTGGGTATATTTACACAAATCACAACGATAAATTTACTGTGGATGAGAGTGTTCTTCATAGGGGAGCAGCTCTGTACGCACAGTTTGCATATGATTTTCTTGAAGAAAAATCCAGATAGGATTGGAGGCATATATGATAATTAAAGATCTAGCTAAAAAATATGAAAATTACATAATAGAACAAAGGCAATTTTTGCACGGAATACCCGAACTCAGCCTAAATGAAAAAAACACTACAAAAAAATTAGTGGAAGAGTTGGAGAAAATGGGTATCGAGACCATAAGCTTTCCTGATTACAACGGATGCATAGGAATAATCAGGGGTGGAAAACCAGGCAAAACAATTATGCTCAGGGCTGATATTGATGCTCTGCCTGTTGTTGAAAAGACAGGTCTACCATTTGCTTCAACCAACGGAAACATGCATGCATGCGGCCATGACACCCACATGGCAGTGCAGCTTGGAGCAGCAAAGATTTTGAACGACCTCCGACAAGAACTGACGGGTACAGTGAAGCTCCTTTTTCAGTCAGGAGAAGAGGCTGGCATGGGTTCAAAATACTATGTTGAAAATGGATACCTTGACGATGTTGATGCAGTATACGGCGCTCATGTTTGGTCTGGAATAGAAGCAGGAAAATTCAATCTGGAGTCCGGCGAAAGAATGGCTTCATGCGACACATTTAAAATCATCGTAGAAGGTGTATCATCTCACGGATCTGCACCAAATCTTGGCAATGATGCCCTTTATGCTGCTGCTTCCATTGTAATGAACATCCAGTCATTTATGAGCAGAAGAAACAACCCTCTTGAGGCTGCGGTAGTCACTGTGGGAACAATAAATGGAGGGCAGAGATTCAATATTGTAGCCAACCAGGTAGAGATGGAAGGAACAACAAGGGCATTCAACAAAAAAGTCAGAAACTCTATAGAAGGTGAACTCAGAAGAATAATAGAAAACACTGCAGAAGCCCTTGGAGTTACGGCAACTCTGGAATACAATTATCTTACTCATCCTATAACAAATGAAGACGAATTGCTTAACAAAATAGCACACAATGCTGCAGTTAAACTTTTTGGAGAAGATTCACTTGTATCAATGACAAAGGTAATGGGAGCAGAGGATTATTGCCACCTTGTGGCCGACAGACCAGGCTTTTTTGGGTTTTTCGGATGCTACAACGAAAAAATCGGAGCAGTACATAACAACCACAGCGAATTCTTCCTGGTTGATGAAAGCACACTGTACATGGGCTCAGCCCTGGCGGCACAATTTGCATACGACTACCTCACATAAAAATAAATTTTAACGCTGAGCATTAATTCTCAGCGTTTTTTCTTTACACAATTGATTTTTTAAAATATACTTAAATAAGATTAATCTAACGAGGTGAAACATGAAAAGAAAAATATGTTTGTTTTTGGCTGTAGCCATGATGATTTTCTCTATGAATACAGCAGCCTATGCAACGGAACTGGACAAGGAAAAATTTGAACAAGACGTTGACTTTATGGAAAAAGTAATATATTTTGTACTTGATAATTATCAATACGAGGTTTCCCAGGAAGACGTCATGAATGGACTTTATGATGGTTTCTTTGGAATACTTGACGATTACAGCGTTTACTACACACCAAAAGAATACCAGGCAATGCTTGAAGACACTGCGGGGGAATTTTCGGGCATAGGGGTTCAGATTATAGATGTTGACGGTAATGTTGTTGTATTGACTCCTCTTGCGGGCTCACCTGCCATAGAAGCAGGAATCAAAGCCGGAGACATAATAAAGTATGTGGACGGAAAAGACATTACAGGTCTTACTGTTAACGAAGCTTCCATGCTTATCCGCGGCCAGGAAGGAACAAAAGTTAAAATCGGAGTTGTACGTGAAGGAAAAGACATAACTTTTGAACTTACAAGAAGAACAATTGTGACAAGCTCTGTGGAAGGAAACATCATGGCAAACAACATAGGCTACCTTAAGGTAACTGAGTTTTCAGACAACACAGTGAAATTTGTAAAAGAAGAGCTTGCAGAATTTGATAAAAGCAATGTGGAAAAAATCGTAATAGACATGAGAAACAACGGCGGCGGAACTCTTGACGCAGCAGTTGACATGCTAAACCTCTTTGTCACAGAAGGCGATGTTGTATATGTAGACTACGCAACCGGAAATGAGGATGTTTATACAAGTGAACTAAAAGAGCAAAAATATGAAATTGCAGTCCTCATCAATGAAGGAAGCGCCAGCGCCACAGAGATTTTCGCAGGGGCTGTAAAGTACAAGAAGGAAGGAACCATCATTGGAACACAATCCTTTGGAAAAGGCATTGTACAGACACTCTACCCTCTTGTAGACGGAAGCGGAGTAAAATTTACAACTGCAGAGTATTTTTCAGTTGACAGAACACCCGTACATAAAATAGGAATAACACCTGACATAATAGTAGAAAATGAAAACATGGATTTGTCCCGTTTTCCTGCATTCAGCAACACAAACAAGTCTGTGCTCGGTTCAGTGAGCCTCGATGTGCTTGCTGCAGAAATGATCCTTGATCTGCTTGGATATGAAGTCAACACTCCTGACGGAGTTTACGATCAATCATCTTTTAACCAGATGATTAAATACCAGGAAGATAATTCCTTGTACCCATACGGCACAATAGACCTTGCAACTCAGAAATCATTGTACACTTCACTTCTTGACCACGCTAAAAACAGCGTTGTGGACAAACAGCTACAGACTGCAGTGGATGTACTGACAAAATAGTCAGTAATGATCGTATAAAAATACAAATTCAAGCCGCATTAAAACCGTGTTGGCTTGAATTTTTTTTATAATTTTTTTATAAAAATTTTTAAAAAAGACTATTGACAAACATTTTTTTCTCTGTTACAATTCATAAAAATTAATCAACAAAAGCTGTGACGGAGAAAAAACTTTTCACCTGACAAGTTACAGAGAGTCGGCGTATGCTGGAAGCCGATACTGTCATGAAAACACACTCGCTCCCGAGCTGATCGTCTGAAAACAGTAGGATGATACGTTGCCCCGTTAAAGGCTAAGATTTGTCAGAATCTGAATCGAGTGGTTTAGTGTATTTTTTTATACATAAACAATATGGGTGGTACCGCGGATATATCCGTCCCTGAGAGCATTAGTGCTTTCATGGACGGATTTTTTATTTCCATCGGAAGCCGGATTCTGCAATTACCAACAAAATATTACAGGAGGTTTCAAATGGAAAGAATAATCAAAATTTTCGACACAACATTGAGAGACGGAGAGCAGTCACCTGGCTGCAGCATGAACCTGAAGGAAAAAATAGAAATGGCTACACAGCTTGAACGGATGAATGTGGATATTATAGAAGCAGGATTTGCTGCAGCTTCACCCGGAGACCTGATGGCAATTCAGGAAATTTCAAAACACGTAAAAAACTGCACCATTGCCAGTCTTGCACGTTCTAACAAATGTGACATAGACAAGGCCTGGGAAAGTTTAAAATATGCTGTCCATCCGCGCATACACGTCTTCATAGCTACATCGCCAATACACATGGAACACAAGCTTAATATGACCCCGGAGCAGGTAGTCAACGCTACCGAAGAACTGGTTTCTTATGCAAAATCAAAATGCGATGACATTGAATTTTCATGCGAAGATGCTACAAGAAGCGACGTTGATTTCATTGCAAAGGTCATAGATACAGCCATCAAGGCCGGAGCAACAACAATAAACATTCCCGATACTGTGGGATACACAACACCCGATGAATATTACAACTTCATTGTGTCAATCACTGAAAAATGCCCGGCAATAAAGACCGTAGACATTTCTGTCCACTGCCACAATGATTTGGGCATGGGGGTTGCAAACACCTTGGCAGCCATAAAAGCAGGAGCAACACAAATCGAATGCACGGTAAACGGCATCGGAGAAAGAGCAGGAAATGCAGCTCTTGAGGAAATAGTCATGGCCATAAAGACAAGAAAAGACTATTTCCAGGCAGACACAAGGATAGATACCAAGCAGATAATGAGAAGCAGCAACCTTTTGACAAGAATAACCGGCATTAAGGTCCAGCCCAACAAGGCAATTGTGGGAGCCAATGCATTTTCTCACGAGTCCGGTATCCACCAGCACGGAGTTTTGAAAAACAAACAGACCTATGAAATAATGACTCCTGAATCAGTGGGGCTTGACAAAAACAAGCTTGTTTTGGGAAAACACTCCGGAAGACACGCATTCAGAGATAAATTAGAACAATTGGGTTATAAGCTGACAAATGAAGAACTGGATGAAGCGTTCAAAAAGTTCAAGGACCTGGCAGATAAAAAGAAAGACGTATACGACAAGGACATTGAAGCATTGGTTTCAAGACAAAGAATCGACGTTCCCAAGACATATGAGCTTCACAATTATGTAATAAACACAGGCAACGTGATTACACCTACAGCAACAGTCTCAATCAAAAAAGACAAAATGATTAAGGAAGAAGTTGCAACAGGTGATGGTCCCATATACGCTTCATTTAAAGCCATAGAAAAAATATTTGGCAGGGATTATGAACTGGATGATTTCTCAATCAATTCAATCACCGAAGGCGAAGATGCACTGGGAGACGTTATGGTAAGATTGAACGACAACGGTGAGAAGTTCATTGGAAGAGGAATGAGCACCGATATTATTGAAGCCAGCATAACCGCTTATATAAATGCAATAAACAAAATGATTTATGAAAAACAAAATATTATACAATAAGGAGATTATCATGGGTATGACAATGACACAAAAAATCCTGGCAGCACATGCCGGATTGAAAGAAGTAAAAGCAGGACAATTTATCGAAATGAACCTTGATCTGGTTCTGGGCAATGACATCACAGCTCCTGTTGCTATTAAAGAATTCAAAAAAATGGGAGCAGAAAAAATTTATAACAAAGATAAGGTCGTCATTGTTCTTGACCATTTTGTTCCAAATAAGGATATAAAATCAGCCGAGCAATGCAAAATATCAAGAGACTTCGCAAAGGAACAGGAAATCACAAATTTCTTCGATGTGGGACAAATGGGAATAGAGCATGCCCTTGTTCCTGAAAAAGGACTCATTGTTGCAGGTGAAACATGTATAGGAGCAGATTCTCACACATGCACCTACGGTGCTCTGGGAGCTTTTTCAACAGGCATTGGCTCAACAGACATGGCTGCGGGAATGGCAACAGGTCAGGTATGGCTGAAAGTTCCTTCAGCAATAAAATTCAACCTGACAGGAAAACCAAACAAATGGATAAGCGGCAAGGACGTAATTCTTTACATCATAGGAAAAATCGGAGTTGACGGAGCGCTGTACAAATCAATGGAATTCACAGGTAAAGGAGTTAAGGAACTTTCAATTGATGACCGCTTCTCAATTGCTAACATGGCCATTGAAGCAGGCGGAAAAAACGGAATATTTCCCGTGGATGAAAAAACCATTGAATATATGAAAAAACATTCAGCTAAAAATTATACAATTTATGAAGCTGACGAAGATGCAGAGTATGACCAGGTCATTGACATTGACTTAAGTTCATTGAAATCGACTGTATCATTCCCCCACCTTCCTGAAAACACAAGAAGCATTGATGATGTGGGTGAAGTTAAAATTCATCAGGCAGTTATCGGTTCATGTACAAACGGCCGTATGGAAGACATGAGAGTTGCAGCAGAAATATTAAAAGGCCGCAAGGTTCATCCGGATGTAAGAACAATTATCATTCCTGCAACACAGGCCATCTACAAACAGTGCATCACTGAGGGACTGGCTGAAATATTCATCGATGCAGGAGCAGCAATAAGCACTCCTACATGCGGACCATGCCTTGGAGGTTACATGGGAATACTGGCTGACGGTGAAAGAAGTATTTCAACAACAAACAGAAACTTTGTAGGCCGTATGGGTCACACAGGTTCAGAAGTGTATCTGGCAAGCCCTGCAGTGGCAGCTGCCTCTGCAATAGCAGGAAAAATTGCTGATCCAAGCGACATAGTGAAATAATCTAAATAATATCGGAGGAATAAAAATGATTGTACAAGGAAAAGTTTTCAAATACGGCAACGACATAGATACAGATGTAATCATACCTGCTAGATACCTGAATGTGACAGACCCCAAGGATTTGGCGTCACACTGCATGGAGAACATAGACAAGAATTTCATCAATGAAGTCAAGGACGGAGACATAATGGTGGCTTTGAAGAACTTTGGATGCGGTTCATCAAGAGAACATGCTCCCATAGCCATTAAAGCTGCAGGCATATCATGCGTCATAGCTAAAAGTTACGCCAGAATTTTTTACAGAAATGCTTTCAACATTGGTCTTCCAATACTTGAGTGCGATGAAGCAGCAGATAAAATAGAAGCAGGGGATGAAGTTTCTGTTGATTTTAAAAACGGCACTATAAAAAACATTACAAAAAATGAAACTTATCAGGCTGAACCGTTCCCAGAATTCATCGAGCAGATAATCAATGCAGACGGACTTGTAAACTACGTAAAAAACAAAATCAATAATAATTAAGAATTAAGAATTAAGAGTGAAGAGTGAAGAGTGAAGAGTGAAGAATTAAATGAAGAATTCAGGCCATGCCTGAATTCCTCTACAATTCTTAATTATTAATTCTTAATTCTTAATTTCAAAAAAGCGGAGGGTTCAATGAATTTTAAAATAGCAGTTATAAAAGGCGACGGAATCGGTCCTGAAATTGTTGATGAAGCCGTCAATGTTTTAAATAAAGTAGGAGAAGTTTACGGTCACACATTTGAATACACAGAGGCTCTTGCAGGAGGCGCTGCCATAGACAAGACAGGAGTTCCTCTTCCACAGGAAACATTGGATGTCTGCAGAAAGAGTGATGCTCTTTTGTTTGGAGCAGTGGGCGGACCAAAATGGGACAGCCTGCCAAGCGAAATAAGACCAGAAAAGGGACTTCTTTCATTAAGAAAAGAGCTCAATTTATACACAAACATCAGGCCTGCCATTATGTTTGATGAATTGAAGGACACATGCCCCTTAAGACCGGACATTGTTGAAGGAGGCCTTGATGTAGTTATACTGAGAGAACTTACGGGAGGAATTTATTTCGGCAAGAAATTTACCGAAGGGGATTATGCCTGCGATTGCATGGAATACTCCAAGTACGAAATTGAAAGAATTGCTGATCAGGCATTTAAAATTGCCCAAACAAGAGACAAGAGAGTGACAAGCGTCGATAAATCAAATGTGCTTGAAACTTCAAGGCTGTGGAGAAAGACTGTTGAAGAGACAGCAAAAAAATATCCGGATGTAAGATTAAGTCACCTGTATGTTGACAACGCCGCAATGCAACTTGTAACAAACCCTAAACAGTTTGACGTCATAGTTACTGAAAATATGTTTGGAGACATTCTTTCAGACGAAGCAAGCATGATTACCGGTTCTATAGGAATGCTTCCTTCAGCTTCATTAGGAGACAACAACTTTGGAATGTACGAACCGATTCACGGTTCAGCTCCTGACATTGCCGGTCAAGGAAAGGCAAACCCCATTGCAACAATTATTTCCGTATCAATGATGCTTAAATATACCCTGGGACTGCCAAAAGAAGCACAATCAATTGAAAATGCAGTAAAAAAGTCATTGAAAGATGGTTACAGAACTCCAGACATAGCAAAAAAAGGCGAAAAAACTATAACTACACAGGAAATGGGAAAAATCATAACAGATAACATTCAATAAAAATAAAAAACAGAGGACCGTCAGATACTTAGACTATTGACAAGCCCTGACGCTGTCATCCTGAACGATAGTGAAGGATCTCATCTTTATTGAAAACATGAGATTCCGCAGTTTCGGACTAAGCCTTCAGAATGACAACGTCCAATAAATACTTTGTTATCAACATGAGGACCTTTAGGTCCTCAATTTTTTATGTGCTGCTTAGAGAAGCCTGCTCATTGATGGCTGAAGAAAACTTGTTGTTCATGTCAGCTGCCAGAAGTATTCCCTCACATATAATTTCAGCCATTTCATAAATTAAGGAAAGCCTTGTGTCCTGAACCAGGTCATGAAATTCCTTGTCGCTTGAATCAACAACCCCTATTATTGAAACATCCCCTATTTCCGGAAGTAGCTTCCCAATCCCCTTACCAGGAGTAATTGGACCTTCCCGAACTTCTATTATGCCTTGGTTTTTTTTGTTGCTTAAACATGCATCAATTGCTATGATGTTATCATAATTTTTCTTTTTCAATGTTTTTATGTAATCGCTGATATTCATTGCATGGACAGGTTTTTCCAGTGTCCCGTAAATATCGCCGCAAAAATTTTCCTTCATGAGCAATGTTCCGGTTAATGGACCCAAGCTGTCAATTATGCACTTATCTGTTCCGATACATACCAAAGCAAAATTATTTTTCATATGTTCAGCCAGATAATTTCCAATTTTTATAGCTGCAAAGCTGTTTTTGTAATGCACTTCCAATGGATTCAAAGGAAACACCCCCTATGTATATTAGTATATACAGCCAGGGGGTGCTTTATGTGCGGCATTTATTCAATTTTAATTTTCATCTTGGTAGTATCTGTCAAAACCGCTGTATCCATCTTGCTCATTAAAATCGCCTGAAGTGCCGGTTCCGTTGTCCAGCGAAATTTTTCTGAGAGCCAGATAAAGTTGAGCGCAGGTTGCATCGTAATAAGGATTCACAAAAAGCATTCCAGTAGTTGTTTTTAAGAGACGCCTTAGCTAATGATTTAAGCTCTACTCTATCCCACATATATACCACCTCTATTATAAACAGCTATTAAGCTGCAAAAATACCAACCAGCAGTTTCATATATCTTTGCATTCCTTCACGCAAATTGTAACTTCCATCATGGGATGCCCAGTCATAACACACTCCCCTTGCGGCTATAAAAAGATATTCCGTTATTCCTTCCGGCTCATAATCTTTAATGATCTCGCCATTTTCCTGACCCCTTATGATTATTTCTGTCAGAACTGCCTGCATATTTCTACCCTTGGAAATGTAAAGTTTATTAGCAGATGCAAATAGCTGTTTGGCAGTTTCCACACCTGTTATTTCATTGTACTTGGCATAATAATCAAAATAATCGATGATATTTTCAACTGTGCCCTTTCCTTGGACGTTGGGCCTTACTGTTTCTTCAAAATACACATCTCCTCTTTTGTATATTTCAATCAAAATGTCATTCTTTGATTTGAAGTAATTGTAGAAGGAACCAACAGACACACCTGCCTTGCTGCATATGTCATCAATTTTCATGTTGCTGAATCCCTTTTGTTCCATGAGCTTGATTGCAGTCTTGTAAATTTTGTTTTTTGTAGCCTCAGCCTGAATTTTTCTGCTGTTTCTTTTCTCTGCAGCCATTTCAGTCTCCTTACATTATATTTAAAGTATCATTTAAATTATAACAAATTAATTATACAATTACTATTGAAATAATAAAATATTTGAATAATATATAATAATACTAAAATAATTTTTCCCTGAAAATTATTGTCCTTATTTTATTGACACCGGTGTTCAAAGACAATATAATGATTTCATTACATCAGGAAGGTGAAAATGTGGAAAATTATATAAAAAGAACTGCCAAAGTAATGTTTGGACTTATTCTTTACTCAGTTGGTCTTCTGTTCAGCATCAATGCAAACATCGGCCTTGCCCCATGGGATGCTTTCGGAATCGGAGTATCAAACTTAACTGGAATTTCATATGGAAATGTGAGTATATTGACAGGAATTGTAATATTGTTTTCGGTTGTGCTTCTCAAGGAAAAAATAGGTATAGGGACTGTTTTGAACACCGTCCTCATAGGCGTATTCGTGGATATTCTTCTTTCATTGAATATCTTGCCTAAGATGACGAACTTTTTTGCCGGCTTGTTGGTGATGGTGATAGGTCAGGTAATAGTCAGTTTTGCCAGCTATTTTTACATAAGCCCCGGCATGGGATGCGGACCGAGAGACACACTCATGGTTGCCCTGGGCAAGAGGTTTCCCAATGTTCCCATTGGAGCAATCCGCGGACTGATAGAAGGCACGGTGCTTATCATAGGTTTCCTTCTGGGAGCAAAGGTCGGAATAGGAACTGTCATTGCAGTTTTCGGAATAAGTTTCATAATGCAGACAACATTCAAATACCTCAAATTTGACATAAAGGCTGTTATACACGAAAGCCTTTTCGATTCATTCAAGAATTTCAAAGTAATATTTGCAAAATCATAATATAAAAAGCTATGTTTCCATAGCTTTTTTTGTTATTCTTTAAATACGGGAAGTGATTTATTTTTCCTTTGCCTTACGTGCCAAGTATCTTTGTTTTCCTTCTTCATAAAGTCTTTCTTCTTCTTCGTTCACAAGTTTCAATGGCGGTACAGCAACGGGTTTCCCATTTTTGTCCAGGGCAACAAATGTAAAATAACCTGTCAATGCAACCTTGGGAGGTTCATCAAATCTCAGGTCCTCCACCATAACCGTTGCCAGAACCTCAATGGAACTTATTCCAACGAATGTAACCTGGCATATACACTTAACATAATTACCTATATGTATGGGAAGATGAAATTCCAGACTATCTACTCGTGCCGTAACCACGCTTGACCTGCAATGTCTCATTGCAGCTATACCTGATGCGTTGTCCATCATTTTCATTATTTCTCCGCCGTGGACATTTCCTGCTATGTTGGCATGCTCGGGCTGCATGAGACTTCCCATTATTATTTTTGATTGTTCTACTGTCTTGGCTTCTATTTAATACACCTCTTTCTTTGGATGATTATATCAAATTGCGTTAAACATTTCCACATTTTTGTATAATACTCATACCAGAGTGAGAATTTCTCTTATGTCCTTGATTTTTGCAGAAGCCATGTCCCCTTCTTTTTCTTCTCCATAACCATACTGGCAGTAAACAGAATATATTCCGTTTTTTACACCTGCTTCAATATCGTGAAATCTGTCACCCACAATTACCTGGTTCATATGATAATTGTCCTTAATGATTTTTAAGATCTCATGTTTGGGAATAAAATCATACATTTCGGAACATATCATGCCATCAAAATAACCATCAAGATTGAATGCAGCAATAGCTGCTTCCATGTACCTGATGCTGCAGTTGCTTAAAAATACAAGCTTGAAACCTCTTTTTTTAAGTGATTGGAGAACTTCCGCCGCATTGTCATAAAGGCAGCCATATCCTGAAAGCATCCGGTCCTGCATTTCTCTTCCGATTATTGCTCCGGCTCTGTCCTTAAAAGTTTCATCTAGATCTTTCATGAAATCATCCCACATTTCAATCCTGTTGAACCCGAGCCATCTGGAAATTTCATCATCCTTCCACTCTCTTGGTTTTGCTTTTTTATTTTCCACAAGAAAATCATAAGCCTTCCTGAAAGCAGGGGAGTAAATTTTTATGCTGTTGTTAAGCGTTCCGTCAAAATCAAAATATATTGTTTTGACGCCCGGAAGCTTCATTTTACTTCTCCAGCTCATCAAAAAGATTTACCATTTCAATTGCTGTGCAGGCCGCGTCATAGCCCTTGTTTCCTGCCTTTGTTCCTGCTCTTTCAATAGCCTGTTCAATTGTGTCTGTAGTGAGCACTCCAAAAACTACCGGAAGTCCGGTTTCCAGAGAAACGTTGGCTATTCCTTTTGATACTTCACTTGAAACAAAGTCAAAGTGAGGAGTAGATCCTTTTATTACTGCACCAAGGCAAACAACGGCGCTGTACTTGCCCGACAAAGCCATCTTCTTTGCTGCAAGAGGAATTTCAAAAGCTCCCGGAACCCAGGCAATTTCAATTTCTTCTTCATTAACACCGTGTCTTTTCAATGCATCCAGTGCTCCAGCCAAAAGCTTTCCTCCAATAAATTCATTGAATCTTCCTACCACTATTCCGTACTTCTTGTTGTTTGATGTCAATCTTCCTTCATATATTCTCATATTAATCCTCCTGGTTTAAAATTGTAAATCGTGACCCATTTTTTCTTTTTTTGTTTTTAAATAAAATTCATTTTTTTCGTTGCTTTCAACCTGAATATTTTCCTTGCCTACAACCTCAATTCCAAAGCCTGACAGTCCTATAATCTTTTTAGGGTTGTTTGTCATGAGCTTTACCTTTCTGATTCCAAGAGCATACAATATCTGTGCACCAATGCCGTAATCTCTCAAATCCTCCTCGAATCCAAGAGCGAGGTTTGCTTCAACTGTGTCCATGCCCTGGTCCTGGAGAGAATATGCCCTGATTTTGTTGATCAGGCCTATTCCTCTTCCTTCCTGCCTCATGTATAAAAGCACTCCTCTTCCTTCTTCCTCTATGCGTCTCAATGCTTCATGCATCTGATCGCCGCAGTCGCACCTTAAAGAACCGAAGGCATCTCCCGTGAGGCATTCCGAATGAACCCTGACAAGCACAGGGGCTTCTGTTTCTACATCTCCCTTCACCAAAGCAACATGATGCTCTCCTGTGATTTTATTGATGAATCCAATCATTTTAAAATCACCGAATTTTGTAGGCATGTTTGCTTCGGCTACTTTTTCCACAAGCACTTCCTTTTTTCGCCTGTATTCAACCAGATCCTTGATGGTAATAAGCTTCAAATCAAACTTTTGTGCATATTTTTCAAGGTCCGGAACCCTTGCCATAGTACCGTCTTCATTCATTATTTCACATATTACTCCTGCAGGATAAAGACCGGCCAGTCTTGCCAGGTCAACAGATGCTTCCGTATGTCCTGTTCGCACCAGCACTCCACCGTCTTTTGCAACCAGAGGAAAAATATGTCCCGGTCTGTTGAAGTCTGCGGGCTTTGCTTCCTTTTCAAGCATGTGCTGAATAGTCTGTGCCCTTTCATGAGCTGATATTCCTGTTGTAGATCTGTTTGAATCAACAGAAACAGTAAATGCCGTTTCCTTTGGGTCCGTATTGTTTGCAACCATGCTCTTGATATTAAGTTCATCAAGCCTTTCTTTGAGCATTGGAAGGCATATAAGACCTCTTCCGTACTTTGCCATGAAATTAATGTGCTCCGGTTTTACCTTTTCTGCGGCCATGAGCAAATCGCCTTCATTTTCCCTGTCTTCGTCATCAATGACTATTACCATGTTGCCTCTTTTGAGTTCCTGAATTGCTTCTTCAATTGTATTAAACATATTTCCTCCTATAAAAAACCATTGTCAGCTAAAAATTTCATATCTATTCTGCTTGTTTCCTGTTTTTCATCACCATTGAAAGTAAGAAATCTTTCAATGTATTTCCCCACAATGTCACATTCAAGGTTCACTTCATCTCCTGGCCTTTTCTTCAGTAGGATTGTTTCTTCCTTTGTAACAGGTATGAGAGACACCCTGAATGAATTCTTGTCTGTGTCCACAACCGTGAGGCTTGTTCCGTCAATTGCAACAGAACCCTTTGGTATTATGTACTTGATTACATTGCTCGTAGTTTCAACCGTGAGCCAGGTTGCGTTGTCTTCATCCTTATATTCCTTTATGGTTCCTGTTCCGTCTATGTGCCCGGACACTATATGACCTCCTAGCCTGTCGCTCACCTTAAGGGCCCTTTCCAGGTTGACAGGACTACCTTTCTTAAGTTTGCTAAGGTTTGTCTTTCGCATAGTTTCAGGCATTACATCAACGGTAAAGGAGCTGTTTGTAAAACTTGCTACTGTCAGACATACGCCGTTTGTGCTTATGCTGTCCCCAAGCCTTACATTTTCAAGAACTTTTTTAGCCTTAATGGTTAGCTTCATGGATTTTTCTCCATTTTCAGCACCTTCCATTGTGCCTATTTCTTCTATCAATCCTGTAAACATATCAGCTATCCTTTCTCACATAGGCTTCAATCATTATGTCATCATCAAAGTGGCTTATTTTTATATTCTTTAAAAGTACTGCATCTTTAAGATGTTCGAACCCTTTTCCTCCAACCGGCGTCTTTGCTTCATCTCCTCCAATTATTTTAGGGGCAATGAATGCTACTACCTTGTCTGCAAGCTTTCTCTCAATTATTGAAAAGTTAAGCGTTGATCCTCCTTCAACCAGTACACTGTCTATTCCTTCACTGCCCAGCCAGTCAAACAAAAATGATAAATCAACTCTTGAATCAAACTCCGGAGTTATTACAACCTGAACGTTTTTGAAACTTTTCAACTTTTTTATTTTTTGTTTGTCGGCTTTATCAGTTGTGGCTATGATAGTTTTTTTGTCGGAATCAATACAAAGGACTTTTGAATCAAGAGGTATTCTTAGGGAAGAATCAACAATTATCCTTGTTGCATCCGTTCCGCCATGCTTAAGCCTTGTTGTAAGAGATGGATTATCTTTTATTATCGTATTTACGCCCACCATTATTCCTGAAACCCTATTTCTTATTTCATGCACATACTGTCTGGATTTTTCGTTAGTTATCCACATTGACTCACCCGTGCTGGTGGCAATTTTGCCGTCTATGGTCATGGCAGTCTTGAGTATACAAAAAGGGTTTTTTTCTTGTATAAACTTGAGGAAAATTTCATTTATTTTTTTAGCTTCCGTCTCAAGAACACCTGTGACAACTTCAATGCCATTTTGCATCAGTATGGATATTCCTTTCCCTGCCACTTTAGGGTTCGGATCAATCATTGCAACAACTGCTCTGGCAATTTTCTTTTCAACCAGCAGATTAGCGCATGGAGGTGTCTTTCCATAATGAGAACACGGCTCAAGAGTCACATAAATAGTTGATCCTTCCACATCTTCATGAGCATTGTTTATTGCATTTACCTCAGCGTGAGGACCTCCGAAATATTCATGGTATCCTTCGCCTATGATTTTGCCGTTCTTAACAATTACTGCTCCCACAAGAGGATTTGGGCTGGTTTTTCCAGTACCTTTCAAGGACAAATCCAATGCTTTTTTCATATAAAACGTATCTTTAGATTCCATATTCACCTCCAGGATTATAATTTCCAAAATTTCATCTTTTACTTCTTCATATTCAAATTTTATGATTGTATGCATATGGTGGAGAATTGTACAGGTAAAAGTTACAATACTTCCCTCCGGTCGCAAAAACGGGGTTAGGGCATAAAAAAAAGGTTCTGAAGATAGTCTTCAGAACCGTATGTTCAAAATTACGAATACAAAAATATATTCGTCTTTCTTCTCCCATCCAGACTTTACTGTCGGTCTTGGAATTTCACCAAGTCAACCTTTCGGCTCGCGGACTTTACCGCCGGTCGGGAATTTCACCCTGCCCTGAAGATATATTCAATTTATTGAGATTATAATACCAAATCATTTGATTGTCAAATATTTTATTATAATTTATTTAAAAATCGTCAAACTTTAATGTATTCCGCAAATCTGACAATTTAATTTCACTTGATATGGCAATCATTAGAAATGCAATTACTGTCGTGTTCGGAATGAACAAATAAATGCTGCAATTCCTCAAAAGTGGGATTTTTTGTATACTAAATTATTGATTTTTTTTATTCTGTATAATATAATCTTAATGGCGGTGATAAATCTTGAACTTATACCAATCAATCTCTAAGAAAAAAGCCATTGTTGATGTAATCGTAAATTTAATGGATGAAGAAGGTCTGAAAAATGTCACTATAAAAGACATCTGTGAAAAAGCAGGCATTTCCATCGGTTCATTTTATCATTATTTCAGCTCCAAGGATTCAATTGTGCTGGAAATGTTTCAGCTCATGGATGAATATTTTTTGTTGAACAAAGACAATATCTGCAGCCATTTTACTGCAAATGAAGATATCCTTGACTTTGTCACACATTTTGGTTTATATGTGGAGCAGTGGGGTTATTATGCTAACCTTCTTGTAATACGTGCATCTGTAGAAGAAGCAGCCAAAGGTTCTCTAAATCAACAAAGAAAAATTTACAATGTTCTTAAAGATATTATTGATACAGGAATTGAAGATAAATTCTTTAAAATCGGCATTGATGATGATGACCTTGCTTCAACAATATTTGTTATAATAAGAGGATATCTGCTTGAATGGACGAAACGCGGAGCTGATTATCCCGTCAAGGATAATATGATCAGACAAGTAAAATATCTTTTAAATTCCATAAGTTAATTTAAAAAAATCCACCGAAGTGGATTTTTATTTTTCTCTGTATTCTCTGCACTTTTGCAGAAACACATGAATATTCTGTTTTTCTTTTCCTATGTCGCTGCCCTTTCTGCCCAGCCTGTCGCAGAACCCCAAAAGAGCTACTTCTTCTATGTCTGTTTCTTCCTTCATGCTTTTTATGTCGGCAAATCCGTTGTCCTTAACCACATGAAGTATCTGCATGTGCCACCTTATTAAATGTTCAACCCTATCGATGAACTTATGGTCTGTGGTGAATTCGTTTAAAAATTCTCTAGCCATTACAGCTCCAACTTTTTCATGGTCGTAAGATGTAATTTTGCCTTTTCTTTTTTTAGTTGTGTCTGGTTTTCCTATGTCGTGAAGCAGGGCTGCCCACATAAACACCTTTTCATTTTTGCTTTTATGTTTTTCCTTGGCAGCATAATCTATTACCATCATTGTGTGGTTCCATACATTGCCTTCCGGGTGATAAACCGGCGACTGTTCGGCATATTTCATATTGTATATCATATTAAAGGGATGTTCCCTGAATATAGCCGTACTATCTATGCTGTTAAAAAATTCGGATGGTTTTTCATCCATCAGCAGGTGGTTGTTTATTTCATACAGTAAAATTTCTTTTGTTTCATCATCTGTTAAATCATAATTAAGCTCTTTTTGTTTTAGCTGCATGTTCACCTCTTCAATTGTAATCATTAATTTTATCATTAATATGATGCCACAGCAAACATAAAATATACTTTTGTATTAATGGCAGCATTTCCATTAATAAATACAATTGAAATTCATACTTTTATATAATTGAATTTTCATCAAAAAATATTTTTATACTATTGACACACATAGACAGCATATGTATAATAAACTATTAAATTAAGTAATTGACAAAGGCGTCAACTTTTCATAAGTTGCGCCTTTTTTTATTGCTTTTAAAGACATGGAGGAGAGATAAAATGAAATCCAAAAAAATCATTACGGCATTGCTTGCTGTTACATTATTAGCCGGCATGGCATCAGGCCTTACAGGATGCAGTTCAAATGAAAAAGCAAGCACAGGTGAAAAAAAGGTTTTGAAAATAGGTATGGAATGCGCTTACGCACCTTTTAACTGGACTCAGACAACAGATGAAAACGGCGCATTGCCAATTGCCGAGACCGGCGGATATGCAAACGGTTATGACATAATGGTCAGCAAAATGATATCTGAGGAACTTGGTTATGAAGTTGAAATTTACAAAACAGAATGGGACAGCCTTATTCTTAGTGTAAATTCCGGCAAAATTGATGCTGTTGTTGCAGGTATGGCCATGACTGAAGAACGAAAACAAAGCGTAGATTTCACCGATACATATTATGTTGCAGACATAGTGGCAGTTACAATGAAAGGAAGCAAATATGAAAATGCCAAGTCATTAAAAGACCTGACAGGTGCCTCTGTAACATCACAGGTGGCAACAATCTGGTATGATACAATCGTAGACCAATTGCAGAATGCCGATATAAAACCTCCTGTAGATTCAACCCCGTCTACTATCACAACTCTCACGTCAGGCAAGACAGATATCATAGTAATAGACATGCCTACCGCACTGGCAGCTCAAATGGCTAATCCTGACATGGTAATCTTAGACCTTGCAGAAGGTGACTTTGACACAAGTTCTGAAGATACAGATTTTGGAATTGCAGTTAAAAAAGGAAATACAGAACTGGTTGAAGATCTGAACAAGGTAGTGTCAAAACTTACTGATGCAAAAAAAGAAGAACTGATGAAAAAAGCACTGGAAATCCAGCCACTATCATAATTATAAGCGAAAGGATCATGCTATGAACTCTAATTTACCAACAACATTCTGGGGATGGATTCCTTTCCTTTTTCACGAGTATTTGCCTATGTTTGTTAAAGGAGCTGCCATTACATTCTACATATCCGTCATTGGAACATTGATGGGATTGATAATAGGGCTTCTTGCTGGAATCATTCAGACTATTCCCGTTGAAATCAAGGATAATCCCTTTAAAAAAGCTTTGCTTTGTATAACTAAATCATTATTGAAGGTTTATATTGAATTTTTCAGGGGAACACCTATGATGGTTCAAGCCATGATAGTATATTACGGTCTGATGCAGGTATTTCAAATTGACTTAAGCTCCATGGCAGCGGGATTGCTTGTTGTATCAATCAATACAGGTGCATATATGGCAGAAACCGTAAGAGGAGGAATCATATCAATTGACGAAGGTCAGACAGAAGCCGCTAAAGCTTTGGGCATGACACATTTCAGAACAATGTATTCAATTGTCCTCCCTCAGGCCTTCAGAAACATAATTCCTCAAATAGGAAACAACCTTATAACAAATATTAAGGATACATCTGTTCTGAGCGCAATAGCTGTTCCTGAACTGTTCCTGGCGGGTAAATCTGCTTCAACAACATATTTCAGATATTTTGAGGTGTATTTCATCATTTGTATTGTTTATCTGACTATGACCCTTACAGTGTCAAGACTGCTGAGGATGCTTGAAAACATACTTGACGGACCTTCAAGCTACGAATTGGCAGAAGAGTTTCAGGAAGAAATTACTGCTGATTTGAAAGAAACTTTTATAATATAGGAGGACAACATGGAAACAAATACAATTCTTGAGATCAATCACCTGGTCAAAAGCTTTGGAGACAACGAAGTTTTAAAAGACATAGATTTCTCTACGAAGAAAGGAGATGTAATTTGCATAATAGGGTCTTCTGGCTCAGGCAAATCAACCCTGTTAAGATGTATAAACATGCTGGAATCACCCACAAGCGGTGAAATACTGCACAAAGGAAACAACATAAATGAAACGGCGCTTAAGCTTAATGAATATCGTTCAAAGGTTGGCATGGTGTTCCAGTCATTCAATTTGTTCAACAACATGACTGTTCTTGAAAACTGCATGATCGGAGTTACAACCGTAAGAAAAAAAGACAGAGTATACGCAAGAATTGTTGCTATGCGCTATTTGAAGAAAGTTGGAATGGCTGCATACATAAATGCCAAACCCCATCAGTTGAGCGGAGGCCAGAAGCAGCGCGTTGCCATAGCCAGAGCCCTTGCAATGGAGCCTGAAATGATATTGTTTGACGAACCTACAAGCGCTCTGGACCCTGAAATGGTCGGAGAAGTTCTGACAGTGATGAAGACTCTGGCCAAAGAAGGAATGACAATGATTGTTGTAACTCATGAAATGGCATTTGCCAGAGATGTTTCAACAAGGGTCGTATTCATGGACAATGGTTTGATTGCCGAGGAAGGCCCTCCAGAGCAAATTTTCGCAACACCTCAAAATGACCGCACAAAGGAATTTCTCGCAAGGTTCATATCTAGCTGATTAGAAGTATTGGGCACTGTGGCTTAAGTCACATCTGCCCTTTTTTATTTACATTTATGTTCCATATGACTCATTTCTTTTAAATTTACTTAATGAATTTCACTTTATTAATTTTTTATAATATTGACTAATATAGTAAAAACTTATATTATTATATCGATAAACATTAAAAATAAGCAAGAGAAGGTACTGAGATATGAAATTAGTTATAATTGAACCATTAGGAGTAGAGCAGGAAAAACTTCTTAAAATGGCAGAAGAAACTCTGGGAAATTCTTTGGACATTGTTTACTACGACAACAGAACAACAGATACTCAAACACTCATTGAAAGAGGCAAGGATGCTGACATAATAGCAGTTTCCAACCTGCCCCTGAACAAAGAAGTGATTGAAGGTTGCAGTAATTTAAAAATGCTTGCAGTAGCATTTACAGGAGTTGACCATATTGCCATGGGTGCATGCAGAGAAAGAAACATAGTTGTAAGCAACTGTGCTGGATATTCAAATGCTGCAGTAAGCGATCTTGTATTTGGTCTTTTGATTTCACTTTACAGAAATATAATTCCATGCAATGAAGTTGTAAGAAAAGCAGGCACAAAAGACGGTCTGGTAGGATTTGAACTTGAAGGAAAGAAATTTGGAGTTGTTGGAACAGGAGCTATTGGAAGCAGAGTTGCTTCAATAGCAAAAGCATTTGGATGTGAAGTTTATGTTTATTCAAGAACTGTTAAGGAAATTGAAGGAGTGACATTTGTTGACTTGGATACATTGCTTTCAACATGCGATGTAGTGTCTCTTCACGTTCCATTAAACAATACGACAAAGGGCTTGATAAATTCAGAAAAATTATCATTGATGAAGAAAAATGCAGTTCTCATCAACACAGCAAGAGGACCTGTCGTTGACAGCCAAGCCTTGGCAGATGCTTTAAATCAAGGCAAAATAGCAGGAGCATGCGTTGACGTGTTTGAAGTTGAACCTCCTGTTGCTGAAGACCACCCACTTTTATCAGCTAAAAATTTGATTGCAACACCTCACATTGCCTTTGCAACAAAGGAAGCTTTGGTAAAAAGAGCAGTCATAGTATTTGACAACGTAAATGCATTTTTGGCGGGAAAACCACAAAATATAATGAAATAAATAAATTCCGGATTATCCGGAATTTTTTTTTCATTCTGTGCTGTTCTGAGTAACATTGACGGCTGTTTCAATTTTTACGTTTTCAACTTCACTTTTGCCGTCAAGATAAATCTGCACGTCCTTCTTTAGTTTTTCCATCAAATCGTTGGCTTTTTTTTCATCTGTGTCAGAAATAGACAATACAAATCCTGAATTGTTGTACTGCGAAACATATCCTCCTGTTGATATTCCTTCAAGAGTTCTTTGAACAGCCTCCGTAATGTTTTTGTTGTTAAGGCTTAAGCCTTCTATCATGTTGCTGATTTCCATGTTACTCTCGTCGGTTTCTACCTTGATTACTCTATTGAAAGAATTTACGGAATACCTGATTGAAGGGCTGCCCTTCAGGCTAATGACGCTTGAAGGAGTAATATATAAATATCCGCAATATGCGGCACCGGAAAACACAATTGATAAAACAACTATGAAAGCAAAAAATTTAATTAAGAATCCAAATATTTTTTTCATATAATCTCCCGTCACCTAGCCTTGCTCTCAAAATATCATTATTAATATATATTTGGCTATGATTTATATATACCATTATTCCATAAACTTAAACAATAATACTACAATATCCAAACATAACCAAAAAACCGCTTCAGCGGTTTCTTGGTCGCTTCGTTCCTTTACAAAAACTTTTTAAGCCTGTCGATGTTATCCTGCTCAAGCTTTATAAACCTGTCTGCAAATGCCTGAATTTCCTTATCTGAACATTGATGGGTATTTAAACTTTTTGTCATTTCTGTAACGCCCATTGTGTTTCCCTTGATAAGCATATCCGCCACATGGGATGGGTTGTTGCTGATTAAGGTGTTGACGCCTACGCTCATTTTTGCGCTCATCTTGTTGAACATTGAAATATCCTTAGGCTCACTTTTTCTTCGTTCCAGTTCAGTACATGCTTCATTGGCAATTTCCTCATAGGTTCTGAGCTGGTACTTTAACTCATCATATATGTTGTTGTTATCTACTTTTGTCAAAAGGTTGTTGATTGTTTCGACTCCCATTTTAGCTCCGCGATATATTTCTGACAGGAAATCTACAGTGTTTTTACCATTTTCCATAGTTAACCTCCTTAATATCAATATTTTCTGCAAAAATGAATTATTTAGTCATGTATAATTTTACTAGTTTTAAAAATAAAAAAGTTCCGTTGTTGGAACTTCTTTTGATGAAAATTTTCATTATGAGGGGAGGGTCACTGCCCTCCCGCAAAACAGGATTTATTTCATCTTTTCATAAGTTCTGAATGACATGAGTATTGCTGCTTCTCTTGTTGCCATTCCATAACCGGAAGCCTGCTGTGCTGTTGTTGTTGCCTTTGGCATGAAGCTGCCTGTAGAAGCGTCACCCTTTATTATGCCCAGCTTTGACATGTATTTTGTGGGCTGCACTGCATATTCGGAAATATTCGCCTGGTCAGGAAAATCCTTTATTCCTTCGATGCTGTAATCTCCGTCAGGAGCAATAGCTTTGATTGTTCTGAAAAGCATTGTGGCACATTGCTCGCGGTTTATTAATACATTTGGAGAAAATGTTGTGGGTGAAGTGCCCTGTGTCACGCCTATGTTAAAAGCCTTCAGTATCTGTGGATTTGTTGTGTCGGTGAAAGGATTGGCTGCCACAGTTTCTGCTGTTATTCCCGATGTTTTTTCATAAAGAACCAAAGCAAGCTCTGCAAATTCTTCTCTTGTGATTGGCCTTGTCATGTCTGCTCCCATCAATATATCCGGAATCAAGTCTGCTGCTTTTGCCTTATCAAGTTCACCCACTGCCCATGAGCTTGCATCCTGGTAGAAGCTTTCAGATTTGTTTGCAAGTTCATTGGACCATGGAGAGTACACGTAATCCCATTCTCCCGGTCCATCTCCGTAGTAGTAGGTGTAAGAGAATCTGTATCTGAAAGAATAAGCCTTTGCCTTGATGTCAGTTTCAGTCATGCCTCCTTCATCAATCAGTTCAAATGTTGCATAGTATGTGTTTGCTTTTCCCGGAACAGCATTTTCCTCATTTACCCATACATAAAGTCCCCCTCCGTCAGCTAAGGGTTCTTGATTCTCCCCTTCACCGTATGTTCCTTCCAGTTCAACGTCAACCCATCCGTCAGTTGGTCTTGCTTCGTCCAGCTCGATAACCGAACCTGGCACTGTAATTTCCATTCGGAAATACGGAACGCCGTCCTCATTTTTCAAAAGCTCCATATTGCTTATGGTTGGAGCTGCAAGGGTACTTGGAACACCCTCAGGTAATTCAACTGCAAATGCAGCAGGCACACAAAAAAGCATCATTGCTGCCATCAGTAAAGCTGTAATTTTTTTCATTTTTCCCTCCTTATAATTTACATATATTATTATGGCAAAACAAATTTTCAATTTAAATTTGTTTTGAGTTTCATTACAAAGTTTTCTTGTACTTCTTCAATAGTTACTGCTAAATATAATTTTGTTTTCATAATTTTCCCCCTTGATTTCTTATGTCTCTGTACTTAATGATAAGTTCAGCTCTTGTTTTGACTCCGAGCTTTTTATACGTGCTGGTCATGTGCGTATTGGCTGTTGGATACTTTACATTGAGTCTGTCTGCACATTCTCTGAGGGAATAGCCTTCCAGGAGCAACAGGTACAGCTGGTATTCCCGAGGAGTGAGCCTTGATACTCTTTCAAGTCGTTCACTGTCAATATCCGGCTCTCTCATGCCGGCAATATGTACTTCATCGACTTCTTCGCTGTTGTTTTTGTCTGGAATTAATATTTTTTTCAGTTTATCAAACATACCCGCCTCCGTAATTTCCAAATCATTGATTATATTTTCTGCCCGAAAGTATAATTAGTCTATTCATTAGTTCAAATCAGAGCAAAAAAATAAGCCTCATTAGTTTTAATGAGGCTTATTTTTTATTGGATACTCCTTAAACAACACAAATAGTTCCGTCCTGCTGTTAATTTTTAATTTTCTATACAACGATGTGCAGTATGTGTTAACTGTGGGATAAGCAATGGATATGATTGCAGATATCTGCCGCAGAGTGTACCCTTCCAGAAGAAGTTTGCACACTTCAGTTTCCCTCTTACTTAAAGAATACTTCCTGAACATGCTCATGTGGTCGTTATCTATTTCTATTTTTTGTGAATCGTCAGCCCATTCATCGCTGTAATAAGTGCGTGTCAGTATGGGTGAAATAATGAGAAAAACAATCATTATTCCAGCTGATATCAATGATGAAATGACCGACAGGCTGAAAACATTAACTTCATAAATCAGATTTCCAAGCAACACTCCACCCAGGCCTCCGCAGATGCCTATAAACAGTATTGACAGCCTCACATACCTGAAACTGTTGTATTTCTTGCCTATAACTCCAAGTATATAGTACATGTTTATCATTCCGATGGTACTTCCTATGCCTATAAATATGGAAAATGCAGCAGTAAGAACTTCAATACGGCTTATGAATGAAAAACATAAAAAACCCATTGTTATTGAACCGAAAGTAATGTTCCATGCCAGATGTATTGCCTTTTGGGTGCGCTTGTAGACTGTGAAATATAAAACACAGCCCATAAGACCTCCTAAGTAGTATATGTTCATGATAGGCATATTTGATGTTGCTGCTGCGGAGTTAAGCATTCCCTTGGCAATCCCTTTGCACAGCACAGCAAAAACACAGTTTATGACCAGAGTCATGTAAATTCTTGAAGGCATCACTACAGATTTATTGCACTCAAATAGTTCAGTATCTTCCTTAAAATACAAAACAGCACATAGACCCGCAGCAAGCATAACAAAAGACAATAATGCTCCTGCCGCTCCCGGAATAGAGCTGCTCTCTAAAGAATCCTTGATGATTGAAAGAATATTGATCAATATATTGCTTCCGACAACAGCATAAAACTTTTCTGTGTTGTTCAGAATAAAAACAAATGGAATCAAAATGCTTATGTTTACGCAGCCAAGAAAAATTCCCGTAATGGCTGCAGAAGAAGCCGACAACAAAGGAAATTCATTTTTAAACATCAAAAATGATGCCATTCCGGCCAATATAAACACTGATCCAATTTTTGCCGTCCATGCATACCATTCTCTCTTAATCACAAACACGAAGACAGCAGAAGAAATTAGGTTCACGGAATGAAGAATGTTCCTTATTCCAACACCATAAACTCTGTCTAACAGAGGCGATGCCGTCCACCATGTTGTAAACACAATAACCCAGGCATAATAAACAACCCAGATGAATACGTACGGATAGTTGCATCTGCGTAAAACTCTGAAATTAACCACATTTCCTGAATCTTCAGCTATTATAGCTGTTCCCCTGTTCATCATAATATCCCCATTTTGGTAATCTATTTCCAGTTGATTGTACTACACTTGAACAGTCACATCAACAGGAAATTTGCGCTTGACTTTATTTAAACATTATTTTTAAGCACAATCTTTATATAATATTTATATTCTGGTAGTTTTCTTTACACCAAATTTATAGTGTTTCTGTTAGCATATGAAATAAATAATCTGCTGGTCTATTTAATTAAGGTTCCAGCGAATTCAAATCAGAAAGAGTGAAAAAATGTATATAATAATAGTTGGCTGCGGAAGGCTTGGAAGCAATCTGGCAAAGCAACTGTCGGATGAAGGCCATGATGTCTGCATTATTGATCGTGACAGCAATAAATTAGGCGTTCTGGGAACAGGTTTTAACGGTTTAAGGTTAAAAGGCATAGAATTTGACAATGACAAACTTATGGAAGCAGGAATAAATCAGGCTGATGCTCTATTGGCCGTTTCCTCTGATGATAATATTAATATTACCGTGTCTTTAATTGCCGAAAAAATATATCATGTTCCAAGTGTCATATCAAGAGTGAGCGAACCCGGCAAGGAATATATTTACGATAAACTGGGAATCAAGACCTTGAAAACAATTAACATAGGAATTGCAAATTTAAAAAGGATGCTTAATTTAAACAAGGTGAATGTGATTCATAGCATAGATGAAGATTTTGAAATTGTAGATGTTCTTGTGGGTAAAGAAATGAAGGCAACAGTGGACAGCATAGAAAAGTTCTGTTCCTGCATAATATCTTTCATTGTTTGCGGAGAAGACAAGCTTATTCCTCAAAAAAATCAAATTGTTCACAGCGGTGACAGAATAATATGCACTATACAAAAAAAGAACATGGATACGCTAATCAATATGGTGGAAAAGGGGACGATTTTATGAAAACAATAATAATAGGTGGAGGAAAAGTCGGCTCAAATCTCTTCAGAACATTGCTTGAAAAAAATCATGATGTGGTAGTTATAGAACGAGACAAGGAAACATGCCTCAAAATAGCAGAAGATACAAATGCGGAAGTTATATGCGGAGATGGAACGAATTTCGATGTCTTAATGGATGCAGGAATAGATGAAGCAGAAATAATTGCAGCTGTAACAGGAACTGACGAAGAAAATTTAGTCATATGCCAGATAGCAAAATTCAACTGCAATGCAGCTAAAACAATAGCCCGAGTAAATAACCCCAAAAACATACAAATGTTTAAAACCTTGGGAATCGACAACATAGTATGCAGCACCGAAGTAATTGCAAACTTAATAGAGTGCGAACTTGATAAGAACAAGTACAGAATTGTGAGCACAATTGAACGGGGATCCATGGTAATAGCCGAATTGATTATAGACACCTACAGTGAATGGCGAGGCAAAATGATCAAAGAACTTTCTATGCCTGAAGAATGCGTGATTGTTTCAGTATTAAGAGATGACAATGTGATATATCCCAGGGGCAGCACAGAAATTATTGACAAGGATAAGGTACTGATAGTTGCAAGCAGGGCTGCTTTGTCTGAAATAACAAGGAAAATGAATAAGAGGAGGATATGATGCCTTTAAATAAAATGGAATTAAAGGGAATTACAAGAGAACTTCTCACAATAGGAGCGTATGTTGCCTTGACCTTTGGTGCTGCTTTTTTGATAATGAGGTGATAATAATGAGTTCAATTAAAATTAAAAACCAAAACATGGGTATCATAAGTTACTACACAGGTTTTATAGTGCTCATAGTAACAGCTCTGATGACCATACCAATATTAACATCACTGTTGTTCAGGGAATGGAATCCTCTGCTTGATTTCATAATCAGCATGTCAATATCCACAATTGCCGGCCTTGCATTGATGTCGTACGGCATAAAAGCCAAGAAAAGCAAGGCAAATATTCAGTGGAAGCATGGATTTGTTGTGGCATCACTGTCCTGGATACTGCTGGCAGTTCTTTGCGCCATACCATACAGATTAAGCGGCAATACCCTATCGCTTCTGGATGCAGTATTTGATGTAATGAGCGGATTTACAACTACCGGAGTTGTTCTAACACAGGATCTGGACCACTTGTCAAACGGACTTAACATGTGGAGACACCTTCTAACATTCATTGGAGGACAGGGGATGATTGTTCTTGCTCTTTCCCTTTTAGTAAAAGAAACAGGAGGAGCGTACAAAATTTATGCGGGTGAGGGAAAAGATGTAGAACTTGTCCCCAACGTAAAAGGAACTGCAAGACAAATATGGAAAATAAGTATGGTTTACCTGATTATCGGAACTTCAGCACTTTGGATCAATGGAATAATAATAGGTTTACGTCCGGTATCAGCTTTCCTTCATGCTCTTTATATATTTGAATCATCATGGAGCACAGGAGGCTTTGCGCCTATGACTCAAAATATAATGTATTACCACAGCGCTTCATATGAAATCATAGCCATGATCATATTCATACTTGGTTCACTAAACTTCGGGCTGCATTATGCAATTTGGCACGGAAACAGCAGAGAAATTTACAGAAACATAGAAACACAAAGTTTTTTCGCAACATCCTTTGCCGCCTCAATGATTGCACTTTTGTGGCTTTCAAAAATTGAAGCATATTCAGATGCTGTCATGGGTTTTAGAAGAATTGTGTTCAATATACTTTCAGCACACACAACAACCGGGCTTGGTTCTATATATGCAAGACAGTTCGCCCTTGAGTGGGGCGACTTTGGCATCATGATTTTGATCATTGTCATGCTCATAGGAGGTTCTGCATGTTCAACAGCCGGTGGTTTTAAAGGATTAAGAGTTGGAATTGTCTTTAAGGGATTAATCATGGATATAAAAAAAATCCTGTCCTCGGAAAGAAATTTGAGACTTTATAAATTCCACCACATCAAGGACTACATCCTGGAAGACGGGGCTATTAAATCCTCAGCAATTATAATATGTTGCTACATGACTACATTTGCAGTAGGCACAATGCTTGGCACATATTACGGTTATCCCCTTTCAGAATCAGCATTTGAATCGGCATCCATAACAGGAAATGTGGGCCTGAGCATCGGTATCACTGCAGCCTCAATGCCTGCTGTATTAAAAATTTACTACATTGTTACCATGTACCTTGGAAGGCTTGAATTTATTTCCGCATTTGCGCTGATTGGGTATATTTTTGGAGGTATTAAAAAAGCATGCTTAAGCAAATTAAAACATTAATCATAGTAACAGCATTTATAATTTCATTTTCAGAAAATGTCTATGCATATGATACAGGTGAAATTATTGACATTAGCTATCTTATTGAAAATGCAGCAGAACTTGACCAGCAGGAAGTAACTGTTTCAGGTGAAGCAGTGGGAGAAGCCATGAACAGGGGCAGTCATTCCTGGATAAACATCAATGACAGCACAAACGCAATAGGTATCTGGATGAGTTCATCAGAGGCACAAAAGATTAAATATTTCGGAAACTATAAATATAAGGGAGATGTTCTGAAAATATCAGGCACATTTAACAGGGCATGCAAAGAGCATGGAGGAGAAGCGGATATACACAGCATAACCCTGGAAATTGAAGAAACAGGTCATGGCGAAGATGAGCAGATTTCTTCAACGAAAATTGCTGTTGCTGCCTTATCGGCAGCCTTGGCAGCATCGCTTATGGCATTGTTCCTTATTGAAATCAGGTCAAATAAATAGATGGAATGCCCATGAAGCGCCAGCGTGTCTGGCAATTATTATATACTGACAATCAATTACCAGGAGGAATGAGATGTTAACTTCAGACAGAAAGAATTATTCAAATATAATTAAACAATGTGCTATAACCATTTCCCTTAATGTATCCAGCACCTTACTGTCGCTGATGATTCAGCACCTTGGGTTTACTGAAGCAAACATTGTAGTTATTTACCTGCTTTCAGTACTGATAACATCAAGATATACTAAAGGATATGTTTATGGAATCGTAGCTTCAGTTATTTCCATACTGTCTTTCAACTATTTTTTCACCATTCCTCTTTACACGTTCAAGGTTGAAGATAAATCATACTATTTTACATTTATTGTTATGCTGGCTTCCGCTGTTTTTACAAGCGCACTGACAAGTAAACTTCTGCATTCAAAGGAAATGACTGATGACCGGGAAAAACAGGCTCACATTTTATACAGCCTTACAAGCTCACTTGCTAAAACCAGCGAAGTTTTGGATGTTGCCAAAGTATCTTCTAAATGTCTGTCAAGCCTTTTTGGATGTGATATCTACTGTATTCTAGTAAATGACAAGTCTTGCAAATCTCAAATTCTTACAGTAAAAAAAGGATGCTTTGATATTAACAACATAGAAGCAGACTGGGAAGAAATTGAAATAATTGTTAAGAGTCATCATTCCTTCCCCATTAACATTCGTGGGAGATGTATAAGCTACATCTGTTTTCCTCAGGAAATGGGTGAAATGATAGAGAGCAAAAAATTTCTTTTTGATTCAATTGTTATGCAGATAACCATAGCCATGGAAAGAGAAATTCTTATAGAGGAAAAAGAAAACGCCAATACGGAAACACAAAATGAACGTTTCAAAAATAACCTGCTTAGATCCATTTCACATGACTTGAGAACTCCATTGACAAGAATAACAGGTGCTTCGGAAATGTTGTACCACAGCCTCAATGAAGAAGCAAGCCTTAAGCTTGTTTCCGAAATATATGAAGATTCAAGATGGCTTACAAAGCTGGTGGAAAACATCTTAAGCCTGACAAGAATTCAGGAAGGAAGACTGGCACTCAATATCAAAAAAGAAGCAGTAGAAGAAATTGTTGCAGAGTCAATTGCCCGTGCGTCTAAATATTATCCTAATCACAAAGTTTCAATAAATCTACCGGATGAAGTTTTGTTTGTGCCCATGGATGGAAAGCTTATAGAGCAAGTTCTTATAAACCTAGTCGACAACGCTATAAAGCACACAACTCCTCAAAATGAAATTATTGTATCCATATGGCCAGAAGGTGACAAGGTATGGTTTGAAGTATACAACAACGGCCTGAGCATCAATGAAAATGACCTTCCTAATCTATTCAAGATGTTTTACGTTGGCAGCAACAAGATACCTGATTCCAGACATGGAATGGGTTTGGGCCTTCCCATATGCAAGGCCATAATTAATTATCATGGCGGTGAAATTTACGTAGAAAATAATGAAGAAGGCGGTGCAACCTTCAAATTTTACTTGAAAGCATAGGAGGTAACGGATGTTATTTTTAATAGTCGAAGATGACAAACAAATACGGAACTTTATAAATTTTTCATTAAAATCACAGGATTATGACTGTATGGAAGCTTCAACCGGAAAAGAGGCCATGAACATCATTGCAACCCAGAACATCTCAATGATAATACTCGATCTTGGCCTGCCTGATATGGATGGAATAGATATCATAAAAACAGTTCGTGGCTTTTCTGATATTCCCATAATTGTTGTGTCTTCAAGAGACCAGGACAATGAAAAAGTAGAAGCGCTCGATGCAGGAGCAGATGATTACCTTACGAAACCATTCAGTATAAAGGAATTCTTGGCTCGAATAAGGGTTGTTTTCAGACACAAGGGAAATTCAAGAACTGAAGTTCCCGTAATATACAAAGTTGCTGACCTTGAAATAGACCTAGAGAAGCACATTGTACTATTAGAAGGCAAAGAAGTGCATTTCACGCCCATGGAATACAACGTGCTTACTCTCCTTGTTAAAAATGCCGGCAAAGTACTTACTCACAATTATATATTGAAGCAAGTCTGGGGCTCATATATTGAAAGTGATATGCAGTCTCTCAGGGTATTCATGGCAAACATAAGGAGAAAACTTGAAAAGAATCCTGCTAAGCCGCGATACATATTGACGGAAGTTGGCATAGGATACAGGTTTGCAGATGAATAAACATTTTTTGTCGTTATCCCTTAATACATTTTTTATATTATTTGTTATATGTTAATACTGTCTTTATATAATATTTTGTACAATTGAACAAGAGGTGAATAAAATGAATATTTTTAAAAAACAAAACAAAAAACTGGCAGTCATAGCAGGATGCGGTGAGTTCGGTTCAAAAATAGCTGATTTCCTGCAAAAGAAAAACATGAATGTACATGTTATTGATATAGATGAAAATTCATTTTCAAAGCTGCACCCTGAATTTAATGGTTTTACAATAACAGGAGATGCCGCAGACATTGACCTGCTTGAATTTGCAGGTGCAGGTAAAGCAAGTATAATCATTGCATCAACCAATGATGACAACACAAATATAATGCTTGGACAGATGTCCAAGCATTTATATAACGCAGACGAAGTTGTCGTAAGAATATATGACCCCGCAAAAAAATTTTTGTGTTCCGATATGGACATAACATCCATATGCCCGTGTGTTCTTTCAGAAAACGAATTTAAACGAATTATTTCGGATAAGGAGAGTATTGCTGTATGAAAATATTATTGGTCGGCGGTCATATGAAGCTGGGATATTTAGCAAAATTATTGAAATCCAACGGACATGATGTAACAATTATCAATACAGATAAACAATTATGCGAAATGTTGTCTGACAGCCATGAAGTATTTTCCATATGCGGGGACGGCACCAAATCTTCTGTACTTGAAAGTGCAAATGCTTCAAGCATGGATGCAGTGATTGCGCTTACGGGAAATGATGCTTCAAATCTCATCATATGTGAAATTTCCAAAAAGCAGTTCAACATACAAACCACGCTTTCAATTGTGAATAATCCCCAGAACATAAACATGTTCAAGGAACTTGGCGTGGATAAATGCATCAGTACAATTCAACTCTTTGCTGATTTTATAGAACAAACGTCAATTAAATAGCTGCATTAAAAAACCGCTCTCGCGGTCTTTTTAATTTCTCATACGATTATCTTTTTCTGAGTCTTCCTCTTTCATATTGAACAGGCCAGTTTGCTTCATTGCTGAGTTCATAGTCTGCCTGCAAAGGCCAGTATGGATTCCTTAAAAGGGCTCTTCCAATGAAAACCAAGTCTGCTCTGTTATTCTGAAGAATTTCTTCAGCCATGTTTGGATCTATTACCAGTCCTCCTGCGACAACAGGAAGAGCTGTCTTTTCCTTTATGATTTCGGCAAATTTTACCTGGTAGCCCTGGAATGCTTTTGGAGCTACGCTCACAACACCGCCTGAACTTACATCTATCAAATCAATACCGTATTCTTTCACCAGGTTGATCAATTCCGCCAGGTCGTCAGGATGATTTCCTCCATCAACATAATCCTCGGCAGTGACTCTCATCATGAGCGGCTTTTCTTTAGGCCAAACATCACGAACAGCACGTATTATTTCCTTTAAAATTCTTGCTCTGTTTTCAGGTGAACCGCCGTATTCATCAGCCCTCTTGTTAGTAACAGGAGACAGGAACTGATTTATAAGATAACCGTGAGCCCCATGAATTTCAAGCACATCATACCCAGCCTGCTTAGCCCTTTGAGCTGCAGCCTTGAATGCTTCAACTACGGTCTTAATATCTTCCTTTGCCATTTCATCAGGAACCCTATATTCTTCATTGAATGCTATTGGGCTTGGAGCAATTATTTTTTCGCTTTCAGCTTCGCATTTTCTTCCTGCATGACCTAGCTGAATTCCAATTTTTGCTCCATTTGATTTGACTGTGTCAACAATTCTTTTAAGTCCATCTATGTGAGAATCATCCCATATACCCAAATCATTTGATGATATTCTTCCTCTTGATTCAACTGCAGTTGCTTCCTGGATTATAAGTCCCACTCCTCCAACTGCTCTTGAGGCGTAATGTATGATATGCCAGTCAGTGACCTTCCCATCATCGCTTGCGGAATACATGCACATAGGAGCCATTACTATTCTATTTTTCAATTCCAAATCCTTTATAATATAGCTTGCAAAAAGTTTTGACATATTCCCTCCAAAATATTTATACTAATTTAATGATACCCATTGATAGAAATATAAAACACAATTAATCGTCATTTTAAAAATTGCCCTGTCTTTCCCATTTTGTATGACAAGATAATGATTGATTTTTCTTCCGGAGTCAATTCACGTTGATACATCTTTTCAAACTGCTGCAGCAATCCTTCAGTGTCGATTTTTTTCCTAGGCTTACTTATTCTTGGTCTCACGTAATCCGGATCGTAGTCTTTTATTTCAACTGAAGAATTGTACAATCTCTTAAAAATTTCTGCTGTATAATACGCATCGTTAAGTGCATCATGAAAATCGGAAGAAACAGGAATATTCATGAGTTCAACCACGTGTTGAAGCCTCAGCGGATTTTTCTTTTGAGAATTAAAATATATAGACGCATGGTGCTGAAGATTAATGTACCTTTTGGGCAATAGTGTCAAATCAAGACCATGGTATGATGAATTCCTGAACAGTTCCTTTATATCAGACATTCCCCACATGCAAAGAACTGCATCAACTCCTGCGAAGTCAGTAAATTCGGTAAAAACAGACGGAAATGTTTCCTTGTCCATTAGGTGCTCTGTTTCGATGCCTGTAAGCTTTGTTATGAAAGGGAGAATGCTTGAATAAATTGTAGGCTTAACAAGACGATTGAATATACCAACAACATTCAAACATTCATCCAGCTTAACTGCTCCTATTTGAATTATTTCAAAAGGATAGACCGACCTTTTATCGCTGTCCGTCATGGCTTTAATATTTTGATTAAATTCCGAATCAAAAACAACAAAGTTCATTAGAAACTCCTCAATCATAATTATATTATTCTTGCACCGGATCAAGAGAATATTCAATTCATTTAATTTGTTTTATACATCATGAGCTTAGTATTGTCAACTATTTATTTCAATATAAAACATTTCAAAATTTTCACGATTGTGATACAATTATTACATAATGTTATGAAGCAGTAAGCTCTTTCAAAAACCGGATGCTGACCGGTTTTTATTGTTATTGTACTCATCGCACAATAAAACTTTACATAACATAGTATAAAACAAGAAAGAGGATGACTTTATGAAAAGCATTAAAAGAAATATATTGATTTTAGTTTTGGCACTGATGACTTATGTTTTAGCATCATGCGGAGTAAATGCAGAACAGGTATCCAACACAAGCCAAGACACAAGCAATACATCAGATAAGAATTCAGGGCTTATTGTGTACTTCCTGGATGTGGGCCAGGCTGACTGCACGCTCATACAGCTGCCAAACGGAGAAGAAGTCCTAATTGATGCAGGGAATTATGGAGATGGCAGTTATATAAAAAACTACCTGGAAAATCTCAATGTGGACGACATAGAATACCTTATTTTAACCCATCCCCATGAAGATCACATTGGTTCTGCAAAAGAAATTATAAACAACTTCACCGTAGAAAAAATCTATATGCCCGATGTGTTAGCAAGCTCAAATTTATATGAGAGCACAATGCTTGCAATTGAAAACAAAGACATTGAAACAATATTTGCAAAACCGGGATTAAAAATAATTAACAGTCCTGATTTAAAATTGGAACTGTTATCCCCAAAGAGCATGTATTATTCTGAGCTCAATGAATATTCTGCAGTTGCACGACTGGAGTATGATAATACATCATTTTTGTTTACAGGAGACGCTGAAAGCGTATCTGAACTGGAAATGCTTGGGGGAGGTTTCAATCTTGATTCAGATGTTTTGAAAGTAGGCCATCACGGGGGGCGAACAAGCTCCAGCATTGATTTTCTTAAGGCTGTCACTCCTGAATATTCCATCATATCATGCGGAGAAGACAACAGCTATGGGCATCCCCACATTGAAACACTGAACAGACTTTCAGACATAGGCTCTGAAGTTTACAGGACTGATGAACTGGGAACAATAGTGGCCGTATCAGATGGACAGGACATCTTTATAACAAGCGATGAAATTATAGAAATTCCTTTATCTACTCCAGGGAATTCAGACACTCAGTCAGTTCCGGGCACTGAGGTCAAAGAACCTTCAGCAATTTCCGAAACAAATTATGTTGGAAACAATAATTCCCTTGTTTTCCACAAACCTGACTGCAGCTCTGTTGCCGACATGAAAGAATCAAACAAGATATTTTTCACCATAAGGCAGACTGCCATAGACCAAGGCTACACCCCCTGCGGAAGATGTAACCCTTAAGTTATTTATATACATTTTTGTAAATATTTTTGACTTCTAAAAACCATTGCTATATAATGAATTTCAGAAAATTAAAATAAGGGGTGATCATATGACTAATATTTTAGAAGAAGCAAAATCTCTGCAGGATTCCATAGTCAAAGATAGAAGATACATTCATAAGAATGCTGAGCTTGGAATGGATTTACCGATAACCACGGCATATGTAATTGAAAGACTGAAATCGATGGGCTATGAACCTCAGGTAATAACCAATTCAGCGGTGGTTGCATTGGCAGGCGGCAAAAAGGAAGGCAAGACAATATTGTTAAGAGCTGACATGGATGCTCTTCCCATAGTGGAAGAAAATGGACTTGAATTTAAATCCAAGACAAAAAACATGCATGCTTGCGGACATGATACACATGCAGCAATGCTTTTAGGAGCTGCGCAGATTTTAAAAAATCATGAAGATGAAATTGAAGGTACAGTTAAATTGATGTTCCAGCCGGCTGAAGAACAGTTGTCAGGAGCAATAGCCATGGTAGAAGCAGGCGTTCTGGAGAACCCTAAAGTTGATGCTGCAGTTATGATCCATATTTTTTCAGGCATGCCTGTTCCAGCCGGAACACTGATTATTCCTAACTCTGGATACTTCACATCATCCGGAGACATGTTCCACATAGATATAAAGGGCAAGGGCGGTCACGGAGCTATGCCTCAGGACTGTGTAGACCCTCTTAATGTAATGGCTCACATACATACGGCACTCCAGGAAGTAATAGCAAGAGAAATTTCACCATCGAACACAGCAGTAATAACCATCGGACAAATGCACGGAGGAAACGCTTCAAACATAATTCCTGACACCGCTTTTATAGAAGGAAGCATAAGAGCATTCAGCAGCAATGATAGAGAATTCATGAAAACAAGAGTTGTTGAAATTGCAAAGGGAGTTGCTTCAACATTCAGAGCAGAAGCAGAAGTTGAATACAGAATTAAATGTCCTTCAGTATACAATGATCCTGAACTTTACAAACAGGTAGTAAAAATAAACAACGAATTGTTAGGCGAAGATAACACCCAGGGATTTGAAAAAGCATTTCCCGGAGGTAAAATGACAGGCTCAGAAGACTTCGGCTACGTCAGCGAAAAAGTTCCTTCAGTTATGATGGCATTGGGCGGCGGCTCTCCTGAACAAGGATTCCCGTATCCTCAGCACCATCCGAAAGTAAACTTCAGCGAAGATGTATTCTACATAGGTTCGGCAGTTTATGCAAACACAGCAATAGAATGGCTCAAGACGAGCAAATAATATAAAAAACATTGTAACGACAACCTATTTCACCAAAAATTGTAGGGGCGGATCTTGTGTCCGCCCGTTTTATTAATTAAATAATTTTGTTATCAACCTAAGCAATAATTTTTTAATTATTGCTTTTATTTTTGAAATATTGCCTAGCAATAAATCTAGTATTAATTCAAAATTCTATGGCAACAACAGCGGTCCGCCAGGTCCCAGCGGCAACTTTGTAAAGTACCAGATTAATAGAAGGATAATCCATCCAATCATGTAGAAGATTGAGTATGGGAGCATTGTGGCGACCATTGTGCCGAGGCCAAGGTTCTTATCATACTTTCTGCCAAGTTCCAGCATCATGATATAGTATGCCAACAGAGGAGTACATACGTTTATAACTGCATCTCCTATTCTGTATACCATCTGAGTAAATGCCGGGTGGAATCCAAGGAACATGAACATAGGAACAAATATAGGAGCAAATATTGCCCATTTTCCTGATGAACTTGCAAGGAATACATCAAGAGGAATGATGAACAGTATGAGCAGAATCATAACAACAGGAATTGGGAAACCTGAAGCCTGCAGTGCATTTGCACCCTTTATTGCCAAGACGATACCCATGTTAGACCATGCAAATATATTTGAGAACAAAGCCATCATAAATGTAAGCGCAATATATCCGCCCATTTCTGACATTGACTGGTTTAATGCCTTAACCATTGCTCTTGAGTCTTTTATAGTTCCTGTAATTCTTCCGAAAACCATACCAGGGATAAAGAAAGCCAATGTAATTATTACAACCAGTCCTTGCATCAAAGGAGCTTTGCTGCTTATAATTTTAAAAGTTTCAGGATCTCTTAAAATACCATTTACAGGTGCTGTTCCTGCAACTACTAAAGCAAGTAATACTAACAAGGAAATACCTGCAGCTTTCATACCTTTACGCTGTAAATCTGTAACTTCTTCTATACGTCCTTCTACTTGAACGTTCTCCAATTTTCCTAACCTTGGTTCAACAAATTTCAATGTAACCCATACACCAACACCAGTAACCAATACTGTGGAAGCTAGCTGGAAATAATAGTTCATCATTGGGTTTGTTTCAGCAGGTAATCCTGAAATCTGTACTGCATTTTCAGTGAAACCTATTAGCAGCATATCAAGAGATGTTGGTATAAAGTTTCCGCCGAATGCTCCTGCAACAGATGCATACGCAAGCATCATGCCGGCAAGAGGATTTCTGCCGATTGATAAGAATATCAAGGCTCCCAGAGGAGGCATTACGATGAATCCAGAGTCTCCTGCTGCCATTGAAAGTATAGATAACATAATAAGTATTACAATAATCTTAATAGGTGACCCTTTAACATTTCCCAGACCGTGTTTGATTGCAATTTGTAACAGCCCTGATTTTTCACAAAGGCCAACGCCCAGCATACAGACAAGCACAACACCTAGAGGTGCAAAACCTGTAAAACCTGATACAGCACTTGTAAGAATCTTAGTCAATCCAAAAACTGAAATTAGGTTTTGAACAACCAATGTTTCCCCTGTAACCGGATGAACTGCAGACATTTTGAAAAGTGAAGCAATTAATGATAATACCATCATGAAAATACCTAAATACAAAAATATCATAAAAGCTTCAGGCAATTTATTGCCTATTTCTTCTATTTTATCAAGAAACTTATCAAACTTTGATTTCTTTAACTTAGCTTGTGCCATTTTACTTCCTCCTTGTTTTTTTAATCATTTAGAAAAATTTATTAAATTAAGATATAAATAAATTACTCACTGTTTATTAATTATTATTAAGATAATCTATGGCACATTGGGCCATAACAGCTGAAGCCTTTGGAAGTATATCTTCATCAATATTAAATCGAGGATTGTGAAGAGGATTTGTCAATCCCTTTGAAGGATTATAAGTACCTATAACAAAGAATGATGCCGGAACTTTAAGCTGGAAATACGAAAAATCTTCGCCGCCCATAGTTGGATTGACCAGCCTGACTACATTTTCACTTCCTAATATTTCTTTCCCTGCTTCTTCAATAAAGACATTAATTTCATCATTATTCACAACCGGCGGGTAATGCGGATCATAAATAAATTCATAAGTTGCACCATTTGCTTCGCATACGCCCTTAATAATATTTTCTACCATCTTAGGAACCTTTTCTCTTAACTCATATGTCAGCGTCCTTATAGTTCCTTCCATCTGTACCTTTTCAGGAATTATGTTGTGTGTAGTACCCCCTTCTATCCTAGCAATTGTTACAACCGCAGATTCAACCGGACTTATTCTCCTGCTCACAATAGTTTGCAATGCCATTTGAACCTGGCATGCCGTTGTGATAGGATCTATGCAGCTGTCAGGCACCCCGCCATGTCCACCTTTACCATAAATATTAATCAGTATACGGTCAGGCGACGCCATCATTGAGCCATACTTGACTCCTATCTTACCTGCTTCTAAAGAAGGCCATACATGAGCTCCTATTGCTGCATCAACATGAGGATTTTCCAAAGCGCCGTCATGTATCATGCGTTCTGCTCCACCGTCATTTTCTTCATCCGGCTGGAATAAAAATTTTACATTTCCGTGAATTTCATCTTTATACTGCGATAGTATCATTGCTGCTCCAAGCAGCCAAGCAGTGTGCGAGTCATGTCCACAGGCGTGCATCAAGCCCGGAGTTTGAGACTTGTATTCTACATCGTTAAGCTCCTCCATTGCTAGGCAATCCATATCTGCTCTCATGAGTATTGTTTTTCCGGGATATTTACCTATTAATGTACCTATTACTCCTGTTTCTGCGACATTTGTTCTAACATCAAGTCCTAATTCCCTTAACTTATTTGCCACAAGTTCCGATGTTCTCTTTTCTTGTCGGCCAATTTCCGGATGAGCATGTATATCCCTCCTTATCCTAATGAGTTCATCCTTAATTGCTTCCGCACTCCTAAGTATATCTTCCTTTTGCATAAAACCACCTCCATTCCCTAATTTCACTAAATTGATAGAAGTATAGCATATAAATCAAACACAATCAATGAAAAATTTAAATTTTATGCATTATTTCTAATCAAAATAATCCTCTTTTCAATAATTATATATAATAAAAAACTAATATATGATTTATTTTTATTCTAATTGAGTTTTTAGCATTAAAATTTTAATTTTTAATTTTTTTATATATTTTATGTTCGCAATGTACAGATTATGTGCTTAATTTTTCTCTAGTTATGAGACTTTATCTAGACAGTGTAAATTTATTAATGGCTGTGATTGTCAGTTATATAATGCTAATTTAATCAATATTTTATCTAAAGCTTTTTATAATTTTACACTACCTATGCATATATCTTTATGTATAAATGCTCCTCATAGGAACTGTATGTATAAAAATAGGACAGTATTTTTATACTATCCTATCTTTGTTAATATATTCAATTCTTGCTGATTCTATGTCAAACTTTTTCAGCTATCTGATTTGTCCGTTTCCGTAAATTATATACTTGGAAGTTGTTAGTTCCTTAAGGCCCATAGGACCTCTGGCGTGCATTTTTTGAGTGCTTATTCCTATTTCTGCTCCAAATCCGAATTCAAATCCGTCTGTGAACCTTGTGGACGCATTGACGTAGACAGCAGCAGCATCCACCTCGTTTAAAAATCTCTGTGAATTTGTGTAACTTTCAGTCACAATAGCTTCAGAATGTCCCGTCCCGTACTTGTTGATGTGTTTGATTGCTTCATCTATGCTTTCAACAACCTTAACTGAAATTATGAGGTCAAGAAATTCCGTTCCGTAATCTTCCTCTGTTGCAGGAATTACATCGCTGCATATTTTCACTGTTTCCTCACAGCCTCTTACCTGAACATTTTTATCCTTCAGTATTTTAACCGCTTCAGCCATGAATTTATCCTTGATGTTTTTATGTACAAGGAGGCTTTCACATGCATTACAAACGGAAGTTCTTGATGTCTTTGCATTTATAAGGATATTGTATGCCATTTCAATGTCTGCAAATTCATCTACATATACGTGGCAGTTTCCTGTTCCCGTCTCTATGACAGGAACCGTAGCGTTTGCCAGAGTTGTCTTGATCAGTCCTGCCCCACCCCTTGGTATGAGCACGTCAAGATAGTCGTTGAGTTTCATGAACTGTGAAGCTGTTTCCCTTGAAGTGTCTTCTACAAGCTCAATGGCACATTCATTTATTCCTGTCTCTGCAAGAGACATTTTCATGATTTTCACCAGTTCCTTGTTTGAATTGATGGCATCACTGGAGCCTCTTAACATAACTGCATTTGATGATTTAAGGCAAAGAGATGCCGCATCCACTGTAACATTAGGTCTTGATTCATAAATTATTCCTATTACACCTAAAGGAACTCTCTTTTGCCCTATGAGAAGACCGTTTGGTCTTTTTTTCATGGAAATTACTTCACCAACCGGATCTTCAAGTTCAGCAATCTTCCTTACGCCTTCAGCAATTGCCGCTATTCTTTCCTCATTGAGCATGAGCCTGTCAACCATCTGAGGTCCCATTCCCTTGTCCATGTAATTTTTGATGTCCAGTTTGTTTTTTTCAATTATTTCAGCCGAATGAAGCACGAGGTTTTCCGCTATTTTTTTCAATGCATCATTTTTCAGCTGAGTTGAGATGTTCATCAGCTCGTAAGAAGCTTCTTTTGAATTTTTTCCCTTTGCTATAAGTTCTGACATTTACTTACCTTCTTTCTTTAGAAATAATGTTCCCACAGCCTTTCCATCAAGCACGTCATATATCAGTTCCGGACTTTTGCCGTTTACTATTGCCATATCAATGCCGCTTGCAACAGCTATCTTTGCTGCTGCAATCTTTGTTGCCATGCCGCCTGTCCCTACTGAACTTTGCGAACCACCTGCAACGCTTTCAATTTCCTCAGTAATTTCCCTTACAACCGGGATTAATTTTGCATCAGGATTGTTTTGAGGATTGCTGTCATACAATCCATCAATGTCACTTAATATAATGAGCAAATCTGCACACACAAGCTTTGCCGTAACAGCCGACAATGTGTCGTTGTCTCCGTATACAAGTTCTTCGATTGCCACGCTGTCATTTTCATTTACAATAGGAATAACATTGTATGTGAACAATGTTTCAAATGTATTGGTTACATTCTCCTTAAGCAGTGGATTCTCAGTTATATCCCTTGTCAAAAGAAGCTGTGAAACCGTCTGGTTGTATTGTGAAAAAACTTTATCGTAGGCAAACATGAGCTCACATTGTCCCACAGATGCTGCTGCTTGCTTTTCTTTTGTTGTCTTTGGCCTTTCCTTAAGGCCCAGTTTTGAAACACCGGCTGCAACTGCTGCTGAAGTTACAAGAACCACATCTGTGCCTTCATTCTTAACGTCGCTCAACACCATTGCAATCTTGTCCATCATTCTAAGATTTAACTTGCCCGTGTCATGAGTGAGGGTTGAGCTTCCCACCTTTACAACTATTCTTTTATGTCTTTTATCTATAGTTTTATTAATTTCCATCATCTGCCTCGTATTATAATTATCTATGTTACATTTTAACAACTTCCCTGAGAATTGCAATGTTTTTTTAAGACGTTCTCAAGCCGTACTTACACTACGAAAAAATATTGGTCTTTTTCTGACATAACGTCAAAATTATATATGGTTTAGTGACGTTTTGCAACAAGTTGTTGTATTATTATGTACTATATTTTTTAACAATAAAAATGGCGGTAGTTCACTGGCAATTTAATTCCTGGGACTACAAAACTCCGGAGTTTTATAATAATTCCTTGGATATATATGATTTTTATGATATAATTCAAATACCAATACTATGTAAATAAACTTCATCAGGATTTACTGATTTGGTTAAAATTATTGTCAAATCCATTGAAAATTGCATTATTGGGAAACCGTTTTAAGGGGGAACTATGGATTACAGAGAATTGCTTTTTAAATTGCAGAGCTTTTTACAAAAGCAAAAGGAAAAGGGATTTGAAAATCCCGAATTCAAAGAAAAAAAACCAAGACGCAAATTCCATGGTAAGACTCTGTTGGTCTTGCCGCTGGTAATTGTTGCTGTATATGCAATACTGTCATGCCAGTACACTGTTGAAGAAACAGAACAAGCCGTTGTCACAACTCTAGGTAAGGTGACAAGCGTCGAAACTGCAGGTCTGCACTTCAAGCTGCCATATCCAATACAGGGAGTAACAAAGGTTGAAGTAAACAGAACTCAAAAATTGCAGATTGGTTACAAGAGCGGCAGCGAGAGTCAAGGCTACTCAGATAATACCTCGGTGCCTGATGAAGCAAAAATGATAACAGGAGATTTCAACATTGTAAACATTGACTTCTTCATTGAGTGGAAAATTTCTGATCCAGTTAAGTTTTTGTACAATTCCGACGAACCTTCACAAACTCTGAAGATGATTTCGCAGTCATCAGCAAGAAGCATAATAGGTTCCAAGAATGTGGACGGCGTTCTTACTACTGAAAAATCAATAATCCAAGCAGAAATCAAAGAAAAGATAGTGAACAAACTTGGAAATTATGATTTGGGAGTACAGGTGCTGGACGTAAAAATCCAGGACAGCCAGCCTCCGACATCAGAAGTTATAGCTGCATTCAAGGACGTTGAAACAGCAAAGCAGGAAAAAGAAACAAGGATAAACGAAGCCTTGGCATATAAAAACAAGACACTGCCTGCAGCAGAAAGCCGCGCCGATAAGCTTATCCGTGATGCGGAAGCGTACAAGGAATCTAGAATCAACGCAGCAAGAGGTGATGTTGCAAAATTCAACGCCATGTACACCGAATATGCAAAAAATAAAAATATTACCAAGACAAGAATGTATCTGGAAACAATTGAAGAAATATTGCCAGGAGTTACAGTTTATGTTGATTCCACTGAAGGCGGAGTTGAAAAAATGCTTCCGTTGAAAAGCTTCACCACAGATACAGAAACTACAACCACTGGAGGTGCAAACTAATGCAGGAAACTAACGAACCTAAAAAGAAAAGCAGCCTTGGCACCATCCTCAAATTGTTCATTTTAATTTTAGTATTGGTTGCAGTTACAAACACTGCATACATTGTCCGTGAAAATGAATATGCATATATTACAAGATTTTCAAAATTTGTAAAGATACAGGACACAGCAGGAATTCATTTCAAGGTTCCAATGCTTGATAAGGTGGAAACAATTCCACAGTACAGAATGATGTACGACATACCTCCTTCAGAAGTCCTCACAGGAGACAAGAAGACATTGGTTGTTGACAACTTTGCAGTGTGGAGGATTGACGACCCTTATACATTCATGAAGACAGTGTCAAGAATTACTGAAATGGAAAACCGTATTGATGCAGTTGTTTACAGTGCAGTTAAAAACACGCTAGGAACAATGAATCAAGCTGATATTATAAACTCAGACAAAGGAAGCATCGACTACGTCAACGTAAAAATCACTGAAATAGTAAATGCACAGCTTAAAAATTACGGAGTTTCAACAATTGCCGTTGAAATAAAAAGACTTGACCTTCCTTCAGACAACGAAGCTGCTGTATACAACAGAATGGTTTCTGAAAGAACGCAAATGGCTGAAAGCTACAGGGCAGATGGAAATCTGGAAGCAAGCAAGGTTGTCAATGAAACCGACAAGGAAGTTGGAATACTTCTGTCAAAAGCAGAAGCAACAGCAGAAGAGCTCAAGGGTGAAGGCGAAGGCGAATACATGAAAATTATAGCAGATGCATACTCAACAGAAGACAGGGCAAACTACTATGAATTCATCCGCAGCCTTGAAGCTTTGAAAACAACCATGAAAGGTGACAAAACAATATTCCTTCCCGCAGACAGCTACATTGTAAGAGTTTTAAACGGTGCATTGGAATAAGGTAATCATCAAATAACAAGCGACAATTTATTATTTAAACATAAATTGCCGCTTTTATATTTCCTGTCTGTCTATCTTAAATTTTTCAAACCAATATTACTTAACAAAATCAGGAACATTTCCTGTTACTGCAACTTCACCTGCAATGTATCCGTGAACCATAGCATCTGGAATGGCATTAGATCCAAGTCTGTTAGTTCCGTGTACACCTCCGGTAACTTCTCCTGCCGCATAAAGACCAGGTATTACCTTGCCCCATATATCCTGCACTTCTGTTCTTTCTGTTATTGTAAGTCCTCCCATTGTATGGTGAACTGATGGCCACTGAGGAATTGCATAGTATGGACCTTTATCTGTTTTCAGCATTACGCCTTTGTCTATAACTTTTCCAAAGTCAGGGTCCTTACCTGCATCAATATATCCGTTGTGAGTATCAATAGTAGCTTTTAGTGTTTCACCGCTCATGTTGATTGATTGTTCCTTGTATTGATGAGCATTGATTATTTCAGCAAGTTCTTCCAAAGTATCTGCTTTGAATATACGTTCTGCTTCCATTCCGCTTTGAAGCTGTGACTCAGTAATAAATCCTGCCTTATCAACTATATCCTGTCCGAAAATTGAGAATGTTGGGAATCCTCCGCTTTCCTGCGCTGCTCTTGAGCATACGTCACGTCTTTCACCTTCGTTTACATATCTCTTCCCATTTACATCAACATAAACTATTCCTGAACTTGGACCACTGAAAGGAATAACAGCGTATGCATCCAATACTCCGTTGTTTGGATTTGCAAATGGGTACAGCTGAATGTAAGACATTTGTGTAGTGTTTGCTCCAACCTCCTGCGCCATTATTATACCTTCTCCTGTTGCTCCCACATGGTTTGTAGTAGGTAGATCAGCGGTGAGGGCAGGCACGTGTTTTGAACGCATTTCAACGTTGCCGCTGAATCCGCCTGTTGTAAGGATAACACCTTTTTCTGCCTTAACGTTTTTAATGCCGTCTTTTGTTTCAATTTTAATACCTATTACTCTTTGATCGCCTGTTGTCTCTCTGTATATCTGAGTCATCTTGGTGTTCAGCATAACTTCAGTTGATGTTTTCTCAAGCATTTTCTTCTGAACAGTTACAATATCTGCTCCTATACCGTTAATTGTAGTATATGTACGATAGCCATAGTGTCCGCCTGGTCTGGTAATAGATTCACGCACCTGAAGTCCGTTATCTAACAGCATGTTCAGCATTACAGGTGAACCATATACAAAGTTTTTAACAAGCTTTATATCACCCATATAGTCTCCGCCCTTAATGGTATCTTCAATATGTTTTTCAGCTGTATCTGGTTGAAGGCCAAGCTTAGTATAAAGCTCATCTGCTATCTTACTTGTATAAGAAGCATAAACGCCGCCGTTTATTTGTGAGTTTCCGCCCAATACCGGCATTTTATCTATAAGCAGTGTGCTTGCACCTTGAGTGGATGCATTGTAAGCAGCTGATAATCCTGCAAATCCTCCACCGATAACCACTACGTCATAAGTCATATCCCATTCCGACGGCAAATCCTTGGTTCCCATCGGCGGTCTTGAATCATCACCTGTCTCTGCTGCAGCTTCCACAATATCAAACTCGGCAACAACTCCGCCTGCCAGTTCAATAGCTTTAGTAGCGGCTTCGATTATGGCGCTGCTTGTTCTTGTAGCTCCTGAAACAGCATCAATACCTATGCTTTGCTTTTCTACAATTTTAGCTGGTATCTCTTTTAACGCAGCATCAGAAACCCCTTGAGTTTCGCTGTGTGATACCACATCAACTGCTTCAATAGCCTTTTCGCTTAATGTTACCTTTACTTTCATCGGATGCATACCAGTAACATCAACAACATACTCTCCTGCTTTCATAGGAGTGATATTCACCTCTTGTTTTTGTTCCTCAGTTTGCTCTTGTGTTGTAGTATCGCTTGTTTTTGGTGCACAAGCTGCCATGGAAAACATCATGCACAAAACAAGAATTAAAGATACAACCTTAAATGCCTTTTTCATTTTAACCCTTCCTCCAATATATTTTATGTTTAAATTCTATTGAAGCTTTCCCAAGACATATAGCTTCAATAAATTCTTATATAGTAATGGCCAATAATATTTCATTTCAGCCAAAACTGCCAAATTATAACATTGCCTAAATATTAACACCTATAGGTATTATTGTCAATCATTTAACAATAAAATTTAAAATATATTTTTATTATTTATACGTTTTATTATTCGTTCGATTAAATTATTTTGTTCTATTTCAGTACGTCATTCACTGAACCGGCTCATATTTATTCATGAATTACATTTCAATATTAAGCCGTCTAATAAATTTATTTAAGATAAAGACAACAATTTGACATATTTCGATATTTTTTTAACTTTTATATGCATTATATTAATTTACTTAACTAAATGACAGATTAAAAAAAGTCAGCCTAAAATATTGTCAATATTCACAAAGCTTCCAGGCTGATTTATATTTGTCCGTAATTAAAATAAAAAGACCGCAGCTAAAAATTAATCTCAGCTGACGGTCCTGTCATCTATTTATTTAATCCCATTTATCTCCTCGCAACTACTCCCTCTCATTATAAGTATACGTGATATAGGACTTATCTGCCGGATCATTTCTGACAAAACTCAGTCTTTCAATATCATTAACATTTACTTTATCCCTGCATCCATTTTCAAAATCCCTGTAAAGCTCTTTTGCACGTTCGTATGAATCAACAAAAAATAACTCACTCCTGCAACGGTTTTCAAATGCATAATCTGATGCGTCAAAGCATGGAAGAGGCTCGCTGTATTCAGCCACATAGCCTGTTACCTTGAAGAATCCTTCCTTCTGTACATAAATAGATGAATGTTTTCCCAACTTTTTTAGTTTAAGGCTTTTTAAAAGAGCTGACAAATTTCCATATGATTTGCCGCCTATTTTAATCTCAGCATTGCTCTGACAGTGAAACTTGGTTTCCATATGATTCTCCCCCAAATTATTCCGCACACGGATATTAATTATTTTTTGACTTATTAATATATTGTAATAATATTTACATAAACTGTCAATTGGCAACTAAAAGAAACCCTTTATTCAAGAGGCTTAACTTTATTACTTCTGTTCCTGAGAATTCTTCATTCACAATTTTTTTAAATATAGTAAGCATAGCGATTTATTTATTGTAATTTTGTCAATTTCCTAATATTATTGAAATTGCATGATTTATAATTTGAGGTGTTCTTATATACAAATCTTCCGTTGAAACTCTTTCTGTCAGCTTATGAAAATCTTTGCCCCATGGACCTATGTTTATGCAGGGCATTGAAATTCTTTCTACGGAATCAGTCGGAATATCATAAAATTCTTTCAGAAGAGGCATGGAAGATTTTAATACATCAAGCACTTCGCTGCTGTTGTCCATGCTTGTATAGCTCAAATCCGAAATTCCCGTATAGAAGTATTCCCTGGTGTATGTCTGATTGAACTGGTTTTCAGTAAACTGGTTTAACTTTGTACTTATGTCTTTAAACGTGTCATCAAGATTTTCAAAATATAGATTTGAGACATTAGGATAGTAAGGCGGTATGAGGCCGTAAACAATCCTCGGCGACAAATCATCTATGTAGCCATACACAAAATCAACAAGCTGAAAGTTGCAGTCTATTATTGAAATCTCATTGTTATTGTACAATGTTTCAAGATTTTTAATTTTTTCTTCGTACTTTTTATTGAAAACATCTCCATATGATGTTTCTGCTTCCCTGTAAAGCTCAGAGAAGTTAACAACCATTGTTTCCCAAGGCAATCTTGTATTTTTGAGTCTTGTTGATTCTGCAAATTTTTTGTAATTGCAGTTCATGTCCTCTATAACTTCATTAAAAGCTTCAACATATATGTTTTTTAATTTTTTCATAATGCTCTGTGGAGTTTGTTTCAATGTCAATATGCTGAAGCACCCTTTGGCACTCAAAGGCATTGAAACATCATATGCTGTCTTGCTGTCCTTGAAATAAAGCCACGTTGGCGGAGGAGCAGCTTCGTTTCCCACAACATCGCTCAATTCCATGTTAAGCTCTGTTTTTCTGACAATGCTGCTCATTACATTGAGAGGATTAAGTCCTTCAAAAGCTTTGCCTGCATGAGCCAGAACTCCCCTCACATATACATAAGGCATAACCTTTCCCACAGAGCCTTCCGAAAAAATACCCTGGGAAAAATCCTTTCTCTGGTGAGGCTCTGAATTTATCATTATCCTGTAGTTCAGATTATGTTTAACTTTAAGTTCATCGAGAAACTTTACGGCTGCCCTCATGCCGGTCGAAAGATTTTCCTCGTCAGGAACAGCAATAAGAACAATGTTCCCTTTGAAGCTTTCAAGTTCGCTGTATTTCTTTATCAAAGCAATCTGAATTGCCCCTCCGCCCTTCATATCGCATACTCCCCGCCCGAACAGGAATGTTCCGTCAGAAAGATCCTTTTTTGCATCTTCGCTTAATGTATCTTTGATTTTTAAGAGTTCAGCCCTTAGTTCATCAGGACTGAAGGCAAAATCCTTCAACAGCTTGAAATCCTCTACCCCCACAACATCGCTGTGATGGATGAACACTATTGTGTGATTTACTTCTCCTTTTAAAAAAGCATAGCAAACAGAACGGTTAAGGGCATCATTTTCAATTTTGTATCTCCCGTAGGAGCCTTCAGTATTTTTAAAATAAGGAACTGATGAAAAATAATTTATAAAAAAATTTTCTGCTTCAATTTCCTTTTCAGTATTAGTAAAGCTTTGAGCCTTAATGTATGAATAAAGAATTTCTTTTATGTCCTTTTCTATTCCAGACAAAACAACATTATCCATAGCATTCTCCGTTATTCTCTTGTTATAGGGCATGTAAGGCATGTGGGTCCGCCGGTTCCCCTGAAAGACATTTCATGACCTTTATAAGTGTAAACCGTACAACCTTCATCTCTTAACTTTTGAGTTATTACAGGATTGCCGTCAAGAATCACGCAAACTCTCGGTGCCAGTGCAAGGACGTTTGAACCAAGATAGTCATATTCCTTGTCATCAACTTCTATAAGTTTCATTCCTCTTTCCATTAAGAGCTCTCTGAAAAATACAGGCATATATTTTGAATAAACAACAGCCAAATCCTTGTCCACCATGCTTATGATACTCATAAGATGCAGGCAGCACGTCTCGCCTTCACCGTGAGGCATAGGAACAACAATTATTTCATCGACTACGTCCTTTGTGAGTTCTCTGAATTGACGTATGCCTTCATCATTTGTCCTGTATCCTCTTCCTATGGCAACAGTTTTTTCATCCAACCACACAACGTCTCCACCTTCCATCTTGCCAGGCTTTTTAATATATCCCAGAGTAGGCACACCGATACTTTTCAAGTATTCTTTAGTAGCCAGATATTCTTTCCCTCTCAGTTCCTTACCCATTGGAAAATAAATTGCTCCCTTTGAAGTTATCTTAAGGGGATCGTGTGTGTAAATCGAGTCAAGACCTGCTCTGTCATCCTTTGGGAGATAAAATACATTTTCAACATTGTCCTTAATTATTTTTTCAAATTTTTCATATTCTCCGGAAGCGCCTTCATAGTCCGGGCAACCGAAGTAATTAAATTGTTCATAATTTTCATTTAAATGTTCCTGGCTTATAAAAGCCTCACTAGGTCTTTTTATTAAAATGGATTTGATTTTTCCAACCATTGACTGACATCCGTATTCCATGATTTCCTCCTGCTGATTGTTAATGTTATGATGTGTTATTTTCTGTATCTATTATATTCCTTCTTTATATTGCATAAAAGTTCATTGTCTAGTAATGTTTCCATAACAAAGGAAGCAATTATTCTTCCTCCGAACTTTATTGCATTGTGGGCATTTTCTGTAATCATCTCTTCAGCAAATTCCTTGGTGTGCAATGACATTTTTTCATTTACACACATAAGGGGATGAAATGCTGGACAAATATAATCAACTTCACCTATATCAGAAGAACCCATGGGTTCATAAAATCTATCGACTTTTATGCCGTATTGCTCAAATTTGCTGGTAAGCATATCTTCAGCACTTTTGTTTGGTGCAATATCCTTCAAATCCGGGCAAAGCTTGCTTACTTTTTCCACAGTCCTGGATGAAAGCGCAGCTCCCTTTGCACAATCATTAACCCAATCCTCTATTTCTTTCAGGTAGGACAATTCACTTCCTCTGATATACAACTCTGCTCTTGTATAATCAGGAACAACATTTGGTGCCTTTCCTCCTTCCTTTATAACACCATGAATTCTAATATCCGGTTTAACATGCTGCCGCATCATATCTAATGAATGAAAAAACAGTTGCATTGCATTTAAAGCATTTTTTCCTTCCCATGGTGAAGCTGAAGCATGTGAAGTCTTTCCATAGAATTCAATCTGTAAACCTTTCAATGCCAGAAACCTGCTGTTAGGAGCAGATATGTTGCCCATGTGCATCATAATAGCATAATCGTATCCATCAAAAACTCCTGATTGTGCAAGTTTTATCTTACCACCCATAACCTCTTCATCAGGTGTTCCGAGAATATCAACCTGTCCCTCAAAATATTCCTTCAAGTCGTTTACTATCAGTCCTGCCAAAATAGAAATACTGCCACTGGCGCTGTGTCCACAGCCATGACCAATATCAGGGAGCGCATCATATTCTGTCATAATGCATACTTTCGGTCCGTTTCTATTCTTTCCGTAAATTGTTGCCTTAAAACTTGTATCAAGACTCGAGTAAGGATAAAAAACTTCTAAACCCCTGTATTTTAAAAGTTCTGCCATAGCTTTCGAAGAATTATACTCCTCCCCGGAGAGCTCTGGATTCCTTGCAATATAGTCATTTAGCTCCAGTACCTCATTCAAATAATAGTCACTATCTATAACTTCCTGTAATTCCTTGATTATCATTTCATATCCTCCGAATTTTCCATGAAAGATGCTAAATTAATTTCAGTATCCGCTTTTAATTATTTGCGGATACTGAAAATTATAATTGATCAACAACTCTTTTATTTATTAGAATGGTCCGTAATTTATTATTGTTGCCACATAAATAAATATCATCATCAATACAAACATTATTCCATATAGCGGCAAGAAAAATTTATACCATCTATCCAACGGGACCTTTGCCACACTTATTAATACAGCGATTCCTGTAGGCCATAGCAAGTTGGAATAACCGTCTCCAAACTGATATGCCAGCACGGCTATCTGTCTGTTAACTCCGACCATATCTGACAAAGGTGTCATTATTGGCATAACTGCTGAAGCCTGTCCGCTTCCTGAAGGAATAAAGAAATTTACAATGGTCTGAAATACTAACATTCCTTCGGCAGCCAGCCACGATGGAAGATTGCTCAATGGTAGATACAAAGTGTATATTACAGTATCCAAAATGTTTCCTTCTCTTAGTATTACTAATATGGATCTTGAAACACCCACAACGAATGCTCCTATAATTACTTCACCACATGACTTCAAAAGATTGTTAATTATATTATTTGGCTTAATACTCCACACTGCTGACACAAGAAGTCCTGAAAGGAGAAATGTTGCTGACATTTCATCAATATACCATCCCCATTTCAATGATGTATAAACAATTACCAAAATAGTAGCAAAAAGTGATAATATTGTTAACTTACGCTTTAGAGTAAACTCAACTCCATCAATATCATCTCTGTTTATTTCCATTGCTCCCATGTCAACGCCTTTCATGTAGCTTTTCATAGGATCTCTTTTGATTTTTTTTGCGTATCTCATTGTCCACCAAATGCTTGTGCCAACCATTACAACAAAAACAATCCACCTCAACGATAAACCTGAAAATATCGGAAGTCCTGCAATTGATTGAGCAATTCCTATAGTGAAAGGATTTGTTGTTGCAGAGGCAAATCCTACAGCTACTGCCATTCCAGTCATGGCCAGACCCACAACTGCATCATATCCCAAGGCAATTGATAATCCTACAAATATTGGAATAAGTCCATATATGGTATCCCACTCGCCGTATGTTGAACCAGCCAGTGCAAATATAAGCATAAATATAGGTATAACCAAAGATTCTTTTCCATTAAGCATTCTTAATAAAGAATTGATGGCTCCATGCAGAGAACCTGTCTGATTAATTGTATAAACCCAGAAGTAAGCAAAGAAAATTAAGAATATTACGCTAGCACCTTCAACCATACCTTTCTGTATGCTTAAAAATATATCAAAGAAACCTACTGGAGTTTGTTCTACGTACTTAAAAGAATTTGGATCTATGCTGACAGCGCCTGTTGCAGCATCAGTCACTCTTTCAAAGTTACCGGCCGGAATCACATAAGTGCATATTGCCAATACAACAATTAAAATAAACAATATTGTAAATGTGTGTGGAAATTTAAATTCTTTCTTATTTTTAGATTCTTCCATTTTACTCCTCCTGAGTTATATTTAATTAAAATCTTAAAGACAAGCAGCTGAGTCCACCGTCTAATTTTCTGTATTCTGAAGTATTTGTTATGATCACTTTGTAGCCAGCTTCTCTAACCTTAGCTTCAACTGTAGGATACCCTTCTGCCACAATTACTGTATCATTTACCCAGATGCAGTTTGCTCCGTACGCTTCATTTTCAGGAACAATGATTTTGTTGAATGATTTGAAATCTTCTTTTTCTATAAATTCACCGGAAACTAGCATGTTTTTATTTTCAATGAAGTTAACACCGGTTTTTAAGTGTAAAACCTTTTCCAGCGGAACAACAGAACAAGTGTGACCGTGTTTTGCAAGAGCTTCGTTGAATTGTCTGCAGCCCTCTTCGTTGGTGCGTGCTGATAACCCTATGTAGAAGTGATTTCCCACCATCATAACGTCTCCGCCTTCCATGGTTCCAGGTGATTTAATATATTCTATTTGGTCATCGCTGTAAAATTTTTTGATAGTATCCACCATCAAAGCTGATTCTCCTCTTCTTGTGTCGGCTCCTGGATTGGATATAATTGCACACCTTGATGTAAGCACTGCTGTATCTTCTACAAAACATGAATCCGGATATTCTTCCAGAGCATCCAGCACTGTCACCTTAACGCCGCATGCTTCCAGTGCCTTAATATATGAATCATGCTGCTTTATAGCCAGTTCAAAATCCGGTTTTCCAAGTTCCGGTGCAGATGTTATTCCTCCTGTCAAGGATTTCCCCGGTCTTCTTACAATAACATTTTTAAACATATAATACCTCCCAAAAGTATAGTAAGCAATTGCTCAATTGCTGTATAATGTATTTTGTATACAATATATATTATACAACAGGTCAAAAATAATGCAAGCGTTATTTTTATATTTTACACAATATTTTGTATACAATATATGATTGATTTTTTTTAACCATTATGATAAAATTCATAGTGATAGAAGATTAACAGAGAGGATAACTAAACAAATGATACAATATTTATCTTTAAAAGATTGCGTATACAATCATATATCAGAAAAAATCAATGATGGTTCTCTTAAACCTGACGACAAAATAAATGAACAACAAATTGCCGACGCATTGAACATAAGCAGGACTCCCATAAGGGAAGCCCTTATTCAGCTGGCTTCAGACGGATATCTTGAAAACACACCAAGAAGAGGATTCAGAGTAAAAGCCCTTGATATTAAAAAAGCCCGCGATCTCTATGAGGTAATTGGCATATTGGATGGCAGAATTGCATATGCCGCTGCAGATTTAATAAGCGAGGACGACATAAAACAAATGCAGTTTCTGGCAGACTCCATGGATGCAGCCATTACACAGGGATTGAGCTCCAAGTATTATGAACTTCAATTGATGTTTCATAATGTATATATCAATTTATACAGCAACGAAACAATGATTTCTACGTTAAATCAGATGAAAAATCAATTCCTCCGCAAATATTACAAATTTGAAGATCCGGAAAAAGAACTAAACATATTGAAGCAGACAAATCAGGAACATTATGAAATAGTCAGATTGTTCAAAGAAAAGAAAAAAGACGAACTGGAAAAATACATCCGAGATGTGCATTGGGCAGCAGAAACTGCAATGTTTGATTCCATGTAAAACTAAAAAGTGAGCCTCATATTTTGTTATCTTCGGGAGGACACGAGGTCCTCCCCTACAAAAATCTGAGCCCCATAATATAGCAGGTCGCAAGTTTCTTATAATGCTTGAAAAATATTTTTAGCTTCGAAGTTCAAAAATAAATATTCTCTGTGCTTCCCGTGCTGATTTGAAAAATTTTGTAATATTAAACATCAACCTGTAGTAGCTGTTCAGAAATTTCACCCTGTAATCGTCATTCAGATACTTTGTTTCGATGTGGGTGATACCTGATGCATATTTTTCAATTTCATGAGGTCCATCCGAGCCCCACTGAATCTTAGCTTCTGTCCTGCCTAGAGAAGGCTGGTATTTAGAATATTTGACTGTTGTTTTTGAAAACGCATCAAAAATAATTTCAGCATTTGTAAATTTGTTTTTAAGTTGGATGAGAAGTTCTTCAACTTCATCTTCGTTTAAGTACATCAAAAGACCTTCCGCAATGACCAAGACAGGTTCATCTTCATAATCAATCTTGTCAATCCAGCTGTAATCAGTTACAGATGAGCCAATCATCCTGTAGTTGATTGTTTCCTTGAAAAACTGTTTCTTGATCTTGATAACTTCCGGAAAATCAAGGTCGTACCATCTCTTTGCTTTTCTTTTAACCCTCAATACTCTTGAGTCCAGTCCGCAGCCCAAATGCAGGACAATGCATCCGGGATTTTCATCTATGAATCCTCTTGTGAAATCGTCAATAATTGCTGCCCTGAGGCTCATAAACACCTGAATTTTTTTCGCAACCTTAAGCTTTTTGAAATCATAATCTATGCTATCGATGATTTCCTCCGCCTTTTTGTCGGAGATAATTTTTTTCTCCTTGCTCATGCGAGCCTTGCCGTACAAAGGTATGAAAAGAGTTTCGCTTCCATTGCTTAAACTAATCATTATAACATCTCCTGTTACACAATTTTTTATAATTGTTTATTTGATTGTGCAATTTTTAACAATAACTCTTGTGTTGTTGCTATACTATTTCCTATTATATACTTATTTTCAGATATAGCCATACCTTATACGCAGTATTATGTTACATTTATTTAACAAAGGCACCTCTTTCAGCTCATGTTCGTTAAATCCTTGTGAAAATTATATCCGGTACCATCTCTTCAAAACGAACAGCAGCAGATTTTACCACTCCATTTTCTGTTTCAAAACTTACAGGCATTGAAATTGTAAATATGTCTTCCAGCACGTCATCTGCCCGGAACACATCCTTGTGATAATGCTTCAGACATATATTCATGTCCCTGTAACGCATATAAATATGATCATTTTCATAAATGATTTCAACATTGCCATATCCGTCGTCATGGTATGTTCCTTCGTAATTTTTTAAAGGTATTGTTGGCTGAGTATCAGGAATTTGTTCTTCTGTAAAATAATTTAATTCACAGTCATGATAATCTTCTTCTTTTGGCAGTTCTTCCACATGGAACTTCTCTGCCCAGTTTTCAGGCTCTTCTCTCAGTATTTCATCGAGAATTGTGTACAGCGAGCTATACATAAACGGTACAGTTGGTGAATGCAGATTGGTAAGAATTACAACACCTACTCCATCATCAGGCAGAAAAGACTGTATGGAGCTGTAACCTTCAATTTTTCCCGTGTGCTTGTAAAAAGCATGACCCTTGTAGAATCCTCTTCTCCATCCCATTGAATAATCGCTGCACTCGTAAAATCCCTCTCCATGCCCTATTGAATCTTCCATGCTGGACAAGGCAGTATGCATCTCTTTGAATGTTCCAGGCTTAATCAATACTGTGCCGTTTTCTAATTTGCCTCCGTTTATGTGCATCATGAGCCATCTTGCCATATCATTGGCAGTTGAATTAACAGAAGCCGCCGGACCTGCCAAGTCCACATTCCATAAATCTAGAGCAGTGAATTTTAAGTTTCTCACACGGTATGGCAGAGAATAATCCGAATCCTTTTTCATCACTTCAACTGAGCAGTTTGTGCGTTCCATGCCAAGAGGACTGAAAATATAGTTCTGCATTAAATCATCCCATGTCTCTCCCGTTGCACATTCGGCAACATAGCCTGCCAATGCATACATTACGTTGCTGTATATAGCTTCTTTTCTGAAGTCAGTGCATGGATTTATGTATCTTAATCTTCCTGCCAGATCATCTCTATTCATGTCGCCGGGCCACAAGGCATCATGAGTTCCAAAACCTGTCATGTGAGAAAGCATATCTCTTAATGTCATATTCTCTGCAGCAGGATCCTTCATCACAAGATTAGGCGCATAAGTTGTAACCGGTTCATCATAATTTAACACACCTTTGTCCACAAGAATTGAAATAAGTGCGGATGTCATGGACTTTGAACAGGATGCTATTCCAAACATTGTGTCAGCCGTGACCGGCAGATTTTCTTCTGCGTTTCTAAAACCTAATCCAATTGACTGCATCAGTCTTCCATCTTTGACCACTGCAATTGAAACTCCGGGTATCTTCCAGTAATTTATTTCCCTTTCAATAGTCTTGATTGTTTTTTCAGATAAATTTCCCATAATTCCTCCCTCAATTATTATCAGCTTAATTAAAGCAATTTTCATGCCATGTCTAGATAATTTATGCCCTTTTCCGTTATTCTGTTGCCTGACCTTCCCTTTCGTATTTCTATGTAGCCGTTCTGGCTCAGCGATTCCAATATAACCCTTGTTTTAGCATCGCTTATGCAAATTCCTCTTTCCTTCAAATCATATATTATGCCCGTCCTGCCTATTCCATGAGAATTATCTGTGTTGTTGCTGATTATTTTTAATATTTCAATTTCATCTTCTTTTGATTCTTTTTGAGCAGTCTTTGTCTTCCCTTTTATAATTCCCTTAGGAAATTCCTCCAGAGTCATGAAATAATTTGCAGCACTTTCAAGCTCCCTCACATTGCCCGGCCAACTGTATTCCATTATTGATTTTTTCTCTTCGTCAGTTACCTTTGAATAATTTGACCCCAGAAAATATTTAAGAAGCAGAAAAATATCTTCCCTTCGTTCACGAAGAGGAGGAATGCTTATGGGAATAACATTGAGCCTGTAGAACAAATCGCTCCTGAAATTGCCCTTGTGTACTTCTTCCTCCAGATTTTTGTTTGTAGCAACTATTATCCTTACATCAATATTTATAACACGATCGCTTCCGATGCGCATTATCTGTTTTTCTTGAATAACTCTCAAAAGCTGGCTTTGGACGTTAGGAGAAATGTCTCCAATTTCATCCAGGAACAATGTCCCCGTGTTTGCCTGTTCAAACAATCCTATTTTTCCGTTTTTGCTTGCACCTGTAAATGAACCTCCCTCATAGCCAAACAGCTGACTTTCCAGAAGAGACTCAGGCAGCGAGGCACAGTTAATAGCAACAAATGGCATTTCTTTTCTGTCCGAAAAATTATGTATGGACTGAGCCATAAACTCCTTGCCCGTACCGCTTTCACCTTGTATGAGTATGGTAAAATTAGTGAGGGCCGCCTTCTTTGAAAGACTTATACAATGCACCATTACATCCGATTTATATATTATTTTTTCAAATGTGTATTTTGCAAAAAGGCCTTTCTTCACCAGGTTATTCTTCAAATTGATTTCCAAATCCCTTATGTCCTTTTCATGTCTGAATATGAAGTTGTACCCGATTGCATGGTCCATAAGCATTACAGGAGATTTTTCAACTGCATAATTTTCTTCATTAATCTTTATAATTTTGCTTTTAAATTCTGCACAGCAAATGAGTTCGAAAACTTCCCCTTCAATAAAATTATCTATGCTCTTGTCAGTATAGTCATCATAAACATTGAAAATTCTGTTGAGCCTTTCATTGGAATAAACAAGGTTGTAACTGCTGTCCGTCAACAGGATACCTTCAGAGGAATTAAATATCATTTTATCTAGCATTTCCCCTTTCAGATAGCTGTTCAGATAGTTGCTTTTAAAGACGGCGTTGGGCTCAACTATGTCATTCATGTTTTTTATGATGTTGCGGTTAACAGACTTATGACCAAGCCTCAGTTTCTGCATTATTCTGATTGTAGTGTCATATCCTATTTCTCTGTAACCTATGTTTATAACCTTTTCAATATGAGGTGGAATCAGGTTCATCTCATCAGGAGTAATGGCAATTTTAATATCATTGTAAAAATTGTTCACATCCAGCCTTTTTTCATAGGGTATGAAATTGATGTTGCTTATGCCCAGCTCATAAAATGTGTTTGTGGTCTGAATGGTGCTTTCATATGAATCGTTTACAACCAATATGTCTGTGTTGTCCGCAACTTTTCTGATTTCATTGACAAACTTTTTATTTATTCCCCTTGTCATTACAACAACCTTGTCAAAGTCCGAAATGTGTTTTTTCAATATATAAATCATGTGTTCGTATAAAACAAGGTATATGTCCCCTTCTATCATTTCATGCTCCCCAAGCTCACTTAAAAAAACATTTTCAACCTGTACATAGTTTTCAAAAATAGATTCCACACATTTTTTAAGGTATTCAATTACGTTCCAATTTTCTCTGTTGTTATATATCATCAATATGGTCTTCATAGTGCCTCCAAAATAATTTATACCATATTATAGCACAAATAAGATATTAATAGGATTATTTTCTATTTTTATCCTATTAATTCCTTGTAATGCGTATGATTAACTCCAAAAACCAGTAATATTGCTGTCATATAATAGATATATACTTGGCACAGTAATTGCTTGATTGTTATTTGAGTAACAAGCACTATTAAATCAATTATAAAGGAGAAAAGTATGAGTAAAATTGAAGCTAAAAAGATGATGGAATCAACAAAATCCGAATTCAAACAGGAAATCGGCGTTTTCGGCGGAGTGAGCATCATCGGTGGAATCATGATTGGTTCCGGAATTTTCTATTTAGGTTCTTATGTATTGATGAGAACAGGCATGAGCATGGGTCTTGCCATATTGTGCTGGATTGTCGGAGGTATTGTATCCCTGCTTGGAGGACTATGTTTTGCAGAACTTGGCGCCTCAAGACCTGTGGCTGGAGGTATGGTTGTTTATTTGAATGAAGCTTACCACCCTATAGTTGGATTTTTGTTTGGTTTTGTGAGCTGGCTCATAAGCGGAGCAGGCTCTATTGCAGCAATTGCTGTTGCACTGCCTACAGCTCTTAGAAGTTTCTTTGAACTAAGCGACATGACAGTCAAGCTCATTGCAGTTGTCTTGATTGCGGCACTAACAGTCTACAACTACATGGGAGTTAAAAAAGCTTCAATACTTCAGAATGTTTCCATGGTTGCAAAACTTATTCCTATAGCAATCATCATGTTCGGAGCATTGATATTCGGAAAACAAAGCCCTGATTTAAGCCTGGTTCCTGCTGACGGCAGCGCTGTGAGCTTCACAAGTATACTAGGAATGATTGCTTTTGCCACTGTTGCAACATTGTGGGCATATGAAGGATGGACAAATTTGAACACGGTAGCCGAAGAAATGAAGAACCCTAAGAAAAACCTTCCTCTTTCATTAATAATAGCAATCGGCGGCATCCTTGTATTGTACACATTGTTCAACTACTCAATTTACAGAGTGCTGCCTCATGATGAGATTGTAGCCATGATCAATGCAGACAACTATTATCTGGGCACGGAAGTTGCCAAGAGAATATTCGGCAATGTGGGCGGTACCATTGTTCTTGTGGGAATGATTATATCAATGTTCGGTTCATTGAACGGAATGATCCTTACATTCCCTAGAACTTATTATGCAATGGCAAAAGAAGGCCATTTCTTCAAAAGCTTTGGAAACCTACACCCTAAATACAAAGTTCCTTCAACTGCAATTATTGCACAGTGTATAATTTCAGTTATACTGGTATTGAGCAGAAACCTTGACCAGCTCACAAGCATGGTTGTATTCACAGGAATGCTGTTCAACGTACTTGTTGTAGGTGCAGTATTGGTATACAGAAAGAAATATCCTGATCTTGAAAGACCTTATAAAATCTGGGGATATCCTGTTACTGTATTCATAACAATTTTAATATTTGCAGGTCTTATGATAAACACATTCATCGAAGATCCTGTAACAGCTCTTATTGGTTTCATAGTTCCAGCAATAGGCTGTGTTGTTTATTACTATTTTGACAGGAAGTTAAAAAAGGAAAGCATATAATCATTATAATTTCATAAAAGGCGTGTATGGAGGCAAAGAATTGATAACTTTATTTAAAAATGGAAACATCCACACAGTAGATGATTTATGTCCGGCTGCTGATGCATTTGTGGTGGAAAATGACAAATTTTCATATGTTGGCACCCTGGATGGCGCAAGAGAATACTTAAATGCAACAGGCCCTGCAGATATGGAAATTGACATGGCAGGTCGCCTGGTACTGCCGGGGCTCAATGATTCCCACATGCACTTTGTGCACTATGCAAAAAGCCTGAGGAGCATCAATCTCACAGGAACCAAGAGCATCCGTGAAGTAAGGGAACGCATTGCAGAAAGAATGGAGGACGAAAACCTTAACGGCAGCACCTGGGTTGAAGGCGAAGGCTGGAATCACGATTATTTCACCGATGAAAAAAGATTTCCTAACAAATTTGATTTGGATGACATTACAGGAGAAGTTCCTGTGCTGGTCATGAGAGCATGCTTTCATATAGGAGTGCTAAATTCAGCAGGACTGAAATTGATGGGAATCACGAAAGAAACTGCAGCCAAGTACGGAAAGCTTGTGGAACTTCTTCCTGACGGTGAACCAAACGGCGTCATTAAGGAAAGTTTGCTGGATCATGTGAAGTCCATGATTTCAACGCTGGATATGCAGATATTAAAAGAAGTGCTGGTTAAAGCTCAATACGAAGCATTTGCACAAGGTCTCACATCAGTGCAGAGCGATGACATAGGATATATGCCAAACAGCAATTACGACATGTTGTTTACTGCTTTGAAGGAATTGGATGAATCCGGGAAATTGAACATCCGCATAGGTGAACAATGTTTGCTGACAGATACGTCAATAGCACAAGAATTTTTCAGCAAAAATTATCATTACGGATATGGCAACGACAAATACCGAGTTGCATGTTTTAAAATTTTAAGTGACGGTTCCCTGGGCGCCAGGACGGCAGCTCTTCGAAATCATTATAGTGACGATGAAAGCACAAAAGGAATTGAAATGTTCAGTCAGGAAGATTTGAATGAATTAGTTCTTCTTTCGAACAAAAAAAATTGTCCTGTAGCAATTCACGCCATAGGAGACAGGGCAATAGAAATGGCTCTTGATTCCATAGAAAATGCAAAGAAACTAGATCCTTCGCACACCCCACGTCACGGCATAGTTCACTGCCAGATAACAGATCATAATTTGCTTGATCGTTTCAAGGAGCTTGACGTACTTGCATTCATTCAGCCAATATTCATAGATTATGACATGAACATAGTTGCTGAAAGAGTGGGAAAAGAACTGGGCAATACGTCATATGCATGGAAGACAATGGTTGACAAGGGTATTCACGCATCATTTGGCACAGACTGTCCTGTTGAATCATTTAACACAATGCCTAATATTTACACTGCAGTTGCAAGAAAAAACATTAACGGCCAAGAGAAAAAGATTTATCTGCCTGAAGAAAAAATGTCAATGAATGAAGCAATAAAAGCATACACCCTTGAAGGGGCCTATGCATCTGGCGAAGAAAACATAAAGGGCACAATAACACCAGGAAAGCTTGCAGACTTCATATTGCTTGACAGGGATTTGTTCAATTTGAAATCTGAAGAAGAAATTCTTGACACACGAGTTGTTGAAACATATGTTGGGGGCAAAAAAGTTTACAGTGCATAAAAGGGTGCCATGCAGAAATGCATGGTATCCGGTTTTTTGTCGGAGGAAAAACTATGAAAGATTATGTTGTTAAGGTTTCAGAAAACAATACAGGAGTGCTGGCTGTATTAGGCCACGCAGGAGTAGGACACGTCCACAGCCACTCAGGCTTTGTTCAGGATGATTCTGCAGGTTTTGCAGTTGTTGCTTCCATAATGAAAGAAGCTTTTAAGGTTGACACAACCATACGGACTGTTACAGGAAATCTGGAAACAGGTTCTATAACCGTCGAAACATATGAAGGAGGAATAGGAACGTCCCATACAAGAAGAGGACTTACTCCACAGGAAGTACTCATGCTCAAAAGAGCCGAAGGCGAAGACGGCATATATACCCAGTCTGTGGCTGTGAAGACTTTCGGTAGAATGTACGGTCAGGGAGCCATGGAGACACCAGTTGCACTTCAAGGTGCAATAGCTTTGGCTGTGACGGATTCATTTTGCAAAAAATCTCCCCACAAAATTATCGCAACACAAGAAAAATATGAAGGGCTAATAGATAAAATGGCCGGAACTGTTGTTGATATAAACGGAATACCCGCATCACTTCTTTTGAACATAAACGGTTCTGAGGGAGGAATAGGACCTGCCGAAGACAATGAAGGAAACACTGCCATAGGTCAAAAGGGAGAAATCATGAGGTTCCTAGGAATTGATGGTGTTCCAAACATAATAGTTGAAAGCAAATCATATGTGCCGGCCCTGTCAAATGAAATAAGATGCAGCACATTTTTATTCCGTGGCCAGGAATTGATTGACAACACAGATGTTGCAAAATCGCTGGCTGATGCGGCTTCTGAATTAAAATTTCCTTACATTCTAAAGTACGATTCACTTCCAATATCCAAAGGTTACCTGGAAAATGCCACCAAAATCTTTGCACGGAAAATAATAAAACTTGGCGAAAGGCTGTCAGGAACCCAATCTTCAACAGACAAGACATCAATTATAGCAGACATTGCAAGACTGATCAGTGAGGATGCAGGAGGAGTAAGCTTCATGTCAAACGACCTCCACGACACAGCAAGAGCAGCAGGCATAGTCCCGGGAACAGCATCTGTGATGTCTCTCCTTGTGCCGGAAGATTATATAAATTACTGGAAAATTCCGATTTTAACTCCTGAGGATGTTGAGCAGTATATGAGAATAATCTTTCATGCTGCTGAAAAACTGCAACAGTAAGCTTAAATTTAATGCCCCCGCCATTGGCAGGGGCATCTCTTAAATCTTAACCCATTTCCTGGCCCTTTCAATTTCTCCGTCCTTAAGAGGGCCTTCTGAATCATTTACTATAAATCCTTCCGGCTGCTTAGCAAGAGTTCCTCCCTTTTTAATCAGCTTTTCTCCTATGGGTTCTGCTGCATAACCAAAATGCTTAGCCATAAAATTAAGAACCTTATTGTCGATTTTCTTCACATCAGACCTTGTGTCAAATGCCAGAACCTTTATACCAACAAGTTCCCCGGCAGGCAACATATTAAGAAACTCAGACACTTCCTTTGTTGGTTTGAATCCCCTTGTGGGAGAACCAACAATCAGCAAATCCACCCCTTCAAGCAGTCCTTGATGATACTTCCCTACGTGGACGGCAGATGCTTCACCAATTTCCTTCATTGATTCCTCCATGGCCAAGGCCACTGTCTTTGTATTTCCGAATACAGAGTCATATACTATCAATGTCTTCATTAGAAATCACCCCTATCGAAGCCGACTAGTCGGCAAAAGTTCCAACCCAAGTATGATTAAAAATCCAATGAAATAACAAAATATATCCTTCACATCAAAAGTTGAACCAATCAATATTCTGGCAAAAGTATTTTCTTCCAATCCCAATAGACTGATTAATTGAAAATATTGCATAACCTCTACAAGAGCAGCAAATATAAAGACATAAAGAGGCATTAGCTTCACTCCGTCAGGAACAAAAATCCTCACAAAGAGGTAGACAACCCCTACCACAAGGACATCACCAACGTACGGCCTTATGAAATCATCATGTACATATATTGCAATTACAATCTCAACCATCAATAAAATCAAGAAAGCAATGGCATAATATGCTCTTTTATTCCTTATCATTCAATTACAACTGCTGTTCCTGATGCTGTAACCATGAGCATGTTGTTAGCCTGGCCAAGCACCTCGTAATCAACGTCAACGCCGATAACCGCATTGGCTCCGAGACTTGAAGCCCTTTGCATCATTTCATTAAGCGCACTTTCCCTTGCATCAATTAGCTCGCCTTCATAAGATCCTGACCTGCCCCCGAAAAAGTTTGTTAGTCCTGCAGCAAAATCTTTTACAAAATCAACTCCCGAAACAACTTCTCCAAACACAATTCCCCTGTATTCAACTATTTTTCTTCCTTCAACAGTAGGTGTAGTAGTTACTATCATATTGCCCTCCAAATAATATTATCACTCTCTATAATTTATTCCATTACCATACATTAATGATATATTTTGTGTCTTTATCTGTCAACCTATAATAAGACACATGCCTGAAATAGACTTTTCCTGATGTTACATCATTTTTTAGAACTTGTTTTCTCATACTTTCTTATACTTTTTATAAAAGTGATGGATTGTCTGGACAATAATCCCTGCAAACAGACCTGCTGAAATCAACATGAACAAAGACAATATACCTGCCAAGTCTCCCCAGCCATCCAAATTGTCCATAAACCTGCGAAACATTTCAAAATATCCGATTGCTATACCTGCAATGAAAAATATCAAAGCATATTTTAGTCTGTAAAAATGAAATACAGCCGATATGCCTCCCAACATCAATGAGAACAATACATAATATACTATGTTTTCTGTTATTAATTCAGTGTTATTAATAAATCTTATCCCTGTATACATTAATACAAAAGATATTGCTGCTACGATTAATCCTGTGATTATTGATTTATGCTTTTTCATGATATGCTCCTTAAATTCATTTTATATTAATACTATTATACCTGAATTTTGCGGGCATAAACATGTTCTGTTTCATAAGCTGTTATTTTCACATAATATATCCGGTACCATATCATGAGCAAAAGCTTTTTTATAGAAAACAATTCCAATGGGCAGCCAAACAAAAGCAAAGAGAACCATCTGCAGAATATTAGGAATAGTTGCACTAAAATCCATGCCTTTTATTAAAACTTCCTGAACAACCTTAGCATAATTAATTACTGGCCAGCATGCTCTGATTAAAATTTCCAGCAGTCTTGGCATTTGGTCAACAGGCCATACGCCGCCGCAAGAACAAAAAGTAGGAAGAGACAACATAAATTCTATTTGTGAATACTTCACCCTGTCCTTTGTCATGGAAGCAATCAATAAGGATGGCCCTGTAAGCGCAATAAGAAAAGCCACAGTCAAAAGTAACACTGTCCATATGCTTCCTATCATAGGAACATGAAAAAGTTTGCAGAGAATGACCATGCAGATGGCAACAGCCGGAAGAATACCAACAAAACAAGCACTGACGGCAGCAAGAACCTTTGATAATACATTCTCACTGTTAATGTACTCATTGTCTCTGATAAAAGTTGATCCCATTGCAGAAAGCATCAATTGCTGAACAAACACTGCCAGGAAGCAGATCATCAAATAATTCATATAGGTCATCTTTGGATCAAACAGCATTCTTTCTCCTACATTGTAGACAAGGGCCATGTCCTGGGCTGTCTTTGGCGATACGCCTTTACCCTGGATCAGCTTCATCTCAATTCCGGCAGATATTGACTGTGTAATTAAAGTTGCCTGAGCAATTGCATTATTTGCCATGACAATATTTGTGCCATCAGTAATGGCTAATATTTGTGAAGACTGATATGTAGAGACCTTGCTTTCAAAACCTTTCGGGATACAAATTCCCATTTGTACCTTCCCATCATCAATAAGGTTTTCAAGTTCCTTTCTTGTGGCTGGATAGTTTGTGACTTCAAAACGTTCATTGCTTAAAAAATAACTGCCCACAAGATTGCTGAGAGTAGAACCGTCCTCGTCCAGAATGGCAATAGGTATATCCTTAACATAGTCATTGTAGTAAACTCCTCCAAAAAACAGTGTTAAAAAAATTGGTCCTATAAACAGAAGAATCATCATTCCTTTATACTTAAATATCGAGCTGAATTCCCTCATGAATGTTTCCTTGTAAGTCATCATCCATCACCTCCTTGTCCTCAGACTCTCTGTCAGCAATAATCATAACCAGTTCTGTCAAAATCAGAATTATAAATCCAAACGCAAACAGATATGAGACATCACTAATAATCTGCTGCAATGATATTCCTTTTAAATATATATCCCTGATATTATTTGCATAATGTGCAAATGGCATGTACCTGGCAAAACTTTGATACCCTGCAGGCATAGAAATTATTGGCCATGTTGTTCCTGCCATAGCTGAGTTAGGAATAAACAAAACAGCACCGCCAACCAGACAAACCATTCTGTTTTTTATTAATGAAGATATCATTACGCAAAAAGCAGACACTGAAAAGCTGAGTCCTACTGTCAGAATCAGTAAATTTATTAAATTTCCTTTAAACGGCACATTAAATAATCCAATCTGAAGAATCATGCAAATCATCATGCTCAAGCTTCCAAATAGCGTATAGAACAAAACCTTGCCTGATGCATAGCCTAATCTTGTCTTTTTTTCTTCGAAAAAAATTTTTTGATCAACAGATACTGCAGCGGTCAGTGCTATTGCCGACTGAATATATCCTGCCAAAAGAACCGGCGTCAAAAAAAACTCAAAACTTTTTGACGAATTATAAAGCACTCTGTTATTGAATTGAAAAGCCTGAGCAATGTTATAGGCTTCTTTATATGACATATTAAGTCTTCCTGTTAACTGTTGAATGGCGGCACCAGCTTTATATGTCAATAGAATTTCTGTTGCTTTTGCTTTAGCCGTGCTTGTAATTGACAAATGGCTTCCGTCATAAACCATCAATACAGTTGGAGATTTTAATGAAGCCATATCGTTGTAAAAATTTTCAGGAATAATCAGTCCGGCACGAACCTTACTGTTTTTCATTAATTTTTCAAGCTCCTGCTCACTGGCTGGATAGCTCGTCACCTTAAATGTCTCATTTTGATCAAATTTTTCTACCAGCTGACGGCTGAATGATGAATCATCATAATTGATGACTGCTATGGGAATATCAGTTATAACTCCTTTAGACAATTCAACACCAAGAAGGATTACAACAAGTAAAGGTATTATAAAAAGAACCAATAAGTTTATTTTATTTTCAACAAAGCTTGCACACTCTTGTTTAAAGCTTTTTACTAACATCTTCCCCACATCCTAATTTGCAAAATTTACCATAGCGGTCATACCAGGTCTGATGGATTGATCCAAATTATCAATTTCTATTTTCACCCCAAATGAAACAATATCAAAACTTCCATTTTCATTGGTTGCCTTTTTAACTGCAAAATCAGGTTCTTTATTTATTGTTACTATAGTTCCTTTGTATTTATTATTTTTATACGCAGCTAATGTTACATCAACAGTCTGTCCTTCTGATACCCCTTCTAATTTATTCTCGTCCAAATTTATACTGACCCAGCATTTATCAAGATTACTTATAGTTCCAATTGAAGTGCCTGTTGATACAAGTTCTCCTTCGTCAGAATTTATTGCAGTAATTGTTCCATCTATTGGTGATTTAATAACAGTATCCTTCAAATACACTTCCACTTCCTGCAAACCGGCTTTTGCCTGATCCAGTTTGCCTTGCGAAGCAACAAGTCCGGCCTGGGCCTGACTGATCTGTGCCAGTGCAATGTTCGAAGCCTCACAAGCTTGATTGAGCAATGAATTGCTTGACAATATGCCGGCTTCAGCCAATGACAGCTGTGCACTTGCAGCTTTTTTGTCTTCGGTTCTTGCTCCTTCTTTAGCCATGCTTAAAGTTTGTTCTGCCACATTCATTTGAGTCTTGATTTCCTCCAGTTTCTGATTTGAAATTGCTCCTCCCTCATTTAAGACAACTGCCCTGTCATATGTGGATTTCCATAAATTATATGCACTTTCCGCCTGGGCAACTTCTTGAGTCCTGGCACCATTTTCAGCTTTCTCATTGACAGCAGCTGCCATATTTCTTTGGCTTTGACTGGCAATGACACCTGCCTCAGCTTGCTTAACTCTTTCCTGTGCCACCTCATAAGCCCCCTGAGCCATCTCAAGTGCTGCCTGGGAAGCATCCACGCCTGCCTGTGCCTGTGCAACCTGTGCTTCTAATTGTAATTTTTTTGCTTGAATTTCTTCACTGGATATTTCCACGATTGGATCACCGGTCTTGACTTGTTGTCCTTCCTCAACATAAAACTTTACTATACGACCGGGTATTTTAGTATTGATGCTTACGTCTTTGGCAGATACAATACCTTGACGAGCACCCGATTCCATACTTCCTCCATATATTTTTGTAGTACCGATTGTAATTCCTAAAGCACAAACAATAACAACTAATGCTATAGTAATGCTTTTTATATTTTTGCTAAACCTATCCTTATTTATAATTTTACTAATTTTGTCCAATAAACCTTTCATAAAGTATTCCGTCCTTTCTGTTCTGTTTTAGATAATGTTTTAATGAATGAGTATTCCTGCATCATTTTGATATTTTATTTTTGCCATTGTATAACCGTAACTTATTTGAGCCACTTGTGCTTCAACCTCTGATAATTTCTCCTGAGCAGCGATAAGCTCTATGATTGTCCCTGAACTTTCCTGAAGATTCATTTGTTTCAGCAAAGAATTCTCTGCTCCAAATCCCTGCTCATATTTTAGATTCGCAATGCGAACAACCTCTTCTGCGTTAGCTATAAGTTCTGTTGACGCCAATAACATATCTCCGGCTGCTGCCATTGTTTCATATGACTGGTTGATTTCTGAAGTTACTGTGGTTTTTGCTTTATCAAGCTGCAGCCTTGCCCCTTCTGTCAGTAACTTTGCTTCTTTAGTTCCATTTTTATTTGCTTTGTACTCAGCACGGGAATTCAGTATTTCTTCATTCAGTTCATAGATTTTTAGCTGACCAAGGGCTTTCTGTATTTCTATTCTGTTTGTCAAACCACTTTTCAGTCCATCATTTAAGTTTTCTTCTGTAACTTTGTCAAACATTGAATCTTCCAAGGTTATTTCCGTATTCATATTTAAATTCATGTTTTCCTTAAGCTTCACAAGAGCATTTTTATAATCCGATTCAGCAAGTCGGCAAGATATTATTGTACTGTCATAATACATCTTGCTGAGAAGCAGATCATCTTTTGCTTTCATTCCGTTATCATAAGAAAGTTTAACCATGTTGTATTGTTTTTCACCGCGTTCCATGGCAATTTTTTTCAATTCATATACTTTTTTTGCATACAGTGCATCATAATAATTCTTTTGAATTAACATGGCAATTTGGTTTTTATATATGTTTTTGGCGTATTTGGTGACGTCAAGATTTACGCCAGCCATTGTAATCATAAGTTCGCCTGCATCATCTGCATCAAGGTTAACTAAAGAGCCATAATCAATTTTTGCATCCAGTTTTTCTGAGGTGTCTTTAAGAATATCTTTAAACTCTTCTTTTTTTGCTTCAAGGGTTGATTTGGCCTCTTTTACTGCAATGCTGTTTTCATCAATTTTAGACTGGTTTGAATTCAATTCAGTCTCTATACTTTGTTTAATCAATGAAAACATACCATTTGCCGTATCAGATGGAATTCCAATTCCAATCAATGTATCAAGAATATTTGAACCTGCTGGAATAACAATTTGATTGCCGTTTCCATCATTAATGGGATTGCCATGGGAATCAGAAAGAGGTATGGAAATTGGAGCTATGCCATTTGCCAAAAGACTCTCTGCCTGATCAACTTGTCCCTGTGCTGAATCAATCTGTTCTTCTGCATCATCAAGTTTATCCATGGCATCTTTGAGTGTATTCTTTGCTTTTTTCAAATCCGAAGAATTTTTCTTTGCATTGCTTGCTGCAATAATTGCAAGCTGAATTTTATTTTCCAGCATGTCAATGCTCTTGTTGTTTTCAAGTCCATATTTTACTGCTGTATCCACAGTCAAGTTCATAGTTTCCTGCGCCTTTTCACTGCTTGATGAATCCAAGGCCGCCTCCTGTTCAAGTGAATAGGGAGCTGCTGCAGGTTCATCCTTAGGCGATGCATCTGCATATACAGGACAAATTGCAGACAGCAAAATCGCTGAGGCACATGTACATGCTGTTATCTTTTTAATATTCATATCTTTTTCCTTTCAATTTAATATTTACAAATATGTATTTCAATCTCATTGGATTTAATATCCAATTGTTTTAATAAATTAACTGTTTCTATTCCCATATCCTCCAAAACCACATGCTTCACACTCCTTCTTTCTATACAATCATTAAGTATTTCAGCAGGATTATCAGAAAAAAATGTGAGCATTTGCGCATCTGAATTTTTAGAAATCGAGAACAGGTGCTCCAATTCTTTGCTTAACTTATTGCCCCAATGGCATTTTTTCTGTACATTAACCACATATAACTTTGTATCAGTCATGTCTGCAATTTTTCTGCCTTCTCTAATCAGTCACCCGCATTCAAATTTGGCTGTTGTGCAAACAAGTGTGATATTTTCGTTTTTTATTGTTGTGTCCGGCATTTTTATACCTCTTTATAAATCTTGTTCTTAACGTTATTATCATATTTCTTCAATATGGCATCAATATGAAATGAATTTGAACAATTGTGAACAATAAAAACAGGATATACATCATGTTTCAGATATATATCCTGTTATCTTATGTTAATATTACAAGTCACATATTTGAACAGTAAACTCAAATGAACTTCCTGCCCCATACTCACTTTTAACTTTTATTTTTTCACCCATTAAATTTAATATTTCTTTTGCTATGGATAATCCCAGCCCTGACCCCTTTTTTGATCTGGACTTATCGCTCTTATAAAACCTGTCAAAAACAAACGGCAAGTCTTCTTTTTTAATGCCTGTTCCTGTATCTTTTACTGTAACCAGCACATCTTTTGTCCTGGATTCAGTAATTATTTCTATTTGACCGCCCTTTTGAGTAAATTTATAAGCATTGTCTAACAATATCACAAGAATTTGCTCAATCCTGTCGTAGTTTGTGAAAACCTTGGGCAATGGAACCGGATTGTAAACAAGATTGATTTCCTCGTCATACAAATTATACCTCTCATAGACCATTTCTATTATAGAATCCAGGTCAACCGATGTTTTTTCAATAACAGCTTCATTCATTTGAAGTCTTGAGAGCTCCATTATGTCATCAACAAGTCTTGAAAGCCTCAAACTTTCCTTATAAATAATTTTATAATATCTTTTTATGTCATTTTCATCGGTTACATAAGAATCCATCAACGGCTCAATTAAACCTCTGATTGATGTAAGAGGTGATCTGAGCTCATGAGAAACATTCGCCACATAATCTCTTCGCATCTTTTCTAATTTTTCTAATTCGGTAATATCCCTAAATAAAACTACAGCACCAACAACATTATCTTTTTCATCTTGAATGGAGGCGATTACTATTCGCATAATAACATTATCATTTTCATAATTCTTCACTATGGAATATCTTCCTTCTATTGCCTGAGTAAGTTCATATAATTCATCATTTATAACATGAATATCGTCTACATTCTTACCCTTTACTTCATCTTCCGTCAGTTCAAACATTTCTAAAAACACTTTATTAAAATGTGTGATTTTCTTGTTTTCATCTACAGCAATCATGCCTTCATCAAGGCTGTTCAATACCTGATGAAGTCTGTTTTTCTCAATGAAAAGCTGTGAAACATTCTTATAAAGGTCAATGGACATCTTATTCAATGTCCTTCCCAAAAGCCCAATTTCACCTTTTAAAGTTTCATCTGCCCGAGCGGAAAAATCTCCCTGGCTCATGGAAATTGCAGCTTCTACAACATTTTTAACCGGTTTTGTAATTCTTTTTAAAACCACGTAAGAAAGTACAATTACAAAAGGAATTACAACAATCATGGCAATTAAAAGCGACTGAAAAAATCTTTTTCTTTCAGGCAGAAAATCAGCCATGTCTACCAAGACAAAGACGGCACCAATGCTTTTATTTTCCTTCACAATCGGCACACCAACCAAAGCAGCCGGATTGAGCTTTGACTGGTATATTTTTTCATATGTTTCACGTCCATTAAGCACTTCATCCAGAGATTTTTTCATCATAGTATTAAATGTTGAATCCTTAAGTCCTTCAGCAGTAAAAACAACTGTTCCATCTGCATTTAAAACCGAATATCCTCTGATGTACTCTTTTAATGAATTCATCAATATTTTTTCATATGTATCTTTGCTTATGTTCCCATCCTGATATTGTATGGTGCACTCAGCGACTACAGAAAGGGCCGGCACAAATTCCTTTACCCTGTTATCAGCCTTAACGCCTTCCCATAACAACACGCCCAGAAAAGCAACTAAAACAGAAGAAATTAATATGGCAATAGATATTAAAATTGTTATTCTTCGAATCAATAAATTTTTCATTATCAATCCACCTCAAATTTGTAGCCCACACCATATACGGTCTGCAATCCCCAGTTCATTCCTTCCTGAGGCAGCTTTGCTCTTATTCGTTTAATGTGAGTATCAACTGTTCGAGTGTCTCCGTAATAATCACTTCCCCATACACGGTCAAGAATCTGTTCTCTGGAAAAGACTTGTCCCGGATTTGAGGCTAAAAGATATAGAGTTTCTACCTCTTTGGGCGTTGAAATAATAACTTGATCATCATATTTAACCTGATATTTCTTCAGACTGATTTCAAGATGATCAAAGAATATTGTTGATGGCTTGCCATCTGCCACATTTTCCATAATGCGTCTTCTTATTGCTTTAATTCGTGCAACAACTTCCCTGGGGCTAAATGGCTTTACAATATAATCATCAGCACCGAGTTCAAGTCCCAGTATACGGTCAATTTCTTCACCCTTGGCAGTCAGCATTATAATTGGCACCGAGCTTGTTTTCCTGACTTCCTTGCATACTTCCAGCCCGTTTAATTTTGGCATCATAATATCCAATATTATTAATGACGGCATAAAGCATTTAATTTGTTTAAGCGCTTCTTCCCCGTCATACGCTGACAAACAGTTAAAATTTTCATTTTTCAGGTAGATTTTTAATGATTCATGAACTACCGGATCATCATCACATATTAAAATATTTATTCCTTGCATTTTAGCTCTTCCTTAATTTACTTTATGGCATTATCTGCAGTCAAATTATATGCCACAATAATAACATAATATATTTAACACCATAATCTGTCAACTTTATACACAAAAAACATATAAATCCAAGAAAACAGGTTGCTTCTTGGATTTACTACATTACTATTGTGTTAAATCTTTTAAGTAACTACCTATTGTCATTTTCTTTTATAGTACAATAAGTAAATCTCAGATATTATAAAAATAATCATACATGCTATAACAGTGTATATTACAGCAGGATATTGACCATCAAAGCCGCTCTCTGATGTGTGTTTTATGTAAATGCCTGCATAACCCCACAACATTACTAGACCATATGCAATATCCTTGTTTATGATCATGGTTAACGTTCCTATAAGCATACCTGCGATGATAATTATGACTGCCCAGGTCGGTTCAGATATTCCAAATCCGTCCCATCCAATACTGACCAGAAGTGTTGTTGCATTAGCAATAGTTGCTACAGTGATCCAACCAAAATGAACACTGAAGGGAAGATTTATAAAAAACTTTTCTTTTGATGTTAACTTTTCATTTTTCACTAAGTAATTTATAAATATAAGGCAATCAAGGATTACTAACATCAGCACCATAGATAAAGGAATTTTGTGATAATGCCAAGCGAAAATCCATGCAGCATTGGCGACTGATGATATAGAAAAAACTATTCCTACTTTGTTCAAAAGATCAGCCTTGACGGTATCTGAATAGTCCTGGAAAAATCCCAGCAGGTAAAGCGTAAAGGCAGCCAATAACAAGTAAATTAATCCCCATATAGCAAAAGTAATTCCTGCAGGTGCAAACAAATTAGGATATGAATTGGAAACCTCACCTGTTGTTTGTCCATTAATGGGCAAAGTATTAGCCAGAACATTTACAACAATCATTATAACAAATGTTACAGCTGCAATAATTTTTACAGAATTTTTAACCTTATTAGCAAACATTTCAATTCCTCCTATTGATATTGAATACTGCAATACAATTCTATTATCTTATATAAAAACCACTGCTGTTTTATTCCATTACAAATAAAAATCAGCAAAAATTTTATAAATATGATACATGTATGTAACAGAAAAATCATATAAATGCCAAGAAAACAGCAAGTTGTTCTTGGCTTGATAATTTAACATTATTATAATTAGATTGCTTATTCTGCTTCGAAAATTGTTTCTCCTACAATATCCTCATCTTCGTCCAACAAAGTACCTATATATCTTTAATATATGCTTAACAAATCCTTCAAAATATTTAAATTATCAATCAATTATACCAAAAACTATTTATTTATCAAAAATTAATTCAGTTGAGAATGAATTAATACATACAATTCATTCAAAGGTGAATTATTTTAAACAATTCATCTAGAAAGGATATATCCAAACTTTATTACTGAACAAAATATGCCTTTTCTACTTTGAATCCTTCATTAAAAATTAAGATTAAATTAACTCTTTCAGTCAAGCATTAAGTATAGAGGCCTCATTTGTGTAATTAATTTTGCTCTCAGCTGACACTGTTTGAAAAGAAAGCAAGATTGTGGTTACTAATAACAATATAAAATATTTCTTTTTCATTATACCCACCAGGTATTATAAATTTAATATAAACAAGCACTTAAATAAAAAATACATGTATTTATCATGAAATAAGAATTAAAATATAAATACATCTCTCCATGGCATCACATATATTTATGATATATTTGTTGTATTTTTTTGTCAACTTTTTTGGAAGGAATTCTTGACTAATCTTAGTAGAAACAACTTTTATCATATTAACCGATTGTATTGTAAAATTTGATCTCAGGAACAAATCAAATTCATTACTACTTATATGTAAATAATTCTTTACAAAATATGATCTTTAATGTATTATTAACTTACAAGAACGATCGTTCGAATAAATGTTTGGGAAGAAGGAAAACTTTATGATAGATAAAACCGTTTGTGAATTGTTTGCTGGTGTAGGTGGCTTTAGATTAGGTCTAGAAAAATCATCCAAAGACTGGAATACTGTTTGGGCTAATCAATGGGAACCTGGAAAAAAACAGCAACATGCTTATGATTGCTATTGCAGTCATTTTGGTAAAAAGGATATTCATGTAAATGAAGACATTGCTTCAATAGATAAATCTGGAATTCCTAACCACAATTTGCTCGTCGGTGGATTTCCCTGCCAAGACTATTCTGTTGCTAGAACAGGTGCAAAAGGTATAGATGGTGTTAAAGGTGTCCTGTGGTGGGAAATACGTAATATTTTGGAAATTAAAAGACCTCCTTATGTGTTGTTAGAAAATGTTGATAGGTTACTAAAATCTCCAGCAAAGCAACGTGGAAGAGACTTCGGGGTTATGTTGACCTGTTTTAATGATTTAGGATATGATGTAGAATGGCGTGTTATTAACGCAGCTGATTACGGTTTTGCTCAGAGGAGACGTAGAACATTCATATTTGCATACAGCAGAAAAACTACTTATGCAAAAAAATTACTATCTTCAAACGCACAATGTATAATCAACACTAATGGTTTTTTTGCTAATAGTTTTCCAATATTACCAACCGATTCAATCTCCACAGTAAAACTAAGCTATAATGACCTTAAAGATATATCAGATAACTTCACTTATAACTTTGAAAACACAGGATACATGAGTAATGGACAAATATTTACATGTACTTCAACAGCAGTTTATATGCAACCAATTCCTATTGGAACAATCCTTGAAAAGAATGTTGATGACAAATATTACTTAGGTGACAATCTTGAAAAATGGATGTACTTGAAAGGAAGCAAAAAAATCAACAGAACAAGTAAGAGTGGGCATAATTATATGTTTTCTGAAGGTCCTATTGCTTTTCCGGACCCTATTGATAGACCAGCTAGAACAATGTTAACCAGTGAATCTAGTCTTAACAGGAGCACTCACGTTATTGAGGATCCAACCACACATCAATTGAGACTATTGACTCCTCTGGAAGCTGAACGTATACAGGGGTTTAAAGATAACTGGACAAATACAGGAATGCCAGAAAAATTCAGATACTTCTGTATGGGAAACGCCTTAGTCGTCGGGCTAGTTGAAGTAATGGGCAAAACACTGGATAAAATTTTTTCAGAAGAGCAAGTATGCAATTTAAGCGAATGCGATGAAATGAAGGCAATATAACGCCTTCATTTTTTTATACAACCTCAAAACTCAATCCAGCTCCCTCATAACTATATCTTATAAGCTTAACGTAATCCCATTTACATGATATGGTAGGCCTGTATCCTTTAGAAAAATTTCGGATGCATTGCAAATTTCTATATTCAATTATATCTTTAGTGAAATTCGAAGCTACAATGTAAGCCTCTATCATAGAATAATCACCATATGCATATTCTGCTTGTATCCAATCTACATATTTCATGATTTGATCTACAACTTCTTTTTTTGCTATATCTTTTTTGACTTCAATTACCAAGTATTTTGAACGAGTTTTATACCCATGTATATATCTATAACCAAACACATCCATCTTGTCCATATAATCTATTGCCTTAAATGGTGATGCAACTACTTGATGAGAAATATAATCCCATTTACCAAAAGGTGTGTCATTATCATGAATTAACTTATCGCAAAGAGCAGCTTCTATAGCCATTTCATGTTTTATTATTGTTTTATTTTTGCATGATTCTAAGATTACATCACTCTTTAGAATATGTTTTTTTGTTACATTACGACCAATGAATTCATGAGTACTTTTCGTAAACCCAAATGAATCATTACCAGATATTATATTGTTTTCGTTTCTTTTTAAGATTATATCGAACAGTGCTTGATTTTCCTCATCATCTATTTTAATGAATGATAATTTCCAAAGCGCCCTTAACATTCTAAATTTAGAAGGATTGCTTGATAAAACATCATCCATGTCTATACCATTATTAAAGAACAATGGACAAGGCTCGAATATACAAAAACATCTATTACCAATAGTGCCGTAGGGTAGTAACGCCTTGCTATTATCATACTGATATTTACCAGTTAATACTGGTTTATCAGCATCGATATAGTTTAAATATGTGCAATGTTCTTTAATCGAAACTAGCTTCCCAATGCCATAAATTTTCCTTTTAATGAAAAAATAAATATTGTCATTTTCTTTCATGCTAAAATAATCAGCAAAAGTTCCTTCATGCTGCTTGGACCATATTCCTTTTGGGCTACTTAAATTCGTACTGTATGTTCCTGTATTAATACATATCTTTAGAGATTCCAAATTATCTAGCGTCATTATATAGCCAGCCATTCGCTTTATACTCCTTTAAACCAAAAATTTCTTGTCCAGTTGTTCTAATACATAAGACTTATTTAACCAAAAGCATTGTTTGGGAAATTTATTTCCATCAGGCAAATCATATGTATCATTTGAATCCTGTGCATGGGGCCTTACATGGCATACTCTGTTATCTGATGATTTTGGTAAATTGTTAAAGTTTCTTCCATTCACAACTTTTATCTCAATACCGTTCATTATAATATTCTTTGTCTTTTCCCATACTGATTGTACTTCCTTTAAGTCTTTATATGGTATATTCCAGAACTGACATCCCTTTAGCCTCAGCACCTGATTTTCATCATATTTGAAAACAACTAACAAAAACCTAGTTTCACTCAAATAATTTCCAAAGGTTGAATTTTCCCAATCTTCCTTTATAATTTCTTTAAATTTGAATGTTGGAAAAGACATACTCTCTTTAATTTTATTATTACTCTTAATTCTTATGGTTTTTATAACCACGTTCGCCTTAATAAATTCTTCTGCTTGATTTCCCCTTATTCCTAATATTCGGTATACAAGCATGGATTCCAAATTCTTAGGTTTTCTTTTATAATTTAAATTAAACACATCGCACAATTCATCAACACTATAATTATTATATCCATTCAACTTATTAACAACATAGTCCTCAAAACTCAATTCCGTATGTTCTTTAATAATTGACTCATAAGTTGTCACACCTGGAACAATGTAGTTGTTCAGAACATATGTCATATATGAATTTTTATAGGCAAAAGCTCTAGGCATTGCTAATTCTTCATTGAATGGTTGTGCCCTTCTGTCTTTAGAAGAAGCAGCCTTTGGTGCTGCGCCTAAATACAATGTGTCACTTTCAGACAATTCATGCGCTTTTCCAGCTCTAATTTTATTAACAATAACCTCAAAATCGTGTTTAATTATTGCAAGGTCCTGTTCAGGCGGTGTAAACAGCTTTACATAATCAATACTATATCTCAATCGATTTGTAATTTCTTGCTTATATAGATAATAGATCAATAAAATCAGCTTTCCTTTTGCCCACATGTGGCTTTCTTCAAATTTTTCATTTACCACCTTTATGTAATCAATCATTGTTATGATAAGTCTTTCTTTTGCAGATATACTCTTGTTTCTGTTAATTTTATATGGAGTAACCTTTAATTCAACTCCCGCCTTTTCAAAATCAGGCTTTGATTCATTGTTGCATTTATAATTAAAATAGCACTCTTCAATGAAATCACCTAGTCCACCCTTACGTTTCTTATTCTCATAATAATATGCAAACTCATTATCATCAGCGATTTCATTATTAACTTCAACTTTATCTTTTAAAACATCATAAAATGTTTTTCCAATTAAGCCTTTAGCATAATTTTCGATACTACTAGGATTTGTTTCATCATATCCCTTATCAAGTTTATACAACACAATTCATCCTCACAATATTTTTATTATTAAAATTAATCCACTATATTTAAACTATAATCCTAATATCTGTATTAGTTTACTCTCTAAAATTTCCTTCTCTTGACTACCATTTGTCCCAAATCGCACCATAGGAATGTTATATTTCCTTAAAACCTCATTTTTCATCTTATCCCTGATTGATTGCTTGGTACCTTCCTGATGGAACTTATAACCGTCAACTTCAATAGCAATTACTGGAGTTTTATCTAATTTATTAAATATCAAAAAATCTAAATGTGTTGCAAAGTTCATTGCATACTTACATTCATCATCAGTCAACAGCTTTGGATTGTGAATTAACATATTAAGAGGCTGATGTATTATAACATCAAACTTCTTAAAACAATCCTTAGCCAGTACATCTTTTATTAACCCGTACATCAAATTTTCAGAATCATATTCAGATACTTTTTTATGTCTAGCAAGATACCTATTTCTCTGTTCCGTATAATCAGAGTACAACAAATCAAAAACAGAATAAATATCCCCTTCGACTATCTGAAAATTGTTATATTGAATATATTTTACCAAATCACCTATATTTGTATTTACATTATTCTCATTATCAGATACAACAAGTCTTAACCTTTTTTTAGCTCTTGAAACTGCAACATTCAACATGTTAGGGTTATCTGTAAAATCAGTTATTTCATTGTCAACTGAAGAAATTATGATATCATCTTTTTCTCTTCCTTGAAACTTATGGACAGTTGAAATATCTAAATCTTCTGATAAATCGAGTTGCATCGCCGTTGTTTGCTTACGATAAGGTGATATGATACCAATGTCTGTCGCTTGCTTATCTTTACTTAATTCTGGAATAACATTTTGCTTAATTACATCTATTTGCCGTTGATTAAAGTGTCCTCTTGCATGATTACCTGCAACAGTCTTATAAACCTTTATTACATCATTCTCATTATGGTCTTCTGTCATAATAATCAATTGATTGTTATAAAACTTCTTATTGCAAAATTCTATTATTTTAGGATGACACCTATAGTGTTCCTTCAACATGGTCCTTGGCACTTCAGAGATAATAGAACATATTGATGATAACAAACTGTTATTTTCATATTTATACCCATCTTTTATTTTGTACGCCTCAGATATTGGCCTTATAAACATCTTATCCTTATCAGGTATAACATTTGGCAACTGCATCAAGTCTCCAACTATAACTATGTTTTTTGCACATGATAGTGCTAGAACACCAGTAATTAAATCTACTTGTGAAGCTTCATCCACTATGACATAATCATATAGATATTCTTTGTTCAAACAATTCTTTAATGAGTAAGTTGTGCTGAGTATAACTGGATATTCTTTAATAAACATATCTGAGAACTTATACAAATCATCACCTGTAAATTTCTTTCTTTGTTCTTTTCCATTATACTTTTCGTACAAACATTTTTTAAATATTAAAAGTGACTTATTGTTCATTTCTAACATTTTCTGATTAAAACTATATGTTTTTAACTTCTCCTCGAGAATCTTTATATCTCTTTCGATTTCTTTTACTTTTATTGTATAATACAAACTTTGAAAAACGGGAATTATCTCATCTATAGGAGATTTTAAAAATTTGCTGTTTTTAATTCCAAAGTAAAAAATAGTTTTTATGCTGAACCATAAACTGATAGCCATATCTTGCTCACTAAGCATCTGGCACTCATTCCACAAATTTAGTAATTGCTTAGATTTAAGTTTTTCAAAGTTGTTAACCTGTAATTTATTGTTACATGTTTCTTTATAAAATTCATCGAAATATTGTTTTTCAACTTTATATTCCGACAGCCTTGCCTTTAGATATGCTATTGTATTTTTGTCATTAAACATTTCTTTTAACTCAACTTGTAGTTTATTAACCTCTTGTTTTAAATTGTCAAGTTTCTCCGAATCGCATGCATATTCACCTAATTCAGGGTTGTTTGATTGTTTGGCATTAATAAACTCCTTCTTGTTATCAGATTTTCCCAATGGAGCTGCAATAAAATCAAAACCATCTTTCTGCAATTTTTCATATACATTATCTGTTGCAGAATTATTGTTGGATACTACCGCAACAGTCTTATTGTTAATAACTGCATTAGCAATAATGTTTAGTATCGTCTGTGTTTTTCCTGTACCTGGCGGACCTTCAATAACACTAATTTTATTAGATAACGCATTAGATACAGCTTGCATTTGACTTAAATTACATCCGAATGGAAAATAAGTATTTCTCACTAACGCCCTTTTCAGTGTTCTTTCATCATGATTCAAGTAATTTGATAGAGCACTTTCAGGTCCAATAAAACTAATCTTTTCTAATTGGTCTAGCAATATCTTTTTACCCTCGTCATTTCTTATGCTGACCTTGTCTGCGATACATTTAAAGTATTCAAAGTTACTGCTTGTACTTTTGTCGCATAGACTATTTTTTTCTATTACGAGATCTTCGATTAAATATGAGCTAATCTTCCCATTACCAAAAAAAACTCGATAATACTCATCAAACTTAAGTATTTGCTTTATATCAAATAAATTTTTCCCGTTATGTGAAATTTTTATTGAAGTTGTATCTATGTTCTGAGGATTTCTAATCCACCTTACATTTAAGTAAGAATAAGAAAATATCCTTGCTGAGGAATTAAAGACAACTTCGTACTTTCCGTTTTTATATTCACATCTGGTTATATCTTGTGTCTTGTCTTCATCTTTGACAAGAACTAAATTGAAATATATATTCAATACTTTGCCCCTTTATAATACGTTGTCCATGTAAATATTTTATGTATTAGCCTATGAGATCTATCTCTCCAGAAATCAACCTCTCAACTATGCCGTTATGAATTATAGCTACGAAAGTCTTTACAACATTTGAATCTACTATTATTATTTTGTTCTTATCATCAAACAACACCCTATCTTCTTTGCTTAATCTGTTTACTGCTTTCTTAATGTTTGCAATCGAATGCTTTTGTTCGTTTAAATCATATTTTGCTAAACGAGCACTACTTCTAAATTTACTTAATACTTGTTCTTCAAAACTCTTATCAATTCCTTTAACTGCATAGTGTTCCTTACCAATTAAATTTATTCCTTTTTCAAAATCACTCAGTATATTTTTAGCTCGTTCTTTCTGCTGTTCATGTATGAATAACATTCCCTCAAATTCCAAAACGCTATCAACATACAAAATAGAGTCGTTTTTATCATATATTGCTATTATTTTCTTAGGAACTATAATCCCTTGTGTAATGTCATATATATAATTTTCATCATGAGTCGTATTTTCAGAAACATATCTTTCTTTACTTTTATTAAGAAATCTATCAATGTCTATAATAGTTTTTGATTTTACAATATGTCTAGTATCAATCGATGTAAAGAGAAAAAACTCGTTATCACTGATTTCATCAATATATTCATATATTAGTATCCTTGGAACTTCTTTATCTGAAAGAACTTTATTCTTGTCTTTAAGTTTAATTACATCTTTTTGTCCTTGATATATCTCAGATAAGATCTTTCTAAAACCTGCAAGGTAAACTTCCTCTTCAATTTTTTTCGAATCTACATAATATGATTCTTCTTCTATCAAAGCATTTTTATTATATTTAGTATATTTCTTATCTTTGATTTTTTGAATTACTGATTTATAATCTGTTTCATTGAGTATTTTATCTTTAATTGTTTTATCAAAAAAGACTGAATACAATTTGCATATTTTTGAATACTTGCTGCTTACCATCCAGATATTGTCAATCACAATAAATCACCCCTTACGTTTAATACATATACATCACTCCTAGAATCCCCAATACCTACTATTTTTGAACATCTATTAGTAATTTGATTAATTTTACATACTTTTCTCTCAACGAAAATATATATTGTTTCAAATTCTAGAAACTCTTTCTCATCTTTGTAAATAATCTCTACTTTATAAAAATCAATCCCTAATAATATCAACAATGCATTAGGAAAAATTTCATCTGTGTGCATTAAAAGAAAATATAGTGCAAACTGTATTAAAATCATTGAACAGAAAGTCAAAATCAATGAATTATCAAATATAAAAACGGATGACATAATTGTACTGAGAACAAATGAAATTACATTTCCGTTTTTTGTATTCTTTATATTTTTTACACTAGTAAATCTTAAAATTTTCCCAGTTTCTGAGCTAGATGTTTTAATAATTAGACTTTTGCATATATGTGCTGCTTCAACACCCACTATCACAATTATAATGAATATTAATATGTAATAGCCATTTGTTTCCTTCGTATTGTTAAAAGTATTATATACATTAAATAAAAACAATATATATGAAGGAAACATAGAACTAACAAAATATAAAAGTTTAAAATTGCTCTTGGTACCTTCAAGCATTTCTAATTTCCTCCTTCCTAAATGCATTCATAATATTTTACTATTTAAAAATTTATATTTCAAAAATTGCCTTGTAATCTGAGGCACCCATGTATGATGTTGTTATTATTCTGAGTTTTTTAGTTTTTGTAAATTTCTTTAGGGCTTCGATTATTTGAGACAGGCCGCTCCATTTTATAAAGGACACGAGCATGTCTATTCTGTCTGATGTGTTTATTTCCTTGATTAACTCGCTTTCGAGGGATGGTTCGTTTTGGGCACCAGTAAATAATGAATTGGCGGCTATGGATGTGATCGGTCTGATTTTCTTGTTAGTGTAGTCGTCTATTAGAGTTGTGTCCATTTTGTCCAGCATGGCAAGCAGTAACTTTGCGTCTTCGCTGATTATGAATTCATCAAAATCGCCGATATCAATTTCCTCCATCAGCATTTTGATGATTTTATTGCATACATCAATCTGGACATTGAGCTTTTCTTCTCCTGTAATTCTGCTCAACGCCTTTGTTATGACTTTAGCCATGTATCCGGAAAGCACTGAACTGCCTTCCTCCTTGTCAATGCTCTTTGTGTGGAAATAGTTGCTGTTTCCAAGAGCATTCATATCATCGATAATATTTTTGTTTATTACCGATTCGTATATTCCCTTACTAAGTTTCATCCCCCGACCCCTTGTAAGTATTTATTCTATATAATGTTTTAATTCAAACGTTTTGCTTTTTATAAATACCATTATATAACTTCAGCTGTCCTATAAAACGGTCTCTGATAATTTTTTATGAAAATTTATTTTCGCAAACAATTTCACCTTTAATTATACAATATATTACAAGATATTCCAACTATTTTTTCTATTATTAATATTCTAATGATCGGGTGCTGCTTATATGTGTTGCTATTAAACCATTTAAGCTTAAAACGTTTAAATTTTAGCCGATTTCTCGTTAGGAATTTACATATTTTCATAGTATATTTGTTGTCCATAAAACGCTTAAATTTAAACTATATTTTGAATAATAAGTTACATAAAAAAATCACTTAAAGAACATATTCTATCCCTGAAGTGAATTATATTGATATGCATAATTTGAATGATATTAACTAACTTCCTAATGCAAAATATAGTCTATTATTTCTAATTCACGATGTTCACCTTAGTATATATTATTAATATATTTAGATGCAACCACATTATCAATATCTAAAGTTATAATTGCACCGGATTCATACAGTTCCATCAAATCATCTGCTTCGCCGTATACTAATGCTCCATAGGTGCTCATTCCATTTTCTTCAACATATCTTAATGCGTCTTCATACTTATAATTATCTGTATTACCAACCAAAGCTGTTACTGCTTCTTTGCGGTCTGTAAGATATTTAAGAAGACTGGCAAAATGCATCTTGTATCGTTCTGCCATGGCTTCTTCGTAAGGATCTTTGCTTTGTACGAGCATCATAGTATCAACCAGATTAAATCCCGGATATTCTTCTAATGCTTCTATATCAGAACTATCGTTAGTTCCTGTAGAAAATCCCATCAGCTGTTGTCCTTGTAGTTTGGCGGTACGTATTGCAATCCACTTAAAATCCACCTTATTAAACCTTTCCATTGATACATATAGCTCTTTCATGTTCAAATCTTGAGGAAACCTAACCCATGCTGATATATATGATGTTGATGGCAATTCCTTTATATGCTCAACATCACGCTCTGTAGACATCCTCTTTAAATTCAAACTTTTCTCATATTCAGTAGTTCCTTCTTCATGATTCCAAAATTCGCTAAATGCCGTATATATACGAGGGTAAAACATTTCAAAAGTTCCAACTCGCATGTTTCTATCAATTTTTGCATTGATTGTTTCTTTTTCATTTGTAAACAAATTTCGACGGCTAAAAATTATATTATATTCTCCAGAGCCTAAATCCTCTGCAACAGATATACCGCTAACTCCATATCCGGGCATTGAAACAGTTGTTATTGCTTTTATATCATAATTAACATCCTGAAAATATTTCTGTCCGGAACTTCTCTTTGTAGGATTGTAATACTGACTTGCTACAAATGGAGATATGATATATTGCATTATTAAAACTATTGCTATCATGCATGCTACGGATACACCAACCATAGAAGCAAGTCTTATGTTCACTGTCTTTTTAATTTGTTTTGATAAATCATCGTTGTTTTTCGTTTTATTTTCAGAAAATTTTTCATGCTCAACATGGTTTAAATTTTTTAGACCGATGGATTTTTCTAACTCATCCGCCAAATAATCATTTATTGCTTCGCTTTTTTCAAGTTCTTGTTCTACTAAAATCTTTTCTTCTTCTGACAATGTTCCGTCTTTATATTTTTCTAAAAGTTCTCGAAATGTCATATTCATATAAAATCCTCCTTATTCAATTGTTCTTTTAAATATTTCCTTGCTCTGCTTATCAACATTTTGCTTGCACCACTTGAAATATTCATTATTTCTGAAATTTCCTTTAAAGGAATATCACAGTAATAGTAAAGAGTTATAATCTCATTGTATGATGGGGGCATATTCTGAATAGCTTCATATATGATGCGTCTTTCTTCATCAGATATGAAAAAATTGATTACATCCATATTTGAAACAGCCTTTATATCTTCAATTGATTGGTCTGAGAGATATTTTCTTTTTTTAATTCCATCTAACCACGAGTTTTTACACACACGCAAAAACCAATATTTAAAATTCGAATTATTTTTAAAAGTAGAGATCAAAGCTTTGAAAAAAGTATCGCTTACTAATTCCTGAGCATCATGATGGCTTTTACATAGTGAAAAGGCATATAAATATAATTCCATAGCATATTGTTTGTATAGTTTTTCTAATATTTGACTGTTCATATGCTTACCCCTTCACAATATAAACGATTAAAAGTAAAAAAAGTCACGCATATTCATAAAAAATAAGCATCTATTGCAGAGGCGATAATTATCATTATTTAAATACTTATCTACGACTTATTTTAGGATGAAAATATAATTATTATATAATCATCTTACTGATTGTTCAATTCTTAGACATCATAATTAACTTAATTTTAACATATTCTGGATAATTTTGAAATGATAAAAGAAGTACACAAAAAACAAAATAAACAATTTATAGCAGGATTTGTTGTATGCGTAAATTCGGGAGGACACGAGGTCCTCCCCTACAACTTGACATGAATGGGTTATAGCTAAGGGATGCACTTCGTGCATCCCTGTTTTACTGTTTACTGTTATTCAGCTGTCTGTTTGCAAAGGGCTTCGGCAATTGCTTTTGCCTTGTCCAAATCTTCGCTTTTTGGATTCCAGTTGCATTTAATTTCCGGTTCCACAACCTTAAATCCTGATTCTGTGAGTCTTTCTCGCAATACCTTTGTTGATTCGCCGCTCCAACCGTAGCATCCGAATACTGCTGCTTCCTTGTTTTTAAATTTCAATTCTCTCAGGAATTCCAGCCATCCTCCTACTGAAGAAAGAATATTCTGTCCTACAGTTGGTGAACCTACTGCAATTGCTTTTGATTTGAATACTTCAGTCATTATGTCATTTTTATCTGCGTGAGAAATATTGAATATTTTAACCCTTGTGTCAGGTGATATCTTTGATATTTCTGAAGCTATTTTATGTGCCAGCTGCTTTGTGCCATCCCACATTGTATCATATGCAATTGTAATTTGGTCTTCCTGATATTCCTTTGACCATTCATAGTATTTATTCACTATTTGCAGCGGGTTATCTCTCCAGATTGCGCCATGGCTTGGTGCGATTATATCTATTGGGAGATTCAAACCTACAACTTCTTCTACTTTCTTTGTAACCAGCGGTGAAAGTGGATTTAAAATATTTGCATAATACTTCATTGCTTCTTCCCACAGTCTGCACTGGTCAGCCTTGTCATTGAAAAGTTCCTCTACTGCATAGTGTTGTCCAAAGGCATCATTTGAAAACAATATGTTGTCTTCAGTCAAATATGTTGCCATGCTGTCCGGCCAATGAAGCATTCTCATTTCAACAAACACAAGTTTTTTACCATTTCCTATGTCAATGGAATCTCCAGTTTTTACAACTTTATAATTCCACTCTGGATGATGATACTGACCTGTCAGTGATTTTACTGCGTTTGCTGTGCAATAAATCGGTGTATTCGGTATTTTTTCCATCAATGCAGGCAATGAACCGCTGTGGTCTATTTCTCCGTGATTCATTACAATGAAGTCTATTTTCTGTAAGTCGATTTCAGATTCAAGGTTGTCCACAAATTCTGTTGAATGTGGCTTCCAGACAGTATCTATGAGCACTGTCTTTTCTTCTTGAATCAAGTATGCATTTTGACTTGAGCCGTTATTTATGGAATAATCTGCTCCATGAAATGATTCCAGCTCCCAATCCATTTTTCCTACCCAATAAACATTGTTTTTTACTAGTTTTTTCATATTTTTCCTCCTAAGTTATCACGAACATAATATTTCTTATTTATATCCCTATTATAGTGAACATGGAAAAACGAAACTGTGATTTAAATCATTTATTTCATATTTTTTTAATTAATTTCTATTTTCGTAAATTTCTCTCAGTGCTTCTTTATTAATAATTTTAATTTTCTTATGGCCATCAAGCTGTATGAATCCTTCATCTTCAAGTTCATTGAGCTTCCTGCTTATGGTCTCCCTTGTAAGATTTATATAAGCTGCTATATCATCCCTGGACAATTCAATTAATTCTTTTTTTATGCGGGTATTTCTATATAGAAGAAAACCTGCAAGTCTTGATTTGGCATCATTGATGGATAAAAGCTCTATAAGTTCATTTGCTGAGGATAATTTGACACCCACAACGTTGAGAAGCTTTACACCTACTTCAGGCCTATTCATGATCATTTTCTGAATATCTGCTTGTGAGATGATGCATACCCCTGTGGGCTCCAATGCCACAGCATTAACATCATACTTTCCTCCTCCGAAAATGTTCTGCTCTCCGTAAATATCACTTTCAACAAGGATGTCCGTCACATATTCTTTTCCATCCATGGAATAACGATTGAGCTTGACTCTTCCGTAACGCACAATGATTATTTTATCTGCCGGGTCTGATTCCCGGAATATTATTTCACCTTTCTTATAATCCAAATGCTGTGATTTCGATATGAGTGCATTATGCTCTTCTAAAGTAAGAATGCTAAAAAGCGCAATCTTTGATGTGCATAATCCGTTGAATTTGCAACTACATTCCATATAATTTCATCTCCGGTTAAATGTATGTACTACAACTATTGTGTACATTATACCATATATTTCTATATTAATGAAACTGTATTTAATGACATCCTTCATATACTTTACCTTGAAAGTCCATGCAACAGGAACTTTATCTTTTCGTATGATACTTTACGCTTCATTGGAAACTTCCAGCACCTGTTTTGTTTTTTTATTAAATTCAATATTTTCATTGACAATGTTTTCTATCTCTGCAAGTTTTTCAGCTTCAACCTTTAATAATTTTGTAACTCTCTCCATTGATTTTCTTTCTATTTCCGAGTATTCTCCGTCAGCATGGCATATACTCACTAAATCGTATATGAGCTGCAGTTTAGTCTGTCTGTTTTTTATCCTTGAAAGTATATTCTTAAGCGCTTTTCCTTGTGCCACCTCTTCTGTCAGCATATTTACCTTCTCCATGGTGATTCCCATGCGACCTGCAATATTCTTTAAGGCAGCTATCTCTTCCCCCGATATTACTCCATCGCATGATACAATAAACATTATCGCCTGCAAGTAGTTATTTTTTTCTTCCTTATGCATATTCATATGAGGCTCCCCTTGATTGGTTATTTCGATATTATTAATCATAATATATATCGGCATTTTTGTATAATTTGTTAGCTGAAAAAGAGATGAACAAGACCTTCTTTCACTACTGGCAAACTCAGATTCTGTAATCGTGAACAACATCGAAGGAAAAACTAATAACACTTTTATACTATATGCATAAAATACATTACTAATAATAAAGGAGTGATTTTTATGCTACCAGCATATTTTGGCACCTTGACGTATACTGTATCTCCGGGAGATTCTCTCTTTAATATTGCAAAGAAGTACAACACAACAATAGAAAATATCTTGAAATTCAATGATATTCCCAATATAAACATGATTCGTACGGGACAGCAGATTATAGTTCCAATGTCGCCTCCGGAATCAATTCTCTACACGGTAAGACCAGGAGATTCTTTGTACAACATTGCTTTAAGGCATGGTACTTTTGTTGACAATTTAATCAGATTCAACTACCTTAACCCGCCATATATCATTTATCCGGGACAACAGTTGATAGTCACAGCGTCATTGAAATAACTTATTTTTCAAAATAAAAATTTAATATCACAATATTGTTACAATATGCTTGCCGATGCATAATCCTGACTTAAAGGATAAAAATAACCATATCTTGAAGAAAGAAAGGAAATATTATGACAGAAAAAAATTCAATTGCACCGGAAGCTCGACAAGCATTGGCAAATTTCAAAATGGAAATGTCCGGAGAACTTGATCCTGGCATTAAAAGCAGTATGAGCCTTTCTGAGTATCCTTTGGATATGAATGATCTGGATCCTGAAGATATAAGTCTGGACAATGAAATTCACAACAGATATCTGTTTTAGAAAAAACAAACATCCCGCGCATTAATGCACGGGATGTTTTTGGGAGAGGGTTTCATCTTTTTTATATCGGTCTTAATAATATATTTATATTATATATTTCTGTCCTTAATTTTAGCTTAATTTTTTACTTTTTCTTTTCAAAACAAATATCCCGTCATTGACGGGATATTGTCCTTGGGGGAGGAGTACATTTATTTAAAAATCAGTAGATTGTAATTTATATATTAATGTGTGCATTTATTGTTAACTTTTCTATATGATATTATTCTTATGTGTTGAAAAGATGATGAAAATATGATTGTTTCGTGAAGCGGAAAAATTATAAAAAAAATACACCTTTCGGTGTAAGGTTGATGACAAAGTTTATATTTGGACGTTGTCATTCTGAGAGCTTGCTCGAAGAATCTCATGTTTTCAACAAAGATGAGATCCCGCAGTTTCGCATACAAATTTATTTATTCGCTAACGCTTATATAAATTTGGTGCTCATTGCGAATGACCTACCGCTATTTTTCAGAAAAACACCTGAAAAATAGGGTTAGGGCAACTTTCACTATCGTTCAGGATGACAGCGTCGGGGTTTGTCAATAGTCTAACGCCTTTTGGTGTATTATTTTAGCGGTGCTCCGCAGTTCGGGCAAAATTTGAAATCCTGTTCTGATTCAAAGCCGCAGCTTGGGCAGGTGTTCGTGCCACAGTATCCCAAGTGGACCGGCTGCATATCACCATCTCCAATGTATATATCTTCTCCTTGTCCATGTTCAAGAAGTGCTGCTTTTTCCTTGTTTGTTACAAGATAAATGCTGTTGCAGCAAGTTGTTTTAACATATATTTTTTTGTTGAACTTGAAAACCGGTATGAAAAACAAGTTCAAAACGCTGTTTTCAATGAATGCCTCATACCGCCCGTACTTATTGCAGCAGCTGCACAATATTGTCTTATTGTAATTGAGTTCCTTTCGTTGAGGATACACTCCTGCCATAAAAAACATCTTATCACCATTTTCTTTGAGTTTGTTTATATTATATGTTACCGTACTTATATCATTCTTATGGCAAAATGAGGACATGAAGCAATGCAGTATCCGCACTGTATGCATTTATCCTGGTCTATGAACGCTTTGCCGTCCTTCATGCTTATGGCTTCGCTATGGCAGTTGTCAACACATGTTTTGCAGGCAAGACAGACATTTTTTATCACCTTGACCATTTTTTTGTTTTTCATTTTGATTATTCCTTCCAGGTCGTGCTGCCCGTTGAAATAATTCACATTGTATAGAACTTCTTCCTTGCTGATCATTCCAATTGCAATAGAATAATTGTCGCTTAAGTTTCTGGCAAACTTCATGCTCTCATCGTAATCATCAATCAGTGTTCCGCCTCCCAATGCTTTCATGAGGTAAATTCCTTTGCCTTTTTGCTCGCATTTAGAAATTGCTTTTGTCATGTCTTCAACATTTCCGTTTATTATTCCTCTTCCAACCTTGTTGATGAGCGGGAAAACAACGTCTATGTCATCACGCTGTGAGCATAAATCAACCAGCTCAACATTGTGAGTTGACACTCCTACTTTTTTAACTATCCCTTTGTTTTTGTAATCCTTCAAACATTCAAGGGCTCCTTTTCTCACTTCAAAAAGGTCTGTCCCCATTTTAGCAGAATGAAGGTGGAAAATATCAATATGGTCTATTCCCATTCCTTCCAATGCTTCTTGTACTGCGGCATCCATGTCTTCATATGTCGCTGCTGCAGATTTTGTTGCAATTATTGGCTTGTCCGCTCTTTTATCCAAAGCAAGCTTTATATGGTCATAAGTCCTGTACATCTGTGCCGTGTCAATGAAATTAATTCCCATGTCGAGGCCGTAGGACAGAACATCTGCAGCATCTTCAACAGATAAATCTTTCTGAAGAGGACCAAATGGCAGACATCCAAAACAAATTTCAGTTACTTCATATCCTGTTTTTCCTAATACAACTTTTTTCACACTAACCTCCGCTTATATGTCTATATTTTTTGTATTGATTATAAAAATTCAAAAACGAGATCCTTCGCTTCACTCAGGATGACAGCAAAAGATTTTTATCATGCCAGATGGTTGTCCCATATCTCTGCTATAATTCCATGTTAAATATTATATATGATATTATCATTTATTTCCATAATTATAATCATTAAAATATATATTAATCAGCCAGATTTAGTTGTCCACAATCTCAAGTAAACTGCTGGTTATTCTTCAACTGTTTCAAAGTCCTTCCAAAAATTCTTTATTTTTTTGTATGTAATTTCTTTTTTAATATAGACTTGTTTGCTATATGTTATGGGTTTAAAGCATTTGCCGGAAATTATTTCATTTGCGTAATATTTTTTTCGCAGGGCAATTTGATTGAGGCCATAGCTTCCGGTCAGTGACATGTTTATCCTGAAACGGCTTTCCAGAGAATCTGTTTCCATGTTAAATTGTACTGCTTTTTTTGCTTCTTCATAAACATTGAAGTTTCCAAATGTATTTTTAATTGTGTATGAATAATCCAGCTTTCCCAGGTATGTAATGTTGTTGTCGGTTGTTATGCTGAACACCCCCGGACTTGACTCACCTGTATTGTGCTCTGTGACGCTGATTCTAAGCTCGGGATTGATGAGAGGTTCCTTGTTTGTATTTATGACTCTGAAAATAAGCGTATCAGTTTCAGAATTATATATTATGCATCGAGAAAATTTTATGAGATTTCTTGGATACAGCATTTTAATGGACAATATTGAAATCATGAGAGCAAAGTAAACCGCAGTGATACCTGAATGAATTATAACCAGAAGTTTACCAAGCACAGTAAGGGGAACAAAATCACCATATCCTATGGCCAGGGATGTTACAAATGAAAAATAAACATAGTCAAAAAATGATGTTTCTGCTGCAAGAACTCTGAAAATATAATAAAGAACTGAAAATATCAGGTTGATGAACGTGTAAAAACAAAGCATCTTTGCAAGCACAACTGCCATGTGTTGATTTCTTATTTTGCTTACCCATCCCAGACTTGCTTTTTTAGGATATTCTGTTCTCATGTGCCACCTCGTGATTTTTTAGCCTTAATATTATATCCTTATTAAAATATTTATTTCAAATATGAGAAAATAATCAAAATTCAGGTGTATATCCACACTCTAAAATAAGCAGCCCTCTCGGACTGCTTATTTCAATGACAAAGTTATTTCAATTATGTAGGGGAGGACCTCGTGTCCTCCCGCATTTAATAAATCAATAACCCCGGGCGGACACAAGATCCGCCACTACGATTTGGTGAAAATATGTTACGTATTTTGTTACAACAATGAAATTTGTTCTTCTTCAGGTATTTCCTTGTGAACAATCTGAATAGATTCAAAGTCATCTTTGTTTGTGAATATTTTCTTGCCCTTAGCTGTTCTCTTTGAAAGGGGCATGAGGTTCTTGTAGATGTTTATTGTTTTTTCCTTGCCTCTCAATGTCTTGTAGACTATTGTGTCCTTCTCGAAAACTTCCTTCACAATGAGAAGTTCATTTTCTTCAGTGAGGTATGGCTTGGAACTTCGTGAAGTGAGGAACTGCTCATAGCTTACAAGCTTTGCGAACCCATCCTTTGTAATATACAAGAGCTCTCCTTCTTTTCCCTGAATGAACACATGCATTATGTTGTTCTTGAGAGGAAGGTAATTTTCAATAGCAATTCCTTTGAACTTGGCGTCTCCCATTGTAAGAGAGCTAGGTCTTATGAGTATGCTTTCGCCCAGGTTTGTTATGACAACAATTCTATCTGTTTCCTGAAGTTCCTGGTTTATGATGCCTGGCTCAGTCATTTTAGTCCTTGTTGTCTTGATGTAGAAGTTTTCATCTACAAATACATTGTAAGTCTTCTTTTCTTCAACAAAATCCATTGTAATATCTGTAATGTGAGTCTTTCTTTCATCTGGGAAGTCTTTTTTTATTGTCTTAAGCTGTTTCTTGATTTCGTTCAGGATCTTCTTGTCTGAAGAAAGGATGTCGCTTATGCGTTCATTTTCTTTTTTTAGTTTGTCGCATTCCTGCTGTATTTTCATTGTGTTTATTTTTGAAAGCTTACGAAGCTTTGTGTCAAGAATGATGTTTGCTTGAACTTCCGTGCAGCGGAATTTCGAAATAAGTTCCTTGTCCGATTTGGAAATATCATCGTAATCAGAAGTGTCCCCGTACATCAGCGCATTCATCATGTGGTTTTCTGCTTCTGTTTCCGTGTCGCCCGGTGCTTTTGTTGTTATTTCGTATATGAGTCTGAGGTTTGCTTTTCCAAACAACAGCCCGTTATACTTTTCAACCTGCAGCTCCCCTGATGCAAGAATTTGTTTATTCTTTTTCACGTAAAGCTCGTTCTGGTACTTAAGAAACACATCAATGTATTCTGCAAGGTTAAATGTCTTTGGTTCCTGTTTAAGTATGGCCAGCATGAATACGGACATGTTGTCTTGCAGTTTTGTGTGCTTGAACATGTAGTTTATTACATATTTTTCGTCCGTGTCCTTTTTTAGCTCCATGACTATTCTTATTCCTTCTTTGGAGCTTTCATCTCTCACTTCTGTGATGTTCAGTTCTTTTCTTTCATTTGCCGTGTCTATTATTTTGTTCAGGAGGTTTTCCTTGCTGCCGCTGACAGTATAAGGAATTTCTGTCACTACAATTTGTTTCTTGCCGTTTTTAAGCTCTTCCACATGGTACTTGCTCCTGAGCTTCACAACACCCTTGCCTGTGTTGTAAATGTCTATGAGATCGCTTTTGTTTGTGATTATAGCGCCTGTTGGAAAATCCGGACCTTGGAGTATCTCCAACAGCTCTGGTATTGTGGCGTCAGGATTTTCTATTTTATATATTACCGTATCCAACAATTCCGTAAGGTTGTGAGGAGGAATATTGCTTGTCATCCCTACTGCTATTCCAGATGTTCCGTTCAGCATCAATGCTGGTATCTGCACAGGAAGAACAACCGGCTCATAGAGAGTTTCATCGAAATTCTTTCTCATGGGAACTATGTTGTACTTCAAGTCCTCCAGGAACAAAGTGCTTATGGGTGATAGCCTTGCTTCTGTATACCTCATGGCTGCCGCGCTGTCACCATCTATGGAACCGAAGTTTCCATGTCCTTCAATGAGAGGGTGAGTGTAGTTGAATATCTGGGCCAGTCTGACCATTGCTTCATATACTGAAGCATCTCCATGAGGATGGTACTTGCCCAGTATGTCCCCTACGATTCTTGCACTTTTCTTGAATGCTGACTTAGGCGAGCATCCCAGCTGATCAGCTGAAAACAATATTCTTCTGTGGACAGGCTTTAGGCCGTCTCTTATATCCGGAAGTGCCCTGCTCACTATAACAGTCATTGCATAGTCCAGATATGACTGCGCTATTTCATCTTCGTAACTTACATTTATAATTTCATCCATGTTTGCTCCTTTATAAATCCAGAATTGCTCTGTCGTAATTTTCTTCAATGAACTGCCTTCTTGGAGGAACCTTGTCCCCCATCAATGTAGTGGTGATTTGTTCCGCTTCCATTGCATCTTCGATGGAAACTCTCTTGAGCTTCCTTGTTGCAGGATTCATTGTTGTTTCCCAAAGCTGGTCGGGATTCATTTCTCCGAGGCCTTTGTATCTTTGAATCATGTAGCTTTCAGTGTTTTTTGTGGTTTTAAGCCACTTGGCAAAATCACTGTCGTCATAGAAATAATTTATTGATTTTCCCTTTTGAGCCTTGAAAAGAGGAGGCATGGCAAAATAAACATGTCCTTCATCAATGAGAACTCTCATATATCTGTAGAAGAAAGTCAGTAACAGCGTCCTGATGTGGGCACCGTCAACGTCGGCATCTGTCATTATTATTACCTTGTCGTACTTGAGTCCTGCTATGTCTTCAGCACCCATCTGCACGCCTATGGCATTAGCAATAGGAAGAAGCTTCTGGTTTGAGGATGCTTTTTCCTCAGATACTTTTTCAACGTTCAGTGATTTTCCGAACATGCTGAATATTGCCTGGAATTTTCTGTCTCTTCCTTCCTTCGCGCTTCCTCCCGCTGAATCTCCTTCAACGAGGAATATTTCTGTGAGAATTCCCTTAGTCTTGTTGTACGACTGCTGGCATGAAGCAAGCTTCTTGTTTCCTACAGATGGTTTTCTAAGAGCATTTTCCTTGCTCTTGCCTTCAGATACTCTTACTTTTTCGAACTTCAGCGACTGCTCTATTATATTTTTTACAAGTTCCAGGTCCTTGTCAAAATAAACTTCAAGCTCTTTTGACAGAAGTGTTTCTACAGAAGTTTTTACAAACAGATTTCCAAGCTTTGACTTGGTCTGCCCGTCAAACTGAGGATTTTTAACCTTGACGTTTATAATTGCATTAAGTCCTGTCCTTATGTCTTTACCATCCATGGTTGACGCCTTGTTTTTAAGCATATTGAGCTGTGAAGCAAACTTGTTTATAGTCTTTGTGAGAGCTGACTTCATTCCTGTTACATGAGTTCCGCCTTCTATTGTGTTTATGTTGTTGCAGAAACTAACTATAACTTCATTGTAATCCTGGGTGTGCTGCATTGCAAATTCCAGATAGCAGTCTTCGCCTTCAGCTGTTATGCTGATTGGAATCTCATAAAGCACATCTTTGTTGCTTGTCAGGTCCTTGATGTAGCCAACTAGTCCCTCTTCTTCATGGAAAACATCCTCTGTGCCTGGACTCACGGTCTTGTCCACAAGAGTCATGGTAAGACCCTTGTTCAGGTATGCAATTTCCTTGAGTTTTTTTACAATGATTGGCTTTTGAAAAGTGATGTTTTCAAAAATTGTGCTGTCTGGCATAAAAGAGATTTTTGTCCCTTTTTTTCTGGTAAATCCCACTGACTTCAGTTCGCCGTTTTCAAGTTCGGTGATCGCATTTCCTCCGTCTACATATTCGTCAACGTAGTGCTTGCTGTCCTTGAAAACCTCAACCTTCATATAAGATGACAATGCATTTACAACTGAAACCCCTACTCCGTGGAGCCCTCCGGAATAAACATAGTTGTCGTTGTTGAATTTTCCTCCGCTGTGCAAGACGGTGAGGAGGATTCTCTCAGCGCTTACTCCCCTTGGATAAATTGTCTTTGGATACTCCAGGGTGTTGTCGTGAAGTTCTGTGGGCATTCCTCTTCCGTTGTCTTCAACGGAAACGGAGCCGTCACTGTTCAATGTTATTGTTATATCTGTACAGACACCGGCCAGATGCTCGTCTACCGAGTTATCAATTATTTCCCATATTAAGTGATGCAGTCCTTTTGAACCGGTGCTTCCTATATACATACCAGGCCGTACTCTGACCGGAGCCAGTCCTTCCAATACCGTTATGCTTTTAGCATTATATTCTTTAACCAAAATTTTCATTCCCTTCAACAAAATCGAAATATTATAACACAAAAACAGAACCGATAAAAGAACTGTCGTTTATATATCGGTATCAATAGTGTAAATATTAATCATTATAAAATAATACTATCACAAATTTCAGATTATTTCCAGGGAAATGTTGAAATTCTCATAAATTAGATGTATTTCCTCAATAAATTCCCTTAATCACATATAGATTTCATTGCTCCATTAAGGTCAAACAGTCAAGTTCCATCATTTTGTGATGATCAGGAACCATGTGATATGCTGCAATGTAAAATCAAATATTAGATTGTAATTCAACCAGCCTTATTGTTAAATTAATAACTTCAACACCTCTATTGCCAACGAAAATGCGGCTGTGTATAATGAATACAAATGATTATTCAATAATGAATTTGGTAGAGGTGGAAAATGAAGAAGAAAGATATGTTGGTTGCGTTGATGGTGGTAATAATCTGGGGAGCTAACTTCACGGTAATAAAGCTTGGTCTGGGTGGGGTGCCCTCCATGCTTCTTGTTGCCTTAAGATACTTGATAACAGCCTTTCCGGCAGTTTTTATTGTCAAGAAACCAGACACGGAATGGAAATACATAATATTTTACGGATTATTTGTGGGCGTGCTGCAGTTTTCATGCCTGTTTTATGCTATGGAAATAGGAATGCCAGCAGGGCTTGCTTCAATAGTGCTGCAGTTCCAGGCTTTTATATCACCAATTATGGCAATGATTTTTCTGAAGGAAAAAATTAAATCTAAACAAGTAGTGGGTTCATTAATTGCTATGGCAGGACTTGTTATAATTGCTATGGCTGCAGTATCAGGAGGAATTTCTGCCATACCTCTTCCGGCAATAATCCTGACAGCATGTGCGCCAATCTTCTGGGCAGCCTCTAACATAATATCAAGAATCGCCTCGGAGAAGGCAGCTGCAGAGGGCAAGAAGCTTGACATGTTCAGCCTTGTGGTTTGGTCAGGTCTTATTCCGCCTGTGCCCATGCTTATTTTTGCACTGGTTTTGAACACTCCTCAGGAAATTGCAGGTGCAATTTCAAATCTTAACGGCATGTCTATATTTGCAGTTTTATACCTGGCCTTCGGAGCAACACTTTTTGGCTACGGTTTCTGGAGCAAACTCATTGTGAAATATCCCATGGGAAAGGTTGCGCCTTTGTCACTAATGGTTCCCATAACAGGCCTTTTGACTGCAAGGATAGTGCTGTCCGAAAAACTTACTGCCATGCAGTGGCTTGGAGCAATTGTAATCCTAATGGGACTTGTTATAACAAACTTAAGTCTCGAATCTGTAAAAGGATTGTTTGTAAAAAAATCATCTGAAACAAATTAAGCCCCATCGGGCTAATAAATATTAGTAATCGTCAGTGAACTCAAAATCATATTTTGTAGGGGAGGACCTCGTGTCCTCCCGTAGATACGGATTAGTAATACGGGCGGACACAAGATCCGCCCCTACGGTTTGTGGAAAATTAGGTTTCTTCTCGTTCTGCAAGAGATGAAAGCACCGATGCCTTTGTCACAATACCCTTTAAAACCCCTCCTCCATTTAGAACTGCAATAGGATACTTCGCTTCTGCTGCCATAGGCAGTATCTCGCTAAGCAGAGTGTTCTCGCTTGTGGTCATGACATCTTTGTTTATTACGTCAAAGAGCTTCAGGTTTTCCTTTCCTGCCCTTAATGCATCGTCTATTGACACTATTCCCTTGTACACCATCCTGCTGTCCACAGCTTGGTAATATTTTTAACTTCTATTTGGAAAGCAGTGAATCAATGAAATCCTCAACATCGCAGATAACCGTTGGAGCAGTGTTGCTTTTTAGAATTAAATGGCCGCCTTTATCGTAGTATTTGACTTGCTTAATCTCAGATGAAATGTTATCCATAATGTGGGAGGCGCTTTTTATCTTGACAGTGTCGTCGTCTTTGGCCTGTATTGCAAAAAACGGCACATCAATTTTATTAAGCTTTGTCTTGGTTATTTTTAGAAGCTTAAGAAAATTAAGCATGGACACCATGGGCGATGCTTTTTGAGCGCTGAGATACCTTCTGATATGCTCTGACTTTTTGTACTTTACATCTTCTGCAATGTTTATGGCCACTCTTTTCAGTTCCCAATAATAAATGGGAGTATTGATAGTAATAATTGCTCTGACCCTATACTTGCATGCAAGGTTCACAGCTATGAGACCACCCATGGAAAACCCTATGAGGACAATATCATCAGTCTTCTGACTGAGCCTAATCAGTTCCGTTTCAGCGGAAGCAATCCAATCATGGTATGTGGCTTTTTTCATGTGTACTCTGTTTCCTGTATGACCCTTGAGCCGCGGACATGCCACTTGGTATCCTTCTTCCTTAAGGTGGTCCGCCAGCGTTTCGATTTCGTGTATGCCTCCACCAAAACCGTGAATCACAAGACATCCTGTTCTGCTTCTTTCCATATTTACCTGCCGATTCAGCACATTATTTTTTTAATTATATTATAACACATAACTAAATTATACGGAAATAAAAAACTACAATCTAATATTGCAGTCAATTGATGACAAAGTTGTTTCAAGCATGTATGGGAGGACTACTGTCCTCCAACAGCATTATTGAGATAATGACACGGGCGGACACAAGATCCGCCCCTACAATTTGATAATATCAACATTTTGTGGGACCCAGTGGGGACGGTTCTTCCTGACCGATCTATTTTCGTCATCCTATGTTAATGAAGGATCTCATTTTTGTTGAAAACGTGAGATTTTTAAACAAGCCCTTGCCATGTCTTGCCTTCAGCAGTCTTCCATTTTTAATGCCGAGATACTTGTCATGTTCAACGGCAATTTTCCCGTTTACTATCACAAGATGTATTCCTTCATTTTGAAGCAGCGGATGCTGATAATCTGAATGGTCGATTATTGTATCAGCATCGAAAAGAACAATATCCGCATCCATTCCCACATTTATTTCTCCCTTGTTCTCCAAGCCATAAAATTTAGCCGGAAGCGAAGTCATTTTGCGTATTGCTTCTTCAAGAGTAATGACATGCTTTTCTCGCACATACCTTCCCAGTATTCGTGGGAATGTTCCTATTGCCCTTGGGTGTGTCATGGGCATTCCCGGAACATACAGGCCGTCCGTCCCGAACATGCAAAGTGAATCTGCAACCAGAGTTTCCACATCATCTTCCGACATAGAAAATCCTATATAACCGGCACCTAAGGAATTTTCTGTCAAAATTTTTATAAAAGCATCAAATTGTGGTATGTTGAGATAATCAGCATATTGCTCTATAGTCTTGCCGATGGCATCCTTAGTATGAGTGGCGTCAAATATCAGTATTCCATCATATCCGCATGAACTGAGAGGGCTTTCAAAGTTCTTGTCCGGATTGAATATGGATTTTTTAAGCAGCTCGTGATTTCCGACGTCTTTCAGGTACGTGATTATATCTTCTTGGTCCATTTTTTGCACATTGGGCGGAAGTGTTGATCGTATCACTGTTGAACTTGCTGCATATGGATATACATCATGCATAACCGGTATATTGGCATTATGAATCATGCTGCATGTGTTTTTGACCTTGCCCCAGTTATTTTTTCCGCTGGCCTTATGGTGCGATATATTTGCTCTGGCACCGGAAGACTCCGCAATTCTTATTGTTTCTGCAACACACTCTTCAAGCTGATTTCCCTGGTCCCTTATGTGAGAAGTGTAGATCCCTCCATATTGACCAACTACTTTACACAGCGCTTCGAGTTCCCCGCTGTCAGCAAACATGCCCGGAGCATACATGAGTCCGCTTGATAGGCCAAGAGCTCCTCTTTTCATTCCTTCATCAACCAATTCAGTCATTTTTTCAAGCTGATTTGCTGTAGGTTTTTCCGGTGACAATCCCATAGCAGCCATTCTGACTGTGCCGTGGGGAATGAAATAAACCATGTTTATTCCCAAAGAAAGTGTACTCATATAGTCCAGGTACTTGCCGAATGTTGTAAAAGTATTGCATTCAGGATAAATTGGTGCGCCCTGGCTCCTGAAATATGACGTATATTGACTTATGTATTCTGAACCTACAGGAGCCGGTCCCAATCCGCACTGACCGCATATTTCAGTTGTTATGCCCTGGCACAACTTTGATGACCTATCCGGATCGACAAATGCAAACATATCCGAATGACCGTGCACATCAATAAATCCCGGTGAAAGTACAAGTCCCTGTGCATCGATTGTCTTTTTTGATGGCTCATTTACTTCGCCTATTTTTACAATTTTATTGTTCTGTATGGCAACATCACCTTTATATGCCGGATTTCCGGACCCGTCAATGATGGTTGCTCCTTTTATTAAAATATCAATCATAATTACCTCCTGGTTTTTTGGATGTCAAGAAAGAAGCTGTTCTGCTGCAAGTTCTTTTTCCCGGCTCATTTGTTTTACAGTTTCTTCAATTGTAATTTTTGCTGCGCAGAAAAACATAACAACAGACATAGCAAGTGACATCCACCCGATTAGAGCAATCAGAGTTGTAGTTACAGATTGAGGCTGAATTTTCAAGTCAGCATTATATCCTGCCATCTGCAGAGATATTCCGATTATAAGAGTTGTGATGGATGTACCGCACTTGTTCAGAAACCCCATGAAGTTAATGACCATGCTGTCAATTCGGCGGTTGTTCTGATACTCAACATGGTCTGCAACTTCGGCACGTGTTGTGCTGAAAGTAACAATGTTGAGCGCAACCGACAATCCCATAATGAAAGCATTTATATACATGGCAAAAACATTCATAGGAAAAATCAGAAATGGTATTTTGCTTATGAATATTAATGCTGCACCAAGCATCATGGCTCTGCGTCTACCAATGGCTTTGTCCAGACGTTTTATAAAAGGCAATGCTATGATTGAGCCAACTGCAAATGCAGCCATTACATAAGTTGTAAGTCCTGAATCCTTAAAAACATATGAACAGTAATAAACAAGAGTAGAGGTGAGAAGAGCGTTGTTGACAAAATAGAGTGTTGAAAATGCAGTGTTCCATCTAAAATTGTAATTCCTCATGACAATAGTGAACGATTTAACCAAAGAAAGCTTTTCCTCGTTTTCATTTTTTGGTTTAACACGCTCATGGGAAGTAAAATATGAAAAAAGTGCACCGGCAATTACAAATACTCCGATTACAGCTGCTGCAAGCGGAAAACCTCGGCTTGGATTTATCATGTCACCATTAGTGTCAACACCGGAAAAGATACGGACTAAAGGCCAGCACAACACACTTGCCAAAACTCCACCAAGACTAGCTCCGCCAGAAGTATATGTGTTTATGCTTATGCGTTCCATTCCATCAGAAGTAGCCAGTATGGGCATGGCATATGACGGCAGACGTAAAAATGTTGTAAAAGAATAAAAAATAACATACATAAGCATTCCATAAAAAGGCTTCATGTTCTGCGGCATATTAAAAGGCATAAACATCAGAATTGTAGTTATGGCCAGGGGAACACAGATATAAAGCATGTATGGTCTGACACGCTCACCGTTTTTAAATCTGTGGTTGTCTGCAAAATGGGCGATGAGCGGATCATTGATACCGTCCCAAATAACGCCAAAACTGACTATAGCCCCGGCAACAGCCGGAGATATCTTAAAAACATTTGTATAATAGAACAAGATAAATGTGCTTACAAACTGGACGACTATATTGCATGAAATAGAAAAAGAACCGTAGCCGAGCTTTTCTGCCAGACTGATTTTTTTATTATTCATATTCATCCCTCCTCATTTTAATTATAATGCTTGACTAGTATAAACAGTTAATATATATTTTTAATTAGAAGTTATAAGCAATACTTATAAGGTGAGGGTATTATGCGTTTAGATCAGATAGAACATGTAATCAAAATTGCTGAATGCGGTTCAATGAACAAGGCTGCAAAGAACCTGTATTTATCACAATCAAACTTGTCACAGTCCATAAAAAATCTTGAAGATGAGGTTGGACAGCCTATTTTCAACCGTACATCCAAAGGTGTAGAATTGACAAATTTCGGCTGTGAGTTTCTAAACCATGCCATGGCGACGTACAGCCAGTTTCGCCTGACTCAGGAATTTTGTTCGACCTATGGCAAAAATCCATCCCTGACATTTTCTGTTGCCTGTCAATACATGCGCTTTGCTCATTTGCTGTTCTTGCAGTTGTGCAGCAAGTACTCAAATCATCACACTGAATTTTCTTTTTTGGAATGCTCCTTTTTGGATATTGTCAATAATGTGAGTTCCCATAGGGCAGAAATTGGCGTGTTGCTTTTATCCCAAAACCACAAAAAGATCACATTGCACTTGTTAAAATCCCGCGGTCTGTCATACCATCCTATACTTGCCTGTCCTGCATCAGTAACAGTAGGAAAAAACAGCCCTCTTTACTCGTTCAATGGGTCCGGTGTCACTTTGGAAATGCTTAATGATTATCCTATTGTAATGTACACAGACACGAATTTCAACTTTTCTTCAGAATTGGAGGATATTGAAATATACAAACGGAAGAACCGCATAGTAGTGTCTGACCGAAGTACCATGCATGAGGTTCTGCAAAACACAGATGCCTATTCAATTGCAGCATATACAAATGCCTATAAAAAAATTGACTATTATAATAATATTCGGGCATTTGAATTGCTTGACGACAGGTTTTCCGTAGAGCTTGGATGGATAAGCAACATCAGCCATCCTGTTTCAGAACTTGCAAAAGAATATATAGGAATGATTGAAGATCTGCAGAAGTTAAGTTAATATTTCTTCGATATAATAAAATGGGGCTGTTGCATTAGTGATTAGTATCGCGTCATTCTGAGGGCTTTAGCCCGAAGAATCTCAGAATTCAAAAGATGAGATCCTTCGCTGCCGCTCAGGATGACATGAATACACTTAATGCAACAGTCCCATTGCCATTTAACATTATAAAACTAAATCTTCATCCAATATTTCACCGGTTGCTATTATGTTTGTATCTCCTATGAGGTAGAGCTTATGAACAACATTGCCTGTTCTTTCAACTTCCACAAACAATTCGCCTCCTGGAACTATGATTTTTACTTTGTCACCTTTCAAATAACCTTTAAGTATTAAGGCAACAGCTGCAGATGCCGAACCTGTTCCACATGCCAGCGTTAAATCTTCGACACCTCTTTCGTATGTCTTGACCAATGCTGCCTTGTCATCTAAAATTTCAAAAAAGTTCACATTGGCACCTTTGGAAAATTTTTCATAGTATCGGATTTTCCTTCCGGTCTCGAAAATGTCCCTGTAATCTGCATGAGGAAGTCCTTTAAATTTTACAACAGCATGAGGCAATCCAGGATTACCTAATTCTATATATGAACATTCATACTTGACACCATCAATTTCCAGATTATTATCAAGCTTCACCATCTCCGGTTTGTTAAGCAGAACCTTGACCTGTCGGCCTTCAAGAACCTCGGATTCTACAATTCCTGCTCCAGTTTCAAACATCATTTTTCTTCCTGCAATGTTGTTAATGTAGGCGTAACGGGATATACACCTTGCACCGTTGCCGCACATTTCTCCTATGCTTCCGTCCTGATTATAAAAACGCATTTTAAAATCAGCATCTCCCTCAGGAAAATCAACCACCATGAACCCGTCTGCTCCCAGGGAAACTTTTCTCTGGCACAGCTTTTTTGCTATTGCTGGTATTTTTTCCACAGGCAGTTTTAAAATCATGTTGTTTATGATTATAAAATCATTTCCTGCTCCCTGCATTTTGGTAAACTGCATATGTGACCTCCTTATTTCAATGACTCAGGTATAATCTCATTTTCTATCATATGCTCATAGCTTTGTCTTTTTACTATTATTTCTGATTTTCCTTCCTTAACCAACACTGTGGCCAATAGAGGATTTTTATTGTAGTTGCTGGCCATTGTATAACCATAAGCTCCTGTTGAAAACACTGCAAATATGTCTCCTCTTTTCACGTCTGCAACCTGTGCATCACGGATGAGGACGTCTCCCGATTCACAGCACTTACCGCATATTGTTACTGTTTCTGTCTTTGGTTCTTCCGCCTTGTTGGCAACTATTCCTTCATACTTTGCCTGGTAAAGTGCAGGTCTTATGTTGTCGGTCATTCCTCCGTCAACTGAAACATATTTTCTGATTCCTTTTATGTCCTTGATTGTCCCTATGGTGTAAAGTGTTATTCCTGCTTCTCCAACTATGCTTCTGCCCGGCTCAATTACAATCTCAGGTCTTTCAATTTCGAGTTCCTTTGAAAACTGTTCTATTTTTTCCATCATTGGGTCCAGGAAGTAAGCATATGGTTTTTTATTGTCTGCTTCTGTATATTTGATTCCGAACCCTCCGCCTATGTTAAGCTCTGGAGTGACATAATCATATTTTTCTTTTGTGTCCTTTATGAGCTTAAGAACTATGTCCAACGCTTTAAGGTGAGAATCATTGTCATGAAGCTGAGAACCTACGTGGAAATGAAATCCCATGAATTTTACATATGGAGATTTTATTGCATGTTCTATGGCAGGGAAAATCACTTCATCATCCAGAGGTATTCCGAACTTAGAATCCTTTTTACCTGTGACAATATAGTCGTGTGAATCGCTTTTTACTCCGGGAGTCACCCTGTAAAGAATGTTTACTTTTTTCCCTTTTCCCTTGCATATTTCTTCAATGAGGTCAAGTTCGTCAAGGCCGTCAACTATTATCCTTCCGATGTTGTAGTCAACAGCAAGTTGAAGTTCTTCAACTGATTTGTTGTTTCCGTTGAATTCTATTTTTTCAGACGGAAAATCAGCCTTCATAGCTGTGTACAGTTCTCCGCCTGAAACGACATCCATGCAGAGACCTTCTCTTTCAATTATTTTGCACATGGACAAAGTCAAAAATGCCTTTGAAGCATAGGCAGCTCTTGTCTTTTCATATTTATTGAGAAATGTATCTTTGATTTCTTTACATTTTTCAACTATAGCTGTTTCGCTAATTACATAGAGCGGTGTTCCATATTTTCTAGCAAGTTCAACTGTATTGCAACCGTCAAAATACAAAGTGTTGTTATTTATTATTCTATCCATTATCATTATCTCCTTCTTAATTTTTATGGAGTTATTTACAATTTTAATTAGTATAGCTTAACCTTAATATAAATGCAAATATTATACCAGAAAATTTATATATTCTCAACTATTTTATAATAAATATCCTTTTTAAAATGCATAGGTAAAACCCAAAAGAGTTTTACCTATTATTTATATATTGAATTTAATTGATTTTGTTTTTGTGTCAATAGTGCAGTTTGCTCCTAACGGGATTGTTGACATAGGGAAGCAATGCCCTGACTTAATGTTGTACATAACCGGTTTATTGTAATCTGCAAGGACATCCTTGAGCATTTCAATAACTGTATATTCGCTGTCCTTTTCGTTGACACAATCTGTAAAATCTCCGAAAATTATTCCTGCTGAATCCTTCAGTTTGTTTGAATATTTAAGCTGGTACATCATTCTGTCCAGTCTTCTTACATTTTCTTCAACATCTTCAATGAATAAAATTTTATCCTTTGTATCAACTTCATATGGTGTTCCTATCATGGAAACAAGAAGAGATAAATTTCCTCCCACAATGGTTCCTTGGGCACAGCCCTCAACCATTACCTGGAACTCTTCACCCGGCGGGTTTTTAAGCAGAATTTCGTCTTCCATGTTTAGTGCCTTTTCGAAGCTTGTTCGTGTGAAATCGTCGTAGTCATTAAGCATGTTGGATTTTACCATGGGGCCGTGGAATGTTACAAAACCACATTTCTGATTGAAATTCACGTTCAAGTTTGTAACATCGCTGTATCCCACAAATATTTTAGGATTGTTTTTAATCATTCCAAAGTCAATTTTATCCATGGTGTGAGAGCTTGTGTCTCCGCCTCTTATGCACCATATGGCTTTTACTTCCTTGTCGCCAAACATTTCATTGATGTCCTCTGCTCTTGACTTTCCAAGACCTGCAGAATATCCGTGCAATGACTGGTATGTACATTTTCCCATTTTAACCTTATATCCCATTTCTTCAACCAGCTTTTTGCATGCATCGGCTTGATCTGTGGTTACAGGAGAAGATGGAGCTATTATTGCCACTGTATCGCCCTTTTTTAGCTTATCAGGAAAAAACATTTTGTTACCTTCTTTCTGTCAATTAAAAAACTATGTTTGTGATTATAGCTGCAGCTATTAAGCTTATTGCATCAACTAGCAGGCCTACAGACAGCGTGTGTCTTACTTTTGTTATTTTTGCAACTCCGTAATAAACTGCTATGCAGTACATTGTAGTTTCTGTTGAACCCATAGCAACTGAAGCCATTCTTCCTATTAATGAATCCGGTCCATATGTATTGAACAGTTCAACCATCATTCCTTCAGCGCCGCCACCTGATAGTGATCTCATGATACCCATTGGCAGAACTTCTGCAGGTAATCCTATTAAGCTTGTTACAGGGCTTAATAATTTAACAACAAAGTTCATTGCTCCTGAAGCTCTGAAAATTCCTATAGCAGCAAGCATTGCAACAAGGTATGGTATTATTCTTATTGCTGTATCAAATCCTTCTTTTGCACCGCCTACAAACACTTCATAAACCTTGACTTTTTTAACATATCCGTAAAGCGGTATTCCCAACAATATAGCTGGTATTGCATATAATGATATTGTATTTAAAACTGTCTGCAGCATATTATCCCTCCTGTACGTTTTCTACATCAGATTTTTCTATATAGTTTTCAACCTTGTATCTTTTCATTTTTCCGAACAATTTTGCAAGTATTATGGCTGAAACCGTAGATATTGTTGTAGCCAGAATAACAGGTCCAATAACTTCTGTTGCATTTGCAGAACCTGCTGCTGCCCTTAATCCAATAACAGTTGCAGGCAAAAGTGTTACAGATGATGTGTTTATTGCCAGGAACATTACCATGGCATCTGTTGCAACACCCTTGTGCTCATTTAATGTATCAAGTTCTTCCATGGCCTTAAGCCCAAATGGAGTTGCAGCATTTCCCAGTCCAAGGATATTTGCTGCTATATTCATTATCATTGCTCCCATTGCAGGATGGTCTGCCGGAACATCCGGGAACAATTTTTTCATAATAGGACTTAAAGCTTTAGCTAATCCTCTTATTAAACCTGATTTTTCAGCGATAGCCATGATTCCAAGCCATAAAGTCATTATTCCGATAAGTCCTATTGCTATTTCCACTGCTGTGCCGGAAAAGTTTATGGCTGCATCTGTAACTGCCTGAACATTACCGGTAAAAATAGCAACTACAACACCAATAACTATTAAACCTAACCAAATTCCATTAATCATTTTTGTTCTCCCATTTTAGTATTTTTATCTTGTAAATTTTGCAGGGATTTACAAACCCAATTAATCCTCCCCTCTGAATCTTGAATAACACATATTAATTATAGCTGTCGAAATATAAAGCAATTTGTATGCCAAAAATTAAAATGCAAACAAAAAAATAAATTGCCGAATTCCATTGCAACTTCAATATTTATTTCTATTACGAAAAGCAGAACAATTTCGTTTGTCTACATTTTAAATGTCATTTTTTCCGTATTCGCGGAATAAAAGTAATTCACCATTAATTATTTTTCAATAAGATATTTGTTTTTCAATAAAATGATAAAATTCCGCAAAACAGGAATGTTTCCTGTTTTGCGGAATTAATTAAATAACTATATTATGTTTTTTAACCTTTTCATAAAAAGCTGTCTTGCCGATGTCAAGAGCCATAATGGCTGATTTATAATCACCGTTGTTTGCAGCTATTGCTTCTTCAATTGCTTCCTTTTCTGCATTGTTGATTATTTCTTTCAATTTTCTCAGCCCTTTAGCACCCGCCTTATTCTGCAGCCTGTTTCTTTTTACAGCTAAGTGACTTGAAAAGATTGTTTTTCGCTCTGCCATGTTTACTGCCCTTTCGAGAATATTCTCCAGCTCCCTTACATTTCCCGGATAATCATAGGAGTACAACAGCCTCAATGCTTCTCCTGAAATTCCTTTTTCTCCGCAGCCTGTCCGTTTGCAAACTCTTGGCAGTATATTCCTTACAAGAGAATAAATATCTTCTCTTCTTTCTCTTAGGGGTGGCATCCAGATTGGAAATACATTTATCCTGTAGTACAAGTCCTCTCTGAATCGTCCTTTTTGTACTTCTTCTTCCAGATTCCTGTTAGTAGCCACAATTATTCTTGCTTCAGTTCTTTTAATATCCTTGCTGCCCACCTTGTAATATGACTTATCCTGTAGAACCTGAAGCAGCTTTGATTGAAGGGACATTGAAATCTCACCTATTTCATCCAGAAATAATGTGCCGTTTTGTGCTGCTTCAAATAATCCAATCTTTCCTCCGGACTTCGCCCCGGTGAAGGCACCTCCTTCATAACCAAAAAGTTCACTTTCCAGCAAGTTTTCCGGTATTGAGCTGCAGTTTACAGCTATAAATGGATTTTTGCAATAACTGCTGTTTTCGTGAATTGATTTTGCCAGCATACTCTTTCCTGTCCCACTTTCCCCCAGTATCAGCACTGTCGAATTGGACTTTGCAGCCTTCAAGGCCAGCTTTTTCACGTTGGTTATTTCCCTGCTGTCACCTGCAATATCAGGCAACAATTTTTCGGTAGCCTCCTCATCGCTTAGTTTTCTTTCCATCTTGAATAGGTTTTGCAGAGCTTCGTCACGTTCGCTGATAATTTTTTTGATTTCAGATATGTCCTTGATTATCAACACTGCGCCCGATCTTTTACCATCCTTGTCCACAGGATGCAGGGAGCAGATAGTCGGTCTTCCGTTTATCTCCTTGTATTCATCTGAATACCTGATATCATTCCCCACTGCTGCGTCATAAAATTCCTTAATGGTAGAATTGCTGTTGTGTATTTCAAATACATTTTTCCCAATCACATCAAAAAGCTCAGTATCATTGCCCTTAGACCTGAACTCTTTGCCCTTAAGCAATGCGTTTATGTCTTCGCCCCTTGCAGTATATCCTTTGGTCTGGTAGAACTTCATTTTTTTAGTATTCGCATCTAAAACGACCATATGACCTATACATTTGACAAATTCAATCTTGTAAATTTCCTTTCCTGCTGTTACTGTACAAATACCGTTTACAAAATCTATGGAAGATGAAATAGGTATTCCATGATACATTCCTTCAAGCTCAAGTTTATCATGTAGGTTGTCGTTACCGCTGTATACATATTTTGGAACAAACCTTCTGTCACCACAGTAGCTTCCTACAGCAACAATGGCATCTCCAGTTTTTATATTGCTGTTTCTAATGCCTATATATTTAAGAGATTCTGGAGAAAGACCTCCATCATCCTTACCTATGCAGCTATCTGCAATGACCACAATATCCCCCTTTTCAATTTTTCCGGAGCTGTGGCTGTACTCAGGTTTATAATCTATTCCGAATATTTCCTTTGCCTTGCTGTTGTATATTTGAATGATTCCCATGGTATCAATGAATATGAACCCGTCATGTATCATGTCTGTAAATTGTCTTTCAAAACTGTCTTTTTCAAACATAATTCCCCATCCATCATTTAGTCTTATTGTTAATAATATCACTATTCTTGACTTTGTTCAACTGTTTGAAATGAAAGAACCTGACTCTTTTATGAATCAGGTTATGACTTTGACAAACACAGATTATACAAACTGTATGGGCTGGTAATTTCGGGAGGACACAAGGTCCTCCCCTACAATTGGTATATAGTTCTATTACAATTTTTTCATCTCTAACAGTTGGTATTCTACCTTGAATTCTTCTCTTCTCAGGCCTCTGTCCTCGTATTCGCATTCCCCCACCTGGTTGTCGTAGGGGTCGTGGCGCCAGTATTTTTTCGGAGGATCAAACTCATGCTGGAATTCGGAGTTTGCAACCATCCTGAACGGATCCAGGTTTCCGAAGTAAAAATTCCATTTTTCAGTGTTTCCGTTTCTTAAAGCTCCTCCTCCAAATGAAGGATCTGCAAAAAGCCATCCGAAAGGTTCCACATAAAACTGTGTCCAATCGTGAGGTCCGATGTGCTGTGGTGTTACTGCTAATCCTGACTGCCATCTTGCTGGAATTCCCGCGCATCTTAACAGCGTTATGAACAACAGCCCCTGCACTCCGCAGTCACCTTTCAGGTTCAGAGCTGCGTATTCAGGAATATTTGTTATGGTGGAGTATGCCCTCATGTAGGAATACCTCACGTTTTGTGTTATGTAATCGTATATTTTTCTTGCATTGATGAGAGGATTTGTTTCATCTCCTACTATTTCTTTTGCTAGTTCTCTTATATACGGAGTAAACATGATGTGTGGTTCTTGTTCCTCTGTAAAGAACTTTGGCTGCTCTTTCGAAACCAGTGAAGGATCCGGATTGTTGTAGCTGAGTCTGCTTACAAAGGAATATTCCACTGAAAATTCCTGAGGTCCTTCCAGCTTTGTTTCAAAATATGCTGTTCTTTGAGGATAGTCAACTGATGACAAATATTTTGCTTCAGGCGTTGTACTTATTATTTTTATGTCCGACTGCTGGCATTGGATGGGCAGCGGCATATGAACTTTTATAATTTCTCCTGATTTGTCACCGGGATTTTTAATCTTCACTGATGTCTTCATGCGGATGAAGTATGAAGCGCTTCCGTTTTTCTTTGTGTCTTTGATGTTGTCGTTTAAGAACTGCCCTCTTTCGTCATTTGATACTTCCTTGTTTTTGAGTCTTGCTTCAATGTCTGATCTTGTCTTGACTATGGAGCCATAAAAGCTGTCGTTGAACTTCACCTTTCCGTCTACAAGAATCCAGTCAGCCTGGGAATTTTCCTGCAGTTCTTCCATTTCTTCTTCAGTAAAATCCTTTATGTTGTCCTGCATAATTTTCAGTGCCTGTTCGAATGAATAAGGATATTCACCCTTTATGGTAGTGATTATCTCTTTTTCAATTTCAAGCCTTTTTCTCATGGCAACAGGTATTTGTTTTTCAAGGCGCAAGTCTATTAGTTTCTGTGCTCCTTCAAAATTTCCGCTGCACTTCAACTTAAGTATATCTTCCGGAAGATTTACTTTTAAGTACTTTAAATCATTAAACATATTTTCCCCCATGATTATTATATTTAATTATGTTCTACGCATCAAAATGCTGCGTCAGTACCGTGACAACCATTTTCTGATAAAGGTTCCAAATCCTTTTCCAGCAAAAACACATTGTATCCTTGTTTTCTTTTAATCATAAATCCTTTTTCTCTGTTTTTAATCAAGTAAATATTGTTGCAGCATGTGGATACTGCAAAAAACTTTTTCTTCACTGTAAACAGCGGTATGCAGAAAAACCTGAGAACATGGTATTCAATGTATGCCTCATACCTGCCGTATTTCCCACAACAGCTGCATAGTATGGGCTGGTAGAAATCCATGTTTTCCCGTTCAATATATATGTTAAAAAAAGGCATATTATCAACTCTTTTTTATATTATATTAATTAGTTCCTCATCCTTGACAACTCTTTTAATTTTTGCGCCTAAATTCATAAACTTATTTTCTATATGCTCATAACCCCTGTCGATATGATGTATGTCTGTTATTTCAGTAAGCCCGTTTGCAATGAGACCTGCAATTATGAGGGCTGCACCTGCTCTTAAATCTGTGGCTTGTACCACCGTTCCCTTTAGTTCAGGATTGCCTTTTATCCATGCCTGCTTCTTTGTGTATTCTACGCTTGCGCCCATCTTCCTGATTTCATTCACATACTTGAATCGGTCCTCGGATACCCCTTCCACCACTGTGCTTTCACCGTTGACGCTTGATAAAAGAACTGTCATAGGCTGCTGCAGATCTGTTGGGAATCCAGGGTATGGCAGAGTCTGTATGTTTACTGGAACAAGCTCTTTATCGTAAAACACTCTCATGGAATCTCCGTATTCTTCAATTCCAACACCCATTTCCTTCAGTTTTGCAGTCACAGGCTCAAGATGTTTTGGTATTATATCGTCTATTATGATGTCTCCCTTTGTGGCTGCCGCGGCAATCATGTATGTTCCGGCTTCTATCTGATCAGGAATTACCTTGTATGTGCAGCCTGTAAGTTCTTTCACTCCGTTTATTCTTATGACGTCGGTTCCTGCTCCCTTAATGTCCGCTCCCATTGAATTCAAAAAGTTTGCGGTGTCCACTATGTGCGGTTCCTTTGCAGCATTTTCTATTATTGTTCTTCCCTCTGCATATACTGCTGCCAACATTATGTTTATGGTAGCCCCTACGCTTACAACGTCCAGATATATCTTTGCACCAATCAGCTTATCGGCTTGTACATTAACTCTTCCTTCGGGTGTGATGTCAACAGTTGCTCCCAGTGCTTCAAAACCCTTTATGTGCTGGTCAATGGGCCTGTCTCCTATGTCACATCCTCCTGGCAGAAGAGAGGAAGCTTTCTTGAATCTTCCCAGACCTGCTCCCAGCAGATAATATGAAGCTCTCATTTTTTTCGACAATCCGTTTTTCAGATAGCATTCGTTAACGTCAGACGCATCAACATAAATGGAAGTGTCGTCTATTTGTTCAGCCACTGCGCCCAGTTCATTCAATATGTCAATGAATACATTGACGTCTTCTATTTTAGGAACATTTTGAATGATGCACTTGCCCGGACATAGCAATGTAGCCGGTATTATGGCAACAGCAGCATTTTTAAACCCTCCGATATTAACTTTTCCTTTTAATTTTGTTCCGCCTTCTATAACAAATTTAGACATAAACAATTCCTCAATTCTGTTTTTTTATGTATTTAAATTGACTGGCAATGATATACTCAATATTACAATTTTATTACATTCATCATAATATGATATAATATTTTTTGTTTTTTTTCAACAAAATAAAATATATACGTTTATTAAATATTGGTTATCTTTCACGGTATTTTCCAATTGCGTCACTATTTGTAATCAATCAGCATTTGGAAGGTGTTTTTGAGTACCGTCGCTGAATATAACTTTCCACGCAGGGTCAGAATTTATTCTTGTAATGTACTGCCAATTCTCATCTTCCATGCTGTAATATGTCATTTCAATTTTTGTTATTTCCTTGTTTGAAACATCATCATATGTCAAAAGCCTCATTATAGCTTCGACGGCAGTGACCGTCCTCACTTTTTCAGTTATTTCCTTGACTTGATTTATTCGCTGCATTTCAAACTTGTAAATACCATTTGCATCAGCACAAAAATTCATGTATGAATTTCCCATGGAATAATCGTTGTAGTTTTGCGTATATGAATAAACACATGCATCTTCAGATACATATCTGCGGTTTTCTGTGTATCCTTCCATACTGATGTTTTTTTCTTCAACAAAGTCATTGATGAGAACTGACATCTCTTCTTCAGTCGGATTTTTCCCCGGAATTTTTTCACGAACTGTGTAGCTCAGTTTTTTTCCGTTTATTATTTCAAGTGTTTCTCCATTATCATTGTTGTACACATACACATCTTCCACTGCTTCTACACTGCTGCCCAGATAGTTTTGAATAAGCTCGTTGTTTATTTCTATCATTTCATATTCAGTTTCAAGTATGGGCATAACGTATGTCTGTTCCGGTATTTCGCAGTTTATTGTTATATTTTTTTGTTTAAGCAGCTCTTCCACGCTTTCAACAAACTGCTCATCATTCATGACATCATACTCTTCCGTATATGCATTGTTGAAGTATGATGCCAATAAAATGATATTTAAAATAACAAATGCAATTATAAGTATTGTGTTTGACTTGTTCCAATCCATATATTCATCCTTTTCATTACCATTCTTCAATCAATGCACCTGTTGTTGCGTTGAAAATGTAGCTCTTGTCGTTTGTTTCTATAACCCACACCACCCTCAGCATCTGTTCCTTTGAAATTCTCGCCAGGTCGAAGTATCCCAGGTAAATGTTATTGATATCCTTAATCATTTCAATTTTTATGGGTTTAATTTCAGAAACTGTGCCTTCAATTGTTTCACTTTCACCTGCAAGGTTTTTCTTTATTACTTCAACTGCCGGGAGAATCTGAGTATCGTTCATTTTATCCATTTGCGAATCATCTATGTTTCTTATGAACCTTTTGTAAGAAACCACTTTGTTGCCTACCACGTCAATCTGCAGGGCTGTATTTTCCCTTACTTTGCTGAACAAGATAGGCCTTTCAAGAATTTTGTAAGAAAATGTGTATCTGTAGCCGTAGTTCCCTTCAAATTGAATGCTTTCAAGATTGCTCAGGTAGACATCCTTTGGAAATCCAAGAAATTCTTCGGTGAAATTCACGGCTGCTGCAAGGCTTTCATATTGGTCTGTCACATTACTTGGGTCAAAAGCAGCATCATAAAAGTCAAGGAGACCTTCTTCGTTAATTTTAAGGACTTTTTCTGTCCTGTAGGTGTAAACAAGATTTCCGCTTACTTCAACGGATTTTCTCACATAATCGTAATTGTTTTTAAAATAGTCCTTTGCAATTTCATTGATTCTATAGGTATCAAACACATCAAGCTCTGACTGTACAAACACGGGATTTCGTGCCGAAACTTCAAGTGGAACCGGAACCTGCACCGTTTCATCACCTATTTTCTGATCAAAGGAATATTTTGTTCCGCTTTCGAAATCAAAATTTTTTATTATGGTCAAAAGCTCAGATGTATCAATGCTGTCTCCTTCTATTTTCACAGTGTTGAATCCGTCGTAAAAATACAATGATTTGGTATTTTCAAGATCTACTATTACATTCTTGATATTTTTCACTGTATTGTTTATTTCAGCATTTTCGAGCTGCATGTACCCTGTGAATATTTCTGAGGGAATGTTGGTGCTGAAGTCAAACTTCAGATATTGTGTCGGAAAAGCGGCAGATTCGGTAACGCTGCTTTTATCATAGTTTTGAAAAGCATCGTTGATAATGTGCACCGTCTTTCCCCACATATCGAGTTTGTCTGTATATGTGACAGTATAATTTTCCTTGTATTTGATTATGTTCTTGATGGGTCTTACAACTTCCCATATATCCGCAACAATTATCTCGTCAGGAACATTGTCTTCTGTGTCTGCGCTGCTTATAAAGTCAGGAAGCTGAAGCCATACATAGCTGCTTAAATAAACGCAGACTATAACCATTACAAACAAGACTATATTTTTAATTTTTTTAGGTATCATATATGCCTCTTTACTTTAAAATAACTCTGGAATCGTAATAATCATCTCTGTTCCTTTGTTAATTTCGCTTCTTATGGCAATGGTGCTGTCATGGGCATCGGCTATCTGTTTGGCTATGGAAAGTCCAAGACCTGTTCCTCCCATATCTCTTGTTCTCGCCTTATCAACCCTGTAAAACCTTTCAAAAACTCTGGATTGATCTTCGGGAGGAATTCCAATTCCGTCGTCCTTGATGCTCACAATTACGTTGTTGTCTTCCCTGTAAGCAGAAATATACACGTTGCCGTTTACAGGTGTGTACTTGACCGCATTGCCTGCAATATTTAAAAGTATCTGCTCAAAACCATCTCTGTCGAATAATATGTGCATGTCTTCAGGAATCTGACCCAACTGAAGGTGAATATTCTTATTCTTGATTTGAATATGGAGCTTTTTCAGCACTTGGCTGATCATATCACTCAAGCTTAAGTTTTCTTTTTTCCACTTAGTCTTGGAATAATCCATTCTTGAAAGCCTTAAGAGGTCGCTTACAAGTCTTGCCATGCGGTCGCTTTCCGAGTTGATGACAGTCAGGAAGTCCTCGGCAATCTGTCTCTCTTCCAATGCTCCATCAAGCAGAGTTTCAGTGTAACTTTTTATTGTTGTTATTGGAGTTTTAAGTTCATGTGAAACATTGGCAACAAATTCTTTTTGAAGCTTGTCAATCTTGTATTGTTCAGTTATATTCTTAAACACAATAATTACGCCTCCAATTTCATTTTGATTGTTCATGAAAGGAGCGTAATCAATATTATATGTTTCTCCATTTTGTTCCAAAATATCGGTGCCATGGTAGTTGTTTTTCTTCAAGTCTTTCAGCAGCATGTTGTCCTTGACTCTGATAATGGCGAAATCATAATCTTCATCTTCTTTTTTCAAAGAAAGAATCCTTTCTGCTACAGGGTTTGCGTGAACTATGCTTCCTGCTGCATCAACTGTAAGAACACCATCAGCCATGTACTTGAATGTAGTTTCCATCTTGCTTTTTTCCTGCTGAAGTTTTGACAACGTCCCTTTAAGCTCATCAATGAGGAAGTTGAATGTGTTTCCAAGCTGCCCGATTTCATCGTCAGACTTTACATCAACCTTGTGATCAAAGTCACCCTTGGACATTTGTTCAGCCTTGGCAGTGAGGTCCTTGATGGGACCTGTGATGCTTGATGACAAAATAAGGCCAAGGAATATGGTGATGGCAAGAGCTATTAAGGTAGCCTTGGACATTATGTCCCTGGACTCATTCACTGTGTCGTAAATATATTCTATGTTGTTAACAAAATATATGAATCCTTTGATGCTTCCGTCAGAGTAAACAGGATATGACATGTGATAGTAAGACGGGTCTTTTTCTCCGTCAAACTCATCAGGAGGAGCAATGTGGGCAGGACTGCCATCCATTGATTTTGCAAGTATGTAGTTATTTATTTTGTTTGTGTTAAGAGCGCTTTGCCCGATGACTTCTTCAACACTGCCTGCTATTATTGTTTTCTTATCATCATTCAATATTACATACAAGTCTTCATTGTATCCAACTTGAAGGCTGTTTATGCTTTTTTGAATTTCCTCCGTGTTCTCATCCCACATGTTTGATTTCAAAGGATCAGATGACGCTATGATGAACCTTATGCGGGAGTCCATGTTCTTGGAGTTCATCTCCAGCTGTATTTCCTCCAGTTGATCAACAATGTAAATTCCAACTATGGACATGGAAAGAAAAACCAGCAAAAAATAAATTAATACGAATCTCCACTTAATACTTTTAAACATAATTGCACCTAAGGCCGGTAGCATCGGCCTGTCTCCCTATTTGCTCTTGAAGTAATATCCTGTTCCTCGTTTTGTGATTATATATTTGTCTTCTTCGGTTTCAATTTTTTCTCTGAGCCTTCTTACGGTAACATCCACGGTTCTTAAGTCTCCGAATTCATAGCCCCATACTTCCTTCAAAAGATGTTCCCTGTTGAAAACCCTGTCTGAATTTTGAAACAAATATTTTAAGAGATCAAATTCTCTGTTTGTAAGATCTATAATTTGATTGTCCTTGCTGACTTCGTACGTGTTCATGTCAATTGTGAGGTTGCCCACATTGATTATCTTGGACTTCATTTCTTCATTGACATTTGAAAGTTTAACGCGTCTTAAATTTGCCCTGACCCTTGCAACAAGTTCCTTGTTGCTGAATGGTTTTGTAATGTAGTCATCGGCTCCCAATTCGAGTCCTGTTATCTTGTCGTTTTCTTCTTCTTTTGCTGTAAGCATTATTACAGGCATAACATATTCCATCCTGATTTCCTTGAGAACCTCAAATCCGTTTTTCTTGGGAAGCATTATGTCAAGTATTACAAGCTCAGGATTCAATTTATGAACCACTTTGAGAGCATCTTCGCCATCATAAGCTGTCTGTACTTCAAACCCTTCTTTTTGCAAGTTGTACTTTATTATTTCGGCTATGGGTCTTTCATCATCAACTACTAATATTTTAGGCATAAATTCCTCCATGTGACAATTGTTATCATTAAACAATAGATAAAAAAATAGATTTATTGATACTAAAATGGACAGCATTCTTTCATTGTACTAATGCTTATCCAATGTCTACCTATGTTTATCCATTGTTCAAATATTATACCATGTTTTTCAAAAATGAACACCAACTTTATTTATAAGCATAAATTAATTTAGGTGGTGAATATAATGAAAAATCATATAGATTACAACAAACTCTGTCCAATTATACAAGGGCAGGTGAATTCAAGCAAAAACAACATTTTACCGGTTATTATAAGTTATAAGAGCGACAAGAAAATTAAAGAAGGAAAAATTTCTTCATTATCAAATAAATTAAGTTACAATCTTCCCATAGTAAACGGATGCGCATGCGACATGTGCATACAATCAATCATTGAAATAACAGGGGATCCGGATGTAGAATTCATAAGCTATGATTCAAAGGTCTTTGCAGTAATGGATGTTGCAAGGAGCGTAGTGGGAGCGGATTTGATTACAAACACAAAGTACACAGGCAAAAACATCACAGTTGCAATAATCGATACGGGAATTTCACCCCATGCCGACCTGGTGTACCCCACAAACCGCATAGTGGGATTCAAGGATTTTGTAAACAAGGAAACAAGAGCCTACGATGACAACGGGCATGGCACTCACTGTGCAGGAATACTTGCAGGAAACGGCTATTCGTCTAAGGGTAAGTACAAAGGAATTGCTCCAGAAGCAAATATTCTTTCAGTGAAAGTTCTTGATGAAAGCGGAAACGGAAACACATCAGACATTTTATCAACGGTTCAGTGGATAATTGAAAACAGGGAGGTTTATAAAACAAGAATAATTAATTTTTCCCTGGGAGCCATTGCTCAGTACAGGGAAAGGAGAGACCCATTGGTTAAAGCAGCAAACAGGGCTATAGACAACAACTTCATAGTTGTTGCAGCAGTAGGAAACAGCGGACCCATGAGAAACACCATACTGTCTCCGGCAACCAGCAGGTACGTCATTTCCGTAGGAGCACTGAATGATGGGCGCACAGTTGAAACAAATGACGATTCCATAGCGGAATTTTCAAGCAGGGGTCCAACCCTTGACAGGGTAAGGAAGCCAGATCTCATAGCTCCCGGGGTAAACATCATGTCACTTTCCAACAAGACTATGACCGGATACACCACATTAAGCGGAACAAGCATGTCTGCCCCAATGGTTTCAGGTGCTGCAGCACTTTTACTGAACGAAAACCCAAACTACACCCATTACGATATTAAGAGAAAGCTGTTGAATGCATGCACGAAAATAAAAGCGTCCTCTATTGAACAAGGCGCCGGAATACTGGATATAAGCAGAATTTTTTCATAAAAAAGATGCAGTTCAACATTTTCAATAACAACTCTGAGCTCAACAACTGTAGGGGAGGGCCTCGTGCCCTCCCACGTGTTGGTCATTATAATGATGACAACAACCCCATCCCCGTCAACACGTTTGAAAGCATAAAGAAAGGACACATCAGCCGAAACTGTGTGACCTATATTTAATGTTAGTCCTCTGAAAGCATTTCTTTTTCAGCTTTTAAAAATTCTTCTAAAGCAGTATCATCATCGTTATAATAATCTTCCCAAAAGCCCACTCGTGCCCATGTCTTTGGCAATATCGAATATGAACCATCTTTTTCTTCATAAACTACCCAACATGTAGGCAGATTCCTTGATGTTATTTCAAATAATTTTGCCGGAAATGGCTTAACAATACCATCGTTATCCTTTATTCGGTAGAGTGTAAAGTCTCCTATAGACTCACTAAAAGTTGATTTTGATTTATCATAGAATTCTATTGCAAGGACAATATATTCTTTGCCTACTTTTAAACTTTGATATGAGCCTTCTTTATTTGGTCTTTTAGTTTCAATGCATTTTACTTTCATAACAGTTCCACCTCACTTGTTAAATTTAACCTTCATTTCATATGTTGATATCTGTCCAGTTTTGATATATTGGTAGAAATGGACTTGAAAATCCCCACTTGGACTTTTAAATGTTTGGGTAGACATCTTTGCCCAATCGTTAATTGAACTACCATCACTTGTTAGTGCCTTTATAACATCCCCTGTCCAGTTTTAATCGTTCTCACAGCAGAACTGGACTTATTTCATTCTTGCCTTCAGATGGATCTATCGATTTACTAATATTCCTATATTATTCTTATTTTTTACAACTCCAGATAATAATATCCATATGGTATCTTTACCTTATCTTTATGTGATAAACTATAACCGTTACCATCTTTAGCATATAAAAGCACCTATGAATTCACCTAAATAAAAATATAGTAGAAGAAACTAAATTCCTCTACTAATATTAAAACTTTAGCTAAAAGCTTTATTCGCTATACATTTTTATAAAATTTTTATCTATTTCTTTTACTTTAATATTTTCCTTATAGAATTCATCTAAATATTTTTGCTTTGCCTCATTATCTTTCTCACTCATGCCCGCGCTTTGAAGTATATGTTCCCTTACCCTATTTTTAATTATAGTTTTTTCATATGACGGTGGAGCAATCTCATTAAAAAACTCTTCTTCTGTAATACCTCTACCAGCAAGGTATTGTTCAAAAATATCTTTTTCTGATTCCCAAATGGCTCTTTCAGATGAAATATATTTTTCCAATTCTTCTTTTGAAACTTCTATGCCATTGACTTTCGCATAATCTAGATCAAATTTTTCTCTATAAACATAATCAAAAGGATTTGAACCCCAAGGCAGAGACGTTGCTGAATTATCAGTGGTTTTCATCGTATCCAATATAGCTTTATTCTTTTCGATTCGTTCTATGATCTCATCTTCATACACAGGAATATCATTAACATACGAAACAATATTTCTATTTATAGAAGTATTGGGTTTTTTAATATTTTTTATTCCTACTCCTAAACTATATCCCCAATCAGCCAATTTGTTCCCTCTATTTTCACCATAAGCAGTAAAAAGACCGACAGTGCATGTAGATATTACTAAAATTAAGCAAGCTATTTTCCATTTTTTCATTTTAAATTCTCCTCTCTAAAAAACTAGAAATTCACATATATACTGCCCGTAGGACTACTAAACCATACATCATTTTCATATATATGTACAACCACTTGTAATTTTCCTAGACCATGATTAACTGTAAATGATGTTGATGACTTTTCATCAAAGTATAATTTTTGATCACCCGGCCAAATATGAGCCATGTCACAATATGCAAAACTTGTTGTTGTACCCTTTTTAACTCCATTTTCATATACGACAAGTTGTACAAGATCCACCGATGGGTCACCTATACCAGTATATCCAATAGCATACATATGATGAGAATATATAGTATCCCTTACCGTATTGGGGTCAAAGTTAACTTTTCCATCATATGACACTTTTACATTATAAAAGTAAGGTATGCCATCACTGTTTGAGCCTGTAAACCCAAGAGTACCACTGTTACTAACTGATGAAGTTTCAATTGGATAACTATTTACACCTATATCCGAAGCAAAAACATTTACAGATAAAACTAACATTAATAGTATTATTAAATATACAATTTTTGTACTATTTTTATTCACTTTATTTATCCTCCTATTCATAAACTTGTATAAACTAATTTTTTATGCTTGCGAATGCATTGGTACGAAATCGTTTTATAATTTATTATAGATATTTGTATTACTACCACAGTCATAGAAACTCATTCATCAAAATTTCTAGTTTAACTTGGTCATTTTTTTATCAAAGGCCATACAGAAGGCAAGTCAGTTTTTTATATTCTTATTGAACTATGCTCACTCCGTATACTAATGTACCATACTTTTAGTTTCCCAAAAGCCAACAGCACACTCTGGGTAAATAATGAAACTGACACAATCTTAGCGACATTGTTCTGTATTGAAACTATCAGTAAAATTAAACTCAGTTCAAAAACTAAAATCATCCTTGCTTTCTTTCTATATACCTTTACTTCTATAGTATCTAACGGTTTGTTACTATCCTCCACCGGTGAGAAAATATATATAACCAGTCCTGAAATTATAGAAATCATTATTATAATAAAGTTTGTCCATGGTATAAACCTTATTCCCAAAAGCACCGCAACAATTAGTACTACAGAACTGATGTAACACTTTAGTTGTGTTCTTGCGTGGTATCCTCCCGAATATGTTCTGAGAGGTATGTATGTAGTCATAAAAACCACGCTCTGCCACAGCATACTGAATATTTTTCCAACAATTAATATTGTCAAAGTATTCAGAAGTATTAATGATCCTTGTTGCAATCCGTATGTATATAGCTCCCTGTCCTCTGGGTCAATAATTTTATTTGACACCAGTTCATCTGTTATTCTTTGTGTAATTTTACCTTGCATTAAAATCTACGCAGTTTTTCTGAACCTTTTGGAAGTTTCGGCTGATGAATCAAAAAATAACATGTGGTATTTACATTAAGAGCCGTTATCATCAGTGCAAAACTTGCAATTGCACTTCCGAATTTTAAAACCAATTTTTTCAAGGTTATCCCCCCCCTTTTTCCCTTTCTTGCTTTTGGTATTATAATACTATCACAAAAAAGCTAATTGTGCGGGAACATGTTGAAATCTATATATGTTTTTGTAGAAACTTAAGATTTTTGTGTTTATTCTGACTAATCATTCAAATGCATAAGCAATATTACTGTAAAGACATCTTCTGTATGTTCAATTTCCATCTCACCATTATATTTATCCAATACAAAATTTATATTACTAATTCCCATACCGTGATTTTCCTTATCTTCATTGGATGTAATCAAGTTATCGCCACTATAATTTAAATTTCCGTTATATGTGTTAGATATCTTAGTTATCAATCTACCCCTTTTATATTTAATTTTTACATCCAGTCTTTTGTCTTTTTCTAATATTGAACAAGCACTAATTGCATTGTCTAATAAATTTCCCAATATTACTGACATGTCAAATGAAGTAATGCTTAATTGTTCCGGTATATTTAGTTCTAACGAGACAGATATTCCATTATGTACAGCTTCTTGAAGCTTAAAATTAAGAATACTGTCGATTATGACATTGCCCGATTGCGCATATTCTTTTGCTGTAACAATTGCATCTGCCATTTGTTCAATATGCTTCATTGCTTCACTATGTTCATTTTTCTCAACCAGCAGCTTTAAAACCGCTAAATGGTTTTTCATATCATGTTTAAATGATCTAGTTGATTTTAATGATGTCTTCATAAGCTCAAATTGCTTCTGATAATAATTATTTTGTTGCAATAAACGTAATTTTTCATATCTTTCATCTTGCTGCAAACTTAGATTATCGTATAAATAAAAAACAAAGAAATTAACAAATAACAAGCTTACTATAACCAAAATAATTTTATAAACATTGTCTGAGGCCATTTCTATTATAGTCAAAATTATAAATAATGAAGTAAGGGGTATAAAAAGTATAGCAAACCAATAGCTGTATGGAATAACCATCTTATTTTTTATGTTTTTATAATTATTTATAAAAAGAGCAGCAATATATAATAGTATTTTAACAATTATCATGCCGGCTATTGAAGAAAACTCATCATTTTTACTAAATATAGAGAAGTCTAGAAAACCGAACATTAAGGCAACTATACTTTCAATGGATATTGAGATTATATAAATAAGTGAAATAGCCAAAATCCTTCTTTTTAAACTTGTTTTATAATTAAATGAAACAAAAAACAGCACAATAATGTTACACAATAACGTTACAATTGGAATGTTCAAAAATAAGTACAAAGAAGTGAAGCTAAAAAAATAAAATGTATATGAAATGATTTCAATATGTCTGTTCGAATCTTTCCTGTCAAAAAAAGCAGACATAAACTTATACATTATATATACATCAAATATATTGGTAATAATGTAAAACATATTAAAATTACTAATAATCACTATATTTCATCTCCTTCATACTTTAATTGCAATTTTCGTACCTCTGTTCTTTTTGACTGACTTATGGGCAAAACATGTGAGTTGGTCAGAATAAGCTTATCATAATAAAACTCTGCTACATGATGATAGTTAACCAAGTATGACTTGTGGGTAAAGAAGAATTTATGTAATTCAAGTTGTGAATGAATTTCAGATAAATTACCGTAAAATGTAATTTCATCTGTTATTGTAACCATCTTGACCTGGCGATTATCACTTTCAAAATATAGTATGTCTTTTATTTCTTTTTTACAAAAATTATGCCCTTGCTTATACTTAAAAAAAACATCCAGCTTATTTAAAAGCTCCATGGCTTTATTTATCATTTCAATGACTTTTAATTTATCAATAGGTTTTATTAAAAAATTAAGAGGTCTTACATCAAAAAGCTCCATGGCATAATTTTCTTTTGAGGAAATGTAGACTATTTGTATATTTTCATTTTTCAGTTCATTTCGAATTATTCTACCAAGCTCAACTCCATTAAGCTTGTTTAACTCGATATCAAGAAAAATCATATCAACACAATTATCACTTTTTAAAAATTCATATAATTCTTCACCTGAATAAAAAACATCAACTTCAATTTTTTCAGAAATTGATTTGCTGTAGTTTAATATGATATTTTCAATTTCAGAGCAAATAATAGACTCATCATCACATATTCCAATTCGAAACATTAAATTCACCTGCCTACTTTTATATAATTAATTATACTCTAGTAATGCTGTTCAAACAATGAAGAAAATCTGTGCAGAAAAATCTTAATACACTTAATATTTCCGTTGAGCTGTAAAAAGTAAGAAAAGCAAGATTTTTGAATGGCTTTTACAAACATGAATTAAAATATGTAATTACGTTTCTTTTTTTAATATTCCTTTATTTTGTCTTACTGTACACGGAACCCATTGCGCAGGAATACTTGCCGGAAACGGCTATTCGTCAAAGGGTAAGTACAAAGGAATTGCTCCAGAAGCAAATATTCTTTCAGTAAAGGTTCTTGATGAAAGCGGAAACGGAAACACATCAGACATTTTATCAACTGTTCAGTGGATAATTGAAAACAGGGAGGTTTATAAAACAAGAATCATCAATTTTTCTCTGGGAGCCATTGCTCAGTACAGGGAAAGGAGAGACCCTCTGGTTAAAGCAGCAAACAGGGCTATAGACAACAACTTCATAGTTGTTGCAGCAGTAGGAAACAGCGGACCCATGAGAAACACCATACTGTCTCCGGCAACCAGCAGGTACGTCATTTCCGTTGGAGCATTGGATGACGGGCGCACAGTTGAAACAAATGATGATTCCATTGCGGAATTTTCTAGCAGGGGCCCAACTCTTGACAGGGTAAGAAAGCCTGATCTCATAGCTCCCGGGGTAAACATCATGTCACTTTCCAACAAAAACCTGACCAGTTATACAACATTAAGCGGAACAAGTATGTCCGCCCCAATGGTTTCAGGAGCTGCAGCACTTTTACTAAATGAGAACCCAAATTACACTCATTATGATATTAAGCGAAAGCTGTTGAATGCATACACGAAAATAAAAGCATCCTCCATTGAACAAGGTGCCGGAATACTTGATATAAGCAGAATTTTTTCATAAAAAAGATACAGTTCAACATTTTCTATAACAACTATAGGGGAGGGTTACTGCCCTCCCGCGTGTTTGTCACAAGAATGATGACAACAACCCCGTCCCCTTGACATACCCATACGCGTCCCCTTGACATACGCGTCCCCTTGACATACGTCCCCTTGACATAGACTAATAATCATCCAAAAATCAGTAATATCATCGATGGAACCACCACTGAAAATAGGATAAACCTAAAATAATTTTTTAATCGTTGTTGGAGTATTTTTAATTCTCTATCTCCCGGATCAAAAGTTAGTTGTGCTTTTAATCCATTTCTAATACCTCTACTCTCACGAAGCATCTTATTATACTCTTCCAAGTGATGCTCTTTGTAATAATCTGTAAACCTCATGACTTCTATTCCATATCCTATAACCATTATAACCCAAACAACCCCCATACAGGCTATAGCAAAACCATCAGAATTAAATTTTAGAGCTATAATTTCAAAGCAGCAAAATATGCATGCTACTACCCAATATTTTTTTATTGATGAAGTCATATATATCACATCCTTTTACACTCAAAAGATTATTTAAATTCAACACCAAAACTATCCTTAAAATAATCCTTTTGCTCACAAGTTAATTTGTTGTAATAGTCTCTTACAGTCTGATATGCAGTGTCATAAAGCCCCCAAAATTTTAACAATTCAGTAATGTTATAAACATTCGTATACGTAATTTCACCATGAGCCTCTGGGAATGATGTCCCTACCACTAAAGATACTGTAAATCCAGGATATTGTCCGGTGTTATTTATCTCTGCACCTACACCTGTTCCGGCAAGTATTCCAATCGGAGCTGTTAACGAGCCGCCACCTGCAAATCCAAGAGACGAAAGATCTTCAATAGTAGGTGCATTAGTACCTGTAACCGTACCTCCAATATTTGCCGTTGGAAAACCACCTCCTACAGCTGAATACGTCAAAATTCCAAAATTTCCTTCGCCATCTACCGCAAGCTGCCCTCCTAAAGCAAGACGAAGTATGAATGCTGCTGATCCTTCTCCTCCTATTGCAAGTGTCCAAAGACCAAGAGGGTCAATCAAGAGTAGAGGCTGGTTTTTTACATACAGATACTGCACAAACTGCACAGGGTTACTTAAACAACTCTTTATATCATACTCAGAAGCATCCAAAATTGGATCAAAAGCAACAAATCTTCTGTCTTCAGCATCATAGAACCTTGCTTTTGCATAGTACATACCCAGCACGCTGTCATAGTCATGGGTTGCATAGCGCTTCACCATGTCAAGCTCTCGCTGTCCGCACTTTAATACTGCGTTGTGGGTAATTTTACCCCACTCGTTGTAGTGAGTCCAGCTTTCTACTTTGCCGGTCATTGGACTTGTCAGATAATCTGCCGTACCCAGATAATCCATGTGGTAGTACAGCCTTATTTAGTTGACCTTCTCCTCAATTAGGTTACCAGCACAGGTATAGGTGAAGCCAAATTTTTAAAAATACCCGCACTAGGTTTACATCCCACATACGTCCAAACTCATACTTTTCTATTTGATTTGTGAATACATAGCTCTTATCCATTACATAACTTATTAAGCTCCGGAGCAATTTTGCATTTCGTATCGGGGGGAAGTGGAAAACCTACACAGATTAATTAGAGAATTTTATAATAAATACTGTCCTAAATAATTGCAAATACTCAATTGATACAAAGTAAGCCAGTGAATTTTAGATAAAAGAAGCCAACGGAGTAAGTCCGTTGGCCCTTACTACTTACTTATGGTATAATCCCTTCTTCACGAGTTGTTGAATATATGTAAGCCTAACGGCTTCATGCCCGTATATTCCTGCTGCTAGAAGGTCACCAATTTGCTCCTTTGAAATTTCCATTCTCTCTTCTCCTCTAACCAAAAGTATTTTGTCTGTAAATGCATCTGTTGTCCAAAAATCGGGTATGATTACTTCTCCGATTACTGGAATATTACCAATTACATTCCATACCCCATTTTTCAAACCATTATCTGTACACCAAACAGAGAATAGTGAGTTAAATTCTCTTATTGTTGCTAGCTCTTTACTGTCTTGTGAAGGTTGCAGTTCAAATAGTTCTACAAATATTGAGGGCTTATCTAGTTTGAGTATCCTTCCATACCCTATATTTCCATTTTCATCTAGTCTTAATTCGAAAACATCTCCCTCAACATACTTAACTCTTTTTGCCAACAATTTCACTCTCCTTCCTACTTAAATAATTCTTCTGCTGCTTTTAGATATTCATCAATTCTTGGGTTATTTGGACTTATTGGGTTAATCTTGTTAAGCAATTTTTCAAATCCTCCAAATTTCTCAAACAACATCTGTTCTGCCCCTCTAACCTGTTCATATACCAAACCAGATTTTTTTATATTTACTCTGTATATAAAGTTTCTTCTATCTGTAGAAAGGTATGATGCTTCAGTATAATACCGCATATCATATACCTTATCGTTTTCATCAAGCTGCACTGAATCTATGGCATCCAAGTAAGGTATTTCTTCCACTAGATTAACCTCATTTAATGTTTTTATTTGTATTATATCTTTTTCACCATGCAAATTTACTACAATTAATGATATCAATAACACTATGGTTAAACTAATCAATGCCTTTTTTACCATGTCATTTGTCCTTTCAACTAATCTTCAGGAATTTGAAAGTTAGCATGTTTTCAATTTTTCATTTATGTATGTTGCTATATTTGGTAAAATTTTGTAAACCAAGCATACAACAACATTTCGATATCTGTGTCGGTAACTTTTGGAAGTTCATTGTAAACACTACTCATGATGTCATGTTCGGGTACTTTAGTATATGGATGGGGCTTATGGCTTTCAGACATTAACTTATTATAAAAAGTGGCTGGATGATGTTATTTCTTACTAGTCTTAATTTTTCTTATATGAAGAATTGTTAGAATCAGCAATACTGTATTTATTCCTGCTACTGCTGGTGAACAATCAATGTTTTCAAAAAACATCTGTTTTCCAGATAAATATAGCATAATTAATTCACTACATAAAAGTAAATATAGGAACATCTTTATATCATTAAAGGCATTTTTATTTTCTTCTTTATTCTTTCCTTCAATCTTTTTATTGTTTTCATTGTTCATAACATTCATTATCCTTTACCAATATTATTTTAATTTATGATATCTTACCTTTGTCTTGTTTAAACGCTTACTTTCTATTTTACTGCATTTGAAACAACATAATATCCTAACATATAAACTAAAAACAAATATATCAATAATACCGCAAAATAAATTGCATATCTAATACGTTTTAATTTGAGAGGGCGAAAGTATTTACTATTGAAAATAACATATGCTATTACAGGTATAAAAAGAATAATAAGTATTATTGCTTTTAGAATATAATCACCGCCACTAAAAAACTGTGACCATTTCATTATAATTATTATAGTTAATACAAAATACAATACATATCTAACAATTTTTTTCATAATAAAACTCCCATTTATTCAATAAAATAATATATATTTTAAACCTTGAAAATTCTGCAAATATAGATTATCTCTCCCTTTTCGCTTTCATGCTTTTGGTATTATTATACTATCATAAAAAAACTACTTGTGCGGGAACATGTTGAAAACTATATATGTTTTTGTAAAAACTTAAGATTTTATGTTTATTTTGAATAGTCTTTCAAATACATAAGAATATTAAAGTAGGTAATGAAAAAGCACCTATGAATTCACTAAATAAAAAAAGGAGGATGCTGAACTGAACCCAAAAAGTTAGACATATTTAATTAAGCAACTTGTAAGGATTGAATTCTGTATTGTACAGGACTCAGTCCTTTAAGTTTGCATTTAATTCTTTTGTTGTTGTAATAATCTATGTAATCTATTAATTCCATTTTAAACTGTTCTACTGATGTAAATTTCTGTAAATAAAAAAGTTCAGATTTTAATAAACCAAAAAAATTTTCCATAACTGAATTATCTAAGCAATTACCTTTACGTGACATACTTTGGTTAATTCCTTTTTCCTTTAGCATTAATTGGTACCGTTTCATTTGATATTGCCAACCTTGATCAGAATGAAGAATTAATCCAGTATTATCAGGGATCTTTTTAAATGCTCTTTCCAACATATCAAGGGTTTGTGCAAAAATAGGTTTATCAGATATATTATAACTAATAATTTCTCCGTTATATAAGTCTAAAATTGGAGATAGATATAGCTTTATTCCTAATAATGAGAATTCTGTAATGTCAGTTACCCACTTTTCATTAGGTTTATCTGCATTAAAGTTTCTCTGTAGTAAGTTTGGAGCTACTGTACCTAATTCGCCACGGTATGATTTATATTTTTTCATTCTAACCATGCATTTGATATTTTCTTGGTTCATTATACGTAAAACTGTTTTATGATTAATATGATAGCCACGATTGACCATTTCTAATGTAATTCTACGATATCCATATCTTCCTTTGTTTTCTTTGAATATCTGATTAATGATTTTTTTAATATCAGCATATTTATCTGGTTTATTAATCCTTTTAATCTGGTAGTAATATGTACTGCGCTTAATACCAGCAAGTTTTAGTAAATCATTTAAACTATATTTATGCCTTAATTCACTAATTACTATTGTTTTGTCTTCTTTGCTGATTCTTCCTTTTTCTGAACTAAGGCATTCAATTTTTTTAAGTATTCATTCTCCATACGAAGGCGTTGTACTTCAGCTATCAAATCTTCTTCAGTTGATTTAGGTAATGATTTCTTAGGTTGTTTTGTTTTCATTTTACCTTTAGTTCGGCCTCTATTGTCTCTAAATAAGGCTTCAGATCCTTCTTCATAATATGCACGTTCCCACTTTCCGACTGTTGCATCACTTGGTATTCCAAAATGTGCTGCAGCTTCGTTTATAGACATGTGATTATCATGCATATATTCTATTACATTTAACTTAAAATCTCCAGTATAACTTCCTTGTTTCATGAGTAAGCCTTTTGAACCATGTATTTCATATCGTTTAACCCATCTCTTAATTGGCGAAACCGGAACATCAAAAATTTTAGATGCCTGTTCTGATGAGTTTTTCTCATCCAATATGTATTTTACTACTTTTAATTTAAATTCTAATGAATATTTTGCCAATATAAAAGCACCTCCAAATGTTAGTTATTTTT
>DIWF01000035.1 GCA_002422545.1 Firmicutes bacterium UBA6113 | reverse complement strand
CCGCCCAGCTTTATTTTTTCATTAAATTCCCTGAGCTCCATCAATTTGTCGTTTGGCAATTTTATACCTCCTAAGATTCATATATATAACCGAGTATATATACAATAATAAATTTCTTTTACAAAGTCAATTAATACCGCAAGCAAAAATAATGCTTCACCATTATTTTGACGTTCAAAGTATATTATATAAACAAAATTTTGTCAATATATTTGTAATATGCCCAGCACAAAATAATACATTAAAGAAATCAATTGACAACATTTTGCATATATTGAATAGTAGCTGAAAATTATGAAAGGTGTGATTCCATGAAATATAACAACTTTGACCAATATAACAGAATACGGCCGTACAAGGCTCAAAACATGATTGTGAAAATATTAGAAACTGAAGTTTCGTCTCAGCCACAACCTCAACCACCGCCAGCCGAAGAAATTCCACAGCCCTTAGCTAGCACCGGCTACATAAATGTGGGGGTTTACACAGCGCTAGGAGCACTTCCTGTCAAGGACGCCGTTGTGACTGTTTACACAATTGACGAAGACGGAGAAGAAAATGCACTTTACCATGTTGTGTCTAACATAAACGGAAGAGTTCCAACAATGGAAGTTCCTGTAGAATACAATCCAGAAAATCCTTTAGTAAGTCCTACATTTTATTTTTCAACCTACAACATGAGAATTCAGGCAATAGGATATTACACTGTCAATATTATTGATCTGCGTGTTTTTCCTGATGTTGCCACTAATTACAGAGTGAGCTTGATTCCCGTAATGGAAGGCGCCACTGAGGAAGAAGGCAGTCAGACTGTTGTTATTCCCCCAACCCCTGCGGATATTTCAAATGAATAAGGAGGAGATTACATGAGCACACAGGTACCAGGATTATCAACAGTAGTAGTTCCGGATAGTATTACCGTACATCTTGGAGCTCCAGATCAACCGGCAGAAAATGTAACTGTACCATTTATTGATTATGTTAAAAATGTGGCTTCAAGCGAGCTATACCCAACATGGCCTGAAAGCGCCCTAAGGGCTAACATATACGCAATAGTATCAATTGCGTTGAACAGAATATTTACGGAGTGGTATAGGTCTAGAGGATATAATTTTGACATTACAAACACTACGCAATTTGATCAGGCATTTGTTCCTAACAGAGGAGTATTTGACACCGTAGACAGAATTGTTGATGATATTTTCAACGATTATATCGCAAGGCAAAACCAAGTCGAACCCTTGTACGCCCAGTTTTGCGACGGACGTGTTTCTATATGTGAAGGAATGTTCCAGTGGGGAACCGTGGATTTGGCTAAGCGAGGATACATTCCATATGACATACTCAGATATTACTATGGTGATAACATAAATATAGTTACTAATACACCTGTCATAAACCTGCAAGAAACGTATCCGGGTACACCTCTTAGTGTGGGCGACAACAACCAGTACGTGCTGCTGATAAAAATGGCCCTTAATGCCATTTCTGTTAACTTTCCGTCAATTCCGAAGGTATATCCTATAAATGGCGAATTTACTGAAGGAATGGCCGATGCAGTAAGAGCATTCCAGGAAGCATTCAATCTGCCTGAAACAGGTGCCATAGACAAGGCGACATGGTATGAAATAAGAAAAATATATGTGGCAGTAAGAAACCTTGCACAGCTTACTTCACAGGGAATACTTGTAAGTGACATTCCTCCGGATATAGTGACTGAAATAGAGGAAGGAAAAGTCGTTCCAAGAGTCCAGCTTGTTCAGTATTTTCTCAATGTCCTTTCAGCATATTACAACTCCATACCTGCAGTTGATATTGACGGAATACTAGGTCCAAAGACAAGGACATCAATAATAGAGTTTCAAAAAACTATGGGTCTTGAGCCCACAGGCATAATAGACGATGCTACATGGAATTCAATGTACAACAACATACTTGGAATATTGAGGGTACTGCCACCTTCAGCAATTGCTCTGCCGGCTTTTATTTTTCCTAACATAATTTTAAGAGAAGGCTCTGAAGGACCAAATGTATACATCATGCAGCAATATCTTGCATTTATATCATCTGTTGTACCTGCAATTCCTTCTGTGACTCCAGACGGCGTATTTGGTCCTGAAACCAGGGCTGCTGTCACTGCATTTCAAAGGCAGTACGGACTCAACCCTGACGGCATAGTGCAACAAGCAACATGGAACAGAATTGTCCAGGTTTACAGGGAGCTTAGATTTGGGGTACAAAGAAATCAAGGACAATTTCCAGGAAATGAAATAAGTTAATGAGGTGATAATATGAGTATTCCGGAAGGCAACATACACATTCCAGGAGCTGCAATACCTCACACCATAGTCCCATTTCCCCTAAACATAACTGTTCACCTGGGAGCACCTGACGAAGAAGCATTAAACGTCACAGTTCCATATCTGGACTATATTAAGAATGTGGCATCCAGCGAATTGTATCCAACATGGCCGGAAGAAGCATTAAGAGCTAACATTCATGCTATCACCTCAATAGCTATGAACAGAATTTTCACTGAATGGTACAGAGGCAGAGGTTATGACTTTGATATTACAAATTCAACGCAATTCGACCAGGCTTATGTCCATGAGAGAGGAATATTTGATTCTATTGCTAACATTGCAAATGATATTTTTGATGAATATGTTGTGCGTGAAGGCCATATTGAGCCTTTGTTCACAGAATTTTGCGACGGAAGAATTTCCCAGTGCAATGGCATGTACCAGTGGGGCAGCGTTGACTTGGCCAACCAGGGTTACTCAGCCATAGACATACTCAGATATTACTATGGAAATGATGTCAACATTGCACCTTATTCAATTGCTGAAGAAATTGTCGGCACATATCCAGGCACTCCGCTGGAATTGGGCGAATCAGGCATAACAGTTTTCAGAATGCAGCACTCCCTTAATAGAATTTCCAGAAACTATCCGGCAATACCCGTAGTTCCCATAAACGGGTACTACGGTGAAGAAACAGAGGCTGCAGTAAGAGCATTCCAACAAGCATTTAACCTGCCAGTTACAGGAATCGTAGACAGCGACACTTGGTACAGGATAAGGCGCATCTATGTGGCAGTCACAAGACTTGCTGAACTGACAACTGAAGGCCTGCTCATACACGAACTGATACAATTGTATTCAAATGTTCTTTTAGAAGGTGACATACGCCCTGTAACAACGCTGCTGCAATACTTTCTTAACCTTATGTCCCAGCAGAATCCAGACATTCCGGCAGTTCCCATAACAGGGTACTACGGTCCGGAAACAACTTCATCTGTTACTGCCTTTCAAAATGTAATGAACATTCCTCCTTCAGGAATTGTAACGCAGGAAACTTGGAATGTGCTGTACAGAAATGTATTTCCCATACTTGTGAATACTCCCTTAGAAAATATATACATTCCAGGCATAAGTTTTATGGGAATGACATACAGCGTCGGCATGGGAGCCGATCACCCGGGCATCATTATATTGCAGATTATGCTTGATTATATCTCATTAAGCATTCCAGAAATACCCACCATAGAAAGGAACGGAGTTTTCGGTCCGACTACAGAAGAGGCAGTATCTGTCTTCCAAAGTCTTTACGGTCTTGAATCAACGGGAATAGTAAATGCTGACACATGGAACAAAATAGCGGAGGTTTATGTAAATTTAAGATACAATCCTCCTGCTGTACAACAGTGAAAGGAGATTATTATGATATATAACAACTTTAATCAAGAAGAAACTTCAGTCATAACAGAAATTCAGCTGTACTTGAGGAACATTTCATATTCACGCCCTGAAATACCACGTATTGCTCTGTCAGGAAAATATGACGCTCAAACACGAAAGGCAGTGGAAGACTTTCAGAAGCTTTCAGGTCTTCCCGTTACAGGCAAGGTTGATTACAGCACTTGGAACGCCATGGTAAGGGAAAACAGCCTGCATATGAAATCTAAAGAAATGCCATACAAACTTCCATGCAGATCATTTGATTTCGGAAACATAAAAATCGGGTATTCGGGAGACATTGTATATGTACTGAAAATTATGCTCAACAACTTCTGTAGAAAATACAAGAATTACAAGGAACTTGAAATAAATGACAAATATGACCATGAAACAGAAGAAGCTGTAAAGGAATTTCAAAAAATAAGCATGCTGCCCGTAACCGGCATTATCGACAAGGAAACATGGAACACCATGATTTCAATTTACAGTACATGCAAATTATACGATTATAAATAATTGCTGATCCAGTATCAGCATTTTTTTATTTTTTGTAAAATTTTATTCCAGACTATTGACAATTGATGAGCATTTGCTAAAATAGAATTAGCACTCAGAGCTTTAGAGTGCTAACAATGCAGAGATAAATGCAACTAATTATTTGTAAGGAAGGAATAACTATGGCAAAAAAACAGTTTAAATCTGAATCCAAGAGACTTTTGGACTTAATGATCAATTCAATTTACACACACAAGGAAATTTTCTTAAGAGAGCTTATTTCAAACGCAAGCGATGCAATTGACAAAAGCTACTATAAATCTCTTACGGACAACAGCATTGTATTCAACAAAGACGATTTTTACATAAGAATTGCCGTAAATGAAGATGAAAGAACTCTCACCGTTACTGATACAGGAGTGGGAATGACAAAGGAAGAACTTGATTCAAATCTTGGAACCATCGCAAAAAGCGGTTCATTTGATTTCAAGGAAAACAACGAGGCTAAAGATGGAGTCGACATCATAGGCCAGTTCGGAGTAGGTTTTTATTCAGCATTCATGGTTGCTGAAAAAGTAACCGTAATAAGCAAAGCTTTAGGCTCAGAGGAAGCATACAGGTGGGAATCCGAAGGTGCAGATGGCTACACAATAACAAGCTTCACAAAGGAAACAACAGGAACTGAAATAATAATGAAAATAAAAGAAAACACCGAGGGAGAAGATTATGACGAGTACCTTGATGTTTACAATATAAAATCTCTTGTAAAAAAATATTCAAACTTCATCAAATATCCTATTAAGATGATGGTTAGCAAAAGAAAGCACAAAGAAGGAACCGAAAACGAATACGAAGAGTACATGGAAGATGAAACATTAAACAGCATGGTTCCTATATGGAGAAAAAATAAGAGCGAACTCACACCGGAAGATTATGAAAACTTTTACATGGAAAAACACTTCGGCTATGAAAAGCCTCTTCGTTACACTCATGTGAGTGTGGAAGGCCTTACAAGCTACAATTCAATCCTTTATATACCTGCCAAGGTTCCATTTGATTTTTACACGAAGGAATTTGAAAAAGGACTTGAACTTTATTCAAACGGAGTGCTTATAATGAACAAGTGCGGCGATTTGCTGCCAGATTATTTCGGATTTGTGCAAGGATTAGTTGATTCAGCGGACCTGTCTCTCAATATTTCAAGAGAAACCCTGCAGCATGACAGACAGCTTCAGTTCATTGCAAAGAAAATAAAGGAAAAAATCAAAAGCGAGCTTTTGTCAATGCTTAAGGATGACAGGGACAAATATGTAACATTCTTTGAAAGCTTCGGAAGAACATTGAAATACGGCATGTACAGCGAATGGGGTGCAAACAAGGAAATTCTTCAGGATCTTTTGATGTTCTATTCTTCAACTGAAAAGAAACTTGCAACACTTGATGAATATGTGTCCAGAATGAAAGAAGATCAAAAATACATTTACTATGCAACAGGCGAAAGCACAGCGAAAATTTCCAAGCTTCCTCAAACTGAAATAGTTGCTGACAACGGATATGAAATTCTTTATTTCACAGATGAAATTGATGAATTTGCAATTAAGGTTCTCATGAATTACAAGGAAAAAGAATTCAAGAATGTTTCAAGCGCAGATATGGATTTAAAAACAGACGGAAATGAAAGAGATGAAGCAAAGGAAGAAAACAAAGACATTTTTGAATTCATGAAAGAAGCACTTGATGGAAAAGTTAAAGAAGTGAGACCTTCAAAGAGACTTAAGACTCATCCTGTGTGTCTTGCTTCTGAGGGAGAGCTTTCAATTGAAATGGAAAAAGTCCTTCAGTCAATGCCTGACAATCCTGGAAACATTCATGCTGAAAAAATACTAGAAATCAACACAAATCATGAAATGTTTGAAAAAATCAAGAATTCCTTTGAAAAAGACAAGGACAAACTAAGAAAGCTTTCAAACGTTTTATACAATCAGGCTCTTCTCATTGAAGGACTACAGATAGAAGATCCTGTTCAATATGCAAATGATGTTTATGAATTGATCAACAGTTAAAAAAATAGGCCTCACGGCCTATTTTTGTTTGGTGACAAAGTATATTCAACCAGCGGGTTGTCTGGCTTAACGCGGGCGGGCACAAGACCCGCCCCTACGAATTGCATAATCAAAATTTAATTCTTAATTCTTCACTCTTAATTCTTAATTGCTTTCCAGGTATTCTTCCAGTGTCAATCCTGATTCATATACCTTTGTTGCCAGTTCAACTCCCAAGTATCTTATGTGCCATGGTTCATAAAAATATCCTGTAATATCTTCCTTGTCCTTTGGATATCTCACAATAAAACCAAATCTGTGGGCATTTTCTGAAACCCATTTACCTTCATCAGTATCTCCAAACGTATCGTCTAACTGAAAGTTCATGGCTGCACATGTTATATCCATGGCAAGACCTGTCTGATGCTCGCTTTGTCCGGGCTTTGCACTGTATTTGTCTGCAGCAGCCTGACCGTGATTTTTTACATATGAATTGTAAAGATCTTTTTGAGTGCCGTATGACCTGTAACCTGAACGGGCATGCAGCTCATAGCCTTCCTCATCAGCAGCAGCCTGGAACAAGTCTTTAAGCGCAATGTACGCTGGCTCTCTCAACTGATTTATTTCAGGGTTTTCAAGTACTGTTGGAATACCCTCAAGTTTTACTAAATCTTCCGGCACATATGTGCTGGATAAGTTGTTTTTCTTGTTCACCAAGGCATCTGTTGCTGCAGGGTCTTTAACTATGTTAACATCTTCAGGTGCTGATGGCTCCTGCTGAGGTTCTTCTGCCGGATTTTCATTATCTTTGCTGTCATCAGGAACTTCATCAACCGGTTTTTCTATATCCGGCACTTCCCCTACTGGTTCCTCCTTGACAGGTTCCTCAGCTACAGGAGGTAGTTCTGTATCAACCCTTAATCTTCCTTCTACATAAATTACAACGGCAACCAGTATTACAACCAATGATGCCATAGTAATGAACAATCTTCTCTTCTTATATTTTCTTGTGTTCTTCATTTTTTCTCCTTTGCAGGCTAGTTGATTTTCTTCCACATAATTATTGCATCTTCCAGAGGCATCTGATAATATCTTGGTCTTTTGCCTGCCGAAACAAATTCGAATTTATTGTATAGATTGATAGCAGGGATGTTTGACTCCCTCACTTCAAGCGTCATGCCCACTATTTCGCTGCACACACATATATCAACCATTTTATTTATGAGCATTGAAGCAATGTTTTGTTTCCTGTATTCAGGAAGCACAGCAACATTTGTTATATGGCATTCATCAATTACCTTCCACATGCCCATGTAGCCAACTATTTTTCCTCCAAGTTCAGCGCATTGGTAATAAGCAAGATCATTTTTCAGTTCATTTACAAATGCATCCCTTGACCAGGGCAAAGAAAAACACCTTTTTTCAATTTCAATAATCTGATCAATATCGTCTTTTTTCATACCCCTTATGATGACTTGATTCATGTTGACCCCCTTATTTCTTATTTCTTTCTGCCTGCGACAATCTCAGGTACTGCGGCTTAAAGCTTGATGCTGTTATTGTCTCCCCTTTTTTTGCCATTTCACATCCAATGCCGCAAAGAGTTGCGGCATTCAGGCTGTTGAACTTGTTTGGGGTGAAATAAGCTTTCCTGTTTAATTTCTCTTCAATTATATTTCTGTAGCTGACGGAACCGTCGCCTGTTAATATTAACGGCTCCTGGTACTGGTTTAAAATATCCACAAGCTCTTCTATGTTGCATGGAAACTGCTCTTTGACACATTTAAGTTCTTCACCTTCCCATTTGTAAATGCCTGTGTACACTCTTCCTGCCTTCGCGTCCATTATTGGAACAATTAACTTTTCCGCATCATATACGTTTCCTGCCAGGGATTTCATCGTGGGTATGTTTGCTATGGGCAAGTTTCCTGCAAAAGCCAGACTCTTTGCTATGGCTGCTCCAATACGAAGTCCCGTGTATGAACCGGGGCCTTCTGAAACTGCTATTACATCTATGTCCTGAATTTTAATTTCAAGTTCTTTTAATAGTTCTTCAATTAATGGCATCAGTTTTTCTGAATGTGTTTTTTTGTGGCTCAGTGAGAATTCACCTAGCACGTTGAAGTCTTCAGAAACCGCACAGGATGCTGTCACAGATGCTGATTCAATTGCAAGTATTTTCATAATTTCTCAGCTCCTCCGTAATTTTTTCATAAACAACTCCATTGCCTTCAATTGTCATGATTCTTTTGTTGTCGTCTATTCTGTCTATTTTTATATCTATTCTTTCGTCAGGAAGTATTCCTCTTATATTTTCAGACCATTCTATAACTGTTACACCCTCAGAATATATATATTCATCATAGCCTAAATCATACATGTCATCTTCTGATTCGATTCTATACACATCCATGTGGTAAAATGGCAGCCGTCCTTCATATTCCTTTATGATGTTGAATGTGGGGCTGGTGATGTATTCCTTCACGCCGAATTCCTTTGCAATGAACTGCGTAATAGCAGTCTTGCCTGCTCCTAAGTCCCCGCCAAGGCATAAAACAGTCCCTTTTTCAAGGCACCGGCTTATTATTTTCCCTATTTTTTCTGTATCCTGTAAATTATTGACTTTAATTTTCATTTCTTAACCTCTTTTTTACGGCATCGGGAAGATTTTCTCCATTTTGCCGCACATCTATCGTTCATTATACATTTGCAGATATAAAAAATCAAGGAATATATCACCTTGTCTAATGGCTAAAATTTAATTGAACAAAACTTGTGGACATGTTATAATACTTTGAATAAATTTTAAAGACGAAAGCAAATGATAATTATTTGCTTAAATCATTCATATAATGAAATATCAAATATTTGAGGAGATTGCAATGAATAATAATTTTAATCATATATATTTTATCGGGATTGGCGGCATTAGCATGAGTGCCTTAGCTGAAATAATGATTGATGAAGGAGTAAGGGTATCAGGCTCTGACAGAAACTCATCCCACATAGTCAAAAAGCTTGAAAAATTAGGAGCTACAATAAACATTGGCCATGAAAGCCAAAACATTGGCACGGACATAGACCTTGTTGTTTATACATCGGCAATTTCAAATGACAATCCTGAACTTGTAAGAGCACAGGAACTGAACCTGGATATCATGGACAGGGCAGAATTTCTCGGCCTTATAATGAAAGAATATAAAAACGCCATCTGTGTGTCCGGAACACACGGCAAAACTACAACAACAGGAATGCTTTCCTCAATACTCATGGAAACTGACATGAATCCGACCATTTTTTTAGGTGGAGAAATGGATTCCATGGGAGGAAACCTCATGCACGGCTCCTACGACATGCTGCTTACGGAAGCATGTGAATACAAACGTAATTTCCTCAAATTCAATCCAACAGTGGAACTGATATTAAATATTGAAGAAGACCACCTGGATTATTATAATGACTTAAGTGATATTGAAGATGCATTTCTTGAATATGCTAAAAAACTTCCTTCAACGGGACATCTTGTTATAAATGTACTAAACAAAAATCTGTTCAAGGATGTTAAATGCAATGTTGCAACATTTGGAACAGATAACAGCGCCGATTATTACGCTGCTGACGTAAAGCTTGTTCCATCTCCTTCTTATTCACTCATGAAGGGAAGCGAAAAGCTGGCAGACATAAAATTAAACGTGTTCGGAGAGCACAACATTTTAAACAGTATTGCAGCCGCAGCAGCTTGTATTTCCTTATGTATTGACCTAGATACAATTGCAAAGGGCCTTGCAGACTTTAAAGGAACTCACAGGAGGTATGAATACAAGGGAACTTTAAACGGAGCCAGCGTAATAGATGATTACGCACACCATCCTTCTGAAATGAAGGCAACCTTAAAGACTGCTAGATCATACACATCCGGAAAAATCATCACAGTATTCCAGCCTCACACATACACAAGAACAAAAAAACTTTTGAACGAATTTGCAGAAGCACTTACACATTCAGATGAAACAATCCTTCTGGACATATATGCCGCAAGAGAAAAAGACACTGGAGAAATTCATTCAAAGGATATTATTGCAAAGATGAATGTTCTTTCAAAAGATGCACATTACGCTGAAAGTTTTGAGAAAGCTGAAGAACTGATTAAATCCATGGCAAAAGAAGGCGACACCATAATAACCATGGGTGCCGGAAGCGTGGACACCGTGGCAGAACTACTTATTAATAATTAATAATTAAGAATTAAGAGTGAAGAATTAAGAATTAAGAATTAATGGAAAGAACAGGCATGCAAAGCATGCCTGTTCTTTGTTTTATTATACAACGATACTTCGCCTCGCTCAGAAACAACCTAAAATTGGTTGTATGTAGGGGCGTATCTTGTGTCCGCCCGTGTTATTAATCCAATATAATATGCGGGAGGGCACGAGGCCCTCCCCTGCAATCTGGGATTTCAAATTCACCGCTAATGTCAAATAATTTTTTTAAAAAAGAAAAGGACAGCTTTGCTGTCCTATCCGAAATTCTTAATTCTTAACTCTTCATTCTTCATTTTAATTGTTCTTTACTCTTAATTCTTAATTCAAATAAATCAGTGGTCCCTGTTAGTAAGATATTTTGCCAATTCTATGAGATAATTTGCTCTATCGCCGAACATTTCAAGGCTTTTTATTGCTTCTAGAGTAAACTTTTCAACGTCTTTTCTTGCCTGCTCTATTGATGAAAAGGACAAATATGTAACTTTATCATTTGCTATGTCACTTCCTATTTTCTTTCCCAGTTTTTCCTGAGTGCTTGTCACATCCAGAATGTCATCTTCTATCTGAAAGGCTATTCCTATATTATCTGCATATGTTTCAAGAGCCTTAAGCTGATTATCATCTGCCCCTCCTAAAATTGCACCGGCTTTGACGCTGCTTTTTATGATAGCACCTGTCTTGAGAGAATACATGTATTTAAGCTCCTCAACAGATGATATCTTGTCATGGCCATATATGTCCACAATCTGACCGCCTATCATTCCGTTTGCTCCGGAAGATTTTGCAATCTCATAAAGTGCCTTAACTGAACTTGTTATTTCAAGATTACCCTTCAAGGCAGCTGCCAGCCCTGTTTCAAAGGCTCTGTTCAAAAGTCCGTCTCCTGCAAGAATTCCCGTTGCTTCACCGAACTTCTTGTGATTTGACAATCTTCCCCGCCTGTAATCGTCATTGTCCATGGCAGGCAAATCATCATGAATCAATGAATATGTGTGTATCATCTCCATGGCACAGGCAAAAGGTATGACTTCCTCCATGTTGTCCCTGAATAATTCATATGTTCCAAGCATTAATACAGGCCTAAGTCTTTTTCCACCGCACAGGAGACTGTAATTCATGGCCTCGTAAATTACTTTTTGAGGATTGTCTTCTTCCTTTATTATGGTATGGAGACACTCTTCTATTTTTAAAACTTTTTCATCTAACCAATTTTTAAATTCCATTTTAAACCCCTGAACTAAAATTAACGTGAACAATATTTAATGATATCCTGCTCCCCGCTTATAATTAATTGTTGAACACTTCTCTTGCTATTTCCACTGCTTCCTTGGCATCCTTGGCGTAGAAATCTGCACCCATGTTTTTTGCATATTCTTTAGTCAGTACTGCTCCACCGACCATTACAGGACAGTCGATGCCATTGTCCCTAAGTTCTTCGATTATATCTTCCATGCTTTTCATGGTGGTTGTCATCAAGGCACTCAATCCCACGATTATTGTTTCATCTGCATATTTTTTTGCCTCTTCAACAATCTTTTCTGCAGAAACATCCTTGCCCAAATCAATTATATCATAATTATAGTTCTCAAGTATAACTTTTACAATGTTTTTTCCAATATCATGAATATCTCCCTTTACAGTTGCAAGAATAATTTTTCCGTTGCTTATACCGGCAGATTCATTTTTCTTGAGACTTTCCTTCAATACATCAAAGGAAAACTTCACGGTTTCTGCTGACTGAATGAGCTGCGGAAGGAAAATTACTCCCTTTTCAAAATCACTTCCCACAACATCAAGGGCCGGAATGAGAAATTCATTGACTATTTCAAGCTCTGTCTTTGTACCCAGAAGTAATTTGGTCTTGGCTGCAGCATTTTCCTTTAAGCCTTTTACTACCATGTCATAAAGAGTTTCTTCTTTTTTTCCCTTTTTAGGAGATGGTTCTACAGATGATTTATCACTGTATCTTTCGATGTATTTTACCGAGCCTTTGTCATAGTTATAAAGAACGTTGAACGCATACACCTTATCCATCATGGCTTCATCGTTTGGATTTATTATTGGAAGATCAAGTCCTGCTGCCATGGCAATCGCAAGGAAAGTTTCATTTATCAGTGGTCTGTTTGGCATTCCGAATGAAATGTTGGAAACACCAAGAACAGTTTTCAATCCAAGTTTTTCCTTAATCATTGTCAATGTCTTTATGGTTTCTACTACTTCCTTTTGCTGAGCTGAGCAAGTTAGAGTCAGGGTATCTATGTAAACATCTTCTTTCTTTATGCCGTACTCCATTGCCTTGTTCAGTATCTTTTCTGCTATTTTGAAGCGTTCCAAAGCATTGTCGGGAATTCCTCTTTCATCAAGGGTAAGTCCCACAACAGCAGCACCGTATTTTTTAACCAGAGGTAAAATTCTTTCCAGCACTTCGTCTTCTCCGTTTACGGAATTAACTATTGCCTTTCCGTTTACATACCTTAAGCCTGCTTCAATTACATCCCTGTCTGATGAATCTATTTGAATAGGTGCATTTGTAACTGCCTGCAGACCCTTTACTACCTTTATCATCATTTCTTTCTGGTCTATTTCCCTGAGTCCCACATTCACATCCAGGATTTCTGCTCCTGCTTCTGTCTGAGAAACTCCCTGCTTCAGAATGTAATCCATGTCGCTGTTTTTCAACGCTTCCTTAAGAAGTTTTTTTCCTGTTGGATTTATTCTTTCACCGATTACTCTTACTCCATCGATAAGCACTGTATTTGAAGGCGTACAAAGGGCATGGAATCTTTGTTCTGATCTTTCAACCTTTTCCAGCCTATTTATTTTCATTTTCATTTCACGAATATACTCAGGAGATGTTCCGCAGCATCCTCCCAACATAGATACACCAAGTCCGATGAACCCAAGAGCATCATCTGAATATTCCTCCGGACCTATTTCATAGTGCGTTTTTCCTTCAATAACGGATGGAAGGCCTGCGTTTGCCTGTACCAGCACCGGAAGATTTGTCCAGTTCATCAGTTCTTCCACAATTGGTCTTATTTCCTTGGGTCCCAGTGAACAATTTATCCCTATTCCATCAGCACCAAGTCCTTCCAGTGTTATTGCCATGCTTGAAGGAAGACACCCCGTGAATGTTCTGTGGTCCTTTTCAAATGACATGGTAGCAAAGACAGGAAGATTTGTGTTTTCCTTTGCAGCCAATAATGCTGCCTTCATTTCATACAGATCGGTCATTGTTTCGATGAGAATGAGATCTGCTCCTGACTTTTCCCCCTGAACAACCTGCCTTTTAAAAATTTCATAGGCTTCATCAAATGTAAGTTTTCCCATGGGTTCAACAAGTTCACCAATTGGGCCTATGTCAAGGGCTGCAAAAACCTCTTTGCTTCCGATTGCTTCCCTTGCAGCCTTTACTGCAGCATCAATTATTTCTTCAACTGAATAGACAGTTGCCTGTAGTTTTTTTTCATTTGCACCGAATGTGTTTGTTGTTACAACATTGGAGCCAGCTTCAATATATTCTCTGTGAATTTCTACAATCATGTCTCTTTGTTCAATATTGAGCGTTTCAGGAACCTCCCTCAGCTTAAGACCCTTCTTTTGAAGCTGAGTGCCCATGGCGCCGTCAAACAAAACAAGATTATTCTTGATAAACTCTTTAAAATTCATATTTTACCTCTTATATTTCTCTGTTTAAAGAATGAACCAGAGATATGATATTGTTATGTGTTTTTCTTGCAACATAAGGGTTGTTCATAGTATAAAGGTGCACACCGTTAACTCCGTTTGCCATGAGATCAATTATTTGCTCGGAAGCATATGCTATTCCTGCATCCACCATGGCCTCCTTGTCATTTTCAAACTTGTTCATAATCTGTATGTACTTTTCAGGAATTTTCGAACCGCTTAATGATGCTATTCTTTCTATCTGGCTTTTGTTTGTGAGAGGCATGATTCCAGCCTGTATAGGAACATTAATATTGTGCTTTTGTGCAAGGTTCAGGAAATTGTAAAAATCATTGTTATCAAAAAAAAGCTGTGTCGTAAGGTGCGTTACTCCTGCTTCAATTTTGAATTTAAGGTTTTTAACATCTTTCTCCAGATTTTTACAGTCTATGTGACCTTCCGGATAGCAGGTTCCTCCCAAATCGAAGTTGTCCCTTGACTTGATGAACTCTGCCAGGTCGGAAGCATGCTGAAAATCTCCCTTTACTTCTTCCTCAAGGGGAATGTCTCCTCTTAAGGCAAGAATATTTTCAATTCCTTCTTCCTTGAGATCTTTGAGCGTCTCGATTATTTCTTCGCTTGTTGAACGGATGCAAGTGAGGTGAGCCATGGCTTCAATGCCATACTTGTTTTTAATGAGCGAAGAAATTTCTCTTGTCTTGTTTTGATTGCTTCCTCCTCCTGCTCCATATGTAACGCTTATATAATCAGGCCTTAAGTCGCTTAATGACTCCAGTGTCTTATAAATTGTATCTATGGATGAAGTTGCTTTAGGCGGAAATATTTCAAAAGAAAAAACAAATTTCTTTTTATTAAAAATGTCAGTAATATGCATTGTCCTTGCTCCTTTTTAATTTTTGACTATTATAACATAAGCACTTGAAACTGTAAACCAAATTGAAAAATAATTATTTACTACATTTATTTATAATTATTCTTTAAGATTTTCTCAATTCTCTTATGTCTGCATATTGCGACTGTTTTTATCATATAAATAGATACTTAAGTAAAAATTAGTATAAACAATGTAATAATTAAATTTGACTTAAAATTTTGTTTAAGTTATAATATAATATGCAAACGTTTTTCTTACAATATTATCCATTCTCTGAATTTAATGCAACAAATTTTAAAACTTTCTTAGAATATATACAATTCTAGCCAATCGTTGCTATGAATTGTATTTATAAAAATAATAAAAGTGGAGGGAATGTAAAATGAAAGCAAGAAAGTTAGTATCACTTATTTTATCTGTAATGATGATAATCATGTTATTCGCAGGCTGTACAAGCCAGACAGCTCAGCCTGCACCGTCAGAACCGGAAAAACCGGCTGAGCAGCCGGCTGAAGAACCTAAGGCTGACAAGATTTTAAAATTTGGCGGTACGGGATTTGGAGGATTATTTAATCCAATTATGTCAGACAACACTTACGACACTTATGTAGCAGACATATTGTTTGAAAAACTTGTTACAAACAACGCAGAAGGCGAAATGGTTCCCGTCCTTGCAGAATGGACAATTTCTGAGGATAAGCTAACTTATACCTTTACACTGAAAGACGGAATAAAGTTTTCCGATGGCTCAGATTTGACCACCGAAGATGTAGCCTTTACATATGAAACAATTGCCCATCCGGACTATAATGGTCCTAGAGCTTATGCTGTAAGCAGTATGGTTGGTTACGAAGAATTTCACAGCGGTGCATCAGATACATTTGAAGGAATAAAAATAATAGACGACAAAACAATATCATTTACATTTGGAGAAGGTTTAGCTGCACCGGCAAACATTGAAAGCTTCTTGTACGGCATAATGCCTTCAGATTATTATGCTTTTGATACATGGGAAGATTTCCTTGCATTAAACGAAAAACCTATAGGATCAGGCATGATGGTTTTTGACAGCTGGGAACCAAAGCAATTTATTAAACTTATGAAAAATACAAATTACTGGGATCCTGATAACGGAGCAAAAATTGATGGTATCCTAATCAGCGAAGTTCCTGATGAAAGCATACTTTCTGCTCTGCAGACTGAACAAATAGATTTTGCACAAATATCTTCAAGTGCTGAAAACCTTCAAGCTGCTGAAGCACTATCAAATATAAGCATCGCTAACTTCCTTGGAAACGGATACACATTTATGTGCTTTAACACTATAAAACCGCAACTTTCAGATGTTAGAGTTAGGCAGGCATTAATGTATGCTCTTGACAGAGAATCATTCATAGAAGCTCAATATGGTGCAGGCTTGGCTACTGTAGGTATGGCTCCTATTTCTCCTTCATCCTGGGCATTCCCGGATTCTTCAGAACTTAATGCTTACAAGTTTGACATGGCTAAGGCAGCACAATTGATGGATGAAGCAGGCTGGACAATGGGAAATGACGGCTTCCGATACAAGGATGGAGAAAAATTCCATGTTAACTGGCTGGTATATACTGATTCATCATGGCCGGGAACATTGTCAGGCATGGCAGCTGATACGTGGAAACAATTAGGAGTAGAACTTGAAATAGAATTAATGGACTTTGATACAGTTTCATCACGAACAATGGATGCAGCTCCCGGAGAAAAGGATTTTGACATTTATACAATGGGATTCTCATTAAATATAGACCCTGACCCATCAGGAGCACTGTTTGATGATGATGCATATGTTGCTGGAGGCTTTAATGCATCCGGTTACAAAAATGCTGAAGCCATGAAACTTGTTAAGGCAGGCAAAGCTGAATTTGATACTGCAAAAAGAGCAGAAATTTACAAGGAATGGGCAAAAATTATGAACTATGAAATTCCTCATGTAATCATTGCTTACAGAAGTGAAATATGGGGAATCAATAACAGAGTCAAAGGAATGGATCTTGGAACATTCAGAACCTGGGATCAATGCTTGAAAAATATAACCATAGAATAATATATTCAGGGGGAGGACTCCTCCCCTCTCTAAAATAAAACGAAAGAGGTGGTTTTATGAAAAACTACATTATCAGGCGCATTATTCAGATGATTCCTGTTTTTATAGGAATTTTATTTATATTGTTTTTCATACTTGAGCAAGCCCCCGGTACTCCGGTTTCAAACATGATGATTCCTAAGATGACACCTGAACAAAAAGCAGAATTGGCTCAAAAGCTGGGACTTGACATTCCTTGGTATGAAAGATTTGTAAACTGGATAGGAGAAGCCCTTCACGGAAATCTCGGCTATTCCATCAACCACAAAAAACCTGTTGTGGAAGTTATGAAAGATTATGTGGGACCCACACTGCTCTTATCCCTTGTTTCCTTAGCTATTTCGGTAATAATCGGCATACCTGCAGGTGTAATAAGTGCTACAAAACAATACAGCATTACTGACAACATCCTTACAGTTGTGTCGTTCATAGGTATAAGCATCCCGTCATTTTTCTTCGGACTGCTGCTTTTAAAAAATTTTGCAGTTGATGTTCAGATTTTCCCGTTATTCGGGCTTAAGAACCCTCTGCTCATGTCAACTAATCCTGTTGATAAGGCATTGGACGTTGCATGGCATCTTGTTTTGCCAAGCATTGTTCTTGGCCTTGGCTCTACTGCAAGCTTCATGCGTTACACTCGTTCTAGCATGCTTGAAGTGATAAAGCAGGATTACATTAGAACAGCACGTGCAAAGGGGCTTAAGGAAAAAACCGTTATTTACAGACACGCCTTCAGAAATGCAGTCATTCCCATAATAACTCTCCTTGGCTTCTGGATACCTTCACTGTTGTCAGGTGCTGTTGTAACTGAAACAATTTTTGCCCTCCCGGGACTGGGTAAAATTTCTGTTGAAGCAACCATGACAAGAAATTATCCGTTGATTCTTGGCATTAATGCAATGCTTGCAGTTTTGACGCTGATGGGCGCATTAGCAGCAGACATACTTTATGCAATTGCAGATCCAAGAATCAGATACGATTAAGGCGGTGCATATATGGTAAAAAGTGAAGTTCTAAAAAACACAGAAAGTTCACACAAGAATCTTTCTTATTGGGGAGAAGTTTTTTACAGACTCCGCAAAAATAAAATGGCTATGATAAGCTTGTATTTGCTTGTTGTTATAATTGCGCTGTGTGTATTTGTTCCTGTATTATCCCATTATTCCATAGAAACTACAGATATGCAAAACCGGGATCAGGCACCCAGCTTTGAACACTGGCTTGGAACAGATAAAATCGGCAGGGATTTGTTTGTGAGACTTTTTTATGCAGGAAGAATATCCTTAGGTCTTGCTCTGGCAGTAGTAACCCTGGAATGCGTTACAGGAGTTGTTTTAGGCAGTTTATCCGGTTTTTATGGTGGTTTTATTGACATAGTCATAATGCGCTTTGCAGACATATTTATGTCGTTTCCGTTCATGATGTTTTGCATCACCATTGTGGCTGTATTTGGAAACAGTGTAACAAATCTCATAATTGTTCTTGCATTGCTGAGCTGGCCGAGCATTGCAAGAATTGTGAGGGGTCAAATATTGACACTCAGGGAAATGGAATACATGGAAGCATGTGAAGCATTAGGCATAAGTGACTTCAGAAGAATATTTCGTCACCTCCTGCCAAATGTTCTTGCTTATGTAATAGTCTATGCAACTCTTGGGATGGCAAGCGTGATATTGACTGAAACATCATTGAGTTTCTTAGGCCTCGGTGTTTCACCACCAACACCTACATGGGGAAATATGATACAAGAAGCAAGAAACACGCTTATTATCCAGCAAAAATGGTGGTATTGGATACCTCCAGGCATATGTATTTTTATTTCTGTTATGTGCTTTAATATACTGGGTGATGGCATGCGAGATGCAATCGACCCTAAAATGAAGAGATGAGGTTATCATGAGCAGAATATTATTGGAGGTAAAAAACCTTAAAACTTATTTCCATTCAGACAGAGGTGTTGTTAAAGCTGCCGATAATGTCAGCTTTTATGTAAATGAAGGGGAAACTTTAGGCATAGTCGGAGAATCAGGCTGCGGCAAGAGCATAACCTGTATGTCATTGGTAAGATTAGTTGAAACTCCTCCAGGCAAGTATGAAGGAGGAGAAATATTTTTTAACGGAGAAGACATGTTAAAAGTCTCCGATCAAAGAATCAGAGAAATAAGAGGAAATGATATATCTTTCATATTCCAGGAACCCATGACATCCTTAAACCCGATTTTTAAAATAGGAAGACAAATAAGCGAAACCATGATGCTTCATAGAGGCATGACCAAGGATGAAGCTTACAAAGAAAGCATAAAAATGCTTGAACTGGTGAAAATTCCAAATCCCGAACGTGTAGTTGATGACTATCCATTTGCCCTGTCAGGAGGCATGCGTCAGAGGGCAATGATTGCAATGGCACTGGCATGTGAACCAAGACTCCTGATCGCTGATGAACCTACTACAGCACTGGATGTAACAATCCAAGCCCAGGTACTGGACCTTATGAACGAACTTAAGCAAAAAATAAATGCATCTATAATTTTTATCACTCACGACCTTGGAGTAATTGCAGAAATGAGTGACCGCGTAATGGTCATGTATGCCGGAAAGGTTGTGGAAGTAGCAACGGTAATAGACATATTCAAGAATCCCAAACATCCTTACACCATAGGTCTCATATGTTCCAAGCCGGATATGGCAACATCAAGCACAAGACTGCATGTCATTCCAGGAAATGTTCCTGACCTGAGCAAATTGCCTGAAGGATGTCCTTTTCATCCAAGGTGCGAAAAAGCAATGGATATTTGCAAAAAATCTTTTCCAGAAGAAATTGTTCTTGAAGGTGAACACAGAATTGCTTGCTGGCTGTACGACAACGAAGACAAGGAGGAAGTGCTATGAGCTCTTACAGTGAAAATGCGGTTGATAGTTTAGTTACCGTAAAAAATTTAAGAAAGTATTTCCCCATAAAGACTGGAATCATTAAGCGTTCAACAGGCAGCGTTAAGGCAGTGGACGGAGTTTCATTTCAAATCAAAAAGGGGAAAGTTCTGGGAATCGTAGGTGAATCAGGCTGCGGCAAATCTACGCTTGGAAGAACTATGCTGAGGCTTCTTGACCCCACAGATGGTATTGTTGAATATGACGGAAAGAATATATACAAAATGCATAAAAACGAAATTAATCACATGCGAACAAAGATGCAGATTATTTTTCAGGATCCATACAGTTCATTGAATCCAAGGCTGCCCATTTATGAAATAGTTGGAGAAGCCATGCTTCAGCACAACATTGTTAAAACAAAAAAAGAAATGAAAGAAAAAGCAATTGAAGTAATCATGAGATGCGGATTGTTTCCCGAACAGGCAGATAGATACCCTCATCAGTTTTCAGGTGGACAGCGTCAGCGCATCTGCATTGCAAGGGCGTTGGCAGTAAATCCTGAATTTATCGTATGCGATGAAGCTGTTTCAGCTCTTGATGTGTCCATTCAGTCTCAAATAATAAATCTATTAAAAGATGCTCAGGAAGATTTCGGTCTGACATATCTGTTTATTTCACATGACTTGTCTGTGGTAAAGTTTATCAGCGACGAAGTTGCGGTCATGTACCTTGGTCAAATAGTAGAAAAAGGAAACAAAAAAGAAATATTTACAAATCCTCTTCACCCTTATACAGAAGCATTGTTGTCAGCAGCACCATCATTCGACCCGTCTGTCAGACAAAATAAGAAGCGCATTATATTGGAAGGAGACATTCCTTCGCCTGCTAATCCGCCTTCAGGCTGCCGTTTTCACACCCGCTGTCCTTATACTCATGACATATGCCGGGAAAAGACACCTGAATACATGGAAATAAGTGATGGACATTTTTCAATGTGTCATAAAGTGAATGGAGTGTTTTAAATGCTATTCTTAAAATCAAGAGTTGAAGAAGATTTGGAAAAAATAAGACTTGCTAACTTACCTCATGAAAATACAAATGAAAAATCAGCTGACCATGATGGATTAATGCTGGAAAAAAATGATGTTCTGGCTATGATTCTGGCTGTGTTTTCACTGATACTTCCTTATTTTGCGGCATTTGTTGCAATAATGGCAGGAGTGGTGTTTCTGCTTGGATATTTTTATTAGTTAATCATTTTGTGAAGCATCAGATTATTATAGGATGCCGCTCGTACAAATTGGGTCAAGTCATGCAGGGCATACCCAGTCTCATTCACCGATTTATTTGCTCCCTACGGTCGCATAAATCGGGAATTCGTTGCGGTTGACCTACCAGCAATTTTATTCTCCCTACGGTCGATAAAATTGGGTTAGGGCATACAAAAAACCGGGAATTGCTTCCCGGTTTTCATTGTGCTCGTTATATTCTAGTAACGTTAGCAGCTTGGTCGCCTCTGTTTCCTTGAGTAACGTCAAAGCTCACTTTTTGACCTTCTTCAAGAGTCTTGAATCCGTCTCCTTGGATTGCTGAGAAATGTACGAATACGTCATTTCCATCTTCCTTTGTGATAAATCCAAATCCTTTTTCTGAGTTAAACCATTTAACTGTACCCTTAGCCATGAGTACCTCCCTAAATAATATTATTTATATTCCATTGTATAAAAAAATTCACACATTTTTACATATTATATACAGTGACACATATAATATCTAAAAACATGTGAAATCTATAAATACATCTGTAATACTCTTAAAGAATACCATAGAAATTCAGATTTGTCAACATTATTTTAACCAACATGCACAAATTTTTCACGTCATAAAACACTATTTTCCGACACAAGGCTCTTTTCTGCAAACATTTCCGCAAGTGTCTATAAATTTGCATAACTGAATAATAATAACATAAGTTGACAACCTTCAAAAAATATACACTTGCAAAGAAAACTATTTTAAAAATCAGAAAAGCGCCATAGGCGCCTTAGACTATTGACAAACTCCGACGCTGTCATCCTGAACGATAGTGAAAGTTGCCCTAACCCTATTTTTCAGGTGTTTTTCTGAAAAATAGCGGTAGGTCATTCGCAATGAGCACCAAATTTATATGAGCGGTAGCGAATAAATAAATTTGTATGCGAAACTGCGGGATCCCATCTTTATTGAAAACATGAGATTCTTCGGGCTACGCCCTCAGAATGACAATGTCGAAAGCTACTCATCTACCTGAGGCGCCATAGGCGCCTCAATTTTATCTTTTGTTAATGTTCTTCCCAGTCCGTTTCATATTTACAGAACTCATCAGCCAGCATCTCATCTGTATAATCAAGTATTATGTGCTTTACAATACTGTCCATTGTACCCATTTCCTCATCATCGTCAAGATGTGATTCCATGAGAATGTCTTCAAATATACTGTATGCCCGGTTGTATGATATATTCATTTTTGTCAGTTCGTTAAGCATTTCAGGGCTTATGGAATTTTTGAAATCCTCAAAACTCATTTCCTGAGCACACTTTTTATTCATTAACTCACCCTCTGTCTGTTTTCTTTTCTTTCCAAATACTCATCGTAAGTCATGGCCATATCAACCATTCCCTGTTCATTAAGTTCAATTATGCGGTTTGCAACAGTCTGAATAAACTGGTGGTCGTGTGAAGAAAACAACACAATTTCTTTAAAATCCATCAAGCCGTTGTTAAGGGCTGTGATTGACTCAAGATCCAAGTGGTTTGTAGGCTGATCAAGAACAAGTACGTTTGAACCTGATAACATCATTCTTGAAAGCATGCATCTCACTCTTTCTCCTCCTGACAATACATTGGCAGGTTTTAGAGCATCATCGCCTGAAAACAGCATTCTGCCAAGGAATCCTCTCAGGAAACTTTCAGACTGATCTTCAGAATATTGTCTCATCCAGTCAACAAGATTTAAATTTACTCCATCGAAAAATTCGGAGTTGTCCTTGGGGAAGTATGATTTTGTAATTGTCTGTCCCCATTTGATTGTTCCGGTATCCGGCTCCATTTCGCCTACGAGTATCTTGAACAATGTGCTTTGAGCAAGTTCATTTTCTCCCACAAAAGCTATTTTATCGTCCCTGTTCACTCTGAATGAAATGTTCTTCAGTACATCAACGCCGTCAAATGATTTTGACAGTCCTTCAACTGTTAGAATTTCATTTCCAACTTCTCTGTCCGGAGTAAACTTAACAAATGGATATCTCCTTGAAGAAGAAGGCATTTCTTCTATTTCTAGTTTATCAAGAAGCTTTCTTCTTGATGTTGCTTGTTTTGATTTTGACTTGTTTGCTGAGAACCTCTGGATAAAGTTCTGTAAGTCTTTTATTTTATCTTCTCTTTTTCTGTTCTGGTCTCTCATGAGCTGCTGCATAAGCTGGCTTGATTCATACCAGAAATCGTAGTTTCCTACATACATGCTGATTTTCTTGTAATCAATATCTACAATGTGTGTGCACACTGTATTTAAAAAGTGTCTGTCGTGGGATACAACTATAACAAGTCCTTCAAAGTCCAGAAGAAAATCTTCCAGCCAGTTGATAGATTCAATATCTAAGTTGTTTGTAGGCTCATCCAGCAGTATTATTCCAGGTCTTCCGAACAAAGCCTGTGCAAGCATTACTTTCACCTTGTCACCACCGTTTAAATCTCTCATGTAAGAATAATGAAGATCTGAACCTACTCCAAGGCCCTGAAGAATCTGAGCAATTTCTGTCTCTGCATCCCAGCCGTTCATTTCTGCAAATTCACCTTCAAGCTCCGAAGCTCTAACTCCGTCCTCGTCAGTAAACTCTTCTTTTGCATAAAGAGCGTCTTTTTCCTTCATAACATCATACAATCTCTTGTTTCCCATCATAACTGTTTCCATTACAGCAAATTCATCATACATGAAGTGGTCCTGTTTCAGCACGGACATTCTTACATTGTTTGGAATTGACAGTTCTCCTGATGTGTAGTCAATTTCTCCTGACAATATTTTCAGGAAAGTTGATTTTCCTGCTCCATTGGCTCCAATTACGCCATAGCAGTTTCCCGGCACAAATTTTAAATTTACGTCGTTGAAAAGTTTGCTTCCCCCAAATTGAAGGCTTAAATTTGTTACTGTTATCATTTAATCATCCTTATATATAATATTTTAAATTTTCTTTTTTAACCTAAAAAGAATATCATATTCAATCTAATAATGCAAGCTAAAAAGGAGCCTTCGAATTATTATTCTTCACGGCTCCCATTATTTTAGTTTTTCTTGTTTAGGAAATTTGGAATTGTGAAATCAAATGGATTGCTGTCCTTGCCCGGTTTTTCTTCCTTACCGGCTTTTGCACCTTCAACCTTTGCTGTTTTGGAGTCTGCGGCATTGTTTTCACCAAAACCTGTAGCAATAACAGTTATTTTAATGGTGTCTCCAACTGATTCATCAATATTTGCTCCAAATATGATATTTGCTTCCGGATCAGCAGCTTCTTCTATCAGTTTGGCTGCTTCATTCACTTCATGAATTCCCATGCTTGTGCCGCCTGTAATATTTAAGAGAACCCCTCTTGCTCCGTTTATGCTTGTTTCAAGAAGAGGACTTTGGATAGCCTGCTTAACAGCATTGAGAGCTCTGTTTTCTCCGGTTGCCTGTCCGATTCCCATGTGAGCAAGACCTTGTCCTGACATTATTGTTTCAACATCGGCAAAGTCAAGGTTCATGATTGCAGGAATAGCGATAAGATCTGAAATGCCTTGTATACCTTGTCTTAAAACATCGTCTGCCAATGTGAATGCTTCAAGCATTGTAGTTTTCTTGTCTGATATTTCCAGAAGTTTGTCGTTTGGTATAACCACAAGAGTATCAATATTTTCTTTGAGCTTTTTAAGACCTGTTTCAGCATTTTTCATTCTGTTCTTGCCTTCGAACATGAATGGCTTTGTAACAACGGCTACGGTTAGTATTCCCTGTTCTTTTGCAACACCTGCAATGTAAGGAGCCGCTCCTGTTCCGGTGCCGCCGCCCATACCGGCAGTGATGAACACCATGTCTGCTCCTTCTACAAGTTCTGATATATCAGCCTTGTTTTCTTCAGCAGCCTTTTCGCCTATTTCAGGTTTAGAACCCGCACCAAGACCGTTTGTTAATTTTTCGCCTATCTGAAATTTGATTTCCGCTTTTGATGAGTATAATGCCTGCTTGTCCGTATTAACACTTATAAATGTAACGCCTCTTACGCCAGCTTCAATCATTCTATTTACTGCATTATTGCCGCCGCCTCCGACGCCGATTACTTTAATATTTGCCAGTCTTTCTGATGGTTCTTCAAATTGAAACATATATTGACCTCCTAAACGAGAGAAAATTTTTCTTATCCATTATAAAAAATATTATATCACATATTTATTAATTTTCATACACATTTTTAATTAGTTTACTTGTTTTTATTATATTTTTCAAGCCAAAAGTCTATCATAATTCTTAACTTTTTATAAATATTATTTCCAAAAGCGAATACTGCTGCAAGGTAAACAGGAAGCCCAAGCTGCTCTCCCACATATGCTAAAAACAAGCCAAATAACAGGTCACTTGCTAAAAAAACACCGCTTTTTACAGGAGTTAAGTCTCCTTCTAAACTTTCTGACAACATATTGAAAATCGTGTTTAATATTGCCAATACTGCAAGAGCTATATATACTGAATATTCAGGACTATACGCTAAATTTAAATTCAATCCTGCAACTACTCCAAGCACCAGGCCTGCAACTACATAAATCATTATTTCAACCCCTTATTCTGCGCTCTGCGCAAATTTATTCTCGGAATTTATTCCGTAAAACTTTGGTATTACAAGATTGTAGCTCATTATAGCCGCAACTTCCATCCCATATTTGTTTTTCAGGTCATAGGCGTATGTTCCTTCTTCAGTAACAACGTTGTACAAGTTTTCCTGGTCCCCCACGGCTCTTATTACAAAAGGAGCAGGCACTGCTTCTCCGTTTATTTTAAGTACCGGTCCGGCACATACTACCTCTGAAATGTTTACTATTCTTTTGCCGTTAACATCAATTGCTTCTGCTCCTGCACTTTTCAAATCATTGAGAAGCACTGTTATATCAACATCATGCACTATTTTATCCATAATATCAAGGTTCTCGTCATCACTTGTACTGTCCGAAACCCTTAGCATTATTCCCGGACCTCTTACATCTGTAAAGCCGTTGTAAAATTTCAATTCTTCAATCTGATGATTGACTTCTATCATCAGATCAAGAAAATTGTCGTCATCTAAGTCCTGTGCCTGACTTTTTTCGTATAAAACTTCATCCTGGAGATTTTTAACAACTCCGCGCATATCTTTTACATTTTTTTCATAATTATTTAAGTTTTTAAGTGCATAAATTGTATTTTCATCAACATCTGCATCTGCTCCGTTTACAATTGCAGCAGACACTGTAAAAACCAAAACAAAAATGATTATATTCATCGTCTTTAGTTTTATGTGAATCTCCCCCGATCTCATTCTTCATCTAAGGTAATTGGAACAGCATACTTGAATTCTTTTTCACCATCGTACTTGTTGATGAATATTTCGGAAGAATTTTCTGTTTCGATTGTATATCCTATCTGGCTCAACTGAGACACTATTCCTCCTACAAAATTAAGTGATGCATCTATTGTTCTGGAATTGCCTATGGCCCTTATTTCCAGCGGAAGCACCAATGCTACACCGTTAACATTGATGTGGTCTAGAACAGGCACTATTTCAGTATAGTTTGTGTATCTCTGCCCGTTGATGGATATTGCCTCAACACCGGCATTATTTAAATAACTGATCAGCGCCAGAATGTACTGATGGCTTGACGCCAGACTCACATAGGAATTAGGTTCGGAATCAATGGTGATTATTGTTCCCGGCCCTTTCACTTCATAATAACCGGATAAAATCTGCTGATTTGCAAGTTCTTCCTTCAATCTCTCAAGTTCCGCCTCTTTTGCATCATAAATCTCTTCATTTTCCTTTGCTGTTTGTTTCAAGGCATCAAGCTCTTCCCTCAGTTCATTTTTCTGAAGAGTCAGCTCTGCCAGCTCATTATCAAGCTGGCTTGCCATGTCCTTAGGGTCTTCATTTCCCAGAACATTGTTTGTTGTTCTTATTTGCGTCATGCAAACAACTCCTAGAACCAAACTTATAGCAAACAGCATTACCTTTTGCCACAACTTACTCATTGTAATCCTCCATTTTATAGTCCTCTATGTACACCGGACTGTCCCCCTTGGTAAAATCTATTAAACCTGAAACAACTGTCATGTTGTTATTAAGTCTTTCGTTTATAATTTTCATGGCAAACACAATCTGATATTTTATGTCCTCACCCAGCTTTATTCTAATCACAGTGCCGTATTCGGTATTTATCATAACGCTGTTGTCCTTGCAGACTGTAATGTCCTTTATTGTTTCACTGCCGAATTCTACTTTCAGGTATTCTATAGTGTCAAAAATACTGTTAATATTGTCTATGCCCGTAAATTCTGCTGTATTTCCTATATTGTATAATACATCAGTCAAACTTTCAATAGTCAAAAGGTCGTTTTTTTCAGATGATGTACGAAGGGCTATGCCACTCTTGTCTGTAACAATATATTCATTGTTGTAATGTATCTGATATTTCTCTACTCTTTCTTTTATTTCAATATATATTTTGTTGGGCAGCTCGTAAACTACACGAGCGTTTTCCACGTAAATCTCTTTTTCAAGATTTTCTTTTACCTTTGCCCTGTCAACTGAAAATAATCTTTCTCTCTCATCAATGTGTGATTGTTCTATGATGTAATCTTTCTGGTACAATAAGTTTCCAGCAACATGAACCTGAGCAATTTCAAAATAAGGTGTTTCAAAATATACGTAATAAAGGCAAAAAACAACAACTACAGCAGCTGTAATAAAAGCTGCTGTACTTATAAATAGCTTTCTGAATTTTTTCTTCTTTTTCTTTTTTTTTTGTCTGTTGCTTCTTTTTTCAGCCATTTTTTTACCTGATATTTTCTGTTTGAGTATTTATAAAGATGAACTTTAATCCTATGTTTCTGTTATTAAGACTCCTATATTTTGCAGTTTCTGCGCAAATTTCTCATAGCCTCTGTTTATGTGGTAGATGTTGTTTATCTTTGAAGTTCCTTCAGCTCCTAAAGCTGCTATTACAAGAGCAGCTCCTCCCCGAAGATCTTTTGCCTCAACCACGGCACTAAAAAGTCTGTCGACTCCTTCAATAACTGCCACTCTTCCGATTGTCGTGATATTTGCTCCCATTTTCTGAAGTTCCGGTACGTGTTTATACCGAGAGTCAAATACCGTTTCTTCTATAATTGAAATGCCGTCGGCTGTTGCCATGCTGGCCATGAACTGTGCCTGCATATCAGTTGGAAATCCCGGATACGGCTGAGTTGTAACCTTTTCTACTGCTTTAATTCTTCCCTGGTTTGAAATAACAATTGTTCCATGAGTTTCTCTTATTTCACAACCTGCATCTTCATATATTGAAGTAATTGACTTGAAATGAGATTTTTCTATATTTCTTATGTAAATTTTGCTCTTCATCGATGATGCTGCACTCAAATAAGTTCCTGCCTCAATACGGTCGGAAATAATCTTATATTCTACAGTGTCTGTGTTTTCTGGTTTTTTTCCTTCTATTATTATTGATCCTGTTCCTGCACCGTTCACACTGTATCCGCATGTGTTCAAAAAGTTCTGTAAGTCAACTATTTCCGGTTCTTTCGCAGGGTTATAAATCACTGTCTTTCCTGGTATTCCAACGGCAAACAACATAATATTTTCTGTTGCGCCCACACTTGGGTAGTCAAGCTGAATTTCACAGCCAGATGGTTCTGTTACCTTGCCGACTAAAAGTCCACTTTTTTCAACAATCTCAACTCCAAGTTTTCTTAAACCCTTCAGATGCAAATCTATGGGACGAAGTCCTATTTCGCATCCACCGGGATATGCAATTTCAACACTCCCTGTCCTTTGGAGAACAGCACCCATCAATATTATTGACGATCTGATTTTTCTAACAAGTTTTTCCGGTACCTTAGAAGTATTAAGTCCTCTTGTGTCAATGAGAGCAACACCGTTGTCATATTGAACCGCGCATCCCATATCTTGTAATATTTCCAGCATATCTTTCACATCTTCGATGTCTGGTATATTTTCAAGAAGATATTCTCTTCCACTGATAACCGTACTGGCTAAAATAGGAAGAGCAGCATTTTTTGAACCGCCTATGTCAACTATTCCTTCTAAGCTGTTTCTCCCTTCAATTATAAAGCTTCCCATCTTTATCCCTCCGCAACAAGTAACATAATGGATTAACCGGATATACATTCCGGAAACCGCAATATGACTATCTCATCCTGAGAATGCAATGCAAGTTATATAAATATAACTTGCTTCGTTTTTGTACTGATTCAGATAATCATATAATATGTTATGCAATTTCATATTACTTGTTACTTTTGGTTTTTAAGTTGATCAGTTTCACCATTGCTTCATATATTTTTCCTTCAACATCTGTGCTTCCCATTCTTTTTGAATTTAAGCTCATTGCCCCAAGAACATTTTTGTTGTCGATTATTTCCTCAATAGCCTTAATAAGCTCATTTCCTTTTAAATCCTTTTCAAGAATCACCTTTGCTGCACCTTCCTTTTCAAGTGCACGGGCATTGTATTCCTGGTGGTTTTCTGCAGTATATGTCTTGGGTATAAGTATGGAAGGCACTCCTATGGCTGTAATTTCAGCAATAGTAATTGCTCCGGCACTTCCTATGACTATGTCTGATGCAGAAAGTGCAGTTGCCGCATCATACATGTAATCCCTGATTTCAATATTGCTCTCAATTTTCACTTTTTTGTTAAGTTCTTCCATGAACTTTTCATAATGTTTCTTGCCTGTTATATGAAGAATTTTAATACCTTTTTTACCGTTGTATTTTTCTATTGTTTCTAATATTGCTTCATTTAAACTTATTTGTCCCCCGCTGCCTCCAAAGGAATATATAAATATATCGTCACTATTCAATTTAAAGTTAGCCCTGGATTTTCTCCTGTCGGCTGTAAGAATATCTTTTCTCACAGGATTTCCAACAAGCACAAGCTTATTTGCTGCATCTTTGGGGAAATAATTTTCAGCATCCTTAAAACTAATGATAATTATATCAACAACCTTTGACAGGAGTTTGTTTGTGATTCCCGGAAAAACATTCTGCTCATGTATCATGGTTGGTATTTTTTTAAGGCTTGCTGCAAGAACAACAGGTCCGCACACATACCCTCCTGTTCCAACAACTATGTCAGGTTTGAAAGCCTTAATTATTCTTGAAGCTTCCATAACTCCCTTGAATGAGGCAAAAATTGTCTTTATGTTTTCAATGGTTAAACTTCTCCTGAGGTATTTTGCAGTAACATATCTGAATTCAAACCCCTCTTTAGGAACAAGTTCGCTTTCCATTCCATTTTTTGTACCTACATATAATATTTCATTGGACGGATCGGCAAGTCTCACCTTTTGGGCAATGGCCAAGGCAGGGTTTATGTGTCCCCCGGTTCCTCCGCCGGTTATAAGTACTCTCATTTATTAATCACTTTCCTTTATTTTATTCTGGATCAATTTATTGTCATTGTATTTCCTAGGCAAAGAATTTATTGCCTGCTGTAATACTTTCTCAACTTCTGTATGTATTTGAATATTTTGAAATATTTAATAAAATCCCCATGGAGCAAAGAAGAAACATCAGGGATGATCCCCCTGCGCTTATAAACGGAAGGGCTCTTCCTGTTGGAGGCATTGATGATGTTGCTACGGCAACATGTATCATGAACTGAACAAGAACCAGGGTTGTAAGCCCTAAAGCCGACTGGCTTCCGAAAAAATCTTCAGTGTTCATGGATATTCTTAACCCTCTCCAGGCAAAAACCACAAAACCAAGCATTACAAATACACATCCTATGAAACCCAATTCTTCGCCTATTATTGAAAATATAAAGTCATTGTATGCTTCCGGGAGATAAAAAAACTTTTGTCTGCTTTTCCCAATTCCCATTCCGAACAATCCGCCGGTTCCAAGGGCATATAAGGACTGTATTATCTGCCACCCCTGGTCCTGCTTGTATTTAAACGGATCAAAGAAGACTATTATTCTTGTTATTCTATATGGCTGCATTGCAATCATAACAACAACACCTAATACAGCTGCTCCCACAAGAAGAAACAAGTGGCCGAGCCTAGCTCCTGCGCAGAAAAACATAACCATGAGAGTTCCACCGAGAATTATGGCGGTGCTCAGGTCGTCCTGCATTGCAATAAGTCCGCAGAAAACTCCTATGAAAAGCATTGAAGGAATGAACCCTTTTGTAAAGGAACTCATATTTTTGCGGTTTCGGTCAAAATAATCAGCCATGTATAAAACTCCGCCTATTTTAATTATTTCTGAAGGCTGAAATGTTATACCGCCAATATTTATCCACCTTTGTGCTCCGTTAGAAGCAATTCCCATAATCACCGTCAAAAGGGCAAATCCCACACATGCAATAAGAATCAACTTGCTAAACTTAGAATATATTTTATAAGGCATATTGGCGAAAAAAATCATTCCGGTCATTCCTATTACAGCGGCTATTACCTGTTTTTTAAGAAAATAAAACGGATCCCCGTCAAATTTATAATAGCCGTCAGGATAACTGGAACTGTAAACCATCAAAAAACCAAAGAGAACCAATACTACAATAATAAACACTAAAACCCAGTCTACAGTCTTTTTACCTGCTTTGTGTACTGCTTCCTCCATAATATTTAACCCTTTCCTTAAAGTCTCTTCCTCTCACCTCGTAGTTAGGGTACATTCCCCAGCTTGCGCATGCGGGAGAAAGAACAACATTGTCGCCTTCTTCGCTTAATTCGAAGCATTTTTTCACTGCTTCATCCATATTTTGAACTCGATATATGTTTGTGAATCCATACCTGCGTGCACATGCTTCTATGTCATCTGCAGTCTGGCCAAGCAACACCAGAGCTTTGACCTTTTTGTCAAATGATTGTATAAATTCGTCATACTGTGATTTCTTGTCGTAACCACCTGCAATGAGCACAATTGGTTTTTCTATTCCTTGAACCGCCTTAATGGAAGCATCGGGATTTGTTCCCTTTGAATCATTGTAAAACTTGACTTTGTTGTATTCACCGCAAAATTCAAGCCTGTGCTCCACGCCTTTGAATTCTTTTAACACTTTTGCTATTGTTTCTTTTTCAACTCCAAGGGCTATGGCTGCTCCAGTGGCTGCCATTGCATTTTCCAGGTTGTGTTTGCCAGGAATGAAAATATCCCTTGTGTTTATGATAGAAATCGTATCATTTCCGTTTTTGTAAACCATATTTCCGTCAAGGACAAAAATTCCTCTACTAAGTACTCTTTCGGAGCTGAAAAATATTTTTTTTGCTCTTATGTTGCAGGAATAATTCCTTATGATTTCATCTTCGTAATTTAATATTGCATAGTCATTTTCATCTTGATTTAATACGTTTTTAAATTTAGCTTCAACGTAATTTTCCATTGTGTGGTGATAATCCATGTGGTCAGGAGTTATGTTTGTTATAACACTGATTTGAGGCTTGTAGTCATATGTTCCGGCAAGCTGAAAACTGCTTACCTCGGCAACCAGCACATCACCTGGCTTTGAATTCATGGCATCGTCAAAAATTCCAAAGCCTATGTTTCCTGTAAGCTTGCAGTTTCTGCCGTCTTCCTTTACAATTTCTCCTATGAGAGTTGTTGTTGTTGTCTTGCCGTTTGTTCCCGTAATTGATATGAATGAAGCTTCAGTAACCATGTAGGCAGCTTCAACGTCGCTTATTATCTTAATGTTTTTTTCTATTAGTTTAAGAACAATGGGCACTTCATACTTTATTCCGGGACTTTTTATTGCAAAATCAAGCTCATCCATAGGAATTTTATCTATTTCACCGCTTCCAAAGAAATACTCAGCATCAATTGAACTGAGCTCTTCAAGCTTTTCATATAACTTTTCCTTTGGTGATTCGTCATATGCGTATATAACAGCTCCCAGTTTATGAAGGGCTTTAATGCATGCCATTCCTGAAACTCCAAGCCCGATAACAAGTATTTTCTTATTTTTCATTTTTACCTCTCTTTAGTCCACTATTATTTTATGTGACTATATAGAATAAATGCCTATAAATGCCAATATAACAGTTACAATCCAAAATACTCCCACAACTTTTGTTTCCTTCCAGCCGCACATTTCAAAATGGTGGTGCAAGGGAGCCATTTTGAAAATTCTTCTTTTAGTCCTCTTATAATGAAGAACCTGTATGATTACAGACAATGCTTCTGCAAAATAAATGCCGCCTATGATTGGTATCAGTAAAACCATGTTTGAAAGAACAGCAACAGCAGCAACAGCTCCGCCAAGAGCTAAAGATCCTGTGTCTCCCATGAACACTTTTGCAGGATTTGCATTGTGCCTTAAAAATCCAAGACATGCCCCTGTTACTGCAGCGCTCACTATGGCTATCCCGCCGTAAATTGAATTTGTATCTCTCAGACTGTTTGTTATAAGGCTGAATGTTGCCATAACAATCAAAGTGACGCCGGTGTTAAGTCCGTCAAGGCCGTCTGTTAAGTTGACGGCATTTACAATTCCCAAAATTACAAAAACAACAAATGGAACATACAATACACCAAGGTCAATAACTGCGTTGGCAAATGGTATTACAAGCTTTGTGCCGTCTACACTGTACTTTGAGCCGTACAGTGCCAGAAGGACAGCAAACACTACCTGACCTAAAATTTTCTGATATGCCCGGAGTCCCAAATTTCTTTTGAGTACAACTTTTATATAATCGTCTAAAAATCCAATAAATCCAAATCCAAATATAAAAAACATCACAGCCCATATTTCCTGAGTGTAATAGCCGCTAGTAGCTATTGCAATTAGTACTGCTAATACAATTATTATTCCTCCCATGGTCGGAGTGCCTGACTTGCTGTAGTGAGACTTAGGGCCTTCCTCCCTGATGCTTTGTCCCACTTTCAGGCGCTTCAGCACCGGTATTACAACCGGCCCAAGAAACAGTGCTATTAAAAATGATACAATTATTACTCTTATTATTTGTCCGCTGCCTTGCATGTTAAACTCCTTTGTGACTAATTCCTTAATCCTCTTTTTTTCTCTACATCTATTATTGCCATTTTCGCAATGTATCCTTCATCGTACGGAACTTTTTCTGTACCCATATCCTGGTAAGGCTCCGTAGATTTTCCCGCCAACAATATTACGTCCTTAGATTTGGAATTGTCAACAGCATAATAAATTGCTTTGTCTCTTTCTACTATTATTTCGTACTTTCCTCCGGCTTTTTCAACACCTTTAGAAATTTCAACGCATATGTCGTATGGATCTTCAAAACGAGGATTATCTGAAGTAAGTATGCTTAAGTCGCAATACTTTCCTGCAATTTCACCCATTGGCGCTCTTCTTGACAAATCTCTTTCACCGCCTGCTCCAAACATTACAATTTTTCTTCCTTCGGCAAATTCGACTATTGTATCCATAACCTTTTGAAGGCCGTCGGGAGTATGGGCAAAATCAAGTATTATTGTGCAGTCAAGTTTATTTTCAAGTATTTCAAACCTTCCCTTCACACCCTTAATTTCAGCCAGCGATGCAATTATGTCATCAATGTCAACTCCAAGGCAATATGCTGCCCCAAGAGCTCCCAGAGAATTAAGAACGCTGAATTTTCCCGGAGTGTTCACATGAACCTTCTTTTCAACTCCCATAATGTTCAGATCAAATGACGTACCCTTCATAGTTGTAATTAAATTTGAAGCCTTTATGTCAGCAGCATTTTCTATTCCTGTTGAAAGTGCTTTTATTCCGTCAGATTTTAGCTCCTTGTAAAGCCTTGAACCGTAAGGGTCATCAACATTGATTATGTTGTTTACCTTTGTTATGTAAAACAATTTTTTCTTTGCAAGATAATAATTTTCCATTGTTTTGTGAAAATCAAGGTGATCCCTTGTAAGGTTGGTGAAAATTCCCACATCAATGTTCACATTGTCAACTCTGTTCAGTTCAAGAGCATGTGAAGAAACTTCCATAAAACAGTGAGTTACATTTTTTTCAGCCATTCTGGACAGGTAGTTTTGTATATCGGCAGCTTCAGGAGTAGTGTTGTCAATTTTTATTTTTTCTTCATGAATCAATACGCCCATTGTTCCGATTATTCCTGATTTTTCTCCAAGATGGTCGTAAATTCCTTTTAAAAGATATGTAGTGCTGGTCTTGCCGTTTGTTCCGGTCACGCCGGTTATATTTATTTTTTCTGACGGGCGGCCGTAAATTACGTCGGCAGTCGGCGCCATGGTTTCTCTCGGTGATTTGACTACGATAAAGTTGCTTGTATCTTTAACTTCTTCAGGAATGTGATCGCACATTACGGCAGAAGCTCCGTTTTTTACAGCGCTTTCAATGAACTTGTGTCCGTCTGAGGTATAGCCTTTTATAGCAACAAAAATATCGCCTATTTTTGCCTTTCGCGAGTCGTTTGTAATGCCGGTTATGTTAATATTTTCATCGCCTGCAAAACTTTCATAATCAATTTCTTCAAGCAAATTTTTAATTTTCATAATATTGCTCCTCTATTAAAGTGTATGTTATTATATGCAATTTTATCATATTTAAAATGCAAATACAATAAATACTGTATGTCCCATAACCATTTTTAAGAATACCTTTGCTGAAAAATGTGGTAAAAAATGCAGCAAATTTCTATAACAAACTTATATATTTGTAAAATTGATTTAACAAAAAGACGGAACGCAGAAGTTCCGTCAGACCATTGACAAACCCCGACGCTGTCATCCTGAACGAAAGTGAAGGATCTCATTTTTATTGAAAATACGAGATTCTTACGTGTCGCCCTCAGAATGACAACGTCAAATGTTACTTTGTCATCAACCTGACAAAACGCAGCGCGTTCCGTCTAGTTCAATATCAATGTGACCACAGAACCCTTCACAACCTTTTCGCCAGCTTTAGGGAATTGAGATTTAACAATTCTGTCAGCTTCGACTTCAATGGTGATATTGCTTTCCAAGCCCGCCCTGATAATTTTTTCAGTTGCTTCTGCGATTGTAAGTCCCAAAAGATCCGGAACTTCAACAATCTGTGCTTCGACCTTTCCAAGTTCTTCTTCAGTATAAACAGGTTCAACATCGTAATACTTCATTATATTTTCAAGCAAATCCGCTGCAACCGGTCCGGCAACAATGCTCCCATAGTATCCTATGTTTCTGTCCGGCTCGTCAACCATTACCAGCGCCACGGCTTTGGGATTATCTACAGGGGCAACCCCTACAAATGAAGATATGAATTTTCCGTCTTCATAGTGTCCGTCTATGACCTTTTGAGCAGTCCCCGACTTTCCGCCTATTCTGTAGCCTGCCCTGTAAGCTTGTTTTGTTCCTGATTCAGCCGATTCTTTCATAATCTGCAGCATCGTCTTTGATGTTTCATCTGAAATGACTTTTCTTCTGACAACAGTATCGAAATTTTTAACAACATTTCCTTCTTCATCTATGAGCTGTTTCACAATTCTCGGCTCCATGAGATTTCCGCCGTTTGATATGGCTGAAACAGCACCCACCAACTGTATTGGTGTTATTGCGACTCCCTGGCCGAAAGCCTGGGTAACCACGTCAACATCCTTCATGTTTATAGGTTCCTTAATAAGGCCAAGGGCTTCGCCGTTAAGCATTATACCTGATTGTTCCTCAAAACCAAATGATTTTAAATATTTGTAGAATAAATCCTTGCCAATGTCAAGGCCCATTTGCGCCAATGCGTCATTGCATGAATTCTGAATTGCCTCTGACAATGTCTGCTGTCCATGCGGCCTGTAATATCTCCAGCATTTGATATTCTCTCCTGGTATCTGTCTTACAAATCCGTCGCAGAAATATGTTGATTCAAGGGAAGCCGTGTTTTCTTCAAGAGCTATTGCTGTGGTTATAAGCTTGAAAGTAGAACCCGGTTCATAAATATCGTTTACGGCTGGATTTCTCCACATGTTGAACCATGCCTTCTGCAGATCCTCGTTAGATAACGCCGCCCATTCAGTGCTTGTTTTCTCATCAACAGGTTCCTTTGGCTCGTTGGGGTCGTAATCGGGTTTTGAAGCTAATGCCAGAATATCTCCGTTGTTAGGATCCATTACTACAATTGTTGCTCTTTTTGCATTGTAATCTGCTAAAACTTTTTCAGCGTTTGACTCAGCATAGTGCTGTATAACCTCATCTATTGTAAGAACGACTCCTAAGCCGTCCTTTGATTCATAGTATTCATTGTAACCAAATGGAAGCTCTCTTCCGTATGCATCGGTGTTAACTACCGTACGTCCCGGAATACCCGTCAAGTAATCGTTGTATGTTGCTTCCACACCATAAAGTCCGTCCTGGTCAACATTTGTAAATCCTATTACATAAGGTGCAAAATTTCCATATGGATATATTCTTTTGTTGTCTTCAATTATGTTTATTCCGCTTAACCCCTTGTCTCTTATGGCCTGTGCCTGCTCATCTGTAATCCATTTCTTCAGAACCACGTATGAATAGTTCGAAGTTATTTTTTTATAAACTTCATCATATTCCATCTGAAGAATTTCTGCGAGAATTGTGGCTGTTTCTTCAGGAGTGTTCGTGTTTACCGGAATATTTTCCACTGCTGCACTTTCAGAGAACATTGATTTGTTTAGTCTTTTAAGAAGCCCCGTAAAAAATCCTTCTGTGTTTTCCCCAGCTTCCTGGGATTCTTCCCTTGGTTCCTCAGGAGTCTGCACTCCCTTTTTCACATCTGCAGGAAAACAAGTTACTGTGTTTGAATTTACGCTGACAGCCAGTTTCTTTCCTTTGGCGTCATAAATTGTTCCTCTTTTTGCGCTTATGGTAATATCTCTGGACCAGTTTTCCATGGCCTGTTTCTTGTATTCTTCACCGTTTATGAGCTGAATGAATCCAAGTCTTACAACTAAAGCGATTGTAACTAAAAAAAAGCAAAGCAAAAATACCAACATTCTCTTTTTATTTTGAAGGTTAGTATTGCTTTTTACACGTTTTTTCATATGGCGCCCCCTATCTAATGAAACTTACTACCTTGTCAAGCAATCCTACGAATAAATTTTCATCTTCTGCAAGCACTTCAGTTTCATCTTCGGTTGTATCTGCATTTCCATATGCAAAGTCAACAAATACTGTTTGTTTTCTTGTAGGGTAATTCATTCCCAGATAAGCCTTTGCCATTTCTTCTATGCTGTTGGTGTTTTTTATACTCTCCAAAGCTATGTTGTATTGATCTATGTCATCATTAAGGTCAGTAATTTTTTCGTTCAATGTGTTGAGTTCCATCTGCTTATCAGTAATGACAGCATAATTATAAACTATTAAAATTCCGAGTATGAATGTTACAGCAATCATGGCTGTGTTTTTGAAGCTTTCTATAACATTATTATGCTTTTTTCTTTTTATTCTTCTTTTGTTTGGAGAATATTGCTCAGTATCTTGTCCATAATTAAATTCAATTGCTTCTTTCCTCAAAGCCGACATAATTACACCCTCTCGCCTATTCTTAATTTTGCACTGTGCGCTCTTCGATTTTCAACCAATTCTTCTTCAGATGGCAACACTGGCTTTCTTGTTATGATTTTCAATTTGCGCCTGTGGTCGCACATGCATTTTGGAAATTCAGGAGGACAAATGCAGTCCTTGTTAAGATCAGTAAATGCATTTTTAATAATCCTGTCTTCCAGCGAATGAAATGTTATGACGCAAATTCTTCCACCCATGTTCAGGCAGTCAACAGCATCCTTCATTGTGTTTTCAAGTATCTCCAGTTCTCTGTTCACTTCAATCCTTATGGCCTGAAATGTTCGCTTAGCAGGATGTGAACCTTCCTGCCTCACCTGCTTGGGAATAGCCTTCTTTATGATTGAAACCAGTTGTCCGGTTGTTTCAATGAATTCCTGCTCTCTTTCCTGAACTATAAACTTTGCTATTCTTGCTGCCCACTTTTCTTCTCCGTATTCCCAGAGAATTCGTGAAAGTTCGTGCTCCTCGTATCCGTTTACAATGTGCCTTGCAGTTGTGGTCTGGTTTTTGTCCATCCTCATGTCCAGGGGCATATCGTAATTGTAGCTGAACCCTCTTTCAGGTATATCCAGTTGAAATGACGAAACTCCCAAATCAAAAATTATTCCGTCAACTTTTTCTATATCTAATTCATTTAAAACTTCTTTAATATTACTGAAGTTGTTTTTAACTGGTATGAAATTGTCAAATTCCTTTAACTTATCTTTTGCTCTTTCAATGGCATAATCATCCTGGTCAATGCCGATTACTTTTCCTTTGGTTGCTCTTTTAAGTATTTCGAGAGTATGCCCTCCCCCTCCCAAGGTTGCATCCACATAAATTCCATCTGTCTTAATGTTAAGCCCTTCAATCGATTCGTCCAACAATACTGACTTGTGTATATAATCCATGTGACTCCTCCTTTATAATCCTATCCCCAAATCTGACATCTTTTCTGCAATGCTGTCAAAATCAAATTCGTCATTGTTGGAGTAATCATTCCAACTTTCTTTGTTCCAGATTTCTATTCTGTCTATAACCCCTATTATAGCAGCCTCGCTGTTTAGTGCGCTGAATTCCCTCAGCTGCGGCGGTACTAGTATTCTTCCCTGTTTATCAAAAGAACATTCAGAAAATCCGGAAACAAACTGTCTTAAAAAAAATCTTTCCTGTTTGTTGAAAGTTGACAGGTTTCTCAGTTTACCGACGAATTCGTTCCATGTTTCAATAGGATAAACGAACAAGCATTTATCCAGTCCTTTACCTATATAAAACGTTTCGCCCAACTCATTTCTAAATTTTGAAGGTATGATTACCCTTCCCTTTTCATCAAATGAATGTATGTATTCACCAGTAAACATTTTCTACCACCTACTGGGCACATTATACCACAATGTGGGTATTATTTACCACAATTATTTTAAAAATTTAAAAAAATTTTTGTTTCTATCCACACCTGATGTAGAATTTTCTGAACTTGTGAACGGGCACAAAAAAATAAAAACGAGCGATTAGTCTATCACTCGTCTTTTTATAACTATTAATTCTTAACTCTTAATTCTTTATTGAATTGTTCTTCTTTTTTAAATAAACCAACAGCAGCACTCCTAATAAAATTGAGCCGAGGCTTATGAGCTGGGCAACACGCATTCCCAGAAACATGAGGCTGTCGGTTCTCAATCCTTCCACAAAAAATCTTCCTGCAGAATATAATATCAGGTAAAGCCCCAGAACCTGACCATCCGTTATTTTCTTGTTTTTTCTGAACCACATTAAAAACAGGAATATGCAGAAATCTATGATGGATTCGTACAAAAATGTTGGGTGGACTTTCTGACCATTTACAATTATGCCCCAGGGCAAATCTGTAGGGCCTCCGTGAGCCTCCTGGTTTATGAAGTTACCCCATCTTCCTATGGCCTGGCCTAAAGCAACACTTGGCATAACTATGTCAAGAAGCTCCAAGGCTTTGATTTTTCTTATTCTGCAGAACAACACCCCTACTATCACGCCTGCTATAAGCGCTCCATGAATGGCAAGTCCGCCGTTTCTTATGTTGATTATCTGATCTGGATTCTTGCTGTAGAAATCCCATGAAAAAATTACATAATATGCCCTGGCTCCAACAATTGCTGCCGGAATTGCATATAATAAAAAGTCCAAAAGGTTATCTTCCTTAAATCCAATTCTTTTGCATTCTCTTAAAGCAAAAACAACTCCCAAAAGCACTCCTGTAGATATGAGCACTCCGTACCACATTATATCAACGCCAAATATCGTAAACGCTACCGGATTCATATTGCCTCCTTATTTTTCTTTTAGTATTTCCAAATTCAACATTAACCATTATATAATTATATTCGTCATTAGTCAACATAAGATGAGATCCTTCACGCGATGAACGCCATGAGGGACCTCATTTAAATGCCTCTTATTCTTATCTTAATGTTGCTTCAAATTTCTTATTAAGAACCTGAAGAATTTTGTTGTGGATGTTTTCCACTTCCTTATCTTTCAGAGTGCGTTCCTTGTTTCTGTAAGTAACAGAGAATGCAGTACTCTTGTAGCCTTCCTCAATATGTTCTCCCTTGTATACGTCAAACAGTTTAACTGATTCAATGAGATGAGGATTTACATTTTTTATTTCCTCTTCCATTTCGCCTGCAAGAACTTCGTCTTTCACTATAACAGCAATGTCTCTCACCATCGCCGGATATTTAGGAAGAGCTTCATACTTCCATTCTGTATTTTTATTTTCAAGAATTTTTTCTACATCAATTTCAGCAATGTAGACCTTGTGGTCAAGTCCGTAATTTTCAATTGTCTGATGGCTTGCTTCACCGTAAATTCCAACAAGCTCCTCATTGATGTAAAGACCTGCTGTTCTTCCGGGATGGAATGTAGAATTGTCTTTCACAGCTTTGATTGATGATTTTATTCCAAATCTTGACAGTATTCCTTCAACAATTCCCTTAAGGTCGTAGAAATCGTAATTGCCGTACATTCCTATGCAAAGCTTCTGCTTTTCATAAGGTTCTTCTGTAACTGGCTGAGACTTCGGAATGAATATGCTTCCGATTTCAAACAGTTTCGCATCATCAACGCCTCTGTTTGAATTTCTCTGAATTACTTCCATCATGTTTGGAATCAAAGTTGTTCTCATGGAGCTGAAATCTTCTCCCAGAGGATTAAGTATTTTAACGTAATTTCTAAGAGGACTGTCATCAGGAGCACATATGTTGTCATAAGTCTTAGGACTTATGAATGAATATGTTGTTATTTCATAAAGTCCCATGCCGCATGCAATTGTCTTCATGTCATCTTCAAGAAGGCGGATTTCAGATTTTCTTCCTACTCTTGTGCTTCCTGTAAGAGGTTTGGACTCTATGTTTTCAAAACCGTAAAGTCTTCCAACTTCTTCAATGAGGTCTGCTTCCTGTTCAATGTCAGTTCTGAAATAAGGAATTTTGCTTATTATTTTCTCACCGTCAAATGTGCTTTCTATTTCAAGAGTGTTAAGGGACTTAAGCATATCTTCTACAGGAATGTCAACTCCAAGAAGCATTTCACTTCTGTATGGTCTCAAAGTCACTATAGGAGCATCATAATCATTTTTGCCTGCTTCAAGATATCCTCCAACAACAGTTCCTGCCCCGATCATCTCTATGAGCTGGCAAGCTCTAAGACTTGCAAGTTCAACCATCATGTGTCCCATTGGCTTTTCATTTCTAGCAGAAGCTTCAGAACGCATTCCAAGTTTCTTGGAAGTTTCTCTAATGGATTTAGGGTTGAAGTTTGCACTTTCAAGCACCATAACCTTTGTGTCATCGCTTATTTCAGAATTAAAACCACCCATAACTCCTGCAATGCAGGCAGGCTTTTCACCATCAGCAATAACAAGCATGTTTTCCTTAAGTGTTCTTTCAGTCTGGTCTATGGTTATAATTTTTTCATCTTTTCTGGCTCTTCTTGCAACAAGTTTTTTACCTTCCAGTGCTTCAAGGTTGTATGCGTGCAGAGGCTGACCAAGTTCAAGCATTACGTAGTTTGTAACGTCAACTATGTTGCTTATAGGTCTCATTCCGGCATCCATCAACGTTCTTTGCATCCATAATGGAGAAGGTCCTATTTTTATGTCTTTAATTACTTTTGCATAGAATCGGCTGCAGAGATCTTCATCTTCGATTTCAACGCAGTCCATGTAATCCTTTATGTCGCCTTGTTCGTTTTTTACGGAGATTTCAGGGAATTTAAACTTTGTTCCCAAAGTTGCTGCTGTTTCTCTTGCCATTCCCACGATGTTCAGGCAGTCCGGTCTGTTGAATGTAACTTCAACCTCCAGAGCGCTTCCGTCTAACTCCAGAACTTCCTTTATGTCTTTTCCAAGAGGAGTGTCCTTAGGAAGAATTATTATTCCGTCCCTTGATTCCTTTGGTATTATTTTATCTTCGAATCCAAGTTCTTCATAGGAAACCATCATGCCGTATGAAGGAAGTCCTCTGAAGTTTGTTTTCTTTATTTTAAGCCCGTTAGGAAGCACAGCTCCTTCAAGAGATACAGGAACAATGTCTCCTTCGCTTATGTTTTTAGCTCCGGTTATTATCTGCACAGGTTCAGATTCGTTTATGTCTATTTGAGTTACAACAAGTTTATCAGCATTTGGATGCTGTTTTATTTCAAGAATTTTTCCTGTTCTAACATTTATTACTTCTTTATTATAATCAATAACAGCATCAACGTGTGATCCTGTAAGCGTCAATTTGTCAGCCAATGTCTTGTCATCTGTGTTTATGTCAACATACTGGCTCATCCATTTAATAGGTACTAACATAAAAACCTCCTAGAATTGTTTTAAGAATCTTACATCATTTTCAAACAAAAGTCTTATGTTTGGAATTCCATACTTAACCATTGCAACACGGTCTATTCCCATTCCAAATGCATAACCGGAATACACTTCAGGGTCTATTCCACAGTTTCTAAGAACATTTGGATGTGTCATTCCGCATCCTAAAAGCTCCATGCTCCATCCTGTTCCATGGCATGAAGGACATCCCTTGCCCATGCATATTGGGCATGAAACGTCAACTTCGGCACTTGGTTCTGTAAATGGGAAGTTGTGCGGTCTGAAACGTGTCTTCATGTCGCTGCCGAACAATTCTTTTACGAACTGGTCGATGGAATCCTTAAGGTTTGCCATTGTAACTCCCTTGTCAACAACAAGGCATTCCATCTGATGGAACATTGGTGAATGTGTATCATCCACATCGTCAAAACGGAATGTTCTTCCTGTGGAAACCATTCTTATAGGAAGTTTGCCTTCCTTCATTACTCTTATTTCCATTGGTGAAGTGTGTGTTCTTAAAATCAAGTCATCTGCTATGTAGAATGTGTCTGACCAGTCTCTTGACGGATGGTCGTATGGAGCATTAAGGTCGTCAAAGTTGTTGTCCACTGTTTCTATTTCAGGTCCGCTTATAACATCGTATCCCATGCGCATAAACACGCTCTCTAGCTCTTCCTTTACTTTTATCAGAGGATGTCTTCTGCCTATTTCAGGCATTCTTCCCGGCATAGTTATATCAAGTGTTTCTGTTTTCAGCTTTGCAGCTGATTCGTGGTGTGATGCCTTTTCCTTGATGTTCTTTATTTCTTCCTCTATTATTGCTCTTACTTCATTTGCCAGTTTTCCCATTTCAGGTCTTTCTTCTTCGGATAAAGAACCCATTGACCTTAATATTAACGTCAACTCTCCTTTTTTACCCAAGTACTGAACTCTTACTTTTTCAATATCGGCATTATCGTTGCATTGTTTCAGCTGTTCCAATGCTTCTGTTTCTAATTTCAAAAGTTGCTCTTTCATGAATTCTCCTTTCATATTCCATTAATCAAATATTGTCAATAAGTTAATAACTTACTGTTTCTACTTTAAAGCAGTTGAGTTGCAAGCAGCGCAGTTTCGTTCACCAATTTATCAGCTTCCTCCGGTCGCATAAATTGGGAACTCATTGCGTTTGACCTACCATCAATTTTTATCTCCCTCCGGTCGTAAAAATTGGGTTAGGTCATAAAAAAACTCCGCCTCTTGTAAGAGGCGGAGTCCGCGATACCACTCTAATTTGCTTTTATGAAAATAAATCTTCATAAAAGCCTCATTTATATAACGGTCTGACCGTGCAGGACTACTTTGTTTCATCCCGCAAGCTCCAAAGCGAATGTTCAGCATAAATGTTTTAAATCATTTCCAGCCTAGATGATTATTCTCTTTAAAAACATGTATTTATACCTACGTCTTTTTCATTGCCTGATATTTAATTTATGATTAAAGCTTCAAATCTTTAATAAACCGATTATATCAAATAAATATTTAATTTACAACAGTTTTTTTCTTATTTCGTAAATGCTGATTCCTGCTGCTATTGAAGCATTCAAAGATTCTGCTCTTCCTGACATTTTAATTGTAATATTCATATCGGAAGCATCTATTATTTCCCGGGAAACTCCCTGTCCTTCATTTCCAATGACAACACAGATTTTTTCAGATTTTTCAATGTCGTCAAATGTAAAATCAGATTCCACCACAGTTGAATAAATCTTGAACCCTTGCTCATTCAAGCCGTTCATGATTTCTCCATCATCACCATGAATGAAATTTCCTCTGAATATGGCGCCGGCAGAAGCCCTCACAACTTTCAGATTGTACTCGTCCACACAGCCCTTGTTCATTATAACGGCTGCAGGACCGAATGCATCAGCAGTCCTTATAATTGTTCCCAGGTTTCCCGGGTCCTGAATGCGGTCGCACATAACTGCAAATTTAAAGTCTTTCAGCAATTTTAAATCATCTGTGTCATTCTTTTTTATTACTGCAAGAACTCCCTGAGCATTAATAGTATCTGCTGCAGAATCAAACACATTGTCAGTACATGCAATCACTTCAGCATTTAAACTTTTAAGTTCATATTCCATAGCCTTTGCTTCATTTTTATCCAGGGCACTTTCACTGAATAAAACAAATTTGATGTTTGCTTTTTCAGTTATTGCTTCCCTCACAAACTTAATTCCTTCCACCACAAATGAATTTTCTTGGTCACGAAATTTCTTTGCGTTTAATGAACGCACATACTTTATTTTTAAGTTATCCTTGCTTGTTATTAAATCCATGGCTATCGCTTTTCACTTATTTTTTTCAGGTTGTCGTTATTTCCGAGTATTACCACGATGTCGTCTTTTTTGATTATTGCATCTGATGCAGGAACAATGTTTATGCGTTCACCTGTCTTGATTGCAATAATGGTCATGTCTGAAAGATTCAGTTCCTTCAATGATTTTTGTTCCCATTCTTCCAGAGCTACAGTTTCAATAATGCTGTAATCCTGAGAAAACTCTATTACATCCAGTATATTTGGAGTAACAAGACCAAAAGCAACGCGCATGCCCATGTCCCTTTCAGGATAAATAACCTTGTCTGCTCCTATTTTCATTAAAAGTTTACCGTGAATTTCGCTCATGGCTTTAGCTATAACTGTGGGAACCCCTGCTTCTTTTGCTATGAGTGTAGCCATTATGGAAGCTTCCAAATCAGAACCTATTGCTATAACTGCAACATCAAAGTTTCTGATTCCCATAGTCCTGAACGAAGGTTCATCCAGTGCGTCCATTTGAACGGCATGAGCCACATATTCAGAAATATCCTTTATTATGTCAGGGTTCTGGTCAACAACCATTACATCATGTCCAAGTTTAGAAAGTGTCTTTGCAACGGAAGATCCGAATCTTCCGCATCCTACTACTATTATCTGTTTCATGTTATTCTCCTTAACCGATTATTACTTTCCCTTCAGGATAAGTATAATTACCTATATTCTTGTTTTGTTTTAAAAACGCATATGCAACTGTCATTGGTCCAACTCTTCCAATCAGCATTACCAGTGAAAGTATCAGTTTCCCGGCATCGCTCAAATATGGAGTTAATCCTTTGGACAGGCCAACTGTTGCAAAAGCTGATACAGTTTCATACAACATATCCAGAAAATCATAACCTGTGGCTTCTTCTGTAATGGCAAGAACAAATGATACAATTATTACAAGCAGCAATGAAATCATTAAAATGGCAGCAGCCCTTATGGTTGTATCAGGTGTTATTCTTCTTTCGAAAACCTCAAAATCCCTCTTGCCTTTTACAAGATTATAAAAAGATACTATCAGCACTCCAAAAGTTGTTGTTTTAATACCACCTGCTGTGGACGCCGGCGAACCTCCGATGAACATTAAAAAAATCGTAAAAACTGCAGTTGACATTCTTATTTTTTCTATTGGAATAGAATTAAAACCAGCAGTCCTCGGATTTACGGACTGAAATATTGCAGCCTGAATTTTACCAGACAAACTTAAGCTGCCCATTGTTTCGGGATTGTTGTGTTCAAGTGCGAACATCATTATTGTTCCGCCTATTAAAAGTATTGCTGTAATAACAATAACAAGTTTTGAATGCAGTGTCAGCATGTGGAATTTCTTTGTTTCATATACATCCCAGAACACGTAGTATCCGATACCGCCTATTATAATAAGCCCGCAAACAGCAAGAGTGATAATAGGGTTATCTACATAGTTTATCATACTGTTTCCAATAAGGTCAAAACCGGCGTTGCAGAAGGATGAAACTGCATGAAATACAGAGAATCCAATACCCTTTTGAATTCCATAATCTCTTATAAATACAAAGGAAAACAATATTGCTCCAATAAGTTCAATCACAAATGTGAAAATCAGTATATTCTTTGTAAGCCTAACCACACCCTGAAGTTCATCCACATTGCGTTCTTCCATAATAAATACTCTTGTTTTTAAGGACATTCTCTTTCCAATAAAGAACGAAATCAGAGCTGTCATTGTCATTACTCCAAGCCCGCCTACCTGTATGAGAATCACAATGACAGATTTGCCAAAAACAGTCCAGTGAGAAGCTGTATTAACTACAACAAGCCCTGTTACGCAAACTGCTGATGTAGCCGTAAAAAGAGCATTGACAAAGCCTACACTTCTGCCGTTTTGTGAAGCAACAGGCAATGTAAGAAGCATCGCTCCTATTAAAATGATTGTTGTAAACCCAAGAAAGAAAACCATGTAAGGATTTCTTTTAACGCTGCATACAACATTATATATCTTTTTCATTTGATTTTACCTCATATATCATAAAATGCACAAACTAATATGATTTATGCATTACTGTATGTCTTTAGATTATAACACTTTGTTGTTATTTTTCAACATAATTTTATTTTGATTAGCTAAAGCACAATATGTAGGGGCGGACCTTGTGTCCGCCCGGCCTTATTGATAATCTGCGGTAGAACACAAGGTTCTCCACTACAAATGGGATTTCGTAGGGTTAAAGAGTGGGCATAGCGCAGTCTCAATCACCAATATTAATTCACTGCAAATACCAATATTAACCATTATGTAGGGGCGGATCTTGTGTCCGCCCGGCCTTGTTGATTAATCTGCGGGAGAACACAAGGTTCTCCCCTACAAACTGTAATTCTTAGGGTTAGGGCATAAAAAAAGACTGCATTTTTCACAGTCTAATTTCGGCTATTAATTTGCTTTTACTTGTTGTACAAGGCTTGTGAATCCAGCTGGATCATACACTGCCATTTCAGACAACATTTTTCTGTTGATATCTATGTTGTTAGTTTTCAAAAGATTTATGAATTTGCTGTATGACAAACCGTTTTGTCTAGCTGCAGCGTTGATTCTTGCAATCCAAAGCTGTCTGAATTCTCTCTTTCTTAACTTTCTTCCTACATATGCGTATGACAGTGATTTCATTACTGCCTGATTAGCTGTTTTATATAATTTACTCTTTGCTCCGTAGTATCCTTTAGCAAGTTTCAATACTTTTCTATGGTTTTTCTTAGCATTTACAGCTCTTTTAATTCTTGCCATTTTGTTTTCCTCCTGTGTCCAATCTTATTAATATGGTAGTATTTTACTGATTCTGTCCATGTCTGCACTTGATAACAATGTGCTTTTTCTTAAGTTTCTTATAGATTTAGAAGCTTTTTTCCCTGTAAAGTGATTCTTTCCAGCCTTAGACCTCTTAATTTGTCCACTTCCAGTTTTAGAAAATCTTTTTGCCGCTGATCTGTTAGTTTTTACTTTTGGCATAACAGTTCCTCCTTAATGTTATTTTTTTGGTGCTAAAAACATTGTCATGTTTTTGCCCTCAACTATTGGTAATTTGTCTATAGTAGAATATTCAGATGTCATCTCAGCAAACTGCATCAATACAACTCTTCCTGCATCCATGTGTCCGAGCTCTCTTCCTCTGAAGCGCACAACTACTTTAACCCTGTCGCCATCTTCAAGGAATTTCGACGCATTCTTTGCCTTAACAGCAAGGTCATGTTCCTCAATATTCGGAGTCATTCTGATTTCTTTTATATTGATTACTTTTTGCTTCTTCTTAGATTCTTTCTCTTTTTTAGCCTGAGCGTACTTGTATTTTCCATAGTTCATGATTCTGCAAACCGGAGGTTCTGCAGTTGGTGACACATTCACCAAATCCAGTTTCTTGGTCTCGGCAATCTTCAATGCCTCTTTTGTACTGATTACGCCCAACTGGCTTCCATCAGAGTCAATGACTCTTACTTCCTTTTCACGAATTTGTTCGTTAATTTGAAGTTCTTTTATAATTTACACCTCCTAAGTATAAACTTAATTCCTGCTTTATTATTTATAAAATAAAAAAGACAGCTCAATCACCGCTATCTTAAACAACACAAAATTAGTGCATTTATTTATTAACCATACTAGCAGTAATAATAACGCCGTAAGGTGAGAAGCGGTCACTTCTTCTTGAATCCTTATTTAGTATATACAACATTACAATAATTGTCAACAATTATTTATTATAAAATGTCATAAGTTTTTTTGTTATGGAAATGATAATTTCATCATCATTATAACATAACATAACGAGGAGGTAAAATGAAAAAAAATAAATATTTATTTTTAACAATTTCTTTTGTTGTATATAATATTATTATTTTAATAGTATCAGATAAATATTCCATACCGTTGATATTTTTTCTGCCCATGCTTTTATATGCTGTTTTTATGATAAAGTCCATGACAAGAGCAGGCAAAAAAAATGACAACAGCTCAAACATGTTTCCTGAAGAATCAAACGAAACTGTATCCTCAACAACTTATTTTGAAAAAAAGAAAACCGAAGAGCCAAAAATACAAATTGGCTTTGATGATGTTGCAGGTCTCGAGGAAATCAAGGACGATTTAATGGATGTCATTGATTTTTTAAACAATGAAGACAAATACAAATCCATGGACGCAAAAGTGCCAAGAGGAATACTTCTGTACGGTCCTCCGGGAACAGGCAAGACTTTAATTGCCAAAGCCATTGCAGGAGAGGCAAAAGCAACATTCATATATTCAAGCGGTTCTGAATTTGTTGAAAAATATGTTGGTGTCGGAGCGAAAAGAGTAAGGATGATATTTGAAAGAGCAAGAAAAGAAGCACCAAGCATCATATTCATAGATGAAATAGATGCTCTCGGTGCCAAAAGAAACTCCGAAAGCAACAATGAAAAAGACCAGACACTAAACCAGCTGCTCATTGAACTTGACGGTTTCAACAACACGAGCAACGTAATAGTTGTTGCTGCTACAAACCGCATGGATTTGCTTGATGAAGCTCTTTTGAGGCCGGGACGTTTTGACCGTAAAATTTATGTAGGAAACCCAAATTACTACTCCAGGCTCAAAATTCTTGAAGTACACACTAAGAACAAACCTCTTGACAAAAAAGTACTTCTTAAGGACATTGCAACCAAGACTCACGGCTTTTCAGGCGCACAGCTTGCAAACATTGCAAATGAAGCCGCTCTTAAGGCAATAAAGGACAAAAGCAAAAAAATAAACAGCGAAAACTTTGAATTTGCAATTGAAAAAGTTGCTGCAGGGCTTGAAATCAAGCATTCAACTGTTTCAGAAAAAGAAAAAAGAATAGTTGCCTACCATGAGGCAGGTCATGCTGTTGCCGCCAAAATTCTAAACATCGACAAGGTGCAAAAAATATCAATAATACCAAGAGACAAGGCTTTGGGGTATGTTTTGAAGTTCCCCACTGAAGACAAATACTTATATACTAAAAAGGAACTGTGCGATAAGGTTGCAGTACTTTTAGCCGGAAGAGCATCCGAAGAAGTATTCTTAGGTGAAGTATCTACGGGAGCATCCAATGACATAAAAGAATCCACAAACATAGTCTATGAAATAATCTGCAGCTACGGCATGGGTAAAAACACACAGAACACATGTATTGATGAAAGAGTCTTCAAGTATTATCTGGACAGTATAAAAGATGAAGCTGCAGATATGATAAAGGAAACATATGAACAAGCACTTCAAACCATAAGGGAAAACAAGCAGGCTGTTGAAAAAGTGGCAGAATACCTCATTAAAAATGAAGCAATGAATGCCGAGCAGCTTGACGAACTTATGGAAGACACGAAGAAGAAAAAAGTGTTAGTCTAAAAAATAAAATGTAGGGGAGGACCTCGTGTCCTCCCGCAAATAATAAAATTATTGAATTAATAAAACGGGCGGATACAAGATCCGCCCCTACTATTTGTGGAAAATACATCTGCTTATTTAAGGTAGTCCATTGGCTGAGTTCTTACACCGTTGATTCTGACTTCAAAATGAAGGTGATTTCCGGTTGAATATCCTGTTGAACCAACTGCTGCAATTGTTTCGCCTCTTGAAACTGCTTGTCCTTTACTTGCATATAATTTTGAGCAGTGACCGTACAATGTTGCAATCCCGCCGCCGTGGTCAACGATTATGTAATTACCGTATGAATAATGCCATCCTGCATAAATTACCACTCCGTCATTTGCCGATACTATTGCTGTTCCGTAAGGAGCTGCTATATCTGTCCCTCCATGACTTGTCCATACTCCGGTTATAGGGTCAGCTCTTCCTCCGAAGTTTGATGTTATTCTGTATTGTCCAGGAACAGGCCATGCCATTTCACCGCCTGCATATTCAACTGCTCGCTGAGCTGCTATAATGTCTTTTTCAATTTGAGCAGACTGCGCTTCCATTGCAGCTTCCTGCCTTTGTATTTCTGCTAAGTTGCTTTGAAGTTTTGACATATATGTTTCTTTTGAACGGGAAGCGACTTCAACTTCATTTTGCTTTACAGCCAGTTCATTTATGACTTGAGTAAGTTCAAGTCTTTCAGTTTCCTGAGAAACTTTTAGTTCTTCAACTTCCTTCTTTTGTTCGCTTATGCTTTTCAATAAATCAATGTCACTTTCAACTATGAGCTGAATCATGTCAAGCCTTGTGAGCGCATCAACCAGATCTTCAGAATTTAATATTACTTCCATATAACCTGATGTTCCCTGTTTGTACATAACTCTTAAACGGTCTTCCAAAATTGTGTTGTTCTTGTCGATTTCATTGTTGAGTTCATCGATTTTTTGTTCGGACTCAGCTATCTTCATTGTTATTTCCTGTTTTTCAAGCTCATAGCTGTCGGTTTCCAATGTCAAGGCTCTGATTTCACCATCCAAAACATCTATTTCCTGCTGTACACTTTTCTTCTCGCCTTTAAGAGCATCAGCTTGTTTTCTTATATCAGCAATCTGTTTTTCAATTTGCTGCTGCTTGTACTGCAAGTCTGCAATACTTCCCCCTGCTGCAGCCGGAAATAAACTTAATACAGTTACCATGAGCAAAGTAAAAGCTATACTTTTTCTAAACATGACACACCCCTATACACTCAAGAATTTTTTCAATGAAACAAGGCTTCCTAATATTCCAATGCCTATTCCTATAGTTAAAAATATTATTATTAAATCGTTTAGAATCATCTCAACTCCGACCATGTAGCCGGAAATCCCGGATAAAAGTGCCACATAACGGCCTGCAAGATAGTTGATGATGTAGTTGTATCCAAGTGAAATTATTAAAATTGCCACCAGGGATCCAATCAGTCCCAGTAAAATGCCTTCTATCATAAAAGGCCCTCTAACATATCCATTTGTTGCTCCAATATACTGCATCAACTCTATTTCCTTATGTCTGTTAAGCACAGTAATTTTAATTGTGTTGGAAATAATGAAGATACTTATCAATAAAAGCATTATTATAAGCCCTGCTCCCAGCTTCTTTACAAATTCAGCAATTTTTATGAGACTGTTTACAGCATCCTTGTAATATTGCACATCCTCAACACCTTCAAATGTCTCAAGCTTGGATATAACCTGCTCAGACATGCCTACATCTTTCAGCTGCACAATATAAGTGTTTGGCAGAGGGTTCACCCTCAACCCTTCCAAGAGAAACGCATCCTCTCCCCAGTCTTCCTTAAGCTTGTCAAGGGCATAGTCTTTCGTCTGGAAAGCAACTCCCAGCACACCGTCTATTTCCTTGAACGAGTCGCCCATTTCTTTTATTTGGTCTTCACTGACGTCATCATCCAGGTAGACCGCTATTTCATCAAATGTTTCCTTTGTTACCAATGCAACATTATTAACATTTAAAACCACTATGAGCACAAATCCAAGTATTATCAATACTGCTGTAACAGATCCGACGGAAGCAAGCCCCATCATTCTGTTTCTCCACATACTTTTTAATGCCTGTTTGAATACATATTCAATCTTCTTTGGGTTCATTTGAGTATCCCCCTGCTTTGATATCTCTGATAACGGCTCCGTGTTTTAGCTCAATGACTCTTTTATGGTAGCGTGTAACTATTTCCCTGTCATGAGTTGCCATTATAACTGTTGTCCCTCTTTTGTTAATTTCAGTGAGAATTTTCATGATTTCCTTTGATGTTTCCGGGTCAAGATTTCCTGTAGGCTCGTCCGCAATTATGGTTTCAGGCTTATTGATGACTGCCCTGGCTATGGCAACTCTTTGCTGCTCACCGCCTGACAGCTCGTCCGGATAATATTTTGCCTTGTCGCTTAAACCAACCATGCTCAGCACCAGCGGAACTTCACGCCTTATGCTTTTTGCGCTGCAGCATATCATCTCCATTGCAAATGCCACATTCTCGTAAACCGTCATCTTCGGAAGCAACCTGTAGTCCTGAAAAACGAAACCAATTTTTCGCCTGTACTCGGCAACATTTCTTTTTCTTATTTTGTTTATATCAAGTCCATTATAATTAATGGTTCCTTCGCTTGGAGAAATTTCTCGAAGCAACAACTTTATCAGGGTACTTTTTCCTGCGCCGCTCTTTCCTACTATGAATATAAATTCGCCTTTATCTATTTTTAAGTTAATATTCTTAACTGCTGTAAATTCTTTTTTATATGTTTTTGAAACGTTATTGAATTCTATCACTGCTCCACCTCTTACCACTTACTATTATATAACACATTTTGACAAAATTACAACTATTATTATTCTATTTTACTTTATTTTTGCATAAAATGAAATGTTTATTTTTGGCTCTACCAAAAAAATTTGACATTTAAAAACGAAACTTGTAATTATGCATAAAAAGTTGCTCCGCAACTCCGCTAGGGGGACCTATGTCCCCCTTCGGCGTAAAAATGCATACGCATTTTTGACTCCGCACCCCTCTTGACGGCAAGGACGTCCCATCCTTTGCAATCCTCGTTTTTATATAATAGNNTCTTAATTCTTAACTCTTAACTCTTAATTAATTTTTGTATTCCTTTTCCAAAACAACCTTTTGAGGAAGTTCTGCCATATCTGTCTTTACTACCGTGAAAGGATATGTAAGAATCTGGGCAGTCACATCACCAGGCTTCGGATCAGTATATTCAGCATATACGGTCAGCACCTGCTCCCCTTCTTCATCGCTTAAAGTGAGCTTGTCGATTTCAACATCATATCCGGCAGTGCTCTTTTCGCCTCTTGTAACAACCACATAAATTTCATCATTGATTCTGCATACCAGGGCCTTTTCCTTCATTCTATAATTCGGAAGAACCTCGCTTATTTGTCTAGGAATATTTTCCGGTTCAATACTTTCAAAGTTCACATTCTGTGCACCCTTTCCTCTAAAGTATCTGAAAAAAAACAAAAGAGCCGCTATAAATACAACAATCGCAACTGCAGTAACTATTTTTTTCATAAACATCCCCCTATATATATATTTCTTTATATTTTATTCTGATGTTTATGTTTTATGCTAAAATAGCCACAGTTTGTTTACAAAATGTGATAATAAAGTATTTGACATACAAGCTTGTCTTTAAGTATAATTTTATATAAGAAAGGAGTTGAAAATATGTCTTGCGATTGTAATGAATTTCAGAATTTAACAGCTAATTTGCAGCTTTTGAATAAAAGCATACTGGATATTGTCACTAAGCTGGATGAACAGACTTCCATGCTTAACAGAGCCGTATTTAAATCTGCAACACATTGCGGCTGCATTGAAATACATGCGACTAAACAACTATATTCACCATCTAAAACACTGGAGGAAAATCAGCTGGACTTGGATACTCATGTAGAAGGAAATTTGTGTCCTAAATGCAGGGATAAAATAGAGGAAGAAATGGGTGAACTTTTATTTTATATTGCGTCCATGTGTGAAGCCCTTGATCTTGATTTTGAAAGTATAATGGCCAAGAAATTCGACCATCTTAAAACTTTGGGGATATACAACCTCCTTTAGTGTAGTTAATAGGATAATGAAGAATTAATAATTTTTAAATATGAAAAACTTAGGCTCTGCCTTAATTCAGACTATTGACAAACCTAATTTTCCACAAATAGTAGGGGCGGATCTTGTATCCGCCCGTGTTATTAATTCAATAATTTTGTTATCTTCGGGAGGACACGAGGTCCTCCCCTACATTTTTGAGACAAATTTGTCAGCAACTTATCCTATTGTTACAAGAGGATCTCCCGTGCTCACTGTTGTAGATTTGGATGTATGGATTTTATTTATAACTCCGTCCTTTGGAGATACAATTTCATTTTCCATCTTCATTGCTTCAAGTATCAATACAATGTCTCCGGCCTTTACAGTCTGACCTTCTGTAACCTTAATATCAAGAACAGTTCCAGGCATTGGTGCTGTCAAAAGTTCTCCCGAACCCGGTCCTGAAGGTGCTTTTGGAGCAGGTGATGATTGTGGAGCCGGGGCTGCCTGTGGTGCAGATGCCGGGGCTGCAGATTGTGGAGCTGGTGATGGCTGTACGGGAGCAAATGTGAATCCTCCCTGTACTCCTACTTCTTCTACTTCTACAGCATATGATTTGCCGTTTACTGTTATATTAAATTTTTTCATTTCATTCCTCCGTATTATCTCATTAATTTCATTCGTCCTGCCATTGCCCACATCGGGTCCATTTCAGGTGTTCTTTTTATATTTCTTACTATGAAGTCACTTGTTGAAGATCCAAGCATCACTGCTATGGCAGCTGTTATTGCAGCCACTGTTTCTTCTTCATCCATTGATGCAAGTGCTGCGGCTATGACAGCGGCAATTTCATCTTCATCTTCTGTTTCAATATTGCTTGTAATGACCTTTTCAGGCTCTTCATCATTCTTTTTTTTGAAAAAACTGCTTAAAAAACTCATACATGCCCCCTTACAGAGGAATATTGCCATGTTTTTTTACAGGTCTTAATTCTCTTTTGCCTGACAACATGTCAAATGCGCTTATTATTCTTTTTCTTGTTTCCGCCGGCTCTATTACCTGGTCCACGTAGCCTCTTGCTGCTGCCGTGTACGGGTTTGCTACCGTGTTTCTGTATTCCTCTATTTTCTCCTTACGTTTTGCATTCTGGTCTTCGGCTTCTGATATTTCGTTCTTGAATATGATGTTTGCTGCTCCGTCCGGTCCCATTACTGCTATTTCTGCTGTTGGCCATGCAAGCACCATGTCGGCTCCAAGTTCCTTGTTGCACATTGCTATATATGATCCGCCATATGCTTTTCTTGTTATTACTGTTACCTTGGGAACTGTTGCTTCTGAATATGCGTAAAGCATTTTTGCTCCATGTCTTATTATTCCGCCGTATTCCTGATGTGTCCCAGGCAGGAATCCCGGTACATCCATCAATGTAAGAAGCGGAATATTGAAGGAATCACATGTCCTTATGAACCTTGCTGCCTTATCTGAAGCATTTATATCAAGGCATCCTGCCAGAACCTTTGGCTGGCTTGCTATGACTCCGATGCTTTTTCCGTTTAATCTCATGAATCCTGTAACAACGTTCATTGCAAAGTATGGCTGGTATTCCATGAACTCTTTGTTGTCTGACAATGAATAAATCACATCTTTCATGTCGTATGCCTTGTTTGGATTTTCAGGCACTATTTCATTTAATGCTTCATCTATTCTGTTCAGATCATCAAATGTATTTTTCGCAGGTGCAGTTTCAAGATTGTTCTGAGGAAGGAAGCTTAAAAGTCTTTTTATGTGTTCAAGGCATTCTTCTTCTGAATCATCCAGGAAATGTGCTACCCCGCTTATGCTGTTGTGTGTCATTGCCCCACCCAGCTTTTCTGCAGATACCTTTTCTCCTGTTACTGTTTCTATTACGTTTGGACCTGTTATGAACATCTTGCTGGTATTTTGAACCATGAATATGAAATCTGTTATTGCAGGTGAATAAACGGCTCCTCCTGCACACGGTCCCAATATTACAGAAATCTGAGGTATCACTCCCGAAGCTATGGTGTTGTTGAAGAATATTTTGCCGTAGCCTGACAGAGCATCAACACCTTCCTGTATTCTTGCTCCTCCTGAATCGTTTATGCCGATTAAAGGAGCTCCAACCTTAAGAGCCATTTCCTGAGTTTTCACAATCTTTGCAGCGTGCATTTCTCCCAGTGATCCTCCTATAACCGTAAAATCCTGGGCATATATGTATACTAATCTTCCATCAATAGTTCCGTATCCTGACACAACACCTTCGCCGGGATATTTCTTTTTTTCCATTCCAAAATTAACGCATCTGTGTTCCACAAAAGCATCAATTTCCGAAAAACTTCCTTCATCAAGGAGTTTTAAAATTCTTTCCCTGGCAGTCAGTTTGCCGCTTTCATGCTGTTTGTCTATTGCCTTTTGTCCGCCGCCCAGCTTTATTTTTTCATTAA
>DIWF01000014.1 GCA_002422545.1 Firmicutes bacterium UBA6113 | reverse complement strand
AGTCTAACTTATTGGGGTCACATCACAAATGGCTGTTTTATATCAAGGTATTTTCAGACACTAACGGCTGAAAGATTATATTTATTTCATTTCCACCTATTTTCAGATAGCTTTTCATATTACTTGCAATTCTGTTTTCGATTATACTCACTCCGTCTCCTCTTACATCATGGAGCATTATAAGTATCTGACTCTCGTTCCAGAATGTAAAAACATCTCCCTTTCTCAGGGTTGTCTTCAGAAGCATTGCCCATTCCCTTGAAATATTTGCTAACGAATCATGTTTGTGCATACCTCTTAAGTTGAAGTTAATAATGCAAAGATAATCGTACTCATTATTTCTTATGGATTTTCTTTTTTGAAGATTGAACAGAAATTTAAAATATTCAAAGTTGCAGTGCATTGCACCATTTTCTGTACTGTCTTCAAGCTGCATCTTTATGGAAGACAAATCAATATCCGTATTTCTGTGAGAATTATTATGTATTTTTCTCTGCAGGTCCATAAACCTATTTGAAGGTTTGGCATCCATTTCTCTTTCCAGCAGGTTTAATGCATATTCATAATGGTTCATTGCAGCCTTTGATTGACCAATATTGCACAGGGCTTCCATCAGGTTGATATGTATTTCCTCTTCATAGGGCTCAGAAAGAAGCGCTTTTTCACATAGTGCTATGATTGTTTCGTTTTCCCCTTTTTCTTTCAAGAGTTCAAACAACTTGTACAATGTCTTTAAATACAGCCTCTGATAATAGTTCCTTGTAGGAACCAGCCATACTTCATATGCATTGTCAGACAAATATAATCCCTTGTAAAAACTTATGGCTTCTTCGTAAAGCTCTATAGCACTGTTTGCATCTTTAGTTCGCTCTGCATCGCCCTTTTGAATCAGCCTTTCAAACTCGTCAATATCAACAACAGTATCTTCACCGATTTCAAGACAATAATAACCATTGGTGAAATTGATGTTGATATATTCCTCTGCATCAATACCATCAGGAAGCATCATCTTGATTATTTTTCTCAGTCTGAAAATCTGCGTTCGGAGCATGTTTTTAGGGTCGTCGGAATCGCTTTCAGACAACAAATTATCAATTATTGTATCCGGCAGCAGCTTTTTGTTTCTAAAAGTAAGAAAATATTCAAAAAGTTTGTATATCCTGTAAGTGCGGCTGGATTCTTTTAGCATTGACTGTCCATTCGCTTTTATATCAAATTCTCCCAATGTGTTAATGTAAAGTTTCATACTATGTCCCCCATTTTGGACTTACATTATATTCCATTATATAGTTATTTATAAATATTTTCAACAAAAAATAATTAAGAAATTAACTTTTTATTAAGAATCATTAGACATTTTATGTTATACATTATTTTTTTTGTTTGATTGAATCAGTTCATTCACAAAAAGCGACGGCGCACCTGGAACAACTATATTAAGTACTTTCTTTGCTCTTGTCATTCCCACGTAAAAAATACGTCTTTCTTCTTCCAGAATTTTTTCATATTCAGCTTCAGACATATTTTTCTTCTCAGAAGGAAATTCACCGCTTATGCTGTCAATCATATAGACATGATCATATTCAAGGCCTTTGGCGCTGTGAATTGTTGTGAGAGTCACATTTGCATTTTGGTTTTCAGAGGCACTTTTGATAACTTCCTGAAGGTTATTGATTTTTTCTATAAATTCCTTGATATTTTTGCAGTATGAACCTATCTCCTCAAGTATTTCCAGAATGTGAAGAGAATTGGACAAATTATTTCGTCCTTCTTCCTGCATTCTTTCCAGGTAATTGATGTATTCCAGTTCCATTTTTATGAAACGGATTGCATCCATTGGTCTTAACTTGTTCAAATAATTAATGTCAATTTTGAATTGGTGTATTTTATCGTATACATAATGATCAAAATATCTGTAGTTATCAAGAATGTCAAAGACAGTAAGGTCTTCTCTCGGACTGTCAGTTACAATCTTGCACATGCCTTTTGAAAAGTAGGTGTAGCTTTTATAATATATCCTTGAAAAAGCATCCCTGTCTTTAGGATTTAAAGCCAGATTTAAAAATGCCAAAACATCATATAAAACCGGGTTGCTGAAGAATTTTGTCTTGTCTTCCTTAATATAAAAATCGATTTTATTTTCATTTAGATTGTTGGCCAAAATCATGGCTGACATGTTGTATCTGAACAAAATGCCAACAGTCTCGTCACATGATTTTGAAAGTGCATCCGTTATGAGTTTTGCCTGTTCTGCTCTGCTTTTAACACGAATTATATTGATCTCGTTTATTCTTTCATTGTCAGTGTTGATTGCTTTTGCATATCTTTTTTTATTTCTTTCTATGAAGTGCCTTGCCCCTTCTACAATGTTTTTATCTGACCTATAATTGTTGTCAAGATAAAATACTTTGCCGTCCTTGTATATGTCTCTGAATTCAAGCATGAAATCAGGATAACTTCCTCTGAATGAATAAATTGCCTGGTCGTCATCTCCTACCATGAACAAATTGTCATCTGTAATAAGCTTTATCAATTCATGCTGTATCTTTGACGTGTCCTGCATTTCATCTATCTGCACGTATTGGAATGAGTCTTTGATGTAATCCCTGTAATAGTCCGAACTTTTAATAATTTTGTAAGCAAAAAGAAGCATATCATCAAAATCAATAAGCTTATTTTTTGACTTGTAAGTCCGGTATGTTTCATAAATAGTGTCAAAACCTTTAATTTCAATGCCGTAGTCTTTATATTCAGCTGGATTTATCATCATGTTGTTTACAAAACCAATGGCCGATGACAAATTTTCTATTTCCTCATCGCTTACATAATTGAAATATGATTTTGAATAATGAGATTTGAGTATTTCCCCAAGAATCTGATAACTGTTGGTCAACAACTCAAAATCAATGCCTTTTCTTTTGTAAAAACTCTTCACAATTTTATAAGAAAAGGCATGAATGGTTGAAAATTCGGTTTTTGATTTATACACGCTGCCAAAATAAGATTGAAACCTGTTTTTCATGTCATTGGCTGCCATTTTTGAAAATGTAATTGTCAGCACTTTCCTGCTGCATTTGTTTTCATACAACAGCCTTCCGGCTCTGGCAATTGTCACAGTAGTCTTTCCTGAACCAGCTGTTGAAAGCACGAGGGCATTTCCCTTATCAAATGAAACAGCTTCCATTTGCTGTCTGTTCAGCACAACTCCGTTAATATCTTTTAAATAGTCAAAGTATTCCATATTCACCTGTTAATCATTGATTACTCTTTCAAACACTTCTGCAGTTCTTATCTTCACAGGAGCGCATCCTTCTGTTTCACTTCTGTGATGTGCTTTGATGTACGCACAATCCAATGCTCCGAATTCCTTTTCGAATTCAGCAACAAATTGTTTTGTCTTTTCTTTCATTTTATCGTTTGTTGTAGGTCGTTCTTCAGTGTATATCAATCCAATTGCTGCCATGGCTCCCAAAAGAGCTCCACATGTATTTTCTGTCTGAAAACCTCCACCGAATGGGCACACAGCCTTAAAGAACCTCTCGTCAAGGCCCAGGTTGTAATGTTCGTCGGCTGCCATAAGCATTATCTCTGCACAGTTTTTGTGGTATAACGGCTGTTCATCCAAAGGGTGTTCCAGTTCCTGTTTATTTAATTTATCAACAATATTCTTCATATGTCACTTCCTAGAAAAAGTAAATTAGCATGCTCATAAATGTGGTTATTATCATACCAAAGGCTAAAATGAAACATACGGCTCTTGTGAAGTTGCCTGCTCTTTTATATTTGTTCATTAGAATCCTCCAATTTTAAATGATATATATTATAACATAACAAATGAATTTTTAACAGCTTGAACTATAATTTTTATGTAGAAATTTATTTAATATTTTACATTCTATTATTTTACATTGCAATATTTTCATGTTGTTATATAATTGATATATTGAAAACATCAATAATTTATTTATTCAGACATAAAAAATTGTTCCAGTTTATTCATGACGTTAATTTCATTTCAGAATATTATTTGATAAGGACATATTATGATAAAACAAATCAATCATAGAAAATTTAAGATTATATTATTTGCTGCTATATTTATTTTCGCTGCCGTTTCTATATCAGAAATATTGATTGAACCCTCGGGATACATTCGCCCGGATTATCCAAAGGAAGATATAATGAGCATTTTGGAAAAAACAACTCTTTCAGAGGAGGACTACAAAGAACTTTTTTATCAGACAGGCCTGGGCAAGACTGCTATCGATGAACTTATGAACAAATCTGACGGGAAATCTGAAATAATCAAATTCCAGGAAATATTTTTCAGAGATAATGATGTTCTTTGCGAGCCCATAGGAATAATCACCAGTCAGGAATCCATTGTGAATGACGAAGGAAAGCCTATGTACGGATTCAACTTTGCTCCCTACGAAAACGGTTATGTTCTCATAACAAAGGCAACTCATTCCCTTGGATGGCGCCATGGACACGCAGCCATAATAACAGATGCAGAAAGAGGAGAAACTCTCGAAGCAGTAATATTAGGAACTAATACAATGTTTCAAAACATCAACAAATGGAGAGTGTACCCTTCATTCATGATGCTTAAGCTGAAAGACACTTCACAGGAGACATTGGATGAAATAGCAAAGTTTGCAAAAAACAACTTAAATGATGTGCCCTACGGATTATTTGTTGGTCTTTTAAGCAGCAAGAATCCTGTTCCTGAAAAGCTCAAGAGCACGCAGTGCTCACATCTGGTGTGGTATCCATTCATGCAGAGCGGATATGATGTTGACTACGACGGTTCATGGCTTGTAACTCCAAAAGACATTGCAAACAGCGATTTGTTTGAAGTTGTTCAAATTTACGGCGTTGACCCGGAAGAAATCTGGCCGTAACTAAAAAAGCATTTCCAAATGGAAATGCTTTTTTTGCAAATTATTATTATTCTTCTTCACAACCGCAATGATCTTCATCATCGAAGTCTTCATCAAATTCATCTTCGTCATCGAAATCGAAGTCATAATCATCATCATCGTAATCATCTTCGTCGATTTCCATATCACCGAACAATTCTTCTTCTACAGTTGATAAATCTTCATCTAATAAATCTAAGTACTCATTTACTTCATCTTGCTCTTCAACTATGTCACTCATACCGTCAGCTATTTCTTCGATAACATCCATCAACGCATTAAATAATTTGCCTTCTTTAGTGTCAGCTTTAACGTCTAAACCGTCAGCTAAACCTCTCAAATAAGAAATTTTTTCATACAAAAAATCCATATCTTACCTCCTAAACTCTTGATAGATATTCACCGGTTCTGGTGTCAATCTTCACTCTATCTCCTATCTCAACGAAAAGCGGTACGTTTATTTTAGCACCGGTTTCAGTTGTAGCAGGCTTGGTTGCTCCTTGTGCAGTATCTCCTTTAAATCCAGGCTCTGTTTCAGTTATTTCCAACTCAACAAAGTTTGGCGCTGATACTTCAAATGGTTTGCCTTCATAGAATCTCATCTGTGCAAAATCATTTTCCTTCAGATATACAATAGCATCCTCAACTTGGTCATAGTTTAACGGAATTTGTTCAAATGATTCTGGATCCATGAAATAATACAATTGTCCATCATTATATAAATATTGCATATCTTTAGTTTCAATACGCGCCAGTGGAAATTTTTCTGTAGGGTTGAAAGTTTCCTCTCTTATAGCCCCTGATATGATGTTTTTTAATTTAGCTCTAACAAAGGCAGCACCCTTTCCAGGTTTAACATGTTGAAAATCTACTATCTGCCATAATCCATTATTCCAAGATATAGTAATACCCTTTTTAAAATCACTTGCTGTAATCATTGTTAGTGTCTCCTCCTTTATGTATATTATAACCAGCACATTGCTGCTTATTCTTTAATTATAGTTCTTCCAGTTGTGGGAACTATTGATACTTCTTTTTTTTCATTAGATTTGGTATCCAATATAGAAAATGTACCTGCATTAACAGGCATCCCTTCATACGTAAATCCGATTGAATTCATATTAATGTTGCTGTAGCTGATTTTATATCTTTCCTTGAATTTGACTGTCTTGACCGTGACAGTATCCACATCAACATTATAAAAACCTTCAGCCATGTTAATTCGAATATTATACTCAGCTCCAGGTACTTTCATACTTTCCATCTGAATATATCTTACATCCATGGCAAATTCATTAGCCATCTTGTCCATATATGCAAAATCCATATCAAGCTTAGGGACAGCTAATGAAATCAAAATAATCAATATGAAAATTGTAACAACCGTTTCTATTAGGGTAAACCCGCTTTTACTCATAGTCCACCTAAAATATACCATAGCTTATTTTATAAATTAATTCAGTATTTGTCAATGTATTTATTTTATTGCAATGACTATTTATTTTTTTAAATAATAACAATGAACAGTGCTGACTGATAAAAATTGCAAAACCCTCTATTGAGCAAAATTATTGTTTCTGAAACTTAAAACTTGCTCTGCTTGAAATGACTGATTTCCTTTTTCAAGAAGCAAATTAATTTTAAAAACTTTGACATTTATTAAACTTTCGCTGTTTAATAATGATATGTTCATTACTTTTACATAGTTGCCAAGCTCCACGGTTGGACTTAAGTCTTTGCCGCCGATGCCGTAGCGAATATTTTTGTTTACTATTTGAAACACATAATTTTCACTTGCTCCATCACCAAATCTAAATGATATCTTTTCAGCAGGAAGCATTGATCCTGCAATCCTAACTGATGTCATGGAATAGTAGTTCAGTGAATTTTTCATCAAGGAAATGCCTTTGGATTCCATTATTTTGTCGGACATGAAATTCAATATATATTGTGCTTGAAATTGCAGCTCTGCTTCATCATTCAATTCTTTGTATGTTTTTATGTTTACAACAAAAAAAGTTATTACCAATGAAGTGACCAAGACACTTAGACCAATAGCCACCAGCAGTTCTATCAGAGTAAAACCATCTTCGTTTTTTAACATATAAACCTCCATTACCTTTTAATTTACATTTATCCAATTATCAAACATAATGCAGTCTGCTGCTTCAAAAACATTGTTTTTCACATCCGAATAAGAAGGAACCACGACTATAATGTCTGCTTCAACATGCTTTTCTATTTTTCCCGTGCGGTAGATTGATGTTAAATGAGCAGTTAATCTGTTTCCGGAAAAAAGCAAATTCTGTTCTGTAATTTTAACCGTTGGATTAGAATTGATTTCAGTTCTATTTTTAAAATTGACAGTTACATAATTTTTAAAATGGGCACAAAAAATACTCTCTGCTCCGCTTTCATCAAGAGGATACAAATTTAAGTATTCTTCAGCTTCATCAATTGCACTGAAAGATGCTTTCTCTATTAGTGTATAAACATTTGAAAAAGCTTTATTAAGACCGTCTTCTGCCTTATAAAATGCCTGTTTTGCCTCAGTGTTGTAATTCCTTATGTTGTACTGAATCATTGCAATATTTAAAATCGAAACGCCCAGCGCCATTATTACAGCCATAGCAATAACAAGGAGCACCATTGTCGAACCCTTATTGTTCATAATCATTCTCCGAAAATTTTGCTTCCTTCAAGGCTCTTTACAACTTCACCGTCATTTATGATGGAAATGTCTATAGAATAAACTATTCCTTCTCCTGCACTTATGGTAATTTCAGTTCCATAATCGCTGCCTGTTTCCGGAACAAATCTTTCGTAATTTCCAGTTCCGGCATTATAGACATATTTTTGCGTGTCAAGTTCCTCCATTGATTTAATTTCCTCCATATACGACTGAGCAAGCATGGCAGCCTTAAACTCATTGCTGGCTGCCATGTTGATTTTAGCCGAAAATACAAACATTGATGTAACAGGTGCAATCAATATTCCTAAAACTGCTATTGTCACTACCAATTCAACCAGCGTCATACCACGATTGTTTGAGATTATTAACTTCATCCTATTCATAAACTTCATCCATTTTCAAGGCATAAAAAACAATTTCAATTGTACCGTAAACTTTTTCATTGTCATTCATGACTACTTTAACACTGCTTATTGCTGCCGAGGTTTTGCCTCTTTGAATTTCATCAATAAATTTAAGCATGTTATTGTAAGAAGCCTTAAAAGAAATACTGACAGCAGCTGAATCAATCTTGTCTTCGGAAGTTTCTTCGGAATCTTCTGTCTCCACATTATTTAAATTTGAAAATTCCGAAAAGTCAAATGAAGAGGCTTCAATAGAGCAGCTTGACAGAAATTCATTTAATACCTTTATTATTTGTTCCTGCTTTATATTTGTCATAATATTGAGATTGGCGGTTTTATTGCTGATGTCTCTTAGTTTTCCCTCATATATCTTTTTATTTTTTATGTTTTCATACATGTTTTCATAGTCTAGACTGATTTTTGTGTATTCATCATCAGTCAGGCTAAAAATACTGTATGCAGCTGATGCATTGTCTTTTGCAGTGAAAAGCAAAACTATGGACAATACAATGAATACTGCTGTTTTAATAAATTTATTGTTCTTCATAATCAACACCCTTCAAATAACATGTAACTGCATAAGTGTATTTTGATACTTCCCCATCCTTATTAACTGCCACATTTGTCATATTGACATTGTTTACAAATTCAACGTTTCGTAAATTTTCAACAAACAATGCGACGCTTCTTAAGGAAGATGACTCACAATTTATTTCCACATTATTTACATCTGTAAAAAAAGAATTTATTTTGGTGTCATCCGGAGCACAGTCTATGATTTTATCGAACAGTCTAGAGCTGATTAGATTGTCCAGTCTTGATTTCTCCTCCACTTCACCAGCTATGATTATATAATTTTCAAGAAACAAAGTTTTTTTCTTGATGTTTTCTATTTCATTGTTCAATAAAATGTTATCTTCATTGTTAAGGAATACTTTCTTTGAATATGCTTCATTATCCAATATGCTTGTCTTAAGATTAAACCTAAGAAAATTATAAGACAACACTAAAGCTATTATGAGAACTACAGACATGACAGCAACTTCAAAACTAAGTCTGTTTTTCTGTCTAATCTTCTTCTCTGTTAGAAAATCAACGTGAATTTTATCTGTATAAAATGAAGCTGTTAAATTAAAATAATTGTAAAACTCATCTTTTACTTCTTTCCCGTCTATGAGAATACCCGGCATCTCTATAATAGTTTCAACTTCTATACCAAAGTCAGATAAATTTTCTTTAAATTCATCATTGACGGATTCTCCAAACAAGTATATTTTTCCAATAATATTGTCCGTGTCTAATGAAGTGTAATATTTCATGTATTTACGTATTTCATAAATACATTTTAAAATTGTTCCATTGATGTTTTGTTCTAATCGTGAAATATCTTCATAATCATATTCTGTTATCCTGAAAAGCTCAGCAATACCTTTGTTGATTATGCTAAGATTAATGTTTGATTTTTCGGTATTTATTACTGCTATTATGTTCTTTTTTTCACTATTGCTGCTTACTGTGCTTTCTTTTAAAATGTAATCTATGAAATTTGATGAAATGTCCATTGCTGCTAAGTCCAGTTTTAATTTTTCAGAAATTTCTATATACCCCTCATACATTTTCAAAGGCATGCCGAATACTATATATCTTGCTTTTTTAACACCTTCACTCATATATATTTCTAATGTTTTGTACATGATTTTATATTGATATATATAAGAAGGCAGCATCTCTTGAAGTTTGAAATTGATCATTGCCCTTGTTTCCTTAAAGTTTTTTACATAAGGAAGTTCTATTCTTCTGATAAAGACTGAATTTGAATTAATGAGAAACATAGCTTTCTTATGCTTATAAGAATTCCCAAGAGATTTCTTTATGACATCTGTAACTTCCGCCATACTTTTAGGCATCCCATCAGACAAAATACCGTCAGGTAAATCTGTTTCGCCTTTTTTTAAAACGTGAAGCGTTTTTCCTTTTCTGCTGCCTTCCATGAATTTAATACTATGATCATTAAATTCAACAGCAAGTAATTTTGACATAACTATCACCTTGTCTTACAAATAATAAATTATCAACTTTAAATCAATTTATACTATTGTCAAATCCTGATTATGTCATCCTGAGTGTAGCGAAGTATCTCTTTTGGACTACGCCCAGTATGACATATTCGGAAGACCTAAATTACCAAATTAGTTTTAAATAAACTTTTATTATTTCATTGCCGCAAAAAATATACAGCAATGCAGCCATACATATAAATGGCCCGAAAGGAATCTTATCCTTCATGCTTTTAATTTTTAATGCAATCAAACCAGCACAAACCAAAGCTCCAATGAAAAATGAAAATACTGTTATGAATAATATCCCTTTTACTCCAAAAATCAACCCAAGCGTTGTCATGAGCTTTATATCTCCGCCTCCCATGGCACCGGTGAAAAATGCCAACACTGAAAAAATAGAAAAACCAACTGCGAACCCTATGAACTTATCCCAAATTAGACTGCTGTCATAAATAATTATGATGGCTCCTATAACCGCCCCAACAACATTCAAACTATCAGGTATTATCATGTACTTAATATCTATCAAACTTACAGTCAGTAATAAACTTGCCAAGATACAATAAACAGCACCATAAAAACTCCAGCCATGTTTCAATGCAATCATTAAATATAGTACAGCATTCAAAAATTCAATTATGGAATACTGCACTGAATATGATGCATTGCAATATCTGCATCTCCCGTTGTTTGCGATGTAGTTAACAACCGGTATCATATCCCTGAAATAAAGTCTGTGACCGCAGCTGCTGCATGACGAATTGGGACTGATAACTGAAATTCCTTCCGGTATCCTGAAAATGCATACATTCAAAAATGAACCAATTACTAAGCCATATATAAAAAACATCACCAACATAACAACCTCGGTTCATATATAGTTTTGTTATATGCGGGAGAGCACAAGGCTCTCCCCTACAATTGGGATTTCAAATTCACTCGTCAATTGCCAATATTCATTAATTTATCTATAATGATATGTACTACCTTAACTTTCATTGTTTTGCTATCTGCGGGAGAGCACAAGGCTCTCCCCTACAATATGAGATTTCAAATTCACTCGCAATCGCCAATATTTGCAATTACCGTTTCGTATGTGATGGTGGACTTCAAATTCACCGCAATTACTCAAAATTACCAACTCGTAGGGGCGGGTCTTGTGCCCGCCCGGATTATGCAATCAAAAATTATTAAATAATATATTATTATTTTGGATACATTTGTGTTACTTCTGTGGCTGCACCTATTGGTGCACTTACAATTACTTCCCCATTAGTTCCCTCTTCAAAATCTATTAAGCCTTCATTTCCATCAAAATCTTTAGATACAAAATCAATCTTTGTTGTTTTCAACAAATCTTGCAACACAACAGCGGATGCAGCAGCATCTAATTCTTCAGTCGTATTCTCATCATTAACCAAGTACAACTCAGCTGCCTTACCCAGCATTGCTGCTGTAGCATAATCAGCTTCAAGTTTTGCATCTTCCTGCACGCCTAAAAACCTCGGTACTGCAATTGCAGAAATTACCGCAAGAACAGCCATTACAACAATCAGTTCCACAAGTGTGAAACCTTTTTCGTTCTTTCTCTTCATAAAAGCTCTCCTTATTTTATTATTAATATTCCTTCATTAAATAGCGCGCATATTTCTCAGGAAAATTAATTTCGACTAAAATTATGGCTTTATTATTGTACTGTATTTACCATGTCAAACATGGGAGTAATCATGGCCAGCATAATAAATCCAATTATCGCAGCCATCAACACAATCATAACCGGCTCAATGAGTGCAACCAGTTTCTGAATAGAATTTTCAACTTCTTCATCATAAAAATCCGCAGTCTTGTTTAGAATATCTTCAAGTTCTCCGGATTCCTCACCTATTCTAATCATGTTATGAACCATTGGTGGAAAGATGCTGTAATTTTCAATAGAACAAGAAAGAGAGGATCCTTTTCTCACATCCTCTCTTGCACACAAAATAAGCCTCTTAATACTTTCATTTCCAACAATCATAGACACAGCTTCAAGACCGGAAAGAAGCGGTACGCCGCTTTCAACCAGAGTTGACAATGTTCTTGAAAACCTGGATGCAGCCAGTTTCACCTTCAAGCCTTTGTACAGCGGAAGCATAAGCTTAAAGCTGTCAATTTTATATCTTACATTTTCATTTTTCATCAATCTGATGATAAGCAGGACTACAGTTAACATAGTAATAGCAATGAACTGCCAGTAATTTTGAAGCCCACTGCTAAGCTTAAGCATTATCCTTGTCACATAAGGCAAAGCAACTCCTGAGCTCTCGTATAAATCCACAAAAGTTGGCATTACATATATAAGCAGAAATATGACCATAACAGTTGCAACAACAGTCAAAACAACAGGGTACGTCAGTGCAGATTTAACTTTGCTTTCAGTCTTGTATTCCTTTCCATATTGAACAGCAAGCCGCCCCATTACAAGTTCAATATTTCCACTTAACTCACCTGCGCGAACCATTGAAAGAAACATTGCAGGAAATACTTCTTTGTTGTTTTCAACTGCTTCAGAAAATGTGCTTCCTGTCAGGAGCTTCTTGTACATATTTTTAAGCACTGTGCAGAAATTTTTATCTTCTGTTTGAATGCTTAATATTTCAATGCACTTCTCTATGGTAATTCCTGACTTAAGCATTGAATTCATCTGCCTGCAAAACATGGAAAGTTCCTTTAGTTTTATTTTGCCTGATTTTTGCGGTATCAGGTTCCTTTCAGACAGTTTCACGTGCCTTTTTATATCAGAAACTATAAAATTATTTTTTCTTAATTCAGCAAGGATGTCATCTTCGGAGTAACCATCAATTTTTAATGAATGTCTTTCTCCGGAACTGTTGAACACCCTGCATTTGTACAAAGTCATTTCTTCCTCCAGTTTCATCTATCACAGTCTGTATACCACCTGTGAATATTCCTCAACAGAAGTAATTCCTTCAAGCACAAGCTGCCTGCAATTATCCTTTAATGTTGTCATGCCGTTTTTTACGGCTTCTTCACAAAGTTCATCCGTAGAACCGCCTTTGTAAATTATGTTTCTCATATTCTGTTCTACTTTCATAACCTCGTGAATTCCAATTCTCCCTGAGTAACCTGTATTATAGCATTTAGAGCATCCTGCTCCCTTGTACAAGGTAACGCTATTTTCAAGTTCAAGCAAATTGTTTTCAAAACTGCTAGACATGTATTGTTCTTTGCAGTTTGTACAGATTTTCTTCACAAGTCTCTGTGAAATTACTCCTCTTAGAGATGCAGCAACAAGGAATGGCTTTATTCCCATATCTTCAAGCCTTATGACAGCAGAAGGAGCATCATTTGTATGGATTGTGCTGATGACAAGATGCCCTGTTATTGCTGCTCTCACTGCAATTTCAGCAGTTTCTTCATCCCTGATTTCACCAATCATGATAATATCCGGATCCTGCCTCAAAATAGACCTTAGTCCCGATGCAAAAGAAAGACCTATTTTTGAATTGGATTGCACCTGGTTGATGCCGTGAATTTTGTATTCAACAGGATCTTCAACAGTTATTATGTTTTTATTTATGTTGTTCAATTCATTTAAATATGCATACAAGGTTGTGGTTTTTCCGCTTCCCGTAGGACCTGCTATTAAAATGATCCCATTTGGGCATTCCATTATAGCATCAAAGTTTCTTAAATTTTTTTCAGTAAATCCAAGCTCATACTTTGACTTTAAAAAATTGCCTCTGTTTAAAATCCTAAGAACAATTTTCTCTCCGTACACTGTAGGCAGCACTGAAATTCTCATATCGATTGATGCAGAGTCTACGTTCATCTCAAGCCTTCCATCCTGCGGCAGCCTTTTTTCAGCAATGTTCATTCCTGCCATAACTTTTATCCTTGTTACAATGGCAGAATGTGATTTAATCGGGATTTCAAGTGTCTCATGAAGTTCTCCGTCAATTCTGAACCTAACTCTTATTTTATCAACTAAAGGTTCAATATGTATGTCGCTTGCCTCCATTTTAAGTGCCTGCTCTATGAGAGAATTCACAAGCCTGACAACCGGAGAATTATTTATATATTCATCTTCTGGTTTATCACTAGTTGATTCAATTTCAGCAGATAAATCACTGGTAATTTCTCTGGCGGCAATTTCAGTGTTTCTGCTGCTCATGAATTTATCAATAGCTTCAGTGATTTGTGATTTTAAAGCAAATGAAGCTTCAACCTTCATTCCTGCCTCAAGCTCTATGTCTTCAATATCAAAGATGTTTAAAGGATCCATCATTGCAACGAGGAGCTTACTATCTGAAAATTGAACAGGTATTGAATTAGTCCTCCTTGCAAGCTTTTCAGATATAATTCTTGCTGCATCCTTATTGACTGCCAAGTTGTCCAAATTGATTATTTTGATGCCAGTCTGAGAAGACAAATATCTCAAAACATCCACTTCAGAGGCGTATCCTTTTTTAATCAATATACTGCCCAGTTTTTCATGGGATGAAGCTTGTTCATCCAATGCAGCCTCCAGCTGCTCCAAGGTAATTTCATTATTTGAAAGAAGAAGTTCTCCAAGTCTTGATGAATTCTTATTCATACAATTCCCTTTTAATTTTATATTATCTATTAAATATAACTTTCTGCAGTGTATATAAATTATAATTACCAAGTATGTTTTTGTAAATGATTTTATTGTTAAAAATTTATCTATTATATTTACACATCTTAATATTAATTTAAAGAAATATATAAATGTATATACATAATTTAATGTAATTATAAAATTAACTTAAAAGAAATTTAACACAAAAAGGACGATGGTTGTATAACCAACGTCCTAAGGAAATTTTTTTGTTAATTATTTTCTTTGTTTGTCTTTTGGAACCACACAAGTACCTGTAGCTCTGCAAACAATTATTGGTTCTTCCAAAAAGTCACAAGCAGAATCGTTTATGTCTTTTCTTGGAACTATAACTTTTCTTGCTTCAAATTTCATTTTTCTTGAAGAATTGCCCACAGAGATTATTTCTCCCTCAGCTTCGATGTAATCTCCTGCATAAACAGGTGCCAGGAATTCTACATTGTCATATGCGCAAAACAAACCTTCGTCTCCGTCGTTCAAGATTAAAAGTTCTGTTGCAACATCTCCGAACAGTCCCAGCATTCTGGCTCCATCCACCAATTCTCCGCCGTAATGAGCATCGTGTGCGCTCATTCTCAATCTAATTAATGATTTCATTTGTACCCTCCAAATTTTTTGCTCTAGTCACTTTGCCCCGTGACAACAATATCTTAGCACTAAAATGAGGGATTGTCAATTTTATTCACCTTTTTAGTATTTATAAATAAAATTAAACATTACCTGCAAAATCTTTCTTTGATATATTTTCTTCAATTTTATCATGCAATATTATTATATCTTCAGATTTTTTTTGTTTAAGCAGCTGCATTTCCAAAGAAGTAATTTTTGCTTCAGCAGTGCTTAGATTTTTCTGAGCAATAAGTCTTTCTATTGCAATATTTGAATTTTCATTGATCAAATCTATTGACTTTTTATATTCTTCCTGCAGCTTGCATTTCAAAGCTTCATTAGCCACAAGCAGTTTGTCATTTTGTTTGTTAGATGATTGCAGCGAATTGTTCATGGTGCTTAATTTTTGCTTCAACAATGCAATTTCATCATTCAGTGTTTCAATTGTCTTTTCTTTCAAATCATTTTCAAGATTCTGCTTTTTAATGATTTCTGTCATCGCCGCAAGCTGAGCGCTCAGTTCGCCAATTTTTGAATTTAAATCAGCAAACTTTCCATCTGTCATTGTACTTCTTAAGTATTTTACTTCGTTTTTTTCTTCCTCCAACAGACGTGACAAATCGGCAACAGTATCCCGTTGTTTTTTAGTTTCTGATTTTTCAGCCTTAAGCATTGCTTTATGAGCTTCTGTCTCCTGCATTGAATGCTCAAGCTTTATTTGCAGATTATTTATTTCATCATTCCGACGTTCTATTTCATTTTCCAGAGCTTTTCTCTCTCTGTTGTATTTCTTTACTTCCTCTTCCAATGATAATATGCTGTTTTTAAGCGTTATAACTGTCTGAGCTGAGTATTCTGAATCTTCTATCTTAATGTTCTTCAATGATTCCGATAAATTCTCATATTCGGCTGACAGTTTGTTGTAGCGGGCTAATATAGTTTCGTTGCTTTTTTTTATAGTTTCTTTTTCTTCAAATAAAGTTTGGAGGTTTCTCGAAAATGTTTCCTGCGATGTTTGCTGCTGCTTGCGCAATATAGTCAAATACTCATGAACAGATTGTTTTGTATATCCGCCAAATGTACTTTTTAAAACACTGTTTAAATCAGCTTCTTCAGTTTTGTCACGAATCATACCTACTATATTTTTATTGTCATTTTCTTTCATTTAAATCCTCCAGAGTTTTGTAATGCCAATATTATACAATACTTATTCACTAAATACAATGATACAACAGAAATTTCTTTTGCTGCTTCCAATTTAAATCTAAGAAATGGTTGCTATAATTTAAATGGTGTATTCAACAAATGAATACACCATTTAACCCTGAATTGAACTCTTATCATTTTTGCTTGTTGAATCAACCTAGACTTAGCCTCGACAGATTACTTCAGGAGACCAAATTATTACAATTAAACAATTCTAAATTAAATGTATAATATACTTTATTCTACGAAATAAAGTATATCCCCCACGGTTATTTCTTTAGATTTACCTTCTTTAAGTTCCAATATATTATATGTATTCTTCACAAACTTACCTATTTTCCATGGCTTTATTGTTTCTTTGTAAAGCACTTCCATATCTTTTGACAAATAAACTGTGTCAATTGTAAATCTCATAAAAAAACAATGGATTGAAGAACATCTTATCAATAAAAGCCCTTCATTTTCATCTATATTTTTCCTGTCTAACAAACCCACCAATCTAGTAATATATGAATTTGCAACTTTAACACTACTTGCTATTAATTTATTATTATTTAATAATCTCATATCCTACTTAAACACCTCCATAATCCTAATAACTGCTGGTCCCATCAACACAATGAAAATTACCGGAAAAATAAACATAACCATAGGTAATAACATTTTTACAGAAATTTTCATTGCTTTTTCTTCAACTTTAGCTTTTCTGTTTTGCCTGATGGCTGCAGCCTGTGCTCGTAAAACATTTTTTAAGGATATACCCATTTTCCCTGCTTGTATGACAGCTCCTGTAAATGTCTTCATGTCATCGATATCACATCGTTCTCCTAACCCCTGTAATGCATCTCTTCTGCTTCTTCCCATGGACATTTCTCTGTATGTAATTGTAAGTTCATCTATCAGCGGACCTTCAAAGTGTTTCATAACATGCAGAATTGCTTGTTCAAAGCCAAGACCTGCCTCCACATTTACGCTTATCATATCGAATACATCAGGCATTTGCCTTTCAATTAATTCTCGTCTCTTAGTTATCCTGCTTTCCAAATCAAATCTCAGAACAGCAAATGCTGCATATGCACCAAAGATAGGCATCAATAGTTTTATCAGATTGCTTTGTTTTAAAAAAATTCCAACAAGAAAAAATGCAGCAGCAATACCAATAATGGCAACAAGCCTGATTGCGGTATATTCGCTTATCAATATCGTAATTCCGGCTTGACGAAGTTTCTTTCTAAGTTCCTCTGATTTTTTATTGTCGTTATCCGAAGGTAAAAACTTGCTCACTATTCTAGTCAAATAAGACAATATGGGCTTGATAAAACGTTCATTTAATGGCTTCTCCATCTCTTCATCTGCAACGATCTCAGTATGAACAGCAGCTGTCTTCGCAAGTCTTTCACTTATAGTATCATTTACAATACCATAGCCTTGAAGAGCTATAATTATTAGGCAAAACACAATAATTCCAATTAATGCAGAAATATATGCAGCCATACACACCTCACATTTTAATATTGATTATTTTTTTTATTACTAAGAATCCAATAGTCTCCATGAATATGGACAACACAATTAAAACTTTTCCTATTGTGGCATCAAAAAAACCTTCATAATATTCAGGGTTTATAATCATTAGAGCGAGTATTAAAACAACAGGCAATGAACCGATTATAATTCCGGATATCCTTCCCTGTGCTGTCAAAGTATTGATATCCTGCTTCATTTTTATACGATCTCTTATAGTCACCGATATTGTATCAAGAATGTCTGTTAAATTACTGCCTACTTGTGTGGATGTTACAACTGCAGATACCAATAATTCTAAATCACGGTTCTGTGTTCGTTCAACCATGTGTTTAAGCGCTTCTTCCTGACTCACTCCGTAATGTACTTCTCTTAATACCTTTGCGAATTCAGATGAGATAGGAGGCTGCATTTCTGTTGATATGCTTTCCATTGATTGCATGAATGTAAAACCACCCTTTATGCTGTTGCCCATCATGATTAAAGCTTCACTCAATTGTTTGTTGAAAAGCTCAGCTCTTTTTTTTCTGGATCTTCCAATTAGAATAGGAGGAATTGCAAATCCAATTATAGCAACTGCAGAAGCAGTCAATAGTTCTCCTCCAAGAAGAACAACTACTATCATGGGTACCAAGGTTAACCCTGTCCACATGTATATAAACTCGTTTGCTGTAAGTTTGATACCTGAGGATGCGATATAATTACCAAAATCCTTGCTTATCAACTTCATCTTGTCTTTTCTTTTTTTCTGCTCTTCTTGGTTTTTTTCCCTTATGAACTGTTCCTGTACATCCTCAGCTCTATTTTCTTTAAAATATAGTTCAACCCTTTTTCTGACTTTTTCTTTACCTGTTGACGAATATATTATATTTATCAGCAGATATACTAAAAGTGCAGCAAAAATAGATATTAAAACAATTTGCATACCTTCACCTCAATTCATGAACCAATCATCCCTTATAATTATACCGCTCGCTGTTAGCTTTTCTAAAAATTTAGGACGAATTCCGGTAGTAACGAAGTTTCCCTTTATCCTGCCAAAGTTATCAACGCCATCCATTTTATAATTATAAATATCTTGTAATGTAATAGTATCTCCTTCCATTCCCACTACTTCGGTTATATTGACAACTTTTCTCGAACCATCCCTCAAGCGTTGTTGATGAACAACAATATCAAGTGCGGAATGAATTTGTTCCCTTATAGCTTTTACCGGCAAATCCATGCCTGACATCAATACCATAGTTTCCAGACGTGACATCAATTCTCTTGGAGAATTTGCATGTGCTGTTGTCAGTGAACCGTCATGCCCTGTATTCATAGCCTGAAGCATATCCAGTGTTTCTCCAGAACGAACTTCGCCTACGATGATCCTGTCTGGACGCATACGTAATGAGTTTCTAACTAAATCCCTGATTGAGACCTGTCCTACACCCTCTAAATTTGGAGGTCTGCTTTCAAGTGTTACCACATGATCCTGCATTAACTGCAGCTCTGCTGCATCCTCAATAGTAACTATACGTTCATTATTAGGTATACAACTAGATAAAACATTGAGCAATGTTGTCTTACCGCTGCCAGTTCCACCTGAAACTATAATGTTTAATTTTCCCTTTACGCATGCTTCCAAAAAAGAAACCATTTTAGGAGAAATAGAATTAAATTTAATCAAATCAGCAGCAGTCAAGGGTTTTTTAAAAAATTTACGAATTGTCATTGTAGGACCCACTAACGATAGTGGAGGTATGACTGCATTAAAACGAGAGCCATCCTTTAACCTTGCATCAACCATGGGACTTGCTTCGTCTATACGTCTTCCTACAGAAGTAACAATTCTATTAATCACATTTAACACATGATTGTTATCTCTGAATACAACATTTGACAACTCCAATTTTCCTTTTCTTTCTACATATATACGATAAGGTCCATTGACCATAATCTCGGTAATTTCCGAATCATTTAGCAGTGGCTCCAGCGGACCCAGTCCCATTACATCATCATATATTTCCTTTAATAAACGTGAGCGTTCAGTTCTAGAAATATTCGCGGCTCTGACTTCTATTATAGACTCCATTATTTTTAAAAGCTGTTCTTCCTGATCTTCTTCTATATCGAATAAATTTATATCCTGCTGATTAACATTTTCAATAAACTGCTTATGTACTTTTTCTTTCAAATCAGCATATTCATCAACATATATTTTATTGCCAGTATTTAAACCGGTTGCACTATCTTCAGCTTGGTTACTATCACTTCCAATTTTTTGCTTTTCTAATCTATCCAACAAACTCATATAATCGCCGCCTCAGAATTAATAATTTTTTCTTGGAAATTTAAGTTTAAAACCTTTTGATTTTTTATTTTCTTTAACAGAATCCATTGCAGCGCCACTAACCAAAATATCAGCTAAATCATTTATGGATTGGCTCAACTTGCTGCTTGGGGCGCCTGTTACAAAAGGAATTCCCCTGTTTAACGCATTTACAGACACCTTATAATCACTTGGTATCTTAGCCCATATTGGATATCCTATTATTTTTTGCACATCATTTATTGAGATTGAATTCGTATCAACTGCTCTGTTTACAATTACCCTTACCTTATCCGTTTGTTGTAAGGATTCCAACAACGATATGCTCAGTTTTGAATTTTTTAATATGGAAATATCAAGTCCAGTAACAAAAAATATAAGCGATGATGATTCTATTGCCGTCATATTGATTTCCGAAAAAGATGGTGCGGTATCAATTATTACATAGTCATAATATGTACGTAGCAGGCTCAATAAGCTTAACACTCTTTCAGGGGACACCAGCTCTGCATATTCAGGGCTCCTGGGAGCACATAAAACATGGACCCCGCTGGAGTGAACAGTCATGTAGCTTCTTACAGAATCAATACTTGGAGTGATTACTTCCTGAACTAATTCAATAATTGTTTCCTTTGGTTCAATATCTAAAAATATGTTTATGTCTCCAAACTGCAAATCTAAATCAACCAACACAACCTTTTTTCTTTTTTCAGCCAACTTTACAGCAAGGTTGGCTGCAATTGTGGTCTTTCCAAGTCCGCCCTTGGCACCGAATACCGATATGACTGTGGAGGACCACAACAAATTTTCTTTTTCATTAAGTGATTTTAAACGAATTTTTTCGTTGTTATATACAGATTTTATATAATCAGAAAATTCCTTTGGTGATGAAGGAAGCTCTATGATGTTGTGGCATCCCACCTTGATTGCGCTTTGCATCATCTCAACATCAAGATGTTCAGCCACTAAAATTACAAATGTTCGCGGTCGATGAAGTATAATTCTTTCAGCGAGATTAAGCACATCCGTATCCCCTGCGCCTAAAGTCATAATGATTATATCAGGAGACGTATTTTCTATTTTATCAAGTGCTAAGCTGCCACCTGCCGAATCACCTAAAACAACTATTTCCTCATCTTCTATCATTCTTTTAAGCAGACCTAAGTTTCTTTCCATTTTGCTTATTAAAAGTACATGTATTTTCATTCGTCTGCCCCCTATTTGTTTTTAAATATTATTTTATCAACAGTCAATGCCGGCAATGATGTAGTTCCTTCATCCAATGGCGATCTTAAAATTGCTCTAAGTTGTCCTTTAAATTCCGACATGCTTGTTTCTATAGCCTGCAAAGGAGTAACCTGCAATGTAATAGATGTATATGCTGCTTCGCTGACTTCCTTTTCTTGTTCAGTCTTGCTTCCATCCACTGCAAGAACCTTTACATTTTCCAAAAGCATGACAGAATAATCGATATCCTTTTCTTCTCCGTTTGGCTGTGGAACAGAAACTTTATATTGCCCAATAATGTCAACCTTATTCTCAGGGACTATCATATTTGATAATCCGGTTATGTTACTTACAGCAATGGTTATGGCACGCATACCCGGCTCTATGCTGTATGCAAGTGTTCCATTAGGAGTTGACTCTCCGGGAGTAATCAGCTTTGATGACAAGATCTGTTCTCCTGAAATTATTTTAGAGCTTGTCACTTTACCAACAACCTCTTCAGAATTTTTTACGGATTGTAAATGTACCGCTTCTTCTGGTATCTCGGCAACTTTCAGCATATCCGCTGTTATGGGGATGTTCGGCAAAATATCCTGTGTTGCTACAACTACTTTTGTCTTAGTTATTTCTACTATGGTCGGTTTGCTTAGCTCATTTAAAAAATTGTATATTAAAACAGCAACAATAAGTGCTGATACTATCGCTATTAACTTAACCTTTTTCATATGTCCTCCTTGTAATCACTGCAAATTATTAATTAATGACTTAGTTATTCCATTTTCATAATTGTCGTACTGGTTATTTCTTTCTGTATTCCGTCTCTGCCTGCATTTGAATCAGTAAATATCATAGATATGAAAGGGGTAAGTATATCTACATCACCTGTTATAGTAACGGTGATATCACCGGTTGCAGGTCTGTCCTTATCCACTGAAATCGGATCAACCCCTCTTATCAATGTTGGCGGTAAAATACCATTTATTAAAGATTCCGTATCTGTATCATAGGTGGTATCTTTTGCATGGATGGCAGCATACCTAGCACCCTCTCTTGCTGCGTTATTTACAATCACCTTGTGATAAAAAATCCAACCGAAGTCAATAATTCCGCCGATTAAAATGAGCATCGGTATCAATATAAGTGCAAATTCAACCATGGCCTGACCTTTTTCGCTTTTAAATATCATTAACTCACCCCTATTCTTGCCTAATTAGGAAAACACCGACCCGACCTTGACGGACGAGCCGGTGCTTTTGTTAAGTATGTATTAAGACAGTTCGTTTACAACATCTGTACCAAATAAAGTATTTAGTCTAGTTCCTAATAAAGATAATCCTCCGATTACTACTAAAGCAACTACCACGATTATTAACCCATACTCAACCATTCCTTGACCGCTTTCTTCATTTTTTAACCAGTTCATTATTTTTTTCATTTTTGACCCCCATGTTATAATTTTATTTATTAAAATTATTATAACTATAATAATTATAATCACGTATAATTTGAAATCTCTGCTTATTATGATACTTCTGTATTTATTTTATCATACATGTTAACTACACCATCTTTAAGCATCAATAACCCACCCAACGCTGCCACTGCAATTAACGTAATAATCAACCCGTATTCAACCATTCCTTGACCGCTTTCTTCCTTTGCGAGCCAGTTAATTATTTTCATAAACACCTCATACATTTAACATCAAAGTCATCAATCCAACTATGAATCCAGATAACATAAACGGCGCCATGGGAAGCATGGTCGATAAATATATTTTTTTAAGAGCCATGCCAACCAGTATAAATATCAATAACACAACCGACATAATTAAGACTGCTGTTATAATCAGCGGATACCCCAGTGCAAGTCCCATAGCTCCTGCAAGTTTGACATCCCCTGCTCCTACTTTTCCAAAACCAATAAAGCCGGCAACAGAAGTGAAGACAGCCATCATCACCACCATGGATATTATTGCTCCAATTAATGCCTTTGGTCCGTAATACAATATCTGAAACATTATGCCAACTATTATCATGATTAAAACAAGTTCATTAGGAATTATTCTGATTTTTATATCTATATAGGCTATTATGATTCCTACAGTAATTAAAATCCCAATAACTATAGAAACTATATAGTTATCCATTCTTAGAGCACATATTGTCCATGCAGAACCGCAAATCAAACATAGTATAGCACGGTACATTTGGGAATCTAAAAATTCTGCTCTCTTAGATGCTTTATCTTCACTTTTTTTATAAATTACAATTTTATGAGATATATCCATAACCTTATAACCTAAAATAATTCCTATAAAAGCACACAGTATCACAAATAAAATATTCATTATGCAAATTCCTTAATCTGTAAGCTGAGGCAAAGTATATGTTGTAGTATAAGTAGTTGTAGTAGTTGTGGTTGTAGTAGGTGCATGGCCTCCAAAATCTTCACCGGTACCCGGCGTAGAATTCGGTACAATTTTTTCCAAGAATCTGCCTGTTGTCTGGTATTTACCTGATACCTTATCTGCACCGGATTCAAGGAAGAAACGTGCAAAACCAACTATTGTAACTTCTTTTCTTCCGTTAACATACATAGTATCTACAATTATAACTGTAACCAGCCTAGGAGAGTCATCTTCAACTGTTTCATAGGTCGCATCAGGGTCGCTTGCAATGCGGTCAAGTATTGCATCGTTTGCTCCTCCCATTACCCCGGGCTCAGTAAGAATTTTATCCCCTACAGTAAGCACTCCTTTATATCCTTCTCTAAGATTAGTTTCAAAAGTACTTTCACCTGTGCCTCCAAGAGCTACCGCACCATAGTTTCCGGTATAAATAGCGCTTCCTCCGCCTTCTTTTATTGTGTATAGCTCACCGTACGTAAATGAAGTTAACGGTTCTTCTACTCCTATGGGGACAACGCCTGATACACTACCCGCTGGATCACCACTGTCCGTAGTACTAGTTGTTATCATTTCCACAGGTGTTTCATTTTTTGTAATAGAAGCTACAGCTTTAGCATTAAGCTCTTGAATATCATCAGAGCTTATAACTTTAGATAAATACCTTGGTGTATCACGTTTAATTGAAACAGTTATATTCAGCTTATCAGCTGATACAACTGGAGTTACGACGTCTCCTGTTTCTCCATTCAATGATGCATATTGAATAGCTACTGCTTCTGCATCTCCATCCGGAAGTACCTGCGCTCCAGCCAAAGCTGCTGCATCAGCAGCATTCTGCAATTCTGATTTTTCATGAGTAAAACTTCCTACATCTACAGCTAAGGCTGTAAATCCACAAAGCACAATAAACGCCAATGCGAATAAAACCATTGCCTGACCTGATTCTTCTTTAATAGCTTTTATTTTAAACAGCATCTTCCATTCCTCCATTCTTCTTTTATTAATATATATGATTTTCATAATTATATATATTATATCTACTGAAAATAAATATTCACACATAAACGTTCTCTTTTTATAACAGAATATACTGCATTCCAAAATATGTCAATACAAATTTTTAGTCTCTTTTACCACAATATCTTAGTATTTTATATGAATCATATATATTAATACCCCTTGGATAAACCTTTAAACACAATAGTATAAACAATCATAATATTTAATAAACTTATAGTATTATCTTATGAATATAAGAACAAAAGTTTATAAAATTATTCTATTGTAGCTGAAGATATTTTTGTGAAACAACCAATCTGGATTAATAATAATTTATTATACACCAATGAGATTTTTTTTTGATTACTTCTTAATTTAAATTATATTTTATTTTAATTACATTTTAATTACATTTATTCAAATATTAGAATAGAACCAAAGCAAATTGTAAGTTTATGTCTTAAATAATATTTAATCAGCCAACAATACTATCTTGCTATACAATTTAATCCCTTCTCCTGCATTTGGATGAATATGATCTAACAAATAATCATCTGTTGAAGAATTCTGTATTTCATTATATATCGCTTCGTTGACATCAATAAACAAGTATCCATCCTTATCGCTATATATTTTTAATTTCTCTCCGTATTCTTTTAACATAGCGTCTCTTTCTTCAACTTCAAGTTTTGAATTTGGATCATTGTTAAGAGATAACCACGGGCTTATTAAAACAAATTTAGCACTTTTATTTAAAGTAGTTATTTTTTCTATTAAAGTTTTTATGTTTTTTACATATGTATCAGAATCCATAGCACATGTTTTTTTATCTCTGTATCTAACATCATTGGTGCCAATGGCTACAACATATATATCGGCTTTATTTGCAGAAATTTTATCTGAATTCTCCAACAAAGTTTTAGTAGTTGCCGAATCCCATGCTTCTCTATAAACTGTTTTCCCCTCAAAAGCAGCCATAAGAGGCTCATACCAACCATAGCCTCCGTTTCTAGATCCGGCAGTTATGCTGTCTCCTACAAAACATATAGTTTTTGACTCATTGATTAATTTGTAAATTTCAGAATTTTTCATTTCTTCTGTTATTTGTATTGGTTTTGTTGGTTGTCTAACGTAACCTTCTGGAAACAAATAATATTTATTTTGAGCTTGATCCAATGAAATTTTTGTTCCTATCATAACTGAGGTAACTATTTCTTTAACTTCTTTAACCCTTTTCATTTCATAAGGACTAATTTCATTATTCAAAGCATCATTATTTAATATATCATATATAGGCAATGCTCTGTATTTAAACTCATCTATTGCTTGTGTATACATCGGTACTATTGAAGCAGCAATAACCTTTTTTGAATATGGATCTACATATATTTCTGCAATTGAGGTTGCATCACCGTCATTCTCCACATAGGAATTTGCAAAATTTCCCGGACAATTTACTATAACTGCATTTTTTTGACTGCCATCCTTGTTTTTTACTGATTTATATTCTATTGGCTGAACTGCATGAGAATGGTCCCCAAATATAATATCAGTACCGGCATTAATAAAAATTTCATTCCATGTTTTTTGATAATTATCAGTTTCATGGATAAACTGTGTTCCCATATGTGGAATAACCAGAATTAAATCTGGTGGATTATCCATTTCTTTTATTTTCTTGAAATCTGATAAAACTTGGCTTTTAACTTCTTTAAAATATTTGCTGTCAGGAGCAACTATTAGTGAAGTTAATGAAGAATTTTCCTTAATGAAATATTCGTCACTATATCCGTTGCTTGTAAATGTATATGCTAATACTCCTATTCGAATTCCGTTTCTTTCAACAATCATAACAGAATCCTTTTCTTTTGAATCTCTGTATGATCCTACATGGAGCAAATCATTTTTATCAAGAACGTCAAGAGTTCTCAATGCTCCAGTATCTCCTTTGTCCAAAAGATGATTGTTCGCTGTTGACACCAAATCTATTCCTGATTCTTTAACTGCTTTTGCAAAAGAGTCTGGATAATTTAAATAAAGCGGCAGACCGTCATCATAATTACCTATGGTATAGCCTGTTTCTTCTCCTGCCATAGGACCTTCAAATACCCCAATAGACATATCTGCTTCAGATAGATATTTTTTAGCGTGTTCAAACATAGGACTAAAATTATATACGTCTGTATTTTCATTATATGCCCCTGTTATTTGCTTCTGAAGCAGTATTAAATCACCAACAAATGCTATGGAAACAGAGTTTTCAATAGCATTTATCTGTTCAGGTGTCATTACTTCGTGAATAACATTGCTGTCTTGCATTTCCGATATTGTGCTTGAAGCCTTGATTGGTTCTGCTATCATAGGTATCATCAAATAAACTGTAAATAATAACATAGCTATAAATTTTCTTAATCTATATTTTTTGTGATTTTTATCAATTATAAAACTATCTTTCATTATACCTATTATTTTATTTATTATTATATGAAACACATCATTCACAAAATTTGTACCCAAAAAAGCCAATGTTATAGCTGAAGCCAACACTGCATATAAAATATATACATTACTGTAATTGTTTGTTGGAAATGCTTTAATAAATATAAAAGTAAGAAACCTGTGTAAAACATAAATGGAAAGAGAATTTTTACCACATTTGCTGATTAAAAAGATAGGTCTTTGAGGAGTTAAATTAATAATTGCAATAATCATAGCAACTGCTATAAAAAAAATAATCAATCTCACAAACAGATCATAAATTGAACTATAACTTGACATTGTAAGATTATTTAAAGTAATAAATTGTATTTTATTAATAAAATACAATGAAACAAATACTACAATAAACAATAACAGTGTTGCTTTGAAAATATCAGTTTTTTTTCTATTATTGACTACATCAAATATTTTTTCAGATGGGAGCTTGTACCCTGCGATAAAAAAAGGATAAAACGCTATAATTCTTGAAATAGATAAAACATTTGTTATATCGCCCCAAAACCCGATTAATAGTGCAGCAATTATACTAAGAAACAATAAATCCTTGAATTTATCCATATATTTAATCGTCAACCGCCAAAACACTAGAGCAATTAAATACCAAAACGAATAATATGGAGTAATTAACTGATATGATGCATCAAATAAAAACGAACTTAATACCATTATTGCTGTATTAAAAATCAGATATATGGTAATTATTTTAGCAATCGATTTATTAGCTCCTGTATCTTCACCTTTACTAAAATAACCGGAAACGAATACAAATGCGGGCATGTGAAAAAAATATATAAAACTGACTATATATCTTGCATAACCGAAATCTAAATAATCCAACAAAAAATGCCCCATCACAACTAGCGAAATGAGTATGCCTTTTATATTATCCCAATAATTAACTCGATTTTTATTTATATTACTATTTTGCATATCAAACATAATGACCTCATTATAATTCACTTTTTATTGTACTTGAAGCTATCATTCCAAGGAATACCCAATATACATATGCAACTGATGTCACACTTATATTGAAAAAAATAGCAGCCAAATACCCTAAAACGCTTGGCAATAAAAGCAACCCCATATTATTTTGAAGATTTTTAATACCCTTATTTATTGCTGAAAATACAAATGATAAATATATTATCATGGATGGAACACCTGTAGTCACTGCTATGTTTAAAAAGTCATTGTGAGTTTTATCTACATATCTAGGCTCTCCCCAAAACTCTATCATATCATTACTATAATATTTAATAAATGTCTCTCCTAAGTTTTCTATACCATATCCAGTTAAAGGTCTGGATTTTATTAGCTCTATAACTCTTTTCCATATAAATCCCCTGTGAGAACCAGTATAATCTGATTTATCCCCTCCACTTAAAAACTCATTTGCATCCAATAAAATAGATAAAAATCTATTTACTAGCCCTCCATCACTTAATAAGTTAAATAGTAACATGATTATAATAGATATCAAAATTATCACAAAATATCTTTTTAAATAATATTTAAAGTTTCTATCAGAAATAATATGTAGAATAACAAAGCACATTGCAGATAACATAGTTCCTAACCACGCTCCCCTTGTTCTTGAACACAAAAGGCAATATAGCAAGACTGAATAAGATAATAGACCGAAATTCCTTTTTTTTATAATATATAAATACACTGTTACAGGAATCATTAAAACAAGATATGAACCTAAAAAATTTGAATTACCCATAGTTGAAAAAGCACTCTTTCCGTAATCTAATGTCCTGTAGTTTCTGGGAAATGGGTCAAATCCATGATATTGCAATATACCGTAAATTGAAACAATAACAGCAGCATAAATAATAGCTGTATAAAATCTATTATCAGATATTTTTGAATACCTGCCTATTAAAAACAAAGTCATGTAAATTAAAAATGTAATAATGCCTTCAGATCTGTCCGGCCTGCCAAAAACAGCGAAAATTAAATTGTCTGTAAAAAATAATGATACAATAAGCAAAGCAAAATAAACTAACAACAGCTTGTTCGTTATGTCATTGTCTACAAATTTATCAATCTTTTTATAATTTATAAACATCATTACATAAAATCCTAAATCCAGTATAAACAATACCAATACTTTAGGTAAAAAAAACTGATCAAAATTGCCTCCTATTGGTATAAATACCAATGGAACCCCAGCAAGAACAAATAATAAGGTAATTCTAGCTATATTTTGAAGTTTGTCCATATAAATATTATTATCTAATGCTATTTTTGTAGAATCCATTTTTGCCTCAATATCATTAATTTTGTAATTACTATATGTTTAATATTAATGTTAAAGTAACTTCTAGAAATTGTCAATAGACATAGAAGAATAATTTAAAACGTTTGCTTTACATATTCTAAGCAATAAAAAAGATGCCAATGCTAAACTGACATCTAATTTATTATAATTGAAGACATATGATAGAATAAATGAATCTAATTTAATCCTTAAACGCATCCTTCATCTTGCCGAAGAAGCCTTTTTTGTCGTTGTCGTGTTTTTCGCCCATTTCTTCTGCGAATTGTTCGAGGATTGCTTTTTGTTTGTCTGTAAGTTTTTTAGGTACGTCTATTTTAATTCTTACGTACTGGTCGCCCTTGCCTGCGCCTCTAAGGTTTTTGATACCTTTGTTTTTCAGTCTGAATACCGTTCCAGGCTGTGTTCCTTCAGGCACTTCGTATTTTACCTTGCCTTCGAGGGTCGGAACTTCTATGGAGCCTCCCAGTGCCGCTTTTGCAAATGATATAGGTATTTCGCACCATACATCGTTGCCGTCTCTTTCAAACAGTTCATGCTCTTTAACGTTGATGTATACGTACAGGTCTCCTGCCGGGCCTCCGCGCTCCCCATGGTTTCCCTCGCCTCTAAGTGGTATCACGCTGCCTGTGTCAACACCTGCAGGAATATTGATTGAAAGTTTTCTTGATTTCTTTTCCTTGCCTGTGCCACTGCATGATGTACATGGTTCTTCAACCACTTCTCCGGTTCCGTTGCACGTTGTGCATATTTTTGTGCTTGCAAACTGTCCGAAAGGTGTTCTTTGAACTGTCTTGATGCTTCCGGCTCCGTTACATGTTGGACATGTTTTCTTGCTTGTTCCTTTTTTTGCTCCTGTTCCGTCACAAACAGTACATTTTTCTATACGATTTATTTTAATTTCCTTTTTAGTTCCGAATGCAGCTTCTTCAAATGTTATGTCCAGTTTGATCTTAAGGTCTGAACCTGCCTTAGGACCTGTTCTTTGAGCTCTTGAGCTGCCACCTCCGCTGAATCCTCCTCCAAAGAAGTCTCCAAATATATCGCCGAATATGTCTCCAAAGTCGTTGAATCCTGCACCGCCTGCTCCTCCAAAGCCCTGGCTCTGGTCAAATGCTGCATGTCCGAACTGGTCATATTTAGCTTTTTTATCCGGGTCACTGAGGACTTCATAGGCTTCATTTATTTCCTTGAATTTTGCTTCTGCTTCTTTGTTGTCCGGGTTCAGGTCAGGGTGATACTGCTTTGCCAGTTTTCTGAATGCTGATTTTATTTCTTTTTCATCTGCGCCTTTTTCAATTCCCAGGACTTCATAATAATCTCTTTTTGCCATAAATTTCTCCTCACCACCTAGTTGCTATTATCAGAAGGACATGTAGCCCTGCCTGATTTATTGGCGGGCATTACCAGCCAAAATACCTTTAGAAATGATATTTATTTATCCCTAACGGGAGGACACGAGGTCCTCCCCTACAGTTTGTTTGATAAATATTAATATACCGATATAGCTTTTCGTTTTTTACATTAACCAAGCTAAATCTTAAAAAGATTTAGCTTGGTTATAACTGTCATTTTATTTATTCTTTATTTATCGTCGTCGTGGATTTCTTCAAATTCAGCATCTACAACATTGTCATCAGGTCCTTGTGAACCCTGGCTAAAGTCAGCTCCGCCTTGTTCTCCTGCCTGAGGACCAGCTTGTGCATAAAGCTTTTGAGCTAAGTCATTGAATACTTTTGTCAGCTTATCAGTTTTATCTTTCATTTGAGCTGGGTCATTGCTTTCAATAGCTTTTTTCAGTTCATCAGCTGCAGCCTGAGCTGATGCTTTTTCTTCTGCTGAAATTTTGCCTTCTAAGTCTTTCAATGTTTTTTCTGTCTGATATACAAGAGTGTCTGCATTGTTTTTGATTTCAATGTCTTCTTTTCTCTTCTTATCTTCTTCTGCGTATTGTTCAGCTTCTTTGACTTTCTTTTCAATATCAGCGTCTGACATTTTTGTAGAAGCAGTGATTGTGATTTTTTGTTCTTTTCCTGTTCCTAAATCTTTTGCACTTACGTTAACTATGCCGTTTGCATCTATGTCAAATGTTACTTCGATCTGTGGAATTCCTCTTGGTGCAGGTACTATTCCAGACAACTGGAATCTTCCCAATGAAATGTTGTCATTTGCCATTTGTCTTTCACCCTGGAGAGCGTGGATGTCAACTGCAGGCTGGTTGTCTGCTGCTGTTGAGAACACCTGGCTCTTCTTGGTTGGTATTCTTGTGTTTCTGTCTATTAATTTAGTGAACACTCCGCCTAATGTTTCAATACCCAGTGACAATGGAGTTACGTCAACAAGCAATATGTCATTGCCGAATTCTCCTGTCAATACTCCGCCTTGGATAGCTGCTCCCAAAGCAACGCATTCGTCAGGGTTGATTCCCTTGTGAGGATCTTTTCCTGTAAGTCTCTTAACAGCGTCCTGTACTGCCGGGATTCTTGTAGAACCACCAACAAGCAATACTCTGTCAATGTCATTAGCTGTAAGTCTTGCATCAGACATTGCTTTTTTAACAGGTTCAACTGTTTTTTCTACTAAGAATGCTGTAAGTTCATTGAATTTTGCTCTTGAAAGATCCATGTTCAAGTGTTTTGGTCCTTCTTGTGTTGCTGTGATAAATGGCAGGTTGATTGTTGAAGTCATTGCGCTTGACAATTCCTTCTTAGCTGTTTCTGCAGCTTCTTTTAATCTTTGAAGCGCCATTTTGTCTTTTCTCAAATCAATTCCGTTTTCTTTCTGGAACTGGTCTGCTAAGTAATTTATGATCACCTGGTCGAAATCGTCTCCTCCAAGTCTGTTGTTTCCTGCTGTTGCTTTAACTTCAAACACGCCTTCGCCTATTTCAAGTATTGAAACGTCAAATGTACCGCCGCCAAGGTCATAAACCATGATTGTCTGCATGTGGTCTTCCTTGTCGATTCCGTATGCAAGAGCTGCTGCTGTTGGTTCATTTATGATTCTTTTTACTTCAAGGCCTGCAATTTTACCTGCATCTTTTGTTGCCTGTCTCTGGCTGTCTGAAAAATATGCCGGAACAGTTATAACTGCTTCTGTAACTGTTTCTCCCAAATAGCTTTCTGCATCAGCTTTTAATTTTTGAAGTATGAAAGCTGATATTTCCTGTGGTGAATATGATTTTGCATCAATTTTTACCTTGTGGTCTGTTCCCATTTCTCTTTTAATAGAAGAGATTGTTCTGTCAGGGTTTGTAACTGCCTGTCTTTTAGCTGTTTCTCCAACCAATCTTTCTCCATCTTTTGTGAATGCAACGATTGAAGGAGTCGTTCTTTTACCTTCCACATTTGCTATAACAACGGCTTCTCCGCCTTCCATAACTGCTACACAAGAGTTAGTAGTTCCTAAGTCAATACCTATAACTTTGCTCATTTTTTCCTCCATTTATGATTATAAATTTAATTTTAATATACGTTATAAATTTTCTTACACGGGAGGACACGAGGTCCTCCCCTACACGTTGATTTTTTGAGATTCTATTGCGGGAGGACACGAGGTCCTCCCCTACATCTTGATATTTTTGATTTTATGGCGGGAAGTTAATAACCCCCGGATATATTTTTACTTTCTGCAGATTCTTACCATCGCCGGTCTTACAAGCTTATCATTTACTGTGTAGCCCTTTTGAAGAACGTCAAGTATAATTCCGTCTTCAAATTCATCGCTTGCTTCAAATGCAACTCCGTAATGCACGTTGTGGTCAAACTGCTTATGTAGTGATTCAACTTCTTTCAATCCTTTTTTATCAAGGATTCCCATAAGCTGAGTATAAACCATCTGCACACCTTCTTTGAAAGTGTTGTTTTCAGATTTATCTGCATTAAGAGCTCTCTCAAGATTATCTACCACAGGCAGCAAATCAAGAATCATGTCTGAAACCGCATTGCCGTATGAAGACAACTTTTCTTTTTCAGTCCTGCTCTTATAATTAAGGAAGTCGGCTTGAAGTCTCAACAACCTGTTGTTTAAGATTTCCACCTCTTCATTGTTTGATTCATTTTTATCTTCTATTTGTTCAGTTTCCTTATTATTTTTATTTTCTTCATTTTTCTTTGAAACTGATTCTTCATTTGTTGCATTTGAAGTTTCTTCGTCCTGTTGCTCTTGCTCTTTTACCTTTTCTTCATCATGCTTTTTAGCCTTAGCCATTTCTTCACTCCTTATTTTCATCGTCAAAGTTCTGATTTATAATTTCATTCATTGCTTCAGACATTGATTTTACAGTGGAAATAACCTTGCTGTAATCCATCCTTGTTGGGCCAATTACGCCGATCTTCCCGATGAGTTTTCCATTGAACTTGTATGTTGCAGTTATTAAACTGCAGTCTCTCAATGCCTCATATTGATTTTCATGTCCTATGCTTATTGCCAAATCATTTTCGCCGACAAACTGCAGCAATTTTGCCAAGCTGCTCTTGTCTTCAACAAATGAAATAAATTCCCTTGCTTTGACAACATCATTATATTCAGGCAAATCCAAAATATTTGTAATGCCATCAGAATACACATTAATCTCTTCCAACTTGCTGATTTGATCCATAAGATACGGCAAAAGCTCCATCAATGAATCGTTGCTGTGTTCTCTTACATGGTACAGCTGTTCGATTAAGCTATCCTTAATTGAATCTATATCTTCAAGCTTATATCCGTAGAGCTTTTCAGAAAGAGCGGCAGAAATTTTGTCCATCTGGTCAAAAGGTATTGGACTGCTCATTCTAAATGTAACCTGCTTTACAATATTGTTTTGAAGTATTATCAGAAGCAATAATTTTGTATCAGTTATGGGAACAAGTTGAATTCTTTTGATAACTGACTGCTTAAGCTGCGGTGCTACTATAAATGATGTATATTTAGTAAACTGGGACAAAATTCTAACTGAATTCTTGAATACTGAATCCAGTTCATTTGACTTGTCTTCGATTATATTCCTTAACTGATCCAGATTTGTGTTTGATGGATCCTGCACCTTTTTCCACAAATCATCCACATAGTATCTGTAAGCTTTGTCAGTTGGTATTCTTCCAGCTGATGCGTGAGGCTGAACAAGAAAACCCATTTCTTCCAAATCAGACATTTCATTTCTGATTGTGGCAGGACTGACACCAAGTTCATATTTCTTTGAAATTGTCCTTGAGCCGACAGCTTCAGCATTATCGATGTAACTGGCGATAATAGCTTTTAAAATCTTCACTTTTCTCTTATCCAAAGACATTTCATCACCTCATTTTCTTTGTTAGCACTCGTCACTGTCGAGTGCTAATCTCTAGATATAAGATACTACTTTACATTTATTTTGTCAATAGATAAAATTAATTTTTTTGTCAATATGTGATGATGTTACAACCAAAGATATGCGATAGTTGTCATCCTGAGAGCTTTCATTCCATGAATTCCTCAAAGACGTAATTTGAAATATCCATTCCCCTTTGGGTGAGCTTCACGATGCTTCCGTTATATTCAATGAGCTTGTTGTCTATGAGATATTTTATTTGTTCCTTATATTTTTCATTAAAATCAACATTAAATTTTCTTTTTAACTCAATAGAATCAAGTCCTCTCATAAGCCTCAATCGAAGCATTATATATTCAAACATCAAATCTTCGTCATTCATCTCTTCTTGGATTATTCTGCTGAAGTTATTCTCTTCCGCACTTTTGCAGTAAAGTTTCAAATCTGAAGGGTTGCTGTACCTGATGCTGTTCATGAATGAATGAGCTGATGGCCCAATTCCTATGTATTCCTCCTGATTCCAGTACTTAAGATTATGTCTGCACTCGAAACCCTCAACAGCAAAATTGGAAATCTCATACTGGAGCAAATTGTTTTTTTCCATGACAATTCTTCCCTTGTAGTACATGTTTCTTTCCTCATCTTCGTCAGGCATAGTGATTAAATTTTTCTGTTCCATGGAATACATCGGTGTTCCCTTTTCTAGCTTCAGGGAATAAAAGGAAATATGTTTTACTCCTCTTTCCATTATTTTAGAAAGAGTGTCTTCAATATCTATAGTTGTCTGACTGGGTATGTTAAACATAGCATCTGCGTTGATGTTTTCAAACCCATGTTTCTTGGCCCTGTCTATGGCTTCAAGTGCCTCTGAGCTGTTGTGAATTCTTCCTATTTTTTTAAGTATTTCATCGTTAAGGGACTGAATTCCTATGCTGAGGCGGTTAATTCCCGATTCTTTGTATTGATCTAAATTCTCATCAGTCAATGTGTTCGGATTTGCCTCCATGCTTATTTCAGCATCATTGTCAATGTCTGCAACAATGTTGATGCTGTCTAAAATTCTTTTTAAATTGGAAGGCTTTATAATAGTCGGAGTTCCTCCCCCGAAATATACAGTATCAACTATGTACTTATCTCCCAGCATTTCCTTGTAACCTTTTATTTCATTCATTACTGCTTCTGTATATTTATTTTCCCATTCATCATCCCACTTCACAGAATAAAAATCGCAGTAATTGCACTTCTTTTTACAAAATGGAACATGTATGTATACACCAAGTTTTTTCATTTTTACCTCTCTTTTTGATGCTTCAACCCTTAGTCAGTAAATTTATTTTGAATGTTTTGTACTTTTCCCGGGAAATTACCACCGTTAATATTCTTAAATCCTTCGAATAAAAAAGAGCTGAATTTCAGCTCAGCTTGATGACAAAGTTATTTCAAATGTGTAGCGGAAGATATTGTGAATGTCACTAAAATGTCAATTCTTGTCATCCTGAGTGCAGCGAAGGATCTCGTTTTTTTGTTGAAAGGATGAGATTCTTCGGCTGTGCCTCAGAATGACAGTGTTCAATGTATAGTTTTTCAGTGGTTCTCTTAGTGTTCTACAGCCACGGGCGGGTACAAGACCCGCTCCTACAATTTGTAAATTCAAAATTTGTCAAGTCTGAACTTTTTCAGCTCCAATTATATCATTATTATAATGTTAATACAATTTTATATTTATTTGCCTGATTTGTTGTTTTCGAAAACAGATCTTTCAAGTTCACCTTCAGTCGCCGAAACTATGACTGCACATGCAGCATCACCTGTAACGTTTATGCATGTTCTCATCATGTCCAGAACTCTGTCAACTCCTGCTATGAGTGCAATGCCTTCTATTGGAAGACCTGCAGACTGGAGAACCATTCCCAGCATTATCATTCCTGCTCCTGGTACTCCTGCAGTTCCAATTGATGCAAGAGTTGCTGTAAGGATTATTGTAAGTTGTGCTGAAATCGGAAGATCAATTCCATAAACCTGAGCTATGAAGAATGCACATACTCCTTGATATATGGCTGTTCCATCCATGTTAATAGTAGCTCCCAGAGGAAGTACGAAGCTGCTTATTGATTTGGAAACTCCTAAATTTTCTTCTGAACGCTTCATTGTTATAGGCAGTGTACCTGAGCTGCTCGCTGTTGTAAATGCAAATACAGTTGCCGGAGCAATTCCCTTAAAAAATTGAACAGGGCTCACCTTTGCAAATAAACTTACTGTTGATGAATAAGTGAGTACAGCATGAAGTATACATCCTGCGTATACTACTAATATCAATTTCAATAGAGGCAGCAATACTCCCGGTCCGTTTTGAGCAACAACCGGAGTTATAAGGGCAAATACTCCTATTGGAGCATATTCCATTATTACTGCTATAATTTTATACATTACCTCTGCCATGGCATCAAAGAAATTAAATAATACCTTTCCCTTTTCTCCGATTCCAATTATACCTGCTCCTACAATGAGAGCAAATGCTATAACTTGAAGCATGTTTCCTTCAACAAGCGCCTTCAGCGGGTTAGAAGGTATGATATTTAACAGTGTGTCAGTTATGCTTGGAGCTTCTGCAATTTCCACTGCAGCATCGACAGGAATACTGAAGCCTCCTCCTACATTGCTCACATTAGCTAAAATAAGTCCGATTGTAACAGCAAATGCTGTCGTAAGCATGTAATAAGCCACTGTCTTTCCGCCGATTCTTCCAAGTTTCCTGACATCATCCATGCTGCATGCCCCAACTACCAGTGAAGAAAATACCAGTGGCACAATTACAAGTTTAATAAGATTCAAGAACAAAGTTCCTAAAGGTTTAACGTAGTTAATAGCAATATCCGGATTTGATTGAAGGGCAATCCCAAGGATAATGCCGGCTGCTAAACCGATGAAAATTTTAGTTGTTAATTGTAGCTTTTTCTTTTGTGTTTTCTCATTCATGTTGTCATTTCTCCTCTTTATTTTGATTCTCAAATATTATAACTTATTTTGTTCTTCTTGTCTTTATAATTTTACAAAAAAAATGATTTTTCATCAGAAAAATCATTTTTTATCATTAATATTCATTAGTTTCAAAATATTGGAATTCAATGCAGTATCAATTTACATTGATTATGGCATTTTTTTAACAAAATTCTGAAACTTTTTATTTATATTTTATGCAATTATATGTGTTATACTATTTAGCGGAAGAAGTCGATTTTTCATAAACCGATCTGTCAAGTTCGCCTTCTGTTGCTGCTATTATAGTTGCACAAGCAGCATCGCCTGTGATGTTTATCATTGTTCTCATCATGTCGAGAATTCTGTCAACGCCGGCTATGAGAGCAATACCTTCTATAGGAAGGCCAACTGACTGCAGAACCATACCAAGCATTATCATACCGGCACCAGGAACTCCTGCAGTTCCTATTGAAGCCAGTGTAGCAGTAAGAATTATTGTAATCTGAGCGGAAATAGGAAGATTAATTCCGTATACCTGAGCTATGAAAAATGCACAAACTCCTTGGTAAATTGCTGTTCCGTCCATGTTGATTGTAGCTCCCAGAGGAAGAACAAAGCTTGTTACTGATTTTGGAACCCCAAGGTTTTCTTCTGAACGCTTCATGCTTATAGGCAATGTTGCTGAACTGCTGGCTGTTGTAAATGCAAACACCATTGCGGGAGCTATTCCTTTGAAGAATTTAACAGGGCTAACCTTTGCAAACAGAGAAACTGTTGTTGAATAAGTAAACAATGCATGAATTGCACAGCCTGCATAAACAACGATTATGAGTTTTAAAAGCGGAAGAAGAACACCTGGTCCGTTTTGTGCAACAACCGGAGTAATAAGAGCAAAAACTCCTATTGGTGCAAATTCCATAATTACTGCTATTATTTTGTACATAACATCAGCCATGGCATCAAAGAAATTGAACAAAACCTTTCCTTTTTCTCCGATTCCTATTATTCCTGCTCCTATAATCAGAGCAAATGCAATTATCTGAAGCATGTTTCCATCAACAAGAGCTTTTAATGGATTTGAAGGAATAATATTCAATAGAGTGTCAATAACGTTTGGAGCCTCTGCAACTTCAACTTTAGCATCAACTGGTATGCTGAAACCTCCGCCTACATTGCTTACATTTGCAAGAATAAGACCAATTGTTACTGCAAAAGCAGTTGTCAGCAGATAATATGCTACCGTTTTCCCGCCTATTCTGCCAAGCTTTCTTACATCGTCCATGCCGCATGTTCCAACAACAAGAGAAGAAAATACCAGTGGTACAATTACAAGTTTAATTAGATTTAAGAACAATGTTCCGAATGGCTTGACAAATTTTACTGCAATGTCAGGGTTTGGTTGAAGAATAATTCCTAATAAAATACCTAGTGCCAAGCCAATAAAAATTTTGGTTGTTAATTGTAGTTTTTTCATTTCTAACACATTCCTCCTTATTATTTAGATTACTTACTATAAGTATAACCTATTATTAATGTTTTGTCTCCAAATTTTCTAAAAAAAACAATTTTCTAAAGCTATTTTTCAACATTATACAAGTATATTACACAATATTTGTATTTATGTTATCAATCAATATTATTTGTAAAATAAAAAAATGACTGCCACAGCAGTCACCATAATACTATTCCTACAAGTTGTAGGGGAGGGTCTTACCCGCCCGTGATTATTAATTTAATAATTTTATTTTGCGGGAGAGCACAAGGCTCTCCCCTACAAACTGGAATCCAAATTCACCGCCAATTTGTCAATATTTCAATACGTAGGGGCGGATCTTGTGTCCGCCCTCTGTTTCCAAATTACACCATTTCGTCACAGGCATACATGACAACAGAGGCTGCAACAACACCTGCAGTTTCCGTCCTTAAAATTCTCTTGCCCAATGTGACAATGTGAGCTCCGATTTTCTTGAACATTTCTATTTCCTTGATATCAAAGCCGCCTTCAGGACCTATTATAATATAGTAGTTGAGTTTTGGCTCTTTCAGTACATCTTTTAGAATTTTCATGTCTTCAAGCTCATAAGGAACTATTACTTCAGCATCTTCCTGCTTCAATCTTTCAACAAGATCCTTAACAGTTGTAATTTCTTCAACTTGCGGAATTATGTTTCTTTTGCTTTGTTTTGCAGATTCCTTGGCTATTTTTTGCCAGCGGTCAAGCTTTTTTTGCTCTCTGTCCTTGTCGTTAAGCTTTACAACAGTTCGTTCAGTTATTAAAGGAATGAAGCTTTTAACGCCAAGTTCCACGTTTTGCTGAATAATTGTTTCCATCTTTGTCTGTTTTGGAATGCCCTGACAAAGTGTTATGTTGATTTTTGATTCATTGTTTCTTTGTATTTCTTCAATAAGGCTGCATACTATGTCTTCCTTGTTAATCGCTTCAATTCGGGCTTTATATTCGTTGCTGTCTGTTACAACTGAAATGATGTCGCCTTCCTGGGCGCGCAAAATTGTCTTCAAATGCCTTGCATCCCCTCCGGTAACACTCACTGTATTGTTTTCAATGCAGTCATCTGCACAAAAATATCTGAACATTTTTACCTCACTTATCTGAGTATTGCAGTTACGCAAACCCATTCTTCGCTGTCGTTTATTTCTATCACTTCGAAACCTAATTCTTTAAAATTATCCAGCACGTCCTGCAGATATTTTTTGATTATGCCTGAAGCAATTACAAGACCACCTTTTTTCAGAAACTTTGGAAAAGTCATGCTCATTCCCATTATAATCTGGGCAATTATGTTGACAGCAATCATATCGTATTTGTTGTTTCCTATTTTCTCCTGAAGTGTTTCATCATTTGTGGCATCACCGCAGTACACAGTGAAGCGGTCTTCGTAAATGTTGTTTAGTTCTGCATTTTCCTTTGCAATCCTCACAGCATTTTCATCGATGTCAACTCCAACACAGCTTTCTGCTCCAAGCAATATTGAAGCAATTGACAAAATACCGCTGCCGCAACCCATGTCAAGAACTCTCATTCCAGTTGTCATATGTTTTATGATTTGTTCAATGCAAAGGCGCGTTGTGTGGTGCTGACCTGTTCCGAAACTCATTCCAGGATCAATTTCAAGAATCAGCTTACCCTCTGTTGATTCATTGTATTCTTCCCATGATGGCTTTATTATTATTTTGTCTGAAACTGTAAATGGCTTGAAATACTGTTTCCAGTTATTTGCCCAGTCTTCGTCGTTTAATGTTCTTGTTGCAATTTCAAGTCTTCCAAAATCAATATCCATATATTCTGTTTTAAGATTTTCAACAAACTTTTTTATTTCACCGAAAAGCTGGTTGCCCTGGCTGTTGTCAGCGAGATAAACCTTGATGCAGCTTTCGCAGTCCTTCATTTTTGTGAGTTCTTCATCATAATAATCCCAGTTCATTGTATCATCATGGAGGAAATCTTCAAAAACGCTGGCATCTTCAATAACTGCATCATTGATTCCAAGTTTTATCAAGGCTCCGTTTATTATTTCAATTCCGTTTGTAGTGGTATATATTGACACTTCAATCCAATTCATTTTTTTCTCCTGTTACACTATTCTTCTATTTTTATTTCGTAAGTTATGGGAACTGCCTTCTCAAGCATTGCAGCAACTCCACAATATTTTTCCATGGAAAGCTTCACAGCTCTTTCAAGTTTGTCGTAGCTCAAATCTTTTCCCTTGAATTTGTATATTATTTTTATGTAATTGTAAATTTTAGGATCTTCTTCTCTAGTTTCAGCTTCAATATCCACATTCACATCTTCAATTTCAACTCTCATCTTTTTAGTGATTGTCATAACATCTATTCCTGAACAACCAATTAGTCCTGCCAGCAAAAGTGCCTTGGGACTTGGTCCTAGATTGTTTCCGCCGTTTTCCACAGTTGCGTCTGTTGTAAGTTTGTGACCGTTGATTTCCATTTCAAAAGCCATGTTTCCTCTGAGACTTGCACTTATATTTGTTTTAGCCATATTATCTCCCATCCTGAAATGTATTTTTTTAATTGCTACATTATATCATATATTTATATTGAATATCAGTATTTTTTATTGACTTTCATATATTATAATATATAATGAATAAAACTTTTAAAATAACAGGCAGGTGATATTATGAAAGATGTTGTTAAATTAAATGTTTTAGGAAGTTTAATAACTTTGGTTGCCGGAGCGCTGATAGGATTTTTCGGAGTATTTGTGTCGGTTTTTTCAGATGGCCTCATATATGAGAGACTGGTTACAATATTAATCGTTTTGATAATTTATGGAATAGTGGGTATTGTTCTTGGATTTTTAAAACCGCTATACACCTGGCTGTACATGCTGTCTTTAAGCGTGCCGGGCGTAATAATCCTTGTCTTGTACTCTTCAAGGGAATTCAATATTCTCTATGTTGCATACATGTTATTGATTTTAACCTTTTCTTTCTTTGGAACAAAGACAGGTAAATCAATGAAGAGAAAAAAGAAATAAACATCTTGTCATCTGCGGGAGAACACAAGGTTCTCCCCTACAAGCTGGAATTTCAAATTTCTTGCTGATTACCAATGTTTTTAGTTCGATTCGTAGGGGCGGACCTTGTGTCCGCCTATTGTTATTAGCTCAATAATTTTATTATTTGCGGGAGAGCACAAGGCTCTCCCCTACAAACTGGAATCCAGATTCACCGCCAAATGTCATATTAATCAGTTCGTAGGGCGGATCTTGTATCCGCCCGTTTGCTATTAGAATAATTGTCATTTAAAATATGTAAGCACCATTGTCATTGCTATTTTAAGTCCTGTTTCCATTCCGTCTATTTCTATCCACTCGCCTCTTGTGTGAGCGCCAAATCCTTTGGCTGTGCCAACAGTATTAGCTGGAATTCCCAGAGAAAGAGGAATGTTTGAATCCGTTGAACCGGCACTTAAATCCAGTTCACTATCATAGTAATATTTTATTATTTCTTTGTTTTTTTCTGTGAAAGCTTCAAACTTTTCTTCATTCATTTCTCCGCCGCATGGACGAATTCCCACAACTTCTACTGAAACACCTATGTTCATTTTTCTGTAGCTATCAAGCACGGCCCAGAAAAAATCTTCCATTTGTTTCAGACAGTCCTTGTCCACAGAACGAAATTCATAAAGCATGGATGCTTCTTCCGCAATGGTATTTACAGAAGTTCCTCCGCTTATAATTCCCACATTGTATGTTGTCTTTGCCTTTTGAGGTGCACGAACTGTATACAATGTCTGAATCATGGATGAAAGATAATAAATTGCATTTTGATTGCCAAAATCCGAATATGAATGTCCTCCTTCTGTGGTGACAGTCACCTTGTACCTTTGAGAACCAACAGCCTCGTGAGTGCATGAACCTGTTTCTCCATCCAAAGAAACAAATTCTGTAACTCTTGAGCCGTATGTTTCCATTATTTTCTTGCTTCCCTTCAGGTTTCCAAGGCCTTCCTCGCAGGAATTAAGCACAAATAAAAATCCTTGTGTTGGCTTTAAGCTGTTCTGTGTGACATACTTGGCACACATCAGCAGATTAACCACATTGGCAGTATCATCCCCCACGCCGGGAGCATAAACCCTTCCATCCTTAATGACAACGTCAAATTCTTCTTCGTCGTTAAAAACCACATCCAAATGTGCCATGAATACGGTAATTTCTTCTGCATTTCCGCAGTTTAAAGGATATACGACATTTTTAGCTTCATCGATAAATACATTTTTTGCCCCGTTTTTCTCAAGCCATCTTTTGCAGAATTCTGCTCTCTTTTCTTCCTTGTGGGATGGAGCCGGTATTCTTGCAAGCTCAACCAATAGGTCCAGTGTTTCCTTGCTGCTGTCCTTTATGAAATTGAGTGCATGTTTGTTAAGTGCATATTTCATTTTATCTACTCCGTCTATCAATTTATTATTTATCACCAGTATAAATTGCCGGTAACATCATAATATTAATTGTTGCATTAAATATTATTATAATCAAATAATGCACTCCTTGCAACAGAAACTCACAATTTTCACATATGTCCGCATCATAATTCATATATTAATGAGTAAACTGCATTGTTTGGGGGTATATAGCATTTGAATGCAATCAGAAAGGACAGTGAGCAAATGGAAAAAGATACTTTGGAAATTATAGAAAGTCAGGATACTAATAACAGTAATAATAATAAGGAAAAAAAGAAGAAAAATAAAGTCCTCCACGTCATATTAATGATTTTTTTAATCATGTTACTGGCTGTGACTACTGCCGGAGGTTTTATTTTTGGAATAGTACTTGGTATCGTAAAGACTGCGCCGGAAATTGACCCCACCAATATTTTATCCACTCTTTCAGAAAGTTCTGTCATAACTGACGAAAATGGCAACATTATTGAAAAGATCCATGACCCAAATGAAAACCGTGAAATAGTACCATTGGATGACATGCCTAAAAACTTAAGGAACTCCTTTTTAGCCATAGAAGACCACAGGTTCGAACAGCATTTTGGAATTGATATACAGCGCATCTTAAGCTCCCTCGTTCATAACTTCCAGGTTGGAGACCCTACTGCCCAAGGTGCCAGCACCATCACACAACAGCTTGTAAAGAATCTTTATCTTACAAACGAGAAATCCTGGGAGAGAAAAATAAAGGAAATATACCTGGCACTTAAAATCGAACGAATACTTTCAAAGAATCAAATACTTGAAAATTATCTGAACACTATCCCCCTGGGTCAAAGCTCCTACGGAGTGCAGACTGCTGCCCGCACTTATTTTTCCAAGGATGCTAAAGACTTAACACTGGCAGAATGCGCCATGCTTGCAGGAGCAGCCAAAAGCACCGTTACATACGCCCCATTTAGCAGATACAACATGGATGACCTTGAAAACATTCCGGAAGAAGATATCGTCGGTTATGTTATTATTGGTTCTGTTCAGTATGCATGTGTCTTCAACCAGGATTCCAGAGACAGGCAGCTTCTTATACTTGATCGCATGCTTGAGCTTGGATACATAAATGAAGCTGAACACAATTCTGCAATAAACGAAGACATGCGCAGCGCCCTTAATCCGGGTCAAACTAAGATTGCACAAATTTCAACCCTGCCCATGGATTATGTAAAAGAAAAGGTAATTGAAGATTTGATGGAATATAAAGCAATGTCCTACAAGGAAGCTGAAGCCTATGTTTATAGAGGTGGTCTGACAATTACAACCACCATTGATGTGAACATCCAAAAATCACTGGAAGAATCATATACAAATTTCTCATATAATTTTCTTGGTGTCAAGCCTTCAGGAGAAACCCCTGTAGGCGAGGAATGGAGGTATTTCAAGTGGGTTGGCGGAGAAGCTGTGGGATGCCTTGATTCACAAAAAAATGTATTGAACGAATATGGCCAGACAATTTTTTATATGAGAGAAAACATACTGGATGAAGAAGGCAATATTTATTTAAATCCAGATGAATACAGCTATGACCAGAGTGAATTCCTTGTTATAAACTCAAAAAAATTCGATATATATTCTTCAACCATAGACATAGTGGACTGCTACACCATAAATGAAGAGTACAACTTTGTTTCGCACATTCTGGGTTCTTTTAACATTGGAGATAACCTGCAGATTCTTGAGCAAAAGGGAACGAAGGGAAAATTCCTCATCACGAAGGACTTTCTTGACAAAAATCAGGATATTTTTCATGTTGGTGATGACAATGTACTCCGAATTTCAAAAAATTTCTTTTATTATCAAAAAGACGGAATCGTTCAGCCTCAGTCAGCTGCTGTAATAATGGATTATAGAACCGGAAAGATAAAAGCAATGTTTGGAGGGAGAAATATTGAAGGAAGCAGAACGTTTAACCGTGCATCAGATGCTGCAAGACAGCCGGGCTCCACAATAAAACCATTGTCTGTATACCTTCCTGCATTAAATATGGGATATACTGCTTCCTACATATTGGAGGACCTACCACGAACCAATGAAGCAGGTGAAAGATGGCCGAAAAACTGGTTCGAACACAGGAGCGTCAAGTACTGGGGTAAACTTACCTTAAGAAAATCCATAGAACAGTCAGTGAACACAAATGCAGTCAACATGCTTGAACAAATTGGAACTGCAGCTGCAATTGAATCACTTACTAATCTTGGATTCATAGACACCGCAAATCCAAATAACGACACATTCATATCTCCTCAGGAAGATGCAGCATTCAATGATGTAAACCTTGCATCTCTTGGGCTGGGAGGTCTTACAAAGGGATTCTCCCCGCTTGCAATGACCGCAGCCTACGGAGCCATAGCAAATGACGGAGTTTATGTTGAGCCCATAGCATACACGAAAATAACAAACAGTAAAGGTGAAACAATCCTTGAAAACATACCTGAGACACGTGTTGTATCAAGTCCTGAGGCAGCCTCTCTCATGAAAGACATTTTAAGAACAACCGTTACAAGCGGACTTTCATACAAGGCAAAGCTATCCGATGAAATGGGAATTGAAGCAGCAGGCAAGACAGGAACAACACAGGCAAGTGGAGATTTCTGGTACGTAGGTTTCACACCTTACTACATAAGCGGAGTTTGGGTTGGAAACGACAACGTACAAATGAAGCTTACAGGAGACAGCGGAGCAAATGCAAGGCTGTGGAGAGAAATCATGATACCAGTCCATGAAGGACTTCCTCCTGCCGGATTTGAACTGAACAGCAATTTAATTCCTGTGCAGGTATGCAAGCAGTCAGGTCTGCTCCCAACGGAATATTGTTCCCAGGACCCTCGTGGCAGCCAGATTATAACTGAATACTTTGTTCCAGGAACTGTACCATCAAAATATTGCGAGACTCACGTCAAAGCAGAAATATGCACAAATTCAAACATGCTTAAATCCCAGTACTGCCCTGGAAATTTAATCGAGGAGCGCATACTTGTAACAAGGACTGCAACCTACGACCGCTCATTCAGCGTCCAGGATGATGAGTACCAGTTACCTCCAGGTGTATGCACCAACCATACCCAGTGGCACTACGACCAGTGGCTAAACCAGCAAAATGAACCAGTTGAAAACAATAATGAAGAAACTCCCAGCGAAGATGGTGAAGAAGAGGAACAAGAACAAGAGAATTAATAGCAGTAGCAGACGGTTAAACACTAGTGAAAAAATCATAAATAATACAAAACCGACCTGACGGTCGGTTTTTTAAAACTCATATTACATTCCTTTGCCAAATCCGCAGTTAGGGTACGTACACGTTTCACAGTTTAGACATAGACCGCCTTGACCGAGTTTGTCAATATCAGACTTCATAAGAATATCATCCGCCATAAGTCTGGGTAATATTAAATCAAAAATAGTCCTTTTAGAATACATTACACATCCAGGCAGACCCATTATGGGTATCTTTCTCCCATGACAACTGTAATAAGAAACCAACAACATTGCTCCAGGCAGTACCGGTGCTCCATAAGATACTATTTCTGCTCCCGTATCCTTAATAGCCCCTGGTGTTCTGTCATCGGGGTCTACGCTCATACCTCCTGTGCACACAACAATATCTGCACCATTTTCAATGAATGTCATAATTGCAGCAGTAATTCCTTCTCTTTCATCATCCACTATTGTCTGACCTATTATTTCCGAATCAAACTCACTAAACTTGCTCACTATTACAGGACCAAACGTATCTTTTATTCTGCCATTAAATACTTCACTTCCTGTTGTGACAATTCCTATTTTTTTATGTTTTAAAGGCATAATTTTTAAAATTGGCTTTCCACAGCCTATTTCCTGAGCCTTTTTCATTTTGTCTTCTTCAATAACAAGAGGAATTACTCTTGTACCAGCTAATTTATCCCCTTTCCTGACAATTGTATTTCCATGCCTGGTTGCTATCATCATATCTCCAAGACTGTTAACTTCATTGAGTTTTTCTGTGTCAACTTTAAATAACCCGTCTATTTCAGAAATCACTTCTATTTTACCCTCTTTTACTGCTGAAGGTTTCATGTATTCATTTTTGCAAATGCTGTACAATATATCAGCAGCCTCATTTTCATGAAGCATTCCATCCTGCTTTTCCCATATATATATATGTTCCTTGCCTACTGAAAGAAATACAGGAATATCTTCATTCTTGATTACATGCCCCTTTTTAAACACCACATCTTTTCTTACATCCTTGATAATTTGAGTAATATCATGGCACAGCACCTGACCAACTGCTTCTTCTATTTTTACTGATTTCATTTTGTCCTCCTGATTATGTAATTAATACATTTGACTTATATTGCCCCTTAAAGCGACTTTAACATCCGAATACAGTCTCATATAAATTCATGGCCATATTCTTCTTTTTCCTAATGTTACCTAAAATTTCCTCATTGCACTTATAAAAATCTTCTTTTGCTGAAAATCTGTCTTCAATGAAAACCAAATTGTTTCCTTTTACCATTTTGTCGGCTAAGTATACTACTTCCTTTTCTGTCAGAACCTTAGGAATACTTTCAATATTTGCATGGTTATATACGATTTCAGCTATCTCTTCATAACCCATGTCATTAAGCCAGCTGGCTCCAATGTATGAATGATCTTTGCAGCCCTTGGCTACATCATGAAGCAATGATGCTGCTAATACCGTCATAAAATCTAACTTTATTCCTGTTTCTCTCAATTGTTGACAAATTTTGAAAGCCACCATTGCAACTGCATAAGAGTGAGTCTTCACTTCATCTGCAACCTTAAAATAATCTAATATTTTGATGCATAACTCCATTGATGGAACATTTCTACTTTTGTTGTATTCAACCAGTTTAAAAAAATCCAGCGGAGTATCTGCATCCATAACAATTCCAGGGTCGGCAAACGACATGTTCCTATATCCCGTCACTATTTTATCAATTGCTCCCTGCAGGCCGTTTGTGCCGTCGTGTTTTAAAATTCCTCTTACAGCTTCACTATTCAGCAATATGGGATGACCATTATTGCCTTCATAAGATGGCTGAACAATTTTCAGACTGTTGTTTTCCATTTCTCCAATCATTTTTTTAAGTGTGTATTTCTGCACAAAAGGGCTATCCGAAGGTGTCACAAAGATCATGTCGACACTGTTTGTTAGCTCCTTCAAACCGATGCATACGGAATCAAACATATGAGTATGTTTATAATCATAGTTTCTCACTGGTTTTACATTATAATCAGCAAGCTTTTTCTCAATGTCATCAGCACGGTGACCTGTTACTGCTACAATACTTTTAATACCCACGGACTGATAATTGCTTATTGTTGTTTCAATCATAGTCTTGTTGCCTATGTTCAAGAGAGGTTTAAAGTCTTTCATCCTTGAAGATAATCCTCCTGCAACAATCACTGCTCCAATTTTATCATTTTTCATAATCCACCCTACTGCCTTCCAATTCCTTCAGCAATTCATGCACAGCTTCTTTCTCGTTTTCAGTACAAATAAGCCTGCCTCTTTTTTTATGGGACGGCATAAATATTCGCTTAACTCTTGTTGGGGAACAACCATACCCAATGCTGTTTATCTTGAGATCTAAATCCCCTGCCGTCCATACCTTCACAACTTTTTTGCCTGCATCCCGTATACCCTTTAATGACATACCCCTGGGTCTGTTAAACTCATTTGATACTGTTAGCAGGCAAGGCATTTGCAAAAAAACTGTTTCACAATAATTTTCCAGTGCCCTCTTTGCAATTAATGACTTTCCATCCTCTTCCACGTTCAGACTTACAATATTGGTTAATTGCGGCAAATTTAGCAGTTCTGCTAACTGCGGGCCCACCTGTGCCGTTCCGCCGTCTATTGTCTGCCTACCCGTGAATATCAGGTTATAATCGCCTATTTTTCTAATTGCTGCTGATAAAACCTCAGCAGTCACTAAAGTGTCCGAATCAGCTAATGCTTCATCTGTAATTATAACTCCATCATCTGCACCTAATGCCATACATTCCAGTACTGCATCCTTTGACTGGCTTGGCCCCATGGTCACTATTGTAATGTGTGTATCTTTTTGTATATCCTTAATTCTTAAAGATTCTTCCAGAGCACTTGCATCATCACTGTTTAATACATTATTGAAGCTTTCTTCCACTAAAATGTCATTTTCATAAAAGAACCTTATTTTTTCCATATCAGGAACCTGTTTCACGCAAACAATAATTTTTAAAGACATAGACTCACCTCATTGCTCAGCAGTCATGAGCTAAATTAACTTGCATGGGTCACTGATGCTCTCCCTATTCTTGAAACAACCATATATGCAAAATATCCTCCTGCAGCACCGGAAAAAGCAGACGTCAATGTACTTACAACAACTGCCGCCAAAGGAAGATTCATAAGCAGTGCGGACTGCGTTAATGCTCCGGCACTGTTGGCAATTGCACCCAGAATCATCATAATTCCCTTGTTGTATTCATTTTTTCCATAAACAATTAAGAACAAATCAATTGCTATTCCAGGAGGAAGATATGTTATAAGCTTAATTACAGGCATGCTGGACGTAGCTATTGTTACAAATATTTGTACTGCGCAAAACAATGTAGCTGTTCCATGTTTCTTGACTACGGCACATGCAGCCACAATCCAAAACATATAGTATATTCCGCCGATAATTCCTCCAGGCAGACCAACTGAGCTGGTTAAAAAGTTTGATAATATTCTTATGGGAACCTTCGAAACAGTTGCAGTTGCTGCTAACAATGAAATATAAATCATTTCTCTTAATTCAAACTTTTCTTTCATCTTCTTTTTCCTTCCTATTATTAAATAATTATCATAACGCTTTTTTTGTTGTTCGGTAAGTAATACAAATCATTTATCCTGAGCAGTTTCATGTTCAGCCAATAAGCTACTTTTCTTTTGTATTCTGTGGGCAGGTTAAAATAATGATATATGAAATTGACAGCTTCATCGCACGTATTAAAAGGTTGGCCGAACTCTGCACCTGTCGTTTCAATTTCATATTTAATATTCATTCTGTCAAGAATTTTAATGAGGCTCAAGTAATTTAGCTGTTCCAGGTTTTTTATGTCTATTCCAAGTTCATGGTAGAGCTCATCAACAGCAAAGTCACTTTTTGTGGTGGTTAATGGCAATACCAGAATCAAATGCTTATTCACACGTTTGAGAATTCCATCAATATTGCTTTCATTAACCAGCCCCATCATATAGCTTAAAATTACAACGTCATAGCACTTTTTAAAATCATAATCTTCAAATGAAACATTCACGGCTTCCAGATTTTCCAACTTCCTGTTTTTTGCTCTATCTGTCAGCGATTCTACAGCCAAAGGGGATTTGTCTATGGCTGTAACTTCAAATCCTTTTTCTGCAAACTCCAAGGAAAATCCTCCTCCACCGCAGCCAATATCCAAAACCGTCTTGCATCCATCAGTATAAGGCTTTAACAATTCTACGGAATCTTTATGATATCTTGTTAGTTTTTCTGATAAAAGATACCACTCCATGCTTTGATTGTCCCAGCTGAATTTGGACGTGTGATTTTTACAGCACAAACTTTGCTGAGAGTTCTTGTGCCATTGAGTCTCTGTTTTTTCTAGTAACTGCAATTTCTTCCACATCCTTTCGTTTCCTTATGGAGTCCATAAAAGGTGTTGATAAAGTCTTTATGCATCCAATGATTCTATTATTGCTTGATAACACTTGATGGACTTTTTCTTGGAAACATTTAGCATCGTTTTCAAAAAAACCAAGTTCATCCATGATTATGAGTTTGTAATTATTTACAAGGCAGCAATTAAGAATCGATGTTCCAAAACTTTCAAAAGTTGACTCCATTCCTAACCACATTTTCCCGTCAGGTGTGTATCCGATTAACCGTTCGTAAATATCAGGTGTTTTCAGTTTATAATTTATGGGCTCTATGTAAAATCCTACTACCTTGCCGTTTCTTATGTATGCCTTTGTATAGAAGCCGCCGATTTGTTCTTTGTCAACTTCCATATTTCTTACAATGTCTTGAATTATTGTGCTTTTTCCAACATTAATACTGCCTGAAAGAAATAAGTGTTTCACTCAATCACTCCTCATAAAACCCATCAAAAGTTTTTATATTAATGGTTCCACAAATATTTCCACAATACCCCCGCAGACCATTCCTTCATCCTCTGCTTCACGTCCTGTCATATCAACCTGAACAAGTTTGCTGACACCTTGGTCCATGCTTGAAAATGCAACCTGTCGAATGCTGGCTTCTACACAGCCTCCCCCTATGGTTCCTATCATGGTACCATCCTTTAAAACAGCCATTTTAGTCCCAACTTCTCTAGGTGCCGAACCTCTCCTTGATACTATAGTAACCAACGCCTTAGGAATATTATTAACATTTTCATTCATTATTCCGTCCAGCAGCTCATCTGTGTATGTGCTTGATCCTGTTTCCTTATTCTTAACCTCTATAATCTGAGCCATTATTGCAACTGCTATTTCACCCGGAGTTTCTGCTCCAATGTCTAAACCTATAGGTGTGTATACCTTATTTAATTTATCTCTGGAAATTCCTTCTTCCTCCAGTCCATCCAAAACTTTTCCGACCCTTACTTTACTTCCGATCATGCCAATGTATACATTGTCTTTATTTATTATTTTCTTTAAACATGCCTGGTCGTACCGATGACCTCTTGTAACTATTATAAAAAATGTGCTGCTGTCTCCATTTATGGTGTCCAGGGCTTTCTCAAAAGGTTCGCAAACTGTGAAATCAGCTCCTGCATTGATTGCATTGTTTACGAATGTAATTCTGTCATCAATTACCGTCACCGGTAAATCCAGCAGATTGCACATTTTAATTATCGATATTGATATGTGTCCTGCTCCGCATACTACAACACTATATTTATTTTTCATGAATTCTATATATATTTTTTCACCGTTCATTTCTACTAATTGACTTTTTTTATTCTTGGGAATCATATTAACGACACCATCCCAATTGTATTTTTCATTGTTTGTATATTTAATTTCTCCCTGAGACACTATTGCTTTTGAATTTGTATAGTCTCCTGACACTGCTGTTATTACAATATTGTCGCTGCTTGTTCCTGATTCTTTCAATTCTTTCAATGTTTTCAAAAATTCCATATGACACTCCTTTGCAGCTCTTGATGATTCACAACCAACTGTTTTACGCTGCCGTAATCAATTTTATATCCGAATGCTTCGCTGATGCTGATTCCTTCCACTGACGATAACATTGCTCTAATGACTCCTGCATGAGTTACTATTATTATGTTGCCAGAAGATTCATTCAAGGTTTTGAATAATTCGATCATGGCACGACTTTGGCACTCTTTTATGCTTTCTCCTCCGTCAACAACATAATTTTCAAAATCTTCACCTCTTTTTTTATATTCCTCAGGGTACAGCAGTTTAATTTCATCAAATGTGAGACCATCCCACTTACCCATGTCTATCTCTGAAAATTCGCTCTTAATAATTGGAGCTGCTACATTGTTTGCCAAAATTTCAGCTGTTTCCCATGCTCTTTTTAGATTGCTTGAGTAAATGGAACTTATTTTTTTATCAGAAAAATAACTCAGCAGATTCTTTGCCTGTTCTCTTCCCTCATGGCTTAAAGGAATATCCAGTTTGCCAATGCAGAATTTCTTGCTGCTGAAGGACGGCTGGCAATGTCTCACCACGTATATGTTGCGTACATTATCCATTCAATCACCCGTTAATTATTTATTTACATAACACTTTTCTAAAATTGTTAGAAAACCGAACATTATGCTCGATTTTCTAACTAAAGAAATAGTAGTTGAGAGCAATTTATTATTTGTTGTTATCCATTATATCTTTCAGTTTTCCCCACCTTGGAAGGAACAGCTCTGTATTCATCAGTCTTGGTCCGCCATCAGGAATTATTGGTTTGAATCCCATCTGATCGATTATTTGAGTCTGCAAGTCTATTCCAGGAGCAATTTCTGTTAAAACCATTCCTTCTAAAGTTCTTTCAATTACGCATCTTTCAGTTATAAATAAAATTCTGTTGCCTTTCTTTAAGGATTGTTCAGCATTAAATGTGAGTTGAGGACAACTCTGAACAAATTTCTTAAATCTGCCTTCCTGTTCAATTACTATCTTGCCATCTTCAACTTTGCACTTCAGTCCGCCTGCAGTAAATGTTCCTACAAACAAAGCATTCTTTGCAGTTGCCGCAATGTTGGCAAAACCACCAACACCCATGATTTTTCCATTCAAAAGACTTGTATTAACATTACCGTCCTTATCAACTTCACTTAAGCCGAATACACCTAAATCCAGACCACCGCCGTCGAAGAAACTAAAATGGTCACCCTGGTCGCAGGATGCTTCAATATTCCAGTGGGCACCAAAATCATTTCCTCCTCCTGGCAAACCGCCTATGCTTCCTGATTCGGAAATCATGGTAATTGCATCTGAGCAGCCTTCTTCTGCCATGACATTTCCTGTATATGTTGGAGTGCCTATACCAAAATTACATTTATAGCCCTGCTTGATTTCCATTGTCAATCTTCTGAGCATAACCTTTTTCTCATCCAATGGAATAGGATCCATGCTGCCTTCAAGAGGAACCCTGATTTCACCGGTAAATGCCCTATTAAATGAAGTTCCTTGTGTTTGCATAATATCTTCAGGATGTTCAGCCACTACTATGTAATCAACATAAATACTTGGAACCTTTACTAGTTTTGGATTTAATGAACCTGCCTTAGCCAGGGACTCAACCTGTACTATAACTATTCCACCATTAGCTTTTGCTGCCTGAGCAACAGAAAGCATTTCTAAATTCAATGCTTCTTTTTCACAGGTTACATTGCCGTTTTCATCTGCAGTAGTTCCCCTCATAAGAGCTATATCAACAGGAATAGCCTTGTAAAAAAGATACTCTTCTCCTCTGAAATTCGGAATGTATTCAATAATTTCCTCACCTTTTTCTTTTGTTAGCTGGTTTAGTTTACCGCCGTCAAAACGAGGATCAATAAATGTTCCAAGTCCTGTCTTAGAAAGCAATCCTGCAGAACCTCTGCCTTGTTCATGGTAAAGTTGAATCAATGTTCCAAGAGGAAGGTTCCATGCCATAATTTTATTTTCATTTATTTGTTTTATAACAGTAGGTGATGAACCTGCATGTGAGCCTATGAATTTAGCCATTAGCCCATCCACTGCCCATACGCATTCTCCTCTTTCTCCCTTGGGTCCTTTTCCCCAGTTGCCTACACCTGCTGCATGAGTATGGGTAATATTTTTAGGATGTCCTGTTTCATCAAATCTTTCTCTTACTGCCACTGCAACTTCTTCAGCCCATCCTGCCAAACCAAATGCTGCAGAACATACAGTCATATTGTCTTGAAATAACGCAGCTGCCTCTTTTGCTGTTATAACTCTCGTCATAATCTTCACTCCTTAATCTTTTTTGAAATTTTCTTATTAACTTTTCCTTCAATCATTTCTGCAGCAATCTTTTTCAGATCCTTTTTCAAAACTTTACCTGTTTCAGACTGCGGAAACTTATCTACGAAGCTGATGTACTTAGGTATTTTGTTTGATGCTATTTTTCCCCTGCAATAATCTTTGATTTCTTTTTCAGCAATTGTTGAATTTTCCTTTAGTCTTATAAATGCCATTATTTCTTCCCCGTTTAAGTAATCGGGAACTCCGACAGCATGTACTTCCAGCACGTCTTTATGAGTAACGATGAAGTCTTCAATTTCTTTTGGACTAATATTTTCACCGCAACGAATGATAATATCTTTGCATCTGCCTCGGAGGCATAAACAGCCGCTTTCATGAATAAATCCGATATCTCCTGTGTGAAGCCACCCTTCGCTGTCTATAACTTTATGGGTCTCCTCCTCCATATGGTAGTAGCCATTCATTACATTGTATCCCTTTACCAGGATTTCTCCGCCTTCTCCGTCCTTGACTTCCTTTTGAGTAATTATGTCTACTATTTTCACTTCAACTCCCGGTATTGGGTGTCCAACAGAGCTTTCATGGAATTCATCTCCTGCTCTTAGTGCACTCACACAAGGAGAAGCTTCAGTAAGCCCATATGAAGGTATTATATTTCTAATACCAAGTATATTCTTTATATTGTTCAGCACCTGATTAGAAAACGAAGCACCTGCTATTATTCCGGTTCTCAATGATGAGATATCATAATGTTCTTTCTGCACTTGCTCTATGCATGAAATAAACAAAGTAGGTACTCCCGAAAGAACTGTGCATTTTTCCTTTTCAATCAGTGAGAGGGTTATATCTGTTTTAAATTTATTAACCAAGACCATGGAACATCCCCTGCTTACTGCAGCCATAGTACAGGCTATACTTCCAAAGCAGTGAAACAACGGAGCCAGTACGCACATTACGTCTTTATTGGTCAATTCCATCAACGAAGCCATGGCATTTGCATTTTCGACTATGTTCCTGTGACTGAGCATCACACCTTTTGAATTGCCTGTACTTCCTGATGTATAGATTATTTGTGCAACATCATCAACGCTTAAACAGTCTTGCCTTTCATCAAGCAGTTCAGGATTTAATTTTTCACCTTGTTCCAGAATATCGGTCCACCTGAATGTGCCGGCATATTCATCGCCGCTTATGACTATTACGTTTTTCAGTTTTGGAAATCTCGGACACTTTAGTTGTCCCGGTATGCTTTCACTTAACTCTGGGCAAATTTTATACAGCAGTTCTATATTTTCAGTAGCCTTGGCTCCCACCTGCATAATCAGAGTATTTGTGTCTGAGTTTAACAGCAGTTCTTCCATCCTCACTTGTTTTTCATAGGCATTCATAGGTATAAAAATTCCTCCTGCCTTAATGATTCCAAATTGTGAAATTACAAATTCCGGTGAATTAACAGCCCAGACCGCCACATTATTCCCTTTTTCCAATCCTATAGATATGAGCCCCTTAGCTAAATTTGTATATAATTGCTTAAAATCATGATACTTTATGCGCCTTTTTCCCGTATGGTTAATCAATGCTTCACACTTCGTATAAAAATCAGCAACCTTGTCTGCCAGCTGAGGTATGGTTATATCTATAAAACTGGATATTACAACATCCACATACTGATCAGGTTCATCCGGGTTATAAACTCTTTTCGTGATCTTTACTGAAAATTTTTCCATACCATTAGCAATTTTTTCAAATTCACACTCTATCCATGGCATTGGCCACTTCGCTTTCAACGGTTCTGATACAAGAGCTCCTTCAAGTGCATATACCAGTTTTTGACCAACCAAGCTGCATGGTATACTGTCAACATGGACTATTTCAAATTTAATTCTCCTGCTGCTATCAATTATGCTCATATTTTCACACCCTTTACTTCATACAATTACACATTACACTAGCTAGCAATCTTTTTCTTTTTTTCCAACTCAGATTTATGGATTTTTTTCACAATGTATGAAAATAAGATTCCGGAAATGCTCATTGCTGCCGCAATTAAAAATGCTTTTGTATAATCGCCGTTATTTCCGGATTTTATGGTAGCTGCCATGATTGGACCAATATATCCCCCCAGGGCGAAACCGCTGAACATAAATCCGTAATTGACTCCATTATTTTTTGCACCAAAGCAGTCAGCTGTCAAAGCAGGAAATACTCCCATGAACCCTCCGAAGCAAAAACCCACTGCCATTGTCACTGCCACAAACATTGCAAATTGTCCTGTTCCGACCATAGTCAGCATGAACATTGCTGCAGCCAGAATTAAGTACATTATAGGCAATGCATTATATCTTCCGATTTTATCCGAAACTGCACCCCATGTTATTCTTCCTGCCATGTTTGCAACTGCAACTAAGCTTACCGCAAAAGCTGCTCTTTCAGCATTAACACCTACAGTTTCCTGGGCTATAGGTGAAGCCTGGCTGATTATCATCAATCCGGAAGTCGCTCCAATTGTCAGCATCAACAGAAGTATGTAGAATAAAGGATCAGATAACATTTGTGACCATGTCTTATCTTTGCCTGTAACTGCTGATGTGGCTGTTGCTGCCGGAGGCTCCCAGCCTTCAGGTTTATAACCCTGAGGTGCTTTTGCAATAAATTGAGAACCAATGGTTATAATAAACAGGTATGCAATTCCTAAAACTTTGAATGCATGCAAAACTCCGTAACTTGCAATCAGGCTTTGAGAAATTGGAGCCAGCAGTACAGGACCAAAGCCGTAACCTGCTGTTGCGAGGCCAGCCACAAGCCCTCTCTTGTCAGGAAAAAACTTAACTGTATTGGCAATGGTACAGCTGTAAACCAATCCCATTCCCAAACCAGTCATTATTCCATAGCTTATGTATATCCAGGTTATAGACTTTGTGAATCCTGATAAGATAATTCCGCCGCCAAACAAAATTCCTCCGGCAAAAATTACCCACTTTGGCCCAAATATATCCTGAATCTTTCCCCCTGTAATCATGCAGACTGGGCTGATTGCGTTTGCTATTGTAAATGTCATTGCTGTTGCAGCAGCAGTCCAGCCAAACAATTTGCTCAAAGGTCCTGCATAAACACTCCAGGCATAACCCGACCCGATGCAAAGATTGATTAGCAAACTTGCTCCTAAGATAAACCACCTTTTCTTTTTTAAATCCATGTTAACCTCCGATTTTTATAAAATGATAAAGCATTATATAAACCTACCCTGTAGGTCATATATCTAGTCCTCAACATGTTTTGATAAATTATTAACATTAAAAGTTACTTTAAAATCTTTAAAATCTTTTTCTTCGTCTATCTCGTGGCTTTGCATGAGCACCCTCGCACAAGAAGTCTTGCAGCTGGATGGGCAAGTTGCACACATATCATTTTGCCCAACAGGTTTAAACCTGGTATAATTTGTTTCAACAACTACCTTTCCCATTTTTTTATTCCTCTCATCAGGCTGATTCTGCTTCTGAACTGTAATAAACGGCCTGCCATACTCCTGCCATTTGTTCCTTGTTTTCTTCAAACAATTCATTGACAGTATCATAATAGTATCTGTCACCGCTGAAATACATATTTATCTTATTCAGCTCTATAACCCATTTCTTTTGATCCGTGTCAAACCACACCAACGTATCCGTTTGTTTTTTAAAGAATTGTTCAACACCCAGATCGCTCATTTTCATAAAATCTTCTGCAGCAGGATTAGTCAGCTTGTCATATACTCTGTTTATTTCCATTTGAAATATTTTATCTGTATCCAATCTCCTGGCATACAAACAATTTGCCCTGTCTATGAGCTTTAAGTATTGACCACAGATTTCCAGCACATGTCCTACTCCATCTAGAACCTCTATTATAATTTCGTCATTTTCTTTCTTTGCTCTGCCTTCTATCTCGAACATATCATCTTCCAGATAAAAATCCATCTTTTTACCATCTATAATTTCCAGGAGGAACTCCTTTTCATCTATGCGCATGTTTCCCTCCTAATATTTATAGTTTATTAACTCTTGATTTTCATAAATATTGCCGATTATTTCTATTTCATCTGCAATATAGTCTCCGCCCATCATGATTATTCCTTCTACAGATAACAGTATGAAACCCGAAATATCTTCACTCCAAATTATCTGATATATAGTATCTTGAATTTGTACTATGTCGCCTTCATATATTTCATTTTGATTCTTGTCAAACCATCCAGTTGACTGCATGGGGACAAATTCTATGGGATCTTTTTCCCTGAAATCATATATCTGCAAAACGCCGTATGACAGGTAACAATAAATAGTCTTTTTAGTGTCATCAGCCACATCCGGCTGTTCTAATTCTTCAGGAGCATACATTTTTTTTGCTTCATCGTCCCAAGCTCTAAACTTAAATTCTCTCATAACTACCTCTCTTATATTGCTCAACTATTTATATTTTAGGGTAAGCGGCAGCATTTAACTGCCGCTTAAAGGGTCTATCATGAATTTTCTTGCAAGCTTATTTATTTTGCCTTTTGTGCCTTGATTGCATTTAATACCTTTTCAGGTGTCAATGGCATTTCTGTAAATCTAACACCAATAGCATCGTAAACTGCATTGAATATTGCTGGAGCTGTTGGCTGAATAGGGCCTTCTCCGGATTCCTTGCCGCCGTATGGAGCTGATGGGTCATAAGCTTCAACAATATTTGCATCAATTTTTGGCATATCTCTTATTGTTGGCATCTTATAGTCATGAAGTGAAGGATTCAGGAATCTTCCATCAGGAGCTATCTGCATTTCTTCATACAATGCTTGACCTAATCCCATTTGGATTGAACCGTGAACCTGACCTTCAACGCTCATTGGGTTTATAGGCTGACCGCAGTCACCTGCTTCAGTTATTTTAACTACATTTACTTTTCCTGTTTCCAAGTCTATATCTACTTCAGCAACCTGAGCACTGAAACCAAATGTTGGAGAGTGTCCAATGTTACCTCCTTGCTGAATTCCTTTACGTCTAGGAGGAGTAAATTGTCCTGAACAAGTTAAAGGACCATTTGATTCGATGTACATTGTTACAACATCTGTCCACAGAACTTCTCTGTTTCTTCCTTTTTTTCCTTCACGTTCATATATTGAATAGAAGTATCCGTCCTTAACTGCTATTTCATCGCCTCTGCACTTTAAGATTGAAGCAGCTACAGGGAACAATTCAGCATTTATTTTTTCTGCAGCCTGTCTTATTGCCCAGCCTGTTGCAAATGTAAGACGGCTTGCAAATGTTCCAAGGTCGAATGTAGATATTTCAGTATCTCTTGGGATTACCTTAACATCTTCTGTCTTAACACCCAGTGTTTCTGCTGCCATCTGAGCCATAACTGTATCAACACCCTGGCCGATATCAGTAGCTCCGCAGAATAATGTAACTCCGTTTTCTTCATCTATTTTGATTGTAGCAACTGTATGTGGTTTATAAGATAAATATAAAGTATATGATGTACCTGAAATATAGTAACCGCCTGAAATACCAATACCTTTACCATATGGCAGTTTCCCTTGTTTTTCTAGGAAGCCTGATTTTTCAACAGCTTCATCCAGACACTTCTTATATTCTGAATGAGGTACATACATCATGCTCTTTGCTGTGTAACCAGATTCCACTGCGTTTAGTTTTCTTATTGCATAAGGGCTCATGCCGAAATGTTCAGCAGCTTCATCCAACATCTGTTCCATAGCAAATCTTGGCTGAACACCACCAAGACCACGGTGTGCTCCGCATGTTGGTTTATTTGTGAATACTCTTTTACCATCAAACTTAACATTAGGAACCATGTAAGGAATATGAACCATGGATGCTGTGTAGAATAATACAACTATACCCCAGCCAGAATAAGCTCCTCCATCCATCAAGTTATTGAAATCAACAGCAGTTATCTTTCCATCCTTGTCAAATCCCATTTTGAATTTCATGTAGCATGGATGACGACCATTGTTTGTTGCAAATACTTCGCTTCTTTCATATGTTATTTTAACAGGTTTTCCTATTTTTCTGGAAAGCAGTGCAGAGCAGAAATCTGCTTGTGAAGCAACACCCTTTCCTCCGAATCCTCCACCTATTAAAGGAACGGTAATTCTGATTTTGTTCATAGGCATTTCCAGCACTTTTGCCAATTGTTGATGAGTGTAGTGCGGAACCTGGCATGTTGCATACATATGTAATTTTCCTGTGTTTGGATCAAAATCTGAAATTGCAGATTGAGTTTCAATAAACCCATGGTTTACATATGAAGAATAAAATTCCTTCTCAATTATGTAATCTGATTCTGCCAATGCTTTTTCAGGATCGCCGTAAACTTGAGTTCCTTCGTAAGCAATGTTGTTTGGATGATTTTCATGAATTCTCAGGTCATCTCTTTTAACAGATTCTCTTGGATCTACAATTGCTTCTAAAACTTCATACTCAACCTTGATAAGCTCCAAAGCCTTTTCTGCTGTAGCTTCATCAAGAGCTGCAACAGCTGCTACTCCTTCACCCCAGTTACGAACTTTTCCCACTGCCAGTGCATGTTCATTGGCATTGTGAGGAACTATACCATAAGGTATTGGGCAGTCTTCCCCTGTGATTACTGCCAAAACTCCATCAAGTTTTAATGCTTCGTTGTAATCAATGCTCTTTATGTTTGCATGAGCATGAGGGCTTCTTAAAATTTTACCGTAAGCCATTCTTGGCAAAACCAAATCATCTGTATATTGTACTTTACCTGTAACTTTTGCAGGTCCATCCAAACGAGGAATGCTTCTTCCTACTTCAGTGAACTCTCTTTCATATTCCTTGTAGTTGTTGTATTTATTTGATACTTCATACATTTTACCCATTTTTACACCTCCCCTTTAGAAAGAGCCTCTACATATGACTCGACTGCTTCTAGAATTAATACATAACCTGTGCAACGACATAGATTTCCTTCCAGTGCATGTTTTATTTCTTCTTCTGTAGGCTGTGGGTTTTCATCTATCAAAGCTTTTGATGATAAAATCATACCAGGTGAGCAGAAACCACATTGTACTGCACCATGATCAAGGAATGATTGCTGCAATGGATGCAATTCACCAGTTTCCTGGTTTGCAATTCCTTCAATTGTTGTTATTTTTTTGCCTTCGCTTGCAATTGCCAGCATCAAACATGATAGTTGAGCTTTTCCGTCTATTAACACAGTACAAGCTCCGCAGTCTCCTTGACCGCAGCCCTTTTTAGTACCAGTAAGACCTATTTGTTTTCTTATAACGTCTACAAGAAGATCTGTAGGAGATACCATTACTTCATAAATCTGATTATTAATATCTAATTTAATAATTTGTTTTTTCATTCTTTACGCCTCCTTTGCAGCTTCATAAGCTTCTTTGACGAGTCTGCGTGCTAAAGCGCCTATTACGTCTTTTCTGTATTCTGCTGATGCTCTGACGTCTGAAATTGGTTTTGCTTCACTTTGAGCAGCTTCTCCAGTTGTAGCAATCAGCTCATCAGTCAATTTCTTACCAACCAGCACTTTTGGCACTGCTTCTGAAACCAGAGGTTTGATAGAAACTGATCCCATTACAAGCTTAACATTCTTTATGGTTGCTTTATCTTCTTCCAATTCAACGTTCACAGCCATATTTGCACAGTCTATTTCCATTGCATTTCTAAGACCAATGTGTCCATATCTGCATGCAGATTTTTTAACCGGCTCAGGAAGGATGAATTTATAAAGTATTTCTCCTTCTTTAAGAGCATTTTTACGGTTTCCATGAATGAAGTCTTCAATTGCAAGTTCTCTTTCTCCTTCAAGACTTGCTAATACAACTTTTGCTCCCAGAGCTGACAATGGAGCAGGAGTTTCAGCAGCCGGTGATGAGTGGCAGCAGTTACCTCCCATTGTAGCCATAACTCTTACTTGGTTTGAACCAAGCTGGCTTACTGCATAAGTTAAAGCAGGATATTTTTTCTTAAGATCAGCATTAAATTCTATATCTACTAACTTTGTGCAAGCTAGAATCTCTGCTCCTTTACCTTCTTCACACTTAATGCCCTTTAATTCTTCCAAATCACTGATGTCAATTATTGCATCAGTCTTAATCATCTTTTCTTTCATTTGGATGATCAAATCTGTACCACCGGCTAAGACCTTTGCACTGCTGCCTTTACTCTTTACCAGTTCTAATGCTTCTTTCTTACTTTTTGGTTTAAAATACTCAAATTCGTGTAAAATGTTCATTTAGGCACCTCCTTTAAATTTGGTAATCTATTTTAATAAATTGCCTGCTATGATTTTTTGTGGATATTCATTGATACTGTCAAAGTTAAACAATCCTCTGAGATCTCTGAAATATCTTTCGATATTTGCTTCTCTGCTGTATCCGGTTCCACCATGGATTTGAACTGCATTTGTTCCTATTTCAAATGTTGCTTTCTCAGCGAACATTTTCAAATAAACAGATTCGTTTATGTAATCGCCGCCTGCATCAACTTTCTGAGCAGCAGAATAAGCCAGTATGTCCAAAGTATGTATTTTTTCTGCCATTTCAGCTAACATCCACTGTACAGCCTGCAGTTTGCTGATAGGAAACCCGAACTGCACTCTGGTCTTGCTGTGTTTAATTGATTCTTCCAATGCTTTTTTGCCAATTCCTACTCCAATAGCAGCATGAGCAATATCTGAAAGGGCTTGGATTTCATTTGCAATTTTTAACCCCTCACCTTCCTTACCCAGCAGCTGGCCTTTTGATTTATTGAATTCCAGTTCTGCTGTAGGGAAAGATCTTAATCCAAGTTTGTCAATATTTTTTGTTACTTTAACTTCGTGAGAATCAACTATGAAGGCAGATAGACCTTTTAGCCCTTCTTCTACATTCGTCTGTGCTATGACAACATACACATCAGCTTCTCCACCATTTGCCACTAGTGTCTTCTTGCCTGTCAGCAAGTAGGATCCTTCTTCTTTAACTGCAACTACCTTGTTTGCACCTGCTGCTATGGAAGCACCTGGTTCTATAAAGGCATATCCTCCCAGCTTATTGCCTGATACCATGTCCGGCAGGTAAGCTTTCTTTTGTTCATCATTTCCATACTTTTCTATAGCCTGGGCTGATGAAATCAAATGAGTAATTGACATTACCGCCGCAGAACCATTTGCTTTGCCAAACTCTTCAGCCATTACTGCTACGCTTGAGAAGTCTGACTTGTTTCCGCCAAATTCTTCTGATACGGTCAATCCGAAGTAATTCTTATTTACCATCTCTTTTATTATTTCTTTTGGAAATCTTGCATTTCTGTCATCTTCATAAGCAATAGGCTCTAAAACTGATTTACTGAAGTCTGCCATGCTCTTTCTGATTAATTGACTGTTGTTATATAATTCCATATCCATTTTCACACCTCCCACTTTCTATCTAAGCAATCCGCCTGATATAACAAGTCTTTGTACTTGATTTGTTCCTTCATATATTGAGAGAATTCTTGCATCTCTCCAAACCTTTTCGATTTGAGATTCCTTTGTGTAACCATATGAACCCATGATTTCCATAGCTGAGTTTGCAACGTTCATAGCCATTTCAGTTGCAAATAGTTTTGTAATTGCAGAGTGGTGAGAGTATGGCTGCTTATTATCCTTTAAGAATGCTCCCCTATAAACAAGCTGTCTTGCTGCTTCAACTGATGCTTCCATTTCTGCAATTTTAAAAGTAATAGCTTGTTGTTTAGCTAAAGGCTTAACCCCTTCAACTTGCTTTTTAACATAATCTACCGCTAAATCCAATGCTCTTTGTCCGCATCCGACTCCCTGTGCTGCAACCATTAATCTTCCTGAGTCCAGCGTCTTCATGGCAATCTTCATTCCGTCGCCTTCTTCTCCCAGCAATGATGATGCAGAAACATGCAAATCTTCAATAACCAGCTCAACTGTTTGGGAACCTCTTATTCCCATCTTATCTTCAATCTTACCCACTCTGATTCCAGGTGTTCCTCCTTTTACAAGGAATGCACTCAAACCCTTGCTGCCCATGGTTCTGTCTGTTGAAGCAAATACTACCATAGAAGATTGCATATCAATTGCATATCCTCCTTGAGTAATAAAGCATTTAGTACCATTTAAAATATATTCATCACCTTTTCTTTCAGCTGTAGTTGCTACGGCACCGGCATCAGAACCTGCTCCAGGTTCCGTAAGTGCAAATGCACCAAATTTTCCTTCCAAAATAGGTCCGAAATGTTGTTTTTGCTGTTCCAGCGTTCCAGAAATCAAAAGTGGATATGAACCAAGGTTGTTTGCTCCAAACCCGGTTGCTACCCCTACATCGCCATAACCTAATTCTTCCATGACAATGGCACAGCTTTTTGTATCAAGCTCAATACCTCCAACAGCTTTGGGGGCCACCAAGGTAACCAGTCCGGTTTTGCACCATTCTTTAAAGAGCTCTTCTTGATATTCACCTTTATCAATCAACTCAAGGTTCGGAAAAATGTTTTCGTTAACAAATTTACGTACCCTTTGCTGAAGTTCCAGTTGGCTGTCTGTGAAATCAAACATTACTATTACCTTCCTTCTTTAAAATTTGATATATTTGTTATTTTCTTAACGCAATAAAATAAAAGCAAAATATGTGCCAAGTCCAAGAAATATATATTTTTTTCAATATCTTGAAGCATATAGGTATTCAAAATTCAGCATTCATACTGAATTAAATATTTTCACTTGGACTTAATCAAGAAAAAAAGCAACAAAAAAACAGTGTACACCTTGTGTACACTGTAAACTTTATTGACACTTTTTTGTTAATGTTTGTTTACACTATTTCCTCAATATCAATATTATATTTTCGTAATTTTTGATATAGAAGCGTTCTGGATATTCCTAATTTCTTAGCAGCTTTTGATTTATTGTATTCACACATTTCTAAAACATCTAAAATTGTACTTTTTTCGATGGTGTTTTTTTTGTTCATGAGCATCAGAGTTGAATCATTCTCATTAGTGATTGAAATATCTACCTTGCCTACTATTTTTTCTGGGCTGAATGACTCATATGATTCAAATTTTTTGAAGTCTTCCAAACTTAAAGTGCTTTTTCTTGAAACATTCATTGCTTTTTCTATGGCATTTTGAAGCTCTCTGATATTCCCAGGCCAGTCCCTGTTTTTCAGATATTCTACTGCCTTATTTGATATTCCGTCTATTTCCCGTCCGACTTTTTTACCTATTTTCTCTATCATATTATCAACAAGAAGTGGTATATCTTCCCGTCTGCTGCGAAGAGGAGGAATTACAATATTTATTATGTTTAGCCTATAATATAAATCACTTCTAAACTGATTTCGCCTTATCATTTCTCTCAATGAAGTATTGGAAGCTGTGATAAAACGAGTATCAATTGGTATACTTTCGCTGGATCCTATTCGCTCAATTTCTTTTTCCTGAAGAACCCTTAGCAGTTTTGGCTGCATGGTCAAATCCATTTGATTTATTTCGTCCAAAAAAATACTGCCTAAATGAGCAATTTCGAACTTCCCCTTTTGTCCTCCCTTTTTTGCACCAGTAAACGTTCCTTCTTCATATCCAAAAAACTCCGATTCCATCAAACTTGTGGGTATAGCTGAACAATTTACCTTTACAAATGGAAATATATTCCTCAGGCTGCAGGCATGTATGGAGTGTGCGACCAATTCCTTACCCGTTCCTGTTTCACCTTCTATTAACACAGTTGAATTAGACGCGCCTGCCTGGTAAATATGTTCTTTGAGCAATTTTACGGAATCGCTTTCTCCAATTATATCGTCAACACTGTATTTTACTCCGCTCCTTTTCCTCATTTCACCCTTTAGAAACTCATACTCAGCGGTTATTGACTCTAACTTCTCAGAAAATGCAATGGCTTGTTCCATTGATTCAAATGAAGAATAAATAAAACAGCCTATAACTTCATTGTTGTTGAAAATAGGATAATAGGTCATTACTCCCGGAAGACTTGTACCATCCTTTTTTTTAATGAAAAGATCAGCTGTTAAAACTTTACCAGATGTTATGGCTGCAATAGCTCTGGAGCCTTCAATAATTTCATGAGCAAATCTCCCTAAAGCCTCTTTCTCAGAAATACCGGTATCGTGCTGCCACATCTTGTTAACATAAGTGTATCTTGCATACTTGTCTGTTATTGCTATAATACCTGCTTGTTCCATAATAAGTTCAATACAATGCATAGGTACATTAAACACTTCATTACCCCCAAATCGGCTTTTGTTAATAGTTTATCATAATTTTCAATATTTTGAAAGCATTTTATATTTACTTGTTTAAAGTTTATTATAATGCCCCTCAGCTTGTCAATTTTATTAAGAGACTATTTATAGACTTTATAAAAGAATAAAATGAATAATGGCAAGTGCGCAAACACTTGCCATTATATTTTTTTATGCAATTATTTTACATTTCTGAAATTGCCGTTTGCATCTGTAACTACATCGCCAAGATAAAAACCTCCTGTAGGTGTGTGTACAATACCCTGAATCTCTGATCTCCAGCAGCGATATCCGTTATTGTCAATAAGAGGAATAATTGTGCAATAATCAAATAACTTTTTCTGAATGACAGTTATCTGTTTTGTTATTTCGTCGTAATCAACAGTCTTTCTGGCTGCCGCTACCATTGCATTGTAATTTTCAGGATCAGGATTTGTACATTCAGCATTTCTGTTGCAGAATTTATCTACCAGCAGGAATGGTTCTGACCAGCCTAAGCCTAAGTATGCCATTTGGAAATTGCCATCAACAACATCCTGGTTAACATATGACCAGTTTTGTGTCTTAATCTGCATGTCGATTCCAACTGCCTTCAAATCTATTTGAATGGACTGAGCAACTTTCTTTGGTGTTTCTGTATCTCTGCAATCAAATTCAAACACTAAGTTGTTTCCATCCTTATCTACAAAACCGTCATTGTTTGTGTCAGTCCATCCGGCATCTGCCAGCAGCTTCTTCGACAGTTCAGGATCATATCCGTAATTTGAATCGTAGTAATCAACTGCTTCTTCTGAATAATTCAGACATTTTCTCAATACAAGGCTGTGTGCAGATTTTTCAAATTCGCTTAAGTAACTTCCCAGATTGTCTCTGCTGATAGCATGGATAATGGCTTTTCGAACATTAATGTCCTGGAAAATCGGATCTGTCATGTTAATTTCAGCATAATTTACTTCTGCCCCATATGCTTCAAACATATCAATATTATCTGCATTTTTCAGCTCTTCATAATATTCTGAAGGAACAGTTGAAAGAACATCATAGTCGCCGTTTTGAACGCCCTGTGCAAATGTAAAACTTTCACCTGAGAACACAACCTTTATGGTCTTTACAGGCGATGCTCCTTGGTTCTTAAGCATTGGATTATGAGTTTTATATCCTTCATTTGCTTTTAAGATTGCATATGCTCCAGGCTGATATTCATCAAGATAATATGCTCCGTAAGGATGACAGCCCCACAATTTGTCATCAGCAGACATGTTTTCAATTTCATCTTTGTCCATAAGGCCTACAAAACAGCTTTGGAAGTTATATTGCATATCTGCCTGGTAATCGCTCAAATGAACAATTACATTACGTCCGTCAACTTCCATTGACTCGATTGCTCTGTATCCATCTGCATATGGGCTTACTTCCAACCCATATTCAACGCTGGCAATAAAGTCTTCAGGTTCAACCTGCTCACCTGTTGAGTACTTCATGCCCTCAGGGAAAGTAAGTGTCCATGTAAGGCCGTCTTCGCTCCACTTAGAATCTGAAGCAATTCCAGGAAACACCGCTCCTGTTTCCGGATCTTTTTCAAGAATAGGGTCTGCCAGAAGGCACTGCATGTCATTCCATGATGATACCTGGAAAAGATCTACGCCTTCCCATGCTGAGTCCTGAATTATCAATGTCTGACCTTTTGCCGGTGCTGTGGAAACTTCGTTTCCGCCTCCTGTGCTGCACCCGGTTAAGCCTGTAACAGAAATTACTAAAGCAACAATTAAAATAAATGTGACAAACTTATTTTCCTTCATTTTTCCTCCTCCAAAAAAAATATTGAATTTATTTATATGAATAGTGAACTATTCAATATATTCAAAGACTTTTAACAGCAGCATATTTATGGCAGTCTACCTGATGTCCGTCAGGAAGAACAATTATTTGAGGCGCTTCATCCTTGCAGTGTTCTGAAACATAAGGACACCTTGGGTGGAAGTGACAGCCTGATGGAAGGTTGATTAAACTTCCGGGATCCCCTTGCATTATATATTTTTCTTTATCCCTGTCATGAGGATCCATTATTGGAGAAGCTGCCATCAAGCCTTCTGTATACGGATGTTTCGGATTATTGATCACTTCTTCTGTGGGACCAAACTCCACAATTTTTCCAAGATACATAACTGCAACCTTGTCGCTTATGTATTTAATTACATTCAGGTCATGGGTTATAACAAGATACGTCAATCCAAAGCTTTCCTGCAAATCCAGGAGCAAATTTAATATTTGCGCCTGCACTGAAATATCAAGAGCAGAAGTAGGTTCATCCAATATCATAACTTTCGGATTAAGTACTAAAGCCCGTGCGATAGCAATTCGCTGCAATTGTCCTCCTGACAATTGATGAGGATAGCTGTTAAGATATCTTACATCCATTTTTACAAGCTCTAATGAGTCAACAGCATTTTGCTTGGCAATTTTTTTTGGCATGCCATGCAGTATCAATGGCCTCATAATAGAATTCATAACCGTGTCACGAGGGTTTAAATTTGATGCCGGATCTTGAAAAACAACTGCAACTTCAGTACGTAATTTTTTCATTTCATTTCTTGTAGCCTTTGATAGATTTACCCCATTAAACACAACATTGCCGCCTGTAGATTTTGTAAGGTTTAGGAGCACTCTTGCCAATGTGGTTTTTCCGCTTCCCGATTCACCGACCAGCCCTATAATTTCACCTTTGTTTATATTAAGGGTAACATCGTCAATTGCCTTTACATAAATCTTTTTAGTGCTGAATCCTTTGCTTATTGTGAAATATTTTTTGAGATTTTTTAATTCAATTACTGCTTCACTCATTATTCCTCACCTCACCTTCTAAATGACAGCAAAAGGAATGTGATTCCGTAACAATTCTTCTGTCAGGGTCTTTAGATTTGCAAATTTCCATGACATATGGGCACCTGTTTTCAAATCTGCATCCGTTTCTGATTTCTGTCAGCCTCGGGACGCTGCCATCTATTGTCTGCAAGCGGCCTTCTGATTTTGTCCTTCGCGGCAGAGCTTTCATAAGAAGTTTAGTGTACGGATGTTTTGGATTGTCAAATATGTCAAACACCGTTCCCTGCTCCACAACTTCTCCTGCATACATAACCGCTACTTTATCAGCAACCTCAGCAACCAAGCCAAAATTGTGAGTGATTAGCATAACTGCCGTGTTGAATTCATCTCTCAAAGTTTTTATAATATTTAATATTTGTGCTTCAATAGTGACATCAAGGGCTGTAGTAGGTTCGTCTGCAATTAATAATTGAGGCGTCCTTGCAATCATCATTGCAATCATTACACGCTGTCTCATGCCACCTGACAATTCATGAGGAAAACTCTTTGCACGCTTTTCGGCATCGGGCATTTTAACATCATTGTAAATTTGTATCACCCTATTCCACGCATCTTCTCTTGAAATGTTGTCAAGCATCATTCCTTCCGCTACCTGAAAACCGGTGGTATAAACGGGATTGAGAGAATCAAGAGGATTTTGAAAAATCATTCCTATTTCTCTTCCGCGTATTCTTTCAAGCTGTTTTTCCGAATATTCATTTAAATCTTCCCCGTTAAAAAATATATTTCCTTTTATAATTTCGTTATGTTCAGGCAAAAGCCGTAAAATAGAATGGGCTATTGTAGATTTCCCGCATCCGGATTCCCCTACAATTGCAAATATTTCTCCTTTGTTAATTGTAAATGAAACATTATTTACTGCTGACAAATATCCGCCTTTAACCTTATAGTCTACACTTAACTTATTTAACGCAAGCAATTCTTCACTCATATCCGTCTCCTTCTATTGTGATTTCATTCTCGGGTCAAGCAAATCCCTAAGACCTTCACCCAGAATATTAAATCCAAATACTGTATAGACCAGTGCCAATCCAGGGAAAATGCAAAGCCATGGTCCGCGGGATATAAAATTTATCCCTTCAGAAACCATAAGTCCCCAGTCAGGTGACGGCGGTTGTGAACCAACTCCAAGAAAACTAAGTGTAGTTGTTGACATAATAGTTCCCGGCAACTGCATGGATACAGTGACTATGAGTATTGGAACAATATTTGGCAAAATATATCTGAACATTATGGCTATTGATTTCTCACCAAATGATATTCCTGTTTCTATAAACGCCTGATTTTTAATGGACATTGTTTTGGCTCGAACCATTCTGGCATAAGATGCCCAGTTAACAATTGCAATGGCAATTATTGCATTTGTAAGTCCTGAACCTATGATAGTTACAACAGCAAGAGCCATGATCATTCCTGGAATGCACCACGTCAAATCTGCCACAAAGGTAAGGCATCTGTCAGCCAGTCCACCAAAATATCCGCATACCAAACCTATTGTTACACCAAACACCAGCTGAAGACCGGCTCCCAATAATGCAACCTGAAGTGTAATCCTGCTTCCGTAAACTATACGGCTGAACAAATCTCTTCCCATGTTGTCAGTACCTAATATGTATTTTGAACATGGAGAAACCAGAATATCTTTAGGATGTGCTTCATCAAAACTAAAAGGTGCAATTTGTTTAGCAAATATCGCCAATACAATCACACTCAATACCATTGCAAAACCAAGCACGAAATTTCTATTTTTATAGCATGAACTTATGAATTCTTTAGATGGACTATCATTCATTATTTGTCTCCCCCTGTAACTGAAATTCTAATTCGAGGGTCTAAAATGCCCAGAACTATATCGCTAAGAATGTTGCAGATGATTGTAAGCACAGTAATTATCAGTATGCATGCTTGTACAACGTTGAAATCCTGCTGAATAATTGAATTAATCATCAAATTTCCCATACCCGGTATTCCAAATATTTTTTCGATTACAATATACCCTGAAATCAACCACGGCAATGACATAAACATATTTACTGTTATTACAATCAATGAGTTGCGAAGCACATGTCTTTTTAATACGGTATTGTTATCCAGTCCCTTTGCGTAAGCTGTTGTTACGAACTTTTCACATAAAACATCCAAAGCTTCTGACTTAGTCAAACGTATGGTACTGGCCAGTCCCCCAATTACACCTGTCGTTATGGGCAAAACATAATTTTTCCAGGATTCATAACCACTTAGAGGCAGCCATTTTAACTTGATAGCAAAAACCAACATCAGCAAAACCGCCAGCCAGAATGAAGGTATAGCTGTTAAAACCAAAGAAGTATTAACTGTTACCCGGTCAAACAAACTGTTTTTTTTGTAAGCACACAAAAGACCCAGAGGAATAGCCAAGGCTTCACTTATTAACATTGTTGTTACCGTTAGCCTGAGGCTGATTGGAATGCAGTTTTTAAGCAATGACCACACATCTATTCTGTACTTGTATGAAATGCCAAAATTCCCATGAAAAATTATGTTTGTCATCCATTCTGCATATTGAACCAGTAACGGTCTGTCTAATCCATACTCAATCCTTAAGCCCTCCAAATTTTCCGCCTTAACCAATGGCCCTGCCATAAGTGTCACAGGATCGCCTGGCATCAGATACAACATGCTGAAAACCAGGAATGATACACAAAAAAGGAGCACCACTCCCATTCCCAATCTTTTAATTATGTAGTTTCGCATGAAAGAAACTACCTCCTTTTTTAATTTTCAACTTCAATGTAAACGTTATTTTTATCATTTTTAAGAGTACATCACACTAAACTATATTTTATATTTGCAATATTTATGCCATATTTAAGAAGTTTTTCAAGCAAAATATATTTATTGACAGCAGATTTTCTTTGTTGTACCATTTGCTTAAATATGGAAATTACATAGGGGGATTATATGTACAATACAAAACAACTTGATGAGTATTTAGAAAAATTATTTGAAGAAAAACAGTACCCCAGTCTGGCTGTATGCGTCAGAGGACCTAAAGGCATTATTTTTGAAAAAGGTTATGGCTACTGTGATATGAATAAAACCAAGACTGCAGGTATTGACACAGTTTATGGTATAGCCTCAATGAGCAAGTCCATGACTGCACTTGCATGTGCAATTCTTGAAACTGAAGGAAAATTAAGTTTCTCAGACCCGGTAATAAATTACTTTCCGAACTTTTCTATTCCCGGAACTCCAATGGAAAGCGTAACCTTGCGCCATTTGGCAATGCACACGGCAGGTATACCTCCTATTCCCCCACTGGAATGGTCTATTGTAATGAACACATCAGGAAGAGATTCTGATGCTTCACGTAAACTCAGAGAAAGTTCACCTAACAAAATGGATACAATTGATGATATAATAGATTATATTTCAAACAGCGGAGCATATGAACCTTTAGGAGCTCCCGGTGAATGTATGAGTTATTCAAACGATGCTTATGCACTTCTTTCTTACGTTGTTGACAAAGCTGCAGGAATGAAGCTTGAAAAATTTCTCGAAGAAAGAATTTTCAAACCTCTTGGTATGAATCGCACAGTGCTTGATTTGGACGGCAAAGATGCTGTTGCTTTAGCAAATGGTGATATTGCCGATTTGTTTGATTTAGATGATGAAGGAAATCTATACTCGGATCAGATTTGGTCTGTCCTTCCTCCTTATCGCGGTTGTGCCTGCGTGAAATCAACAGCCAGAGATATTACAAAATATTATCAAATGCTTTCACAATACGGCAATTTTGAAGGAAGGCAAATAATAGACCCTCATGCTGTGGAAATACTCATAGGGCATGAATTTCCTGAAACACGTTACCCTTTCTATTGCTTTGGCTTAAATAAAAGGACAAAAAACGGAAAAGTAATTTGTGAACATTCCGGTGGACTTCATGGCGTTTCAACCCATGGCGGGTTAATTATGGACGGTTATTCAATGACGGCTTTATGCAACCAAGGAGATGTTTCTGCAGAGCCTTTTGTATGGGCATGTTATAATTTAATTTTAGGACTGCCTCTAAACACATCTCATGCATTTGCAATACCCTCTGGCAAAAAATTCAGTATGCCGCAGGCAGTTGTCGGCACCTACATAAGTAGGGAGGCCGTTCCGTCATATTGCATTGTAACAAAAGATGAAGATTCTAACTTATTTGCAAATTACTATGATGAAAATTTAGTATTGCATTACTGTGAAGAAACACTTTTCAGCGCAAGAACTGCTGATGACCCAGATACACAGCGCACCACCATGAGATTTTTGATAAGAAATGGCAAAGCATGGGGAGTGAGATGCTACACAAGGGTTTTTCAAAGAATTAATTAAAAAAATGTTTCATTTATTTTTGAAAAAGTTCTTAGAGCTGTCCACTATTTAAGCAACTAGCATAAGAAAGCAAAAGGAACACTTATTAAAAAATAAGTGTTCCCTCATATGTTGACAAATTATTTACTTCTTAATTTTTCATCAATAGTGTCATTATCAAAAGGAGTTTCATATTCTGACTGATTTTTGAACTCTGTTACTGCCTTTCTAACTCTATTTAATGAAGCTATTGTTCCAGGTCCGCCGATACATCCACCTGCGCATGCCATGCCTTCAAGTAAATACCCATTCTTTTTCCCTGCTTTTGCCAATCTCATAAGCTTTACGCACTCATGCAATGTAGATGCACCTTCAACATTTATCTCTCTTGAAGGGTCAATTCTTAAAGCAGTATTTTTTACTGCTTCAGCTACTCCGCCTGCTATGGCATAGCCGCGGCCGAGTGTTGATGCATCCTGTATTTCTTTGGATACCTCTATTTCTGATAATTCTATTCCTTTAGCAACAAACATACCCATAAGTTCCTCGTATGTTATTACAAAATGCACATAATCCTTAACATCTTCTCTTAATGCTTCTAACTTCTTAGAAATGCAAGGTCCTATAAATGCTATTTTTGCTTCAGGATCCTTATTCTTAATATATTTTGCAGTCTCAACCATTGGAGAGGCAGAATCTGATATATATTCGTATTGATCGGGAAATAACTTTTTAACCATTATTGTCCAGGAATTGCAGCAGCTTGTTCCCATGTATGGATTTTTTTCAGGTACTCTTTCAAGAAATTCTTTTGCTTCACGTAAAGTTGTAATATCAGCTCCCAGACTTACCTCTACTACATCTCTAAATCCAAGCTGTTTTATACCCTCAAATATTTGAACCGGCGTAGCTAATGGTCCAAACTGCCCCAAAAATGACGGAGCTATTATAGCATATATATGGTTATTGTTTTTTAGTGCTTTGACAAGCTGATATATTTGCGACTTATCAGAAATTGCTCCATAAGGACACTGAATAATACAATTTCCGCATGATACGCATCTATCTGTGTTGATTTGTGCTCTGCCTAAATAATCACTTTCTATTGCATTTACACCGCATGCTGCAGCACAAGGCCTTTCATATTTTACAATTGCGCTATATGGACATGTTTCCTTACATCTTCCACATTTAATGCATTTATCCTGATCAATAATTGCCCTGTCCTTTCCAATAGAAACTGCATTTACCGGGCATACATTAGTACAGGGATGAGCTAAACATTTTCTGCAATTGTCAGTAACATTAAAAGCTTTCGTGGGACATGCTTCACATGCAAAGGAAATTACATTTACTAATGGTTCAATAAATTGAGTTTCATCCACATCTGCTTCAGAAATTCCGTCAGTAACACGATGGTAGTCCGTTGGTTTTCTTACGTCTAATCCTAATGTAAGCCTTAGTCTTTCGTCTACTATTGCTCTTTCTCTAAATATACTATCCCTATATAATGCTACCTCACCAGGTAAAATCTCAAAAGATGATTTTTCTAATTCACTTAAATCGGTACCATCGTATGCCATTTTAGCAATTTTTGCAAAAACCTGTCTCCTAATATTAATTAGATTAACATAGCTTTCTTTCATTATAATTTCCTCCTATAGTTACCTTACGTCACTTTCTCATTTTGTTTACAATTTTCTCCATTACAGTCTGACTTGTGGCGTTAAACATAATCTCGTCATCTATAACTACTACAGGAGCTACTTTTTCAGCAGTTTCTTTACAAAATCCTAAACACTTAATTGCTTCTACTTCCAACTCTTCATCATTATAGTTATCTGCATCTTCACTGATAATGTCCTTCAAGTCGTCAATCTGATCTAAAATTCCCATTGAACCCAGCAATGTACAGCTTGAACCTACACAGACTTTTACCTTCATAATATTCCTCCAAATTTTTTTATTTTTTCGCTCTTTTTTAATATTATATAGTATTAAAGTATACTTTTCCATATAAAAATCAATAAATTGACATGGTAACTTTTGACTCAAATCGATAAATGACAATGAAAATGACAAGGGACGGTTCTTTATGATTGACAAATGCTATCAATCATATAAACCATCCCCTCAAAATTAGTAAATAGTAATTATATTAAATCTGTATAGGTGTAAATAACATCATGCCTCGTTCTTCATCAAGTTTTCTTGCCATATAGATGTTTTCAAACTCTTCAATGATTAACTCCACTGTAATGAGGACGTAGTTTTCTTTAACTAAATGTCCTGCATATGATTTTCCTTCACCATCGGCAAATGCACCATGAATGTGAAGTGAGACATTATTGTTATCATCTTCGCATATAACACCGGACAAACTTATTAATTCAATGCCACCTTCTAACACTATGGGTTCTCCGTATCCATAACCGCCTGGCTTTTCAGGAAATGGTGCTGGATCACAAAATGAAGCTTTGCTTAGACTTCCTATTCCTGAAACAATTGCACCATGTCTGATGCTGCATTGTTCGCATAACTTTGTAATGCCATCAATAATATCCTCGCCTGCTTCAAGCCTTACAGCATATACGTTTTTAATTTGCCCCTTTGCACTTTTCATTTAAACCTCCTAATTCAATAAGGAAATAAATAGATGTTTATACCATGATTAACTCAGGATTTTCAATATATTCCTTCATATCATACATAATCCTGCCTACCTCAAGGCCGTCAAATACTCTGTGGTCAAATGTAACAAATAAATTCATCATTACCCTAATGCATGGCTCATCATCAACAACAACCATTTTTTTAACTGAGCGGCCAAATCCCATAATGGCAACCTGCGGCGGACTAATAATAGGTGTTGCTATATCAATAGGAAATATGCCTACATTTGATATTGTAAATGTTCCACCTGACTGCTCACCGTTTAATAACTTGCCGTCTTTAGCTCTTTCAACAAGATCTCTCAAATTATTGCTAAGTTGCGACAATGTCATCCTGTCGGCATTTTTGAGAACCGGTACCATAAGACCGGCTTCTGCACCTACAGCAACAGAAAGATTTACATAAGGATATGTGGTGATATCTTTGCCGTCAAAGGTAGCATTGGCAAGAGGATGTTTTTTCAATACTTTAACAGTAGCCATGGCAAGCAGGTCATTCATAGTAACCTTACATCCTATGAAATCCTTCTTTTCCAAAAGTACTTTTCTCATGTCGTTCAATTTTGTCACATCAACTTCCACTGCAGCTGATGACTGTGCCATGTTTTGAAGACTTTCATACATATTTTTTGCAATTGAACGTCTTACACCAGTCAAAGGTATGATTTCAGGACTTTCGTACCCTTCATTTTGTTGAACATTGACTACAGAAGCTGAAGCGTTAACATTTTCCATGTTCTTAATATAATCATCAATATCCTTAGCAACAATTCTACCGTTTGGTCCTGTTCCTTCGACCTTTTTAATATCAATTCCGGCAGTTGATGCAATTTTCTTTGCCAAACCTGTTGCTTTTATATGTCCGCTGCTTGTTACTGAAGACGATGTTTGTTTGGCTTGTACTTTCTCAACATGTTCTTTATCATCCTCACATTCGTTTGTTCCAACTTCCTTTTGAGACTTTGCTATAATTTTATATTCTTCTAAAGTTTCAGCAACAATAGCTGTCATATTTCCTACTGCAACTACATCACCGGGTTTTGCAACAATATGTAAATATCCGTCAGCAGTACATTCAAAATCCATAGTTGTTTTCTCATTTTCTATTTCAAGAATTGAGTCACCCTTCTTAACTTGAGCGCCCTCTTCAACTTTCCATGTTACTATGGTGCCTTCTACCATAGTTAAACCAGCTCTGGGCATTAGCAATTCAAAACTCATATATTTTTATGTTAACGATTGAAGCGTTAACCCTCCTCCTTTTTTAATTCTTTTCATTAAAACAAACTTTCCACAGCAGATACAATTTTATTTGCATCAGGAATGCAGTATTTTTCCAGTGCTATATTATATGGCAGAGGAACATCTAAAGCTGCAACCCTTACAATGGGTCCATCCAGCTCATCATACATTTCTTCCTGAAGCATTGCTGCAAGCTCGGCACCGATTCCGGCAGTCTTATTGCTTTCCTCTACAACAACAGCTCTGTGAGTTTTTCTTACAGATTCAAAAACAGTTTCTTTGTCAAAAGGTACAAGTGTCCTTGGGTCTATAACTTCAATGCTTATACCTTTTTTTGCAAGAATTTCTGCTGCTTCAAGAGTTTTCTTAACCATGAGCCCCACAGCAATTACAGTTACATCTGTTCCTTCTCTTTTAATATCTGCGACACCAAAAGGAATTGTGTACTCTTCGTCAGGAATATTTTCTTTTGTCTGATAAAGCTGTTTATGCTCAAAGAAAAGAACAGGGTCGTCTGAACGAATGGCAGTTTTAAGAAGTCCTTTGGCATCATATGCACATGAAGGGCTCACAATTGTAAGTCCTGTAGCATGCATATATAGACTTTCAAGACAGTTTGAATGTTCAGCTCCTGCACCAAAGGAAGAACCCATGGCACTTCTTACAACCAGTGGAAGTTTAAATTCAGGTCCATGCATGTATCTCCATTTGCCTACACAATGGAACAGCTCGTTGAATGCAACCAGTGAAAAATCCGCATACATCAATTCAACACATGGTCTAAGTCCTGTAACGGCAGCTCCAATGGCACTTCCAATAATGGCAGTTTCAACAATAGGTGTGTTTTTTACCCTGTCAGATCCGAATTCTTCAAGGATTCCTTTTGTTATACCAAAAATATTTCCCATTTGCGCAACATCTTCGCCATATAAAATTACATTATCATCTTTACGCATTTCTTCTTTTATAGCATCGCCAATTGCCTGTCCGTAAGTTACCAGCATATTAATTCCTCCTCATTATTTAACATACAAATATTCATAAATTTCTTCAGCAGGGGTAGCAGGACTTGCCTCCGCAAATTCAATAGCCTTATCCAGTTCAACATTTATTTCTTCACGAATTTTAGTGATTTCATTTTCTGTTATAAAATTGTTTTCTAACAGATATTTTTCCATTTTTTCAACGCTGTCTTTTTTCATCCATTCTTCAGTCACACTTGCATCGCGATATTTCATCTGATCACCTTCAAAATGACCTCTCCATCTGTATGACTTGGCTTCAAGTATGGCCGGACCCTTACCGCTTCTTACGTATTCTGCAAGTTCCTTGGCACCTTCATATACATCCAGAACATCTGTACCGTCAACTATTTTTGAAGGTATTCCATAGGCAGCAGCTCTGTCTGCTCCTGGATTTTTAACGGGTGAAGCTTCTGATACATGTGTGGAAATGGCAAACTGATTGTTTTCGCAAATGAAAAGTACAGGAAGCTTCCATGCGGCAGCAAGATTTATTGCTTCATAAACAGCACCTCTGTTTGCAGTTCCGTCTCCGAAATATACATATACTAAATTGTCAGTTTTATTTTTTCTGATAGTTAATCCTGCACCAACACCTACTGCCATATCACTGCCTAGAGTTCCTGAAAAACCAAGCATACCTTTGCTCAGCAAAGCTACATGGTTTACTCCGCCTCTTCCGCCTGAATTGCCGTCTCTTTTACCCATAATTTCAGAGAATACTGTATTTAAGGGAACTCCTATAATTGCTGCTGTACCAACAGGTCTATGAGAAATTTTATAATAGTCGCCATCTTTTCTTGTTGCAAGAGTTCCTACAAAAGTAGCCTCCTGACCTACTCCGCTGTGAATATGTCCGGGTACTTTTCCCAGAGCGTAAATCTCTACTAATTTTTCTTCAAACAATCTTAATTCAACTAATTCTTTATAAAGCTCAGTTAAAAAATCCTTTGAATAAGCCATTATGTTCCTCCTTGTAATATTTAATATTATTTTTAAATTATTTTTATTATTTTAGAAGCATAGGTGTTTCCTTTTACAAATACCATTTCTAAGGTCTCAGCAATATTTTAAGAGCCTTACCGGAATCTAAAAGTTCAAATGCCTTATTGAACTCTTCCATTGGCAGGATATGACTTACACAGCCGGATACATCCATACCTGAGTCAAGCAATCCTTTCATAACCTTCCATGTATGATACATTTCACGTCCGCTGATTCCAATCAGATTTACTCCTCGGTAGAATGTTTCTGTAAAGTTAAGAGAAACCTCACGGCTAGGCAAACCTCCAACCACAATAGAACCACCAGCACGAATATATTTTGTAGCTGCCTGGATTCCTCCTACGTTGCCTGAGAATTCCAACACCACATCCGGTCCAAGACCTTCACACTCCCTGCGCATTTCTTCTACAATGTTGCAATTGATTGGATCCAATACAATATCAGCTCCCATTTTATACGCTGCTTCGGCACGGTAGCTGTTAGGCTCTACACATATAACTTTTGCAGCACCAAGCTTTTTAGCCACTGTAGTGGCCATAAGTCCTATTGGCCCACAGCCGGTTACTGCCACAATCTTGCCGCCCAGATCCACTTTTGTTGCAGCATGAACAGCAACACCAAGAGGTTCCAGCATTGCATTATTTTCTTCTGAAATATCCGGATTGCAAACATAAGCATTTTCTGAAGGTATTGTCACATATTCAGCAAAACAGCCGTCTACATGAACACCTATTGCTTTTGTATTGATGCACAGATTCTCCTTGCCATCAAGGCATAAGGAACATTTATGACATGCTATATGGCTTTCGGCAGATACTAATTGTCCTAATCGCTCTTCGCTGACACCATGACCAACCTCAATAATCTCTCCACAGAATTCATGTCCGATTATAGTAGGCGGAGACATACGTTTTGCAGCAAATTCTTCCCAATCCTTAATATGAATGTCTGTACCGCAGATTGCAGTTAAATGGACCTTGATGAGTACCTCTCCTGCTTTGGGTGATGGAATCGGTTTCTCCCACAATTCTAAATTACCAGGACCAGCACTTACCTTTACTATGCATTTCATAGTTTTATTCATTACTTCACCTCTTTCAAATAATAGTCATCCGCTTGATTTTGAGCATTTTATGTTTAATTATTTATGTTTTTCGTAGCAACATATATTAAAAAAAGGACTATTTAAAACCTATTGAAAATTTTGATTATAAATTATCCTTTGCTGCCTATTATATTTTAAAAATATGTAAACGTTTTTACCATTTTGTGATATAATAACACAATAACTTAAAATCAATTGTAGTATTTGTTACATTTGAAAAATAACTTCATTAACAGGAGTGCATTATGATACAAGAAAATACAGATATAGAATTAAATGTTGCTGAAATATTCAGATTATTCGGACATGCCCACAAATACTCTCCCGGAGAAATAATCTTTCAAAAGGGCGATTCTACAGATAAGATATATTTTGTTTCGAAGGGCCGTGTCAGGACATACTGTCTCAATGAACGAGGTGACGAAATAACACTCTTTTTCATCGATGAAAATCAGCTTATTGGAAGTGAACCTCTGTCTAATATTCAAAAAAGAAAAATCAGCGTTGATTCTGTTACAGACGTGCAGCTATACTCCATAGATGCTAATGTATTTTTAGAAAAATGCATTAAAAACAAAGTATCGATACTTAACCTTATGGAATTTTTTATTAATAAAATAATCACATTATCTAATTACATATGTTGTAATCGCTTTATGAAAAACAATGAAAAGTTAGCTTATTTTCTATACGCCAACTGTGTTGGTGATGTAGTCCAATATACACATGAACAGATTGCATTATTAACTGGCATGAACAGGGTCTCAGTAACGAGATTGTTGAATATTTTTGCAGAGGAAAAACTGATTACCCAGCATTACAAGGAAATCAAAATTCTTAATATGAAAGGTTTAGCAGGCATCTTTAATTCTATTGGCTACTTTATAGACTAAATAAGTATTGAAATGCCCTTCAGTATCTCGACTGAGAGGTTCATTTTTTCATGATTGCCTGCCTTCACGTAGGATTCTGCTGTAGGCCTTACTAGTTTTTTTATATACAATCTATCATACTTAAGATTTTTAATGCTTCTGAGTATTTTCTTAGTATTCGTCATTATTGGAAAACGGGGCATCAATATTAACTGTATCAAGACTGCGTGAGCTAATAAAGGGCTAAAATAAAAAAGACCGTAGCCGAACATTCTATTCTACTAGGCCCCCATACCACCCGTCTTACTTTTGCTAACGTACCTGACTCTCTGCTGAAAGTCCATTGTTTAATTGCGTCTATGTTCAGAAAAATATTTTTTTGTGTTTTTTCGTATAGTTGGCATAAATATTAATAATGCCAATATATTTGGAATAATTAGCAGCCCTAAAGCACAGTCTTGAATATACCACACCATATTAACAGAACTTAAGCTGCCTATAATGATTGCCAGAGGAAATAATACCTTATAGATTTTTGCCCCTAATTCACTATGCAGATATAATAAACTAACATGTCCAAAATACCATTGACTCATCAGAGAAGTAGATGCAAATAAAATAAGACAAATATTTACTACATATCCCATTGGTGCAAACACGGAAGAAAATGCTTCTGCAGCTATAGTCGCAGCATTGGCTCCTTGAAGAGTTACTCCGCTGCACAGCAATGCAAAACCGGTTGTACTGCAAACAATAATAGTGTCTACAAATACTTCCACAATACCATAAAGTCCTTGCTCAATGGGATTTTCCGAATTGGAAGTAGAATGTATAACTGCCGCTGTGCCTTCCCCAGCCTCATTAGAATAAAGTCCTCTTGCTACGCCATAACGCATTGCTTCACGAATGGTAATACCCCCAGCAGCACCAGCCCCAGCTTTAAAAGTGAATGCTTGAGTAAAAATTTTTTCTACTACATCAGGAACAGCTGTAATATTGAATAAAACCACTATAATTCCACCAAGAATATATAGAAATACCATTAAAGGAACAATTTTTTGAGCTATTTGAGCCAAACGTATAAAACCACCTCTGATAATATAGATCATAACACCTGCAATTATACAGCCAGTTATAATGTATGGAATGTGGAATGCTCTATTCACAATGTTTGCTATAGTATTAGACTGAATTAAAGTACCACCAGCATTTTGAATAAATAATAAAACTGCGACCGTTCCTCCTAAAGCAGAGGATTTTAACCCATGTGCAATATAATACATTGGTGCTCCTATATAATTCCCCTTCTTATCGCGAGCTCTGTAAGTCATTCCCAAAACAATTTCGCTAAATTTAGTTGCCATACCAAAAAATGCTGCAACCCACATCCAGAAAAGCGCACCGGCTCCACCTGCAATAATGGCTGTGGACACGCCAACAATATTACCGCTTCCTATGCAACTACCAAGAGCAGTTAGAAGTGCTTGAAAACCCGTAATCTCTTTATCATTATAGCTTTCATTTGATTTTTCTTTGGAATTTTTGAAAAATTTTTTCATTACGTAAGGAAATTTCCTGATTTGTATCCACCCTGTTGCAAAAGAATAAATTACCCCTATGCCTATTAATGCAAACATCAGCCAATTTCCCCATAAAAAATTGGCTAAATTTCCTAAAAAAATTTCTATTTGTACCATTTGTTGCTCCTTTTCAGAATAGCTAAACTTTTGGCTATGATTGGCTATGATACTATTATATCTCATTTATATATGCAGCAAAAGACTCTATTGCAAATAATTCTGCTAGAGTCTTTTGTTTAATTAATTATTTGCTACTATACCTTTTTTGTCATTTATAACTTTAATAAGAATGCTGCTGATAATAATACCAACGACAGCAATGCAACCCATAATGGTGAATACAATTTTATAACCTTCAATACCCGGATGTGCATCTAACTGTCCCCCGTAGATGATACCAATGAAAGCACCCGGAAGATAACCAATAAATGATCCCAAAGCCATTGCAGAACCGGTGATTTTTCTTGGAACTTTCACTTCATCCATAGGAGCAAAGAATACCGCTCTCATACAGAAAATAGAAGCAGAAATTAACAGCGCAATACCCATTCCAATGTAAATGCTTACAGTACCATGAGGAAGCATTATATAACCAAAGAGAGCAATAGCAGTAATCGCAAACATGATACGAATAAATTTTGCTGCAGAATGTGTAACTTTGTCAGAAATATAACCTCCAATCGGGCCGCCAACCATCTTTAAGCAGTAAGCATTAATAATTCCATAAGTAGATGCTAAAGCAATTGGCATTGCATAGACTTCTTTTAAAAATGGCACAAAATATTTAATTCCGGAATAAACAGCATAAACTGTAAATACATTGATAGATACCAGCCAAATATCTTTGTTTTTGAAGGCGTTCTTCATCCCTTCTAAAGCAACTTTGTTCTTTTCGCTGGAGTTGCTGATTTTGCCGATTTCATCTTCTTCTATTACAAAGTAAGATGCAATACCGATTATGATTGTAAGAGCACTAAAGAAGATTAATGAACCTTTGAAGCCAAATGTATTACTTCCCAGCCACACAAAAATTCCCAAAGCAATAAAGTTTACAATAGTATCGATAAGTCCACGGCCTGTTTCCAAGAAACCAAACATTCGGCCTTGTTCATTTTCATTGCCAATCAAACGGATTGTTTTCAGCATTGTCGGCCAAAACAACATATCTGAAAAAACTGCAAATAAACAGAACAAAATCAAAGTTACTTTAAATGGTGGAAAGGTTGACAGCAAAATACCTACTAGACCATTACCAATCATAGCAAAAGGGATCATTTTCTTTTTAGAAAATCTGTCAGTAATGTACACAGCTGCTAAGAAGCCGAATGTTGAAACCCAACCGGATATGCTATAAATAAGGCCAATTTGTGTATGAGAAAGCCCCATAAATTCTTGCATCTGCACGTAGAATGCTCCATCCATAAAATACAGCTTATAGATAGTACCTGCACCCAACATAAGAGCCGCAAAAGACAACCATTTTTTGTTTGAATATTTTTTTTCCATATTTCCTTAACCTTTCATTAGTTATTATTTTCACACTCTTCTTAAGAGTGTAAATTTCATTATTTTGAAACTTTTGACAAATATTCCTGAATCATATATTCTGGAACCATGCTGCCACCAGTTGCCCAAGCAATATGTATGGCATTATGTGCAACAGATTCTAAACCATTGCATTTTATATATTGATTTAATTTGTCACTTTTCATCAATGCCGCAAAGGATGCACATGCTGATGGTTCAATAAAAATATCCTCTGTTTTCTTCAAACTGTCCATTAACTGATAAAGTTTATTGTCTTCTATGGTTGCAATTCCGCTGAGATACGGAGCAATTACTCTGCCGACAAAAGCTGAAGGTCTGCCAACTGCCAGTCCATCTGCTTCTGTTTTTCCACTGATGCCAAAATCCTGCACACTTACTTTATCATGCAATCCTGTAGCTACACCCAGCAACATACAGCAAGCTTCTGTGGGTTCGGTAAAAAAACAATGCACATGATCTCCAAATACTTGCTTCAATCCATAAGCTACACCGCCTGGTGCTCCGCCTATTCCACATGGGAGATATACAAATAAAGGTTTATTTTCATTAATGACAATTGATTGTTCATCCAATTGTTGTTTTAATCTTTTAGCTGCTACACTATAGCCTAAAAATAAATCCACAGAATTTTCGTCATCAACAAAATAACTGTTTGGGTTTTTCATGGATTCTTTGCGTCCTTGCTCAACAGCAACGCAATAATCCGATTGATATTCGATAACAGTAGCTCCCCGGCTTCTCAACAGGTCTTTTTTCCATTGTTTTGCATCAGCAGACATATGAACAATAACTTCAAACCCAAGTTTTGCGCTCATAATACCAATGCTCATGCCTAAGTTTCCTGTAGAACCGACTTGAATTGTATATTGTCCGAAAAATTTTCTAAACTTTTCATCTGCTAATATTGCATAGTTATCAGTTTCTTTCAGCAAATTATGCTCTATTGCAAGAATTTCAGCATGTTTTAATACTTCATAAATACCGCCCCGTGCTTTTATAGAACCGCTTATTGGTAGATGGCTATCCATTTTCAGATATAATTCGCCTTTTATGTCTGAACCGAATTGTAAGTTGAGACATTCTTGCATGTTTAGTATTTTGCGCAATGGCGATTCCACGATTCCATTATTTTCCTTCGTTTCGGGAAAAGCAATGGATAAGTAAGTCGCAAAACGCTGCCATCTTGATTCTGCATCTTCTATTTGTTCTTCAGAAACTTCTGTTATTTGTACTTGAGAAATGCTTTTTTTATCAGTGTTCAACCAAAACACTTCTTTTAATTGAACTGCATCAGCAATCTCTATATTTTTTTCTAAATATTTTTCTATATCTGTATTCATGATTATAATAACTCTCCATATATTTTTATTACTTATAAAACCGCTCTTCCTTGGGCTTGTTGCATTTCAAACCCCATAATTTTAGCTAATGAAGGTGCAACATCAATGAGATGCATACCACCTATGTTTTTTCCTCTCTCAATTCCTTTACCCCAAAGCATAAATGAAGCTTTCATCTCTTCGAATTCTTCACTGTATCCATGTTGTGCTTTTTGAGAAAGTTGATCGGTACAATATGGACCGCTTACATTGTCTCGGATTTCATATCCTTTTTGCGACACCAGTACATAATCTGCCTGTGGAAATCCGCCACGTTGTATGCATTGCTCGTGATCTAAAACTTCCAGAATGCCATTAGATTTATCTTCCAATAACATTAACAGAATTTCTTCAACTTTTTCTCGGGTGTTGGCATCTTGAGCATCTTTTATCCTGATTTCTGATGTTCCCCCAGCTCTCTGGGACCATACCTTCCAATCAACAACTTTATTGTTTTTATCTAAAGTGATAAGGTTTTCTTTAGCAAACAGAACATTAGGACTGATATTATAACAATTGTTTAAACTGCCATGATCAGACACCACACAAACAACCAAATCTCCGCAACTTACTTTGATAGCCGTTTCAATCAAATCACCTATCATAGCATCAATTTTTTCCAATGATTGTGCAGCTTCCTTACTGTATACACCGTGAATATGAGCTGTTTCATCAAAGGAACCAAAATAAGCAGAAAGAAAATAAGGTTTTCCATTTTGTTTTACGTTAAGCTTATTTTCCAACAACCAAGCTGCAGCTTTATATCTTTGTACATCCCCTTTTTCTGTCAAATCTAAACCACTAGGATATCTGCCAATATCCTGTTCCATTTCTGCAATCAATCCCTGCGGATTTGCCACTGCATCAATAAATGTGCTGTCTAAATCAGAGCCATCCCACCAAAATTCCGGAGCAATATAATCGCCTTTTGCTCCAACTGATGTGGGAAATGCTACGCTAGCAGAAACATAACCATTTACTTTAGCTGCCTCCCATAAAGTTTCCACTTTCTTATTTACAAACCAATACCATGCACTATTGTGAGTACCTGTAGGATCAAACAAGATATTGTTTGCAATGCCATGCACAGACGGATTCACACCAGTAATCATACTTTGGTGACAAGGATAAGTAAAAGTAGGAAAAACACTTTTTACTCCATTTGCCGCATATATACCATTATCTACAAAGTAATGAATAAGATTTGGAATCTTTAAATCAAAATTCAGTTGATTTAATAAAAATTCAGGTTTTAATGCGTCAACAGAAATCAAAAGTACACTTGTTTTTTTAATATTCATCATATTTTTAACTCCATTTTATTTATCTTAAATTAACAGCGTTAATTGTAAATAAATCTTAGTTAAGTATATATTAACATGTTTTATTTCCACTTGTCAATAAATAATTTCAATTTTGTTAATTATTAATTAACTATTTGCGTCTGCTTTATTAAAAATACATATAAAAACAGCGATTTTTTGAACTATAAGTCTCAAAATCGCTGTTCATTGTTAATTGTCACTAAATTAAAAACTTGGCGGTGTAATCGCAAAAATTACTTTCACTATATCATTTGATTTATTTTCCCATCTATGATTTGTCATAGTAGGAATTCGAATACTATCTCCTTGAAATAGCTCATGACGATCACCTGCGCCTAATACTATATGTACATTGCCTTCTACCACATAAGCAACTTCCTCACCATTATGGCTCTGAGTTACTTCTCCGGTATCTGAATTGGCAGGAATACTCATCATGCAAAATTCGATTGCTCCTTTTACATCTGGAGTAAGTAACTCATACATAATATCTTGTTGATTGGGAAGTCCTATTGTTTTACGTTCCTCTTTACGAACAATCAAATCCTGAGAGTCTGCATCATCTTGAAAAAAATAATACAAAGGAATTTCCAAAGCTTTTGCAATCAACTTTAAACTATTTATGGAAGGATTCACCTGATTGTGTTCTATCTGGCTAATCATAGACCCTGTAATTCCTGATAAAGAGGACAAACCTCTCACTGTAATATTGCGAGCCGTTCTAAAGTCTTGTACTTTTTTTCCTATATTAATTTCGTTAATCTTTATCACCTCTCATTTAATAATACTTTACATATATTAGCACAGTTGAATCTTTTTTTCAAGGGCAATTTATGTTCTTCTATTTTCATTAATCTCCATTATTTCTTGTTAATTTTTAGGGGACGGTTTGCATAATTGATAAATTCGTCAATCGTAAAGAACCGTCCCCTAATACCCCTATAATTAATTGTTATTGACTATTTTTACATACTCTTTTAATAGCATTAAGCTACTTATTATTTTCACATTCATCAAAGATTTTTTCATTGCACTTAAGACATGTTTCCCTGTGTACAGAAACAACATTTCCACAGTTTGGACATTTCCAACGAATTTCCTCATTTTCAATGAATTTATCACTTCCCTGTTCTTTGATGTTAATAAGGTTATCTATCATGCTCATGTGATACTTTGTTTTGTACCGTTTATCTAACTGCTTAAGTCTTTTACATGGTATCTTGTCACATTCAAAACAGAATCCTGACTTGCTTTTCTTTATTTCAGTACAATTTTTAATTATACAACTGGTACTGCCCTTTGTCACATATCTTATGTCAATTTCATTACGACAGCCTGAGCACTTGTTTTTTTCTCTTTGATATCTGATGCAAAGTCTGCAGTTCATGCCGCAAGGTGCGATTAATTCTTTTCTCATTTCATTCATGTTATCACCACTTGAACCTGGTTGGTATGAAGACTAGCCATTATTTAAGCATAAACTCAACTTTTGTTAGAAGCTCACTTTCTGGAATCTCCTGTGGAGAATTATAGTAGTATTCATAAACCACTCCGGTAGGTTCATAACCCTTCTGGTTTATCCATATTGTCAAATTTTCATAAAGAGGACATATTTCATTATAAGCTCCCTTGTGAAAGCCTGTTGCTTTCTTTCCGGCAGGAATATAACTAAGCATTATATCTCCTTTTCCTTCAATTTCAATTGCAACAGGAAACCCGATTTCCACAATAAGATTTTCCATATCCATGTTGTAATAGGCAATGAATGCAGGCCCCAACGGTTCATGGCCGCTTTCCACAATATAATTTACAATTGAACCATAGACTGTGCCTACAAGATTAGGCAAGTTTCCTACGGATGTCGTTGTTTTAACTGACAGTACAGGTTGTCTTTCTGTTTCTACAATTTGAAATATGTAACTCATACTTCCTCCTTTTTATCTGTATTGTTATCTTTGTCCACCCATAGTTGTATAATAATTCTATACTTATTTTTCCAAATTACAATAATTATTTAATATTGCTTAATCATGATATTAACCAATTAATTAACTGAATAAGTTAAAATAAAAAAAACCTTACAACCTGGCACATCATTTTAGCTTTTCGAAGCCTCCATGCGGTCATTTCGACGAGACTTACTGTAATTGCATGTGCTGTTTCCGTGTCATCTACATCATATTTATTTTGTATTGATGTGGTGTCAAATATCCAAGGAACGAATGAATTCTGTGATTGTTAAACCAATTAACATAATCTGCTAATTGGTATTTTAAGTCATTAAGCATCTCAAAATATTGACATTTGACAAATTCTGTTTTAATAATTTTAAATGTTGCTTCTGCAACTGCATTATCATACGCACAAATATATTATAATGTGCATATTATATGGCTATAACCAATAAAGTATAAAATGTCAAAAGAACATACTATATAAAGTATTAGAAATATATAGGCCTCCATATATAGTATGCTATTTCAAAATAATTGACTTACTGTGAAACAATCATTATATTTAATAAGGAGGTGGTGACATGGAACTGTGTAACTGTAATAAAATAACTCATATAAATTATGATATTGCTCAAATAAATTCCTATGATAAAACTCATGCAGATACAAACAGCATTAAAATGAGTATTGGAAATAACTCTTGTGGATTTAAATATAGAGTTTTAATTAAATTTAATTTTAATCATTTGCCTAATAACGCACAAATTTTGAGAGCAACCTTAATAATTAATATACTAAATACAGTACCTGAATGCAAATGCACAACTCATCAACTTAAAGGCCTCACCTTAAATTCGGATTGGGATATTAGCACAGTTAACTGGAATAACCAACCTTCAATTAACGTCTCAAATGAATTATTTGATGAATCCGTTAATAATTGGAAAAAATACACATTTGATTTAACTAATCAAGTACGAAATTGGTATGCATATCCTTCAATTAATTATGGTATGATTCTTTTGGGTTCTGAAGAACTTTGTTATAATAAAATACAAATTTGTACTGAGTCTGAATCATCTTATAATCTCACTTTACTGGTAGAATATTGTGAAGATAGAGAGATTCATATTCTACCAACACAATTTTTTGAGTATTATGAAGATATTACTGTTTATCCTGGGTTTGTATATTTTACAACGGGTAGGGATATTTCACTGACTAAGACCGTTGCATATTTTATAAAGAATAATAATAGTGCTTCAATAACTGTAATAGCTGAAAATAGTCCAGATAATATAAATTTTGCTAAAGAAATTCAAGCCATAACTATTCAACCTGGATTGAATAGTTTGTTAGTACCTATTAACTTTAGCAAGTATATTAGGTTATCAATAACCGTACCACCAAGCGGAACCACTGCAACTATTAACATATGGCTTCAATTACAAAAATAACATTATGTAATAACACACTTAAAAAGAATGGATATCCTGTCCAAAGATCTAATTCAGTTCTGTTGGACTCATTTTGTTTAATTGTTATGTAAAATAAGATTGTATTAAAAAATCAGATAAAAAGATATAAAATCTATTTATCTGATTTTTTACATAACATTGCATTTCCGCATCCCAAGGAAGTCATATCCATGGTTGAAAAGTTTCCAAAGGGAAACTTTATAACTTCCCCTGTAAGACTTGACTTGTAAGCTGCAAGAATTATAGAGAGTGCTTTTTTACCTTCTTCTCCGCTTATAATTGGCAGGCTATCTTTTCGCAATGTATCTATCATGTTTTTAAATAAGAGTGTATGACCAGCGCCATATACAGAATCTAAATTTGCTTTAACCTCTCTCATAATTGTCTCTTCGTTTTCAATGTTGTCTGCAAATTTCCAAGTTTCAATATTATTAACAGCTAATCCGCCAATGCAAACAGTACCTTTTTCCCCAAAAATATCCAATGTTTCTTTAAGATTCTCTGGAAAAACGCAAGCACTGCCTTCAATGACTCCTATAGCATTATTTTTAAATCGAATAATAATTGTACCAAAGTCCTCAACTTCTATATCTCTTAAAAAAGTATGACACTGTGAATATACAGAATCAACTTCTCCACCTAACATCCATTGAAGAAGATCTATGTTGTGTATGCATTGATTCATTAGTATTCCACCGTCAAACTGCCAAGTTCCTCTCCAGTTAGCTTGTTTATAATAATCCATATTTCTATTCCACAAAATTCGTGCAGTTCCGTTTATTATTTTTCCAAATCTGCCTTTTTCTACTGCATCTCTAAGTCTCTGTATAGATGGATTAAACCTGTTTTGAAGACATACACATAGCTTAACCTTGTTCTTTTTCCCGCATTCTATCATATTGTCACTATCTATGACAGAAAGTGCCATAGGTTTTTCAACTATTACATGCTTTCCATTGCTCATACAATATATTGCTATTTCAGCGTGATATCCACTCTCAGCAGCTATTGTTACTATGTCTATTTCTGATTCAGCAATCATCTTCTTATAATCTACATACACTTTTGGCCCTACTAAAATGTTCATCAATTTTTTATATTCTTTTGATTTTTCTAAAGCCTTTTCTTCAACAATATCACATACAGCAATAAGTTCGGCATCTTTTCTATTGTTCACTATTGCTTCTATATGCTTAAATGATATTCGTCCACAACCAATTATAGCAAATTTAAATTTCTTCATTTTTAATCTCCTGAATATTGCTATCATTTTTCTTTACGTATTTTTTTCCACAGGTTTTACAGGTTGTGTTATCTTCTTCATTAAAATATAGTCTTTCACCACACTGACATACATGTCCGATAATTCTTGTAGGATTCCCTACTGCTAATGAATAGTCTGGCACGTTTTTTGTAACCACTGCTCCAGCTCCGATGAAGGCATACTTTCCGATGTTATTACCACAAACTATTGTGGCATTAGCACCTATACTTGCACCCTTACTTATAACAGTTTTTTTATATTCATTTTTTCTTTCTATAAAGCTTCTTGGGTTTATAACATTAGTGAATACGCAAGAGGGTCCTAAAAACACATCATCTTCACAAATTACTCCAGTGTACACAGATACATTATTCTGTATTTTAACTCCATTTCCTATGATAACATCAGGAGATATAACAACATTTTGTCCTATTGTGCAATTTTCACCTATTTGACTGTTCATCATAATATGAGAAAAGTGCCAAATCTTCGTTCCTTTTCCTATTGTACAGCATTTATCTACATAACTTGATTCATGTACAAAATAGTCCATTTAATGCGCCCTCCTTACCTAAAGTTGTTTATACAATCCACAATATAGCTTCTCTGATTCTCAGTGAGTTCCGCATATATTGGAATAGCAAAAGTACGTTGAGATAAATACTCTGCATTAGGCATATGACCTTCACTATATCCTAATGCTTTATAAGCATTCTGAAGATGGAGAGGTATTGGATAGTATATACCAGTAGAGATCCCTTTTTGTTTTAGATAATTAACTATTCTGTTTCTTTCTTCTGACTGAAGGATATACATGTGATAGACATGTTTTCTGCTGCCTTTCTCTAAAGGTTTAACTACATTTTCATTTATTATATTTTCGTTATAGAATTTTGCTGTGTATCTTCTTTTATCGTTCCAAATGTTAATATATTTTAGTTTCACATTTAATATTGCAGCCTGCAGGGTATCCAATCTGGAATTAAATCCTATTAAATAGTTATAATATTTTAAAGGATTAAAAAGGTCTTCATGGTCGCTTTTGCCTACAGGTATTTCCATAGAAATATTGGTTAATAAATTATAAGCTTTTTGTCCATTTTCTCCGCTTCCATGATTTCTTAGAGCTTTTGCCATAACAGCAACTTTCTCACTGTTGGTAACTATCATCCCCCCGTCTCCGGCACAGCCAAGGTTCTTCGTGGGATAAAAGGAGAAACAGGCTGCGTGACCAAGAGTTCCAATTTTTTTATCTTTATATTCTGAACCTATAGCCTGGCAGGCATCTTCAATAACATACAGATTATACTTCTTAGCTAAAGATAGAATCTCATCCATGTCTGCAGGCTGCCCGAATATATGTACGGGTACTATAGCTTTTGTATAAGAAGTTATTTTTTCTTCAATTTTAGTTGCATCTATGTTAAATGTATCTTTTTCTACATCCACAAATACAGGCTTAGCACCTGCAGCAGATATGCTTTCAGCAGTGGCAAAGAAGGTAAAGGGTGTAGTTATTACCTCATCACCTGGTCCAATGCCAAGAGCCTTTAATGTTATAACCAAAGCATCAGTACCATTTGCTACTGAAATTGAATGATTTACCTTAAGATATTCTGAAAATCTTTTCTCAAATTCTATTAAAGTATTACCCATAATGTAGTCGGTGGTAGAAAGAACATGAAGAACCGCATTATTCAGTTCTTCATCCAATGTATTGTATTGAGCTTTTAAATCAAATAATGGTATATTCATAAAAATCCCTCTTTTCTAAAATTGATATTGTCAGTTGACATTACTATATTCTTATTTTATTTCCCCAAGTATAACGTATTTAAAGAAAAGTGCATAATGAAATTGTCTGTAATTTAGTGTATTCACAACGACAGAAAAGTGTTACATTGAAATTTATGTTTAAAATTATCACTAACCTTGAGATGGTTGAATATAATGGAATAATTGAAATACTGAATTCAGCATATGGTCTTATTTGATAGAAAGAATTAACATTTTCAGATTAATGGCTGAAAGTACCTCAAGTTATATTCTGCAATGGTGGTGATATAATATGAAAAATAAAAAAATTTTTTTAACTGGAGGAGCAGGTTTCATAGGTTCTAGCATTTGTAAATTTCTCTGTGAAAATAATGAAATATTAATTTACGACAATTTATCAAGAAACTCTATAAAAGACACCTCACTCTTAAATAAAAAAAATATTAGTCTAATTCATGGAGATATTCTAAATTACCCTTCTTTAAAAAAAACAGTAGATAATTTCAGACCTCATGTAGTAATTCACCTTGCTGCAATAGCAGGAATAGACACAGTTATTAAAAATCCTGTAAATACAATGAAAGTGAATATGATAGGTACGTATAATATACTAGAAGCTATAAAGGATTATGCGGATAGTATAGATAGGTTTATTGATTTTTCTACAAGTGAAGTATTTGGCTCTTATGCCTACAAGGTAGATGAAAATAGTACAACCAATCTTGCCCCGGTAGGAGATGCAAGATGGACTTATTCCGTAAGCAAGCTTGCAGGGGAGCATTTAGCACACAGCTATTATAAGGAATACGGGCTTAAGGTAATTACTATAAGACCTTTTAATATATATGGTCCTTATCAAGTTGGTGAAGGAGCTGTTCACCAATTTATTATACGTGCAATAAAAAATGAAAAAATTCAAATTCATGGAGATGGTGATCAAATAAGATCTTGGTGTTATATAGATGATTTTATCAGTGGAATAAAACTATGCATAGAGAAAGAAGAGGCCGTGGGGAATTCATTTAATATTGGAAATCCAAGAGGAACTATAACCATAGGAATGCTTGCACAGCTGATAAAACAAATAGCCAATTCACAATCGGAGATTATTTATGTTCCTAAAAATTATGTAGATGTTGAACTTAGAGTACCAAACATAAACAAAGCTGTAGACTTATTGGACTTTAAGCCTAAATATGATTTGTTTGAGGGATTAAGACTAACTATTGATTGGTATAGGAGATTAGAGAAATGATTAAATTGTCAATGCCCGAAATAGGCAATGAAGAATTAGAAGAAATAAAAAAAGTCCTAGAGTCAAAGAACCTTGTACAAGGTGAGAAAGTTGAACAATTTGAAAATCTGGTTTCTGAATATCTTAATATTAAGTACTGTATAGCAGTAAGTAGTGGAACAGCAGCGCTACATTTAGCTCTCCTTGCATTAGAAATAAAAGAAGGAGATGAGATCATTGTTCCGGATTTTACATTCCCCGCAACAGCTAACGTAGTGGAACTTGTAGGTGCGGCAACTAAACTTGTAGATATAAAATTAGACGACTTTTGTATTGATACAGATAAAATAGAAAAATATATTACCGAAAAAACTAAAGCAATAATTGCAGTACATGAATTTGGTCAATGTGCTGATATGGAGAAAATAAATATTCTTGCTAAAAAATACAATCTAAAAATTATTGAAGATGCTGCATGTGCTTTGGGGGCTGCTTATAATGGTAGAAAAGCAGGCTCATTAGGACATATAGGTTGCTTTAGCTTTCATCCACGAAAGGCTATTACTACAGGTGAAGGTGGAATGATAGTAACTGATGATAAAGAGTTATATCAAAGTGTTAAGGCTTTAAGAAATCATGGCATAAAATATCTCAATAACAAAATTGAGTTTACTTCAGCAGGATTTAATTACAGAATGACTGATATTCAGGCTGCTATGGGGATTGTACAACTGAAGAAGTTAGAAAGTATTATTAACAATAGAAGAAATATAGTGAAAGAGTATGAAAAATTATTAATAGATGAGCCTAACATAATATTGCCAAAAGAAAAAATTTATGGAAAGCATATATATCAAACTTATCATATTTTATTAAAGGATGAATTTTATAGAGATTACATTAAGAATAAATTAAAAGATAAAGATATAGAGTGTAATATTGGAGCTTATGCATTGCATGAACAATTGTATTACAAAGAAAAATATAAACTCAACATGGAATCTTTTGTAAATGCTTCATTTGCTTATAAACAAGGATTAGCTCTACCTCTGCATTGTCAGCTTAGTCGCGAAGATATAATGTTAATAACGGATAATATTAAATTAATATTAAATGAACAATAAATTTTAATTTTCACTGTATAAATTTATAATACAAGAGGAGTTGAAATATTGATATTTGAAGAAGAATTCGAAAATTATATCAACAATAAAAGGGATTTAATATATAAGACTTGGAATAGGGTACTGCCCACTAATGAATTGTTTTTTGATCGCTGGGATAAAGCAAAGTATATCAAATGTGGAGAAGGCACCAGCATATATGACAGTAGTATTATAATGGGTGAAGTAAATATTGGAAAAAATGTTTGGATTGGTCCTTTTACATTGTTAGAAGGCATAAATGGTAAGATCATTATTGGCGATAATTGTAACATTTCAGCTGGTGTACAAATATATACTCATGATTCTTCAATGTATGTAATAAGTGAAGGTAAAGTTCCTTTTAAAAAAGGTGATGTTTGTATTGGAAACAATACCTATATTGGGAGTATGTCAGTAATTAAAGAAAATATAAATATAGGAAATTATTGTATTGTAGGAGCAGGTAGCTTTGTGAATAAAGATGTGCCAGATAATAGTGTTGCATTTGGTACTCCAGCTAAAATAGTTGGTAAAATTATTATTGAAAATGAAGAGATAAGAGTTGATTACTTTAATTAGATATATTAAAAAGAAATTAGAGAACTATGACACTGGTAAGAACTTGTTTTGTAAAATAACATATTATGAAATAAAAGCAGAAAATTTTTATAAATTGATTAAAAAAGAGGGATAACGGTGTCAATTAAAGAAGATTTAATGAATAAAATTATAAATAAAACAGCTGTAGTTGGAATAATTGGATTAGGATATGTAGGATTACCTTTAGCTATGGAAAGTAGCAAAAGTGGATATAAAGTTATAGGCTTTGACATCCAAGAAAAGAAGGTTGCTATGGTAAATAAAGGCTGTAACTATATAGGCGATGTAGAAGATTCAGAATTTAAGGAAGCTGTAAGTACAGGGATGTTAAAAGCCACATCAAATTTCGAATTTATAAAACAGGTAGATATAATTTTAATCTGTGTTCCAACTCCTTTAGATAAATATCAGCAGCCAGACATAAGTTACGTTAAATCTTCTACAGAGGCTGTTGGTAAATATCTTCACAGCGAGATGTTAGTAATTCTGGAAAGTACAACTTATCCAGGTACAACAGAAGAATTGCTATTGCCTATACTTCAAGAGATATCAGGATTAAAGTGTGAAACAGATTTTTACTTGGCTTTTTCACCAGAAAGGGTGGATCCTGGTAATTTGAAATATAAGACAAAAAATATTCCAAAGGTAGTAGGTGGAATAGGAGAAAAAAGTACAGAAATAGCGTCAGCTTATTACAAAGGTGTGCTTGAAAGTGAAGTTTATGAGGTGTCCAGCCCAAAGGTAGCAGAAATGGAAAAAATCCTTGAGAACACATATAGAAATATAAATATTGGATTAATTAATGAAATGGCTATTATTTGTAATAAAATGAATATAAATATTTGGGAAGTTATAGAGGCTGCATCAACAAAACCTTATGGATTTCAGGCTTTCTATCCTGGGCCTGGGTTAGGAGGTCATTGTATACCTTTAGACCCATATTATTTAACCTGGAAAGCTAAAGAATATAATTATCATACCAGACTTATAGAAACCTCAGGAGAAATTAATAATTATATGTCTCAATACATTTTGGAAAGATCAACAAAAATATTAAACAGATTTAAAAAAGCATTGAAAGAATCAAATATTATTGTATTAGGAGTTGCATATAAAAATGATATTGATGATTATAGGGAAAGTCCAGCACTAAGAGTTATAGAAAATTTTCAAAACGAAGGAGCAGAAGTCCAATTTAATGATCCCTATATTCCAGTTTATAAATATAAAGAAAAGATATATTATGGAACGGAGCTGACGAAAGAAATATTAAATAAAGCCGATTTAGTAGTTATAACCACTGCTCATAAGAAGTATAATTATGACTTTATACAAAAAAATTCACAGTTCATATTTGACACAAGAAATGCTACAAAGGATGTTATTAATAGGGAAAATATAGAATTATTATAATAGCTTTATCATAGAGCTGTGGTTAGAGCCTTAAAGGTAACAGTCGGTTGCTCGGCTGCTGTAGGAGTAAAAACTAATCCACAGCGTCTATTAAAGGTTATACAGAAAATAATCAAGAAAGGAAATTAATAATGGAAAATTTATATTTTCATTATTAAAGGAATTAAATGAAAAATTTGAACAAGCATATAGAAAGCAATAAAGGGTTAAAAGTTGTTCACGGAACTATGGAAATTGCTAATCAAATGTATACAATAACAGAAGGGTTAAAAAGATGCAATGTGGATGCAAAATCTGTAAATTACTATCCTAGTTATTTAAATTATAAATCTGATTTTATGTTTAATTTATCAGCTTTTAATATTAATGAAGCTGATAAATTAACTAAAGAACTTGCTACTCTATTAATAAGAGAAAATGATGTTTTTCACTTTCATTTTGGAACAAGCCTTACGGTAGATTATTCTGATTTAATAACGCTGAAGAATTTAAATAAAAAAGTATTTATGCATCATTGGGGATCTGATGTCAGGCTTTTTTCAAAAGCAGTAATTAAAAATCCCTATGTAAAAGTAAAAAATTCAGATGAAAAAGGAATTATTCAGCGACTTGCATTTTTAGGAAATCATATCGAAAATTGTATTGTTTCGGATTTTGAATTATATGAATATGTTAAAGATTTCTACAAAAATGTATATATAATAAAACAGGCAATAGATATTGAACAATACCAAGCAAATATTAAACCCCAAAATGATAAATTATGTATTGTACATGCTCCGACTTCTGCAGGAATAAAAGGTACGCCTTATGTTATAAAAGTAATAGAAGAATTAAAGGATAAATATGATTTCGACTTTAAATTAGTACAGGGGACATCCCATTTAGAGGCTAAAAAAATATATGAAATGGCGGACATTATTATCGATCAACTCTTAACAGGAACCTATGGCCTATTAGCAATAGAGGCTATGGCAATGGGAAAGGTTGTAATTTGCTGGATAAGCGAAGATATGAAAAATAATTACTCAGATGAATTACCAATAATATCAGCGAATCCTGATACGTTAAAAGAAAAGTTAGAATATATAATTAAGAACAAGGACATGTTAGAAGAAGTTGGAAAGAGAAGTAGACAATTTGTAGAAAAATATCATAATTCAGAAATGATAGTAAAGGATCTGCTAAAATTGTATAATTCAGAAATTTAAACACAATTCGAGTTATTTTGCATATATTGTTGTGAACAAAATATTTTATTATATTTTGTGAATAATAAGGAGTGATTTTGCTATGGCAAACAGCATAGTATTTCAAAATTCTGCGGAGCAATTAAAAACCGCAGTATTTGGTTATGATGGCACTAACTATCAGGCTCTTAAAGTAAACAATAGTGGAGAGCTAAATATAAACGTAGGTACAATAACACAAATTGGAACAATTAATACCTTGTCTTCAATTACAAATGGTACAGTTGATGTAACTACCTTATCTTCAATTACAAACGGTACTG
>DIWF01000011.1 GCA_002422545.1 Firmicutes bacterium UBA6113 | reverse complement strand
AATATCTTAACTTAATGACATTGGACACGAGGTCCTCCCCTACATTGATTTACTTTGTATCAAACTGACAGCAGTTCACTGCCGTTTTTACTTTATATTACGCTGTTTTCTTCTTGAACAATACCGCTCCTATTCCAAGGAGTGCAACTGCTCCTGCTCCAATAGCTAAAGGAGAAATACCTTTTGCATCCTTAACTTCATCCTTAGCGCTGATTACATTGGTATCTGTTGCTTCTGCAGCACTTACTACCTGAGCTTCAGGTGCATCTTCTTCAGCCGGACCACTTGTTGCGGCATCAGGCGCGCTAACAGTCTTTACGTCAGTAACACTTGTTGTGCTCATAAGTTCATCTGTAAGAGTTACTGCCATAATTCCATCCACAACCTCTACTTCGTCGCTTCCAAGAATTTCGATGATGTATTTCTGATTTTCTTCATTGAAAGGTGTTATTCCAACTTCAACATATCCGTCTGCAGGATAAGTGTGAGTTACTGTAATGCCTTTTTCTTCAATTTCTTTTAGTTTTTCTTCAAACAATATTTTATCAAAAGCTGCCTGCTTTTCATACAAAGCTTCATCTATTGATGTAATTTGAATTTTTACCGACTCAGGAGGAAGCTCCAGAGTCTGGGCAAATGCTGCTGTCATTGTTGCCATTGTAAGGCATGTGCTTAAAGATAATACTTTTATAATATTTTTATTCATCATATAACCTCATTAATTTTAATTTTTATTTTTAATCTATTTTTAGTTTGCCTTGTCTCAGTTTAAATTTAATTTTTATCTTGTTTAATTTTACATCATGGCCATGTAAGGATTAACCTCCTTTCTTGTTACACTTATTTAGACGCATGATGTATATAAATGTTTCATGGCAATTATTGGATGAACGTAAGATTATACGCAATGAAAAAACCACCTCGTGGGTGGTTAGGTTAATGTCAGTTTAATTTTAGTTTAATGACCGTACAAAGGATATCAGAGGTTCTATTGTTCCCTTATCAGTAAATTCAATCTGTTGCCCGTATGTTTCAAGCATCTGTCTGTCTTCGTCCGTCAGTTCACCTTTTTTATTTTTAACTAAGGATTTAAGAGCTGCCATCATTGCCTTGTGAACAATTCCTAGCTCCTTGTAGTTTATTCCTCCCCGCAGATGAAAAATATTTATGTACTTTTGCATTTCATCTGTAAAATTCTTATTGATTATAGGCTCAAACTGTGACTTGATATCCGGGTCCGCCAGTCCAACTGTGAAAACAACAATATTCTTGTTATTTAGGCTGCTGAAGTTTTTCGTAATAAGTTCAATTCCCAGTATTCCGCTGGCATAAAGCCCTCCGCCGTAAATAATCGTGTCGTATTCAAGCATTTTTTCAGCTGAAATTTCTGACTGTTCAAACAAATCACATTTTAATTCTTCTGAAATCCATTCTGCATATTGTTTTGTGTGTCCATACTTGGTTTTAAAAATTACTGCAACATTACCCATTTCTGCCTCCTAGTTTAATCCTTCAATAAGTGCTTTTTCTATTGCTTTTAAAATAACTCTGCTGCTATAGGTAGCTCCTGATACCGAGTCAACTTCAAGGCTTTGTGCTTCAACTACCATCTGTGGTATTACTTCTGCAGCCTGACCCTTTCCGTTGCCATGCTCCACAAGCCTTATGTTTTTAATCACGTGGTTTTCAACAGTAACTTCTACCTTTGCATCAACGGGCAACACCTGGTAATAACCGGTGAAAGTGCCATCCTTTACTTTAGATAAGTCCACATCTTTTATTTCCATGGTTGTCAATTCATCAAGATTCTTTTCTAAATTTGATATAACTATGGCTCCTGCCACAATTACAACTGCTGCAAAAATCATAACAACTAGAATCACTTTTTTCATCTTCATGATTTAACCCGCCTCATAATATTTTATTAGTGGTAACATTTTCACTATATTATTTATTGACATAAAAGTCAATATAAAATTGATGTAGTCCCTATTATTTCAACGATTTCTTGTCTATCAAGGCCATGATTTGTCGCAACTCGACTTTTTTTATTTTTAATGCAGCTGCAATTAATTTTTAAGATGTATTTAAGCGAAGTATGGTATGCTTATGTTGTTAAGGAGGAAGTTATGGTAAAAAATATTGAATATCCTAATTATATTGATTATTATTACTTCACAAAAGGAAGCAATGTAATAAAGCTCGAAAGAAAAAATGATTCTGATATAATATACTCAAAATACATTCAATTCAACAACCCCAGAGAAGCTTTGGAGTGCTTTGAAGACAAATGTTGGATAAGAGAAAAAAAATAGATGAACGGGAGGGAACCAGGCCCTCTCTACATAGTTTTCTTCATGAATTTCCTTAGCAGCAACAATATCCATCCTGCTGAAACCATTACACATAAAATCAAGTATGTGATTTTACCTTCCAGTGCAAACTTTGCCATCCAAAAGGACGGCAGCAAAATTGCCAGGTATTGTATTCTTGTTAGAACAAAAAACGGCAATATAATACCTATCATTGAAATCCCCGACATCTTTGTAATCGCCATTCCTTCCACCTTGTTCGCCGATAGAGAAACCACCATCATAGTAGTCATGAAACCAAGCACTGACGATAAAAAAGACAGCGCTATTATAATTTCAAATGAATTTATGGTCAATGAAAATACATTCATCACAATTATTGATACCACAAATGAAAATGTCAAAGGAAGAATCAATCTTGAAATCAAGTATCCTCCCCTACCAAGAGGCGTTACTGACATGTATTTTGTGATGCCGTCATCAATTTCTCCCAGAATAACCATAGAAGATGCAAAGCTGAACATCATGGGAGTCAATACAACAAGAAACAAATCAAATATAAGAAAATATGGAACTAATACTTCTTTCCGGCTATAATATCCAGTCAGAAACTTTTCAGCAACGGGGATTCCAAACTTGATGAACAGTCCATATAGAACCGGTGCCAGACAAGAAAGAAAAAGCATGGCATCTCTTGCTATTTGATTTATGTACTGCATGAATGAAATCGACAGTCTCTTATATTTCCAATGTGTCACAGATTTACACCTCCCGCATTTTGAAACATATTTTGAATATACTTATGAGCCACTTTGTACAATGCCACAAGCCACATGCATAATATGGCTAAAAGCAAAAACAGATGTTTGCTGTTCCCGCTTATAAGACTGATTATGATGCAGCCCGGGTGAATGAGCATGAACATGTTGTCATAACCGAACAAGTACATTATGGGCGGTAAAAAACTGATTATTTCTATTGGAACGGCAGTTGTCAGAAATTGATTGAGACTTGATATATTAGCTGCAACAATTAGTCCACACAGTGTGAAAAATGCTGAACCAAAGGCTGTTCCTATAACAGAAGCATATAAATTTTTTGTGCCTGCCGGCAATGTAATTGCTATTCCTACAACAACCGATATAAACAAAAGAGATACCACTTTTGACAATATATATTCACCTGTTTTTACAGGGGATACGGCAATGGAGTTCAATACCCTTTCGCTTTTTTCAAGCAGCACGATGGCTCCCATAAAGAAAATTCCCATTGCTGCAGGATCTGAAAAAATCATTATGGCTGCAGCCCTTTCTCGCCACGATTGAGGCATGACAAAAATTAATGATATGTAGACAGCAGTGAATACTGCATAAACAAAATAAAACCCATATTTAAACTGGAACCTTATATCTCCCTTTATTAAATTTATAATCCTCATTGAAGCACTCTCCCCGTCACTTCCATAAAAATATCATTTAATGTGGGTTCGCTGCTGTGTATTGATAAAACCCTGTTGCTTTCAATAAGCTCTTGGAGCTTTTTATCATGAGATGTGAGGCTGAGCAGGCATTCACCTGTTTTTTCAGTTCCGTCCAAATAAGTGTACTTGATTTTAGATGCCCCTTTTGACATAATCAGATTATGGGGTGTATCCAAAGCCTTGATATTTCCGTCCACAATGAATGCCACCCTGTCGCAGAGCTCAGCAGCATCTGTCATGTTGTGCGTTGTAAGTATAATTGTCTTTCCGTTTTTCTTTTCCTGGAGTATTATATTTTTCATGTCTCTGCTGCTGTTGGGGTCTAAGCCGCTTGTAGGTTCATCAAGAAACAAAATGTCTGGATTGTGCAGCAAAGCCTTTATAAAATTAAGCCTTGACTTCATGCCTTTGGAATATTCTGAAACCTTTTTGTCCTCATCGTTCTTAAGCCCCACCATTTCCAGCAATTCATCAATATTTCGCAGTTTTTTTGAATACAATGAACCAAAGAACTCAAGGTTCTCTCTTCCTGTCAGCTTTTCATAAAGACTTGGAAACTCAAAGTCCACTCCTATATTTTCATAGAAATCATTGTTGAAGTGCTTGCTTTCAATACCCTTAACAATTGATTGACCCTTATACGTCTTAATCAAGCCTGTGAGAATTTTTTGCAGCGTGCTTTTTCCTGCCCCTGATGGACCAAGAAATCCGAATATTTCTCCTTCTGAAACTTCAAAGCCTATGTTTTCCAGGAATTTGTTCCTAGTGTAGCTAAATGACAAATCAACAACCTGAATCATATTATTCCTCCATCAACTGAATTACCAAACCATTAATCATCAATTTCAAGGAACCGTCAAAAACTTCCTCCCCTATTTCCCTTTTGTGAAGCATGGTAAGAAATATCCCCCTCATTGCACCGCTGAAATATTGCATGTTTTTTTCTTTTACATGAGGAATTAATTCCATGAACTTTTCCATCATTGCATAATCGTCACTAAGGTGCTTCTCCACAATTTCATTTGGTAGCTTTCGCATCAAGAGCTCCAATTCTCCGTTTGTCATTATTTTCAAAAGAAATGTATCGTCTACCTTCTTATATATTTTAAAAAGAAGACTTGTAAGATTTTGTGAAGTTATTTTTCCTTTTATGAGATTTGCTTCTTTTAGGAAATGTTTTTGAATTTCATCGTGCAAATCATTTATAACATCAAAAAGCAGTAGTTCTTTTGAATCATAAAACAAATAAAATGTGCCTTTCGGTATATTTACGCGTTTTACCAGTTCATCCACTGTGGTTTTTTTTACCCCGTACAAATTAAGGCACAGATATGCCTCCTCTTTTAACCTTTTTAAAATATATTCCTTTTCTTGGGAAGAATATGACTTTGGCATCTTTGCTCCTTATACTATTTGACTATTTTTATATTTATAGTCATTATAAAGCATGAAAGTATTTAATGCAACAAAATTTATTGTTACATATGTTTTTTTCTGTATTCAGTTGGAGTCATTCCAGTATATAGTTTAAAAACCTTGCAGAAATAATGCTGGCTCTTGTATCCTGTTTTCTCCGATACGCTCAGGCTTGATATGGATGAGTCTGAAAGAATTAGCGATATTGCTTCCTCCATCCTAAGCTTTGTGAGAAATTCAGAAAAACTCATGTTTGTTTTCTTTTTTATTATTCTTGTGAGATAGGACTCGCTCACGTGAAGGTCTTTTGAAATATTGGATAAAGACAGTTCACTGTCTCTGTAATTCTTATATATATAGTCAATTGTTTCATCTGCTATGTTAGAATTTTCAGCTGAGGGATAATCTGCCCAGGCCTTTTTTTCCTTCCATGCACAATTACATGCTTTTTCTATTACAACAAATAAATTTTTCTTGTCAATTGGCTTAAGTAGATAATCAAATGCTTTGAGCTGAATTGCCTGCTGTGCATATTGAAATTCATCATAGCCGGAAATAATTATGAATTTTGTAAATGGGGCATGAACTGACACCTCACGCATAACCTCAAGACCTGTAAGTCCCGGCATGTTTATGTCAATTAAAACCACCTCAGGCTTTATTTCCTTTATCAGCCTGAACGCTTCAAATCCATTTGATGCAGTTCCGGCAACCTTAAGCTTCATGCTGCTTGATTCAATGAGATGTTTAAGTCCATTTCTGATTGTTGGCTCGTCATCACATATTAATATGTCATACATTTGAATCATCCTCCTCTATCATTGGCAGACTAATAGTAATTTTTGTTCCTGTATTTTCTCTGCTTTCTATATTTAAACCGTAATTATCTCCATAATGAAGATATATGCGTTGACTAACATTGTAAAGGCCGTAATTTCTGCTTGTCAGGTGTTTATTGAGGTTATCCCTTATGTTTTTAAGTTTTTCCTCTGGCATTCCCACTCCGTCATCTTCAACCACTATATTTAAATTGTCATGTTCCTCAAAAATGTTTATGGATATGTTTCCTCCTTTGAGATTTGGTTTTATTCCATGGTATATTGCATTTTCAACCAAGGGCTGGATCAGTATCTTAGGAAGACACAATTTATACAATCCTTCATCACAACTGATTTTATAATTTAAAATATCGTTGTAGCGGTGTTGCTGTATGGCAAGGTAGCTTTTCACATGCTCCAGTTCCTTTTCAAGAGTTATGAATTCCTTTCCCTTGCTCAGTGAAATACGGAAAAATGAAGAAAGAGACAATATAAGATCTGCCATTTCATCGGCGCCATATTCCAATGCCTTCCACTGCAATGTATCCAGAGTGTTGTAAAGGAAATGGGGGTTTATCTGAGACTGCAAAACCTGAAGTTCCCTTTGGCGTTTTTCCTTTTGATGCTCATATGACTGATTCATCAATTCCTTGATGTCAACAACCATGGCATTGAAATCATCTGCCAGATTTGAAAGCTCGTCATTTCCAGGCAAAGTAATTTTTGTTTCCAGATTTCCTTTCCTGACATCCTCCATGGCACTGCTCAAAACTGCAATCCTTTTGGTTGCAGCGTTGCTTACAAAATAGCTCACGCTTATGGCAACAAACAAAAGAAGAATCCACATGCTTATGAGGGATTCATTTAAAATCCTAGTATCTTTGTACAGTTCTGCCTTTTTAACCGATGTGCAGAGATACCAGTCAGGGCTGTTTGGAATGGGAGCGTAAAAGGCAACATAACCTTTGTTTTCCTCTGACATTTTTTCACTGGTAAGAGTTCCGTCAGAGTTTTTCGGAATATGATCAATGATGTCCTGAATCAATGATTCTGACATACCATCGTCCGTATGTGTGTATATGGTGCCTGCGCCGTCCACAATCATTGATTTTCCGTTATAAAAAGAAAGGTTGTCCGTTATTTCAGTAAGCTTTTTAAGTGAGATGGCAGCAGCTACAAATCCTATCTTTTCAGAACTGCTGTTGTATATGGGATAACACGCCACAGTTATCAAACTCTGGTCTGTTTTTGATACAATGGGTTCACTTATGACATATTCATCATCAGAGTTTAAAATTCTTTTGAAATATTCTCTGTCCGAAACGTCGATTGTCTGATTTTCATTGATATATTCAAGTCCATCAAGCTTGTTTATTGAAAATGTTCCATAATTGTTTCCATAATAGGAATCCATGTCATTGCTCAGCTGATTTATATATGCTTTGATTGCTTCATCGTCCATGGAAACTACTGTTGGAGTTCGGCTGATTGTATGAAGCTCCCTGATTCTTTGTGCCAGCCATGCTCCTGCTTCATTTGCCTTTGATTCGATGAGCTGTGTGCTGAGATTTTCTGTAAGTCTGCTGTTTGTGTAGTCAATGCGCATGCTTATGACAACAGCTGCAATTGAAAAAATCACTGTAAGACATATTGCAAAAAAGGCAGTTAATTTTCTTTGTAATTTCATTTTTACCTCAATAGTTCGTAAAAGTTAAATATTATGATTTCATAATATAAAGACAAAGCTTTGAAATTATACTACAATGTGAAACGAAAAACAATATGTAAATTATAAACAAACGGGAGGAAAAATGAAAAAATTAATATCTATAATGCTTGCCTTATCAATGGTGCTTGGAATTACCGGCTGCAGCCAGGCAGGCACACAAAAACCATCACAGGAGGCAGTTCAGGAATCATCTGTTGACGGAACATACGAAGGAACAGGAACAGGCAAGGGCGGAAATATTGTAGTAGAATTAACAATTGCAGACAACAAGATTTCCGACATAAAAGTTAAGGAAGAACATGAAACGGAAGGATTGAATGAAGCAATATCCATCATGACTGAAGAGATGATTGCAACAAACAGCCTTGACGTTGACGGTGTTACAGGCGCTACAATAACTTCAGCAGGATTCAGAACAGCAGTTGCAGATGCTTTTTCAAAAACAGGAGCTGACAAAAGCGTACTTGTCCCTGCAGGAAAAGTTGAAAAGGAAAAAAGAGAATCAGAATACACTTCAGACGTTATTGTAATCGGTGCAGGCGGAGCAGGACTTACAGCTGCAATAACAGCTGCCGACAACGGAGCAAGCGTCATTGTTCTTGAAAAGATGCCAATAATCGGCGGAAACACTCTTCTTTCAGGCGGTGAATACGCTGCTCCGGGAAACTGGATTCAGGTTGAAGAAGGAATAGAAGACAGCGCTGATAAGTTTTATGAAGATATATTAAAAGGCGGCGACAATGAAGGCAATCCTGAACTTGTGAGAATTCTTGCTGACAATGCCCTGGCAGGAGCAAACTGGTTAAAAGATGACATTAAGATGGTATTTGAAGATCACATGTTGTTCTTTGGTGGCCATTCAGTTGAAAGAAGTTTGGTTCCTAAAAATGCCACAGGTTATGAAATGATAAGCAAGTTAAACGCAAAGCTTGCCGAAAAAAACATACCTCTTCACAAAAATACAACTGCAGCAGAATTAATTCAAAATGCTGACGGCAAGGTAACAGGTGTGAAGGCAGTCTACGGTGACCAGACAATAACATATAATGCAAACAAAGGTGTCATAATTGCAACTGGCGGATTCGGAGCAAGTCTTGACATGAGAATGAAATACAACGAAAACATGAATGAAAAAATACTTTCAACAAATTCAGTGGGAAGCACAGGAGATGGAATTACATTAGCTGAAAAAATCGGTGCTGAGCTTGTAGACATGCAATACATTCAGACATACCCAACATGCGACACACAATCAGGTTCACTTTTATATGTAGGTGATGTTCGTATGGAAGGAAGAGCAATCCTTGTTAACAAGGAAGGAAAAAGATTTGTTGAAGAACTTGAAAGAAGAGATGTTATTTCAAATGCAGTGATTGAGCAGACAGGCGGAGTATCATACATGTTCTGGGATGAATCTGCAATGACAGATTCAGGCCTTGCAGTTACTCATGAGTCAGAATACAACGGTTTGATTGCAAGAAAACAGCTGATAAAAGCAGACACAATAGAAGAAGCAGCTGCTTTCTTTGAAATTGATGCAACAGAACTCAAGAAGACAGTTGAAAACTACAATCAATATGCAAAAGACGGCGTTGACAAGGAATTCAACAAAAGAGGAGAACTTGTTGAATTTGGTCAAGGACCATACTATATAATGGTATCCAAACCTGCTGTTCACCACACAATGGGAGGAATTAAAATCAATTCAGAAGCTCAGGTTTTAAACCAACATGGCGAAGCTATAAAAGGACTGTTTGCAGCAGGTGAAGTGACAGGAGACATTCATGGGACAAACAGACTGGGAAGTGATGCCATAGCCGACATCACGGTATTTGGACGCATTGCCGGACAATCTGCAGCAAAATAAACTAAACAAAAATCGCTGGTACACCAGCGATTTTTTTGATTATACTATTCTAAATCCTGTATATTCATTTTGTTTATTTCCTGCTTGTTTTTTTCCTTGACTTTTTCTCTGCACACCTTGTAAATTGCCAGATTTATGACTGCAGGAACTAAAAACAAAGCAAATGCTGCTAAAATGGGAGCAATATCTCCCGTATATATCATGTTTCCAAAAGACATGATCGCTGCAACAAGCAAATTGATTACAGGAAGAATCAACCCAAGATATTTGTTCTTGCTCATGGAAAGAAATATTTGAAGAGCTGCTAAAAGCACTATAATAATTAAAGCAGCTATTAAAAACACCAATACTTTACTCATCATTCAATCTCCTTTAATTTTTTATATTCAGAAATCAATATTTTAGCTGTTTCAAAATCTATTTTTTCATTGACAGCCATTCTCTTTATCAGGGAAATGTACGGTTCTTTTGCATTGTCTTCACTTATTTGTATCTTTTGAATCAAACGGTCCAGCCTCAGCCTCACCGTTGGATATGTAACCCCGTATATTGCAGCCACTTCTTTGAGAGATCCTGATGACAGCAAAAACTTCTTTATAAATGATATATCTTCTTCCTCCAGATTATTCAGCCATTCCGGCAACACATCAACACCCATACTGCCACCTCAACTTTTATTTAATATTTTATCATCATTATGTTTAATAATATTAAATATACACTTTAATTTTATTAAAGTCAATCAAGAATAATGTAATAATATGATAAAAAATTTTCCAGTTGATAAAGCAAAAATTTATTGAATTATTTCAAAACTTTGATATGATTAATTTATATATAGCTCCGATTCTCATGGACCCACAGGGCCTTTGAGAACGACAGGTGAATGGAGCAATCTGTTCGCCCCCCTTTTTGAAAAGGAGCCGCAGCATGTTTTTGCTGCGGTATTTTTGTATTCATAATCCAGCAAAGGAGAATGGTTATGAAAGTTAAAGTAAGACTGACTGGACTTTTAGCTGCCTCATGCGGTTTCAGGGAAAAGACTGTGGAGCTTCCAAACGATTTCACAATAGCGGAAGCTATAACATTCATGAATATTCCCGTAAGTGGAGTCTGGACTAAAAGCAGTGTAAACGGCAGCCTTAAAAACAAATCATACGTTCTTCAGGAAGGCGATGAACTTTATCTCTTTCCCATTGGCGGCGGTGGTTAAAAAAATCAGGAGGTGTAAATTGAAACCAGGAGTAATTAAAGTTAAGACGAACAAGGAAGTGTGCCAGGGATGCAGATCTTGCGAAGCGGTTTGTTCTCTGATTCACACAGATGCTGTGTCACCTCAGACAAGAGGTATTCAGATTTCAGAACTTGGACAGCTTGGAAAATTCAAAATCACTGTATGTCAGCAATGCTTTGATATGCCATGCGCAGAAGCTTGCCCGGAAAAAATAATTGCACGCAACGCCTATTCTGGGGCCGTTGCAATAGGTGAAGGATGCATAGGCTGCGGTTCATGTGCAGAAGCATGTCCTTTCAGTGCAATCGTTATGACAGATTTTGACGGTGAAGTCAAACCATTTAAATGTGACTTGTGCGGCGGATTACCTGAATGTGTTTCTGCATGCCCCCGTCAGGCGCTGTCGTGGTAGGAGGTTAACATGAAGGGATATAAGAACTGTATAATAAAAGTAGACTTATCAAGCGGAAACATTAAAAAGGAACACTTAAATGCTGATTATATCAAAAGGTACTTAGGCGGCGAAGGCTACGGCATTGCTCTTCTGTGGAATCACATGCCTCTTGATGCAGATCCTCTTTCACCGGAAAACTTGCTAAGTTTTAACACAGGCCCCATGACAGGAACCCCTGCTCCTTCAGCATCACGTACCAGCGTGTGCTTCATGTCGCCTCTAACAAACACCATAGGAGCTTCAAACATGGGAAGCCACTTTGGAGCAGAGCTTAAATTTGCAGGTTATGACACTGTGGCATTCACAGGAAAAGCCGAAAAGCCTGTATATCTGCTAATAGACAACGAAAAGGTAGAAATAAAGGATGCATCCTCCCTCTGGGGAATGGATACCAGGGAAACAACAGAGGCAATAAAGGAAGCTGAAGGTCATGACATCAAGGTATGCTGCATAGGTCAATCAGGAGAAAAGTTGTCAAGCCTTGCCTGCATATTCAGCGATGACTGCTTTGCAGGAAGAGGCGGCGCAGGTGCTGTAATGGGAAGCAAAAACCTTAAGGCTGTTGCTGTCCGTGGAAACGGAAAGGTTGAAATTGCAGACACGGATGCATTTAAAATAGCCTTCAAAAATTCCATAAGAGAACTTCGTGAAGAAGCATATACCTGGGGACCGGTACACGGCTATGGTACTCCTGCATGGGTTGGAGGTGCTGATGATTTCGGAATACTTCCAACAAGGAACTACATCAACAACAAATTTGAAGAAATTGAAAAAGTCCTGCCATATAATCTCTGGAACAACACAGACAAATACAAGATGACCAGGAGAACATGCTACGCATGCCAGCTTGGATGCCACAAATATGTGGTTATGGGAGATGTGGAAGTAGGAGAAATGGAATATGAATCCCTTGCTGCATTTGGACCTCGCTGCGGAGTTTCTGATTATGAAAGCATATGCATGGCAGGATATTACACAACAATTTACGGAATAGACTCCATATCAGGGGGTTCCACCATCAGTGCAATAATGGAATGGTATGAAAAAGGTATAATCACGAAGGAACAGACCGACGGCCTTGAAATGAACTTTGGGAACGGTCCGGCAATGGTAGAGATGCTACGAAAAATGTGCCTTCGCGAAGGTTGCGGCGACTTGTATGCTGACGGTTCATTTGCTGCAGCCAAAAAAATCGGTGGCAAGGCAATGGACTATGTAATGGCTGTCAAGGGCATGGAAATTTCAGCAACCGACCCTAGAGGATCTTCCTCCATGACAATTTCCTTCGGAACAAGCGAGCGCGGCGCCTGCCACATGAGGCCTTATGCTGCAACCATAGATGCATTCGGATATTTGTATCCTGATCTAGACATAACTGAACCTAAAGATCCTTTCAGCGACACAGAAGACAAATCCTGGCTCAAAGCTCTCAAGGAATGCTTTGTTGTTACAAACCTTGCAGGAATTTGTGACTTTAATGTAATAAATACGGAAATGAAGCCTTCCACCATGGCAGAACTATATACGGCAATAACAGGCGTTGAAATTGACAAGTATGAACTTCTTAGAACTGCTGAAAGAACAATTGCACTTGAAAGGGCAATAAACTACATCAGGGGTTTCAGAAGAAAAGACGACCGTCTTCCTAAGCGTTTCATGACAGAGCCTGCCACCGGAGGTCCTCCAGCAGGAAGAGTTACAGACATGGAAGCTGCACTTGACAAATATTATGAAGCATGTTCCTATGACAAGGAAACTGCAGTTCCAACACTTGAAAAGTATCAGGAACTGGGAATGATGCATATTGCAGAAAAAGTTTACAATCTGATCAAACAGGATGCATAATCTAATGAAATAAAGCCGTCAATTATAATTGGCGGCTTATTTTCTCATTATTCTGGTGTCGCTACATGAAATCTAGCTTATCCAAGGACTTCCTGACTCTTTAATTTCCCATTTTCCGTTTCTGTATTTAAGCTCCATGCCTTCATACCCTATGGCTCCGATCCCTGAACGAAATTTTGAAACATCCATTTTGATGGTATTGTTCTTCATTTCTTCATCTTCCAGTTCAAACAATATTCCTTCCTCAAAATTTGTGTCTTTTATATACCCGTTCTTTTCAAGTTCCGAACTTGTGGTATCAAGTACAATCAGCCCATATTTTTCAAGGTTTTTTAAAAGCGTTTTTTTACTTTCTTCAGTCAGGTTTTTCATCTTTGTTGTGTCCACGGCCAGGTACTTGATGTTCAGGTTCAGCGCCTCGTCTTCGTTGTAAAGCTTGTCTATGGCAGCTTCATATGCTCCACCTGCTTCTGGTGCCGCTTTGGCTGTGCAGCCTGTTATTAATACTGCCGCAATAATCAATAATATAAACAAAAGTTTTTTCATAGTTGCCTCCTTTTTTTAATCAGACGAAAAAAACCTATTTTTGTTCATGCAAATTTTTGTTGAAATAAAACAAATTGAATGCAATAATAAGATGAGGTGGTTTTATGTGCGGAAGATATTACATGGATATTGATGACAAAGAAATCATAAAAATTGCTGATGAAGCAGAAAAAAACATTTACCCGGAGTACAAGACCGGAGAAATATTTCCTTCAAATGTGGCTCCTATTTTAATTCATGACCTAGACCTAGAAGATACACGACCCATACTTGCCAAATGGGGATTCCCAAAGTGGGATGGAAAAGGAATAATAATCAACGCAAGAATGGAATCTGTCCACGATAGACAGATGTTTAAAAACCTGGCTTCCACAAACAGGTGCATTGTTCCTGCTTCTTATTATTTTGAATGGAAGAACGAAAAAAACTTTAAAGCAAAGTACATGATAAAAAATCCAGATTCTGTTCTTTACATGGCCGGACTTTACAGTGTGGTTCGCCACAAGGACAGGCAGCTTAGCTTGTTTGACGACAATGATACTGATATTTACTACACAATCATAACAAAGAACGCCCATCCTTCCCTGAACTACATACACAGCCGCATGCCTCTCATATTTGACAAAATCTATGTGGATGATTATCTCCGCGGGAAAAACATCAAGGAACTCCTTGAGACTGTAAAGGACAATTACGTAAGCGCCGCAGTAAAATAGGAATAAGTGAAATAAATACAACCAGCTACAGGCTGGTTGTTTTGTTTTGTTCATTTTTTAGTTCTGTAAGCTTTGCTGCAATTGTCTTGAAGTCTTCCCAGGCATCCTTTTTGGCTGATTCGTTTCTCAAGAGGTATGAAGGATGGTATGTAGGCATGAAAAAAATATCTCCTTTTTTTACAAATATTCCTCTTTGCCTGCTTATGCTTAAATTAGGATCAATGAGCTTCTTGGCAGACACAGCCCCCAAGCACACAATTATTTTAGGACGGATGAGTTTTACCTGCCACCTTAAATAATCAATGCATAATTCTGCTTCATCGTCCATGGGATTTCTGTTTTCCGGAGGTCTGCATTTTACAACATTTGCAATATATACATCCGAACGCTTTAAATTTATTGCTCCAATCATTTTATCAAGCAGCTGACCTGCTTTTCCTACAAAGGGCCTTCCTTGCACATCCTCGTTGTATCCGGGGCCCTCCCCCACAAACATTATGTCTGCATGTTCGTTTCCTTCACCGAAAACTACAGTTGTCCTTGTTTCTGCCAGCCTACACTTTCGACACTTTGATGTGAATTTTTTAAGCTCATCCATTGAATACATAAATGCCTCTACAGTGTCAGGTCTATGTGGCAATATCCGTTTGGATTTTTTTCAAGATATTTCTGATGGTATTCCTCTGCAGGATAAAAATTCTTAAGAGTTTCTAATTCTGTAACTATGGGTTTATTGTATTTTTTTCGTTCCTGGTCCATAAACTTGTTTATAGTTGTTAAATCTTCGTCATTTGTGTAATATATTCCTGTCCTGTACTGAGTTCCTACATCTCCTCCCTGTCTGTTCATGAGGGTGGGGTCTATAACTTTCCAGAAGTCCTGAAGTATTTTTTCAAGTGTGATTATATTCTCATCATATTTAATATGAACTATCTCAGCATACCCTGTTGTATTGGTGCAAACCTGTTGGTAAGTTGGGTTTTCTGTGTTGCCGTTTGCATATCCAACCACAGTTTCCACTATGCCATTCCTTAAATCCATGTAGGCCTGCAGTCCCCAAAAACATCCGCCGGCCAGATAAATTTCCTTCATATATTTCAGCTCCATTCATCATAATATCATTGTTGATTTATTTTAGCATAAAACACTTGGATATTCCACAATCAAAAAATATTGTTTATTTTTTTACATTTCCTCTTGACATTATATTCAAATATGCTAATATACTAATATAAGAATATTTACGAGGTAGATCATGATAGACTTTAATGACAAAGAAAAAACAAAGCATCTTCTGGCTGAAAAGGCAGAGATGTTCAAGACTATTGCACATCCTGTACGGCTTTGTATTTTGGCAATGCTCATAAAGGAAGAAAAAAGCAATGTGACTGAAATTCAGTGCTGCATCGACGTTCCGCAGCCCACAGTATCACAGCACCTTGCAAAACTAAAATCTGCAGGTATTGTGTCTGCAGACAGGAACGGCACAGAAATAATTTATAAAATCAAAAATAAAGAAGTAAAACATATTGTTGAAGAAATTCTGCAATAAAAAATAGGAGGAAATAATGAGTAAAAAAATAGTTATTATCGGCGGCGTTGCAGGCGGAGCCTCTACAGCTGCAAGACTTAGAAGACTTGACGAAACTTCACAAATAATAATGTTTGAAAGGGGGTCATACATTTCATACGCTAACTGCGGACTTCCTTATCATATAGGAAATGTTATTAAGGAAAGAGACTCTCTCTTGGTAACAACTCCGGAAGCCATGTCAAAAAAATACAATGTTGATGTAAGAATAGATTCTGAAGTTATATCCATAGATAAAGAAAACAAGAAAGTTCAGATTAAAAAAGTAAAAACAGGTGAAGTATATGAAGAAAGCTATGACACTCTGGTAATATCAACTGGTTCTTCACCGCTTAAACCGCCTATTGAAGGAATAAACTCTCCTGGAATATTCACCCTTTGGACAGTTCCGGACACTGATGAAATCAAAAAATTCATCAGCGAAAGACAGCCTAAAAATGCAGTTGTTATTGGAGGAGGATTCATAGGACTTGAAGTTGCTGAAAACCTCCATGCAGCAGGTCTTGAAGTTACTGTAGCAGAAGCAATGGACCAGGTAATGGCTCCTGTTGATTATGAAATGGCACAGCTTGTTCAAAACAACATGGTTGCAAACAAGGTTAATCTTATTCTTGGAGACGGTGTTTCAAAATTCAACAGCGAAAGCGGAAAAGTTACAATAACTTTGGCAAGCGGAAGAACTCTTGAAGCAGACATGGTCATTTTATCCATAGGCGTACGTCCAAACGGACAGCTTGCCAAGGATGCAGGCCTTGAAATGAACCAGAGAGGCGCAATTGTAGTTGATAAGTACCTAAAAACTTCAGATTCGAACATTTACGCTCTTGGGGATGTTATAGAGGTTGAAGAATATATAAACAAGGGAAGAGCCATGATTGCTCTCGCAGGACCAGCAAACAAACAAGGAAGAATTTGTGCCAACAACATTTACGGTGCTAACGAAGAATACAAAGGAACTCAGGGAACATCTGTTGCAAAGGTATTTGATGTTACAGTTGCTTCAACAGGTGCAAATGAAAAAACATTATTAAAAATGGGCATGATTGAAGGCAAGGACTACCTTACAGCTATAATTTCCCAGAAATCACATGCTGGTTACTATCCTGAAGCTTCCGAAATGATTTTGAAGCTTGTGTTCTCTGCCGATGGCAAGAAAATCTACGGAGCACAGATAGTGGGCGAAGACGGAGTTGATAAGAGAATTGATACAATCGCAACAACAATCCGTTTGGGCGGAAGCATTTACGACCTCAAGGAACTTGAACTGGCATATGCTCCTCCATATTCTTCAGCAAAAGACCCTGTAAACATGCTTGGATTTGTAGCTGAAAATATAATTCAAAACAAAGTGAAATTATCAAAATGGAATGACATCAATCCTGAAGTTAAAAATGACGTTACAATCCTTGATGTCCGTGAAGAAGCTGAACTGATGGTTCTAGAAATTCCAAACTCTGTAAATATTTCTCTTGGACAGCTTAGAAAAAGATTAAATGAGCTAAACAAGGATGACAAAATAATAGTGTTCTGTGCAGTCGGAGTTCGTTCATACAATGCAGCAAGAACATTGATGGAAAACGGATTTAAGAATGTGACTGTATACCCTGCAGGAACTAATTTCTACAAACAGGTGTACTACAATTTCTTCAACAAAACAGAAAACAGAATGATTACCCCACCTTCAGCACAGGAAGAAGTAAAAGTAAATTTTAACAACGCTGCAGCACCAAAAGCTAAAGCATCTATCCAGGTTGACTGCAGCGGACTTCAGTGCCCGGGACCTATAATGAAGGTCTATGAAACAATGAAGAAAGTTGAAGACGGAGATATTATAGAGGTTTCAGCAACAGACTCCGGTTTTGCAAGAGACGTGGAAACATGGTGCCGCAGAACAGGCAACACTCTTCTTGGTGTTGAAAAGAAGGGAAAACTCAATGTTGTTACTCTTCAGAAGGGAATTAACAATGCTCCTGCTGCAACTGCCGTAGCAGCAAGCACTAATCAAGTTCCTGTTTCTGCCAATGACGGAAAAACAATAGTAGTTTTTAGCGGAGACATGGATAAGGTTCTGGCATCATTTGTAATTGCCAACGGTGCAGCAGCCATGGGAAGACCTGTTACAATGTTTTTCACATTCTGGGGATTGAATGTTCTCAGAAAAACAGAAAAACAAAACGTCAAAAAACCTCTTATTGATGCAATGTTCGGAATGATGATGCCTCAAGGCGTAAGCAAGCTGAAACTTTCCAAAATGAACATGGGCGGAATGGGAACAGCGATGATGCGCAAGGTAATGAAGGACAAAAACATTGATTCGCTGGAAGACCTAGTTAAAAAGGCAATGGAAAACGGAGTTAAAATGATTGCATGCACTATGTCAATGGATGTAATGGGAATCACAAAGGAAGAGTTAATTGACGGCGTTGAATTCGCAGGTGTAGGAACATACCTTGGTGATGCTGAGGAATCTAACGTAAACTTATTTATATAGTTACAAGAAAAGACCGCATGCGGTCTTTTTATTTTATATCTTTTAGTCAAATATTATAATACCCTCACTTCATAAGCCGTAGTTTGAGGCGGTATGCTCATGGTCATGAAAATCGCATGCTCCACTCTCACGAAATCACCTGGTCTCAAATCACTCAGCCTTATCTGCCTTCCCCTTCTGTCCATGATTACAGTGGAATCAGTGATCGCAAATCTGATCTGGCTGTATATGTCGTTGGGATTTCCGGTGTACAAAAATCTGTTAATTAAATCAACATCAAGAACTCTTCCTTCTGTAATGTAAGTTTCTTCCATGTTGTTTACAACTGTTATTCTGTATGCTCTTGACTGGGGAGGCATGCTTCTTGTCATCATCGCCGAAAACTCTGCATCCACTATCATTCCCTGCCTCAAATCTCTGAAGGACATAGGCTGACCAAATGCATCCCTTATTACCGTATCCCTGTCAACTGCCAATACTACAACCTCCTCAGGATTCATGCAGTAATTATCCAACGTTCTGTAGGATATTGTTACAAATCCTGTTCTGTTATCCATGCTTATGTTTTCAATTACAGCATTTTCTGCTCTTACAACATTGCCGCTGTCAGGCCAAAATCTTTGATTATATATCATAAAATCATCCATATTGCACCTCAAATTAAAATTTTTATATATTTATATATATTCTTAACGTATATTTTTGTGTATAAAAAAACCGCTGATTTTCTTCAGCGGTCGACTATATGATTTCTCAGCAATAAGTTACTGTTGCCTTGATGAACAGCTCTTGCTGCATCCGGAACAACCGGAACAGCCAGCGCCGTTTTTCTTTTGTTTTCTCATGTATACTATTACAAATGCAGCTATTGCTGCTATTGTTACTACTATTGCTAAATCTGCACCATTCATATTAACCTCCTATGAACAAACTGCCAATCTGGTAAACGAGCGTTCCTGCTGCAAATGCAGTCAGTGTCTGGTACAATGCAGTTAACACTGCATACTTCATTGAACCTAACTCCCTTTTTGTCGCTGCAAAAGCAGCTATGCACGGCATGTACAAAAGCGTGAATGTAAGAAATGCATAGGCGCTTAAAGGGGTGAACATAGTGTTTAAAATTGCCGAAAGCTGAATGTCTGTTCCGGCTCCCGTAAGCACTGTCAGTGTGCTCACAACTGCTTCCTTTGCAGTGAGGCCTGTAATCAGAGCTGTTGAAGCTCTCCAGTCGTTGAATCCCAAAGGTATGAACAAAGGAGAAATTAAAGTTCCTATGGAAGCAAGAATGCTCATTGTGCTGTCGCCCACCATGTTCAATGACCAGTCGAAGCTCTGCAGGAACCATATTATTATTGTTCCCAGGAATATTACTGTAAATGCTCTTTGTATAAAATCCTTTCCTTTTTCCCACATGTGTACCAATACACTTTTTCTTGAAGGAACTCTGTATGCAGGAAGTTCCATTACAAATGGGACAGGTTCTCCTTTGAATATTGTACTTTTTAAAAGCAATCCTGACAAAATAGCTGTAAGGATTCCTGTCATATAGAGAGCTATCATTACCAAAGCTGCATTTTCAGGGAAAAATGCCATTGTTATCATTCCGTAAATAGGAAGCTTGGCGCTGCATGACATGAATGGCGTAAGCACAATTGTCATTTTGCGGTCACGTTCGCTTGAAAGGGTCCTTGTGGCCATTATTGCAGGAACGCTACAGCCAAAACCTATGAGCATTGGAACAAAGCTTCTTCCGGATAATCCTATCTTTCTAAGCATTTTATCCATCAAAAATGCAACTCTTGCCATGTATCCGCTGTCTTCCAGAAGTGAGAGGAAGAAAAACAATATGACTATGAGAGGAAGGAATGAAAGCACGCTTCCAACTCCTGCAAATATACCATCAATTACAAGTGAGTGAACCCACGAACTAACCTGTGCAGCATTCATTGTCTCTGAAACCATTTCTGTGAATGCTCCAATGATTACTTCCAGGTATCCCTGCAGTGGTGCTCCTATGGCTCCGAATGTTAACCAGAACACCAAAAACATTATGCTAAAGAATATTGGTATGCCCAGATATTTGTGGGTTAGAATCCTGTCTATTTTTTCAGAACGAATCTGCTCTTTTGTTTCCTGCTTTTTAATCACGGTATCCTTGCAGATTTTTTCTATATATGTGTATCTCATGTCTGCAAGTGCTGCTTCTCTGTCTGTGTCAAGAGCCTTTTCCATGTCATCAACCACATGACTTATTATGTGTAACTGATTTTCCGAAATGGCAAGTCCCTTCATTGTGGGCTCGTCCCCTTCAACAAGTTTTGTTGCTGCAAATCTTAAGGGGTAGCCGGATTTTTCAGCCTGTTCCTCTATCAAATGTGATATGGAATGAATTGCCCTGTGAACTTCTCCAGTGCAGAAATCAAGTTTCTTTGGAGATTTCTTTTCCATAGCTGTCTTCATGATCACATCTACGAGTTCTGAAATTCCTTCATTTTTGCTGGCTGATATGGGAACAATCGGAATTCCCAAATAGTCGGAAAGTTTTTTAACATCTATTGAATTACCGCTTGCTCTCACCTCATCCATCATGTTGAGAGCAATTACCATGGGAATTGATAATTCCATCAGCTGCAGTGTCAAATAAAGGTTTCTTTCTATGTTTGTTGCATCGACTATATTAAGTATTAAATCAGGGTGTTCCTTGAGAAGAAAGTCTCGTGTTACAACTTCCTCCATAGTATAGGGAGACAATGAGTAGATTCCGGGCAAATCAACCAGGTAAGCATCCTTATTCTTTTTTATCTGCCCTTCTTTTTTTTCGATTGTCACCCCGGGAAAGTTTCCAACGTGTTGATTGCTTCCTGTCAGATTGTTATACAGTGTTGTTTTTCCCGAATTTTGATTTCCTGCTAGGGCAAATACATATTTCATATGCTGAATACCTCTTTCAGTTCAATTTTCGATGCTTCTTCTTTTCTTATAGTCAAAACGTAGCTTCTTAAAGACAATTCTATGGGATCACCCATTGGAGCAACTTTTCTTACCTGAACACGCGTGTTGGGAGTCAATCCCATGTCAAGCAGCCTTCTTCTTAATGCTCCCTGCCCGCCTATTGCTGTAATTACTCCGCCTTGACCAGGCTTTATATTGTCTAGCGTCATTTTATTTCTCCTTTTTATGATTATTCGATATTGATAATCATTATCATTTACTTTAATTGTATTATATTACTGCCCCTATGAATTGTCAACTGGTGTTTTTAAGAATATTTCTATTTTGTGATGTAAAAATATATTATATATATCTTTACAGACTTTTCAGGGTTAGGGCATAGCGCAGTCTCGTTCACCATTTTATCAGCTTCCTCCGGTCGCATAAAATGGGAACCACAGTTTCGTTCACATATTTGCTTATTCGCATTCGCTCATGCAAATATGGAACTCATTGCGTTTGAATTACCTGCAATTTCTTTCTCCCTAACGGTCAAAGAAATTTGGTAAATCATAATCGTTGCGTTTGACCTACCGCTGTTTTTCTCTCCCTACGGTCGGAAAAACAGGGTTAGGGCATAAAAAAAAGGCAGTTTATGCCTTTCACTTTATATCATCGGCGTTTGAGCCATATACTTCTATCACCGGCATTACAAACATGAATCCAACACCCGGTTCTTTGAAATAATCAAGTTCTTTTTGAATTTTTTCTGCTACAGCATCAAGTTTCTCCCTATCTTTGATAATGCTGAAAACTATCTTGCTGTATGGTTTTCTTCCGTCTATAAGCTTCCTCATGCTTGCAAGCATGGGCACATTTATATTGTGGTCCAACAGCACCTTTCCCATTCCCTGGCTGTCAATTGTTGTTGCACCAATTTCTTCCTCATAAAACACTTCATGTATTTCATCAAGCTTGTAAATGTCATTTAAAATTAATATCAAAGCAAACATTTGAACCTCCCCTGTATCGTGCTGCCCTGTAATTATACCATATGCATTTTTACTATTCAATACATGCATATTAAATATTTGCATCTATATTAATACTTTCATTTAGTCCCAAAACAACAACTTCGGACGACTTAACCTTGCTCTTGAAGTAAAACGGATCTGCTTGAATAAGGCCAAAAGTGTCGTAATGGATGGGAACTGTAATTTTTGCCTTAATAAAATCGGCAGCAATTGCAGCATCATCAGCGTCCATAGTATAATTTCCTCCTATGGGAAGAAAAGCAGCATCAATTTTTTCGTCTTCAAGAAGTTTCATGTCCAACGTAAGACCTGTGTCTCCTGCATGATATATTTTTTTACCTTCAACTTCTATAACAAAACCGCAGGGATTTCCTCCGCATATGATGTTTCGTCCGTCAGATATTCCTGAGCCGTGAAGAGCATTTGTCATCTTTACGGTTCCAAAGTCAAACTTCCTTCTTCCTCCTATGTGCATGGAATGGGTTCTCACTTTGAACCTAGCCAAGTATGCGCAAATTTCATGGTTGGCGATGATGAGCGCATTGTTAGTCTTTGCAATTTCAACTGCATCTCCAATGTGGTCTCCGTGACCGTGAGTGACAAAAATGTGTGTTATATCAACGAGGCTGTCCACGCTTGTTTTGCTTAAAGGGTTGCCGGAAATAAAAGGGTCTATAATTCCTTTGAAATTTCCTTCCTTAATTAATAAAGCCGAATGCCCAAGATAAGTAAGTTTCATTTGAATCACCGTCCTTTATAATGTTTATTTCATAATACAATTATATAGAAATAAAATCAACAAAAAGTTGCTCCGCAACTCAGCTAGGGTTACCTATGTCCCCATTCGGTGTAAAAACGCATATAAAAAAATCCCGATTTAAAATCGGGATTTCTATGCTAGACAGTCTGTGTGCTTTTCTTGCCAAGGTAAGCTTCCTGAACCTTTTCGTCCTTTATGAGAGCTTTAGCATCTCCTTCGAGGGTAACAACACCCTGCTCCAGTACATATGCCTTGTCGGCTATTGAAAGAGCCTTGAATGCATTTTGCTCCACAAGAAGTATTGTCTTGCCCATATTTTTTATTTCAATTATTATATCAAATATTGTGTTTATAAGAAGAGGTGCCAGTCCCAGTGACGGCTCATCAAGGAGTATAAGATCCGGATTGGACATCAGTCCTCTTCCCATGGCAAGCATCTGCTGTTCTCCCCCTGACAGGGTTCCTGCTATTTGATTTTCTCTGGCCTTAAGGATTGGGAACAACTCAAAAATTCTTTTTTTGTCTTTTTCAATTGCATTTTTATCATTTCTTAAAAATGCACCCATATTGAGATTTTCCATAACTGTCAGGTTTGCAAATATGATTCTTCCTTCAGGCACCTGGCATATTCCTGCTTTCACTATTTTGTGGGCTTGCTTTGGAAGCTTGTTCTCCTTGTAGGTTATTTCACCTTCCTTGTATTTTACAATACCGCTAATGGAATTTATGAGGGTTGATTTGCCTGCTCCGTTAGACCCTATTATTGATACAATTTGTCCTTCATCAACATTTATGGAAACTCCCTTAAGAGCATGAATTCCTCCATAATAAACATTTAAATTATCAACCTTAAGCATCTTGTGCCTCCTCTTTTCCAAGATAAGCTTCTATTACTTTCTTATCTTCCTGAATTTCCTTCGGAGTTCCAATGGCCAGAGGGATGCCGAAATTAAGCACAAATATTCTGTCACACACTCCCATTATCAAATCCATGTGATGCTCGATTATTAAAACCGTAAGGTTGAATTTTTTTCTTATTTCCTTGATAAGCTCCATAAGCTGCAATGTTTCCTCGGGATTCATTCCGGCTGCAGGTTCATCAAGCAGAAGAAGTCTTGGTTCCAGTGCCAGTGCCCTTGCAATTTCAAGCTTTCTTTGGAGTCCATAAGGAAGATTTGATGCAACAATATCTTTGTACTCCCAAAGTCCCATGAGTTTCAAAAGGTCTTCAGTCTTGTTGTTAAGTAACCTTTCCTGTTCCTTGTATTTTCCTATTCTCACAACACTATTCCATAAGCTGTAATCTGCAAGCTTATGGCATGCAGTCAGTACATTGTCGTACACAGTGAGCTTTTTAAACAGTCTTATGTTCTGGAATGTCCTTGTTATACCCATGTTGGCTATTTCAAAGGGCTTAAGTCCTGCAAGTTTTTTATCGTAAAAATAAATTTCACCTTCAGTTACGCTGTAAATGGCTGTAATAAGATTGAATATTGTTGTTTTTCCCGCACCGTTTGGCCCTATAAGACCGAATATTTCTCCTTCTTCGATGCTGAAGTTTACATTGTCAACTGCCGTGAGGCCGCCGAATCTTTTTGTAAGTTTCTTAAGAGAAAGCACACTCATGATTTTACCTCCTCTTTTTTGATTTTCCTATTTTTAATTGTACGTACAATTTTCTTGAAGCTTATTTCTTTTCCTCCCATGAGACCCTGCGGTCTTGTAATCATGATAAGAATTACTGCAACTCCATATATTACAAGTCTCCAGTCCGAGAAGCTTCTCAATATTTCCGGAAGGAAAGTTAAAAGCACTGTTCCCACAACACTTCCTGAAATGCTTCCCAGTCCTCCGAAAATAACAATTATTGTCATTTCTGTGGATTTTACCATCTTGAACATTGTAGGCTGAATGTATCCCAGATAGTGGGCCAGCATTCCTCCTGCAATTCCTGCATAAAGTGCGCTAATGGCAAGAGCCGTCAGCTTATACTTGAAAACATCTATTCCGATTACCTGTGCTGCCATTTCCTCTTCCCTTATGGCGACCATGTTCCTTCCGTGCCTTGACCTTATAATGCTCACCAGCACAAACACTGCAGCAATATTTATGAGAACAACATTTAATAACGTTGTAGTTCCCTCTGTAGGTATTCCCGAAAGTCCTCTTGCTCCTCCGAAATACTGCAGGTTGTCAAGAATGAGCCTTGTAGCTTCACCAAACCCAAGTGTGGCAATGCAGAAATAGTCACCCTTAAGATTAAGCGTCAGTTTACCAAGAAACAAGCTGACGATCATTGCTGCTATGCCCCCAATAAGAAGCGCTGGTATAAAAGGAATCGCAAATTTCATTGTCATGGTTGCAGCGGTATATGCCCCTATGGCCATGAATCCTGCATGCCCGAATGAAAACATCCCAGTGAAACCTGTAAGCAAAGAAAGTCCCAGAACCGTCATTAAATTTATTCCTGATAAAATCAAAATACCTGATATATAACCCCAGCTCATGATAACCTCCTATGCCTTGTCTTCCGTATTTTTGCCCATGAGTCCTGTTGGTTTTGCAACAAGCACAAATATCAAAAGAGCAAATGCAATCAAATCTCTGTACTGCGATGAAAAGTATCCTGACACCATTGTTTCAATGAGCCCCAGCAATATGGAGCCTACAACAGCGCCCTGAAGGCTTCCAAGTCCTCCGAAAACAGCTGCTATGAATGACTTTGTGGTGATGTTTCCTATCTGGGGGTACACAGTGTACTTCATGCCGAAAAGCATTCCTGCAAGACCTGCAAGTATTCCGCCCATTGCAAATATTATGAATATTACCATGTCAACGTTAACTCCCATGAGAGTGCTTCCCTTGATGTTGTAGGAAGTAGCCCTTATGGACAGCCCTATTTTTGTCTTTTCAATTATGTATATCAAAGCAGCCAGACTCACTGTGGATATTACAAACATTAAAAGGTCTATTCTTCCCAATGCGATATTTCCAAGCATTATAGGCGTTGTTGAGAAAATAGCGGGGTAGGTCCTGAATGTAGGGCCTATTGGTGACGCGATTACTATATTTTCAAGAAATATTGATGCTCCCATTGCAGATATTATAAAATACAAAAAAGGCGCATTGCGCTTCCTCAAAGGCCTGTAAACCACTCTTTCCATGCTTACGGCCAAAAGTCCGGAACCGATGGCTGACAATAAGAATGCTACAAAAAAAGGTACATTTAACAATGTGAGACAAAAATAACCTATATACGCGCCAATCATAATAACCCCGCCGTGGGCGAAGTTTGAAAAGTTCATTATGCTGTATACAAGAGAATAACCCACTGCCATGAGGGCATAAACGCTTCCTATGGACAATCCGTTAACAACCTGCTGCAAAAATCCGCTCATAAAAACCTCCTGCTGATTTTGAAACGAAGGCGGGTTATACCCGCCTCATTTTATTCAACTCCGTATTTTTCCTGGAATACATAGCCGCCGTTTTCTATTTTAACTATTGCAGCTTGTTTTCCTACCGGATTATGATTTTCTTCGCTCAATTGAATTGTTCCTGTAACTCCTTCAACTGAAACCTGAGTGAGAGCTTCCGTTATTTTGACAGGATCTGTGCTGTTTGCAGCTGTAATTGCAGCCTGCAGAAGCAAGAATGCGTCATTAGCCATGTATCCGTTAAGTTCCATGGACAGATTGTATTTTGCCTTGTAAGCGTCCTGCAGAGGTTTAACTTCTGGATCGTTGAAATCCAAATGGTTAACTATGTAGCTGCCTTCAATAGCATCTTTTGCCATTGTCATCAGCTGGTCTGAAGGCCATCCGTCTCCACCCATCAATGTAGCTTCAATTCCAAGTTCTCTTGCCTGGTTTGCACTGAGTGCAACTTCTTTGTAATAATAAGGCATCAATATTACATCAGGATTAGCTTCTTTGATTTTGCTCAGCTGTGGTCTGAAGTCCACATCACCTTCCTTGAAGCCTTCTTTTGCTACAATTTTTCCGCCCTTTTCTGTAAAGGTTTTTTCAAAGTATTCAGTGAACCCCTGAGAATAGTCGCTTGCTACGTCATATAGCACTGCTGCATTTTTTAATCCTAATTTGTCATAAGCATAGCCTGCTGCAACAGCTCCCTGATATGGGTCTATGAAGCATACTCTGAAGTTGTATCCTTTTACTGTCCCGTCATCATTTACAGTAACCTTAGGATTAGTTGCAACTGTTGCAATATCAGGAACCTTGTATTGTTCCAGAGCTGCTGAAATAGAAATTGCCTGTCCGCTGGCATTAGGTCCTAGAATTGCTACAACACCATCTTGAGTTATAAGTCTCTTTGTGGCATTTACTGCTTCAGCAGCATCGCCCTTTGTGTCATAATAAATTCCTTCAACCTGTTTTCCCAATATTCCGCCCTTTGCATTTACTTCTTCAATAAGCATTTTTATTGTGTTGCTTTCACATGTTCCCCATACGGCTTGGTCTCCTGTCAATGATCCTATCCAGCCGATTTTAATTGTTTCTTCAGCAGGAGCAGATGTCTTGCCTCCGCATGCGGAAAGTAGCATTGTTAAAATCAATAATACACTTACTAAGGATAAAACTTTTTTTCTCATAAAACCCTCCTGAAATTATGTGTATAAAGTTTTGTAATTATCCCTCATGCAAACGTTTATGTCCTTTTTATTATAAACGTTTATTTAAAATAATGCAAGATTTATGTATTCATTATTTTATTCGAAATCTTACATATTTTTCTATTTTGTGATAATAAATTAACATATGCTTTGCCGTGATTTTCGGCATGAATATTGCAATAATTATAATTAGAAGATTTATTTAAGTTGATTTTAAAATTTAACATGATATAATATACTTTACATAATATATAAAAGCATGAATATTTAAAGCCAGACGGCTTTGGAGGATACAATGAAAAATTACTTGGTGGGGCTTGATATAGGGTCTACTACAGTAAAAATAGCTGTAATAGATAGTAATGAAAATATAGTATACAAGCAATATGAAAGACATTATTCAGACATTAAGAATACAGTCAGTGAAATAATTAAAAACTCATCGGAGACACTGAGTGACAGTATGATTAAAATATGCATCACAGGCTCTGGTGCCATTGATGTGTCAAAATATCTCGAAATTCCATTTGTACAGGAAGTAGCAGCTTCAACAAGGGCAATAGAAAAATTCATTCCCTCTACAGATGTTGTTATAGAACTGGGTGGGGAAGACGCCAAGATAACATACCTTTCCGGAAACCTGGAGCAGCGCATGAACGGATCCTGCGCAGGCGGAACCGGAGCTTTCATAGACCAGATGGCAGTATTGATGAAGACTGATGCAACAGGCTTGAATGAACTTTCCAAAAAACATAAAACTATATACCCGATTGCTTCCCGCTGCGGTGTTTTTGCAAAATCCGATATACAGCCCCTTTTAAACGAAGGTGCAAGGCAGGAAGACATTGCTGCATCCATCTTTCAGGCTGTTGTAAACCAAACAATAAGCGGCCTTGCTCAGGGAAGACCAATAAAAGGCAATGTGGCATTTTTGGGAGGACCGTTGTATTTTTTGTCTGAACTGAGAAACAGATTCAAGGAAACCCTTGAACTCACGGAAGACAATTCAGTGTGCCCTGAAGATGCAAATTATTATGTTGCCATGGGAGCTGCTTTAATGGCGTCTGAAAATGAGAGCATAGATTTCAACGAATTTTACATTAAAATAAAAAATACACTTGAACATTCAAGAATAGAATACCGCAAGAAAGACTTAGACCCATTGTTTGAAAACACAGAAGATTACAATGAATTTTTGTCCCGTCACAGCATGCATAAGGCAAAGACAAGAAATATAGATGATTATTCAGGAAAGGCATTTTTAGGTATCGATGCAGGAAGCACTACCACAAAGCTTGTTTTGATAACTGATGATGGTGAAATTCTGCATTCCTACTATGGAAGCAATGCAGGAAACCCTCTTAATTCAGCTGTAAAAGCGGTAAAGGACCTTTACGCAAAAATGCATCCTGGAATTGAAATAGCAAGCACCGCTGTGACAGGATACGGGGAGCATCTTATTAAGGCTGCCCTAAATGTAGATGCAGGCGAAATAGAAACAGTGGCACACTATAAAGCTGCCGACTTTTTCCTAAACGGCGTCGACTTCATCATTGACATCGGCGGCCAGGACATGAAGAGCATGATCATTAAAAACGGAGTAATTGATTCCATAATGCTCAACGAAGCTTGTTCTTCAGGTTGCGGTTCCTTCATAGAAACATTCGCCAAATCACTTGATATGAGCGTTCATGAATTTGCCGAAGCTGCAGTGTCATCAAAAAACCCTGTTGATCTTGGAACAAGATGCACCGTGTTCATGAATTCCAAGGTTAAACAGGCCCAGAGGGAAGGGGCTACCCTAAGCGACATTTCCGCAGGAATTTCCTTCTCAGTAATTAAGAATGCCCTGTTCAAAGTAATAAGACTTAAGTCTCTCGATGAAATAGGAGATAAGATTGTTGTTCAGGGAGGAACATTCTACAACAACGCAGTACTTCGAGCCTTCGAACAAATAACAGGCCGTGAGGTTGTAAGACCTGACATAGCAGGAATAATGGGAGCATTTGGTGCTGCCATCATTGCAAAAAATAAATATGTTCCTTCTGTTAAGAGCAAATTTGTAAAGGTTCATGAGCTTGAGCTGTTTTCATTTGACACTTCCATGGAACGCTGCGGTCTATGCACAAATAACTGCCTCCTGACAATCAACAAGTTTTCTGACGGAAGATACTTTGTGTCAGGCAACCGCTGCGAAAGAGGAGCCGAAAAGTACACTCATGAAGAAAGAAAAGAATCTCTGCCCAATTTGTACAAGTACAAGTATAACAGAGTATTCGGATACAAGCCTTTGGCACTTTCTGAAGCAAAAAGAGGCATGATTGGAATTCCGAGGGTCTTGAACATGTACGAGGACTATCCGTTCTGGTTCACATTCTTCACAACCTTGGGATACAGAGTAGTTTTATCAGGAGCATCAAGTAAAAAAATATACGAGCTTGGAATGGGAACAATTCCTTCAGAATCGGTGTGCTACCCGGGTAAAATAACCCACGGCCACATAACTGACCTCATAAACAAAAAAGTTCCTAGAATATTCTATCCTTGTATTTCCTATAATATAAAGGAAGATGAAAATGCAGGAAACCATTTTAACTGTCCTGTTGTTGTTTCATATCCGGAATCAATTGAAGCAAATATAAACCTTAAGAATGTGAAGTTCTATAAACCGTTCCTTAATTTAAATGACAAGGAAAGGCTTATAAACAAACTTTACAGGGAAATTGCAAAAGCTGAACATTTGTCTTACGAAGAAATAAAGGAAGCTGCCGAAAAGGCATATAAAGAGCTTTACGCATACAAGCGAGATGTAAAAAGAGAAGGCACAAAGGCCATAGAATACATCAACAAAAACAACAAAAAGGGAATTGTACTTGCCGGAAGGCCTTACCATGTGGATCCTGAAATAAACCACGGCATACCTGAAATGATAGAAGGCTACGGCTTGGTTGTATTGTCTGAAGATTCGCTTGAAAACAAGTATCCCATAGAACGGCCTCTAAGGGTTATTGACCAGTGGTCATACCATACAAGGCTGTACAGGGCTGCAACATACGTTTCAAATACAGACAATTTGGAACTTATTCAGCTTAACTCTTTCGGATGCGGCCTTGATGCCGTAACAACAGACCAGGTAAATGAAATCCTTGACAAGAACAACAAAATATACACACTTATAAAAATAGATGAAATCACTAACCTTGGAGCTATAAGAATCCGTATACGTTCACTTCTTGCTTCCATAGAAGAAAGAGACAAAACAGGCATCAAGCACAAGCACATGGAAGACAAAATTGCACGTCCTGTATTTACAAAGGAAATGAAGAAGAAGCACACCATACTCATTCCTCAGATGTCGCCAATGCACTTCCAGTTTATTGAAACAGCTGCAAAAATGTCGGGATATAACGCCGTTGTACTTCCTGCCGTTGATAAGAAGGCCGTTGATGTGGGACTCAGGGTTGTAAACAACGATGCTTGCTATCCTTCTATAATTGTTGTAGGCCAGCTCATAAACGCTCTGGAATCAGGAAAATATGACTTGAACAACACTTCTCTCATGATTTCCCAGACAGGCGGAGGATGCCGCGCTACAAATTATATCGGTTTCATCAAAAAGGCACTTAAGGATTCAGGATACGGACACATCCCTGTTATTTCCTTCAATGTGGTGGGACTTGAAAAGCAGCCGGGCTTCAGCTTCACAACAGCATTTGTGAACAGACTTGTAATGAGTATTGTATTAGGTGACACCCTCATGCGCGCGACTTACAGAACAAGGCCATATGAAAAAGTTAAAGGCTCTGTAAACCAGTTGTACGATAAGTGGGTTGAAGAATGCCGACATGTTATAGAAAAAGGAAATATCAAACATTATATAAATACAATTAATCGGATAGTCCATGACTTTGATACAATTGAGCTTGATGAAAAAATTAAAAAGCCTAAAGTTGGAATAGTCGGTGAAATCCTTGTTAAGTTCCACCCAAATGCAAACAACGATGTTTTTTCTCTTCTTGAAGAAGAAGGAGCAGAAGTTGTGGTGCCGGACTTGCTTGATTTCTTCTCATACAGTGCATTCAACGGAGTTATAAAATACGATGAACTCCTGAGCGGTAGTCCAAAGACAAAGGCATTCAACAATGTTGCTGTCAAAGCAATAGAAATGTACAAAAAACCAAGTGTCAATGCATTCAAAGAATCAAAACGCTTTTCAACACCTGCAAACATTGAGGAATTAGCCAACAAGGCAAAGAAATTCCTTTCACTTGCAAACCAGTCTGGTGAAGGATGGTTCCTCACAGGTGAAATGATTGAGCTTTTGGACAGCGGTGTAAGCAACATATTGTGTTTGCAGCCATTTGCATGTTTGCCTAACCACATTACAGGCAAGGGAATGATTAAGAAACTTAAGGATGCATATCCTTTATCAAATATTGTTCCAATAGACTATGATGCCGGCATAAGTGAAGTTAACCAGATTAACCGTATTAAGCTAATGCTGACCAGTGCATTCAGAAACATGCACTTGCATGATGACAATGGATTCTTGTCATTGAAGCAAATTGAAGGCCATACAACAAAACAAATACTGAAGCATCTTCAGGAACAAAACATATAACAACAAAAAAATACCGGCTGTTAAGCCGGTATTTTTTATTATTTTGCAAATGCCTTTTTTATTCTTTCAACGGCATCATCAATCTGTTCATATGTTATTATAATAGGAGGAGCAAACCTTATTGTCTTCTCATGAGTTTCCTTTGCAAGAACACCGTTTTGGATCAATTTCTTCACATAGGGCGCAGCGTTCATTTTAAACTCAACTCCTATTAAAAGACCCTTACCCCTTATTTCAACTATGTCGTCATTATTTATACCTCTTAGCTTATTCATGAAATATTCGCCCTTTTCTTCAGCCTGCTTAGCAAAGTCATCTCTTTTGAGAATTTCAAGAACCTTCAAGGAAACAGCAGCTCCCAATGGATTTCCTCCGAAAGTTGAACCGTGTGAACCTGGTTCGAACACTCCAAGGATATCATCATTTCCGGCAATTGCAGATACAGCTATAATTCCGCCCCCTAAAGCCTTTCCAAGAACGTATATGTCAGGAACCACATCTTCGTAGTCACAGGCAAACATTCTGCCTGTGCGGGCAAAGCCTGTCTGAACTTCATCGGCAATAAACAATACGTCGTTCAATTTGCATATGTCATATGCTTGTTTGATGAAACCTGCAGGAGGAACAATTATGCCTGCTTCGCCCTGTATAGGCTCAACCAGGAATGCTACTGTATTTGGATTTATGGCTGATTTAAGTTCCTCGATATTTCCGTACTCAATTACTTTAAATCCGGGTGTAAAAGGACCGTATCCTTTTTTGGCATCAGGATCTGTACTCATAGTAACAATGGTTATTGTCCTTCCGTGGAAGTTGTTGGCGCATACAATTATCTCCTGCATTTCGTCCTCAACGCCCTTAACAAAATTTCCCCATCTTCTTGCAGTTTTTAGAGCCGTTTCAACTGCTTCAGCACCTGTGTTCATAGGAAGAACCATGTTTTTGCCTGTAACCTCACAAAGTTTCTGCATCCAGTCTCCCAGCACACTGTTGTAAAATGCTCTTGAAGTCAAAGTTACTTTATCCAGTTGATCTTTTGCAGCTTGAACCAGCTCTGGATGCCTGTGCCCAAAATTCAATGCGGAATATGCGCTTAACATATCATAAAATTTTTCACCTTCTGGATTAGTAACAACCATACCTTCAGCCTTTTCAAACACAATCTCCTTAGGATGATAATTGTGAGCTCCAAATTTTTCTGTTTTTTGCATGATTTCTTTAGATGATTGCATATCAGTAGTCCTCCTTGACACTTTTCGTTTACGCAAATGTATGCATATTTCAAACTTATGTTTTAAATAATAACCCTTTTTTAAATAAAAGTCAAGATATTTATATTTTTACATTGTAAATCTATCGCTGAATATTTGTAATTTTTATTGATTTTACGGCACTTTTATTATTAACAAAATATTAGCAAAATAATTTGATTATTTTTTGTTATATAAATATTTTAATTTTGATCTGCTGAAGCCAATCCTGCAATATGCAATTTATAAATATAAAGCTGCAATTTGTCATGAAGAACTATATTAATGATACAATATTTGCAACAATAACATCATAACTGCCTCAATCCTTCCTTTGGTCAAAAAATCTGGATTAGGGCATATCACACAGAAAAATCTGGGTTAGGGCATAAAAAAAAGAAGAGCTGTTTTTCGTCATATGAGCGTCACGGTTGAAGCTTTACCAGATTCATCCATGAGTCTCATTGCCTGATTTCTTCCGCTGGATTCACTTTGAATTGAGGGAATATTTAGTGCAGTACTCTTCTTATTATTTATTCAGTTTGATTAACCTTGAATTATTGTTCCTGTCAAACCATTTAATGCGTCCATTGATTTGTACAGAGATGTTATTATTGACTTTCTTCCTGGTTTTGATTTTGCAAATTTTACTGAAGCCATTACTTTCGGAAGCATACTGCCCGGTGCAAAATGACCTTCTTCAATGTATTTTTCAGCTTCTTCAATTGATATTACGGATAAGTCTTCCTGGTTTGGTTTCTTGAAGTTGATTGATGCCTTTTCAACTTCTGTCAGAATCATAAGAATGTCAGCGTCCATGTCTTCAGCAAGTCTTTCTGCTGCAAAGTCCTTATCAATTACAGCTGCCACACCTTTTAAAGAGCCGTCTTCATTTTCTATTACAGGAATTCCGCCGCCTCCGCATGCAACTGTTATTGTTGTATCCCACAGCGTCTTGATTGTTCCGATTTCAACTATTCTCTCAGGAATAGGAGATGCAACAACTCTTCTCCATCCTCTTCCTGCATCTTCTTTCACTGTATAGCCTTTTTTCTCTGCAAGTCTTTTTGCTTCCTCTTCAGAATAAAAAGGTCCTATTGGCTTTGTTGGGTTCTGGAATGCTTTGTCATCCTTATCCACAACCATCTGGGTTACAACTGTAACTACCGGCAATATTCTGTTTCTTTTTGCCAGCGCAAGCTTAAGTCCCTGCTGAATGTGATATCCGATATATCCCTGGCTCATTGCACCACAAACGTCAAATGGCATTGGCGGTGTAATATCTTTTGCAGCTTCTGAAGCCAGAAGAATTCTTCCAACCTGAGGGCCATTCCCGTGAACGACTGCTATTTCATAGTTGGAGCAGCTTATTTCAGCAATGTATTCACTGGTTTTCTTTACAACTTCCAACTGTGCCTCTGCTGTAGAAGGCATGTTTTTATCTTCTAAGGCGTTTCCACCTAACGCTATAACTACTCTTGGTATTCTGTTCATGACTAATCCCTCTTAAATTTGTCCGAATTTTTAAGCTATAGTTGCTACTATAACTGCTTTTATTGTGTGCATTCTGTTTTCTGCTTCGTCAAACACTACAGAATGTCTGCTTCTGTAAACTTCATCTGTAACTTCTCTTATGTCAAAGCCAAGTGCCATCTGTTCCTTAGCCATTTTTGTTTCAAAGTCATGGAATGAAGGAAGGCAGTGCATGAATATTACATCATTGTTTTCTGTAGCCTTAAGCAGGTCCATTGTAACCTTGTATGGAGTGAGCAGCTTAACTCTTTCAGGTATCTGAGCTTCTTCTCCCATTGATGCCCAAATGTCGGTGTAAATTACATCTGCTCCTTTTACAGCTTCAACGCTGTCTGATATTTCAATTGTAGCTCCTGTGTAATCAGCCACTTCCTGAACTCTTTTAAGTGTATCCTGATCCAGCTGCTCCTGAAGTTCCTTAGGACCAAATGCAACGAAATGCATTCCCATCTTTGCACATCCGAACATCCACGCATATGACATGTTGTTTCTGATGTCACCTGCAAAAACAACCTTAACCTTGTTAAGCGGTTTTGCAACGTGTTCTTCTATTGTAAGCAGGTCAGCCAATATTTGTGTAGGGTGGTCTACATCTGTTAGGCCATTCCATACAGGTACCCCTGCATACTTAGCCAAGTCTTCTACAACTTCCTGTTTGTATCCTCTGTACTCTATACCGTCATAGAATCTTCCAAGAACCTTTGCTGTATCCTCCAGGGATTCCTTTTTGCCCATCTGTGAGCTTCCTGAATCAAGGAAAGTAACGTGTGCTCCTTCTTCCAGAGCTGCAACTTCAAATGCACATCTTGTTCTTGTTGATGTTTTTTCAAACAACAGCACAATGTTTTTACCCTTTAATAGATAATTGTAAATTCCTGCTCTTTTCTTTGCTTTCAAATCATGAGCCAAATCCAGCATGTATCTGATTTCCAGTGGTGTAAAATCCATTAATGTTAAAAAACTTCTTCCTTTTAAATTTACTGACATAATAAACCTCCGTGTTTAATTATAGATTTTATTGTATTTTTATATATTAACAGAGTCTTTTCACAATTTCAATTGTTTTTTATAAATTTTCTCTTATGAGCGGCATGCTCATGCATCTTGGACCGCCTCTTCCCCTTGACAGTTCGGAGCTCGGCATTATATACGTCTTGATGCCTTCCTGCTGCAGAATTTGATTTGTTACATAGTTTCTTGAATACACAATTACTTCACCAGGAGCAATGCACAATGTGTTAGAACCGTCGTTCCATTGTTCCCTGGCAGCATCAATTATGCTGTTTCCGCCGCATTTTATTAGTTTTACCTTATCAAGATTAAGCGCCTTCTTTAAAATATCTTCAAGAGACCCTTTACCTTCGGTAATTTTTATATTTCCGTCTTCTCCTCTTTCAAGAACATAGACAGCAATGTCAGATTTGATGTTCGGGTGAATTGTGAACTTGTCGTAATCCACCATTGTGAACACAGTATCTAAGTGCATAAATGCCCTTGTCTTTGGAATGTCTATTGCCAATACTTTTTTAAATGAACTGTCTTCAGTCAACAGTGTATTTGCAAACTTCTCAATAGAATTTGGATTTGTTCTTTGAGAAATCCCCACAGCCACTGTTTCTTCATTTAAGATCAGGATGTCTCCGCCTTCCAGAGAATACTTTTCAGTTCTGTCATACATTAACTTTGTTCCCTTGTATGAAGGATTGCAGTTAAAAATATACTTGGCAAATAATGTTTCTCTGTTTCTTGTAACAGTATGCATTTTGTGAATAGATACTCCTTCTCCTATTGTGGCAAAAGGATCTCTTGTAAAGTAAAGATTAGGCATGGGATCAATTATAAAAGGATACTGATTGCTTAAAAAATCGGCCAGCCTTGGACCCCTGTAATCATTGATTTCTGACTTTCTGATGCCTTCCATCATTTTGAGAACCATTTCCTTAGAACTTGTGAAGGACAGGAAGTAATCTTTTAACATGCTAGATTCTCTGCTTTCCTTAATTCCCGCTTCTTCAATATACTCTTTGATAAACTGCAGTTTTATCTCGTCATTTATTAGCGAGTCTACCACTAAATCTTCCAGATAAACTACTTCTATTCCCAAGCTTTCGAAAATTTTTGCAAATGCATCATGTTCCTGCTGAGCTATTTCTAAGTAAGGAATATCATCGAAAAGCAATCTTTCAAGATACTCCGGCATTAGATTTTCTAGTTCTTTGCCAGGTCGGTGCAACAATACTTTTTTCAAATTTCCTATTTCTGAATAAACTCTTATTGCTGTATCATTCAATATTATCACCACCATATATTATATATGCCATATCCGATTTTGAATGCAAAAAGCGATTGGCAATACAGCCGCGGAATATGTAACCTTGCTCATTAATTAATATGAAAAAATCGTTGTCATTTCATGCACAAATGCCTTCATATCATTGCTCTTAGCAACATTTTAATTTTATATCATAATTCACGAACAAATTTTAGTACAGTAATCTGCGATTGTATATATATATTGTAGTTACTTTTCTTTAATATGTCAAGGTATTTTTTATATTTATGTACTACGTTCATATTTATACACATAAACTATTTAATGGCATAAAAAAACCAGCTGTATATCAGCTGGTTTTTTTATCCGGCGACGTCCTACTTTCCCAGGCAGTTTCCCGCCAAGTATCATCAGCGCTAAAGAGCTTAACTTCCGTGTTCGGGATGGGAACGGGTNNGTTCGAGATGGGAACGGGTGTGTCCTCTTTGCTGTAGTCACCAAATCTAGTCCTAACCCAATTTCTTCGATCGTAGGGAGAAAGAAATTGTTGGTAGGTCTGACGCAATGAGCTCCAAATTTGCACGAGCCTTAAGCGAGTGAATAAATTTGTGCAGCGAGACTGCGACCTTGCCATTTAATTAGGTTCTTCTAAAGAACAGTAATCTATCAAAATAAAAAGTACAGCTTTAACTGTACTTATAACCCGGCGACGTCCTACTTTCCC
>DIWF01000016.1:211-42413 GCA_002422545.1 Firmicutes bacterium UBA6113 | reverse complement strand
CAATGAAGGACTGGGCAATTGAAAAAGGAACAACACACTTCACTCACTGGTTTCAGCCAATGACAGGAATTACTGCTGAAAAGCATGACAGCTTCATATCCGCAACATCTGACGGAAAGGTTATTATGGAATTTTCCGGAAAAGAGCTGATAAAGGGAGAACCTGATGCATCAAGTTTTCCATCAGGAGGACTGAGATCCACATTTGAAGCAAGAGGATATACAGCATGGGATCCGACTTCCTACGCTTTTATAAAAGATGCTGTTTTGTGCATTCCTACAGCATTTTGCTCTTATGGCGGAGAAGTGCTTGACAAGAAAACACCTCTTCTTCGTTCAATGGAAGCACTTAACGAACAGGCTCTGAGGGTGTTGAAGCTTTTCGGTGATACAACAACCACAAGAGTTATTACTACTGTAGGACCTGAACAGGAATATTTCCTTATTGACAAAGAAGTTTACAAAAAAAGAAAAGATATAGTGTTTACAGGAAGAACTTTGTTCGGAGCAAAGCCTCCCAAGGGACAGGAACTTGAAGACCATTATTTTGGAGCCATAAAGCCAAGAGTATCGGCTTTTATGAAAGAACTGAACAATGAACTTTGGAAACTTGGAATTCTGGCAAGAACAGAGCACAATGAAGTAGCGCCTGCTCAGCATGAGCTTGCCCCTATATTTACAAATACAAACATTGCATGCGATCACAATCAGCTTACAATGGAAACATTAAAAAGAATCGCAGACAAACACGGAATGTTCTGCCTGCTTCATGAAAAGCCATTTGCAGGAATTAACGGAAGCGGCAAGCACAACAACTGGTCACTTTCAACAAATGACGGAATTAACCTTCTGGAGCCTGGAACATCGCCTTATGACAATGCAAGATTTTTATTGTTCCTTTGCGCAGTTATAAAAGCTGTTGACGAATATCAGGATTTATTGAAGGTTTCTGTTTCAACTGCAGGCAACGACCACAGGCTTGGAGGCAATGAAGCTCCTCCTGCTATAATTTCAATATTCCTTGGAGATGAACTCACTTCTGTTCTGGAATCTATTGAAGGAGAAACTGCATACGACAAAGAATTCAAACGTGAAATGGCAGTGGGTGTTGATGCAATTCCAGTATTTCCGAAAGACACTACCGACAGAAACAGAACATCGCCATTTGCTTTCACAGGCAATAAATTTGAGTTCAGAATGGTTGGATCAAAGCTTTCCATTGCAGGACCAAACATGGTGTTGAATACAATAGTTGCAGATGAACTTTCAAAGTTTGCAGACATTCTGGAAAAAGCTGAGGACTTCACTGTTGAACTAAACAAACTGCTTAAAGATACAATTAAAAATCATAAAAGAATCATTTTCAACGGAAACAACTACACCGACCAATGGGTTGAAGAAGCAGAAAGAAGAGGATTGTTGAACCTCAAGTCTACTCCTGAATCAATTCCGTACTTCAGTACTGATAAAAGTGTGGCGTTGTTTGAAAAATTCAATGTTCTTTCCAAAAAGGAAATTTATTCGAGAACTGAAATAGTGCTTGAAGAATACTGCAAGGAAATAAACATTGAAGCTCTGACATTGATTGACATTGCAAAGAAGGATCTTATTCCTGCCGTTACATCGTACATCAAGGAACTGTCAGACACCGCAAATTCAAAAAAAGCTTTCATGCCTGATGTTGACTGTGAAACAGAAAAATCTCTTATTTACAAACTGTCGCTGCTTGCAGGCTCTCTATATTCAAAGACAGAGCTATTAGAAAATAAGCTGCTAAGAGTGAAAGACTGCCATGGAGTTGAAGAAACTGCATATTTTTACAGAAACAGCATATTTGCAGCAATGCAAGAAATGAGAGCAGTTATAGATGAACTGGAAACAAATACAGCAAAAAAATATTGGCCTTTCCCAACATACGGAGAAATATTGTTAAGTGTATAGTTTAAATTCCTCCCGAAATAATGAACTACACTGAACACATACAAGTTAAATCCGATGTTTTTAAAAAAGCACACTGCTGAGCAGTGTGCTTTTTATGTAAGCAATTGGAAAAATAGTGCATATACTAATATGAAAAGAAAGGAGCAAAATTATGATAATTCATGTTGTACAACCGGGAGATACTATTTATTCCATAGCAAAAAAATACAATATATCTCCGCAAAAAATAATCATAGATAACGAACTGGCTACGCCTAATGTAATTGTGCCAGGGCAGACTATTGTTATTCTTATACCAAGCCAGGTACATGTTGTAAAGCCTCTTGATACACTTGCAAGCATTGCGCAGATGTATGACACGACAACAGTGGAGCTGCTTCAGAACAACCCATTCATTGAATATGCCGATGCAATTTTTCCCGGGGACCAAATTACAATTAAAAACACAGAACCCAAATTAGGAACCATATTTGTTAACGGCTACGCCTATCCAAACATAGACAGAAGCGTGCTGATGAAGACTCTGCCGTATCTGACATATCTCAGCTTGTTCACATATGGGATAACAGAATCAGGTGAACTCATAGATATTGAAGATGAAGAGCTCATAAGAATGGCAAGGGATTTTGGAGTGGCACCGCTGATGGTTATTTCCACATTGACGGAAGAAGGAACATTCAGCAAGGAACTTGCACACAAGATTTTAAACAGCGAAGAAATACAAGAAAGACTCATAGAAAATGTGTTTCAAAAACTTAAAGAAAAACAATACCATGGTCTTGACATTGATTTTGAATACGTGTTGCCTGAAGACAGGGAAGTCTTTGTCGACTTTGTAAAAAAAATTACAGAACGCCTCAATAAGGAAGGATTTCAGGTGTTTACGGCTCTTGCACCAAAAATTTCATCAGACCAGAAAGGGCTTTTGTATGAAGCTCATGATTATCCTGCCATAGGAGATGCATCAAACAGGGTGCTTCTTATGACCTACGAGTGGGGGTACACCTACGGGCCTGCCATGGCAGTTTCTCCCATTGATAAAGTCAGGGAAGTTCTTGATTATGCCGTAACTGAAATAGACAAAGGAAAAATATACATGGGAATTCCAAACTACGGATATGATTTTATCCTGCCATATGTTGAAGGAGAGTCCAGAGCAGATTCATTATCAAATGTTGAAGCTGTGAATCTGGCTGCAAAAGTTGGTGCAAACATCCAATATGACGAAAAATCACAATCTCCTTACTTCATTTATTTCGACAAACAAGGGCGCCAGCACCAAGTTTGGTTTGAAGATGCAAGAAGCATACGTGAAAAGCTTGATGCTTTCAACGAATATGGATTTGAAGGAGTGGGAATCTGGAATGTAATGAAGTACTTCCCTCAAAAATGGCTGGTTTTAAGTTCGCTGTATGACATAGCCAAGGTTATTTGACGCATAGAGTAATTATATGAAAAGTACAGCATATATATAGATAACAGGTAATTTAGGAGGTTTCCATGAATAATAAAAATTATAGAGTGATGAAATTCTTTGAGCCGGTTAATAAAAAAGACATAGCCAGGGGTTACGTGCGCCTTGACATCAGAGGAATAAAGGGAAATGTTATTGTGTCAGTGGAAAATCTGGGAGACGTGAAGACAACAAGCGAAGTTTATTTATATAAGGACAAAGTAAACAAAATCAAGCTCGGAGACATCAACAACAAAAAAGGAATGCTTAAGAAAATTCTTACATTCGGAAGCAACAACGCAATAGAAGACTACAACACATGTGCTGTGGTAAAAAACGGAAAGATTGCACTTTATTCCAGTTTGTTCAATACAACAAGCATTGATGCAATCAAAAAACTCGATGCAGGGATTGAGGAAGTGAAAATTGTTTCCGATGCTGAAGAACCTAAAGAGCAAGCTGAAAAGGAAATGTCTCATGCACCTTCAGGTGTGATTAAGCAGACAGAAAAAGAAGAACCTAAATTGTCACTTCCTGCTCAGAATATAACAAGAAGAATAGAAAAAATTGTTCCCGTGGAAGAAAAACATGAGGAAGAAGAAATCATTGAAGTCCAGACAGTTTCAGAAAAGCAAGAAAGTGATGACGATGTTGCAAAATCTCCCCAGGAATCTTCCCCGGAAGATGAAAATTTTGTGAAATCTGAATCAGTAAGACATAAGAACAAATTCAATGAAAGCCTGTACAATGCTCTCAAGGAGTATAAAAGAACAGAGCCTTTGTCTGTGAAAATCAAGAATTTCAGCTGGTGGTACATACCATATGACGAAATGGGAATAAAAAACGGTTTTCTGCCTTACTACAATCAAATAGTGAGTTCCTATTATCCGTATCCCATGTCAAACCGTGTAACAACCTGCAACAGTCTCATGAAAAAATACGGTCATTATATTTTTGGAGTTTATGAAGACAATGATGACATAGTTAAATTCATCTACGGGGTGCCTGGAGAATTTACGAAGGAAGAGCAGCCTTACAAGGGCATTACAGGATTCAAGAACTGGTCATACAGCAACAAGGAAAATAATACAGAACACGGCTACTGGCTGGCATTTGTCAATCCGAGAACCGGTGAATCAACAGACCCGCCTCAAATAGTTTTGACTAAATAATACTGTACAAATTGCTATAAATTTGCTATAATTAACAAGAACAACTTAAAAAGGAGTATAGAAAACAAATGCCGCCCATAAGTACTAACATGCACTTTGGTAAAATATTTATAGAAAATTCTGAGGATGAAATAGACATACCGAGTTTTATTATGGGTATTGTATCCCCAGATACTATTGATGTAGATGATTTTGAAGAAATTCACACCCTTGATGAAGATGGAAACATCGATGTTAGGGAGTTTTATGAACAATTTAACTTCAAAAAGTTAAACGTCACACAAAAATCATTTGTTTTGGGATACTATTGCCATTTGTGGTTTGACGAATATTACAAGTTCAATGCAAGCAAACTTACAATACACAATAATCTGGAATTAAGCGACGAAGAACTAAGAGCTGCTGTTAAAAGCACGCTCAGATATTACGACTATAAGGCAATAAACAACTTTTTCGAGAATTATGTTAAAGATATAAATACATTCGACATAAAAATCAATTTGAAAGAAACCAATTGTGTCAATATTAAAAAGTCCAAGGATAAAATATTGGAATTTTTAAAAGACAATAAATCAGAAACCATATATCCTCAACTTATTGAAGAAGAAGAATATATGAGATTTATTAACAACGGCTTCAGCAAAATTAAGAAATCTTTGTAGAAAACTCCTTTACGGGAGTTTTTTTAAAAATTTTAAATTGACTGAAAAAGGAAAATATAATATAGTTTAATTGCGTTCAACTTGTTGAGGGATATTAAGATAAGGATGGTAAATAGTGAGATATAAATATGTATTTTTTGACTTTGATGGAACTCTTGCAGACACTGAAGAGGTTAATTTTGTAATATATCAAAAGTTAGCTGAAAAATATAATTTAAGAAATATTACCATAGATGAACTTGGTCATATTAAAAAAATGAGTGCAAAGGAATTGATGGCTTATATTGAGCTTAAAAAAAGATATCTTCCATTTATGCTTAAAAGAGGAAAGAATCTTTTAAAACAAGACATGAAGAATATCAAACCTTGCAAGCCCGATATTTTGAGCACTGTGGCAGAACTTAAAAAAATGGGAATAAAGACTGCAATTATTACAACTAATTCAAAGATAAATGTTGAAATGTTTTTGGAAAAAAATGATGCATATATTTTTGATTTTATTGCAAGTGCCTCAATGTTTGGAAAAGAAACAAAGATGAGAAGAATAATGAAGAAGGAAAAACTCCGCAAGAATGAAGTTCTTTATGTGGGTGATGAAATCAGAGACATCAATGCCGCTAAGAATGCTGGAATTGATATTGCCTCCGTGGGATGGGGTTACAACACCGTTGAAAGTCTTAAAAAAAACAATCCGGAATATCTAGTGATGGAACCTTCTGAACTCATAGAAATATGCAGTCAGCAATGAAAATAACTACGAACATTTATTGAAAGTCGCTTTAAATATTTCGCCTTTTTGCGAAATATTATGAAAAAAGCGTACTTTTTTTTCTTGCAATGAATATTTCGATATGCTAGAATACTCATTATAAGAATTATAGGAGGAAGACATGGGTAAAATGATATATACCATAAAGCCTGAACATCACAGCATACAAGATATAACACGAATCCTTGAAGAACATCCGGAAATTCAGTTTGTATCTTTCATGGGTGTTGATATCGGAGGAAACGGTACTGACGAAAAAATACCGGTTAAATTATTTGTTAAAGATATGGAAGATATGCTGAAATACGGCATACAAACAGACGGGTCAAGCGTTGAGCTTCAGGGAATCGCCGATTTAAACGATGCTAAGGTCGACATATTGCCGGACGTTGACTGCACATGGTTCGTTGATTACAATTATGAGTATTACAACGATGAAAACGGGCTGCCGGTTGGAACTTTAAAAATTCCTTCTTTTATTATACACAGCGGCAAGCAGGTATGCTCAAGATCTATTCTTAAAAGAGCAGGACTTAATTTCCAGAATGAATTGATGGAAATATTCAAAAACCATCCAGAACTGACAAAAAACTATGGTTTTAACCATGATGATGTTGAAGAAGTTGTTTTAACAAGCGCCACAGAACTTGAAATGTGGGTTAAGACACCTGAACAAAGCGCGGATTTTGAAGAACTTCACACTTCACAGGTGTTAAAGGAACAATATTGGAAAAGAACTATGGGAACTGTCAGAACAGTTCTTGAAAAAATAATGGATCAGCTGGAATGCTATGACCTTAAACCTGAAATGGCACATAAGGAAGTTGGAGGAATTGCCAACAGAATTGATGCCAAGGGAAGAATTACCCATGTTATGGAACAGCTTGAAATAGACTGGAGATTTTCAACCACTCTTCAGACAGCTGACAATGAAATTTTTATAAGAGAATTAATAGAAGATCAGTTCAGACACCACGGCCTGGAAGTTTTATTCAAAGCAAAACCAATAGAAGGTGTTGCAGGAAACGGCGAGCATGTTCATTTGGGAGCTGCTGTTAAGCTGAAGAGCGGAAAAAGAATCAATTTGTTTGCTCCTGCAGACATGAAAAATCAATATTTGAGTGAAATAGGATATGGAGCCTTGATGGGAATACTTAAAAACTATGAGGTTATAAATCCTATTGTAACAGCTACAAATGATGCATTCAACCGTTTAAAACCGGGTTTTGAAGCTCCTATATGCACAGTTACATCACTTGGAGGAAGCAAGGAATCACCATCAAGAAACCGTTCAGTTCTTGTGGGAGTAATAAGAGATTCTAACAGCCCTCTTGCCACAAGATTTGAGCTCAGATCACCAAATCCTTATTCAAACACTTATCTTGTATTGGCGGCATCATATCAGGCGATGCTGGATGGAATAGAAAAAGTGACAGATGCCGGACGTTCCATGGATGAACTTGAAAAAGAAATATCCAAAAAATACGGTGAAGAAGGTTTCTATCTGGAAAAGTTCAGAGAATACAGAAGCGAAGAAGATGTGTTCGAACGTTTTACCGAAGAAGAAAGAAATAAGCTTTACGGCAAGGCTCCGGCAACAGTATGGGAAAACTTAAGCGCGTTTGAATCCAATGAATTAAAGCAGCAGGTATTGAAAAAAGGTGATGTTTTTAGCTGCGAGCTAATAAATTCATTTAATGAATCCACTGTTCAAAAATGGAAAAATGAGCTTAAAGGCAGAATAATCCATGACAACATAATGTTGTTAAAAACATTTATAAAACTTCATGACGAACAAAACCACGCTACAGATCTTGACGTAGTAAACTGGGAAAAAATAGTGTACCTTAAAACTAAGCTCATGAAGGACAGTATGACTAAGAAATGTATATTTACAAAAATAAAGAATGCTCTTGCAGAAGGAGATTTTGATACGGCATCAGAACTTCAAAAGCAAATGAATGAAAAGATGACTGAAATAAGAGGACTGTATATACAGTATAAGAACAATATATTTTAAAAAATAAAAATCAGAATTGAAAAATTCTGATTTTTATTTTGTCGATTAATGCGATATATTAATATGAGAATTTATAAATTGTATGATTAAATATTAACTTGTTAATAAATTACTGTTTACAAATCAACATAAATATGTTAGAATTACATTGCGGGTAAAACGTATTCTTTTCATTTGGGCGATGAAAATAACGTTTTATTAAAATCATTCTGCACGGTAGAATTTTATGATTAAAGGGATAACGTTATTATTGGGTTTTTTTATGTTAATTGGGTGAATAATCCTTTTATGAATATGTTCAACATGCGCACACCAAATTTTTTATGGAGGAGTATTATGAGTAAAGATCCAAAACAAAAGAAAGTACCGTCATTAGGAATTTCAATTATTCCGGTAGCAGTAACAGTTGGTATGTTAGCTTTTTCTATAATAGTATACGGAGCAGATGTTCATATACCTATTATAATCGGAGCAATTGTTGCAGCAGCAATAGCAATATTTGCATTAGGTTTTACATGGAAAGAAATTGAAGATGGTATTGTTGAATCAATAGGAAGCACAATGCAGGCAATTTTAATTCTTGCAATAATCGGCGTGTTAATTGGTACTTGGATTTCAGGCGGCATTGTTCCTACATTGATTTACTATGGTTTGCAAATATTGTCACCAACATTCTTCCTTGCTGCAGCTGTTATACTATGCAGTATAGTATCTCTGGCAACCGGAAGTTCATGGACAACTGCAGGTACTGTTGGGGTTGCTCTTATAGGAGTTGCTCAAGGTCTTGGAATATCACTTCCATTGGCAGCAGGAGCCATAATTTCAGGAGCTTATTTCGGAGATAAAATTTCTCCGTTGTCTGACACTACAAACCTTGCACCTGCAATGGCAGGAGCATCATTGTTTGATCACATCAAACACATGCTTTACACAACAAGCGTATCATATGGAATAACTTTTGTTATATTCCTTGTTATAGGATTGCAGTACAGAGGAAAACAACTGGATGTTACTGAAATTAACGGGATTTTGGCAGCTATTGAAAGTATTTATACTATTAATCCGATTTTATTGTTAATACCGGTAATAGTAATTGTAATGGTAGCAATGAAAGTTCCTGCAATTCCAGGTCTTATAATAGGTTGTATACTTGGAGGTATAGCAACTGTATATCAAGGCGGAGACTTTGGTTATATACTGGATGTTGCTAACTATGGTACAGTAGCTGAATCAGGCCATGCAATGGTTGATGAACTGTTGACAAACGGCGGTCTACAGAACATGATGTGGACTATTTCATTGATTATGTGTGCTTTGACATTCGGCGGCGTTCTAGAAAAAACAGGTATGATGGCTGTAATAGCTAACAAACTTTTAGGATTTGCTAAGAGCACAGGTTCATTGGTTCTTATAACAGCACTTACTTGCTTGTTTGTTAACATTCTTTGCGGAGATCAATATCTTGCATTGGCATTGCCAGGAAAAATGTACAAAGATACTTACCATGAAAGAGGATTGGCACCTAGAAACTTGTCACGTACTCTTGAAGACTCAGGTACTGTAACATCAGCACTTGTTCCTTGGAACACATGTGGTGCTACAATGTCTACATTCCTGGGAGTACCGACATTGTCATATATGTTCTATGCATTCTTCAATATCTTGAGCCCAATAGTAACAGTTATATTTGCTTATCTTGGAATTTCTATAATGACATTGGAAGAAGATCCGGCATCTCCTGAATATGTTCGTCCTATGAAATTGAAAAAATCTCCAAAAGAGCTTATGGAAATTCAGGAAAGATATTTGAAAATGAATAATATTTAATCTTTATCTGACAATAATTAAATAGAAAAAAAAACCTCATTTTAAATGAGGTTTTTTTAACAGTATATTTGACAATGCAACGTTTTTTGTTTATTATGTATAACAATAATCTATGAAAAAATGTTTACTAGGAGTGAAAGTATGAATTTTCAGCTCAAGTATGCCAATGAACTGGCAAGTCTTAAAGAAAATGAAGATAATATTGAGATTTTCAGGACAGAAGCAATGAATTATCTGTCAAGCAACCTTGAAGAACTCAAAAAAATAATTGATGGCTTATTGACTTTTTCTGAAGAAAATAAACTTCACAAGGCAAAAGCATGGGCTTACTATTACCAGGGCTGGTATAATTTCGATACTACTCACTACGATAAATCTGTCACAAGTTTTTTGAAATCATATGAAATATTTAACAACATCATTGATAAAGATGGTATTGTATATGCCTGCAACGGATTGACTAATGTCTACTGTCAGATAGGGCAGTTAAATCTGGCCAATGAATGGGGACTGAAGGGTATTACACTTGCAGAAGAAATAAACAACAAAAACGCTCTAATAACACTTCTTTTAAACACAGGAATAAATTATATTCAAATGCAGCACTTCGATAAGGCAAAGGAAATATTCAGCCCCATGGAATTGATGTACTATGAACTTACTGATCAGCAGCGCGTGTCATGTCTGCTTGCCATGGCTGAAATAGAAATACACATTGGAGATTCTATGAAATCTCTATCATATATTGAAGAAGCATCAAAGGCTGAAGAAAAATCCCATTTAATTACGGATATGAGCGAAATTCATAAGCTTAAAGGAATGGCTTATAAAAAACTTATGGAATATGATATTGCAGAAAATGAATTTGTAATGGCCTGCATTTCTGCAGAACAGCAAAGTTTAACTTATGAAAAATGCAGCGCAATGGTTGAATGGGCCAACCTTTGCGTAAAGGTGGGAAGAAAACAGGAAGCTATTGAAAAATTAAATGAAGCTGCCTACATATGTTCTTCAAAAGATATAAATGTTCTTCTTAAAGAAATTTATTTCAAATTATACAAGATATACAAGGAACTTAATTTAACGGGAAATGCTCTTGAGTTCCTTGAAAAATACAAGCTTATTGATGACGAAATGTACAACTATGAACAAAATCAACTGATTGCAAAAGTGAGCATCAAGAATGCAAGAAGAGAAGTTGAACAATACAAGTCACTTTATGACAGGACTGAACTCCTGTCAACCATAGGTCAGAAAATAATTTCAAATTTAAATATAAATTCAATTATTGACATAATAAACGATGAGATAAACAAGCTTATAGAAGCAGATTATTTCGGAATTGCTGTGTATGACAAGGAAAAGGACCAAATGAGTTACCATTTTGCAGGAATGAATGAAAAGCTTTATGAATCCGTGCAATTCTCAAAGGTGGATTATTCAACATTCGCTGGTTATTGCGTCAAAACAAAAAATGATATAGTTGTTGGGAATGTAAGCAAGGAGTACAGAAAATTCACCAGTGTCTATCCAAGGAGCCTTGACGGTATTGATGGATTTATGCTTAAGTCCATGATATATACTCCAATGATAATTAATGACAGGGTCGTGGGAGCAATGACCGTTCAAAATATTAAAGAAAATTCCTATGATAAAAACGACCTTAACACGTTGAAAATCCTGGCCAATTATACAGCCATAGCAATTGAAAATGCTATTTCTTACAAGAAAGTTGAAGAAATAGCCACATATGACCAGCTGACAAGGTTCCTGAGCAAACATGAAATTGTTAAGCTTGGCAAACTTGTTTATGACAAATGTAAAGACAATAAAATAAAATTCAGCGCTGTAATGATTGATGTGGATAATTTTAAGATGATAAACGATACATATGGTCATGTGTACGGTGACAAAGCAATAAGCCTGTTATCTGAAACAATTACAAAAAGTATCAGAAATACTGACTACATAGGACGATACGGCGGAGACGAGTTTTTGCTCATATGTCCTGATGCAGGAGAACATGAAGCTTTTGAAGTAGCAGAACGAATAAGGAAAAACGTCGAAAACAGTGTTTTTTCAATTGGAGAAGGCATTGATATGTCTCTTACCATAAGCCTTGGTGTACATCAGTGCACAACGTGTGACTCATCCTTTGACGATGTTATAAAAAGGGCAGACAAGAGTCTTTATTTTGCAAAGGGAAGCAGCAAGAACAAGGTGGTATTAAGCGAATAGATTACATGATGTTCCGGCAGACAGCCGGAACATTTTTATTGCAGTAATTGTATATGATTTTACATAGTTTTTACATTGTTGCGGTTTTTTTTTTACTATGTGGGTATATATTAAACAAAGGTAAAAATTGAGTAAAGGAGTATGCAATGAAAAGAAGAAAAACTCTAGGGTTATTAGTTTCAATTTCTGTTCTATCAATTGCTGCTGCAGGGTGTTCAAAAGAACAATCTTTGGAAGAGTTCAATTTTGAAAAAGAAATTACGGTTGTTGCAAGAGATGCCGCATCCGTTGGAATTAGCTCCAGGGAGCTTAAGGAAGATGAAGCATTAAGTCTTCAAAGTCATGTGTTGGCGATTGACGGAATTGCTGTAATACTGAATAAAAATAATCCCACAAATGATTTTTCGTCGGAAAAAATCACGGGAATTTACACAGGTAAAATAACATCCTGGGGGTAGGTGAAATAATGGAAAGTATAAAAAAATCAAAATTTAATGATACTGTTATGCAGTCAGTGTTCTTCATGTCTGCCTTTGTATCAGTGCTGGCTGTAATAGCCATCAGTTTATTCTTGTTTTTAAGAGGAATACCGGCAATAGCAGAAATAGGATTTATGGACTTTGTTTTTAGCGAAAAATGGGGACCTGTGAATACGCCTGCATCCTACGGAATTTTATCTATGATAGTGGGAAGTATTTATGTAACAGCAGGTGCAATTGTAATAGGTGTTCCTGTAGGTCTCATGTGTGCTGTGTTTCTGGCCGAGTTTTGTCCGGAGGGTATTTATAAAATTGTAAAACCTGCTGTAAATTTGCTTGCAGGAATTCCATCAATCATTTACGGTTTTTTCGGAATGCAGATTGTTGTTCCCTTTGTAAGGGACAACGTAGGCGGCAACGGCTACAGCATATTATCTGCATCCATAATTCTTGGAATTATGATTTTGCCAACAATAATTTCAATCAGCGAATCTTCCATAAGAGCAGTACCGGAAAGCTATAAAGAAGGGTCTTTTGGGCTTGGAGCAACTAAAGAAGAAACAATATTCAAAGTAGTTGTACCTGCAGCAAAATCAGGTGTTCTTACAGCAATCATATTGGGAATAGGAAGAGCGGTTGGAGAAACAATGGCTGTTGTTATGGTGGCAGGAAATGCCGTAATGCCTCTTGACAAGATAGCACTTTTAAAACCTATCAGGACACTTACAACAAACATTGTTACGGAAATGAGTTATGCTTCGGGACTTCATGAATCATCTCTTATAGCTACAGGCGTAGTCTTATTCGTGTTCATAGTAATACTCAATGCTTCGCTAAGTTTAATAAAATTCAGATCTTCGAGAAATTAAGGAGGAATCATGGAAAATACAGCTCTAGAAAAAAGCGTTTTAAACAAAAGAAAAACAAAGTCCCTGATCCTCAGATTTATGGTCTGGCTTTGCGGAATATTGACAGTGGGAATTCTTGCATATATACTGTTGTTTATACTAGTTAGAGGAATTCCAAACATAAATATGGAATTTCTTTTCGGAGAATACAATTCTGATTCGCTGTCAGCATTTTCTTCAATTGTGACAACTGTGGAAATGATTGTGATTTCTCTTATCATTGCAGTTCCTGTGGGCGTTTTCTGTGCAATATATTTACATGAGTACGCAAAGAGAGGAAATAAAGCAGTGAAGGTGATCAGGCTTGCTGTAGACACTCTGGCCGGAATACCGTCCATAGTGTACGGATTGTTTGGAATGATATTCTTCGTGAACATTCTCGGCCTAAGAGCATCAGTATTGTCAGGGGTGCTCACTATATCGATAATGATACTTCCTGTAATCATAAGCTCATCAGAGGAAGCAATAAAGTCTGTTCCGGACATGTATCGCGAAGGAAGCTTAGGGTTAGGAGCCACAAGGCTTAGGACCGTGTTTTCAATAGTTCTTCCCACAGCAATGCCGGGAATTCTATCAGGGGTAATACTGGCAATAGGAAGAATTGTTGGTGAAACTGCAGCGCTTATATTTACAAGCGGAACAAATGTGCTGGAAAATCCTACTCTGGATTTAATGGCATCTCAAAGAACTCTTGCAATTCATATGTACATGCTGGCAAGTGAAGGCCTGCCTTATTCAAAGGATATGGCATTTGCAACAGGAGCAATACTTATCATAATTGTATTTATAGTAAATTTTGCAGCAACAAAGCTTGCAGGCAGAATAGGAGGGCTGAGCAATGGAAAATAAAGAAAAAATGAAAATAGAAAATATAAATTTATATTACGGAGAATTTCAAGCTCTTAAAAATATAAATATGAATATTAATGAAAATGAAATTACTGCATTCATAGGACCTTCAGGCTGTGGCAAGTCAACTCTTTTGAAATCCTTAAACCGCATGAACGACCTGGTTGAAGGGGTGAAGATAGACGGAAAAATTCTGTTGGACGATGTGGACATATACAAGGACATGGATGCAACAGTGCTCAGAAAAAGGGTTGGAATGGTTTTTCAAAAACCTAATCCGTTCCCAATGAGCATTTATGACAATGTGGCATACGGGCCAAGAACTCACGGCATCAAACAAAAGTCAAGACTTGATGAAATTGTTGAACAAAGTCTTCGTTCAGCAGCCATGTGGGATGAAGTGAAAGACAGACTTAAAAAAAGCGCATTGGGAATGTCCGGAGGACAGCAGCAGAGGCTTTGCATAGCAAGAGCTTTTTCCGTAAACCCTGAGGTAATCCTTCTTGATGAACCAACATCTGCACTGGATCCAATTTCTACAATGAAGATAGAAGACCTGCTTGTTGAAATCAAGGATAATTACACAATCATCATAGTAACTCACAACATGCAGCAGGCAACAAGAGTTTCAGACAAGACAGCATTTTTCCTGCATGGGGAAGTTGTTGAGTTCAATGAAACAGAAAAACTGTTCTCTCTGCCTAAAAATAAGAAAACAGAGGATTATATAACCGGAAGATTCGGCTAATACAGGAGGTATAATATGAGAAATAAATTTGACCATGAACTTGAGAATTTAAATCTGGAACTTATTAAAATGGGAAGCCTCATTGAAAATGCAATTGAACTGAGCACCAGATCTCTTTTAGAACAAAATTTGGAGCTTGTTGGCAAGGTTAATGAGCTTGAAATTGAAATTGATGAAATGGAAAAAACAATTGAAAGCCACTGTTTGAAACTTTTGCTTCAGCAGCAGCCTGTGGCTTCCGACTTGAGGATAATCAGTACTGCCCTCAAGATGATAACTGACATGGAACGCATTGGGGACAACGCCGAAGACATTGCAGAAATAGCAAGATTTATGGTTAACCAGAAGTTTATCAAGGATCTGGTTCATATACCTCAGATGGCGGAAGCTACCATCAGCATGGTGACAAGAAGCGTTGATGCCTTTGTAAACAAGGACAGAAAGCTTGCTGAAGAAGTGTGTAAAGATGATGACATAGTTGACAATTTGTTTCAGGTTGTAAAAGAGGAACTTATAGAAAAAATTCAGGAAAATACAGAAAACGGAGAACAAGCAATAGATCTCATCATGATTGCAAAATATTTTGAAAGAATAGGCGATCATGCTGAAAATATAGCGGAATGGGTTATATTTTCAATTACAGGAGAACATAAACCAAAGTAGGAGCAATTATGAAGACTATTTATTGTGTTGAAGATGACGCAGGAATAAGAGAGCTCATAACACTGGCTCTTTCAGCAGCAGATTTTGAAGTGTACGGTTTTGAAGATGCAAAGGGATTTTATGATGAAATTAAAAAGAAAATTCCGGACTTGGTATTGCTTGACCTGATGCTTCCTAAAGTTGACGGCATGACAATTCTAAGAGAAATGAAAAAAGAATCGGACTACAAAGACATACCTGTGATAATTCTTACTGCAAAATCCATGGAGCTTGACAAGGTTAGGGGACTTGAATCAGGGGCAGATGATTTTATAACGAAACCCTTTGGTGTTCTTGAACTTCTGGCAAGGGTGAAGGCGGTATTAAGGCGGTACGGAAAAAACGGCCAAAGTGGCAGTGATACCGACGTCACGGAATACAACGGGCTTGTACTTGATTACCAGAAGAGAAATTTAAGCTACAACGGCACTTCAATTTCATTGACATTCAAGGAATTCGAGCTGTTGCATTTCTTGATGCTCAACAAGGGAATTGTTCTTTCAAGAGATAAGATTCTCCAGGAAATTTGGGGGTATGATTATGAGGGAGAAACACGGACGGTTGATATGCACATTAAAACCATTAGGCAAAAGCTTGAAAGTGCAGGGTGCATAAATTTCATATCCACTGTGAGGAGCGCAGGATATAAATTGGAGGAACAGTGATGAAAAAGAGAATGTTCCTCATGATTACACTCATTTCAGTTACAGCTTCCTTGGCAGCCTGCATACTGACATCATTTGTATACTATGAGTTTTATTCGGAAGATGCTAAAAATCAAATAAAGACAATAACGGAGCTTTCAAAGGATCCCGAAAAGTGGGATGATGAAGAATCTGTAAAGTCATCTGTCAACAATATTTTAAAATCTGTTGATTACACCATGCGCTTTACCATTATCAACAAAAGCGGAATTGTTGTATATGACAACTGGGCAAACGGGGAAACCCTGGATAACCACGGCAACAGGTCAGAAATAAAAAACGCCTTTGAATACGGCTATGGGGAAGATACAAGGTATTCAAATACAATATCATCAGACATGTATTATTTTGCTGTAAAATTAAACGATAACAGGGTACTTCGCATATCGAGGGAGATAAAAAGCATAAATTCAGTATTCGCAGGTGTAATTCCATTGCTTGCGGTACTTTTTGTTATGCTTTTTGCCGTTGTGTATGCATCAGCCAGTGCATTCACGAAAAAAATTCTCAAACCTGTCAATGAGATGACATCGGCTCTGGATGACATGCTCGAAGGAAACAACGTCCAAGAAATAAAAATATATGATGAGTTCAGGCCTCTTTCTCATAAAATTAAGGACCAGAAAATAAAGATCAGCGAATATGTTGATGAACTAAGGCATGAAAGGGACACAATAGGAATTATCACTGAAAATATGAAGGAAGGTTTCATACTCATAAACCGCGATAAAAATATACTATCCATAAATCAAAGCGGAAAAAACATGATGCGAAACTACAATTTCAACCTGCATGGAAGCAGGAACATACTTGAGCTTACAAGAAACACCGAAATCATAGAAAATATTGACAAAGCCATCAGGGAAAACACGCATTTGACCTTTGATATGGATACGGGAAAAAACTTTTACAGGTATTATTTCAGTCCCGTGAAAGAGCAGCCGGAAAGTCTGGTTACAGGTCTTTTAATACTCATAGAAGATGTAACATTTCAGAAGAAGGCAGAAATCATGCGCAGCGAATTTTCAGCAAATGTATCTCATGAGCTAAAAACTCCTCTCACCACAATGATTGGTTTTGCAGAAATGATAAAGGAAGGGCTAATAACCGATTCAGACAGCATTAAAAAATATTGCGGTATGGTACACAAAGAAGGGCTGAGGCTTATTTCTCTCATTGAGGATATCATAAGGCTTTCAAAAATTGAAGAAGGAATAGACGAACACGAATCCAATGAGGTAAATCTCAAGGAAACTGCTGAGGAAGTGGTGAACCTCTTAAGGCACAAGGCAGAAGATAGCAATGTCAATTTGACATTGAAATCCGAAAAAGTAATTATGAAAGCCAACAAAAATTATTTGAGTGAGCTTTTGTACAATCTTGTGGACAACGGAATAAAGTACAACAAAAAAGGCGGAAAAGTTGATGTGGACATTTTCAAAAGAGGTGTCTTCATAAACATAGTTGTTAAAGACACAGGAACAGGAATTCCTGAAGAACACCAGTTACGTGTTTTTGAACGCTTTTACAGGGTCGATAAAAGCAGGTCCAAGGAAACCGGAGGAACAGGTCTTGGGTTGTCCATTGTGAAGCACATAGCTGAGCTTTATGACGGAGCAATAGATTTAAAAAGTTGGGAAAATGAGGGAACTCAAATCACTGTGCAATTTCCCGCAAAAGAGGTATAATATATATGAGGTGAATATATGAATAAAATACTTAGAATAAACATGAAGACCAAGGAAATCGTGTATGAATCCCCAAGAGATGAATATTTGAAAACCGGAGGCAGAGGACTCATTGCAAAAATAATGCTTGATGAAGTGAATCCCTCATGTAATCCCTTGGGAAGGGAAAACAAACTGATTATTGCCAATGGAATGCTTACTGGAACAAATGTGTCAAGCGCCAGCAGAATAAGCATAGGAGCAAAGAGCCCCCTTACAGGCGGCATCAAGGAAAGCAACGGCGGCGGAATAACAGCTATGTGGCTTGCTCAGCTAGGTTTAAAAGCTTTGGTAGTTGAAGATATTCCTGAAGGCGACAACTGGTATTATATCAAAATAGACAAAAATGGATGCACCCTGGAACCTGCAGATGAATATGCAGGAATGGGTACATTTGAATACTGTGAAAAAATGATTGAAAAATATCCCGACTGTGCCGTAACATGCATTGGACCTGCAGGAGAAAGACTGTACCATTCTGCGGGAATAGCTACCATGGACAAGGAAAAAAAGCCAAATAGATACAGCGGTCGAGGCGGTCTGGGAGCTGTAATGGGTTCTAAAAAAATTAAGGGAATAGTTGCTGCAGAAAAGGGTTCTGTAATAATCAAGAACAAAGAAAAATTTTCTGAATCGTTCAAGGAATACACTAAAATTGTGATGGATGCTCCAAGTTCTGCAAACTACAGGACATTGGGAACTGCATCAACGGTGAGGGTTACAAACGACCTCACAGGTCTTCCCACAAGAAACTTCAGGGGAGAAAAATTTGAGCATGCTGACAAAATTTCCGGAGAAAGCCTGTATGAATTTATAAAACAGCGTGGAGGAGAAGGAAAAACAACTCATGCCTGCATGCCCGGATGTGTTATTCAGTGCTCAAATGTTGTTCCGGACAAGGACGGCAAGACAATTGTATCGCCACTTGAATACGAAACAATAGGTTTGATGGGATCAAACCTGAGCATTGGAGATTTTGATGCAATAGCAAGATTAAATGCAATGTGCAATGACTTCGGAATAGATACCATCGAAGTTGGAGCAGCCATGGGGGTTGCCATGGAAGCCGGTGAAGGACAATTCGGCGATGCTTCCTCTGCATTTAGGATGATGGATGAAATAATAAGTGGAACAGTATTTGGAAAAGTTTTAGCCTGCGGCGCAACAATAACTGGAAAAGTTCTCGGAGTATCACACATTCCGGCAGTTAACGGCCAGGCGATGCCTGCATATGATCCAAGAGCAATAAAGGGCATGGGTGCTACATTTGCCACATCTCCCATGGGTGCAGACCATACATACGGCCCGGTTATAAAAACAGACAAGGGATGGGCTGAAGCCAGCAAGGGCTCGCAAAAGTTCATGGCCATTTTAGACAGCCTTGGAATTTGCATGTTCACAAGAGCAGCAATTGCCAATGAAAAGCAGCTTCTTGTGGACTTGGTAAATGGATTTACAGGATATGATCTTGATCTTGACTGGCTTGAAAGAGTGAGCACTGAAACAATCAAAGACGAGCACAGGTTCAACGAGCTGGCAGGCTTCACAAAAGAAAATTACCGAATGCCTGAAGCATTTACAAACACAAAAATAAAAAGCACTGGTGATGTGTTTGATTTGACTGAAGAAGAGCTTGATGAATTAAGAATATGATTAAGGTTATTATTGCAGTTGATGAAAATCAAAGGACAGTACAGGCTGATTACAAAGACATGACAATACTTGAACTGGCAGAGGAACTTGGAATCCAAAAATACATCATAGGTGCAGTACTTGTAGACGGAGTCCCTAAAAAACTTCATGAAAAAATAAATGATAATACTGAAGTATATGTTCTGCCTGTTTTAAGCGGAGGTTAAATACAATAAAGAGTTTAAGTCGCAGAAATTGACTATTGACAAACTTAATTTTTCACAAATTGTAGGGGCGGATCTTGTATCCGCCCGTTTTATTAATCAATAATTTTGGTATATTCGGGAGGACACGTCCTCCCCTACATAATTGAAACAATTTCATAAACCTAATAAATGCGACTTTTTTATTGTATTTAACCTGAAAATAAAATATAATTAATGTAATTTTAATAAATGAGGGTTAAAATTATGTATGACATTGAAAATATAAGAGAAGAACTAATCCACATAAGAAGAGAATTTCACTTGAACCCCGAACTTGGGGGGAATGAATTTAAAACAATGGATAGAATCTGCAGCTTGCTTGATTCCTGGGGAATCGAATACAAAAAAGGCGTTGCCCAAACGGGAGTGTCTGCCGTTGTACGAGGAAAGAACCGTTCTGGAGAAAAGAATATTTGTGTCGGAGTAAGGGCTGACATAGACGCCCTTCCCTTAAGAGAAGAATCAGACGTTGATTTTAAATCATTGAATGACGGAGTGATGCATGCATGCGGCCACGATGCACACACTGCAATAGCCCTTGTAACAGCAAAAGTGATAAAATCAATGGAAGACACACTCAAAGGAGATGTGAAGTTTTTTTTTCAGCCTGCTGAAGAAACAACCGGCGGAGCCGAAAGAATGATAAATGAAGGTGTTTTGAAAAATCCTGATGTTGATTATGTGCTTGGCCTTCATGTGGATACAGGAATAAATACAGGCACGGTGAGATTAAAATACGGAAAAATGATGGCTTCTTCTGATGAAATAACAATAAGAGTCAGTGGAAAATCAACTCATGGAGCTCATCCTGACAAGGGTGTTGACCCTCTTGTGATTGCTGCAGGGCTTATTATGTCTTTGCAGTCTCTTGTAAGCAGGAACCTTTCACCACTTAACTCTGCTGTGTTCACCCTGGGAACTATCCATGGAGGAACAAGAGGAAATATAATTCCTGATGAGGTTGAAATGACAGGAATATTAAGAACCCTTGACCCGGAAACAAGATTATTCATGAAAAAGCGAATAGACGAAATGGTTGAAAATGTGCCCAAGGCTTTCGGCGGAGAAGGAAAATTGTTCATAAGGGAAAGCTACATGGCTCTGATTAACAACGATGAAGTAGTTGACAGTGTAAGAAGTGTTGCGGAAAAAATTGTCGGTAAAGACAATATTTTAATAAGTCAGGAGCCTGACATGGGAACAGAGGACTTTTCATATTTTGCTGCAAACGTGAAATCATGCTTCTTCAATTTGGGCTGCAAAAATGAAGAAATTGGTGCTGTATACCCCATACATTCAAGCAGGTTTAAGCTTGATGAACAATGCCTTGCAACAGGAGTGCAGCTTCAGGTTGAAAATGTGCTAAGGCTTTTGGAAGGTTAAATTTATATTGATTAAACAAACCAATGTTGTTACAATAAAAAAGAAATGAGAAAATTATGTTTGGATACGTTACAATTAACAAAATGGAGCTTAAGTTCAAGGAATATTACAGTTACAGGGGCTATTACTGCGGACTGTGCAAGTGCCTTAAGACAGAGTACAGCAATTTGTCAAGGTTCACGCTGAATTATGACATGACATTCCTGATACTTCTTCTAAGCTCGTTGTATGAGCCTGAAAACAGGTCATACAGTGAAAGGTGCATGGTTCATCCCACAAAGAAACAGCTCGTGATACAAAACGAAATAACAGAATATGCTGCTTCCATGAACATAATGCTTTCATACTACAACATGATTGATAACTGGAACGACGAACATGATATGAAGAGTCTTGCTGTATGTAAAGCACTTGAGAGAGATTTCAAAAAGGCTTCTTTAAAATACGGGGAAAAGGCAGCAGCAATAAAAGAAAGACTTCAAAGTATTACTCAACTTGAAAAGGAAAATTCCCGGGATGTTGATGCGGTGTCTAATGAATTCGGCCATCTCATGGAAGAAATTTTTCTGTATAAACGTGATGAATGGGAGAAAACTTTAAGAAAGGTAGGGTTTTATGCAGGGAAGTACATTTATTTCCTGGATGCTTACGAGGACATGGAAAAAGATGAAAAAAACAAATCCTACAATCCCTTCAACAATCTTGAAATTGAAGACAAAAAGGATTATGCGAAAGAACTGTCCATGCTTAACTTGTCATTTTTGAGCAATGAAATAGAAAAACTGCCCCTGGAGCAGGATAAAGGAATAATAGACAATATAATATATTCAGGAGTATTGAACAAAATCAATAATGTGGATAAGGAGAAAATTAAATGAAAGACCCATATGAAGTGCTTGGCTTGAGCCGCGGCGCGTCAAAGGATGAAGTAAAGAGCGCCTACAGGAAGCTTGCAAAAAAATACCACCCGGACATGAACGAAAACAACCCTCTTAAGGATTTGGCGGAGGAAAAGTTCAAGGAAATACAATGGGCGTATGATGAAATTATGAATGGCACAGCTTCAAGCACAAATTACAGCTCAGGTTCAGGTTACTCAAACGGTTCTTACGGAAGTGGAAACTTGTTCAACGTAAGACAACAGATACAGACAGGAAGGTTTCAGGAGGCTTTAAGAGCACTCAACAGCATGGCAGACAGAAATGCTGAATGGAACTATCTCATGGGAGTTTGTTACGTTAACATAGGATCCATGGGGCAGGGAATGCAGTTTGTGCAAAGAGCAGTAAACATGGATCCTGCCAACATGGAATACAGAAACTTTTTAAATCAGATATTAAACATGCAGCGTTCATACCAACAAAGAGCGTACAGCTATGGCGGAAGAGGTTCAAGTTCTGCCGACTGCTGCACACAGCTTATTTGTGCTGATTGTTTGTGTGAATGTTTGGGAGGAGACTTGATCTCATGCTGTTAAAAAGCAAAGATACGGCCTATCTAGGAGTTCTTTTGGGATTAAATCAGATTTTTGTAATACTTTCATCAGTGATAGAAACAAATACAATAATTCTTTTTGCAGCTGCAGCATTGGTTGTGGGAATTGTTGTTGTTGAGTTCGGAGGGAAAAGCGCCTTTGTTTTTTATGCTGCTTCGTGTATACTGGGATTTTTTCTGACCTTCAACAAGGTTGAAATAATAACATACATAATGTTCTTCGGACTTTACAGCATTGCAAAGCATTTATTTGAAGCATTTATAAAAGACAAAAAAATTCAGTACGGAGCAAAGCTGATATTTTTCAATATTTCTCTTGCTGCCATGTATTTTACCGTACGGCTGTTTATAACACTTAATCTGCCCTGGTGGATGTTTGCAGCTGCTCAGGCAGCGTTTTTGATTTACGACTACGCCTTCACCATTTTTATCAACCAGTACATCGAAAAAATTAAGCCAAAGATTAAAAGAAATTAAGAGTTAATAATTAAGAATGAAGAATTCAGGAAGGCATTGTGAAGAGCACAATGCCTGTTTTATTCTAAAAAAATAAGGATTTGTGCTGTGCACAAATCCTTTCATTTAATTCATAATTCATAATTCTTAATTTGTTACTTGCTCATTATAAGGTAATCTTCTCTTTCGGCTCCTACAGAAACATATTTGATGAAGCAGCCAACCTCTTGTTCAAGGTACTTGATGTAATCATAAGCTTCCTTAGGAAGGTCTGATTCTTTTCTGCACTTGCTTATGTCGCATTTCCATCCGTCTTTATATTCAATGACAGGTTTTGCAACTGCAAGTTCTTCTCCTGTTGGGAAGTCTTTTGTTATTTTTCCGTTTATGTCGTAAGCAACGACCACAGGAACTTTATCCATGTAGGACATAACGTCAAGTTTTGTGAGTGCCAGTTCGTCAGCACCCTGAACGCTTACGCCGTATTTAGAGGCAACAACATCAAATGGTCCGACTCTTCTTGGTCTTCCTGTGGCAGCACCATATTCTCCGCCAGCTTCTCTCAAAGCTTCAGCTTCTTTGCCGAACATTTCACAAGTGAAAGGTCCTTCGCCAACGCAGGATGAGTAAGCTTTCATTATTCCAAGAGTGTTGTCTAATTTTTTGCCCGGTATTCCAGAGCCTATAGGAGCATATGCTGCAATTGTCGATGATGAAGATGTGTATGGATATATACCGAAGTCTATGTCTCGGAGTGCTCCAAGCTGTGCTTCAAACATTATTTTCTTGTTTTGTTTTACAGCTTCATTCAGGAACAATCCCACATCGCATATGTAATCTTTCAGTTCTTCAGAATATTTTATGAGCCAGTCATACATGTCCTGTGGATTAAATTCAATTGATTTATATCCTCCGTAAATGAGCAGGTTTTTCCATTCAACAATATGCTCAAGTCTTTCTCTAAGGGCTTCCTTGTTTAAAAGGTCTCCCATGCGGATGCCTTTTTTGAGATACTTGTCACCGTAAACAGGAGCAATCCCTCTTCTTGTGGAGCCAAACTTCATATCTTTAAGTCTTTCTTCTTCAAGTACATCCTGTTTAACATGATATGGCAGACAAATAATAGCTTTGTCGCTTATTTTCAAATTTTCAGGCGTTATTTTAATGCCTGCTTTTCTCAGATTAGATAATTCCTTGTGAAGATGTTCTATGTCAATGACCATTCCATTGCCCATTACATTTACTACATCAGATCTCAATATGCCTGAAGGGAGCAGGTTCAAAATAAATTTGCCGGATTCGTTAATAACAGTGTGACCTGCATTGTTACCACCTTGATAGCGACATACAACATCATAATCAGCGGCGATCAAGTCAACCATTCTTCCTTTTCCTTCGTCTCCCCAATTAATTCCAACTATAGCAGTTAGCATAATTGCCTCCTTATGTTTTGATAAAAGAATTATATATTTTACAAATATTAAAGTCAAGGAATAATTTATATGCTGTAAAATCTGTTAAAAATTACATGCAGGTAAAAGTACGATTGACTTCAATGATTGTTGATTAAGGTTAAATTGTATGTTAAAATTAGACATACATTAATTAATGTATTATAGGCATAAATTGGGGTGTACTACCTCCATACTGCAAAAATTAGGAGGCTTTATGTTCAAAAATGTAAAACATGCAATTTTATTATTTATTTTAACAGCTGTTTTGACTGCATGCACGAATTCGGCAAGCGCCAATTCACCAATACCTAGCGAAGAAGTAAATGAACCGGGAAATGAAACTCCGCTAGGCGAAGTGCCTTCACAGCCGGAATTGACTGAAGAAGAAAAAGCTGCTCAAGAACTTGAGAAGAAAATTGTCGAGAGAGAAGAACTTGAAAAGACAAGAAAAGAAGAGTACAAAGAATTTTATGTGCCGCTTGTTCCCGTATCTGAACAAAGAGAAAAAGAATATGTTGAGGTAAGGGCACTTTACGCAACAGGGCACACAGCAGGAAACGACTTGAACAAGGAAAACATTGATGCATATTCTGCATATGTTAAGGCTCTTCAATCAAATGACAAGGCTCTTGCGTCATCACTTTATCCTGCTGCTGACAAGGCAAACAAATTTGAACGAATTGTTGGAATTGCAGACGCTACGGAAATCAACGGCTTGGTAATTAACGTCAAGGATGACAACGGATTCATAACATATGAAAGCGATGTTGAAATAGTTCAAAAAATGAATCAGAATACGCCAATACCAATTAAAGATGTAAAGAAGATGCTTGAAGTTTTAAAAGAATACGACATTTATACAATTGGAAGAATTGTTGCCTTCAAGGATAAAAATTTCGCAGTGTTGAATCCTGACCATTCCATTCAACTAAAAACCGGCGGTACATGGCTTGATCCCAACAGCGGCAACATTCCGTGGATCAACCCATTTGATAAGTATGTATGGAATTACAACATTGCCATAGCAAAAGAAGCTTCGCTTCTTGGATTCGATGAAATCCAGTTTGACTATGTGCGCTTCCCTGACGGTGCAAAAAAATACAATCCCATAACTGAATTCCCTGGAAGAAACGGCAGGGACAAGGATACTGCAATTGCGGAATTTCTTCAGTATGCCAAAAAAGAACTTGAACCATACAGCGTAAATCTCGGTGCAGACGTATTTGGAATAATCACCAGGACATGGGATGATTTCCCTGAGGACATAGGACAAACATGGATACTCATGGGTGAACATGTTGACAACCTTGCACCAATGGTCTACCCAAGCCACTATTCAACAGGATGGTACAATCTCGAAAACCCAAATGCCAACCCTTACCTGGTTGTGAAGGGAGCAATGGAAGAAGCAATCGAAAAAAATTCATCTATGGAAAATCCTCCCCACATAAGACCGTGGATTCAGGACTTTGACTGGCAGGGAATCGAATACGGACCGGATAAGGTTAGGGCTCAGGTTATTGCAGCCAAGGAACTTGGAGTGACTGAATACATGATTTGGAATCCCGGTAACGTATATGACCCGTATGCTTTCATGCTCACAGAAACAGAGAAGAAAACATCATATCCACTTGACAAGGGAGAACTTGATTACAGAGAAAAAACACCGGGAGACAGCGCTGACAAGTATTTATCGGGTAAGCTTAACTCAAGATTTAGCTATATGTATCTTATGATACCTGTTGCAGACAGAGAAAAAGACTTTGACAGCTTCCTTAAAACAATGGAATCATCAAATGTAAAACTCTTAAGCTACAAGGTTATAGGCTATGAAATGGACTCTGCAGACAAGGATAAGGCTACAGTTAACTTGAAGTACAAAATAGAAATAAAAAACGGCGACGTTTCTCAAATAGTTGAAAAAGACAACGTTCAATGGCAATCAGTTAGAGAAAACAACATATGGAAAATCAAGGCTGTATTTGATGCGCAATAGAACAAGGAGCGGGCAACCGCTCTTTTTGTATAATAGGATTACTTTTTCCTATTATTAAAAAAGCGAAGAATGCATGTCGAATGTCCTTGCCGTTAATGGAGTTGCGTATCAACTCTCTTGTTGTAATTTGAACGGTTAACGCATGTACGCAATGGCGGAACCCGTGTAATGAAAATAAAAACAAAAAGCTTGACAAGAAAAGATTTATTGTTATAATAAATTTTATATATTTAAAAGTAAAGTTGAATTTATATATTTCAGATTTGGAGGAGAGAAATGAAAAAGTACAATGTAGCAATATTAGGTGCAACCGGAGCAGTTGGACAAGAAATGCTCAAGGTTTTAGGCGAAAGGAATTTTCCATACGGAGAGTTGAAACTTTTGGCAAGCAAAAGAAGTGCCGGTGAAGAAGTTGAATTTCAAGGCAAGAAATTTGTTATAGAAGAAGCAACAGAAAATTCTTTTGAAAATATTAACGTAGTCTTGTGTGCTGCTGAAAATTACATTAGTGAAGCACTTTCTCCGGCAGCTGTAAAGGCTGGAGCAGTTGTAATAGACAACAGTTCTGCTTTCAGACTTAATGATGATGTTCCTTTGGTTGTTCCTGAGGTGAATCCGGAAGACGTTAAAAATCACAATGGAATAATTGCAAATCCAAACTGCTCAACAATAATTGCATTGACTGCACTGAACGAGCTCAATAAATATGCAAAGATAAATAGAATGGTAGTATCAACATTCCAGGCTGTTTCTGGAGCCGGCGTAAATGGAATAAAGGAATTAGACCAGCAGATTTCTGATATAAGCAATGGCAATCCTGTTGAAATAAAAACATTCGCGCACCAAATTGCTTACAATGTTATTCCGCAAATAGGCGATTTTGATGAAATGGGATATTCACAGGAAGAAATGAAAATGCAGAATGAAGGAAGAAAAATATTCCACAATCCTGATTTGAAGGTAAACTGCACATGTGTGAGAGTTCCAGTTTACAGAAGCCACTCGGAATCAATTACCATAGAAACAGAAAAGGAAATTTCTCCTGAAAAAGCAAGAGAGCTTCTTGCAAATGCTGATGGAGTGAAGTTGGTAGACGATCCTGCAAACAAAAAATATCCAATGCCTCTTGACACATCTAACCAGGATTTGATTTTTGTCGGAAGAGTGAGAAAAGACATAAGCCAGGACAATTCACTTGTATTATGGTGCTGCGGAGACCAGGTAAGAAAAGGCGCTGCAACAAATGCAGTACAGATAGCAGAAGTGCTGGTAAAGGAAAACTTAATATAGTGATGAATGAAGAAACGGTTCGCCGTTTCTTTTTCTATTCGGCGATTTTTTCAAACGATTATAATGACATCTTCTCAGCAACTCTTTTTAGAAAAATATGGACAAATGTTCGAAAATATTATAAAGTATAGGTATTCAGGAGGTGTCAAATTGGATGCAGTAATAATTGCAATGCTTATACTTTCAATAATAATAAATGTGATCCTTTTGTGGAAGACATCAAAACGAGACATGGAAGAGCATATAATATCTGAAATAAAAATTAATTTAAGTCAGAACAACATGAATCTCATAGATTCAGTAAGTAAAAAAATATCTGATTCAGAGCAAAAACAGCTCAGGGAAATCTTGACCAACAAGCTTGAAACAGTGGAGAGAATGGAGAAAAATACTAACCGAATGACTGAATCGTTCATGAATTTTTCTCAGACTACATCAAAATCTTTAAATGAAAATTTCCAATTCCTTACAGAACGGGTTGGAACAAATCTTGACAAAATAAATATGCGTGTGGAGGAAAGGCTGAGCGAAGGATTTGAAAAAACAAACAAAACTTTTGCTAATATTCTTGAAAGACTTTCTAAAATAGATGAGGCTCAAAAGAAGATTGACAGTCTGTCAACAAATATAGTATCATTGCAGGACGTATTGACAGATAAGAAGAGCAGAGGAACCTTTGGAGAGGTTCAGTTAAACCATATCTTGTCCGTTGTATTCGGGGAAAAGAACGACAAAATATATGAACTTCAAAAAAAACTTACTAACGGAACAATTGCTGATGCAGTGCTTAATATTCCTGAACCTGTGGGGATGCTTTGTATTGATTCGAAATTTCCCCTTGAGAATTATCAACGAATGATTGACACTAACATCAATGAAGCTGAAAGAAAGATTTATTCAAGGGATTTTAAGGCAAATGTAAAAAAACACATAAACGATATTTCTTCAAAATATATAATTAATGGACAAACATCAGAACAAGCTATAATGTTTATTCCGGCAGAAGCAATATTTGCTGAAATAAATGCTTATCACCAGGATATACTTGATTATGCAGGTGAAAAGCGGGTTTGGATGGCATCACCCACAACAATGATGTCTGTTTTATCAACTGTGCAGGTTGTGCTTAGAAACATGGAAAGAGAAAAATATGCTGTTGTTATACATGAAGAGCTGAACAAGCTTGGCAGGGAATTCAAGCTGTACAAGGACAGATGGGATTCTCTTGCAAAAGACATAAAAAAGGTTTCGGATGATGTGGATAAAATCAATATTACATCAAATAAAATCGAAAAGAAGTTTGACAAAATATCAAAAGTAGAAATAGGCTTGGTTCAGAGTGAAGATATTATTGGGGAAGCTGTTATTACGGAGGAATAAAATGAGTTTTTCAAGCAAACAGGAAGTTTTAGATTCTATTTCGAAATTTAAAGGATTGTATGATGTTGTTAGAATTGTAGATCCCGTAAAAAAAAGTGTTGAAGACAAGGACGGAATGGCAGTACATACCCATTGTTACGACTTCTGGGAAAAAGGAACAACTTGTGAAAATTGTGTAACTTCCAGGGCATTAATAGAAAACAATACTTTTCACAAAATAGAGTTAAAAAAGGGAAACATTTATTTGATCACTTCATGTCCGGTGCAGGTAAAAGGAGATACATATGCCCTGGAAATGCTCAAGGACATTACGAACACGGGAATAATTGAAAACGGCAGCATGAGAAGTAAAGAAGAACTGGAAAAATCAATTGAAAATTTAAATAAAAAACTTGTAATTGATGAGCTGACAGGTACATACAACCGCCGATTCATCAATGAAAGATTACCTGCGGACATATTTTTTGCATCAATGAACAAAACAAGATTGTCGTTGATAATGATTGATGTGGATGATTTCAAAAATATAAATGACAGCTACAGCCACATGGCAGGAGATTTGATATTAAAAGAAGTAAGTGAAATAATGAAATCAAGCATCAGAAAAAACATAGACTGGGTAGCCAGATTCGGCGGAGATGAGTTTTTGATTTGTCTCAATGGTGCAAATGAAGAAGCAGCAGCTTGGATTGCAGAAACTGTAAGGCAAAGCGTGGAAAAAGCAGCAATTGAGTATCAAGATAACACCATAAATACTACTTTGAGCATAGGTATCTACACATTGGACGGAGAAGATATAACAGCTGAAGAGCTTTTAAAACGAGCTGACATGAATATGTACGAAGCAAAGAAACTGGGTAAAAATACCATTGTACAGGATAAAATGAACTACTTACTACTTAAATAAATAAAAAAGTTTTTAAAAAAACTCTTGCAATTTATTTATCTGTATGCTAATATATAAAAGTGGTTCCGCCGTAGTGATGGAATGGCAGACGTGACGGACTCAAAATCCGTTGGTGGCAACACCGTGGGGGTTCAAGTCCCTTCTACGGCACCAAAAGTAAAATGAGACTAATAAGTCTCATTTTTTTTACCTTTTTATTGCAAACGGGTATTGTTTCTCAAACAAAACATGATTTTTTAATAAAATCTGGCAAATATTTTGCCAGTTTTTTTATTTCATTATTTCATTGTCGTCAAGTATTTTGTTTATTTGATACATGAATGTGGTGAATGTTACTGCTGCTGCAATAAAGTCAGATACAGGTTCTGCCAGGAACACTGCAAAAACCTTGTTCTCAAAGAAGTGCGGAAGTATATAAATTAGCGGAATCAAAAGTATAATTTTTCTTAAGAGAGCCAGAAACATTGAAACACGAGATTGTCCCAAAGCAACAAATGTCTGCTGACATGAATTTTGTGCTGCCATAACAAATGCTGTTGCCATGTAAATTCTTGCTGCCCACACCGAGTATTCCTTTAAAGCAGGGTCATTAGTAAACATGGAAACAAAAGTACCTGGGAATACCATCATCAGAAGCCATGCAGTTGTGGTGTAAAGAAAAGCACATTTTATTAGTAGCTTGAATGTTGCTTTTACCCTTTGGTTATTTTTAGCTCCATAGTTGTAGCTTGTGATGGGCTGAGCCCCCTGCGTTAGTCCCACCAGAGGGAGATGAATCATCTGCATGAGGCTTGACAGTATTGTCATTGAGCCCACAGCCAGATCACCGCCGTATTTCTGCAGTGATGAATTAAAGGCTATGTTAAGCAGGCTTTCCGTGCTCTGCATTATGAAAGGAGATATTCCAAGCAACAACACGGGGATCATGATTGATTTATTTATTTTCAAGTTGCATTTTCTTATTTTGAGGCTTGTTTTTGGTCCAGTCAGGAATTTCATTACCCAAAGTGATGACAGTGCTTGGGAAAGAACTGTTGCAAGTGCTGCTCCTTTCACACCCATACCAAGGACGAATATGAATATGGGATCTAATATTATGTTTGTGACTGCTCCGATTATTACAGTCAGCATGCTATACTTGGCGTAGCCCTGGGTTGATATGAAACTGTTCAATCCAAGGGTAAGTTGTACGAATATTGTTCCAATGAGGTATACATTGAGATATTCAAGTCCGAAGGATATAGTGTCTTTGCTTGCACCGAACATCCAAAGAAGTTTTTCGCCGGACACAAGAAAAACAACTGTAAGTATGGATGAAATCAAAAGGAGCATGGATAAACAGTTTCCAAGTATTTTTTCTGCATCATCATGATTTTTTTCTCCCATTTTAATGGCTGCCCTTGGGGCCCCTCCCATGCCCACAAGGCTGCTGAAAGCTGTTATGGTCATAATCACAGGCATAGTTATTCCCACTCCTGTCAGGGCTGCAGGCCCTGTTTCTGCCATGTGTCCTATGTAAATTCTGTCCACAATGTTGTAGAGCATGTTTACTATCTGAGCGGTTATTGATGGTATGGCTAGGCTTAATAGAAGCCTTCCTATTTTTTCTGTTCCTAACTTATTTGTATCATTCATTTTTATCCGTCCTGTTAATTTTTTAGTCCATAGTATTATATAGCCAAAAAAAATTTTTGGCAACTTTATATTGTTTTCCATTCATGATATAATAACTTATTAAAAACAAAAGAGGTAATTTATGTTGGAAAAGGCATTGGAGCTTTTGAAAAAATACTATGGGTATGAATCATTTCGTGAAGGACAGGAAGAAATAATCAATAACATATTGTCCAAAAGGGATGTTCTTGCAATCATGCCAACAGGCGGAGGAAAATCCCTTTGTTACCAGCTTCCTGCACTCATGCTTGATGGTACTGCATTAGTAATATCGCCGCTTATATCCTTAATGAAGGACCAGGTGGACACCCTCAGGCAGATGGGAATGGAGGCTGCATTCATAAACAGCACATTGTCAGTATCAGATCTTAGAAACATAATTTATGAAGCGGAAAGAGGAAAATACAAACTTCTGTACATTGCACCTGAAAGGCTTGAGTCCTCAGGATTTCTGGAGATGCTTAAGAATATTAAGATATCCATGATAGCAGTGGATGAAGCTCACTGCGTTTCCCAGTGGGGACACGACTTCAGAACAAGCTATTTAAAAATAAAAGAAATTCGTCATATGACGGGACAAAATCCTGCAGTGTCTGCATTTACAGCAACTGCTACTGCCCAGGTCAAAGAAGACATAATAAATTTAATAGAGCTTAAAAATCATTTTGAACTAATAACCGGTTTTGACAGAGAGAATTTAAAATTTGAGGTCGTGAGAATAAATAAGAAATTTCCTTATGTTTTGAAATATGTTGAGGAAAACAAGGGAAAACCAGGAATAATATATTGCATTACAAGGAAAATTACCGACGAGGTGTGTGCAAAGCTTATAGCTGCAGGGCATAAGGCTGTTAAATACCATGCTGGATTAAACGACAGGGAAAGAGCATCTAACCAGGATGATTTCCTTTATGACAATGCGGATGTGATGGTTGCCACAAATGCTTTCGGCATGGGAATTGATAAATCAAACATCAGATTTGTAATACATTACAACATGCCCAAGAATATAGAAAGCTATTACCAGGAAGCCGGAAGAGCAGGACGTGACGGAGAATCATCGGAGTGTATACTTCTGTTCAGCCCATCGGACATTGTAATGAACAATTTTCTCATTGAAAGCAGCTTCAATTTTTCGAGCAAGTCCAAGGAATATGAAAAATTAAGGGACATGACAAATTACTGCAACACGGATAAATGTCTGAGAAAATTTCTCATAAGCTATTTTGATGAGAATTATGAAAAGGAATATTGCGGAAACTGCAGCAGCTGCCTGAGCAGCATAGAAAAAAACGACATAACACTTGAAGCTCAAAAAATCCTCTCATGCGTATACAGAATGGGTGAAAGATTTGGAAGCAACTCAGTCATAGATGTTCTTAAGGGGTCATCAAACCAGAAAATAAAAGCAATGAAGTTTAACGAGCTTACAACATACGGCCTCATGAAGGAATATGACAAGGACACTTTGAAGGAAATCATATCTGTACTAGTTTCAGAAGGTTTTTTAGCTGTAAGCGGAGGAAAGTATCCGGTGCTAAAAATTACACAGAGCGGAAATATGGTTCTTCGCGGAAAATGCAGTGTGGAAATCAAAAAAGTATTTGCAAAGAGCAATAGTATCGTTGAAGCACTACCTTTTGAAAAAGATTTGTTTGATATTTTGAAATCATTGCGAAAGGAAATTGCAGATAAATTCAAGGTTCCTCCATTTGTTGTTTTTTCAGACGCATCTTTAAAAGACATGTGCATTAAGTACCCTCTCACAGATGAAGAGTTCCTCAATGTTTCAGGTGTGGGTGACGTGAAGGCAAACAGATATGGCAAAGAATTCATCAAGGCTATAAAAGACTACACGCAGAAGAACAATATTGTTCCCCAAACAATAAAAAATACTGAACAAAAAAATAATATTGAAACAAAACATGAAAACAATCCAGATATATCAAATACAAAAAAATCTTTAAAGGAAGACACATACCATACTACTTACAATCTCTACAAACAAGGAAAAAGTGTGAAGGAAATTGCATCAGAAAGAAGTCTCACTGAAAACACAGTGGAAAACCACCTTGCTCACTGCGCAGAAACAGGACTTGAAATAGATTACAGGGAGTTCATAAAAGCCGAACATGAAGAAATGATAATGAAAGCAATTGCAAAAGAAGGCACAGATAAACTTAAACCAATTAAAGATACTTTGCCTGATGAAGTAACATACACAGAAATCAAATTTGCAATATGCAAATTTAAGAGGAGATTAACATGAGCAGATTATACATTGTTCCCACGCCCATAGGGAATTTAAAGGATATGACGGAAAGAGCCATTGAAGCATTAAAGGAATGTGATCTTATTTTGGCAGAGGATACAAGACATACACAAAAGCTATTAAATCATTTTGATATAAGGACGAAACTTGTTTCATATCACAAGTTCAATGAAAAAACAAGAAGTGAAGAAATAGTCAATGAAATTTTAAGCGAGGAAAAAAACGTGGCACTGGTAACAGATGCAGGAACGCCATGCATTTCTGATCCCGGTTATGAGCTTGTAAAAAGAGCCAGAGAAGAAGAAATTGAAATTATAGCACTGGCAGGCGCATCGGCTGTCACCATTGCACTTTCTGCCGCAGGAATAAACACTTATGAATTTGCTTTTTACGGGTTCTTACCCAGAAAGAAAAGTGAGCTTGAAGAAGCCCTTGAAAAAATCAAGAAAAATTCCGTAAAAACATTTATAATATATGAATCACCAAAAAGAATAATTAATCTTATGGAAATCATAAGTACAATTATGCCAAACTCAACAATTTGTGTAATGAAAGAACTTACAAAGCTTCATGAAAATTCATTTTACGGAAGCGCTGAGCAGGTACTTGAAAAACTCAAGAATCATGAAGATGTTGAAAGAGGAGAATACGTGCTGGTGGGCTACAACAACGACTGGGAAGAAAATCTCTCCACAGGCCCGGCTGTGAGCCTGCAGGCGATTTTGTTTGACAAACTTATACAAAAATATTATTCTTTAAAGGAGGCTGTCAATGAAGTCGTAGAGGAAGGCATTGCATCAAAAAACGATGCATACAAGGCTTCGCTTGAAGTGAAAAAATTCATAGAAAATTACAACAAATAGGGGGAAGCATGTTAGGCACTATAGTAAACGCATTGGCAATTGTAGTCGGAGGAATAATAGGAATCATTTTTAAAAACATAATTCCAGATAAGCTGTCTGAATCTCTTCTGAAAGCAACAGGTTTAGCTGTTGTGACTGTAGGAATAAGGCTTAGTCTTGCTGGTGAAAATCTTACACTTTTAATTGTTTCTGTCATTGTTGGAACTTTAATAGGAGAATTGCTTGATATTGAAGGAAGGCTTGACAGATTGGGTCAGAATATAGAAGGAAGACTTAAAAACAAGGATAGCAACATCACTGCGGGCTTCGTATCCTGTACTCTTGTGTACTGTGTTGGATCAATGTCTATTATGGGGGCCATTCAAAGCGGTCTTACAGGAACCCATGAAATATTGTTTTCCAAGGCACTTATTGACGGTATAGTTTCAATTTCAATGGCTGTTTCAATGGGCGTGGGCGTAATATTTTCAAGCATAAGCGTATTGCTTTATCAGGGGCTGTTGACAATACTTGCTCAATTTGTACAGTCTTTGCTGAGCCCGGAAGTAATAAGTGAAATGACTGCCGTAGGCGGAACTGTAATTATGGCTATAGGCCTTAATTTCCTGGAAATTAAGCGAGTAAAGGTTGGAAACATGCTTCCTGCTATTTTCCTTCCAATATTATATTTTATATTTTTTTAATGTAAGTTAGAGGTGCTAAATTGGGTAAAATAAAATTGGTGATAAATCCTGCTGCCATAATGGCAGTGAGCCTGTTTTTCATAGTCGGGTCCATAGTTTTTTCTGTACCATTGTACTTTGGATTTATTGCAGGCATTGTTTTTACAGTTATTGTTCTTAAGAAAAGCGGATACGCACTGAAGGAACTTATTGAAACAATTGTTTCGGCTGTTTTTGAAGTTAAAAATCTCGTAATAGTAATATTGTTTATTGGTGCCACTACTTCCATATGGCTTGCATCAGGAGTTGTCCCCACAATAATGTACTACGGCTTTACATACATGGAAGGCGTGAATTTTTTAATGGCAGCATTTTTGATTATGACAGCTGTGTCTTATTTCATGGGAACAGCCATAGGAACCATGAGCACAGTGGGCATTTCACTGTCAGGCATTGGACTTGGAATGGGTATACCCCTTAACCTCATGGTGGGAGTTCTCGTTTCCGGAGCGTTCATTGCTGACAAAATATCACCCCTGTCAGGACTTGTGAACCTGACCATGACAGCTATTGACAGAAACTACAAAGACATTTTAAAATCTACTCTGGTGACTCTGTTACCAACAATAGCAATAACAGCAGCAATTTATTACATAATAGGCCTTAATTACATGTCAGGAGATTACAGTAAACTTATATTGTACAAGAATGCAATTGCAGAAGGGTTCAACACTTCAAAAATTCTATTGCTGCTTCCTGTGGTTATTCTGGTGCTATCTGTTTCAGGGCTTAAATCAATTTATACCCTTTGTGTGGGAATAGGTGTGGGAGCTGCTTTAAGCGTTATTTTTCAAGGAATGACCATGGCTGAAGTTATTAATTCTATTTTGTTTGGCTTTCACGGAAAAACTCCCTCAGAAGAACTCAATAAACTTCTGGTAAGCGGAGGAATGGTCGCAATGATCGAAGCAATATTTATTGTAATAAGCGCCATATCTTTGGTTAAAATATTTGAAAAGGGAAATATTCTCATGCCTCTTATGGACAGAATGGTATCAGGCATAAACACAAAAATAAGCCTGGTGCTCAGGACGGGATTCATAAGCACAATCCTGACTGTTGCCACATGCGATCAGACAGCAGGTATTATACTTCCGGCAAGAATACTTAATGACAAGTACAAAGAGCTTGAACTTGACAATGCTGTGCTTGCGAGAACAATCTCTGATACGGGAGTAATTGTAGCACCCCTCATGCCTTGGAACATTAACTCATTTCTCATTAAGCCCATTATGGGAATAACAGCAGCACAGTATGCCCCTTATGCGGCATTGTGCTATGTATGTCCGCTGGTAAGTGTTGCGGCAGCATTTTTGTTATACAGGAGCAAAAATCACAACGATTTATACAACAAGTCTAATGATGCACTAGACAGAATTCAGGAGGAAAATTGAAGTTAGCTATTATTGGAGGAAACGGAGCAATAGGCTCCACAACAGCCTTTTTGACTGCTCAAAAAGGAATATATGATGAAATAAAACTTTTGGGAAGAAAAACAAATGTGCTTAAAAATCATGCCATGGACATGGAGCATGCCCTCATGCCTTTCTCAAAGACAGTGGTTTCCTTTGCAGAATATGAAGATATTGGTGATTGTCAGGTTATTTTCATAGCAGCTGGTGCACCGGAAAGAAAGGTAGTATCAAGAGAAGAGTATTTGAAGGACAATGTTAGGGTAATGGATGAAATATTAGAACATTCCTGCCATTTCAGCAAAGATGCCGTTATACTCACTGCAACAAATCCAATTGATGTGTTCAACTTTTATCTGTATAAGAAACTTAAAAAGGACAGGATGAAAATACTTGGTTTTTCAGCAAATGACAGCCTGAGGCTAAGGTGGGCCATTGCTGAAAAATTCAACCTTGAGTTTAGCAAGACAGAAGCATACTGCATAGGCGAGCACGGGGAAGATCAGGTTCCGCTAATGAACTGTGTAAAATATGACGGGAAGATGATGAACATTGAAGATGAAACAAAGGTAGAAATTAAAAAAATCCTTGTAGACTGGTTTTTGAAATTTCAAAACCTTGATGCTAGAAGAACCAGCGGATGGACTTCTTCTGTGACTGCTTCGGAGGTTCTTGAAGCCATAGCATGTGACAGCGGGAAAATCATCGAATGCTCTGTTCCACTGGAAGGCGACCTGGGATATAGAGATGTGTCGCTTGGCATGATGGTGAAGCTTGGAAAAGAAGGAGCAAAGGAAGTAATAGTTCCGAAGCTTAATGATGGGGAAAAAAGATCTCTGGATAAAGCTACAGCTAAAATAAAACAGCAAATAGCACATTTAAATATATAATATTTGAGAAGCTGGGTTTTTAATAAAAACCATAACGAGCAGCTTCTCTTTCTTTTTGCAAAAAAATATGCTGATAACATTTTTAATTAAAGAAAATGCAGAAAAAAACTTAGTTAATAAGAAAGTTATTTTAAGGGTTGCAACCGGTAATGTGGCGTAATATAATACAAATAGCTATTAAATAATATAACACATTTGTTAAAACTAAAGATATAATATAACACATATATTAGGAGCGTATCATGCATAAATTAACTCTAAACCAAAATGTTCTAACTTGGATAGATGATATCGTCAAAATGACAAAACCAGCAAATGTCATGTGGATTGATGGCAGCGAAGAACAGCTGAACATTCTCCGCCAGGAGGCGTGTTCAACAGGAGAGATCAAGGCATTGAATCAGGAAAAATATCCCGGATGCTACTATCACCGTTCACGCAAGGACGACGTTGCAAGAATGGAAGACAAAACATTTATTTGTTCAAGAGATAAGAACAATGCTGGAGCAACAAACAATTGGAAAAGTCCAGAAGAAGCATACAGCATGGGAAGAGAAATTTACAACGGCTGCATGGAAGGAAGAACAATGTACATCATTCCTTATTCAATGGGACCTGTTGGTTCTGAGTTTTCTAAAATAGGATTTGAAGTGACTGATTCAATTTATGTAGTACTGAGCATGAACATCATGACAAGAATAGGCCAAAAGGTTTTGGATGTTCTAGGAGATTCAAATGACTTTGTCAGGGGACTCCACGCCAAATGCAATTTGGATATAAATAAAAGATACATATTCCATTTTCCTGAAGACAACACCATATGGTCATGCAACTCTGCCTATGGCGGAAATGTTCTTTTAGGAAAAAAATGCTTTGCTTTAAGAATTGCTTCCTACCAGGGATGGAAGGAAGGATGGATGGCTGAGCACATGTTGATTTTGGGAATTGAAAATCCTGAAGGAGAAGTTAAGTATGTGGCAGCAGCATTTCCGTCTGCATGTGGAAAAACAAATCTTGCAATGCTTATACCGCCTGAGCTGTACAGGAAAAAAGGTTACAAGGTATGGACTGTGGGAGACGATATAGCATGGCTTCGCATAAAGGAAGACGGAAGACTTTGGGCTATTAATCCTGAAGCAGGCTTCTTCGGCGTTGCACCTGGAACTAACGAAAAATCAAACTTCAATGCGCTCATGTCAACAAAAAGAAATGCAATATTTACCAACGTTGTTTACAACTTGGATGATGATACCGTATGGTGGGAAAAATTAGATGAAAATCCTCCGGAAAACGGATTGGATTGGCAAGGAAATCCATGGAATGGGAAAAAGGCTAAGGAAAAAGGAGCGCATCCTAACTCTAGATTTACTGCTCCTGCTAAAAACTGCCCATGCATTTCATCACAGTTCGAATCTCCTGAAGGAGTTCCGCTGTCAGCAATAATATTCGGCGGAAGACGAGCAAAGACTGCTCCGCTTGTATATCAGTCAAGAAACTGGCAGCATGGAGTATTTGTGGGTTCAACACTTGCATCTGAAACTACTGCGGCAGCAGCAGGCAAGGTTGGAGTTGTAAGAAGAGATCCAATGGCAATGCTTCCTTTCTGCGGATACAACATGGGAGATTATTTTGCACACTGGTTGGAAATGGGAGAAAAAATGAACAGTGCTCCAAAGATATTCCATGTGAACTGGTTCAGGACAAATGACAGGGGAGAATTTATTTGGCCTGGCTTCGGCGACAATTTCAGAGTTCTTGAATGGATTTTGAAAAGATGTGAAAATGAAGTTGATGCTGTTGAAGCACCTATAGGAAATCTTCCGTATGCTGAAGACATAAACTTTGAAGGAATGAACATAGCAGAAGAAACTGTTGAAGATTTGCTTAAAATTGATGTTAATTCATGGCTGGAAGATGAAAAAGGAATAGAAGAATTTTATGCGAAAATCGGAAACACTGTTCCTCAACAGCTGAAAGAAGAACTTAACAACTTGAAAAATAATTTGAATATATTTCTTGCAGACATAGTAGCTTAAAAAACGCGGAACGGCATAGCTGTTCCGCTTGTATTTTAAATAGGAATTTTTGTGATAAAAAATATGCAGAAAATATTTTTCAAAAAAAGTGTTGACAATGTTAAATGTTTCGTTTAAGATGTGGATTAATAGTTAATGCGTTGAAGCAGAGAAAAGTATTTTGGATGTCTACAGAGAATTGGTGGTGCTGAGAGCCAATGACAGAGAAGTATAATATACACTGCCGAGCTGGTTTGTTCAACGGTAATCCAAGTAGACAAACACGTAAACCCACGTTACAGGGATAGAGGTTGTTAGACCTCGAAGAGTGATGATATACAATCATAATTAGGGTGGTACCGCGGATCTTTCGTCCCTATAAGCACATTTTAAAAAGTGTGTTTATAGGAATGAAAGATTTTTTTTTTATGACCTAACCCAATATGTTCAAGCGATAGCGAAGAACAGATTGTTGGTAGGTCAAACGCAATGAGAACCAAATTTCCGCGACCGTAGGGAGCAAGAAAATTTGTGTTCGAAACTGCGCATGACCGTCGACAACATATGGAAGTCAAATGTAGGTCAAACGCAACGAGTTCCCATTTTATGCGACCGTAGGGAGCTAATAAAATGGTGAACGAGACTGCGATATGACCAGCGACAACGTAGTTGGTGGTCTCAAATAATTATCACATTCCAAAGAGATTAAAATATTAAACTTTGCGCAGAGTTGAAATATGAACAATCAAGAGTAAAATTATGGAGGATATTATGAGAATCGGAAAAATTAGTAAAATGATAGTAATAGCAATGTGCGTGCCCATGATTTTGGCTGGTTGCGCAAAGAGTGACGCTGCAGACAAGACTGAGGCAGCTGTTGAACCAAAGCAAACTGCAGAAGAAACAAAAGAAGAACAGTTTACCATAGGAATAGCAGAGCTTGTGCAGCATCCGGCACTTGATGCTTCAAGACAGGGATTTATAGATGAGCTTGCAAAACAAGGTGTTGACGCAGTTCTTATAGACCAGAATGCACAGGGCGAGATTTCAAATGCACAGATGATAGCAGAGAAATTCGTTAAAGATGATGTTGATTTAATATTTACCATAGCAACTATTACATCTCAGGCTGCGAAGCAGGCTATTGAAGGAACTGAAATACCGTTGGTTTTCACAGCTGTTACAGATCCTGTTTTTTCACAGCTTGTCACAGCAATGGACGTTACCGACAACAACATTACAGGAGTTGTGGATGCAGCGCCAATAAAAGAAAACCTGGAGCTTTTTAAGGAGCTTAAAAAAGATATAAAAACAATAGGAATTATTTATAATATAGGCGAATCAAATTCAGAGGTGCAGGTCAACCAGACAAAAGAAATTGCGAAAGATTTAGGACTGACAATCGAGACAGTAGGAATTTCAACTGTAAATGACATACCTCAGGCAGTTGATACAATTTCTAAAAAAGCAGAAGGATTGTACATTATAACTGACAACATGGTTGCATCTTCAATTTCACTGGTGGCTAAGCTTGCTCAGGAAAACAAACTTTTAACAGTATCTGCAGACGGTACACATGTTGATGAAGGAATAATGGTTTCCAAAGGAATAAGCTTCTACGGAATAGGAAAACAATCAGCAATAATAGCAAAGCAAATTCTTGTGGACAAGGTTCCTGTTTCTGAAATACCAGTTCAGACAGCTCCTGAATTTGAAAAGAAAGTAAATGTGAAGACAATGGAAGCTCTTGGACTCACAAAGGACAATCCTGCATTCGAAGGAGCAGAGTTTGTAAATGAATAATTAAGAATGAAGAATTAAGAATTATAGTATGATAAGGATTTGTGCCAGGCACAAATCCTCACAGCAATTCTTAATTCTTAATTCTTAACTCTTAA
>DIWF01000016.1:0-177 GCA_002422545.1 Firmicutes bacterium UBA6113 | reverse complement strand
CAGACATGAGCGTTGAAGGGACGTTCCCAATGGGAGCATTCATATTTTCAAAATTCATTATAGCAGGAGCGTCACCATTAACAAGTACTCTGCTGGCATTTTTCCTTGGTACTCTTGCAGGTCTCATTACTTATACACTTAACATAAAACTGAAAATCAAGTCTCTGCTTTCTGGAA
>DIWF01000002.1 GCA_002422545.1 Firmicutes bacterium UBA6113 | reverse complement strand
TATGGCACTGCGGTTAAATTTAAGTAAGATATTCTGGAGACGTATCCTTCAGTAAGGCACTCTGATGGGGGTGTCGCAGGGACGGGGTTTATGTCACCGATGTCAACAACCCGCCCTCAAAGTATCAGCAAACCACTCATAGCGAGTCTTGAGCATCAACGGGTAAATAATGATTACAGATAATGCGAGGTTTGTAACCTTAAAAGCTTCTGCAGGGGCATAATATATATAAATATCTATAAATTAATTGACAAATTTAACGACTGTGAATATAATATTATTAAACATAAAAGGAATAATAAAAAAAGAGGTGTTCTTAATGTTTGATAATATTTCTGTAAGAGATATGTTAAATTCAATTGTTCCAATTTCACGTTTCAACAAAGGTGAAGCTAACAAAATTTTTAATGAAGTAAATAATAGTGGATATAAAATAGTTATAAAAAATAATAAACCAACTTGTGTATTAATAACACCAGAAAAATATGAAGAAATGATAGAAACTATTGAAGATTATAAGCTATTTCTTGAGGCTGAGAAAAGAATGAAATCTGCAGCAGAAATTGATTGTATTAGTCATGAACAACTTATGAAAAAACTCAATATACAAAAAGATGAACTAAAAGATATTGAGGTGGAAATTGAATAATGGCTTGAAAAATTGAATATATCAAGGAAGCGCAAAAGGATTTGACAGAACTTGATCATTCACAGACATTACAAGTTCTTAAGGTAATTGAAAAAGTTTCTGAAAATCCACTACCAAATTACGAAGGCGGCTTTGGTAAACCTTTAGGAAATAATTCAGAAACTAAACTGGCGGGTTATTATAAGATAAAACTACTCAAGCTTGGAATTAGAGTTGTATATGGTCTTGAAATTAAGGATGAGGTTATGAGGATAATTGTAATTTCTGTTCGTGCAGATGATTCTGTTTATAAATTAGCAAACAAAAGAATAAAGTAATTGGGAATATGAAGGCACTCTGATGGGTGCCTTTTTCGTATAAAACTTTATTTTTGCGATTGGATTGACTTGGCAATCATTTGGTATTAAAATGGAAATAACAGAATAATAATAACCTGCTCATGTTCAGGTATTAAAAATCAAAATAAAGACGTCAAAGGCTGACAGGCTGCAACAATGCAGCATATTTAAAAGACTTTCGACAATATAGTTAAGGCATTGGAATACATTCCGTGTCTTTTTTTGTATTAAAATAATTTTTCTGTGGTGCAGTAAATGCTGTATACTTTAAAGGTGTGGCATAAATGTTGTAATGAATATATGTTATTGAATTGTAAACTCAGAGAAAACGTTAACAGCAACGTAATCGAGTAGTGGCTGCTGAAAAAGTTTATTGTTGTCATCTGAAGCGCAGCCGAAGAATCTCGCTTTTATAGTATTTGTATTTTGGTCAATTATATTTTCAAGGAGGAGGAAAATTATGACGAAAATCTTTAAAAGACGGATCAGCCTTATGCTTTGTGCATTAATGATTATAACGCTGATACCAATATCCTCTGTACCCGCAGCAGCAGAGGAAGTAACAGGGACTGCTGAAATGAACGCACTTAACGCATTGGGAATTGATACGGAAGAAGCACCGGAAGGCTTTGACCCTACCAGCACATCAAACCCCTATGGTAAGGACCATGTAACTGTAAACATGGTCAGCGAGGTTCTTTTAACCGGTGCAAACAAGGAAACTCATGCACCAACAACATCTTCAACAGCAATAGATGGTACACCTAACAATAAAGATGACAAAGCTAATAAAATAACAACAACTGTAAGCACTATAACATCTTATTACATTCAATCAACATTGTATGGTGACGGGTACAAGACAAAGGGCGGAAATGTTTCGGATTTATTTGCTAACAACAAAAAGGAACTTACGAAGACCATTATAGGAACTGAAGATGTGCAGAACATCACCATAGAAACAACACATACAAGCCCTTCAGCCATAAAAGTCACAACATCATCTTCAATTACAGTGCGGGATCCGGTAGACCTTACAGTTGTTGCAGCTTCGTCAACAGCAAGAGGAAATTTCAACGGTAATGAAGAGGGCAAGAAGGCACAGGTTGTTATGGTAAGCACAAACAAGCTTGCACCTGACGGGGGATTGTATCTGTCTTTTGGAGAGTACAGCGACAACCAGGATGAAAACTACGGATATTTTGGAGATCCAAGGGTAATACTCAGCCCATCCGAGCCCATCGGAAATGGAGGCGCCACAATTACTGAAGATTTTGCAAACAACCCATATTTGATGCAAAACTATATGAAGGTGTCTGCAGGGGATTACGACAATGACGGAACAGACGAAGTTGCTGTATTTGTGCCGTCCAAGGGAAATTCACGCATAGAAATCTACAAGCTTAAAACAAAAAGCTTAAGCTCTGACAGTCTGGAGTATTTCGGAAATCCTTCAAATTGGGAAGTTATCTGGACATATCCGCTCAGCGAGGTGGATTATGTGTCAAACATGGTATCTCTAACTTCGGAAGACTTCAACCAGGACGGTGTTGATGACCTGGCAATAGCATGGGGATATTATTATGGTCCAACTGCCAAGAAAGGCGGAACTGCAGCTGTTCTTTTCGGCTCTGAAAGTTCAATGCTTCAGGAGAGCACAACATTCCCTCTCAGGTACGGTGATACTGATATAGTTCGTGCAGCATTCACTTATGGCGATGTAATAGGTGACGGCAGCGGACAGTTGATTCTTGGAGGGCAGCTTGATTCGGATATAGAAAAAAATAACCTGGATACAAGGTTTATTGCAGTATACAACTGGGACGGCACATCATTCAAGCAGACTATGGCCAACAACTACGACCTTTTTGAAAAAACTACTTCAGGAGGTACAACATCATATAAATATGCCAGTTTAGGAATAAGCGGAGGTTATACATTCCTTTCAAAACCATATTGTGTTTCCAACATGGTAGTCATTTCAAGAGGACTGAGCGAACCTGCAATGCTTTACTTTGACAGTCTTGAGTTCACTTACGGCGATGACGGTCTTTCTCTCACGGGAGTACTTGACCATAAAAACAACCCTTCAACTTATTTTGCCGAATATGGTGCACAATCGGGAGATATGATAGGTTTAGGATACGACACATTGTTCACCTTGCAGTGTGAACTTCCAAGATTCGTAAGTATACCATTAAATCCTTCAAATTTTGAACAATGGATCAGATATATAATTTTTGGAGAAAAGCCTACAACTGAAATTCCTATACCGGCAAAAACTTATTTCAACGTCATTGATTACACCAAAGATTCAACATTCACAAAACGACAAGAAGTTGATCATTCCACTTCCCTGTGTCTACCAAACACAGATAAGGACACATCTGTGCTTAAGTATACAGGTGTTCACTATTTCAGATATACAGATCCAAAGGTCCTGGCAGTTCTTGCTTCACCGCCGTACTTCAAGGATCTATTGGGAAGGGATGACCTTTCGGGAAGCTATGCTGAGTCAGAAACTTCTTATTCAAGCAGCGAAGGAGGCTCTGACGGTGTAATTGGTCATGCTTCAATAAATGCAGGAGTATATGCCAGCATGGAACAGGACATTTCTGTATTTGGAGTTAAAATCGGATCGGTTGAGGCTGAACTTGCTTTTCATGCTGAATTTACATGGGAAACAAAATATGCAACTGAACTAAATCAAACTATTGAATTCCAGACGACACCGGGAGAAGACACTGTAGCACTTTATTCCATTCCTATGGAAATATATGAATACGAGGCAATCATGCTTGACAGTGAAACAGGAGAGTTTGTAACTCAGGTTATGTCGGTCAATGTGCCGCACATTGCTGCTGTAACTGTTATGCCTGTGGAAAAATACAATATGATTGCTAAAAACTTTGATATATTGCAGCCTGTTGACAAAACAATACTCAGCCACACCCTGGGAGATCCCTCAAGCTATCCATCAAGTGCTGATGGCTACAATGATGCTGTTGTTTACGACGGAGACTGGTCTGCCGTTGGATATACTTCAACTGAAGGCGGAACCAGTATAAAACAAGAAATTGAAATGTCATCTGAATGGGAAAACAGCTTCGAACTGTCAGTGGGCATGGATTACAAATCAGGTGCCGGACTGGGAGGCGTAGTTACCGGATTTACCGTTGGCGGTGAAATCGGGGCAGGTTACGTAATGGTTTCCACAGAAGGAAGCACATTCTCAGGATCTTTGCAGAGCATGCCTTCAGAAGCCGAAGAATTCGGATACTACCATGTGTGGAAGGTGTTTTACTACAAATATTCAAACGGAAATGTGGAGTTCCCGGTTGTTTCATACCTTGTGACAGATGTTTCTGCTCCTGCACTCCTGCCAGATGATTTTGAGCAGGATATCGAGAAAACTACAGATAGACAAATAGCATTGAGATGGAGCTATGACAAGGTTGTTTCAGGATTCCAGATTTACCGCTACTATGAATTTCCTGAAGGCTCAGGAAGCTATGAGCTTCCGTTCGTAAGTATGAAGGATGGAGTGTATGACAGCTCCACAGGAAAATGGAACTTTGAATTTATAGACACTGGTCTGTCACCTTATTCTGATTACAGCTATCAGATACAGACCGTTCGTTCCTATGTGCCTGTAAGAAGCATAAAGAGCGAAGTAGAGACATTCAGAACAAAGTCGGATGTTGGATATCCGGAGCTTTCTCTTTACAGCACAACCGACCCTGGCTTCAATACTGAAGAAAATGAACGTTCACTCAGTATTTTCCCAGATTCTACAAATACAGTGTACACCATAGTTGCCAATAGAATTGATTATCCAGAAGGTGTCAACTATCAGTGGCAGAAGGTTGTAAACGGCAAATGGACTGATATGCTGGGCAAGAATTCAAGTTACATAACATTCTCAGGCTCAGGGGAATCAGATCAGGGAACATACAGGTGCAGGACAAATGTGATTTATTATGATCAAACGAGAGGCGACAGATACTACATTTCATCATACACTGAAAGCTTTACTGCAATGTACAGCAAGAGAGAGCCCATGGTTTCCGATGTCGGCGGCTTCACTGCAAGCGTGGATGCATCAAATGTTCCAGTTATCTCACTGACATTGGAATCAGCAAATATGAATCACCGTGCAGCTCCAACAGGAAGTGTTGTATTTAATATTAACGGAGCTAACTACTCCAAGAGCTACACTGTTGAGCTTAAAACTGGCGAAACAAGGTACTCGACGGCAGTCCTTGACAGCAGCATTAAAAATGCAGCAGGATTGTCAATAGCAACACCTCTGCCGGATGGCGTATATGAAGTAACTGCTGATTACAGCGGAAGCAGGGTTTTCAAAACTCTTTCGGTTGAAGATGATGATGCAATACCTATGCTTGCAGGCCAAGGCGGATACAGATTAAGTCTTACCAAAGCAGACAAGGCAGCAACAACATTCATTTATGGAGATAAAATAAATGGCGTGCTGATACAGTACGCTAAAGTTGACGGAGCTACAAATGGTACTGTGGTCACGGAAGGAATCAGCTACAGAATAATGAAGTATGAAGAGACGGGAATATGGACAGATGTAATCAGCAATACAGACGGATTGTTTGATTCACCAGGTCAAGGAAGCTACAGGATGGTTGCAATAGAAACATCAAGCGGTGACGTTCTGGCAGCAAGAGAATTTACCGTATTGCAAAAACCTGTTGCCATTAAACTATTCGGAGAAAAAACATCAGCAACGGGTGAAGTGGAACTACATCTGCCGGTACTTACACTGGCGGAAGGTTCTTTCCTTGCATTCGGTGAAACATTGGCTGACATGGGGCTGTACATCAAGTACACAAATACAGCAGGCAATGAAATTACAATGGACAACTCAAGCTACAGCGTAACATCGGTTATAAACGGTTTAAAGGTTACCCAGACAATTCCGGGCGGAACTCCTCCGGGAAGCTACAAGGCAGCTGGAACTGCAGTTGTGAACCAGACAGATCTGCAAAAATCAACCTGTGATAATTACAGCATAACATTTGTGCCTGACACGTACATCATTACGGGCACAAAATATGAAGTTAAGCTTACTTCACTGCCGGTGGAAGGACGAACAGCAGGAACACTTGAAATAATTTCACCTCAGACAGTATCATCAACATATGGATCAGGAACATCGCTTACAATACTGGCAAAGACTTACAGCGGATATGCTGTAAAACAATGGACTGCAAAGGTAATTTCATCAGTGGGTAATACGGTGAAAACTCAAATAGGCGGCAATACATTCTCCTACACAATGAAGGATGAGCCAATTGAAATCACAGTTGAGTACAAGATTCCGGAAAACACCCTCACAGTGAATGCAAGCCCTCCTGAAGGCGGAACTGTCACATGGAATGACACATACTTTACAAATGGCGCAAAGGTTTCAAAGAATGCCAACATAGTATTTACAGCCGCGCCGACGACAAATCTTTATCATTTTGTAAAATGGCAGAAGGTATACAGCGGACTCACAACGGACATTTACAATCAGACGTACAGCTTCACCATGGGAGATTATCCTACAATGCTGTATGCCATCTTTGAAAGAGACAGCTACAAATTGACATTGGGTGACAATCTTACGGCATATTACATGTATGACCATGACGGTAACAGCAAGACCCCAATGATTGAGAAGTATGTCGCAAGCGGTGCTTTAGTTGCAGGAGATACTGTGGTGACTGTTGTGCCAAAGGCCGGGTACCAGGTTAAGTTAAATGCAACATGGAAAAAAGATTATGTTGATACATCAGCTATAGGCAACAGTTATTCATTTGCGATGCTCAAGGATACAAGGATTGATGTTGAAACCGAAAACCTGACTTACAATGTGGGATTCAAACTTACCGAGCCTTCATCTGCAAGCAACAAGGTTTCAATAACCCTAAATGGAGCAGCCGTACTGCCGGATAAACTCACCGGCCTTAAAGGAGGTTCAAGACTGTTATTTTCTGCAGAGCCTGCATACAAGTACATCTTCAAGGAATGGAGAGTTACGCTGTGGCCGTCAACATCTTCTGAAAAAATTACTGTTTACACTAATCCGGTGCTAGACATTGAGGCATTGGGAGCAAATGTAAATGTGGAGGCTGTTTTCATTGACAATGAAAAATATCTCATAAAGGCAGAAGTCAATTCAGGCGGTACTCACGGCAAACTTGGCTATATTCTGAATAATGGTTCTGAAAAGGATGTTTTAAACAATACAGTTGAAGTTTATAAAGGCGACAGTTTGAAACTCATTGCCAAGCCGGATGATTCATACATGGTGGATAAGTGGAATATTGATGGAGTTGTTTGGAGCACACCTGAAAAAGAATACCTGCTTGAAAACATAGACAAAGTTCATGATATTAAGGTTGATTTCAAGTCCAAAGCATATTACAAGGTTGATTACCGGGTTAATGATGCTGCCATGGGACAGATTATAACAGCAACTTCGGATGGCATCAGCTTCGTTTCAGGAAATTCAGATTTGGGCGGCGGAAGCAAACTTGTTTTCACAGCTAAGCCAGCAAATGGGTACATGGTTGAAAGCTGGACTGTGAACAACGTAGTTTATGCAAATAAATACGGCGGAAGATTAATTGATAATGTTTTGAGCTTTGCTTTGGGTGAAAATTCTTCAGTAGTTGTGAACTTTGCTCCTGTAAAATATCACACTGTTACAAAGGTAAGCCCTGATGCAGAAATAATTGAAGCTTACAACTTCAAGACACCAGAAGGGAACCCATGGGACGGAGCAACAGGAACATTTACGGTTAATCCTCACACAGGATACCGCATAACCGGATTAAATGCCGCAGGCAGCGTTGTGTCAGAGCTGAAACAGCCAGCAGATAAAAACGGAATCTGGAGCATGGTCATTGGTTCAATAATCAATGATGTAACAATCACAGCAGAAACAAAGAAAATTTATCAAGTCACGGCTTTTGCAAGTTATGGTACTATAAACTGCACAGACAATGCAGTGGAAGGAGAAGAAATCACGTTGTCAGCAGTTCCAATAAGCGGTTACAAGTTCTCTGAATGGTCAGTAAGCTACGTGTCAGGCACTGAGACGAAGAAAATTGATGTGGCAGCTAATAAGTTTGTTATGGTTGCAGCGGATGTTTCTGTATCAGCAGTCTTCGAAAAATCTTCTGACGGCTTCATGGGAGGAGGCGGAGGCGGTTCAGTGCTTCTACCAAATGAAATACTCATTGATGACTTGCAGTTTGCGGTAGGAAAAGTAATTGTGACTCTGACGGATGAAAAAAATATTATTTCTGAAGAAACAAACTTAAAATTAATTGAACTCAACAAAACACTCAGTATATTAATTGAAGGCAATGGATTCAGAATAATAATTCCTAAGGGGGTATTAACAGACGGTGATGATGTCAATGACATAGTACCTGACGAAACTGCTATTGCCGGATATGGATGGGTAGTTTCATACATTGACAGATTTGGCAGCAAAAAAGTAGTGCCATGGTCCATATTCAGCAACGGATTGTTTACATTCATAGCACCGGCAGGAGGCAGGTACGAAGTAATAAATAATATTCAGAGCTTCGGTGACATTACAGGTCATTGGGGTGAGGAACAAATCAACTTCATTACATCACACAGTTTGTTCATGGGTACTGGAAACAACAACTTTTCGCCGGATATGAACATGAACCGTGCAATGCTTGTTACAGTGCTTCACAGACTGGATGGACTGCAAAATAAAAAAGGTGTAGTTTTCAGTGATATCTCAGAAGGTCAATGGTACGCAAATGCAGTTTCATGGGCAGCCTCTAATAATATTGTCAGTGGATACAGCGAAGGTATATTCGGTCCCAATGACAGCATAACAAGAGAACAGCTGGCAACAATACTTTACAGATATGCGACTTACTTGGGATTAGATACAAGCAGCAAAGGAAACTTAACAGATTTCAATGATCAAGACAAAGTTTCCGGGTATGCCCTAGATCCTATGTCCTGGGCAGTGGAAAAAGGTCTGATTACAGGATTGCCAGGCAAACTTCTGAATCCCGGAGGAAATGCCACACGTGCAGAAGTATCTGCTATACTCATGAGATTCATCGACATGGCTTTGAAATAAGAAACAAAATGAGTATTCTGGACACTAAAACAAAAGTAAAATTTATGTTGGCACTCAGGTAGATGGCAAAGTTGTTTCTAAATGTATAAATGTGGGGAGGACCTCGTGTCCTCCCGGCAAGTGACAAGGGGACAGTGACAAGGGGGTGACAAGGGGACGCGACAAGGGGACGGGGTTGTTGTCATGATTGACATTGATCTTTAAATGTGGTATAAGTTACCAAAGAGGTGATTTGTGTGCCAAGAACGTCAAGAATAAAAAGTGAAAGTGGAATATACCATATTATTATGAGAGGTATAAACAGACAAATTTTGTTTGAAGACGAAGAAGATTGCAACAGATTTATTCAAACCTTGTACAGATACAGAGAGATTAGTGAATTTAAATTGTATGCTTATTGTTTAATGGGAAATCATGTTCATTTGCTTTTGATGGAAGGTAAGGAACCACTAGAAACAGTGATGCGGAGGTTATGCTGCAGTTTTGTTTTTTGGTATAACAAGAAATATTGTAGGATAGGATATTTGTTTCAGGATCGTTTTAAAAGTGAGGCTATAGATGACGGTACTTATTTTTTGACAGCACTTAGATATATTTTTCGAAACCCTTTGAAGGCAAATATAACCAATAAAATTGAAGACTATAAATGGACTAATTATAATGAATATCTTCAAGGCAACATTAATGCTGATATGGAGTATGTTATTAATTATTTTGATATGGCAGACAAAGGGAATGCTTTAACGAAATTAATAGACTACATTAACAGTGAAAATGAAGATGAATGCTTGGAAACTAATGAAAAACGAAGCATAACTGACGAGGAAGCAATTAAGATAATCAAAGCTCATTGTAAAATTGAACATGCTATAGATTTGCAGAAATTTGATGTTGAAAAAAGAAATATATGTATTATTGCCCTGAAAAAATATAATTTATCAATAAGGCAGATTGAAAGATTGACAGGTATAAGCAGGGGAATAATTCAAAAATTGTGAGATGACAACAACCCCGTCCCCCTGTCAGCAGTAGTGTCAGCGTCCCCCTGTCAGTACCTATTGAATTTTAGGGTATCAATATTTCTATGTCTTGAAATTAATGGGACGTTTTATGGATCCGCTTGTTGCTAAATGTGGTATATGCTAAACTTACCAAAAGTATTATGCCGCAGTAACCCACAACAGGGTACAGATATTTTACCAGGTTGGAGAAACCAAACTGACTTGCCAGCAGTGCAGCTAATGTTGACACTGCAACAACAATTCTTCCCTTGACAGGATTATTTTGAATATCTGTGATTCTTGCTGCAAATCCATATAGAGCACCAACTGAGGTTGTGTAAACTTCAGCTGTAAGAACCAATGCATATATTATTTGAGCAAAATATGAAATCTTGCTTGCCACATAAATCATGGGAACTTCGAGCCCTGCAATTTCTTTAGCGTTGCCTGACAATGCCAAGTATATCATGACAGATCCCATACCAAGCCCCAGACCGCCTAATATTGAGCCATTTCTGATGGCTTTTTTATTTTGTGCTGAAGCTCCCAGTGGCCCTAATACTGCAATTGAAAGAATAGTATTATAGGAAACATACAGCACTGCAGCCAAAAACCAATTGTTCATTAAACCGCTTCTTCCTGCATTTATTGCTGCATGAGCAATGTCAGGCGGTGTGTTTATTATTGAAAAAACACTGGTCCCTATAACTGCCGTCAGCAAAAACGGAACAACAAAGCTGATAGAATTTATGACACCGTTTATTCCGGTCAACACTGTTAATGCTGTAAGAACTGCCATTAATATATTGCCCAGCAATCCGGGCAAATTTAGCTGCTGGGTAAAAAGAGCACCTGTTCCTGCTATCATTGCAGAAAAAGATCCGAACAGGAATATGGTTATTATGTAATCAATTGCTGTTCCAATCTGACTGCCGCTTGAATACAAAATTATCTCTACATGAGAACGGGCATTTAGATTTTTACCTAAGTCCATAATAATATAACCGAATACTATAAACATTACTGCTGAAACTAAAAGTCCAGCCAATCCCATTGCACCGAATTTTGAAAAAAACTGAAGCAGTTCCTGACCGGTAGCAAATCCTGCTCCAACAACAGTCCCTATATATGTAGCTGCCACTTTTAAGGTTGATACACCTTTTTTATTCATCTCATCACATCCTAAAAATTCATATAGTTAATTGTATCGTTAATTCAAGAGTTTATTACTTAAAACAAATATACTGAAACATCTCATGCCTTTTTTATTTGGTGGTTGATAATAAATGAAAATATGTTATAATTAAAAACGCAAATTAAACTATCGACGAATTTCTTTTTCGAAAAGTAGAAATGAAAGGAATACATACTTGAATACATTGAAATACAACGACGCAAAAGAAAAATTTTTTTTCATAGATGTAAGGAGTCCTTCGGAATATGAGGATGATACAATAACCGGTGCTGTAAATATACCTCTTTTGACCGACGAGGAAAGAAAGCAGGTTGGTACCACGTATGTACAGGTGGGCAAGACAGAGGCCAAAAGGCTTGGGGTAAATCTCATTTCTCCAAAGATGCCTGAAATGTTTGAGCAGGTTATTGAGCTAAAGTACAAGCACGGTCAGCTGGCGGCATTTTGTGCAAGAGGAGGTTACAGAAGCACTTACTTTGCTTCTGTGTTCAGCTCAATTGGTATACCCATTTTGCAAATAGAAGGCGGTTATAAAAGTTATCGCAGCGAAGTTATTGATGCACTTCCTAAACTCAATGACAAAGTTAATTATATAATGCTCAATGGAAATACTGGTGTCGGTAAAACAAATATTCTGCAAAGTTTAAAAAATCTCGGATGTTCGGTTTTGGATCTGGAGGGTGCTGCAAATCACAGGGGTTCCACGCTTGGAAGCATTGGTATAGGTAAATGCAATTCCCAGAAAAAATTTGAAACAAAGATTTACGACCAATTGATACACGCAGATGATAATTTCGTCTTTGTTGAAGCTGAGAGCCAAAAAATAGGAAGCGTTTCAATACCAAAATTCATCTCCGATAAAATGAGGAATGGAATTCAGATTTTCATCGAAGCTGATATTGAAGACAGAATAGAAAACCTGAAGAAAGATTACACCATAAGTGATGACTGGATATCTGAATCAATCAGAGCCATGGACATGCTCAACAAATACATTTCCAAAGATAGACTGGAATCATTGAAGAATGAGATTTCTTTTGGGAATTTTGATCTTGTTGCAAAGGAACTCATGGAAAAATACTATGACCCAATGTACAATTTTAAGTCTGACAAGATTAACTATGCTGGAAGATTTAGAACAAGTACCAACAGCGATGAAACTGCTGCAGAAATACTCAAATGGTACAACAAAGACATTAAACAAAGCTAGCCAAGCTATTTAAGAATTCGATGAATATGTAAACTAATAGTATAAAAAATATGCGGAGAACAATTTGCCTGCATATTTTTTTTGTAGCTGCAAATACTATACGAAGAAAAAAAATAATATGTAAAAATAATGCTTGATAATTATCAAACTATGTTTTATAATGAATTCGTTCACAGAACGTGTTCACTGAAAACAATTGGAGGAGTATTCATGAAAAAAATGAAAAGAGTATTAAGCATCATCCTGGTTGTTGCTATGGTATTTGGCATCGTTGGATGTGCGAAGACAGAGACACCAGAAGAGCCAAAGGTTGAAGCAATATTCACACCTGGAACTTATGAAGGAGAAGCTGATGGCTTCCATGGAAAAATTATAGCTAAAGTTACTGTTACTGAAACAGAGATAACTGATATTACTGTAGAGCATACTGAAACTGCAGGTCTTGGGGACAAGGCAGTTGAAAAAATCGTTCTTGGAGTAAAAGAAACAACATCACTTAACGTACCAATGGTATCAGGAGCTACATATTCAAGCACTGGTATCATGGCTGCAATCACTGCTGCTTTGGAAAAAGCAGGTGCTGATATTGAAGCTTTGAAAACTAAAGAAGTTGAAGGCGCAAAAGCTGCAGAAGATGTTGAAAAAACAGCTGATGTTATTATAGTAGGTGCCGGCGGAGCAGGTCTTGCAGCAGCAGTAACAGCTCACCAGAACGGTGCTTCTGTAATAATTGTTGAAAAGATGCCTCAGGTTGGAGGAAATACAATCATTTCCGGTTCAGCATTCAACTCAGCTGACCCTGACAGACAATCAACTTTGGAAATGACTGATCTTGAAAAGAAGACTGTTGAAGGAATCATTGCAGCAGAGCAAACTGATCCAATAGTTAAAGAGTGGCAGGCAACATTGAAGACAGAATATGAAGCATATCTTGCTTCAGGAAAGACAACATTGTTTGACTCACCTACACTCCACAAACTTCAGACATACAACGGCGGAGATAAGCAGGGCAAACCTGAACTCATAAGCACATTTACTGACAACACACTTCCTGCTATTGAATGGCTTGAAAGTCTTGGAATGGAATTCAAGGATTCTGTATTTACAGTTCTTGGAGCACTTTGGAACAGATCGCATAAACCTGTAAAACCACTTGGAACAGGATATATTGAAACATACATGAACTATATTGAAGCTAACAAAAACGACATCGAAGTCTTGGTTGATACAAATGCAAAAAGCTTTATCGTTGATAACGGCGCTGTTACAGGTGTTAATGCTGAATTTGGCGGAGCAAAAGTTACACTTCATGCAAACAAAGGCGTAATTCTTGCAGCTGGCGGTTTCGGTGCTAACGTAGAAATGCGTGAAGAGTACAACACATTGTGGCCTTCACTGAAAGATGTTAAGACTACTAACCAATCAGGAGCTACTGGAGACGGTACTGTAATGGCAGAGAAAATTGGAGCATCATTGGTTGAAATGGAATATATTCAGCTTCTTCCAATGGGAGATCCAGTTACAGGAAGTCTTAGCGGAAACATTGAGCAGGGAGTTCAAAATCGTATATTTGTTAACAAAGAAGGAAACAGATTTGTTGATGAAGGAGCTAGAAGAGACGTTATGACTCAGGCTCTTATGAAACAAACTGATGCTTACATGTGGGTTATAGTTGACCAGCATTCATACCCAACAGGAGACACTAAGAACAACTTCAACGAAACAATTGACGATTTAGTTGCAGCAGGAAGAGCATTCAAGGGAGATACTCTTGAAGAACTTGCAGCACAAATCGGTGTTGATCCTGCAAGCCTGGTAAATGCAGTTGATACATTCAACAAAGCAGTAGACGGAACAGTATCTGACGAATTCGGAAGAACATTGTTTGCTGATAAAATTGACACAGCTCCATTCTATGCAGGCGCTCGTGTACCAACAGTTCACCATACAATGGGCGGAGTTGAAATTACACCATCTGCACAGGTTGTAGATAAAGACGGCAACATTATAAAAGGACTTTACGCTGCTGGTGAAGTTACCGGAGGAATTCACGGAACTAACAGACTTGGCGGAAATGCATTAGCTGACATAGCTGTATTCGGAAGAATTGCAGGAGAAAGCGCAGCTTTGGCAAAATAATATCACTTGATACCCCCGGTTGCGGAGCTTAAGCTACGTGGCCGGGGTTATTTTAATAAAGGAAAGCTTAAACGAAATATAGTTCCTTTGCCTAGCTGACTTGCGGCATCAAGTTTTCCATCCTGCATTTGAACAAGTTTTTTTACAATCACAAGGCCTAAACCGCTACCTTTCATCTCTAAATCAGAGTTGCGATGGTTTTTTCCTCTATAAAATCTATCCCAAATATGTGGCAATTCTTCAGGTGGTATACCTGAACCGTTATCTTCAATAGTAAGCTGAACTTCATTTTGGTTTGATTCTATCTCTACCTTTATAGTTCCGTTATCAGTTGCATTAATTGCGTTTTTAAGTAGATTTCTGATAATTTGTTCCATTCGGTCAACATCGCCTATCATAAGTGCATTATCTGATTTGTTATTGAACATAATTGTATTGTTTTTTCCATTAGCCAAGACTTCCATGGACATTACCACACCATGAGATAATGCAGCTAAATCCAATGGCAATTTGCCCACTGTGATATCACCGCTTTCAATGCGGCTTAAAGACAATAGATCATCTACAAGTCTTGTAATATGTATTGTTTGAGCGCAAATCATATCTAAATACTTTTTTTTAAGCATTTCATCTTCAACCATACCATCACGAATAGCTTCAGTAAAACCTTGAACAGCAGTAAGAGGTGTTCTTAATTCATGAGATATCTCTGCAAATAATTTTGTTCTTTCTTCTTCAATTTTATCACTTTTGGACTGTATGTTTTCTGTATATACAGTTAATTTTTTAATTTGCTCTGATAAATCATTTATTTCATCCAACGAATTGTTTTCGACTTTAAGTTTATTGCTACCGCCATTAAACTCAGCTATACCTGTGGCTAGACGTGAAATTGGCCTTGATATATTATTAGCCAGGTAAACAGAAACAACAATAACAAATATTAAAATGACTATTCCGCCAATGAGAATAATCAATTTCATTTTGTTTAAAATAAGATCAATATTAGCAGGTTGAGATTTTAACAGTATTCCATTTTCAACTGTTTGATTAGTATCCTCAGCATTTCCCATTGGAATGGCAGCTGAAAAAGTAAGTTGACCGGTTTCTTTGTCAGTTTCGCTCGCTACATTAGTTTCGCCGCTAATTAGTACCTCTGTAAATTTGACAGGTATCTTGCTTAGGGGAACTACTTCTTGTTCTTCTGATGAACTCAAAATTGTACCTTCATGGTCAAAAACAATAATAGTGACATCAAAACTATCAGATAGGAATCTCAATAATTCTTGTTTTTCAGGTATGGATTGTTCATTGTTAAAGACATTTTCATTAGTTAAGGCATAGTTAACCCTTTTTGATTTGCGCAGTAAATCTTGTTGAACTTGATCATATACTGACTGTGTTACCATGAAATTTGAAAAGTTTATTAATATAATTAAAGCTATGCTAAAAACTGTTACATTTGTAAATAGTATCCTGGTGTAAATATTCCTGTTAAATTGCTCAAACAAATTATGCTTAATTTTCTTTACGAAAATAATAATATTTTTAATAAATGTTTTGAAATTTAAATTGCCGTGAATGGATTTACTCAAATATATCATACCTCCTTTGAGGGAGGTGTAAACTGGTATCCAACACCCCATACTGTTGTTATGCATTCATAAGACAGATCTCTTAATTTCTCCCTTAGCCTTCTAATATGAACATCTACAGTCCGTTGATCTCCATAATAATCATATCCCCATACAGCTGATAGCAAATCATCCCTGTTAAAAACACGTCGTGGATTCTGAGCAAAATGATAAAGCAAATCAAATTCTCTGGGCGTCAATTCTACTATTGAACCATTTGCATTAACTCTTCTGATGTCAGCTTCTATTTCTAATTCAGCATATTTTAACTTACTATATATTAAAGCGTCAATTGGTTGTGTTCTGCGTTGAACTGCCTTAATTCTTGCAACAAGTTCTCTTGGGCTAAAAGGTTTAGAAACATAGTCATCAGCACCCATCTCAAGACCCAAGACACGATCAGCCTCTTCTCCTTTAGCTGTAAGCATAATTATTGGAACCATACGAATAGATCTTAACGTACGGCATAGTGTGAGACCATCTGTACCTGGAAGCATAATATCAAGAATTACAACATCAGGATTTTCTCTGTCAAAAGCTGCAAGCACTGCATCACCGTCATTTATACCTATAACATTAAAGCCTTCTCTTTCTCCGTATAACTTAACTAATTCAAGTACATTTTGATCATCATCAACAACTAAAACTTTACCTATATAAGGCATATCTTACCTCCTTATTGGTATTTTGTTATGTTCATTAATCAGCTTGTCCTTATTCAAAAAATAAACAATTAATTATCTAAACTATAACTATTATATATGTGCAAAAAAATATTGTCAACCTTATAACGACTATGCATATTTTCAATGAGTGATTTGGATTATATGATTAATAACTAAATCATACACAGATGCCCGGCAGGAAGAATATTTCTTCCTGCCGGGCGTAGACAGTTAAATTATTCATTTTGAAAAATTTTAGTTATTCAAATAACTTAAAAGTTTTTCAAAAATATTCAATAATTTGTCATAAGAATTTACAAGCTTTATGTAAATTTCATTAGAAGGAGTTTCGTCTTCAACGGGAGTCTCATCATCAACAGGAGTTT
>DIWF01000038.1 GCA_002422545.1 Firmicutes bacterium UBA6113 | reverse complement strand
AGTCTAACTTATTGGGGTCACATCAGATTTTATCTTGAAGGGAGCATTTTAATTTAACTAATGCAGAATTTCTTCAAAGTCAAATTCGTTGTCAAGCTTTTCAAACAATTTATCATCATCAAACTTATCGTTGTCAACTTCAATTATAATCGGAAGTATCATTGGATTACGTCTGATTTTATCGTAAATAAAGCTGCTCAAAGCATCCTTTATTGCCATTTTAATGTTGTTCCATTCCTTAACATTTGTTTCCTGGCATTTTGTCAGTGCTTTTCTGATAACAAATTTTGAATCTTCAATCAAATCTATGTTCTCACGAACATAGATGAAACCTCTAGAAACAATTTCAGGACCAGCAAGAACTTTTCCGGTTCCTTTTTCTGTAGACAGCACAACTATTATTAATCCGTTTTCAGACAACAGCTTTCTGTCCCTGAGAACTATGTTTCCTACATCTCCCACACCAAGACCGTCAACAAGAATATTTCCTGAAGTAACAGTTGAATTTTTGGCTATGGATTTTGATGTTAATTCAATAACATCTCCATTTTTGCCTATTAAAGTATTTTCCTTTGGAATCCCAAGTTCTTCAGCTAGTCTTGCATGCTGAACCAGGTGTCTGTATTCGCCGTGGACAGGTATGAAGAATTTTGGCTTTAAAAGAGAAAGCATCAGCTTTAATTCATCTCTTCTGGCGTGGCCTGATACGTGAACCTGAGTCAATGCGTCATAGTATACTATGGCTCCCTTTTCATAAAGAGTGTTTATAACTCTTGAAACGGTTTTTTCATTGCCCGGTATTGCGCTGGCAGAAATAATAACCAGGTCTCCCTGTTTTATTTGAATTTTTTTATGATCATTGTTGGCAATACGGGTAAGTGCCGACATAGGTTCGCCCTGACTGCCGGTGGTTATGATTACCACTTCATTGTCTTTGTATTTTTTAAGATCATTAACATTTATAAGAGTGTCTTCAGGAATGTCCAGATATCCAAGTTCCTGTGCAACATCGATGTTGTTTATCATGCTTCTGCCAGAAACAGCCACCTTTCTTCCATATATTACAGCAGCATTAATAACCTGCTGCACGCGGTGGATATTTGATGCAAATGTTGCAACTAGTATTCTTGATTCACAGTTTTTGAAAGATTCTATGAACTTTTCTCCAACAGTTCTTTCTGAAGCTGAAAAGCCTGATCTTTCCACGTTTGTGCTGTCTGACATAGCCAGAAGCACACCTTTTCTTCCAAGTTCTGCAAATGTTCCAAGGTCAATAACATCATCGTCAATAGGCGTGAAGTCAATTTTAAAGTCTCCTGTATGCACAACCATTCCAATTGGCGTGTCGATAGCAAAGCCCACTGCATCAGGAATGCTGTGGTTTGTTTGGATAAATTTAATCTTGAAGCATCCCAGATTGATTGTCTGTCCCTTTTCAACAACATTAAGGGAAGCGTCTTCAATTTTATGTTCCAGTATTTTATTTTTTACCAGCCCAAGTGTAAGCTTTGTTCCATAAATGGGAACATTGATTTTTTTAAGCAAGTAAGGAATGTTTCCTATGTGGTCTTCGTGACCGTGTGTAAGTACTATCCCTTTTATTTTGTCTTTATTTTTTATTAAATATGTTATATCCGGTATAACTATGTCTATTCCCAGCATTTGGTCATCAGGAAATGACATGCCGCAGTCTATGACTATGATGTTTGTGCCATATTCTATTACAGTCATATTTTTTCCGATTTCCCCGAGACCACCCAGGGGTATTACTTTTAATTTATGTTTCTTTTCTGTTGCCATTTTCATTCTCCTTATTTCTGCATTGACTGCAGATTCCGGTGAACTTGACCACGTGATTCAATATTTCAAAATTGTATTGTTTTTCTATTATTTCTTCCAATGAGTTCATCAAGTCTTCTTTGACTTCAATGATCTTTCCGCATTTTTTGCACAATAAATGATGATGTTGATGAATTTCGTTGCTGTTGGGCGACAAAATTTCATATCTGCTAAGACCGTCATCAAAATTATGCTTGTATACCATACCAATTTCTTCAAAAAGCTGAAGTGTCCTGTAAGTAGTTGCAATTCCCATCTTAGGGTTTTTGTTTTTTACAAGTTCGTAGATTTCTTCTGTACTTAAATGCTTATCTTTGTTTTCGGCCAGGATTTCATATATCATGGTTCTCTGTATTGTAGACTTATATCCGTTTTCACACAGCAATTTAACCAGATAATCTGCTTCACTCACAAAAAACACCCCCTTGATTTTGTTTAAATTAAATCATCAGCAATTCCTTCATAAACTTCAATAACTTCTTGAATTTCTTCTTCATCTTCTACAGGAATAAATACTCCGTTTCCGTCTTCAGTTTCTTCAACATAAAATATCATGCCTTCGTCAGAGTTGATTTCATGAAGAACAGCATACATTGTATCATCAATATGAAATGTAGCTTCCACAACAAGTTTTTCTTTTTTTCCTTCTTCATTGATCAGTTCAATAATATTTTCTTCCATTTTTCTCCTCTTGGCCTATATTTTATTTTTTGTTCTCTGCATATATCCCGACAGAATTTGAACTGCGGCTAATTTGTCTATTACTTCTTTTCTTTTTTTTCTTTTAACATCAGCGTCTATTAACATTCTTTCGGTAATAGTTGTGGTGAACCTTTCATCTTCGAACTCAACAGGCAGATTAATATGCTGCTTCATTTTTTCGATGAATGCCAGAACCTTCTCACCTTGAATGCCAACTGTTCCATCAAGCATTTTGGGTAATCCTGACACTATCTTTGTTACCTGATATTCATCTATGATCTTCTTGAGCTCATTAATATCGTTCTTAATATTTGTTCTTCGTATTGTAGTGACTCCTTGGGCCGTAATCATCAACAAATCACTCACCGCCACTCCAATAGTTCTGTCTCCCACATCTAGACCCATTAATCTGTCCATAGCAACCTCACACAATTTTGATATAAAAATCCGTACATTCACCGGCGCAGTAGCTGCACAAAACACATTTGTTCATATCAACGACACACTTGCCGTCAACAATCTCAAGAGCGTTCTGTTTGCACTTTCTTGCGCATTTTCCGCAACCAATACACCACTCTTCTACAACGAGAGTTCTCTTCTGATTTCTGATTTTATTTTTTATATTAATATTTAACTCATTGTTTTCTAAATAAGCGATATTCGCATCAATTTCTTCAAACGTGCTCATACCTACCGCTATGGAGTCCACAAAACTCAAATCATTTGCAAACTTGAAGGCTTCCCTTGCTTCGTTTATCAAATGGCCTCCTCCATAGATTTTCATAGCCATTATGAATTTGTTGTTTTCCTTTGCCTTTTTTACGGCTTCAAGCATGTCATCAATTGTACCGTCTGAGATTCCAATGCCTTTCATGTTTAAAAGGGGAAAAACAAATTCTATTTCCTTGAACATTATGCTGTCACGTACAGCTTCAACTCTGTGAGTTGATATTCCAAAACGTTTTATTATACCTTGCTGTTTGTACTCCATCAATCGTTCCACTGCCTGGTAATGGCCCAAAAAATTGTTGCCGTTATCCTGTTCGTGAAGCATAAATACATCGAGATAATCCGTGTTCATTTCCTCTAAAGCCTTATTGACACTATATTCTGCAGATTTTCTGTCATATGCATAGCTTTTTGTTGCTATGTTTAGTTTAACCCTGTCTTTGTCTTTTATGAATTGTTTTAAAATATTATAGTTGTCATAAAGCTCGGCTGTGTCAAAAAAATTTATTCCCTTGTCATAAGCGTAGTTCAGTAATTTTACTTTGTTTTCTATGGTATTGTTGTTTTGTAAATCGCTTAATGACAGTGTTCCGTAACATAACTTCGATACATTTTCTTTTTCAAATAAATTTATATATTTCATTGATTCTCCAATATTGCATATGCAATATAAAAGAGAGCAGTATATACACATATACTGCTTTCCACATAGAATTTTAAAGGTCTATTACTTCTAAATAAACATTTAATATTTCTTCTAACAGTTCGTCTCTCTCTATTTTACGTATTAAACTTCTTGCATTGTTATGATTTGTTATATAAGTCGGATCACCTGACAAAATATAACCAATGAGCTGGTTGTTGGGATTATAACCTTTTTCTTTGAGCGACTGATACACCTGTGATATAATCTCCCTGGCTTCATTTAATGATTCCATATTGTAATCAAATTTTGCTGTATTGTTTACATTGCTATCCATAATAACCACCTCTTTACATAACCTTTAAATATTGTACTACATTTTTGTAATAAAATCAAACAATATATTAATTAAGAATTAAGAGTTAAGAATTAAAAATTATTGTTGGAAATGTTACGCGTCACATTTCCTTCATTTAATTTTTCACTATTAATTTTTCATTCTTAATTGTATTACTTGTTTCTTAAAAGTTCCTTTACTGCTTCGATTGCTTCGTCAATTTTTTCAGGATTTTTTCCTCCTGCCTGAGCAAAGTCGGGTCTTCCTCCTCCTCCGCCTCCTGCAACTGCAGCAGCAGCCTTTACAATGTTTCCTGCCTGTATTCCCTTACCGTTCAAATCCTTTGTAACGGAAGACACAAACAGAACCTTGTCTCCTAAGTCCGATGACAGGATAATTGCACAGCTTTCATTTTTATCTTTTATTTTGTCTGCTATTTCTCTTAATGAATTTGCATCCTTGTCTTTAAGTTTTAAACTAAACAGTTTTATGCCGTTTATTTCTTCAAACTGGTCAAGAATCTGATCCATGCTATTCTTCAGTATTTCATTGTTAAGCTTTTGGATTTCTTTTTCTTTGTCCTTAGTTTCCTTTTTAAGAGCATTCACTTTTGATGGCAGCTCTTCCTTGCTTGTTTTCATCGCAGCACAAACTTCATCTGTTATTTTAACAAGATCATTTAAGTATTCAATTGCGGTTCTTCCAGTAATTGCTTCTATTCTTCTGATTCCTGAAGCAATTCCTCCTTCAGAAATTATTTTAAACATTCCTATTTTAGAAGTTTCATCAATGTGAGTTCCTCCGCAAAGTTCTTTGCTGAAATCTCCCACGCTGACAACTCTAACCACTTCATCGTATTTTTCATCAAACAAAGCTGTAGCACCAGATTTTCTTGCTTCTTCTATGTTGAGAACATCAGTATTGACATTGTAATCATGAAGTATTGCTTCATTAACGCGTCTTTCGATTTCACGAAGTGTTTCATAATCCACTGCTTCAAAATGAGTGTAGTCAAATCTCAGTCTGTCCTTTGAAACGTATGAACCTGCCTGGTTGACATGGTCTCCAAGCATTTCCTTAAGAACCTTGTGCAGAATATGTGTACATGTGTGGTTCTTTGCAGTATTTTTCCTCTGGTCAGTATTTACATCTGCAGAAATTTTATCCCCAACAGAAATACTTCCCTTTAAAACTGTTGTTTCATGAAGGAAAATGCTCTTTTTAAACTTCTTTGTGTCTGTTACTAAAGCTTCCATTCCTTCTGCAGAGAATTTTCCCGAGTCTCCGGTCTGTCCGCCGCTTTCACCGTAAAACGGAGTTTTGTCAAGAACAACAATACCGCTTTGACTTTCGCTTATTGTGTTTACCTGCTCCTGATCAACGACTATTGCAACAACTTCTGCAGTATCAGATAATTTTTCATATCCTGTAAAAATTGTCTTTTCCGTGTCTATGTTAAATTCTTCATCCTTCCATCCGGAGCTGCCAGTCTTGCTCCTAGCTTCTCTGGCCATTTGTCTGTGATCTTCCATGATGGATTGGAACTGTTTCTTATCAAATTCAAATCCGTTTTCTATAAGTATTTCTTCTGTAAGTTCTGCAGGAAAACCGTAAGTGTCATAAAGTTTGAATGCAACACTTCCGTCAAAAACATTTTTGTCAGTTCCTTTCATTGCTTCAAGTTCTTTTGTGAGAAGCTCAAGTCCCTGGTCAATTGTTGTTTTGAATTTTTCTTCTTCCAGCTGAACAACCTTGAGAATGTAGCTTTCTTTTTCAGCCAGTTGAGGATATGCTTCCTTCCAGTTGTCTATTACAACCTTCACTGTCTTTGTGAGGAATTCAGAATGTATTCCCAGAGATTTTCCCTGACGAATGGCTCTTCTTATGAGTCTTCTAAGTACATATCCTCTTCCTTCATTTGAAGGTATAACTCCATCTCCAATCATGAATGTTGCTGCTCTTGAGTGGTCGCAGATTATTTTCATTGATGTGTCTTTTTTCTTGTCAACACCGTATGTAACTTTAGATATTTCTTCTACTTTATATATGATTGAAATAAGCGGCTCAACGTCGTAAACAGTCGGTTTTCCCTGAAGAACCGATGCAACTCTTTCAAGTCCCATTCCTGTGTCTATGTTTGGATTTGGAAGTGGATGGTACACCCCTTGTTCATCCTTGTCAAACTGAGTGAACACCAGATTCCATATTTCTATGTATCGGTTGCAGTCGCATCCGGGTTTGCAGTCAGGTGAACCGCATCCTCTGTCTGCTCCTGTGTCGTAATATATTTCAGAACATGGTCCACTTGGTCCTACTTCAAGTTCCCAGAAGTTGTCTTCCTTTCCAAGTCTCACTATTCTTTCCTTTGGAATTCCGACGCTGTTGTGCCAGATTTCAGCTGCTTCGTCGTCATCTTCATACACTGTTACCCAAAGTCTGTTTGCATCTATTTTTAAAACGTCTGTCAGGAGTTCCCAGGCCCATGCAATTGCTTCATTTTTGAAATAATCTCCAAATGAAAAGTTTCCAAGCATTTCAAAGAAAGTCAAATGTCTTGCTGTGAGACCAACATTGTCTATATCGCCTGTTCTTACGCACTTCTGACATGTTGCCATTCTTTTTGAGGGCGGTGTTTCAGCTCCTGTAAAATATTTCTTCAAAGGTGCCATTCCGGCTCCTATTAAAAGCAAACTCTTATCATTTTTAGGAATCAATGAAAAGCTTTGCTCAGTCAAATGTCCTTTGCTTTTGAAAAAATTCAAATACTCTTTTCTTATATTATTTATGGAAAATCTATCTAATGTATCCATGGTTCCTCCATTTCTCATAGGTACTCTTTATTAAGAAATTATAATGTATTCTTTCCCATATTGTCAACTATATTTCAAATTTACTCACATTTAGAAACAAAAGTCAACAATACATAGTAACAATATCTCAATATTTTTTATTGATCATAAATTTCAATTAATTCTACCGGAAATACTTTAATCAAAAAGCGGAGCTACGCTCCGCTTTTACAATTATATTTTTAGTGGCAGTGGATATCTTCATCATCTTCAGGCTTGTAATCTTCCAAGCCCTTTATAACCTTGCCTGTTTTTTGAGAATAATCAAAAAGTGCTGATTTAACTGCCTGCTCAGCTAAAACTGAACAGTGGACCTTTACAGGTGGAAGTCCACCCAATGCTTCTATAACCGCCTTGTTTGAAAGTTCAACTGCTTCGTCAATGCTCTTTCCTTTTATGAGTTCTGTTGCCATGCTTGAAGAAGCAATAGCAGAGCCGCATCCAAAAGTTTCAAACTTCACATCTTCAATTATATCATCATTTATTTTCAAATAGATTTTCATGATATCTCCGCATTTTGGGTTTCCAACCTGGCCTACTCCGTCTGCGTTTTCCATTGAACCTACATTCCTTGGATTTCTGAAGTGGTCCATCACTGTTTCTGTATACATAATTTCCTCCGATTTTTAAATATGTTAATGAATTTTTATTATAGACTGTTTCCTTTTTTCAAATCTTCGTCATTCTTAATAGGTGACATTGCTCTTAATCTTGAAATTATATTTTTCATTGTTTCAACTGTGTAATCTATGTCTTCTTCAGTTATTTCTTCGCTGATGGAGAAACGGATTGATCCATGTGCTGTACCGTGGTCTAGCCCTGTTGCCAAAAGCACGTGTGAAGGATCAAGTGAGCCTGAAGTACACGCAGAACCGCTTGAAGCAGAAATTCCTTCCATATCCAGAAGCAGAAGTATTGATTCACCTTCAACATACTTGTATGAGAAGTTTACATTGTTTGGAAGTCTCATTGTAGGATGGCCGTTAAGAACTACCTCAGAAATATTCAATTTGATTCCATCAATAAGTCTGTCTCTGAGCTTTGTTAGATTTGCAATGTGTTTGTCAAAGTCTCTTTCAGCTATTTCGACAGCCTTGCCAAATCCCACTATGCTTTGAACTCCTTCGGTTCCAGCTCTTCTTCCTCTTTCCTGTCCGCCTCCGTGGATGAAGTTGTCGATTTTCACGCCTTTACGGATGAACATTCCGCCAACACCCTTAGGACCGCCGATTTTATGAGCTGACATGGACAAAAGATCTATGTGTTGTTTTTTAACGTCAATTTTAACGCTGCCAAGAGCCTGGACTGCATCAGTGTGGAATATGATTCCATGTTCCTGAGCAATCTCTCCAATTTGTTCAATAGGCTGAATTGTTCCTATTTCATTGTTTGCATACATTATTGATATAAGTATTGTTTCAGGTCTTATGGCTTCTTTGAGTTTTTCAAGGTCAATCATTCCATATTTATCAACATCTAGATAAGTGGTTTCAAAACCGAACTTTTCAAGATATTCACATGTGTGTAAAATTGCATGATGCTCAATTTTTGTAGTAATTATATGATTTCCTTTGTTCTTGTTTGCAAATGCAACTCCTTTAACAGCCCAGTTGTCTGATTCGGAGCCACCTGCAGTAAAATATAACTCCTTCTCATCTGCGTTTAAGAAGTCCGCAACCTGTTTTCTTGCATTTTCTATGGCTTCTTTAGACTTTCTTCCAAGCTCGTACAGTGAACTTGAAGGATTGCCGTAATATTCATCAAAATATTGACGCATTTCTTCTATTACTTCTTTTTTTACTCTTGTTGTTGCAGCATTGTCAAGATAAAGTTTCTTGCTCATTTTATTCCTCCGTTAATATTGTTTTTCGTTCCTCATACATATCAGCTAAAGTTATATTATCTATTACATTGTTTATACTGTTTTCTATTTTTTCAAATATAACTCTTGTGGCGCAAATTGATTCTCTGGAACACACTTCCTTGTTTATGCACTCGGAAGTTGTGATATCCCCTTCCAACGTTCTAAGTACCATTCCCACGGTTATTTCATCCGGTCGTTTTGCAAGCATGTATCCTCCTTGAGGACCTCTGACCGTATCAATAAAACCGCCTTTTTTTAATTTAGCGAAAAGTTGCTCCAGATAACTTTCTGATATATCATATTTATCTGATATTCTTTTAAGAGAAACAGGTCCCGAACCGTAGTTCAGCGCAAGTTCAAATATTGCTTTAAGTCCATATCTGCCCTTTGTTGATAAAATCATTTCTGCTCTCCTCTCAACAATTCCTACCTTTTTAGTAGGGTATGGCTTATTATAATATACCCTACTAATTTTGTCAACATTATTTGAAATTTTTTTTGAATACAATTATTCATAAATTTATTTGCAAATAAAAAAGTTGCTCCGCAACTCCGTTATGGAGCTATGTCCGCCGACTGCGTTAAAACGCATACGAGTTTTTGATTCCACGCCCCCCTAAGGTTAAGGACGTCCTATATGCACTCCTCTTTTTTATATAATAGGAAAGAGAGCTTTCCTATTATATAAAAAAACCGCAACATTAAATATAATTGCGGTTAAATGCCTGATTAGTCAACAAGTCTCAAAACAGCCTTGTTCCTGCCTGCTTCCTTTGCTTTGTAAAGCTCTTTGTCGGCTGCTGCCATAATTTTTGAAACACTTCCTAGTCTAGCTGCCTTACCTGTGATTCCTCCCAAGCTAATAGTTACAGCATTAGTTTGTCCATCTTCAATATAGTTGAGCCCAAGTTTTTCAACTTCATTTCTTATTGAGTTTCCAAGTTCCAACGATTGTTCATATGTTATGGACTTTGCAAAGTATACAAATTCTTCGCCTCCATACCTTCCGAAGGTGTCTTTTCTTTCCATCTGAATGTTTTTAATGCAGCTTGCCACTTTCTTCAAGCAAAAATCCCCTTTTGAATGTCCCCAGCAATCATTGTATTTTTTAAAATTGTCAATATCTATCATGAACAATACCATGTTATCATCATTTAACAAAGCTTCCTCCATTGTGTTGTTCAGGCAGAAGTTTATGCTTCTTCTATTTGGTACTCCAGTAAGTTCATCTTCATAAGCTCTTTTCTCAAGTATTTCATTTGCCTTTCTTATTCTTTCCAGTTCTTTGGTTTGAGCAGATATTTCCTCCTCAAGCCTGATTTTTAACTTCTCGTATTTTTCATTTTCCTTAATGTATTTCAATCCTACATTTAACAGCTCAAGTTTGTTCCCCAAATTTGAAGCTGTTATTTCTTCATTTATGTTGTAGAATTTTTTGTAGTACTCAAGAGAAGATTTATAGTCTCCCTCACTCTCATAACATTCTGATATATACTTGTATACGTGGCACATCTTTTTTTTCGCATTTATTTGTTCAGCATAGGACATGGCCTTTTCGCTATAAATGAAAGCATTTCTGTCTTTTTTACATGACAGCAGCTCTGCAATGTTCATAAGCACATCAATGGTAAAATACTTGTTGTTTACTTCCTCTAATCTGTTAAGTGCCCTGAAATAGTATTCTTCTGCCTTGATGTAGTCTTTGACTGAAAAGTATATTTTTCCGAGCCTGTTTTCAATGTCGCCCATGGTTAACAAATCATTTTTTTCAACTAAAATATCATAGCTTCTGGAGTAGTAATCAAGGGATTCATCATACCTGCCTTCATTGAAGAAAATCTCCCCTATATTTCCCAGTATGGATGCTTCATTCATTTGGTATTTGTTTTTTTCTGAGAGTTTTAGAGATTTGAAAAAATAATCAAGAGCCTTCTTATAGCATGAAGATTCACGGTATATTTCGCCTATGTTGTTCATTACACAGCTCAGCATGAATTCATCACCTTGGTTAGATGCAAGATCGGAAACCTCTAAAAAATATCTAAGTGATTCTTCATACATTGAGCTGTAAAAGTAAGCAATGCCTGCAAGGTTCAAAGCCTTTATCTTTCCATCCACATTATTTGTAGCCTCGAAAATCTCCAAAGCTCTAAGAGAACAATCCAGCATTTGACTTATTTCTGATTTTGCCCTGCAGGCAAAGGACATGGCTACAAGGCTGAAGCCTTCTTCAGTTTTTAGGCCGAATTCCCTGGACTTATTGTACGCTTCCATGCTCATTTCATAGGATTTGTATGGTCTTACGGCAGCTATTTTCTTTGACTTTTCTAGAACTTTATATATTTCTTTACAAACAGTTTCCTTCATATTAATATCCTGTCACTATAATATAATTGCAAGTTTCGAGTTTAATTTTAACGACACCATTTTCCAACATAATTATACCACTATTTACCTCTTGTTACCAGTAAATAATTTACAATGCTGCAACACTACATTTGGATTTCAAAAAAGTCAACGAAAACCTCTTACGGTTTTCGTTGACTTTTTTAGCTTTTTTATGGAAGCAGTTTGTAAACATAGGTTCCATTTTTATTGACAGCGCTGTACACGTTGTCTAAGGAATATTTTCCGCTGCATTCACTGAGAACTGCATTTAATGCTTCCTTTCCGAAAGCTTTGATGCACAAATCGCACTCGCTTTTGATGCTGAAAGGCGTCTGCATAAGTCTGATATTTCTTAATCCGTAGCCTGATAGTTTGTTGTATGCAGCTACAGCGTAATTACCGTGTTTAAAGGTTATTATATAAAGTTCCATAGAGTTCCTCCTTTATTATTACCTGTATTATATTATTAAAAACAACACATAAGGTTACAAGGAGAAACTTCAATATCAGTTAATTTGAATTTCCTTTGCTTCTTCAGGCTTAAAATCATTTTTCAAATCATAAATATTGTGAGAAGTGTAATCTCTCAGCTGTCTGTCACCAAGAGAATAACATCTCATGAATCTTTTTGAATCAACCGTAGTCCAGTGCTCAGCATCCCATGTGAGGTAGCCGTCTTCGTCTGTTTTCTTTTCGTGCAAAATCAAATCTACCTGTCTGTTTTCTTCTTTCATCAAGTCGATGAGGTCCTTTGTGGTCACTTCCAACTCAACTTTGTTTATTAAATCGTATGCTTTCATTTTTTCTCTCCTGCAATTAATTTAGATATCCGTGTTCGTCTTCGTTGTCGTAAATACTCAGTTCGTCTTTCAGGTATTCCAAGTTTGATTCGTAGTCCTCTTCGGAAATCTGATTGTTGAAGAGCAAGTCGTCAAGCTTGTTTTTGCTGTCTTCAAAAATGAAGATTTCCTTACATGGCCATATGGTGTTGCTTTTGTTTTCATGGTTTGACTTCAGAACTGAAATAAGTATTTCATCTTTGTCCAGTTCCAGAATTGTTCCCATGAGAAAAAACTTGTTTATTTTAATGTCGTTCTGTTCAAACAAGTCTCTAACTTTTTTGATGAACAAATAATGGTTTCTTTTGATTTCAAATGACACGTTGTCATTTAAAACCTCATCCTGCAGGTCTTGGTTGTAAAAATCTACAGTAATGTCATATTTGTCATTTTTGTCGTATTCTTCAAATTTAATTTTGTTTTTTAATATTTCGTCTATATCTGTATCTGTAATACAGGAATTAAATAATTTGTAATTCATAGAAGTCCCTCCGTTACTGTTTCAGGTATTCTAAAAACTTTTTGATTCTGCTTTCATACCCTGATTCCTTAGGCTGATAAAAAGTTGAGTTTCTCATTGTATCAGGCAGGTAATTCTGCTTTACATAAAACTTTTCATAATCATGAGGGTATTTGTAGCTTATTCCTCTGCCAAGCTTTTCTGCTCCACTGTAATGTTTGTCTTTCAAATGAAGAGGTACATCAACGGCATTTTTCTCCACTGCTACCATGGCTCTGTCTATTGCAACGTATGATGCATTGCTTTTAGGGGCACAAGCAATGTATAAGACGGCCTGAGCAAGAATGATGCGCCCTTCTGGAAAACCTATTATTTCCACAGCCTTAAAAGCGTTCACTGCTACCTCAAGAGCCCTTGGGTCTGCATTTCCAACATCTTCGGAAGCACAGATTATAATTCGTCTTGCTATGAACTTCGGATCCTCTCCTGATTTTATCATTTTTGCAAGCCAGAAAACCGCTGCATCAGGGTCAGAGCCCCTCATGCTTTTGATGAATGCTGAAATTGTGTCGTAGTGACTGTCTCCGTTTTTATCATATTCAAGTTTTTTCTGCTGTATGCATTCTTCTGCAACAGAAATATCTATGACGATTTCGCTGTCAGTCTCGGGAGTTGTTTCTACTCCAAGTTCAAGGGCGCTTAATGCTTTTCTTGCATCTCCGTTTGAGTTGTTCACAATATGATTTAATGCTTCTTCAGTAATTTTTATCTTTTTCGCTCCATATCCGTTTTCTTTGTCTGCTGCAGCTTTTTTTAAAACTTTAATTATGTCATCATCTGTAATTTTCTTGAACTCAAACACAAGTGAACGTGATATCAAAGCAGGATTTACTTCAAAGTAAGGATTTTCAGTTGTGGCACCAATCAAAATTATAGTGCCGTTTTCAACATAAGGAAGCAAAGCATCCTGCTGCGACTTATTGAAACGATGAATTTCATCGATAAACAGGATTGTCCTCTTGTTGTACAAGGACAACTGGTCAACAGCATAGCTTATTTTTTCCTTTATGTCTTTTATTCCGCTTGTTACTGCATTGAGCGTGGTGAAATTATTATTGGTGTTTTCAGCAATAATTTTAGCCAAAGTTGTTTTTCCGGTTCCCGGAGGTCCATAAAATATAGCTGAGGAAAGCTTGTCAGCTTTTATAGCTCTGTTAAGAATTTTTCCCTCTCCAACAATGTGCTCTTGTCCCACAAATGTTTCAAGCGTTACAGGCCTCATGCGCTGTGCAAGAGGCCCATTTTTTTTGATGGAATTTTCATATTGCATTTCAAATATATTCATCATAACCCTAATCTTAATAAAGCTTTCTTCCTATTGTAAGCTTCAAAGTGTTGTTTTTCATTTCCTTTTTGTCATATGCCTTCAAAAGGACAAATGACACTCCAAGGGACAATACAGAAGCAACCGCTGATATCATGTCTTTGTTGGGACTGTTTGATAAAAGCTGCACAGCACCTATTGTTATCATCATCAATCCAAAAGGAATTCCGTAAAGTATGAGTATCTGTTTGAATGCAACCTCATTCTCAGTTGTAATTTCAACATAATCTCCTACTTCATACCCTTCGTTGATCTCTGTTTCAACAATTACATTTGCCTGGCTGCATGTACCGCTGCAGCTGGCGCAGCTTGAACCGCATCCGCTTGGTCTTCTCACTGAAACTGTTGCTTTGTTTCCATTTATTTTTTCTATCTTACCTACCTGATTCATTGAACATTCCTTTCCATATAATACAATGTTATTTAGCTGTTACCTCTATCTCAAGTTCCTTCAGCTGTTTGCCTGTTACACCGCTTGGTGAGTCAGTCATAAGGCATGAAGCACTTTGAGTTTTAGGGAATGCTATTACGTCTCTTATATTGTCACTTTCTGTAAGAAGCATCATGAAACGGTCAAGTCCGTAAGCAATTCCTCCGTGAGGAGGCACTCCGTATTTGAAGGCTTCAAGAAGATATCCGAATTTGTCCTGTGCTTCTTCGTCTGTGAATCCAAGGGCTCTGAACATTCTGTTCTGCAGTGTTCTGTTTGTTATACGGATGCTTCCGCCGCCTATTTCATCTCCGTTAATAACTATGTCGTATGCTTTTGCTCTTACAGCACCTGGATTAGATTCTATTTTGTCAATATCTTCATCAACAGGAGCTGTAAAAGGATGGTGCTTGGCAACATATCTGTCTTCTTCTTCGCTGTATTCAAACAACGGGAATTCAGTTATCCATACAAGTTCAAATTTATTGTTGTCAATTAAATTCTTATCGTGTGCAATTTCAATTCTCAAGGCTCCCAAAGCTGTGTTTACAACTGATTCCTTGTCAGCCAATATGAAAACAACATCCTTTTCCTTAATTTGTAATCTTCCCATTAACTTACCTGTTTCTTCTTCTGTCAGGAATTTTGCTATTGGAGATTCAAATGTGTTGTTTTCATATTTGAACCATGCAAGACCTTTAGCTCCATATGTCTTGACGAATTTTTCAAGCTTGGAAATTCCCTTCTTTGAGAACTCATCAGCTGATGCATCTATTTTAACACACTTTATCATACCGCCATTGTCGTAAGTTGATTTAAATGCATTAAACTCAGAATTAGCAAAAATGTCAGTGATGTTTTCAAGTTCATAACCAAAGCGAAGGTCAGGCTTGTCGCATCCGTACTTGTCCATGGCTTCCTGATATGACATGCGTCTTATAGGAAGAGTTATATCAACATTTTTAATTTCCTTGAATATTTTTTGAATCAATTTTTCATTGATGCTTATTACATCTTCAACATCAACAAATGACATTTCAATGTCCACCTGAGTGAATTCCGGTTGTCTGTTTGCTCTTAAATCTTCATCTCTGAAGCATCTTACTATCTGATAGTATCTGTTCATGCCTGACACCATCAAAAGCTGCTTGTAAAGCTGAGGTGACTGAGGCAGTGCATAAAAGTTGCCTGGATTTACTCTGCTGGGCACAAGATAATCTCTTGCTCCTTCAGGTGTAGGCTTAGCCAGAAATGGAGTTTCTACTTCATTGAAGCCGTTGTCATACAAAAAGTCTCTTATTACCTTTGAGGTCTTGCTTCTTGTCAAAAGATTCTTCTGCATAGATGGTTTTCTTAAATCAAGATATCTGTATTTCAAACGCATTTGTTCAGATACGTCATCGTTGTCTTTTATATAAATCGGAGGAGTTTCAGCTGTGTCTAAAATTTTCAATTCATGAGCATATACTTCAATTTCTCCTGTTGCCATGTCAGGATTTTTAGATTGTCTTTCTAAAACTTCACCTCTTACAGCAATAACGAATTCACTTCTTAAACTTTCAGCCTTATCAAATGCTTCCTTGTTAACATCAGTGTCAAATACAACCTGAATCAACCCTGTAACATCTCTTACATCGGCAAAAATAAGACCTCCGAGACTTCTTCTTTTTTGAACCCATCCCATGACTACAACTTCCTTGCCGATATGGTCCTTGTTCAGTTGTCCGCACATGTTAGTTCTTCTGAGTGTTCCCATCGTTTCCATAATTCATCCTCCAAGCAATTTATCAAAAAAAATAACCCATCCCCTTAGGGACGAGTATAACCCGCGTTGCCACCCTACTTGGACTATAAATAGTCCCTCTCAATTAAGTAACTGCTGTAATAGAGGTGTCTTCACCACAAGTTAATAACAGGATTCCATCGTCCCTGTCTTGCTGTAATTAATTCTTTATGATTACTCTTCCCCAAGCAATTTGTTTACATTAAAATTAACACAATACAAATTATTTGTCAACAACAAAAAGTTTGTTAATTAAGAATTAAGAATGAAAAATTAATTGTTGGAATTGCGCCTTAGCGCAATTCCTTCTTTTAATTCTTAACTCTTCATTCTTAATTGTCTTGAACAAGTTCATCTATGGTTCGAAATGTGTAGCCAAGCTCTTTCCACTTAGTGAGAAGTTCATCTAAAATTTCAGAATTGGTTTTTGAAGTGCTGTGCAAAAGAACAACTGCTCCCGGATGAATGCGGGGAATCAATTTTTCAAAGGCGGCTTCTCTGGAAGGCTGCTTGTCATTTGACCAGTCTTGGTATGCAAGGCTCCAGAACATTGTTTTATATCCCATCTCATTTGCCATCTTGAGATTTTCTTCGTTGAATTTGCCCTGTGGAGGTCTGTAGTACTTGGGCATATCCTGCCCAATTGTTTGTTTGTAAAGTTCTTCCAGGGAATTAAGTTCCTTCTTGAAAGATTCCACATCAGCGATTTTAGACATATCAGGATGGCTGTAGGTGTGGTTTCCTACAATATGTCCTTCTTGAACCATCCTTTTCACAAGTTCAGGTTCCTTTTCAATATAATGTCCTACCAGGAAGAATGCAGCCTTAACATCATGCTTCTTCAATGTATCAAGAATATCCTGCGTGTATCCATTCTCATAACCAGCATCAAATGTAAGATAAATAACTTTTTCGTCATTGTCACCCACATAGTATGCATTATATTTTTTAAGATAATCCCTTGTTTCATTGCCTATGGGGGTTGTGCCGCTTTCATTGAACTTAAGCCCCCAGTTTGAAATTCCTGCAGATACAGACACAGAAAAATTACTGATTGTTTCATATGCAAAAATAATTGTTATCAGCAACACACAGCATAAAATAATTGCCAGATTCCTTTTTTTAATTCCTATTATCATATATTCCACCCCTTTATTCATTTATATAAACAAATGGACAATATATGAATATAAAAAGGAATAATTTACAAAATTTATCTCAAAAAACATAGCATGTACCTTTGACATACTGCTTTAAATGATTTATAATAGTAAGTAAATGTTTTCAGTGCATTTGATTTAAAAAAACGGAGGAACTTATGCTAGAACATCTCATTTCAACACTAGTCCCTAACATTGCACATTTATTGGAGTTAGTCGGAGTATTTATAATAGTATTTTCTGCATTAAAAGCATTCATAAAATATGCTCTGAGATACTTCAACTTTTCGGATGAAACCGTAAAAATAGAATTTTCTCAGGCTCTTGCAATGGCTTTGGAGTTTAAACTCGGTGCGGAGATTCTTAAGACCCTGGTTATAAGGACTATTGATGAACTCATAATTCTTGCTTCAATAGTTATATTAAGGGCGGCTCTCACTTTGATTATTCATTGGGAAATAGAGTCTGATTCTAAAAGAGCAAATCATTTCAAGGAAATGAAATTTGCTCACAAAATAAAGCAGGTAATTGAAAAAAATTCTCATGAAGATGAAAATCTTGAAGATGAAGAAAACAGCCGCTAAGCGGCTGTTCTTTTATTCTGTTGCTTTTTTCAATACTGTCTCTATTTTATCCAGTGACGGAACGCCTTCAAACAGTTTCTTCCCATCAAGGAAGAATGCAGGTACATAGTAGTAATCATGGGCGCTGGCTATTTGAACATTCTTTGATTCCTCAACAAGCTCAATATCAACATTTGAATATTTCGGGTTTTTTTCTTTCAGTTCCTCAATCATGCTGTATGCACGTCTGCAGTGAGGACAATTTTCCAGATAAAACATAGTTAACTTCTTCATATACCCTCCAATGAACTATTTCACCAAATTTCTCTTCTTTTCTAATATTTCATCAATTCGGCTTATGTATTCCTCAAGGCTCTTGAAATTGCGAAGAGGCTCGTGATGGTTATTCTCTGTCATTATTTTACTGGATCCGCCGATACCGCAGGCAAGTATGGTTTCAAGCTCCTCAATTATTATCATGTTGTATATGCTTTCCTTTGAAGTTAGACAATATCCCACATTTTCTGAATTGCCCTTTATATTTTTTTGCCTGTACATGTAATATGGCTTGTAGCCGTTTTTTCTGCAGCTGTTTTTAACCTGCTCATGCATTCCTCTAAGCAAGCTGTAATCCTTTAAAAGCTGTGAACTTTCTCTTGTTAACTCAGCATTTTTTTTGTACGCCAGTGAATGAACCGTAATATTTTCAGGTTTCAGCTTCACAATTCTCTCAATGGTATTCAACGCATCTTCTTCAGTTTCACCGGGCAGACCAAGTATTATATCCATGTTTATACAGTCAAAACCGATTCTTCTTGCCAATTGGTATTTTTCTAAAATGTCTTCTGTATTGTGATTCCTTCCCATGGAAAGGAGTGTTTTTTCATTCATGGACTGAGGATTGATGCTTATTCTTGTAACATTGTTGTTCTTAAGGCATTGAAGCTTTTCTAAAGTTATTGTATCAGGCCTTCCTGCCTCAAATGTTATTTCCCTTATGCTGGACAATTCATAATGACTTTTAATTGCTGCAAACAATTTATCAATTTGATTTTCATTAAGAACAGAAGGAGTTCCTCCCCCAATATATACAGAATGCAGCTTCAAATTCTTGTCTTTTGCCATTTGAATTGTTGCATGGATTTCCTTCACAAGGACATCCACATATGCTTCGATTTTTTTCTGACCACAGTTTATAAATGATGTGAATGAACAGTAGCTGCACTTAGTAGGGCAAAATGGAATTCCGATATACAAGTTGTAATTTACTTTGTTCGTTTCTTCATTTATGTATTTTTCTTCTATGTTTAGTATATCCCACAAAAGTTCAATTTTTTCATCAGTGACTTCATATGTGTCCTTGAGTATTCTTGTTATCTCAGAATCGCTTCTTCCGTACTGCCTTGAGGCTATGAGTATTTTCACAACTCTTACACCCGTTAATATACCGTAGTCAGGAACAATGCGGTAGTGGCTTTTCAAAACATTGTGAATAGATTTTGTGACAAGAGTTTTTTTCATTTTCTTGTCATTTTCTTTTTCCAATATAATTTCATCGCTTTTAAAGCTTTTTTCATACATCTTTTCATTTTTGCGATACAGAATTGCTGTGCTTTTAAATGCTCCTTTTTGTTCTTCCAACGTTGAAACAAGAGAATATTCACACTGAAAGTCAGGCTCTTCTATATCAATATTTTTAACATCATACTCAATGTTCAGATCAAAAACCCTGAGGGCATTTCTAGCCTCATATTCAAAGTTATGACCTGAAAAATAAAATCTAAGCATCACTTCTCCTTAATTGACAAAAGGATTGCTCAATTTTTCAGATTTTATTGTTGAAGGAGAATTGTGTCCTGGATAAATTATGATATCTTCGTCGTACTTGAATATTTTCTCCTGTATGGAATCTATTATTTCTTCAAAAGATCCTCCAGGAAAATCTGTTCTTCCTATTGAATTGTTGAAAAGAGTATCCCCTGTCATCATTATATTTCCAACTTTTATGCATATGCCGCCTTTTGTGTGTCCGGGAGTGTGAATTATTTCTAGCATAAGATCTCCCAGGTCCAGCACATCACCGTCTTTCAATTTTACATCCGCATCAATGGATATATCTTTTCCGAACAATACCTTTGAAAAATTGATTTTGCTGTCTGATAAAGCCAAAGCGTCCTCTTCGTGTATGTAGACTTTTGCGTTGTATTTTTCAATAAGTTCCTTTACGGCGCAAATGTGGTCCCCGTGAGCATGGGTAAGTATTATCATCTTAGGATTTAATCCCAGTTCAATTATTTTTTCGTCTATTTTGTTAAAATCAGCTCCCGGGTCTATTATTGCAGCTTCTTTTGTACTGTCGCTTGCCACTATGTAGCAGTTTGAGTAATACGAGCCCACTGTCATTGCTTCAAATATCATAATTTCCTCCTAAAAAGTTTTTTTGCTGTCAAGCAAAATTGTAACTGGTCCGTCATTTACAAGCTCTACCTGCATGTCGGCCCCAAATTCGCCTGTTTGGGTTTTTAATCCTGATTTTACCATGTTATCAATAAATTTCTCATACATGGGTACTGCTTTTTCAGGACGTGCTGCCTGAATAAAGCTTGGTCTCCTGCCTTTTCTTGCATCTCCCAAAAGCGTAAACTGAGAAACTACCAGAAGACTTCCCTGAACATCCAGGACACTTTTGTTCATCTTTCCTTCTTCATCTTCAAATATCCTTAAATTTACAACCTTGTCGCACAAGTACTCCAAATCTTTTTCTTCATCGTCTTCTTCGACCCCAAGCAAAAGCATTATTCCATGGTCAATTTGACCTATTGCTTTATCATCAACCGATACCTTGGCGCGTTTGACACGCTGTACAACGCCTCTCACTAAATCACCTGCTTACTGTTTTCTGATTTATAAAAGAAAATCCGCATCACCTTGCGGCAATACAGCATTTTCAATATTTCTATCATTTATTTTTTGTTTCTGTACACTTCAAGAACACCGTCAAGTTTTTTTATTTTTTTCATCAAATCTTCTATTTGTTTTGTTTCATTTATTTCAAAACCTATGTCAACTATTGCAACCTTATCCTTTGTAATCCTCAGGTTAAGAGAAACAGCATTGAGCTTTGCTTCAGCATAAAGAGCTGTCAAATCCTGCAGAAGCCTTGGTCTGTCAAGTGCCTTTATCTGAAGCTCGCTTACAAATGTAGCCTTCTTGCCGTAATCCCACTCAACTTCAATGAACCTTTGGTCTTCAGAATCCGTAAGGTCGTGAATGTTTGTGCAATCTGCCCTGTGAACAGACACTCCTCTTCCTCTGGTAATGTAGCCTACAATGGCATCTCCCGGAACAGGACTGCAGCACTTGGAAAAACGCACCTTCACGTTGTCAATTCCCTTTATGATAACACCTGAAGCATGCTTTTCAATCCTTGAGGGCGACTTGTTCATAAGACTTGAATTTTTCTCAAGGTTTTCTATTTTTTCAAGCTCAATTTTATCCTTGTTCTTTTCTATGTATAAGAGCTTAAGCCTGTTTACTATCTGATTTTCTGTAATACCTCCATTGCCAACAGCTGCATAAAGATTGTTTGCAGTGAACATGCTGTACTTGTCGGCAACAAATTTAAGCCAGTCATCCTTTAACAAGTCAGATACCTGGTAACCTTGTTTCTTTACTTCTCTTTCAACAAGCTCCTTGCCTTTTTCAACATTAAAGTCCTTGTCTCTTTCCTTAAAAAATTTCCTGATTTTTGATTTTGCTTGACTTGATGCTGCTATTTTAAGCCAGTCCCTGCTTGGTCCTGCACTTGACTGAGAAGTTAATATTTCAATCTGGTCTCCGGTTTTAAGTTTTGTGTCAATAGGCACAATCCTGCCGTTAACCTTTGCGCCAACACATTTGTTTCCTACGGCTGAGTGGACTCTGTAAGCAAAGTCAATTGGTGTTGATCCTGTAGGAATGTTTACAACCTCTCCCTTTGGGGTGAACACAAACACTTCGTCTGCATAAAGATCAATTTTCAGTGTTTCCATGAATTCTGCAGGATCGTTAGTTTCCTGCTGCCATTCAAGCATTTGTCTAAGCCAGTTTAATTTTTCTTCGTAATTTGTCTGTTCATCTATTCCTTCTTTGTATTTCCAGTGAGCTGCAATACCGTATTCAGCCGTTCTGTGCATTTCAAGGGTTCTTATTTGAATTTCAAAAGGCTCCCCTGCAGGTCCTATGACTGTTGTATGCAGCGATTGGTACATGTTGGGCTTTGGCATTGCAATATAATCCTTGAATCTTCCCGGAATCGGCTTCCAAAGGGTGTGCATTGTTCCCAATGCTCCATAGCAGTCCTTGATGCTGTCAACAATTATTCTCACAGCAATCAAATCATAAATCTGCTCAAAAGCCCTGTTTTTGAAATACATTTTTTTATAAATGCTGTAAAGGCTCTTAGGCCTTCCCTTTATGTCTGCTTCTATTCCTGCTTCATTTAACTTTTCCTGCATTACCGATATGATGCGTGATATGTAGTCCTTTCTTTGCTCGCTTTTTTGCTGTACCTTTTTCAGCAAATCTTCGTAGCCTTCAGGGTCAATATACTTCAAACTCAGATCCTCAAGCTCCCACTTGATGGACGCAATACCAAGTCGGTTGGCAATGGGTGCATATATTTCTATTGTCTCCATTGCTTTTTGATATTGCTTTTCCTTTGGCATGTACTGAAGAGTCCTGATGTTGTGGAGACGGTCGGCCAGTTTTATGATTACGACCCTTATGTCCTTTGACATAGCAATAATCATCTTTCTAAGGGATTCCGCCTGGCGCTCTTCCTTGTTTCTGTACTTGACTTTACTAAGCTTGGTTACGCCGTCCACCATGTTGGCTATTTCTTCACCGAATTCTCTTTTTATATCATCGTAGGTTATTCCCGTGTCCTCAACAACATCATGCAATAGACCTGCTGCAATTGTTTGTACGTCAACGTGCAGGTCTGCCAAAATGAGCGCAACATTGTATGGATGAATGAAGTATCTTTCACCTGAAAATCTAGTCTGTGCATTTGAATGTGCCATTTCTGCATAGTTGTATGCCTTGGCAACAACTGAAACATCCGCATTGGGATTGTATGATTCTATTTGATTGATTATATTTTCCAACATTGTGCTCACCTCTCTTCAAATTAAGAATGAAGAGTGAAAAATTATGGAAGGAATTTTGCTCTGCAAAATTCCAACAACTAATTCTTAATTCTTAACTCTTAATTAATTCTTAATTGTTTTCTTAGTTGTATTTTACCAACGATTCAACTTTATAATCAGAAAGTTTATCTCTTCCGTTCAAATCCTCAAGTTCTATTAAAAATCCAAGGCCCACAACGTCTCCACCTAGCTTTTCCACAAGCTTTGCAGCTGCAAACATTGTACCTCCCGTAGCAAGCAGGTCATCAATAATGAGAACCTTTTGTCCAGGCTTTATAGCATCTTTGTGAATTTCAAGAGAATCCATTCCATATTCCAGAGAATATTCATATTTTATTGTTTCTGCAGGAAGCTTTCCCGGTTTTCTCACGGGAACAAATCCTGTGTTCATTACATAAGCTAGAGGTGTTGCCAATATGAAGCCTCTTGATTCCGGTCCCACTATAATATCAACCTGAGTATCCTTGAACCTTTCAGCCATTTGATTTATGCATTCGTTAAGTGCCCCCGCATCCTTTAACAATGTTGTAATATCTTTAAAGCTTATTCCATCCACAGGAAAACCGTCTATCACTCTGATCTTTTCTTTTAAATCCATAACTCCTCCAAATTGAGATGATTATTTTTTTATGTACAACATGTCATTTTTCAAAGCATATTGTATATTATTGGCTTTTTTAAGTATGCATATTATTTCATCTGCTGTTATTTTAGCATTGTATAAATGATTGAACCTATCCACCAGCACAAAAATATCTGTCTTGATAATTTTCGACTTTGTTTTGTTGAGTATGGAGTTAAGCATTCTGATTTTTTCGTCATCTATTTTATAATCGAGTTCTTCCCGTTCCTCAACATTCAAGAGCACCAGCTGCATGCTTTTTTTGCCGTTGAATTCATTGATGCTCAAAGACACTGCATATGAAGGAGGTCTTGTAAGCACCTTTTCCAGAATATTTATTTTTCCGAACCCTATTACAGGTATGTCCACGCCTTCGTCAGACAAAACAAAACTTAAGTGATTTCCGTTCCTGCCTACCTTTTTGATGTTTTTCAAAACAACATTTTCCAAAATCAATACAGGTTTTGGATTTCCGGCTCCGAATGGTTCGAATTTGCTTATTTCTTCATAAAGGCTGAAATTCACGTCAGAAATTTTAAGCATTGCATCAGACTCGATTTCCCTGTAATCAAAATGGCTTAAACTGATGTTTCCAATATAGCTGTTAAGTGCATTTGCAAAACTGCTTATGTTTTTTTCCGATATCGTCAATCCTGCAGCAAGCTTGTGCCCTCCATATTTCTCAAGGTACCCATCGTTTACCTTGAATGCTTCGAAAATATCCAGGTATTCAAGGCTTCTTGCAGAGCCCTTGCCTGTTCCATCCTTAACTGAAATCACAACACTTGGTCTTTCGTATTTTTCAGTGAGCTTTGACGCTACAATTCCAAGAACCCCCTCATGCCAGTTTTCTCCATAAACAACTATTGCGTTCTTTTTGTATAAAAAATTAGTTTCAATTTTTTTAATGGCTTCATCAAATATTTCCTGCTCAGTTTCTTTTCTGAGTACATTTAAGTTTTCTAGTTCAAAAGCAAGATTTTCAGCTTGTTCTTCATCGCTTGTGAGCATGAGTTCGATTGCCTTTTTAGCAGAGTCCATTCTTCCGGCTGCGTTTATTCTTGGGGCTATAATAAATCCTATGTGATAGGATTCAATTTCCTTTGCATTTATTCCGGAAACTTCTATTAGTTTTTTAAGTCCTATTATTCTGGTACTGTTAATTTTCTTCAGTCCGTTGCTTGCTATAATCCTGTTGTCCCCTATAAGATCCACTATGTCTGCAATTGTTCCAAGACATGCCAGCTCAAGAAGAACATCTTCCACATCTTCTATTTTCAAATATGTGTTCAAATGCTTCAAAAATTTAAAAGACAGTCCTGACGCGCACAACTGCTTGTTTTTCGACGGACAATCTTTTTGTTTGGGGTTTATTACGGCATATGCATCCGGAATGTCTTCCTTACATTGATGGTGATCCAAAATGATTACATCCTTGCTGAAATTTGTAATTTCCTTTATTTTTTCTACTTCAGCAATTCCGCAGTCAACGGTTATCAATAGATCAGCCTTTATATCTCCGGTCTTCAGGCAGTTGACAAAATCTGTGCTTAAGCCGTAGCCTTCGCTTTCTCTTTCAGGAACATAGTAACTTACTTTTGCTCCAGCCCTAGACAAAAGAATAAAGAACTGGCTTATGGATGTAATGCCGTCCACGTCATAATCACCGTATATCAAAATTCTTTCGTCATTATCAATTGCTTTTAAAATCCTTTGGCAGCCTTTCTGCAAATCCTTGTAATGCTTCGCATCTTCAAAATATTTGAAATCCGGATTAAGAAATTGCTCTATTTCCTCGTGTGTTCGTATATTTCTGCTTAAAAGTATCTTTGAAGATATGTCTGATAAATTGAAATTGTTTTTTATTTCATCTATTTCGGATTGTTCAAATTCATTTACTTTAAGCTTCACTTTTTTCATCATTTGAATTTAGATCAGCGCCTTCATTAATATTTATACTTGTCTGTGTTTTCATTTCATCAATTTCTTTTGTAAGAAGTGCAATGTGGTCATCCTTGAGTTTCAATTTTTCCTCGAATTCAGTGGCCTTTGCAATGAGTGCGGCATTGTTGTCCTTAAGGGACTGTATTTCAGTTTCCATTGTTTTTACATTGTTTTCAAATTGAAGTTTCTCATTTTCAAACGTCTTGAGTTTGTTCTTCATTTCCTTGCCTTCGGATCTTTTCTTGAACTGTCTTGATGTTCCTAAAATCAGAACAATAACAGCGCCTATTATTATGCACGCCATCATGACTAACGCAAGAGGCATTTCATAACGAGCAAGGAATAAATCAACAGGAACCGGTGTTCCGTTTTGAATGGAAAAGATTGCAACAAAAATTGCAATTACCAGTATTAAAATAAAACCAATTTGCATAGTAACACTCCTCTCAGGTAAAATCTTATTTGTTATAATCACCTACATTATACTATACATCAATATATATTTACCACTATTTTTTGCTTTTAAACCAATATTTCTGCAATTTACTGGGCTAATCTGGCCTTTATGTAAATCGAACACTCAATTCTCTTTTTCTCAAGCTCGCATCCCACACTGTAAGGAACCTTGAAATCTTTGTTAAAATTATATGCATTTGCATGACAGCCGCCGCTACAGTAATACTTTGCCCAGCAATCCTTGCAAACAGGCTTTTCATTTACAGACACGTTTTTGAACATATCTATTACTTCATCTTTCACAATTCCTTCATCAACATTGCCTACGATGAACTCTTCCTGTCCTACAAACTGATGGCATGGATACAAATCTCCCTCGGGAGTAACAGCAACATATTCAGTTCCTGCTCCGCAGCCTATGCTTCTTTTGTAAATGCACGGACCACCGTCAAGTTCGATGTTAAAGTGGAAGAACTGGAACTTTTTATCCTTATTGTCGTATGAATCAAGATAAATTTTTGCCAGTTTTTCATATTCAGCCTTCAAAATATCTAGATGTTCTTCCTTTAGTGCATATTTTTCTTCAGGCTTTGCAACAACAGGCTCTACAGAAATTTTGTCAAAACCAAGATCTCTCATGTGCCTTACATCTTCTGAGAAATCAAGGTTGTAAGCAGTGTATGTTCCTCTAGCAAAATAATCCTTGTCCATTCTCTTTGCAACGAATTTTTTGAAATTTTCAGTTATTACATCGTAGCTTCCCTTTTGATTCACGGTCTTTCGCATATGGTCGTTTGTTTGTTTTCTTCCGTCTAAACTAAGTACCACATTGTCCATGTTTTCATTGAGATAATCTATTTTTTCGTCATCTAACAACACACCGTTTGTTGTTGCTGTAAATCTAAAATGTTTGTTGTGCTGTTTTTCAATACTTCTGGCATAATCAACAAGTTTTTTTATTGTTTCAAAATTCATTAGAGGCTCACCGCCGAAGAAATCCACTTCAAGATTCACTCTCTTGCCTGAACTCTTAACAAGAAAATCAAATGCCTTCTTGCCTGTTTCAAAGCTCAGGTAGCTTCTTTCACCGTTGTAGCTTCCTTGGGAAGCAAAACAATATTCGCATCTTAAGTTGCAGTCATGTGTCATGTTCAGGCACATTGCCTTTATTGCAGGCTTGATTTTATTGACTGCATTTGCATCATCAGTGTAAAGCATTTTGTTCTCGATTAAATAATTGATTTCAGAAATAGCTTCTTCAGTTGTTTCATTTCCGTACTTATTTTTTATTTCATTTACTTTATCTTTATTTTTGAAATTCTCATCTGTCAGCAAATCATATATTACTTCGTCAACAACATGAACCAGTCCGCTGCTTGTGTCCAAAGCAAAATGCATGTCGTCCATTTTAAATATGTGTATCATTGTTTCCTCCGTTTTTCCTTTAACATAAAAAGTTGCTCTGCAACTCCGCTACGAGTTCCATGTCCCCCGACCGCGTTAAAACGAATACGCGTTTTAGACTCCGCACCCACCTAAGGTTAAGGACATCCGACATGCAATCCTCGTTTATATATGATAAAAAAGTTCCTATCATATAAAAAGTAGTGGCTAAGCCACTACTATTATTTGTTCTCGCACTTTTGATTTCCTACTGTACAAGAAGTTTTACATGCAGATTGACATGAAGTTTGGCATTCTCCGCATCCTTTTACGTTCATATTATCTGTTAATTTTGTGTTGTTTAATGTTTTTATATGTATCATATTGAACCCTCCTTTAGCTTTATAAATTATAGCATCTTTGGAGATTATTTAAAAGCATTTTTTTATAAATTTTGAATAATCTTCTTATTTTTGAACTGCTCTGTGCTTCATATTTACTCCGAGAACTCCTCCAAGGATAGCAACAGGAAGATAAATTAGGTTCTGTACAATGCTTATTTCCTGTGTCATCTTAAACATTACCTTCAAAAGAAGAACAAATGCAAAATAAACAATCCATATTTCTATTCCGCAAAAAAGACCCTTCTCCCTTGTGCTTCTTGAAAATAAAAGAGAAACAATAAATATGCAAATAGGTATTGCTACAATGTATGCAAATTCAGCTGAAGGAGAAGAAGAGAAAAAGTACATGTACAATGTCAGGACTAAAAAAACAGCCAGCATCATTATAAGCAAGTACAGGGAATACTTAATCAGTTTACCAATATTCATAACAACCTCCGATACACGTTCTTGTTTAATAATATTCATGTACACAAAAAAAAGAACTTTCAAAAAATATCTTGACATTAATTTGCACATTTGGTAAAGTATTTTTTACTAAGAGGGAGTAGTTTTAAATTTTCAGTCAACATCATGGATAGAAATATTCTGGCTGAAGATCTGCACTGCAACACAGGTAACCAGACTTTTAGTGTATCTTCGTAAAAAAAGATATGCTTGAAGTCTTTTTTTATGTAAAGGATGGCATACTATAAAATATATCAACAAGGAGAAAATTATGTATTATCAAAAACAAGCAAAAGATGTATGTTCACAGTTAAATTCTTCCGAACAGAACGGGCTTACTCAGGAAGAAGCAAAGAAAAGGCTTGAACAAAACGGGCCCAACACATTGGTTGAAAAAAAATCAAAAACAAAGCTTCAAATGTTCTTAGCTCAACTTAAGGACACAATGATTTACATTTTGTTTGCTGCAGCTGCAATATCAATAATTCTTGATGAAGTGACAGATGCCATAATCATATTGATTGTTGTTCTTTTGAATGCAATAATAGGCATGGTCCAGGAATCAAAAGCTGAAGCAGCTCTAGAGGCTTTGAAAAATCTTTCTAGCCCATCAGCAATGGTTAAACGTGACGGAAAAATAATAGAAATTCCTGCAAGCGAACTTGTTAAAGGCGACATAGTTGTTCTTGAAGCAGGAAGAATAATTCCAGCCGACTTAAGACTCACCCAGACTGTAAACTTAAAAATTGAAGAATCAGCCTTGACCGGAGAATCAGTTCCTGTTGACAAAAGTGCAGAATATGTTGCAGAAGGCGAAACAGGAATCGGTGACCAGCTAAATATGGCATTTTCATCTACAAGTGTTGCATACGGAAGAGGCGAAGGAATTGTTGTCTACACGGGAATGGATACAGAAATAGGTAAAATTGCCACAATGATAAGTGAAGCAACAGAAGAACTTACTCCTCTTCAAAAAAGGCTCAACGACCTTGGAAAGGTTTTAGGAATAGTTGCAATAGTAATTGTTGCTGCAATGTTTGGAATAGCTGTTTTGCAGGGAAGAGATATGGTTGAGATGCTCATTACCGCCATTTCACTTGCCGTAGCTGCAATACCCGAAGGACTTACAGCCGTGGTTACAATTGTTCTGGCTCTTGGTGTCACAAGAATGGTAAAGGTGAACACAATTGTCAGAAAGCTTCCTGCAGTTGAAACATTAGGAGCAGTAAGCATAGTGTGCTCAGACAAAACAGGAACGCTCACTCAAAACAAAATGACTGTTCTAAAAGTATATTTTGATGGAATTTCCAAGGATGTAAAAGAACTTAAATACGATGAAAACAAAGTGTTCAACAATGGTTTCATACTTTGCAACGACGCTTCAACAGCTAACGACAGCCGTATAGGGGACCCTACTGAACTTGCACTTCTTGATATGGGAAGCTTGATGAATGTAACAAGAGAAGGTCTTGAAGAACAAATGTCGCGTATAAACGAAATGTCATTTGATTCGGCAAGGAAGCTTATGACAACAGTCCATAAGGACAAAGATAACAAAGTTATGAGTTACACAAAAGGAGCAATGGACATCCTACTGAAAAGATGCAGCAAAATTCTTATAAACGGTGAAACTAAAAAAATCACCGAAAGTCACATAAATGAAATTACAACTGCTGCCGGCGAAATGGCAAAAGAAGCATTAAGAGTTCTGGCCCTTGGAATAAAGCAAAATGACGATTCTGCCAGCGAAGAAGATCTTACATTTGTAGGTCTTGTAGGTATGATTGACCCGCCGCGTCCGGAAGCTAAAAATTCTGTTCTTGAATTTAAAAGTGCAGGCATAAAGACGATAATGATAACCGGAGACCACAAAGATACAGCTCTTGCTATTGCCAAGGAACTCGGCATTGCGGATTCTGAATCTCAGTGCATCACAGGAAGCGAATTAAATGAAATGTCTCAGGAAGAACTCAATAAAATTGTTAACAACTTAAGAGTCTTTGCTCGTGTTTCTCCGGAGCACAAAGTTATGATTGTTAAAGCATTCAAGTCACATGGAAGCATAGTATCAATGACAGGTGACGGTGTAAATGACGCACCATCACTTAAAGCTGCTGATATAGGAGTTGCAATGGGAATAACAGGAACAGACGTTGCAAAGGGCGCAGCAGATATGGTTCTTACAGACGACAATTTTTCAACAATTGAAAAAGCAGTTGCTGAAGGAAGAGGAATTTATCAGAACATTAAAAAGACAGTTCTTTTCCTACTTTCATCAAACTTCGGAGAAGTAATTTCCATGTTCACTGCAATTGCAGCCGGTCTTGCTTCACCGCTTCAGTCAATACACATACTGTGGATCAATCTTATTACAGACTCTCTTCCGGGTCTTGCACTTGGAGTTGACCCTAAGGACAACGACATAATGGTCGCAAAGCCACGTGATCCTAATGAAAGCCTGTTTGCCAACGGTGGCTTAATATTTACAATATACAACGGATTCATGATTGCTGCATTGACTCTTGGATCATTCATATGGTCTCCTGTTCAGTATTTGACTGCTGAAGGCCAAGACATTACTCTTGAAGGAATTAAGTTAATGCTTCAGAATCCTGATATTTTGATGCATGCTCAGACATATGCATTTACAACTTTAGGAATATCTCAGCTTTTCCACGCTATTGGAATGAGAAACTACAACAAATCGCTGTTTAAAATGAATCACATTGAAAACAAGGCAATGATTGGAGCATTTGCTGTAGGACTTATTCTTCAGATATTTGTTACAGAAGTTCCTTTCCTTACAGTTGTGTTTGAAACAGTAAGACTTTCTATGGGAGAATGGTTCAGCCTCATATTGATATCAATGATTCCACTTCTTTCACACGAAGTTATAGTAGGGTTTAAGAAAATCAAACATAAATAAATACAGATATAATAAAAGCCGCTTAAAGCGGCTTTTTAATTATATTATTCTTCTTCTTTAGGTTCTTCTGTTTCTTCAACAGCATCTTTTATTTCAGCTTTATTATCTTTACCTTTTTTAGCTACGCTTCCTATAGCCCATTTGGAAAATTCAACTCTTTGTTTTGCGTGTGCCATTTCAAGTGTGATTATTTCATCATTTACTTTAACAACCTTGCCATGGATTCCTCCGATAGTGATAACTTCATCACCTATTGACAAATTGTCTCTCATTGATTTTATTTCTTTGTCTTTCTTTTTCTGTGGTCTGATCATCATGAAATACATTACTGCAAATAAAATGACCATCATTAAAATTCCGCTGTATTCTTGTGGCATATTTCCTCCTAGGTTAATTAATATCCATAATTTTCATAAAATTCTTTTTTGAAGTTCATGAAATTATCTTCTTTTATACTAATTCTAATACTTTTCATCAAATTAATCAAGAAAAATAAATTGTGAATTGAAGCAAGTCTTGCTCCAAGAATTTCATTTTCATTGAACAAGTGCCTAATATAAGCTCTTGAATAATTTCTGCATGTATAGCAGCCGCAGTTTTCATCTATTGGGCCGAAATCTCTCTTGTACTTGGCGTTTTTAATTGTAAGCTGTCCTTTGCTTGTGAAAAACGCTCCATGTCTTGCCATTCTTGTTGGTAGAACGCAGTCAGCCATGTCTATACCTCTTTCAACTGCTTCAAACAGGTAATCTGGACTTCCAACTCCCATGAGATATCTTGGTTTGTCCTTGGGAAGCAAATCAACTGTATAATCCATTACCTCACACATCAATTCCCTTGGCTCACCGACGCTTAATCCGCCTATGGCATATCCCGGGAAGTCAATGTCTGTTATTTGCTTTGCGCTTTCTCTTCTCAAATCTTCGTACATACCACCCTGCACAATTCCAAAAAGTGCCTGGTTTTCGGTATTTTCATGGAACTCCTTGCATCTCTTGGCCCATCTTGTTGTTCTTTTGATCGACTGCTCCACATATTCCCTTGATGCAGGATATGGTATGCATTCATCAAATGCCATCATGATGTCAGAACCCAGATAATTTTGAATTTCCATGGATTTTTCAGGACTTAAAAAATGTTTCGATCCGTCAACGTGTGAGCGAAACTCAACACCTTCTTCCTTTATTTTTCTTAAGTTTCCAAGGCTGAACACCTGGAATCCGCCGCTGTCAGTAAGTATTGGCCTATCCCAGTTCATGAATTTATGAAGTCCTCCGGCTTCCTTTATAAGCTCATGTCCCGGACGCAGGTACAGATGGTATGTGTTTCCGAGAATTATCTGTGCCTCCAGTTCCTTCATTTCTTCAGGAGTCATGGCCTTAACAGTTGCCTTTGTTCCTACAGGCATGAATATGGGCGTTTCAATATCACCGTGGTTTGTATGAATTTTCCCAAGCCGTGCCTTGCATTCCTTTGATTCTTTTATCAGTTCAAAACTAAACATAATTCACCCACTTTTTTATTTTATAAGCATTGCATCCCCGAAGCTGAAAAATCTGTATCTTTCTTCTACTGCTTCATTGTACGCATTCATGATATTTTCTTTTCCTGCCAATGCGCTTACAAGCATCACCAGCGTTGATTCCGGAAGATGAAAGTTTGTAATCAGACAATCCACAACTTTGTAATTGTAGCCCGGGAATATAAAGATGTCGGTCCACCCTTTCTGTGCCCTCACATGTCCGTTTTCATCACCTATGGTTTCCAGTGTCCTTGTGCTGGTTGTTCCAACAGAAAAAACTTTGAAGCCGCCGTCTTTTGCTTGATTTATTTTATCTGCCTCTGTCTGAGTAAGTTCGTAATATTCAGAATGCATTTTATGTTCCGAAATAAATTCTGCCTTAACCGGCCTGAAAGTTCCAAGACCCACATGAAGAGTAAGTCTTGCAATTTTGATTCCCTTTTCTTCGATTTTCTTCAGAAGTTCATCATTGAAGTGAAGTCCTGCAGTTGGTGCAGCAGCAGAACCTGGATTCTTGGCATAAATTGTCTGGTATCTGTTTTTATCCTCAAGTTTTTCATGTATGTAAGGAGGAAGAGGCATTTCTCCAAGCTGGTCAAGTATTTCTTCAAAAATTCCTTCATATTGGAATTTAATGATTCTGTTTCCGTCCTCATGAACTTCTGTTATTGTTCCTGTCAAAAGATTTTCCTTAAAAACTATTTCTGTTCCTTCCTTTGCCTTCTTGCCAGGCTTCACCAGAGTTTCCCAGCACTTGTCGTCTATTCTTTTTAAGAGAAGAAGCTCTATTACAGCCCCCGTGTCTTTTCTTGTACCGTAAAGCCTTGCAGGAAGAACCTTCGTTTCATTTATTACAAGGCAGTCGCCTTTGTTTAAATAATCAATGACATCGTAAAAATGTTTGTGCTCCACTGCTCCTGTTTTTTTATCCAGCACCAGAAGTCTTGAATGGTCTCTTTCCTTAATGGGAGTCTGAGCTATGAGTTCTTCAGGAAGGTGGTAATTAAAGTCGCTTGTTTTAAAATCTTTGAAATTTTCTATCATTTAATTGTAACTCCAGTATAATAATGTTTTAATATCTCATCGTATGTAAAGCCTTCTGCAGCCATTTCCTTTGCTCCATACTGGCTCATTCCAATGCCGTGTCCCCATCCTCTTCCGTCAAAGCTGTACTGTGTTGAATTTGTATCAACTATCTTGACTCCTTCAGAGCTAATGAATGCAAGCTTTTGCTGACTTATTTTTTTGTTGCCAGTGCTTGATACAGCATATTTTCCAAGCACGCTGCCTGAAGAGAGAACTTTTGTGCTTGAAGATTCTTCTTCTTCATCCTCTTCAGTTATGTTATCTAATATTCCTCTTGATGGAACTACACCTTGATTGTCCCCAGTGCTTTCTGTATTAATTGAATTTTCATCGGCAAAGTAAAATACGCTTCCGTTTTCAATTGTAAACCATGAACTCATGAGTCCCAAAAGCAGTCTTGCATTTTCCTTCTTGTATGAAATTTCTCCATTATCAGTTAAAAATATACATTCCATTACCCTGTTATTTTCAGAAACTTCTTTAATTTGTATGCCATATAGATCCGTTACATTGTTGCTGTCAGCATTTAACTTTTTTATTATTTCATCCTTGGCATAAGTTTTTACCCACTGGTTGTACGGCGAACCTGATTTATCTGAATATTCGTCTTCAACCCCTCTTGCGTAAGGAAGAGAGGCTGTCCACACATTTTCAGAATTTTCCGTACTTCCGCCGCTTGTTGAATGATAAAATGCCTGGATGAGCTTGTCATCGTAATAAATCATCTCACCTTCAGTTTCATCCACAGCCTTATTTGTTGATGGTTTTTCATAGGAATACCCCCAGTAAACCTGGCTGTTTTGATTGTCCTCAAGGTCATAGCCGTATGATGAGTTAGGTCTTATGCTGTAAACTGCGTAAGTTCTTGCAGCAACAGCCTGAGCCTTCAATGACTCCATTCCCCATGAAGCAGCTATTTCATTTGGAACAACGCCATACAAATAACTTTCCAGATCAACATAATTTATTGATATGAGTTTTGAACCTTCAATGATATTAAATCCCATGGATCCTCTGTACGGTCTTCCATCAATTTTAATTAAGTTTATATCTTCGTCATGGTTCATTGAAGAAAATCTTATATCAAGTCCGCTCTCATACATGAAGACTATGTTGCTGAGATTGTCGAAAACAACTATATTCTCCAGGTCTGAATAAACTACAGTGCTAATTATGCCGTTGCCTGAAAGTTTTCCAAGGAATGCACCCGCAGAACTTTTGTCCTTGAAGTTTCCTGCATATACATAGTAATCTCTTCCGTCGTAATATGGATAAAAGTCGCCGTCTATATTATTTTCAAAGTCATCAGCTGCATCTAAAGCTTCATCATATGAATCGTATGTACCATCTAATCTTGTGTGAAAAGCGCCATATTTAGCAGAACCTGATTCTGCTGAAGTAAGGAAGTTATAGTTTCCGTCATAGTAGGAATCTATCAATATGCTTAAATCCTCTCCAAGAGTGAAAATTTCATCATGTTCCTCATACACTGTTATGTCATCGTAGCCTGCAAGATTTGTTTGCTGGTTGTAAAGTCTTGGAGACCTTATTCTAACTCTTACAGAATATTCCTCTGCTGCGAAACATGTAAAGTTCAGTAAAAATATAATCATAAACGTTGCAGCAATAATTTTTTTTAACAATTTCATAATCTACCCCTCAAAATCAATTGTCATCTGATCAGTATTTTTTTTAATTTTATTCACGTGCCTGTATCCCATTTCCGTAACAACTCTCCCCCTCGGTGTACGATTCAAATAACCTATCTGAAGAAGATATGGTTCATAAACGTCTTCAATTGTAATTTTTTCTTCACCGATGGAAGCAGCAAGAGTATCAAGACCAACAGGCCCTCCTCTGTAATATTCAATTATTGTGTTCAGTATTCTTCTGTCCAGCTTGTCCAGACCCATTTCATCTATTTCAAGCATTTTAAGGGCACTGTCAGCAGTCTTTAAATCTATTTTGCCGTCGCTTTTAACAATTGCATAATCTCTCACACGCTTTAAAAGCCTGTTGGCTATACGTGGAGTTCCCCTTGAACGCCTTGCAATTTCTTCTGCTCCGCTTTCGCTTATTTCAACATTTATTATTCCTGCTGAACGAAGAACTATTTCCTTAAGGTCATCTGCATTGTAAAAATCAAGGTTGCACATTACACCGAAACGGTCTCGCAGCGGAGACGCAAGCATTCCTGAACGGGTTGTAGCACCTATGAGAGTAAACTTTGGAAGGTCAAGTCGTATTGACCTGGCAGAAGGACCTTTTCCAATTATTATATCAAGTGCATAATCTTCAAGCGCAGGATACATTATTTCTTCAACAGTCTTGTTGAGCCTGTGAATTTCATCGATGAACAGCACGTCATTTTCATTTAAATTTGTAAGTATTGCAGCCAAATCTCCAGGTCTTTCTATGGCAGGACCTGACGTTACCCTTATGTTAACACCCATCTCATTGGATATTATATTGGCCAGTGTTGTTTTTCCAAGTCCCGGAGGTCCTGAAAGCAGCACGTGGTCAAGGGGCTGATTTCTCATTTTTGCTGATTCAATAAAAATACCCAGTACTTCCTTAACCTTATTTTGTCCTATGTACTGTACAAGCCTCTGGGGTCTTAAGCTTAATTCCAGTTCTTCTTCACCGCAGTTGAATGTACTTGCAACTATTTCATTATCTCTTTCAAACATCATAATACCTGCCTAGTAATATTTTTCAATGCTTCCTTTATTATGTCGTTTTCACTCTTGCCTTCAATATCCATGGAATCAAGAGTGTTTTTAGCGTCATAAGAGCTGAATCCCAAGGAAATGAGAGCATCTAAAATATCAGTTGTATCTCTGCCGATGACAGCAGTCTCTCTTTCTCCAGCCGGAAGGCTTTCCAGGGTTCCAACTTTGTCCTTTAGTTCAAGGATAATCTTACTTGCAGTCTTTTTGCCGATACCAGGAACTTTTGACATCCTGTCAGCATCTTCTTTTAAAATTATTTCCTTTATCGTGTTTGCCTCATAGGTTGAAAGTACCGCAAGTCCGGCCTTAGGACCAATTCCGTTAACTGTTATAAGCTTCTTGAACAAATCCATTTCATCCTGAGTCAAAAATCCATAAAGAGCCACTATGTCTTCTCTTATGTGCATGTATGTGAGTATCATGGCATGTTCCTTTTCCTTAAGCTTATTGAGGGTGGAAAAGGATGTGCTGATGTAATATCCTATGTTATTGTTATCAACGATTATGTAGTCAAGTCCTTTTTTAGCAATTTCTCCTTTGATGTAGCTTATCATAATATCCTCCGAAGCGGCAACCATAAACTGGTATCCGTTTGTAAAGTTAATAATTTAATATCCTGAAGTCTTCTGCAAATTTAAGTGAATGAGCATGGCAAATTGCCGCTGCCAGACCGTCAGCAACGTCATCAGGCTTTGGGATTATCTCAAGCTTTAATATGAGCCTTACCATTTCCTGGACTTGTTTTTTTTCAGCTCTTCCGTATCCAACAGTAGCTTGTTTTATCTGAAGCGGTGTATATTCATAAAGAGGTATATTTTTGTTCTCTGCAGCCAGGAGGTGCACTCCTCTTGCCTGTGCTATTGCCATGGCTGTCTTAGTATTTTTGTTGTAAAACAGTTCCTCTACTGCGATGGCTTCAGGCTTGTACATTTCAAAAAGATCCGTGTACCTGTCATAAATTATTTTAAGTCTTTTGGGGAATTCATCGCAGCTTTGCGTTATAACAGCACCGTATTCAATTATTTCAAACTTGTTTCCAGCATAATTTACTATACCGTAGCCTGAGATAGCAAGGCCAGGGTCTATTCCAAATATAATCATATGAATACCTCATTATTTATTCATGGCAATTATATTGTTCAATTCCTGCAGATGTGCGTTGCTATTGTTTTTCATTATAGCATACATTTGTTCTGTTGTTAAGAACTTTTTACCCTTGCAGCGCAGCTTTCATGTAAATCTTTCCTTAATTAAAATTTTGTTTTGCATTGGTGCAATATATGTTATAATTTAAAAAAACACAAACGGAGATAGATATGTTCAAGAAGGATAACAAACTTAAAAGGTTTGATTTTATATTGTTTTTTACCACAATTGCATTATGCGTTTACGGATTTATAATAATTAACAGTGCCACCATGAGCAAAGCTTCGGGAAGCGAACCATACCTTAAAACACAGATAGTTGCCTTTACCCTTGGTGTGGGTGTGATGTTTTTTCTCGTAATGATTGATTTTGACATTTACGGAAGTTTTTACCTTCCAATTTATGGAGTATCGGTAATACTTCTTCTCTATGTACTTATTAATCCTGTAAGCGCCTCTGAGTGGGGTGACGTAAGAAGTTGGATTGCAATTGGTCCGGTGGTTTTCCAGCCATCTGAACTTGCAAAGTTTGGAGTAATAATATCCGTTGCAAAATTCATAGACATTAACAAGGACAACATCAATGAACCTGCTGTGCTTATAAAGGTGCTTGTTTTTGCTTTCTTTCCAGTTGCACTGATTCTTATGCAGCCTGACCTTGGAACAGCACTTGTTTTTATATTTTTTATAGCAGTTATGATATTTGTATCAGGAATAGACAGAAAATATATTATTGCAGTCATAGTTCTGTCACTTGTAATGCTGGTAATAGGGCTAATTTCATTTTACTTCATAATGAAGGACTACACTCCCAACGAAGATTACAGAATAGACAGAATAGTTACATTCTTTTATCCTGAGCTTGACCCTGAAGACACAGGTTACCAGGTGATTCAGTCAAAGACTGCCATAGGATCCGGCATGATTTATGGAAGAGGTCTTTACAACGGAGTTCAAAATCAGCTTGGTTATCTCCCAACAAAGGAAACAGACTTCATATTTGCAGTAATAGGTGAAGAACTGGGACTGGTGGGAGGACTTGGGCTTTTGCTCCTTTATGCGCTTTTATTGTACCGACTGGTAAGAATTGCACGTCATGCTGCAAACTTATTCGGTTCCCTCATAGTAACCGGAATAACAGCAATGCTTTTGTTCCACATCTTTGAAAACATAGGAATGACCATGGGCCTCATGCCTGTAACTGGAATTCCACTCCCCTTCATTAGCTCCGGAGGAACGTTCATGCTTGTCAACATGGTAAGCATTGGTTTGGCTCTGAGCGTTGGAATGAAACGTGGCAAAATAGACATGAACGACTTTTAATCAATTAAAATCGTAGGGGCGGATCTTGTATCCGACCGTGTTATTAATTCAATAATTTTGTTATCTTCGGGAGGACACGAGGTCCTCCCCTACATTAATTAAAAAAGATTTGTGCTCTGCACAAATCTTTACATTCATTCTTCATTCTTAATTATTAATTCTTAATTTAATCGAAGCAGCTTCCTCCAATGAATTCCCTTAAAATTGATGTGTTTGGAATTGCACTTTCATCGTCAATTGATTTGAAATAGCTGAAAAACTTCAACAACCTCTGCCTTTCAGGATAAAAGATGCTGTCTCTTTTTATTTCCTTAACCAGGGGCTCTGCGTATTTTTTCAAGACGCTCAGCTCATAAACAAGGGCAGAGTTAAATATGGCATCAGCATTTTCCTGGTGTGGAAAAATATATTTTTCAGTTCCTTTAACAACATTATCCCAAAGTTCCATGGTCTTGTAAACATTGTTGCCCCTGTGAGTGTTGTCTCTTACAATTCGCCTTACAAGCCTAAGGTCAGAAGTTGAAATACGGTTGTGATTGTCAATATTAAGCTGCGTAAGAGCACTTATGTATATTCTGAACTTATTATTTTGAGGAATGTTTTTTGTAAGCTTGTCATTTAACCCGTGAATTCCTTCAATAATGATAATGTGGTCGTTGGTGAGCTTCACAGGATCTTTTGTGTATTCCCTTTTTCCTGATTTGAAGTTAAATGTAGGAATTTGAACTTCCTCGCATGCCATAAGGCTTAAGAGCTGTTCGTTGAAAAGTTCAAGATCCAGAGCGTCTATTGTTTCAAAGTCAAATTCCCCGTTTTCGTCTTTGGGAGTATGCTCCCTGTCAACAAAATAATCGTCCAGAGAAAGAGCAAAAGTTTTTTTGCCGTTCACCCTCAGCTGAATAGACAGCCTCTGTGCAAATGTGGTTTTCCCTGAGGATGACGGACCAGCTATCAAGACTATTTTTATGTCCTTGTCATTTGAAATTTCATCTGCAATGTAGGCTATTTTTTTCTCATGGAGTGCTTCATTGACTCTTATCATATCGTCAATTGTGTTGTTTATGATTTTTTTGTTCAAAGAACCCACATAACCAACGTCCATTATCTCCCCCCAATCTTCAGCTTCTTTAAAAACTTTGGAAAGTTTCTCCTGTACAATATATTCAGGAATTTCAAAGTTGCTTTCCCTTGTGGGATAATTTAAAATAATGCCTGGTGAAAAAAGTCTCAAATCAAATTCTTTGACAAATTCCGTGTTTGGAGCAAGGTATCCGTAAAATGTATCATAATATCCGTCAAGTTCGCAAACCCTTATGTCTTCCTTGTCCCATTGGGTAAGAAGTTCAATTTTATCCTGAAGATTTTGTTTGTTGAAAATTTCCATCGCTCTTTCGACTTTCATGAGCCTTGTATTTATGGGCCTTTTTTGGTCTATGATTTCCTGCATTCTGACTCTTATTTCTTCAAGCTGCTGGTTGTTTACCAGATGTTTGTTCTTAAGTTCCGTATAAAGACCCTTGCTTAGGGAATTGACAATACATACGTCTATTTGGTCAAAGATGTCCTTGCATGCCTTTATGTAAACCAAGGTCAACGTCCTAATGTAAATTCGGTTGCCATCTTTGTTACTTATATCAATGAACTCTATTTTGTCGTTTTCCTTGAACTTTGCACCCTGAAGGTCCTGGAGCTTGTTGTTTACTTTTATTCCAAGATATTTTGTGTAATCATCCTTATGGATTCTTTTAAGCAGGTCAAAAAGTGATTCATCTTCACTTATGTCCATCGTTTCATTTTTTTCTCCTGCGAGTATTATTTTCATGAATCCTCCTTATTGCTTCAAAATTTTCCTTTCAGTCACATCTGAAATTATTTCCATTTTGTTCAGATATTCAAGCTCACCTTCATATCCGTCCAAAACAAGCTTGTAGGCATGGAGCAGCTGATGTTTTTCATCGTCTTTCCTGCCGTATTTTTTGTCTCCGACTATGGGGTGTCCTATAGAGGCCAAATGCGCCCTTATCTGATGTGCCCTTCCTGTTTCAATTTCTATTTCAAGCCATGTGAAATTTCCTTCTGTTTTTAAAGGATGAGCATTTGTAATTACCGACTTGGCATTTTCCTTTTGTTCCTTCACAATTTTCACAATGTTTCTTGATTCATCCTTAATGAGGTAATCCTTAAGTTCCAAATCCTGTTTTATGATGCCGTGAACTTTGGCCTTGTAGTATTTTTGGATTGCTCTTTCTCTTATTGCCTTGTTTGTCTGCTTTAAAGCATCATAGTTTTTAGCTGCAATCACAAGCCCTGATGTGTTCTTGTCAAGCCTGTTGCACACTGCAGGCTTGAATGTGAAACTTATGTTTTCTTCCTTTGCATCAAGATACATTTTAATTTCATCAACCAGATTAATTGCGCTTGTTTCATCAGGCTGAGAGCTTAATCCTATGGGTTTGTTTACAACAAGAATATTATCGTCTTCATAAACCGGAGTAAAATGTATATCAGTTTCAATCAGTCTTTTTTTCTCCCTGAATTTGTCAATTGTTTCATCGGACAAATAAAGCTGGACAAGGTCATCCTTTTTAAGAACCTCTTCTGGTTCTGCCTTCAAGTTGTTCAATTTGATGTTTTTCTTCCTTAGCATTTTATAAATAAATGACTGGTTTGCCTTATTGAGATACTTTTTCAGAAATCTGTCAAGCCTTTGTCCTTCTTCATTTTTCGTTATCAATATTTCTTTCATATTTTCTCCATTTGGTTATTTTTTTAAGTATGTCTCTATATTATACCAATATCTCATCTTATAGCAAGAATTTTTAAATTATTGATTACGGGCTGTCTTCTAAACAGGAAATTTTTAAGCTGAGAATAATTACATGTTTTTGGTTATTGTAAATCAGCCATTTTTGTGTTAAAATATTAGTTACTTGATAATAAACAAGGAGCGACTGATGAAAACAATAATAAATGCAATAAGAGACTTTATATATAATATTACCGACTACGGTTTAATAATAATAGTAATTGTTGTGATGGCATTAATATTAGGATGGAGATTTGACATTTTATTCAACAGGGGAATTGAAAAGGAAGCAATTTCTGATTTGCCTCAGATTATTGCAGAAGAAGAATATAATGATTCAGAAAACCCGCAAACACCGGAGGACCCTGGCGATGATGAAAGCCCTGAAAACCCCGCAGGTGAAACACCTGACACCCCTGCGCCAAGCGGACTTATAGCAACAGTTGAAATTCCTGAAGGATCTTTTCCTTCAAACATAGCTAAAATACTTCAGAGTTCAAACCTTATAAACGACACGAACGAATTTTTAAACAGATCCGTAGAACTGGGGCTTGATACAAAACTTAGAAGCGGTACATATGAAATTGAAGTTGGTACAAGCCTGGACGATATAATTAAAATAATTGCAAATGCATATTAAAAAAGTTGCTCCGCAACTCCGCTAGGGGGACCTATGTCCCCCTTCGGCGTAAAAACGCATACGCGTTTTTACTGAGCACCCCCCTTAACGGCAAGGACGTCCCGTCCTTTGCAATCCTCGTTTTTATATACTAGGAAAGAGAACTTTCCTAGTATATAAAAAATAAAGGAGCCGCATGGCTCCTTAATATTTTTGATTTACATAATAGTCTATTACCGATTTCTTCCTTTCAGCTAAAAACACATTTTCTTTTTTTAGAACATCCAGCAGCCACAGGGATTTTGAATGCAGCACTGCATATTCGTAATCCTTCAAAACTATTTCATAAAGCTTTCCTTCCAGAGCCGATGACTCCATCTTTATAAAATATGATTCCACATTTTCATAATGAAGGTATCTTAACAGTCTGAAAGATGTTTTGTCTTTTTCATTGTAGTAATAATCTGCTTCTTCCAGATACTTGCTGTAAAAACTGATGTGCTTTCCCTTATCCTTTATTTCCTGAGCTATCATTCTGTGATACTTAGCCAGCATGTTGTAGTACTGGTAATTGTACATTCCTTTTTCAAAGCTGTCTATTCGCTGAAAAGGTTTAATGTTCTTTTCAAGCATGTATTTGTAGTTTAACTCGAGATATTCCTTTTTGTTTATATCACCATTCATATGCTGAATGATAAGCATATCTCTGTGCTCAAAAAACTCATCAAATATTGTCTTGTTTGGTTTAAAATAATTCATAAACTCACTCTTTCTAATTGTCTACATGTATTCTAACAGATGTTGAACCTTTTAGCAAGAGCAATTAAAAGCAAGAATCATCCATAAATGAGAAATAAAAACCACCGGCAAGCCGGTGGATATTGTCTATGCTATTACTCTATCTCTCAATGTTTCTGGAATATCATCCATTTCATGATTTACACTCATGATAAAATTAACATTAAACTTTTCTGATAAAAAATTAAGTCTTTCAACAACTGCTTCTAAATTCTCCATTCCGGACTGAGCAATCTTATATAATCCATCTATGTAAACCTGTTCCACGTCGTAATCTGTCGCAATTAAACCGCATACAAAGCCTTGAAACTGATCGGCATTTGTTAATCCAAACTCTTTAGTATTTATGTATCTTATTCTGTAATCCAAATCAAATATGTGCCTGTTGTTAGCTTCCAAGAAAACCATCTTTCCCTGTATACTATCCATAGTCTTGTTTGCCATTTCAATCATTCTCATCGTTTTTCCACTGCCGCTGTGACCGCAAACCAATTGAACCATAATAATCACACTCCTATTTTTATTTGTTTGAATAAAGTTAATTACACGTATATTGTACCACAAATTGAAAATGTTTACACTACTTATTTTTACATTTTATACTTTTTTTGCATGTGAAATTTTCCCTGGTACCTGTTTTCTGCTTCCATTTTGTCCAATATTTCATCTTTAATTTTCCACCAGCTCATTCCCCAGTTTACAAACAGCGAATCTTCCTCAGGTGCCCTTCCAACAAGTCTTTGAACCGCAACATTGCTGTCCAAGTGTTCAAGAAAAACGATGACTCTTTCTATATATTCGTCTTTAGTAATTACCTTTATTTCTCCATTTTTATACATTCTTCCCATTTCTGTGTTTCCCATTATATAAAGAGAATGAACTTTCACCTGGTCTATGTTGAGTACCGACAATATCTTTGCTGTTTCTACAACATCCGTCATTTCGTCGCCGGGAAGATTTAATATGACGTGAGTACATATTTCAAAACCGAATTTTTTAATTCTTATGGCAGCGTCAATAAATTCAGCCAGCGTGTGTCCCCTGTTTATGGCAATCAGCGTGTGGTAATTTACAGTCTGGAGTCCAAGCTCAATGGAAATGTTTATGCCACTTTCTTTCTTCAGTTCATAAAGGAATTCAAGATAATCGTCAGGAACGCAGTCGGGCCTAGTTGAAACTGATATTTCAACTATGTCTTCCATAACAGCTTCACGAACATAATTTTTAAATTTATCAAACTCCAGGTATGTGTTCGTGTAGTTTTGAAAATATGCAATAAATTTCTTTGCTTTATATTTTTTCGAAATATATTCCATGTTTGCCCTGAGCTGTTCTTTTACGCTCATGGAGTTGTCAAGCATTTCAAAGCCTGTTCCTACTTCTGCACAAAAAGTGCATCCACCGTATCCTAAGGTACCGTCGCGGTTAGGACATGTGCAGGGAATGTTAACCGGAAGTTTGTATACTTTTTCTTTGTACTTTTCTTTTAGATAATTTGAATATTCATTATATTTGATCATTTTTTTCCTTTATTTAAATTTAAATTTTGGATATTAATCATATTATAAATAATTTAACCTTTTTAATCAATTGTTGTTTAATATTTTTATTTATTGCCATTAAATAAATCAAATTATTTTTATATTTTTGCAGATAATAAGTGAACAAACAAATTTTAGGAGGTATTTAAATGCATATAAAAGAAGGCATCATTCCGACAGTACTTGGAACAGTAGTAACTGCAACCGGAATAGCTTTGAAAAATAGTAATAATAATTTGCCTGAATCCTATACTAATGGTATCATAGGTTTCGGTTTAGCCCACATTACATTGGGTTCTGTAGAAATGATCAGTCAGAACATGCAGGGCAAAAATATCATGGACAAAATGACAAAAGCAGTAGGAATGGGACGCTTTTCCTAAAAATTAACAAAAAAACATGCCTATTGGCATGTTTTTTGTTTATGCGAAAATGACGTAAAGAAGCGAGTACAAACCGGCTATTCCAATTAAAATATAGACGATTCTTCCAATTTTGCTGTTCCATCCTCCAAAGAAGTTTTCAACTATATCAATTTTTGATATTCCGTACAAGCCCCAGTTCAACGCTCCGATAATAATAAGAATTGATGCTATTGCAGCTATTATTTTCATAATTCCTCCTTGTTTTTAATACAATGTTATTACATTATATTTTGAGCATGAAAGAAATATGTACAATCTCCGATATTTTTGTTTATTTCTTATTTTATTTCAAATACTTCCGAAAGAACATGATAAACTCCCGAATTGTTGTTGTCAAACTTTGAAATTAATTTTGAAGCTTTTTTGCATTCCTCTGTTGCATTTTTCATGGCAATTCCCATCCCTGCATTTAAAATGAGCTCAATATCGTTGTTGTCGTCTCCTATGGCCAATATTTCATCAATCTTGATGTTAATGTCATTTACATATTTCTGAAGTGCTTTCCACTTGCATCCTTCATTGTGCAGAAACTCAAGAAGAGCCCTCTGGCTTATGTTACGGTTGCATATGGTATTGTACTCGCCTTTGTTTAATTCCATCATTTCAAGACTGAAGTCAGAAAGCTTGCTGTATTCATCAAAATAGCATACAGAAAGAATATTTTTAATGTTGTCAGTTTCAAATTTCTTGAGTCTTGCTCTTGGATAGTCTTTTTTTATGTAGCCGAGATATGTTTCTTCGTAGTTTTCACGTTCATAAATTAGATCGTAGCCGTCTTTATATTCGTCCACGTGCACTATAGGATTTAGCCCTCTTTTGATTCCGGCATCATATATTTTTTTGAACACTGCAGCATCCAGATAATTTTTCTCAAGAATCTCATCGTTGTGAGAACGCCTGATTATGGCTCCGTTGTTGGCCAGGATAACAGGAGAAACACTTTTAAGCTTATCAGTCAGACCTTTTGCCATATAATAATTTCTGCCCGTTGCAATTGTTATAATTACTCCACTCTTGTAGAGTTCGTTCAAAATGCGGATGTTCTTTTCACTTATTTGTTTGTCGTCATCTAAAAGAGTCCCGTCCAGATCCAGTACTACCATTTTGTATTTCATAAAATCATCTCCATCTTAATTATACAATTAAAACAGAAATTTGTATATAAATGATATTTTTATATTGTTATTTATATTTCAAAGCATTGCGTAATCTGATGTTTTAATTTTAATATTATGTAAAAAAGGATTGGATTCTGTATTACAGATTCCAATCCCTTATTGCTTATTATTTTATCAATTCAGCATGTGTGAAGTCCCATTTGTTTGTCAATGTGAGTTCTACACCTTCAACTTTAGATGAGTCAACTATTGTTGTAAATGTATAGTAGTAAATTGGTGCTATAACCATGTTGTTCATCAATGAATCTTCAGCTGCTTTTAAAGCTGCATCTCTGTCTTTGCCTGAAGTTACAAGTGATTGAGAAATTGCATCTTCAAATTCTTTTTGTTCAGGGTTCAGAGTTTTGTCATGTGGTGCTCCGTTAGGTTCTTCAGCATATCTCCACTGAGGATCGTTGTTTCCTGATGCAACTGTGAACAAGTCAAGCATAGTCATTGGGTCGCCGTAGTCTCCTAACCAGCCGCCTCTTGCCATCATGTACTCGCCTGCTCTTCTAGTTTCCTGGAATACTGCCCAGTCTTGGTTAAGAAGTTCAACGTCTACGCCAAGATTTTGTTTCCACATTCCTTGCAATGCTTCAGCAATCTTCTTGTTGTTTTCATTTGTGTTGTACAGGAATGTAATTTTTGGAAGTCCTTTTCCATCTGGATATCCAGCTTCAGCCAATAATGCTTTAGCTTCTTCTACATTTGCTTTTGTTGGGTCGATGCCGTATTCAGGTGCTGGCATACCATTTTCATCAAGCGGTCTGATGTCAGATCCGTCTGAAAAAATCATACCTGAAGGTATAAATCCAGTTGCAGGTGTCTGTCCGCCCTTAGTAACCTGCTCAACAAATTGTTTTCTGTCGATTGCAAGTGAGAATGCTTTTCTAATTCTAACGTCTTTGAATACTTCATTGTCAACGTTGAAGTTAACATAGTAAGTTCCGATATGTGGATAGATTACAAAGTTTGGATCTTCTTTCTGAAGTCTTGGAATCTGTTCAATAGTGATGCTGTCAAGAATCTGGATTTCACCGTTTTCATAACCGTTAAGAGCTGTAGTTCCTTCAACGATCATAAGACCTTTGATACCTGCAAGTTTAACATTTGCTGCATCCCAATAGTTTTCATTCTTAACCATTGTCAGGTGAGAACCTGTCTGGTATTCAGTCATTTTGAAAGCTCCGTTTGAAATGCAAGTTTCAGGATTCTTTTCCCATCCTTCGCCGTTAGCTTCAACTATGTCTTGTCTTACTGGCATGTAAGTATAGAATGAAGTCAAGCTTAAGAAGTAAGCAACAGGGAATTTCAGGTTAACTTCCAATGTTAAGTCATCAAGTGCTTTAACGCCTATTTGATCAATAGTTCCAGTTCCATTGAAATATTCAGCTCCGCCTACCAAGTAAGTAGTTACAAGGAATGAATAATCAGATGCAACTGCAGGATCACATGCTCTTTTCCAAGCATATTCAAAGTCTTTAGCTGTTAAAGGCTGTCCGTCAGACCATTTCATACCATCTCTCAAATGGAAAGTATAAGTCTTGCCATCATTAGTTATATCCCAAGATTCAGCTGCAGCAGCTTCGACTCCATCATGAGTTTCTTTTGTCAAACCTTCGAACATATTTTGTATAATGTGTCCGCCGTCAGCTGCGCTGTTCAATGTTGGGTCCCAAGTTTCAGGGTCAACTGCGATGTTCCATACCAGATAATCTTCTTCTCCAGCTGGTGTTTCTGCTGCTGGTGTCTCTTCTGCCGGTTTCTCTTCAGCTGGTGCCGGTTCTTGTTTAGCACAGCCTACTGATATAGAGAATACCATTGCAAGTACGAGCAATAATGATAATACTCTTTTTAACATAAAATCCCTCCAAAAAAATTATGTATTTGCAGGTAATCGTTACCTGCATTTTATATTATCACCCTTTTTCGGCAATATGTCAAGAGTTACTCTTTTCACATTACCGAAAGGGCTAAATATCAATTATTTATCCAGAAGATGGCAAGCAACAAAATGTTCTCCGCCAATATCTCTGAGCTGTGGATCTTCTTCTTTACATCTTTCTGATGCATACTTGCACCTTGTTCTGAACTTGCATCCTGAAGGAGGATTTACAGGGCTTGGAACATCGCCTTCAAGGACAATTCTCTGAGAAGCTTCTGCGATGTCAGGATCCGGTATAGGAATAGATGACAACAGTGCCTGAGTGTAAGGATGAACAGGGTTCCTGTACAATTCCTTGCTTGATGCGACTTCAACCAGACTTCCAAGGTACATAACGCCTACTCTGTCAGAAATATGTTTAACCATTGACAAGTCATGGGCAATGAACAAATATGTGAGCCCTCTTTGTTCCTGCAAATCTTCAAGCATGTTTACAACCTGTGCCTGAATGGAAACGTCAAGTGCCGATATAGGTTCATCACATATGATGAACTCAGGGTCAACAGCCAAGGATCTTGCTATTCCTATACGCTGCCTTTGTCCTCCTGAAAACTCATGAGGATAACGAGCAGCATGGTCTTTGTTCAGTCCTACAGTGTCGAGAAGTTCAAATATTTTTTCCTGTCTTTCCTTTCCGTGAGCCAGGTTGTGAATTTCCATAGGTTCTCCGATTATGTCGGCAACAGTCATTCTGGCGTTCAAGGAAGCATACGGGTCCTGGAAAATCATCTGCATTTTCTTTCTGTAAGGCATGAGCTGTTCTCTATTCATGCCTGCAATGTCAACACCGTTGTAAAGAATTTGTCCGGCTGTTGGCTCATAAAGCCTTAATACGGTCCTGCCTGTTGTTGACTTTCCGCAGCCTGATTCTCCAACCAGTCCAAATGTCTCACCTTTTCTGATGTAAAATGAAACATCGTCAACTGCTTTTGTTATTTCATAATGTTTCTTTATAATCCCTTTATTCTTGAAAAAATATTTTTTAAGGTTCTTAACTTCAACCAAAATATCATTTTTGTTATTTTCCAATCTTTACTCCCCCCTTCAATAGTTCATATTTTTCATTTTTCGGTGCATCAGGGTGAAGTAACCAGCACATAGATTCGTGCTTTCCGTCTTCTGACTTGAAATACGGAGGCTGCTGTGTATTGCAGATGCGCATTGCATATTCGCATCTTGCATAGAACGGACATCCTGTAGGCGGATTCAATAGATCCGGAGGAGTTCCTGGTATTGGTATCAACCTTTGTTTTTCGTCAGAAGCAACTTTGGGTATTGATTTTAATAATCCCATTGTATACGGATGTCTAGGTTCGTAGTAAATGTCTCTGATGGAGCCCTTTTCCATTATCAGTCCTCCATACATAACCACAACTCTTGAACATACATCAGCAACAACTCCCAAATCGTGAGTAATCAGCATTGTGGAGGTGTCAAGTTTTGCATTCAGACTCTTCATAAGATCAAGTATCTGAGCTTGAATTGTTACGTCAAGTGCTGTTGTAGGCTCGTCTGCAATCAAAAGCTGAGGTTGACATGACAATGCAATTGCTATCATTGCCCTTTGTCTCATACCGCCTGAAAATTCATGAGGAAAATTATGAATTCTCTTTTCAGGGTCAGGTATATTAACTAGTTTCAGCATTTCCAACGCTCTTTCATGAGCTTCTTTTCTTGATAACTTCTGGTGTTTCATAATTGCTTCAGCAATTTGATCACCTATGGTGTAAACCGGGTTTAATGATGTCATAGGGTCCTGGAATATCATTGCTATTTCATTTCCTCTTATAGCCATCATGTCCTTGTTTGTTTTGTTAACTAAATCTTCACCGTTAAACAGAATTTCTCCGCCTACGATTTTTCCTGGATAAAGAAGCAGCTTCATTATGGAAAGAGATGTTACGCTCTTTCCGCTTCCTGATTCTCCAACTATACCTATTGATTCACCTTTTTCAACGTCAAAACTTATGCCTCGTATTGCTTTTACTTCGCCTAAGTGAGTGAAAAAAGATGTTCTTAAGTCTTTAACTTCTAATAATTTATCTGACATTTTTTACACCTCACTTTACTTTCTTTGTTTTGGGTCAAGAGCATCTCTCAGACCATCGCTGAACAAATTAAATGCCAATATAGTTATAGATATTGCAAGTGCCGGCAAGAACAACTGATAAGGATATGTCATGTATGTCAGCAATGCATCATTGCAAAGCGAACCCCAAGATGCTTGCGGAGCAGAAACTCCCAAACCAACGAAGCTCAAGAATGCTTCTGTAAATATTGCGCTTGGTATTTGCATTGTAGCTGAAACCATTATAGGACCCATCATGTTAGGAACAAGATGCCTTAACATTATTCTTTTAGTTGAAGCTCCCAAAGACTGTGCTGCAAGCACAAATTCCTGTTCCTTAAGACCAAGAACCTGTCCTCTCACCAATCTAGCCATAGAAAGCCAGTAAGTTATACTCAATGCTATTATAATCGGCATCATACCGTTTCCCATAACTACCATGAGCAATATAACATATAACAGTGTTGGAATTGCACTGATAACGTCGACTATACGCATCATTATGTTGTCAGCCTTGCCGCCAATATAACCTGCAATACCTCCGTACAAAACTCCTATAATAAGGTTTACGAATGCTGCAACGAAACCTACTATTAATGAAATACGTCCTCCGTGGAGAATTCTTACGAACATGTCCCTTCCAAGGTTGTCCGTTCCCAAAATATAAGTTTTGTTATGAACCCTGTCAATAGAGTTTAATACTTCATCTCCTGCTTTGATTTCAACCTTCTTTGCATTATCCAAATTGAACTTCGCTTCTGTAAGATCTATGGAAGAATCCTTCTTTGCTTTCTTTTCCAGATTCATGTATTCAACTTTTGCATTGAAGTAAGGGCTGTAATCAACTATTACTTCCTGTCCGTTGAAATCATAAATATATCGTTTATTTGTTGTATCGTCTTTTACAAGAGGATGCTTCTTAAGCAATGTTCCGTCTGGTGCCACATCAATAAGGTAATACTCTCCGTTCATATAAAAATAGCTGCCGTCAATTTCATAAATATCCATCATTATTCCGATGTTAGCAAAATCCAAAATCTGATCTTCAAATGTTATTGGATAAAACATAGGAACAAATACACAGGCTAGTATGACAATTACAATTGCCACCAATGATACCATTGCAACCTTGTTTTCTTTAAGTCTTCTCTTTGCATCCTGCCAAAATGTAAGACTTTGTCTCGAAACCTTCTCCGCATCTTTTTCATGCTTCTCCAGGGGTGTCCACATGTCAGGAGACATTTTAATATTTTCCATTATATAATATTCCTCCTAATCATATTTTATTCGCGGATCAATAAACACATATAGAACATCCACTATCAATGTAGCTATTACTATAAATATTCCGAAGAATACGGTAATACCCATAATTAATGTATAGTCTCTGTTAGTTATGCTTGTTGTAAACAATGATCCTATTCCTGCAATACCAAATACCTTCTCTACAACGAATGATCCAGTTATCAAGCTGGCAATCATAGGTCCAAGGTAAGTAACTACCGGTATCAATGCATTTCTAAGTGCATGCTTTATAATAACAACGCCTTCAGACAAACCCTTTGCTCTTGCTGTCCTAATATAATCCTGCTGCAGAACGTCAAGAACTGATGTTCTTGTAAGTCTGGTTACATATGCAAGTGAAAACATACCAATGCACAGTACAGGACCAATATAATGCTTCCATGTGCCGGCTCCGAAAGACGGAACCCACCCTAATTTTCTGTTAAACACATAAAGGAACAATGTTGCAAAAACAAAACTTGGAACTGTCGCTCCCAACGTTGAAACAATCATCATTACTCTGTCTGGAATCTTATTTTGCTTAAGTGCAGATATTATTCCAAAACCAATACCCGCAACTATTATGAAAAGTGAAGACCATCCACCTATTTTCAATGAATACGGGAACCCATCGGCAATAATCCTGTTTGTAGTAAGTCCTATCTTTTGGAAGGAAACACCAAAATCACCATGAGTATAATTTTTTAAATAAGTTAAATATTGTTCAATTAAAGGCTTGTCTAAACCATATTTAGCCCTAACTGCTGCTTCAACCTCTGGCTGCAAAGCCTTTCCCATGGACATAGGGTCCCCAGGGATGCTGTTCATCAGAATAAAGGTCAAAGTCATGATAAACCATATAGTAATTATTGCTGAAATAATCCTTTTTACTATATATTTTGCCACTTTATTTTCTCCTCTCTTAACAAAATGTTTAAATAATTATATCATAAATACTTTACAATTACAACAGATTTATTTATATGCCAGTTTTGTTTAAATATGTAAGAAATCGTTTTTTCAGACTGGGATAACGCTTTTATTTTCAATTATTTATTGCATATTTCAGTTTTTAAAAGCACAATTCGATTGTTTATTTATTCATTTTATAATAGTTTTACTAAAAAAAACAAGCATGTTTTTTACATTCATAATTCAATTTTTGTAATCAATGTAAAAACATGGCTTGCTTTTTTTTACAAATTTTTCGCAATCAAATACATAATATTATTAATTATCGAAAAATTTAAGCAAATGGTATTTGCAATTTTATTTTACTTTCTCTAATATCTTGCACAGTAAATTGTAGATATTTCCAGTGGATTTTATGCTTACGTGCTCATTTGGAGAATGTGCATCACATGCGTCAGGGCCCATGGAAATGGCATCAAGACCTGATATTTTTCCCATGAGAAGTCCGCATTCAAGGCCTGCATGTATTGCACTTACAACAGGTTCTTTTCCAAACATTTCTTCATAAGTTTCCACGCATATGTCTCTTATTTTAGATTCCTTCGCATATTCCCATCCCGGGTACATGGCACCTGTTTCGCATTCCACAGACAAAGCTTCCCCAAGCTGCTTCATTGCTGGGATAAATCCATGTGTGAGCAGTGTTTCCACTGAACTTCTTGCATGGCAGTGAAGATACACGTAATCTTCTTTTGTTGTAACAACCCCCAGGTTGTTGGAGCTTATTACAAGATCTATTGCAGTGCTTTTTGACAATACTCCTGTTGGAATCAGATTTATAGCTGAAATTATTTTATTGAAAAGATTTTTTTCAAGGGGATATCTTTCTATATCGGTGTCTTCCAATACTAATTCAACTGAAGGATCGGTAAAGGCATATTCGTTCTTAAGAGTTTTATTCCACATATCTATTATGTTTTTTACCTGTTCAAGATATTCTATATTTATGATTGCATAAGATTCTCTTGGGATGACGTTTGTTTTTGATCCGCCTTCTATGCTTACCAGTTCCACATAATCAAACAAATCATGAAGTACTCTTGCCAATACTTTGTTTGCATTTCCCCTTTCCTTGTCAGCATCAACTCCTGAATGGCCGCCTAAAAGTCCTTTTACCATCAGTTTGTAAGCCTTGTTTTTTACATTGTGATGTGATACAGGTATTTTAAACACAACTTCGCATCCGCCAGCGCAGCCTGCAGTGAAAACTCCTTCCTCTTCACTGTCAAGATTTAATAGATACTTGCTTTTAAACAATGCACCGTCTACATTGTGAGCACCTGTCATTCCTTTTTCTTCATCGGTTGTTATCAACACTTCAAGGGCAGGATGTTTCAATTCTTCTGATTCAAGAACAGCAAGACACATAGCTACAGCTATTCCGTTGTCAGCTCCCAATGTTGTTTCTGTGGCATAAACATGACCGTCAATTATTCTAAGCTTCAACGGATCTTTTTCAAAGTCATGGACAACGTTTTCATTTTTTTCACAAACCATGTCCATATGACCCTGCAGCATTACTGCCGGTGAATTTTCATAACCTTCTGTTGCTGGTTTTTTTATTATAATGTTTAGACTTTTGTCCTGAATTACTTCCCAGCCTTTACTTTTAGCCAAGTCAAAAAGATAGTCGGATACTTGCTTTTCATTTCCTGAACCCCTCGGAATTCTTGATATTTCTTCAAAATAATAAAACACTCTTGCAGGTTCAAGACCTTCTAAAACTCTTTCCATATATTCCTCCAAAAATTTTATTAGTGTTTAAAAGGATATAAAGTCGGAAATATTGGAGTCCCAACATTTCCTTCCTTAAATTCTTTATTCTTAACTTTATTCCACTTTTCCCACTCTATTGAATGGGAAGAATCTAAACAATACTTTGCCTATTATCTTGCTTTCATCAATGTAGGGATTTTCCCAGTACCTTGCATCATAGGAAATAGGTCTGTTGTCCCCTAGGAAGAAGTAAGAATTTTCCGGAACTTTGAAAGTTTTAGCTTCACCTTCCCATTTAACGGCATATGGTTCATTAATTTTCTCATTGTTTACATATACTTCGCTGTTTGAAGTTACTTCAACCGTGTCTCCTGGAAGGCCTATAAGTCTTTTAACAAGTCTCTTGTTGTCCAGTTCTTCTGATTTGAAAACAAGAATATCCCCCCGTACCGCATCTTTAACATCAAACAGTTCGTTGACATAAAGCCTGTCACCGGGTATTATGGTATCTTCCATAGAACCGGTAGGCACTGTAACCAATATGAATACGAATTTATTCAGAAATAACACAATAACCAGAGCAATTGCAATCGGCACAACCCACTCTTTAATAAAATACTTCATTTTTATTTTTACCTTTCTATAACTATATTACTGCTGCAAATTGAAATTTAATATTTTTCCGACTAAACATTTTCGATTTATGCGAAGAAATATGTACTGATTAGCTTATTTTAAAGCAACAATTCTGTAAATTCAAGTCGAAAGAATATAACTAATTTCATTCAACGATTTTTTATTTACTGAAGTATGTCATTAAAAATTCTTAAAAAGTTTCCACCTATTACAAGTTTAGCATCTTCTGTTGACATTCCTCTTTTTAATAGCTCTTCTGTAAGGAGAACAGCATCCTTGTGAGAATCAAGGCTGTCACTGTTGTGCGGTTCAAACTTGAACTTCAGTTCACTGTCATAATAGCTGTTGCACAGGTCAAATCCATAACCCACATGTCTTGGTCCAACAAGCTCAACCATGTATTCGATGTGGTCAGCAAGCTTTTTGATAGGATCTTCGCCTTCCTTTACTCCTGCTATGTTTTTATATGCATTAATCCCTATTACGCCGTTTCTTTCAGCAATAACTTTAATTTGTTCATCTGTTAGATTGCGCATTCTCCCGTGAAGGCTTCTTGCACATGAATGGGAAGCTATAAAGGGCTTGTTTGTAAATTTCACAACATCCCAGAATCCTTCATCGTTTAAGTGGCTCACATCAATCAGCATGTTCATTTCTTCCATACTACGCACAACTTGAACGCCGAATTTTGTGAGTCCTCCCTTTTGACCTTCTTCCACAGGGTTGAAGCTGCACCCGTCAGCTACAAAGTTTCTTCTGCTCCACACAAGACCAGCCGCCCTCAATCCAAGTTCATAAAAAATCCTTAACAGTCCAATGTCTTTTCCAATTGGCTCTAATCCTTCGAACGATAAAATTATTCCGATCTTGTTTTCTTTAACTGCTCTTTGGAGGTCAGTATTGTTCTTGATTAAAAACACTTCATCGCCGCATGATTCAACATCTTCCATGATGGCACTTATTTGTCCCAGAGCAGTCTTGAGTCCTAACTCAGGCAAAAACATATCATCTATATACAAAGATGACACAATTACATTAAATCCGCCTTTTTTAAAATTATCAAGGTATCTATTTTTAATTACTTCTTTTTCTCCGGCTAAAAATCTGTTGTATATTTCCCCCGCCAGGTCCAGGTGGGTGTCAACAACTACATTGTTTTCATGCAAATTCAATGCTGTTTTATTAAAATCCATTTCCCTCTCCTTTTACCAGTATTAATTCCATTATAAATAGTTTGAAAATAATTTACAAGCAAATTTTCAGAACAGGCCAAATATCTATCTGTTCTGACTCATTGTAAGTTGCTTCAAAGTCTGCCTTCCGGCTTCCGTTATAAGCGTGCCGCTTCTCCCTTTGTAGATTTCAGCCATGGAAAACTTTTCAAGATTTATTAGAATAGTCCTTATTTCCTGCTCGCTTATGAATATTCCTTTTTTCTTAGCCGCTTCAGATATGCTTCTTCTTCCAAGCCTCTTGTTACTTAAATATCCTTTTTCAAGCTCATCCAGAACAAAAATGTATTTTCTTATGTTGTTTCCTGCTGTCTCCAAAAACTCAACCATTACATCCTGCATGGATTCTTCATCCTCACTTCTGAAGTAATCGTGCATGTCAAAGGGAAGGTCCTTTAACTCTATTGTGTCCAAGTCAAGATTCACAAGATATTCAACGCAGTTTCTAAGCTCTCTTACATTTCCGCTCCAGTCATATTCTATGAGCATTTCTTTTGCATCATCAGTAAAAGAGAAATTGCTTTTGAACAGTTTTTTTATGTATTCGGCAAGAAACAATATATCTTCCTTCCGATCCCGAAGGGGCGGAATTTTAAGAGGCAAAACATTTAGCCTGTAAAACAAATCCTGCCTGAAATCACCTTTAGCCACAAGTTTTTTTATGTCCTTGTTTGTAGCAGCAATGACTCTTATGTCAACATCTATGAGTCTGTCACCGCCAATCCTTACAATTTGCCTTTCCTGCAGGGCTCTTAAGAGCTTCACTTGAAGATTCATTGGCATTTCAGTTATTTCATCGAGAAACAATGTTCCCTTGTGAGCAAGCTCAAACAGTCCAGGCTTTCCTCCTTTTCTTGCTCCCGTAAAAGCACCTTCCTCATATCCGAACAATTCGCTTTCAAGAAGATTTTCAGGGAATGCTCCGCAGTTAACGGCAACAAACTGATATTTTTTTCTTTTTGAATTGTTGTGAATGGCCTGGGAAAAAAGTTCTTTGCCTGTTCCTGTTTCCCCTGTAACAAGTATTGATGAATCTGATTTTGACATTCTTTTTGCAATACTTTTGCATTCATTGATCAAATTGCTTTTTCCTATGATATCGTCAAAATTGTACTTGGCGTTGTGACCGTGGCCTATGAGCTGTTTTCTCAATATGTGTTCTTGTTTTTCCATATCCACATATTTTCTTATGATTGCAACAGCTCCGTAAAGTTTGCCTGAATGCCTGATTGGGTTTACTGTGGCAACAACATCGTATCCGTTTATTTTTACAAGCTTTTCTTCTTCGGACTTCATGGTTTTAAGCACCTGTTCAAATGGTATTTGTTCAAATAATTTTATTCCGTCTTCGTTTATTACCTGTTCGTCCTCAAGACCGATTATTTTCTTGGCATTTTCATTGTACAAAAATACATTGCCGTCAAATCCGATTCCTATTACCCCTGCATCTATGAACTGAAGAAGTATTTCAAGCTGGCTTTCTCTGCTGTTTGTAAGTCCCAGAATTTTTAAAAGTCCCACATTTGAAGGCTCTATTTCTTCGTATGTTCTTATGATATCCTGTTTGTCAAGCAAAGGAAACAAATCAAATCTGTCTCCCAAATCAAGTATGGAGTTTATATCCAGCAGGCTGTTGCCTATGTTGACAATATTTTTCACGGCTTCAGGAACAAACGCAGTCTGCCCAAGAATTATTGCAGTCTTGTCGTGCAATTTGCTCCTGTCGGTGTTCCAGTAGGACTGAAGCTTAATGTGCCTAACTCCTAACTGATACAACACAGTAATTATCTGCTCAGCCATTTCAGGACTTTCGTCAATAAGAACAACCTCGGTGCCTGTCTTGATATTTCTTATAAAATCCATTCCAGATTTAGAAATTGTTCTTGCTGCAAAAATAAGTCCGGATTCCTTGTTGATATTGTTTTTTATTTTTTCGAACATGTCAAAAGAAGGCACGAGTATGACATCTGCCTCTATGTCTTTCTTCATGTCCATATCGTCAATGCATATTTTATTCACGATAATGTTGTCCTGAAACAAGCTGATTATCTGTTCGTAATAGGAGTTAACCGATTCCATGCTGTAACTTACTATTGCCAATGTCTTCTTCATTAGATTCTCCATATGCAACTGAAAAAAATTAGGCATAGCCTAATTTTATCAATTTTTAATTATCATTATTTCTTTTGAAGCCTTATTTAAAACTTCATTGCCCTTTTCTGTAACAGCAACTATGTTTTCAATGCGCATACCAAATTTTCCTGCCATATAAATGCCGGGCTCAATACTGAACACCATGCCTTTTTCAAGTTTTCTCTCATTGCTCTTCTTTATGTCTGGAGCTTCGTGAACAGAATATCCTATACCATGTCCAAGCCTTGTGAAGAAATAATCTCCATAGCCTGAATTTTGTATTATTTCTCTTGCAGCCCTGTCAACATCAGGTATGTATGCTCCGTTGACAGCAGCTTTTTCCCCTGCTTCCTGAGATGCTCGGACAATTTCATAAACGTGTCTTTCTTCTTCAGTGATATCTCCTACAAACACGGTCCTTGACATGTCTGCGCACATGTCGTTGTACTTGCAGCCCCAGTCAAGAACAATAACGTCCTTTTCCTGAATAACCCTCTGGTCGCTGTTGTAGTGAGGATATGAGGAGTTAGGTCCCGAGCACACCATTGTAAATCCTTCATCAGCGCCTTTTTCCTTGAAAATTTCATTCATTTTTCTGGCAATGTCAGCTTCCTTGATGCCGGGCTTTATGAATTTTAAAAGCTCTATGTATGATTCATCAGTTATTCTTGCTGCAGTTCTTAAGTTTTCCAGTTCCTCCTCATCCTTGATCATTCTCATCTCTTCTAGAAGAGGCTTTCCATTTACAAACTTCACATCAACTGCATCAATTATTTGAAGAATCAGGAACGCTCTTTCAGTAGAGTTCACTCCGATGGTTTTTCCAATGAGGTTATTTTCCTCAAATGCTTTTTTTACGGTGTCTGTGAACAAATCTCCGTCAAACCATCCGTATACTTTTACATCAGGACCAAGTACTGCTTGAACTTCATCGACGGTAAGCAAATTGCATATGTAAAAATATGTTCCGTCGTTTTTGATTATCAATGCCTGAAACCTTTCACATATATGTGTGTTGTGACCCATTATAAATTCCATTTCTTCTGACGGAGCAATAAGTATGGCATCCATATTTTTCTTATTAAGTATTTCCACAAGTTTATCCAGGTATTTTTTTCTCATCATGCACATCCCCTCTTTATTTTTATCCATAATAACATTATAGTATTACATCGCTTAAAAAGCAACAAGGTAAACGCTGTCTTGATTAAATATTATTTTGTTAAACAACAGACGGTTCCAGAAGAAGCTTGCCTGTTTTGAAGCGGTTCAAATTAAGCATGCTCACGTCGATTGTAGGTTTTTCTCCCAGTATCATTTCAGACATTACAATTCCGGTTATTGGACCAAACATGAATCCGTGTCCGCTGAATCCAACAGCAATGTAAAACCCTTCAACTTCCTCTGATTTGTCATAAATAGGCTGCTTGTCGGGAGTCATGTTGTAAAGTCCTGCCCACTGCCTGATCACTCTTAATTGTGAAATGGGAGGAAGGACTGTGTCAATTGTCTTGGCCATTTCTTCAATGAAATGCCAGCTGGATGTTATTCTTAAATCCCTTGGCTCGTTGGCATCTCCTCTTCCCATAATAAATGAACCTTCCGGAGACTGCTGCACATAAAAATTGAGTCCGAAAGCCATTACCATTGGTCCCTGCATAGGCTCCACAGGTTCAGTAACAAGTATCTGATGCCTTTCAGAATAAACAGGAATATCAAGATTTACCATGTTGCAGAGGTTTTTTGAATATGCATTGGCAGCATTAACAACTACGTTTGTTGATATGAATCCCTTGTTTGTTTCAACTCCCGTCACTCTTCCTTTTTCTACTCTTATGCCTGTTGCTTCAGTAAATGTGTTGAATTCAACTCCCAGTTTTTTTGCTGCTTTATAAAAAGCGTCCGTTGTGTGAAATGGATTGAGGAAGCCGTCTTTTTCACAGAAAGTTGCTCCTTTTAAAACACTGGTGTTAAGATATGGAACAATTTCTCTTGCTTCGTCAAGCGTAAGCATTCTTGAAGGAATACCACAGGCGTGCTGAACCTGGATGTTCTTTTTAAACTGTTCTATTTCCTTGTCTGTATCTGCCACAAGAAGGTATCCGCTTTGCTTGAAATCAACATCTCTGTCATATTCAAGAATTTCATTGGCATGTTCATAAAACTCTATGCTTTGTTTGGCGATTTTGCAGTTCATTTCTGTTCCCCACTGCATTCTAACCCCTGCGCCGCACCTGCCTGTGGAGCCGCTGCATATATAATTCTTTTCAAGTACAACTATGTTTTTGACTCCTTTTTTTGCCAGATTGTAAGCAGTTGAGCAACCTGATATTCCTCCGCCAATAATTACCACATCAGCAGTGTTTTTCATCTTCTTCCCTCCTCTGCAATAAGTCCTAGCTTAACGCCCACAACAGGAGGCCTATTTGTCTGGAATTTAACATCTTTTATGTTCTGCCCTGTAGCATTGGCAATTTCCCTCATGACAAGCTGACCACACGTCTTTCCCTGACATGGTCCCATGCCTATGCGTGTTATTCGTTTTATTTCATCAAATGTAACATAGCCTTCCCTTATGAGCTCTCTTACTTCCTTAAGGGTTACATCCGAGCATCTGCAGATAATTGTATTCTCATCCATTACTTTGCCTCCGTCCTGATATTTCTTATTTTATACATAATGCTTCTGTCAGCTTCGATTGTTACAACCGGAGTCCTGTCAAAAGATTTAGGATTTTGAACCTGTATAACCTTGACGTCGGCTAAGTTTCTGCCTTCTCTGTCCAGTCCCTTAACAATTTCACCTGCTGTAGGAAGAGGCAAAAATTCATAGGGCAATTTCACCTGGACTGTAGTGTCAGATTTTGAACCATCTATAACCATTATTGCAAGACCCGGGCATTTGCTCAGGCATATAGCACAGCCTGTGCAATTATCTTTACTTAAAACAGGAATGTTGTTTATGTCTTCGCCTATGGTTATTGCATTGAACCTACATGCTGTTTCACAGGGATTGCATGGTATTTCTTTATAGCATTCAACTACGGCCACAGGGCCTTTATTTATCCTTTCAATGGGAGGAAATTTGCCCATGATCATTTCTTCGCTTGGAATTCCGGTTTTTTCAAACATATTGTTCTCCTTTTATTACTATTTGTTCTATGCCTGACAAAATATGCTTCCCAACAGGTCCTGAGCGCAGACTTTCAAGCTGCTTAACATAGTCATTTTTTCTTTCTTCGAAATCATCTGTCATATGGCCTATTTTTGCTGCAGCGCAAAGTCCTGCAAGATATCCTTCAACCATTGCGGCACTTGCTTCTTCAACACCGGTTGTGTCTCCTGCTGCAAACACATTTTCTATTGATGTTTCATAATTATCATTTCTTAAGGGAACCATTCCGCTTAACTGAGGAACATACTTCATCTGGCAACCCCTCATGGATAGTAGTTCATTGAGTGGTGTTAATCCAACAGAGATGCACATTACATCAACATCAAATTCCATTTCAGTTCCTTCTACTTGATTAAATTTATCATCGACCTGGCACACGATTGCCTTTTCGAGAAATTCCTTACCTATTGCTTTCTTCACAGTGTGTGATGTTAAAATTGGAACTCCCATTCTTCTGATTTTTGATGCATGAACAAGATATCCTCCAATTTTGGGGGCAGCATCAAGAATTGCAACGACTTGGACTCCTGCCTGCATGAGCTGGTAGCTTACAATAAGACCTATGTTTCCTGCTCCCACCATGAGAACTTTGTTGCCTGGCTTAACTCCGTAAACATTCATGAGAGTTTGCACTGCACCGGCTCCGTAAATTCCTGGAAGGTCGTTGTTTGGAAATGCAAGTGCCTTTTCAAAAGCGCCGGTTGCAACAACAACTGCATTTGGTTTAATTTTAAAATAATTGTCTTCCTTGTGCAATGCTGTGACAACACCGTCTTCAAACATCCCGACAATTGTGGTGTCTGTCATGATTTCCACATTTTCCTTGTACTTGTTTAGTTCATGGAGCAAAATTCCAGTTATGTCAATCCCTCTTGTTGAAGCATATTGTTTTTCTGAGCCGAAAAACATATGAGTTTGCTTAACCAGCTGCCCTCCGAGATTTTTGTTTCTTTCAGCAACAAGAACGCTGGCTCCGCTTGATGCTGCACTGATTGCAGCGCAAAGACCAGCAGGTCCTCCGCCTATTATCAATAATTCCGCCTGTTTCATATTATCACACCCTTGCCTTCCTGAGTTTCTACAACCATTCCTTCCTCAAGATCTGTCACACATGTTTTTACATTTGCCCTGCCGTTGACAGTCATAAGACATGATGAGCAGTTTCCTATGGCACAGTAAAAGCCTCTTGGCCTGTGCAAAAACAAACTTCGTCCAAGAACTTTGACACCTGCTGCGTGAAGGGCTGCTGCTATTGTCTCTCCGTCAAATCCTTCAACTTCTTCGCCGTTGAATGTAAACTTCAATTTCTTTCCCTTTTGAAATTGGAGAATAGGATGCTGTTCAATTCTCATATTTATATCTCCTGCATATTATTTTTATTATTCCAGGAATACATCAAGCAATTTGCATGCCATTATGGAAAATATTTTCTTCATGTAATTTTCAATGAATTATTATGTACAGTTTAAGAAGAATTCGTCCGTAAACTGACACTATGTCGAATAATTGACATATAGTCTGTGATATTTTACTCTCTGCATACTGATTACGGGGTGTATGTTATTGATTTATTTGAAAAATTCCAGAATATATTACGTTTGTTAATTTCTTATTATCCCATAAAATTGCAAATGACTTGCAATTTCTTTATTTTATGTTATAATACTTTTTTACAAGGTATAATATTTAATACAATATTTACGTATTGTATAGGAGGAAGTTATGAAAATAATTATCGTCGGCAGCGGTAAAGTTGGCTACACTTTAGCACAGCAATTATCCACCGAAGATCATGATATAACGCTTGTGGACAGCGATGCAGACGTTCTCTCACACGCAGATGACACTCTTGATGTCATGTGTATAAAGGGAAACGGAGCAAGTGTTGAAATATTAAAGGAAGCAAATGTTGCAGAAGCTGATTTGTTAATAGCTGTTACTGACGGCGATGAACTTAATATGGTTTGCTGTGTCATAGGCAAAAAGCTAGGTGCTAAGCACACTGTTGCCCGTATCAGAAACACAGATTATTCCAATGAATATAAAATGCTTAAACAAGAGCTGGAGCTTGATATGGTAATAAATCCTGAAATGGATGCAGCCGATGAAATAGCAAGGATGCTGCAGTTTCCTCTGGCAACAAACGTTGAAACTTTCGCCAACAATATGCTGGAAATGGTAGAATTTCGCGTTTTAGAATCAGATAGGCTCATAGATGCAAGATTGATGGATTTGACAAAGAAATTGCCTGCTAAGGTTCTTTTCTGTGCTGTAAAAAGAGACGGCGAAATAATAATTCCAAAAGGGACTTTTGTTTTCAATCCTGAAGATTTGGTTTATGTAATAGGTGAAAGGTCTGACATATCAAACTTCTTCAGATATATGGGAAGAAGTTCCCACAAGGCAAAAAACATAACAATAATAGGCGGAAGCAGAATTGCCATCTATCTTACCTGGATTTTAAATGAAATCGGAATGAACGTTAAAATAATTGAGCTGGATAAAAACAGATGCGTTTTATTGAACGAAGTATTATCAAATACTTTAATCATATGCGGAGACGGAACAGATCAGGAAGTTCTGGACAATGAAAACATTCAGGCAGCTGATGCATTTGTTGCTCTGACAGACAGGGACGAGGAAAATTTAATAAGTTCACTGTACGCTCATCAATGCGGCGTAAACAAGGTTGTTTTAAAAATTAACCGCCAGAATTATTTCCCCATTGTTAAAAAGCTTGGACTTGACAGCATTGTCAGCCCAAAATTTACTACGGCAAACAACATTTTAAGATATGTTCGTGCCTTGGACAACTCTCAGGGCAGTGCAGTTGAAAAACTTTACAAAATACTTGACGATGAAGCTGAGGTTGCAGAATTTACAGCATGCAGTTCTGCAAATCTTTTAAATATAAAGCTGAAAGATTTAAAACTTAAAAAAGATGTTCTCATATCAGCCATTGTGCGAAATAAAAAAATTATTATTCCATATGGAAATGATTATATCAAAGATGGAGATAAGGTTATCGTCGTAACAAAGACAGGCTTTATTTCAGACCTTAGCGAGATACTCGAAGACTAGTCGGAGGCAATAAATGAATATTAAAGTTGTACTTAAAATATTAGGTACAGTATTGTTCTGGGAATCAGTACTAATGTTTCCTTCACTTGTAATTTCAATAATTGATAATACCTATGAAATCAAAGCATTTATATTGTCAATTGTGTGCATAGGAGTTATCGGAATAATATTAAAAAATTTAAACACAACTGATTCTCAACTGAGAAAACGTGAGGGCTATGCTTCTGTTGCAATTTGTTGGCTTGCAATGTCCTTACTGGGAGCACTTCCTTTTTATTTAAGCGGAGCAATACCAAGCTATGTTGATGCGGTTTTTGAAACTGCATCCGGATTTACAACAACAGGTTCAAGCATAGTGACTGACATTGAAAGTTTTCCGCGAGGTTTACTTTTCTGGAGAAGCTTCACTCACTGGATAGGAGGAATGGGTGTACTTGTTTTTACTATGGCTCTTGTTCCTTCAATGGGAGCACGTTCTGTTTTTTTAGCCAGAGCTGAAAGTCCGGGACCGTCATTTGGAAAACTGGTTCCCAAGATTTCTGAAACAGCAAAGATACTATACATCATTTATGGAGCCATGACCTTCATTCTCATAGTGTTTTTAATAATTGCAGGTATGCCTGTATTTGATTCTATGATTCATGCTTTCGGTACTGCAGGCACAGGCGGATTTTCATCCAAGGCACTGAGCGTAGGCCATTACAATAATCCTTGGATAGAATGGATAATTACAGTATTCATGTTCTTGTTCGGAGCAAACTTTGCCCTTTACTTTCTCATCATAAAAGGTGAGTGGAAAAGTGCCCTCAGGAATGAAGAGTTCAGATTTTACGGAATAACAGTACTTGCTGCAGCCATATTGATTTGCATAAACATATTGCCTCTGTACAACTATTCAGTGACAGAAGCATTGAGGCATTCTGCATTTCAGGTGTCTACAATTGTTACAACCACAGGATACGCAACTGCGGATTTCAATTTATGGCCTATGTTTTCAAAGTCAATTCTCCTAATGCTCATGTTCTTCGGCGCATGTGCAGGTTCAACAGGTGGAGGTGTGAAATTCATCAGAATTCTTGTGCTTATTAAATCTGTTGCTTATGAAATAAGGCACACCGTACACCCCAATTCAGTTCAAACAGTTAAAATTGACGGCAAATCTTTGGACAATGACAATTTGAAAAGCATAATGATATTTTTTTTCTCGTATGTTGCAGTCATAATTTCAGCAATAATCATTGTTTCCCTGGACAATTTTGATTTCACTACAACTTTTTCTGCAGTGCTTGCAACAATAAGCAACATAGGCCCTGGCCTGGAAGTAGTAGGGCCAATGGGGAATTTTTCGGAATTTTCTGATCTTAGTAAAATTACAATGACAGCGTGTATGATAATTGGAAGGCTTGAAGTTCTGCCTGTAATCACACTGTTCTCTCCGTCAATATGGAAAAAGCACTGATGATAAATAATTAACTTCATTGACAAATAATTTCTTTGATGTTAGACTCATTATAATTGAATAATGTTTTATGTTCTGCCATATAGGCAGCTAAGAGGGAAGCAGGTTAAAATCCTGCGCGGTCCCGCCGCTGTACGCATTTAGTTGTTTTCATAGCCACTTAAGGGAAGGAGAAAACAATGCCATGTGCAAGCCAGAAGACCTGCATAAAATATTCACTCCAACGGAAGATTGGATAAGTGATAAATAGCAGTAAATTCGGACTGTGGTAATTTATTACCATAGTTTTTTTATGTAATAGGCATATTAAATATATTAAACAAATATTGTTAGCTGTCTCATGGTTACATGTTATTAACAATTATTAATTTATGCCGAAGTATATCATGTACAAAACGTTAATTTACAGCAACTTTTCATAAACAAGGAGGAATAATATGAATGTAATAAAAAGAGACGGAAGGCTTATAGAATTTGACAAGAGCAAAATTTCTGATGCCATTTTAAAAGCAATGAATCATACTATGGCAGGACAGGATATATATCTTGCAAAGGAAATTGCACAGGATATTGCAGACAGTACCAATGAAACAACTTCCGTTGAGCAAATACAGGATTTGGTCGAAAAAAAACTCATGTCCAGCAAAAGGCAAGATGCTGCAAAAGAATATATAATTTACAGAAACAAAAGGAACATAGCAAGAGGACGAAGACAGTATGACATTTACATGGACATTGTAAACACTGTTCCAAATGACATAACAAGAGAAAATGCAAACATGAATGCGGACACTCCTGCAGGAATGATGATGAAGTTTGCCAGCGAATCTTCAAAACCATTTGTTGACGACTGTCTTCTTTCTGAAAAATCAAAATATTTTGTGGACAATAACTACATTCATGTTCATGACAAAGATTATTATCCGACAAAATCTCTCACATGCCTGCAGCACCCCCTTGACTACATTCTCCAAAATGGCTTCAGGGCAGGACATGGATCAAGCAGGCCAGCAAAACGAATAGAAACAGCTTCAATTATAGGCTGCATTTCCATGGAGCAGATACAAAATGAAATGCATGGCGGACAGTCTATTCCAGCATTTGACTTTTACCTTGCTCCATATGTAAGGCTCACATACAAGGAAGAGGTTAAAAAAATCGAAGAACTTCTTGATGAAGACTTAAAGGAACTTTATGATGCTGAAATAGAAGATTATATAGAAACTCCCCTTTCAAATCTTACCGGCACTCAGAGGTATAAACAGCAGGCAATAAATGCATCTGTGAAGCGTATTCATCAGTCAATGGAAGCATTCATACACAACATGAACACCATTCATTCACGTGGGGGAAACCAGGTTGTGTTCAGTTCCATCAATTACGGAACAGACACAAGCGCTGAAGGAAGATGCATAATAAGAGAAGTATTAAAGTCCACGTACCAGGGCGTTGGAAACGGTGAAACACCAATATTCCCTATTCACATATGGAAGAAGAAAACAGGTGTAAACTATCTCCCCTCCGACAGGAATTACGATTTGTACAAATATGCATGCAAAGTTACAGCCAAAAGATTTTTCCCGAACTTCTTAAATCTTGATGCTTCATTCAACATACACGAAGGATGGGATATAAATGACCCAAGGCGATTTGAAAAAGAAGTTGCTACAATGGGCTGCAGGACAAGAGTTTTTGAAAACAGACATGGCGATAAAACCTCCATAGGAAGAGGCAATTTGTCCTTCACAACAATAAATCTGGTGAAGCTTGCTCTTGAATGCCGCGAAATTGAAGATACAAATGATAAAAAGAAAGAATTTTTTAAAACTCTTCAAAAATGCATAGATGCTGCAACTGACCAGCTTTATGACAGGTATGTATTCCAGTGTACTGCTGTGAAAAAGCAGTTTCCAATGCTTATGTCCGGAATGTGGGTAGGAAGCGATAGTCTTAGATCCGATGAGAGTATTGAAAGTGTTTTGAAGCATGGTACGTTGGGAATTGGTTTCATAGGCCTTGCAGAAGCATTGATCGCCTTGACCGGACATCATCACGGCGAAGATGAAAAATCTCAGGAGCTGGGTATTGAAATTATCAGGTTCATGAATACTAAAATAAAGGAAAAGTCAGATTTTTACGACCTGAATTACAGTCTGCTGGCAACTCCTGCAGAAGGACTTAGCGGAAGATTTATAAAAAAGGACAGAAAGCAGTTTGGATTAATACCATCAATAACCGACAAGGAATATTATACAAACAGTTCACATGTTCCTGTATGGTACAAGTGTTCAATCGAGCACAAGGCCAGAATTGAAGCTCCATACCACGAATATGAAAAGGGCGGCCACATATTTTATGTGGAACTTGATGGAGATGCAACCCACAATCCTGCATCAGTAATGCAGACAGTGGATTTGATGGACAAGTACAACATAGGCTACGGCTCTGTAAATCATACAAGAAACCGATGCATGGACTGCGGCTATGAAGATGCCACGGAAAATCTTACAGAGTGTCCTGAGTGCAAAGGAACCAACATAGATACCATTCAACGCATAACAGGATATCTGGTAGGAGGAACCGACAGCTGGAATGCAGCTAAAAAAGCTGAGCTGAAAGACAGGGTGAAACACAGTTGTTAGAAAATTCAATTTATGTTGCCGGCATTACAGAAAATACAATTGTGGACGGTGAAGGATTCAGAACAAGCCTTTACGTAAGCGGCTGCGACGTAAGGTGTCCGGACTGCCACAACAAGGATTACTGGGACATTTGTTCAGGCCAGGAAATGAGCATAGATGAAGTTTATGATAAAATAACGCCTTATTTTACAGACGTGACATTTATTGGCGGCGAACCAATGCTTCAGGCAACAGCTCTTTGTAAGCTTGCTCAAAAAATCAAATCCTGCACTAAAAAAACTATATGGATTTATTCCGGACACACGTACGAAGAAATAATTCATAATGAAACATATCTGAATCTTCTGAAATTTTGCGATGTACTGGTGGATGGTCCCTTTGACATCAATTATTTTCAAAATAACTTAAGGTTCAAGGGCTCCTCAAATCAAAGGGTTATAGATGTAAAAAAATCTCTTGAAGCCGACAAAATTATACTGTGGCAGGATAGTTTCGATTTGTTATAAAAAAATACGCCGTTTGGCGTATTTTTTATTTGCTAATGAAAATTAGTTTCCATGGACTGAGATTTATTGTCATAGGCTATTAGTACACAGCCCAGTTCAGATTCTACCTTTTTTAATTTTTCCTCTTGTTCTGCTGTTAAATTTGCTAATTTCTGTTTCATATTTCAACCTCCTTTTTTTATAGTATTATAAATTTTTATAATTTCATACTTTAATAAAGGAGTAATATAAACAAAATTTTTTATTAGGCAATTGTGTTTCTTGGTATTAGGAAAAGGCAGTTGTTTATTTTGTCATCATATATGTCAGCATTTATCTTGAAAATGTCTTTTAACAGACATGTGTTCACCACATCTTCAGGACGACCCATACAGCAAATCCTCCCATTGTTCATGACAAGAATTTTATCGGAATACCTGGCTGCCTGGTTTAAGTCATGGAGAACCATAATTACAGTAAGCCCCAGAGACTGGTTTAATTCTCTCACAAGCTCAAGAACTTCTAGTTGGTAGGATATGTCAAGAAATGTTGTAGGTTCGTCAAGAATAATAATTCTTGACTTCTGAGCCAACGTCATGGCTATCCACGCCCTTTGCCTCTCACCTCCCGACAGTGAAACAGCATATCTTTTTCTCAATTCTTTCATGCCGGTTTTTTCCAATGCCCAGTCCACAATTTCCTTGTCTTCTCTGCAGAGTTTTTTCCCGAATTTTAGATGAGGATATCTACCATAGGAAACAAGTTCCTCTACTGACACATCACTGGATACATTTTTAACCTGAGGGAGAACCGCAAGCTTTTGTGCTATTGTCCTTGTGTTCATTTCATCTATTTTCATGTCTCCAATATAAATGTTTCCGCATGTAGGTTTAAGACATCTGCTTGCAGCCTTTATCAATGTGGTTTTTCCTGAACCATTGGGCCCTATAATGGTTGCAATTTCACCTTTGTTTACGCTAAAGCTTATATTTTTAAGAACTTCCTTGTCACCATAACTTACATTCAGTTTATCAACTGTCAAATTCATATTAATACTCTGCCTTTCTTCTCAGCAAATACAGGAAAAATGGTGCTCCAAGTGCTGACATAATGATTCCCACGGGTATTTCAACAGGAGCAAACATTGTTCGTGCCAGGGTGTCGCATATAACAACCACAAAGGAACCGGTAAAAATTGTTGCAGGCATCAGGTATCTGTAATCAGATCCTATGAAAAGCCTCGTCATGTGCGGAACTATGAGCCCCACAAACCCAAGCAGTCCCACAACACTGACCGCTGCACCTGCCAGCAGAGAAGATATTATTATAAAAAAGAACCTTGTTCTTTCAACGTTAATACCAAGCCCTGTGGCAACCTCGTCTCCAAGCATCAATATGTTGAGTTTGTTTTGAATTAATAAAACCATTATTATTCCAGCCGATGCATAAGGTATGATTGTAAAAACATCCTGCCAGTTAGTGGCTGAAAGACCTCCAACCATGAACCCTATTATGCCCGACACCTTGTCAGGATAAAAAGTCATTATTGCGTTGTTTCCTGCTCCAAGAAGAGAAGAAACCGCAACTCCTGCAAGTATTATCCTGTTAGGGCCTGCTCCATCCTTCCATGCCAGAAAATAAATAAACATGGTAGCCAGAAGTGCTCCTGCAAATGCTCCCAGGGGTGCAAGAAAATAAAACTCCGGAAAAAGTATTAGAACAATCAATGTCATGAGCCCCGCCCCTGATGACACTCCTATGATATTTGGAGAAGCCAGGGGATTTCGCATAACCCCCTGCAAAATTGACCCGGAGAGCGCAAGACATGTTCCCGTAAGAGAAGCTGCTATGGTTCTTGGCAGCCTTACATTCCATATTATTTGAGAGTTTACTGTATCTTGTCTAAACAATAGTGCACTCAATATTTCACCTGCCGAAATTTTAACAGCTCCGTTTCCTATGCTTATTAAAAAGCTCGCTGCAGAAAGGCAGATAAAAATAAACAATATAGATTTCTTTTTAATTTTTTCAATCTTCATGTTTTTGCTGTCCATATGCTGCTCTCCTCATATTGCATTGCTAATTGCTAAATACTTCCGGATATAGAATTTTTGCCAGACCTTCATAAGCTTCGGCATACTTGTTGTTTGGCTTGTACATGTATAAATTCTTTGGAAGTATGTGATAGTTGCCTTCCTTAACTGCTGTAAGAGATGCCCATGCAGGATTGTATTCTGCATCACTTTTTAATCTTTCCTTGATTTTTTCAATGTCTGTTCCCATGGTCAACACAAATATGAAATCCGGATCTTCCTCCAAGATTTTCTCCATGCTGAATGTTTTTGAATCGGATGTTTCCATTTCCGTATCAGAAATATTCACTGTGTTCAAGTCCTTGAGCATTTCACCAACCATTGAGTTTGAATCCCTCACCGACAAGCTTTTTGCAGAAGCAAACAATATGAGAACGCTGTAATTTTTGTCCATAGGTGCTTTTGCAATTATTTCATCCACATTGTTTTTAACTTCTTCTGCTTGAGTTTCATAGAGGTCTTCTCTGTCTGTTACGGCTGTAAAAAGCTTCACTGTTTCATAATAATCATTTTTATAGTCGTTATCCAGTGCAATTACCGGAATATTATTTTGCTTTAATGTTGAAACCATTTCTTTTTGTACCTTGTAAGCAGTTGTCATAATAACAAGGTCAGGCTTAAGTGAAAGTATTTTTTCGAGGCTAGGGTCGCTGGCATTTCCTACAGATTCAGCAGACTTGGCATTTTCCACAGGCTTTTCTTCTGACTCTTCAACTCTACCTATAACTGTTCCTCCGCAGCTGTCCCACATGTCAAGATATGAATTGTATAGGCACACAACTCTTTGAGGTTTCTTTTTAATTGTTACTCTTTCCCCAGTTGCATCTGTAAATGTAACATCTTCCTGCCCCGCTGTAACATCGTACTTTAAAACAATTTCTTCTGAATCTTTTTTTGTTTCTTCATTTTTTACTTCTGTGGTTTGTGCTGAAGCATTATTTGATTCCGCCACATCCACCTGTTCATTTTTGCTGCATCCTGCTGACATAGATAAAACTAATGCTGCAGACAAGATTAATGATAATAATTTTGCTTTTTTCATTTTTTCCTCCATATATTTTGTTCTTTCGTGGAGAAATATTGCTAATCATAGCTTACAAAAAACCACAGTCACCCGTGGTTTAAGCATACTACTTCCCTCCGAAGACTATAAAAAACAGGCAGGTTTCCTGGCTCATGGCACCCTACTCTCAAGCCTTCCCGGATATCCAGTGGCATGTATGATTTCGTTCCATTCACAGTAGCGGGGGCTGCAGCGGATTTTCACCGTTTTCCCTAACACCTGTAATTTTAACTATTGAATTTTATAATTTATAACCTCTTCTTGTTATAATTTTATTATTTTTTATGTATGTGGAACTGTTTCCAACAATTACAATGCTTAACATGTCAATATTGTCATAATCAATTGTGTCCAGAGTGCATACAATTGACTTTTGGTTTTCTCTTTCTGCATTTTTTACAATTCCTACAGGAGTTGAAATTTGCTTGTATTTCTTTATGATTTCAAAGGCATTCCTAAGATAATCAGGTCGGCCGTTGCTTCTTGGATTGTAGATACACATTACAAAATCACCCTGTGCAGCCAGTTCAACTCTTTTATAAATTAAATCAAGCGGAGTTAAAAGGTCGCTTAAGCTTATGTGGCAGAAATCATGCATAAGCGGAGCTCCAAGAACTGCCGCTGCAGCAGTTGAAGCTGTCACGCCGCTTATTATTTTAACATCTTCATGTTCAGCCAGCTCAAGCACAAGTCCTGCCATGCCGTAGACGCCTGCATCACCGGAACTTATGACTGCAACAGTCTTGCCTGTTTTTGCAATTTCAACGGCTTTTTTCACCCGTTCAATTTCCTGCTTCATTCCATTTGATACTGTTTCCTTGTCTTTGATAATGTCTTTTATCAAATCAATATATGTTTTGTAACCCACTATGACATCTGAATTTTCAATTGCATGCATTGCTTCGTATGTCATTGTTCTGGAGCTTCCAGGTCCTATTCCCACAGCGTATATCATTTAAATCTCCCATTTTTTGTTGATAAGTATTGTTGTAAAGTATGAAACATCTTCTTTTTTCAAATCTCTGATGCTTTTATAAACTCTTTCGTCTTCCTTGGACGAATTGCTCACAGCCAAGGAACAGTGTTCAAGCTTTTCACTCAGAATCAAGTCAATAATCACATCAAAATTTCTATAAACTTTCATAAGAACAATTGAACTTTCATTTTTGATGTAGCTTTTAAGCTTTTCTGTATCCATTGTGGCAGGCAGCACTATTAAGGGGTCGTCTCCTTCAACCAGAGGAAAATTGTTTTTGGATGCAATATCCAAAAATGAAGTAATGCCTGGTATTGTTGTTATATTTATTTTGTGTTTAAGAATTTTCAACAGATAAATGTATGTGCTGTAAACCATGGGATCTCCTATGGTTACAAACCCGACATTTTTTCCTTCTTTTACATCCTGTTCTATTTCATCAGCAATTGTCTGCCATGAACTTTTTAAGTTTTCAGTGTTATAATTCATTGGAAAATGCCTGCTTTTTACAACAGTGTCACTATTTATGAAACTTCTTATGATTTCATGGGCACAGCTTGAAAATTCGTCCTTTTTTGCAGCAGGCACATATAAAATATCAAGAATATGAAGAGTGTCAGCTGCTTTTTTTGTAACGGCATCCATGCTTCCAACTCCCACTCCAATGCCGTAAAACATTCCCTTATCCATTAATTTTCCTCCACATTGTACAATAGGGCGTTTATTATGGCTGCAGCAACATTGCTGCCTCCTTTTCTTCCTTTTGCAACTATGTATGGAATATTAGTATTCATTATGAGTTCCTTTGCCTCAACCACATTCACAAAGCCCACCGGAACACCGATCACAAGTTCAGGATTAATTTTGCCTTCTGTTATGAGCTCATAAAGTTTTATGAGGGCTGTGGGTGCATTTCCTATGGCAAAAATAAGCGGACATTTTATATTTAATGCCCTCTCCATGGACACTGTTGCCCTTGTTTCTCTGCGCTCGCTTGCTTCCTTTGCAACATCTTCATCTGCCATGAAGCACTTTATGTCCACTCCGTGTTTAGCTGCCGCTTTTTTATTGATTCCAGAATACGCCATGTTTGTGTCGGTTATTATTGTTGCTCCATTTTTCAATGCAGCTTTTGCTTTTTTAACAGAATCCTCTGAAAAAATTAAATTGTCCAAATAATCAAAATCAGCAGTTGTATGAATGACACGTTTAATTATGGGTTCTTTTTCACCTTCAAGCTTTAAATCGCCAAGTTCTTCCTGAATTATTTCAAAACTTCTTTTTTCAATATTTTGAGGTTCTACAAATTTTATGTTGTTCATCATTGCTCCAATCGGTTATTAAAATCAACGTTGTAGTCATGAAGGCATGCAGCCACAGTGACTGAATTTTTAATTGTTTTATTAATTATTAATTTCTTGCTGGTGCTTCCCATGGAAGCTGATCTTTCACAAACACTGTCAACTCCTGCAATCTTTTTTACAAAGCTTGATTCCGTATAGTTGCCTTCCAGTGTGTTGAGCTGGCTTTTTGAATATGTGTAAAAAGGAACATTTAAAAATTCAGCTGTTTTTATTATTCCTTCTTCATTTTTTTTAAGGTCGATAGAATTTATTGACTTTACTGCAAAACATGAGATATCATTTTCCATGAGCACTTCTTTTATTGATTTAAGTATTGTCTGAAAATTTGTTCCTTTTCTGCAGCCCACACCCACAGAAACTATCCTTGGAATCAAGTTCAATGTGTTTGTGTATGGTTTTTTGTTTTCATCAAGGCTTATGCATATTCCTGTTTCGTAATTTTTTTTATTGTATGGGTCAACTTCTTCCGGTACAACTCCAATTACAGGAAAATCACTGGTAAGCCCTGCAGTCTTGTTTTCAAGAATTTCAGCTGCAAATAATTTTGCATCCTTCATGTTTATAATAGCCATATTGTTGTCAGCAGCCCATTCATCCACGGAAATTTTTCCGCTTATGTCCGTAGCAGTTGTTATAATTGCTTGTCCGCTTGTAATTATAGCGATTTTTTTAGATAACTTGTTAGCTCCTCCCATGTGACCGCTAAGAAGAGAAATGACATTTTTACCTTTTTCATCCATGCATATTACAGCAGGATCTTTGATTTTATTTTTAACAAAAGGAGCAATGGCTCTTACAGCAATTCCTGCAGCGCTTACAAAAACAACAGCATCCTTTGTTTCAAATGACCGTCTTACTGACTGGTGTAGATTGCTGATTGCATTCAAGCCTCCCTTTAGCAGGGAATACTTTTCAGGTACAAACACTTCTATTTCATCCACTGCTAATCCATGTTTTATTTTGCCGCTCAACAGGACACCATTCCTTGAAAATGCGTAAACATCTATTTTCATTTTGAAATTCCGACTATTTTATAAATTTTTCCCATGTCCAGAGATTTTCTGACACAGTCTGCTAATATGTCATACTGCATTTCCTTGTATGTCTTCATATCAAGTTGTTTTTTGTTTGTCAGGTCTATGCCTTTTCGGTCTGCAAGAATTTGAACAATTGTATCTGCAGCATTCAAGTTGTCAAATATTCCATGGATGTAACTTCCTGCAACATTATTAAAAACACAGCCGTCCTGTTTACCCTGTGCTGTTAAAAGAGATTTTCCTTCCCTGACAGCTGTATCTCCCATGTGTATTTCATACCCAGTAACTTCAATGCCGGATAGCGGGCTGAAAATTCCTTCTGTTTCATTTATAATTCCCTTAGTTTGCACAGTTGTTTTTTCTCTGTAAAATGTTGTATCCATTTTTAAAAGTCCAAGTCCACGGATGCTGCCTCCGCCTTCCACATTATCAGGGTCATTGATTGTTTCACCAAGCATCTGATAACCGCCGCAAACACCAAATACGGGATTTCCTTCGCTGGCAAAACGGATTATTCTGGCTTCAAGACCTGACTGTCTGAGCCATTTCAAATCATCAATGGTGTTTTTTGTGCCGGGAATAATTATCATGTCCGGATTTCCAAGCTCTCTTGTGCTTGAAACATATCTGAGTGACACTGAATCATTCATGGAAAACACATTGAAATCCGTGAAATTTGAAATCCGTGGAAGTTTTATTACGGCTATGTCAATTAACTTTTGTTCAAAAGTGTTTGTAAGACGCTCTGAAAGGCTGTCCTCATCGTCTATGTCAACCTTCATGTACGGAACAACTCCGAGCACATCCACGTTTGTTATATCCTCAAGCATTTTAAGTCCCGGAGTCAATAAGTCTACATCACCTCTGAACTTGTTTATTACAAATCCTTTGACCCTTTTCTTTTCTTCTTCATCAAACAAGAGCATTGTTCCTGCCAATGATGCAAATACTCCACCCCTGTCTATGTCTCCCACTATAATTACAGGAGAGTCGGCAATTTTGGCCATGCCCATGTTTACAATGTCCTGCTGTTTGAGATTTATTTCAGCAGGGCTGCCTGCACCTTCTATAACAATTATGTCATATTCCTCCGACAATGAATTGTATGATTTTGTTATGTGAGGAATCATGTCTTCCTTGTATGTGTAGTACTCCCCTGCTGTCATATCCCTGAAAACTCTGCCGTTTAACACAACCTGTGAGCCCTTGTCTCCCGTTGGTTTAAGTAGAATTGGATTCATTCTCACATCAGGTTCTATGCCGGCGGCTTCTGCCTGCATTACCTGGGCTCTTCCCATTTCAAATCCGTCACGGGTTATATATGAGTTAAGAGCCATGTTCTGAGACTTAAAAGGTGCAGTCTTGAAACCATCCTGCTTGAATATTCTGCATAGAGCTGCTGTTATGAGGCTCTTGCCTGCATTTGAAGTTGTACCCTGAACCATTATTACTTTAGCCATAATATCATTCCTTCCCTCTTATTTTTCAAAACAAATTACATCTACATTCCCTTTTTCATGTCTTCCTGTAAGGGAGCTTGTTTGGTGATCTGAAACAACTATTATTTTTGTACCATCCGCATTGTTGTATAATTCGCTCATAAATTCCCTGTCTATTTTTTCAATGAAACTGATTTTCTCCGCCAGATCCTTTCTGTGAGAAGCTTCATCCGTGCCGTTAATGTGTGCAATAACAACATCGTGGTTCTTTATCTCCTTTAGTACGGCTGATGATTTTTCCCTCAAATCCGTACTTACATCTGCTGTTGAGTTTTTTAAGGGGACAACATCAATTTTCATTGCTTTTGCGATTCCTTTTACTATTTCAGCGCTGCAAACGCACGAACATGACTTATTGTGAAGTTCATGAAAGGACGGTATCTCTGAATACTCTGACGGTCCCCAGGGATAGAACATGTAGCTGCTGCCGTTTTTGGAAAATTCATTTCTTAATGCAAACTCTTTTAAAATTTCAATATGTTCAAAATTGCTTAATATTTCTGCCATACCACTTCCCACATTCTCATGAGGCGGTATATTTTTCATTGACATGATTTCCCGGCTCTTTTTAAGCACAATCAAATTGCGGTAGCCGCTAATGTGATAAAATTTTATTTCTCCGGTTGTTTTCACATTAAGAGAGACTTTTTTCATGTACTCATCAGTGAGGTTTTTCCCATTGAAAGATTCCATTTTTCCATCCTTAATGCTTATGAGGTTGCATCTTAAAACTACCTCATCATGTTCCACACTTATGTCTGAAGCCAAAGCTTCCAGATATGCCCTGTTTTGTGGAATGTAACGTTCATCCACTCCAAGCATGGCAAGTATGCAGTTTAAACTGTCCGGCTGCCTGTGTGATGGGTAAAAAGTTCTCTGGCTGTGATTGCCTTGTTCTATAATCTTATCTATAAACGGAGTGCAGGCAAATTCAAGTGGAGTTTTGTTTCCAAGTTCATGAATTTTATCTTCGCTAAGTCCGTCAATTATCACCAGTATTGTTTTCATTGTATACCTGTTATCTCTTTTAATTTTTCAATTAATAATTTGTTTTCATGTTCTTTTTTAACTGCTATCCTGTAGTAATCTCCACTTAAGTTTTTGTAGTTAGAGCAGTCTCTTATGAGTATTCCCTTTGTAAGCAATTCTTGTTTCAAGTTCGGAACTCCAGTTTTAAAAAACACATAATTTGCATGACTTTCATATGTCTTGATGTTTAAAATATGGAGCTCTCTTACGAGATACTCCCTTTGCCTGCTCACATACTCCACGGACTTCTTCACATACTCTTTTTCTTTTAATGCAGCTATTCCTGCAGCTTGAGCAATGGTTGAAACGTTCCACGGTGGGCCTGAGGATTTAAGTCCCTGGATTAGATCTTTATTTGATGACATGCAGTATCCAAGACGTATTCCTGGGATTGCATATATTTTTGTAAAAGCCTTTAAAACAATCAAGTTGTCATATTTGTGAATCTTATCTACAATGCTGTATTTTTCCTTGTTTTCAACAAAATCAAGAAAGCATTCATCAACAACAAGCACTGCATCACTTTTTTTGCAGTGAGCTGCTATTTTTTCCACAGTGCTGCTGTCTGTGATTTGACCTGTAGGATTGTTTGGATTGCACAAAAACACAATGTCAGTTTTGTTTATATTTTTTAATATATCATCGTTTATTTTAAAATTGTTTTCTTCACTGAGATTAACAAAGCTTACAAAAGTTCCTGAGGCCTTCATGGCATTTTCATATTCGCTGAATGTAGGAGCAGTTACAAGTCCTCTTCCAGGCTTTAAGTAAAATGCAATTCTAAAAATTGCTTCGGCTGCACCGTTTGAAACAAAAATCCACTCTGTGGGTACATTCTCTATAGCTGCTATAGCCTCCGTAAGTTCCCGGGAATTTATATCCGGATACCTGTTAGCATTTTTTGTTGAGTTCATTGCAGCAATTTCAACTGATTCAGGAACTCCAAGTGGATTTATGTTTGATGAAAAATCAATTATGCTGTTTTCATCGATTCCTGATATTCTTGAAGCCGTGTATATGTCTGCTCCGTGAGATTCCATACTTCCTCCATATTAAACGCTCATAATTATAAATTTTACCGCTATTCCAAAAATCAGGCACAATGCTGATGTTGCATACATGAGCTTGTTTGCCTTTCGTATGTCTTCGTTCACAACCGGTCTTTTGTCATCACCAATGGTAGGCTTTGTAACAAGAGTTCCACCATAATAATTAGGCCCCCCAAGCAAAATGTTCAATGCTCCTGCACATACGGATTCCGTATGTGCTGAATTTGGGCTCTTGTGATTATATCTGTCTCTTTTGTATATTCTGTAGGCTGATTCATAATCCATATTCAATATATAGGACGCTGCAATCATAAGAAAGGATGCTATTCTTGCCGGCAGAAAATTTGCTGCATCGTCAGCCAGGGCAGAGAACCTTCCCATGTTTATGTACTTTTCATTCTTGTATCCAACCATTGAATCAAGGGTGTTTATTGCCTTATATAAAAACCCTAGGGGTGCTCCGCCAATCAGCATAAAAATCATTGGAGCTATTACGCCATCAGATGTGTTTTCTGCAACAGTTTCTACTGCAGCCTTGGCAATTTGACTGCTGTTTAGATTTTCCACATCCCTGCCTACTATGTATGACAAATATTTTCTGGCAGAGCTTAAGTCATTTTGTTCAAGATATTTATGAACAATCATGCTTTCATCCTTGAGGCTCTTTGTTGCCAGAATAAATGCACACATTATGGTTTCAATTGCCCATGCAAGCAAGAAGCTGATTTTTGATGATAGCCACAATATAACAAGAGGCACAACATACGAAGTCAAAACCACAACAAACCAAAGAATAATACCTGCCAGCCTTTCATCTCGTGCATTTTTGCATTTTTTTCTTAAGACTGCTTCAACATTTTCTATCAACTTTCCTATGAGCCTTATGGGATGAGGAAAACCCTGCGGGTCTCCTACGAACAAATCCAGTGAATAACCTAAAATCAACGGTATCATTTCTTATGCCCCTTTTGATAACTTATTGTTTTATCCATGAAATTTCCTGCAAAACCAATATTTCCAAGAAAGTGCAAATGAGGATATCCCATTAATTTTGTGTCGTCAGCAATTATGCACTTCCATGTTTTTTCCGATTCAGGTTTTGAAGCTGTAAATGCATCCCCGAGATTTGTACTTGTACTGTAATGAAATTCATGTCCGTTTATTTTTTCACCTTTTTTGCACATAAGGTTGTCCTTGTCTGCTGTTAAAGTGACATAACCGAAGTTGTTGAGCCTGTCAGTCATGAAGCTTTGACCTTCACAAACTCCGGCAAGTTTATATTCATTGCCGTCTTCCTTAAAACTGTCAAGAAGGTACATGTACCCTCCGCATTCTGCAAATGTGGGAATTCCTGTACTTATTTTTTCCCATATGTCTTCAAGCATTGATTTATTTCTTGAAAGTTCATCCATGTAAAGTTCAGGATAACCTCCTCCAAAAATCAGACCGCTTAAATTGTCCGGAAGTTTTTTGTCCGACATTGGACTGAAACTGATTAATTTTGCTCCCATCTTTTCCAAAACTTCAAGACTGTCCCTGTAATAAAAGCAAAATGATTTGTCATATGCAACACCTATATTTACTTCGCCTTTATTTTCTATTTCAGGTTCTTCATATTCAATAACAGGAGCAGTGAGTGCAAGTTCACTTAATCCTTTCATGTCAATTGTTCTTGAAGCATTTTCTCCGAGAGTGTTTACTATGGACTGTAAATTTCCTATTTCCTGTGCAGTAACAAGTCCAAGGTGCCTGCTTTCAAGTTTGCAGTCTTCAAGATGGTTCATGTAGCCGTAAACCTTCACATCTATGTTTGTTTCAATAATATTTTTATAATACCGGTACATTCCTTCGGAAATGTTGTTGAGTATGACGCCCTTGATGTTACTTTTTTCCCTGAAGTTTTTAAACCCTTCAATTACAGCACAAACAGATACTGCCATTCCTTCGCAGTTTAGAACAAGGACTGTCGGACAATTGAGCAGCCTTGCAATTTCATATGAACTGCCATTAGTTCCTATTCCTGTACCGTCGTAATATCCCATTACGCCTTCTACAACCGATATGTCCATTTCTTTGCTGTTCTTTCCAACTACATATTTGACGTTGTTGTCTCCTATTATAAATGAGTCGATGTTTCTTGAAGGAATTTTTATAACCTCGCTGTGAAACATGGGGTCTATATAGTCAGGGCCGCATTTGTAGGCTGCAACATTTTTGCCTTCAAGCAAAAATGCCTTCAGAAGAGCCGTTGTGACTGTAGTTTTTCCACTGCCGCTTCCTGCTGCAGCTATCATTATTCTCGGTGCCTTGATTGTTTTAATTTAAACCACTTCCCTTGCCGCTTATAATATAAATGGGATTTTGTCCCATCATCATGTTGTATGATCCTACCTTTTTTGATTTTGAAATCCATGCGTTTGTTATTTCAACATGTGTAAATTTGAACTTTTCCATACAACTTATGGCTTCATTGACGCTTTCCAGTGCAATGGCATTTATAACAACATTTGCAGTTTGATTCTTTTTCAAAACTTCACAGATTATTTTTTCAAGATTTCCTCCACTTCCCCCTATGAACACACAGTCAGGACTTGGAAGATTTTCAAGACAGTCAGGAGCCAGTCCCTTTACTATATCTATGTTGTAGGCCTTGAACTTTTCTTTGTTTTTTTTAATTAAACTTATTGCTTCTTCATTTTTTTCAATGGCATAAAGCTGGCCGCAGCTGAGCTTAAGAGCTGTTTCGATTGAGACGGAACCTGTTCCTGCACCAATATCATAAACTATTGAACTTCTTTTTAAGTTAAGCTTGCCTATGGATATAGTTCTTACTTCGCTTTTGGTCATGGGAATATTTCCTGTTATAAACTCACCATCCCCTATGCTTCGTATGCTTGCATTTATATCAACAGCCTCATCATTTTGAACCAACATTGCACAAAGGCTGTCAAAATTCATTTCTGATAAATTGAATGCCGTATCCGTAATGATTTTTTCATTTGGGTAGGATAAGTTTTCTCCTACCGTTACCTTTAAATATCCAAGACCTTTGGCGCAGAGAACTTTGCATATTTCCTGAGGGCCAAATTCTCCTCCAGTCAAAAAGAAGGTTTTTTTACTGAACATTACAACTGCTGCAATGTTAATGTCCCTTCCGTGGGCGCTTTGGTGTTTAACATCATCCCATGAAATGTTGAGCTTAGAACACATATACTGCATGGAACTGATTGATGGTATATTTTCAACAGTTATTTCTTGGTTTTCTAGAAGAACTTCCGTTATTTTTTTTGACAGGCTGTAAAATCCTGAATCTCCTGACACAAGCAAACTGAAAACTCTGCACTTTGAATCTTTTATATAATCAATAATATCCGGTGTGCTGATGCTTTCATACATTTCTTTTTGTAAATGTTCAAAGCCTTCAAGCATTCGTCTGGCGCCTATGAGGCAGTCTGATTCTTCAATTGCTCCCTTTGCCATGGAATGAATGTATTTTTTGCCGCCTGGTCCTATTCCGACAATATATAATTTTTTCATAATTAGACTGCCTGTTCCAGAATCAGTTTCTTAAAAAAGCTCATTATTTCATCAATTGTTAATCCGTCTTCATATTGCTTTCTTATTACAAGGCATTTTGCTCCCGTGTTCACACATGACTGCACCTTTTCGTCAAACCCTCCAGAATCAGAGCTTTCCTTTGTTACAAGAAACTTTGCGTTTGTGCTTTTTATCATTGCTGCATTAAGTTCCGTGCTGAAGGGTCCCTGCATGCATATGATATTTTTGTTGTCATATCCAAGTTCAATGCATCTTTTAAGTGAACTTTCCATGGGAAGAATCCTCACAAAAATTCTTTCACCGTAATTTTCAACTGCGGTGAACTTATTAAGATCCTTGCTGCCAGTTGCAAGCAAAATGTTCCCTTCCTTATCCTTTAGATATTCAACGCATTCCGTGAAAGACTGAAAATAAATGCAGTCTTTGTTTTCCATTGAACTTCTTATTACTCTCATATACCTCGTGCCACTTACAAGCGTTGCTCTTACAATGTTGTGGGATACCAGCTGTGCAAATGGATGAGTTGCATCCACCACCCAGTCATATTTTTTTTCAAGAAAAAGATTGGTCATTTCTTTTTCATCAATGCGCTTTTGATAAATAGAAATATTATTTATATTTTTCAAAAACTGCTGCCCGTATTCTGTCGCTATGAACAAATTTGTCTTGATGTTGTTTTCAGACAAAAATTCTGCAAGTTTTCTTCCTTCTGTGGTTCCTCCGAAAATACAGATATTCATTATTTTATTTCTGCCTTTCTGAATTCATGTGTAAAAGAAGGATTGTACAATTCACTTCTCTTGTAGTCATTTCCCAGGAAGTTTCCAACAAGAATTAGTGCGGTCTTCGTTATGTTGTTTGTTTTCATAGTTTCCGGAAGAGTTGCTACGGTAGCATGAAATATTTTTTCATCAGGCCAGGTTGCCTTGTAAACAACTGCAACAGGAGTACTAGGTTCATATCCTCCGAAAATCAGTTCTTCCGATAGCTTTTCAGAAAGGCCTGAACTCAGGAACAAAACCATAGTTGACTTATGAGCTGCTAGTGACCTTATCTTTTCTCTATCAGGTACTGGAGTTCTTCCCTCCATACGCGTAATAATAACGGTCTGACTTACGTCAGGAAGAGTGTATTCAGCATTTAAAGAAGCTGCTGCTCCAAAAAACGAACTTACTCCCGGAACAACTTCAAATTCAATATGAAGCTCTTTTAAAATGTCAATTTGTTCTCGTATGGCCCCGTAAATGCTTGGATCTCCAGTGTGCAGCCTCACAGTATCTTTATTTTCTTTTTCAGCAGTCATTATAACATCAATGACTTCTTCAAGAGTCATGTTAGCACTATTATAAATCTGGCAATTATCCCTTGTGTATTTCAAAAGTTCCGGATTTACAAGAGAACCTGCATATATTACAACATCTGCTCCCTGCAATAGATTATGTCCCTTGATTGTTATTAAGTCTGCGGCTCCCGGGCCTGCTCCCACAATATGTACCATGATTTCTCCTTAGTTTAATATGCCTTTTTCGTTTGAATAAATTATGAGTTTTGTTTTAACAATGTTGTTTACACGCTTATTTATGTAATATTCAGCCTTTTCGCTTATTTTTCTTAAAACGAACTTTTCTACATTTTCTCTTTCAAGTATGGATATGGCATGTTCTGTTGTTGCGCTTGATAAAATTTCATTTACTGCTTGGCTTCCGGCACCATATAATGCTGCATAACATGCAATAACTTCCATCCTGAAATCACCGTTGTGAGAATGGGTGTTGAGCATTCCGCCGGCAACCTTAACCATCTTGCCTATGTGTCCAACAATAAGTACTTCCTTAAAACCAAGTTCCACTGAAAAATCCAGAACCTCTCCTAAGTAATTGCTGAACTTGAGGCTGTTTTCTCCATGTATTCCCAAAGTTCTGTAGATAAATTTCTCGGCATAATTTCCCGGGAAGGCAAGAAGTTTTGTGTAGCCCTTTTCTCTTATGACTTTCATCTCTATTTTCAAACTGTCAACAAGAGCTTTCTCGCTCATGGGTTCAACTATTCCTGTTGTTCCGAGTATGGATATGCCTCCAATTATTCCAAGCTGCGGATTGAATGTTTTTAATGCTTTTTCTTCACCTTCCGGAACATAGACTGTCACACTCATTCCTCCCCTGTACTTGTACTCATTTGAAATTCTCTTAAGGTTTTCAGTTATCATTTTTCTTGGAACAGAATTGATGGCCGCTTCGCCAACTTCGCAGTCAAGGCCTTTTTGAGTAACCCTTCCTACTCCCTGTCCTCCGTAAATATTTATTTTTCCGGTATCATCCAGGGTTACTTTGGCATAAATCTCAATGCCGTCAGTCACATCCGGGTCATCACCGCTGTCTTTTGTGACGCTGCAGCTTACCCCTTGAACATCAAAACATGGATTTTTTATGTCCATGAGAAGCGTTTCTCCTGAAGGCAATCTCACCTGTACATTGTCAACCGTGTTCCCTGTGAGAAGCATTATTGCCGCAGCAGATGAGGCAGCTGCAGCACATGTTCCGGTTGTAAATCCGCACCTTAATTTTTTACCGCCTTTTATTACATAATCCCTCATAGTGCTACCCTGGGATTGTTATAAGTCTTCCTTAAATTCTTCCAAAATAAAAAATCTTCCAATTTCTTGGAAGATATGTATGTGCAGTAAATATGCTTTAACATTTCAGATAATCCTCCCGAAAATCTTCAAATCAAAACTTGGCAGGTCTCCTGACTATCGGTTCATCTAAAGCTCACCTTCCCGTTTAACACAGTGGTTTTGAGCCTTATCACCTTTCACAGTAGCGGGGGCTGTAACAGATTTTACTGTTTTCCCTTTTAAAACTATAGTTACCAAACTTTAATATTTAGTTGAGCACATTATATAGCAAAAAAAACATATTGTCAAATGTGAATGTAGTAATAATAAATTTTCGGTCTTCATAAGCTTAAATAAGAAAATGTTTTGGAGGATATATGGAAGAATTATTTAAAAAAGTAAATATAGTATTTTCAATTGCTTTGATAATCACAGCTCTGCTGATATTATTTTCAAATATAGGAATTACCACCGAAACAATCAACGGCACAAGTGAAAAGCTTGATAAAATAAAAATTCTCATTGATCCAGGTCACGGGGGTATCGACCAGGGTGCAAGCGGAAGCCTTCATATAGGAGAAGCCCCCATTAATCTTGAGATCTCCAAAAAGCTCATGAAATTTCTTGAAGGCAGCGGTTTTGAAGTTGAAATGACAAGATATGATGATATCGGACTTTATTCTTCGGCATCAGATACCATCAGAGCCAAGAAAAACGAAGATTTAAAGAACAGGGTTAACGCCATAAACAATTCAAATGCTGATATAGTTGTTTCCATACATTTAAATGCATTTCCGCAAAAGCAATATTATGGCTCTCATGTTTTTTACCAAAAAAACAATGAGTACGGCAAAGCAGCAGCATTTATTTTGCAGGACAGTTTAAAAACAATCCTTGATCCGAACAACAAGCGGGTTCCACAAATTAAACAAGATATAAAAATAATGGATGATACAAAAAATACTGTTTTGTTAATAGAATGTGGATTTTTATCCAATCCTTCTGAAGAACAAAATCTTGTATCTGATGAATACCAGGAAAAGGCAGCCTGGGCAATATATACAGGACTTATGAAATACTTCAACGAAATTTAATGGTCATTAGGCGAACACATTTTTTCATTTTGTCGAAAAGATGTGTTTTTTTTGTATAATTTTAATAAAATTATGAAAATTTCTTAATTAAATTGTTGAAAATCTGCGAAATATGTATTATACTGAAAGCGTGTAGTATAACATTTGGAGGAATAATATGAATTTTGATGAAGTGGAGTATTTTTTAGCCAATATTAAATCTGTCATGTCGTGTAAGATTATTTCTGATGCAAACAACAATATAAGCGAAATACATGTGCTGTCTGACAGCAGCAGGCATTCAAAGCAAATATCACGTGATATCAGAACAGCTTTGCTATCTCATTTTAATTTAGATGTGGATTATAAAATAATCAGTGTAGCCCAAATCAACAAGAACATTTCAATCAACACTGACTTTAGGCTTTTGTACGATGGTTACTCAAATGAAACTTCTTCTGACAGAATAAAAATAAACACAAAACTTTCCTGGGATGAAAAAGAATATACAGGAGAAGCAGAAGGAATTAAAACAGAAAAAAACACGCTCATGGTTGCTGCTTTGTCTACGCTGGATTCTATAAAAAAAGCAATTGATCTTGACTGCTTCATAGTAGAAGATATACAGACTGCCAAAGTAGCAGGAAAAGACGTAATGGTTGCAGCAATAACTCAAATGGACCATGGCAAGGAAAATGTTCTCATCGGTTCCTCCATAGTAACAAACAACAAAATTGATTCAACTATAAAGGCAACACTAAATGCTATAAACAGAAAAATCTGTTTATTTATCAAGGAATGATCGGGCTGACTAAAACATTTCAAAACTAGCGAAGCGAAACCTTCCTGTTCTAATAGCGAACCGAGCAGAGACATTCTGTCGGAGGTTTCCCATGAAAAAATTAATGCCTATAATAGCTTCTTTAGTATCTTTGGTATTAGCTGCAGGCGCAAGCATCAGCTGGCTATAAAAATTAATTGATCATTTGTCAGCCCTTCATTATATATAAATATAGAGGTTAGAAAATGGTAGACGGTGTAAGTGCAATGAATAATAATCTAAAAAAACCAAAAGTTAATATAAAATTATATGCATACATTACATTGTTAGCATCTATTGCTGTAATGTTATTGATTTATTTTTTTGAAATGTATACAATCGGAGATTATGCTTTGCTTGTAGTTTTCTGCGTATTATCAGCCGTAGCAGAAACATTTCTAATACCGTTGCCTAAAATAGGTGCCATATCAGTCAGCACAGCATTGGCATTTACTGCGATAATCTTGACAAACCCTCTGATTGCTGCAATCATGATGGCTGCAGGAGTGGCCTTTCGTTGCCCGTATGTTGACGGCAAAGGAAGGGTTCATATATTCAATAATCCACCTTATAAAACAATCTTTAATATAAGCCAGTATTTTATTAATACAGGCATGGCTGGATTAGCATATGTTGTTGTAGACAACATCATTAAGGTGAGATTTGTATTTTACAATCCGGTAGCAGGCATAGCAGCATTAATTGTTTATATTTTGTTAAACACTTTTTGCATGTCTGTGTTAATGTCTATATTATTAAAAGAAAAGTTGTCAAATATATGGAAAAGCAGTTTTTATGGAATGTTGATTAACATATTGCTTGTAAGCCTTTTAGGATTAATTCTTGCTTTTGCCTTTTATAGTTACGGAACAGGCGGAATGCTTTTGTTCTTCATTCCACTTTTATTTGCAAGATACACTTTCAAACTTTACATAGACATGCGCAAGAACTATTTTGACACCATGAACGTTCTTGTAAGGGCCATAGAAGCAAGTGACCCATACACCAGCGGCCACTCCATGAGAGTGAGTGCTTATTCGGAAGCAATTGCTAAACAACTTGGTCTTCCACAGGGCAAGATTGATTTGATAAAGAGCGCTGCCCTGCTGCATGACATAGGAAAAATAGGAATTGACAAAAAAATTCTCAACAAGGATGGAAAGCTTGAAAAAGAAGAATTTGACACTATCAAATCTCATCCTGAAATAGGAGCAACGATAATTTCAGATTTAAGCTATCTTTCAAATATTACAGAAATAATCAGGCATCACCATGAGAGAAATGACGGGAGAGGTTATCCTGACGGGTTGGACCATGATAAAATTCCTTTGGAAACATCAATACTTACAATTGCAGATTCTTTTGATGCAATGACAACAAACAGACCTTACAGGCATTCACTGAGTCTTGATACAGCATTGAATGAGATAAAAAACAACGCAGGAACACAGTTTAATCCTGACATAGTGGATGATGCAATAATTGCTTTGAGAACAACATATTTTAGCCTAACTGAATAAAGGTGCATTATGATTTCAGAAATATTATTGATATCCATTATATCAATTTTAATTGCAATATTAATTTTAATAGCAACACAAAAAAGGCCTGATATAGCTAACCAAAAGGTTGAGATAAAAGGCTACAAGTTATTGATACTAACAGCAGTAATAGAAATTACTGCTCAATTTTTGTTCAAAAGATTTCCAGGCAGCAGCTTGTTAAAATTTCTATCACTTAGCTGGCTGATTTATTTTGCTATTTTTTATGTGGCTGCAAGAAACATAAACAAATCTTACATGATGCTTTTCTTTTTGGGAACATTGCTTAATTTCATAGCCATAGCTTCAAATGGTTTTAAGATGCCCGTCCTGGTTTCTGAAATCCTGGGTGATGTTGAAGCTAAAAAGCTGTATCTTCAGACTGGTCAGGATTTAATACATTCCCTGCTTACGGACAGAACAAAATTCAAGTTTTTTTGCGACATTATAACCATTCCTCCTCCCTATCCTTTTTCCAAGACCATAAGCATTGGAGATGTTTTTTTGCTGGCAGGCGTATTTGCATTTTGGCAGGATATGCTTGAAGGAAAAAAATCACGTAAAAAAACGTAAAATAATTACATAAACATGATTCTTCCAACAACAAGCGCTGCAAATATGGAAGCTCCATGTGCCATTAGCCCGACCTTGACAGTGTGTCTGGTGTTTGTTATGCCCACAGCACCAAAATACACTGCAGTTGTATAAAAAATTGTTTCAGAAGAACCCATCAGTACAGAGGCACTTCTGCCAATAAACGAATCTGCTCCGTAACTGTCCAGAATAGACTGAAAAACTCCCAATGATCCTCCCCCTGACAATGGTTTGATAACAGCCAGGGACAGAAGTTCCGGAGGAAATCCCAAAATATCTGTTACAGGCCTTAACAGACTCACAATAAATTCTTCTGCTCCTGAATGAATGAACAAATTTATTGCAAATATTACAGCAAGTATGTAAGGAAATACTTTAAATGCTGATTTTGCTCCGTCCATAGCTCCTTCAATAAATGCAGAATATATGTCTACCTTCTTAATAATTCCGTAAAAAAGAATTCCTCCCACAATAAACGGCATGATCAAGTCAGAAAAATTCATTTCACATCTTCCTTTCGTAATATTTAGCCAACATAACAGCTACAATTGTAGAAAATGTTGTTGCAGCAATTGTGGGAAGCATAATATCCCCCGGAACTGCTGCTCCGGAATCTGCTCTTAATTTTATGATGCTTAAGGGAATAAGCTGTATTGAGGAAACATTAATTATCAAAAACATGCACATTGCATTGTTTGCTGTTTTTTTATCATTGTTGCTTCTTTGCATTTCCTGCATTGCCTTTATGCCAAAGGCCGTGGCAGAATTACCTATGCCCAGCATATTTGCAGCAATGGTTATAACTATTGCATTGACAGCATTCGTGTCATTTTGAACTTCCTTGAATAAAAACCTGACTGCAGGCTTTAAAAATTCAGACAGCTTATTTAAAATTCCCGATTTTTCCACAATACGCATCATACCTGTCCAGAAAGCCATAACCGGAACAAGGCTTATTATAAGATCAACTGCTTTCTGCAGGTCAAACAAAAGCACCTCTGTAAGCACTTGCGGCCTGCCGTTGGCAAATGAAAACAAAATCCCCATGAAAATCAAACCAATCCACAAAGTCCTCAAGAAATCAACCCCGCAATTCATAATTAATAAATAACATGCCTCAACATAGTATTGAGACATAAAATCAGACATCCTGTATTAATTATATTTCGGATGAATTTTATTATGCTGACTTAATATTAAAAAGAGTTGATAACAAAGTATTGTTAATCTGCAGAATTTCATTGTTTTTTGTCTAACCTTTCATAGCTGGGTTTATTATGTATACAAAAAAAGCGCATTTGCGCTTTTTGTTTATACTTAAAATGTTTTATTTTCTTCTTCGTTTATCTTTTCTACCTGAATTTCAAGAACCCTTTTTGCTTCTGCCTTTGTTATGGTTATGTGAAGATTTTTATACACTATTTTACCCCCAACATCCGGAATTTCTTCAAATAGCATTGTGATCCACCCATTTACTGTTGTTACATCTATTTCTTCATCAGGCTCAACATTGAACAATTCGAACATGTCGTCCACATCGGCATTGCATGAAACCAGATATTTATCATCTCCGATTTTTTTGAACCATTCAATAACTTCATCGTGCTCATCCCAAATTTCTCCGACAAGCTCTTCTATGATGTCTTCCATGGTTACAATTCCTTCAGTTCCTCCATATTCATCTATTACGGCAGCCATGTGCGCCTTTGATCTTTGAAGTTCCTTTAAAAGTTCTGAAATTTTCTTGTTGGGTGTGATATATATAATCTTGGAAACAAGCTTTTTAATGTCTTTTTCTTTTCTGTTGAGAGCCTGATAAAAGTCTTTTTCATGAAGTACTCCAACAATGTTGTCCATGTCTCCCTGGAAAACAGGAAGTCTTGAATATCCGCTGACTAAGAATTTTTCCTTGATGTCATCAAGGCTTTCATCTTCCTCGATTCCGACAATTTCTATTCTTGGTGTATAAATGTCTTCTACGACAGTTTCGTTGAATTCTATTGCAGAACGAATCAAATCACTTTCATTCTTGTTTATTACTCCTTCGTTTTCAACCTCGTCAATCATGGTTCGTAGTTCATCTTCTGTAATGGAAGGCTGAATTTCAGATTCGAACAATTTGTAAAACATTTTCTTCAAAGCTGAAATAACCGAATTAACCGGCGAACACAAGAAAATAAATATGCTTATGATCGGCGCTGAAAACATTGCAAATTTTTCAGGTGCAAACTGTGCTAAACCTTTGGGAATGAGTTCCCCAAAAACAAGAATTGCAAGAAGTATCAAAACCGTTGAAATTGCAATTCCATTATTTTCAAAATTTTTAGAAAAAACATATACTGCAAGTGAAGCAGCAGTAATATTGAAAGTATTGTTAAAAATAAGAATAGTTGATATTAGATTGTCATTTTTTTCATCTAATCTCATGACTAACTCTGCTTTTTTGTTGTTTGAACAAGCCAGATTTTTCATCCTTATTCTGCTGTAATCATTAAATGCTGCCTCGCATGCAGAAAAAAATGCTGACATTATCAACAAAAATATTAATATTGCGACCTGACTTATACCGTCATCATCCATTATTGTAAATCACTCCTAATTCTTAATAGTACTATAATTATAATCTACACTTTGTCAATAGTCAATTAATTTTCTAATTTCAACAAACGCAAGGAATTTTTAGAAATTTTCCAAAGCATAAAAAAAAACTTTGCAGCAATAATAGTAAGACAAATTTATAAAATTACCATCGTTTTCATAAATTTTAAAACAAAATTAAGAAATACTTAATTGATTAAAAAACAATAAATGTTATACTTCAAAGCGTAAGCAGAAACAACATAAATGTGGAGGTATGAAATTGTTATCATTTATAAATATATTTAACTTTATAATCTTAATATTATTTACAGGTTTTTATTTTTACCAGGCATATTACGTGGTTATTGCACTGTTCAGAAAAAGCAAGACAATGACTGCTCAAAAAAACAACAAATATGCTGTGGTAATTGCAGCTAGAAATGAAAGTGCCGTAATAGGGCAATTGATAAACAGCATCAAACAACAAAAATATCCTTCTGAACTGATTGATATTTATGTGGTAGCAGATAACTGCACCGACAACACAGCTGATGTAGCAAGAGAGGCGGGAGCATATGTATTAGAAAGATTCAACAGACAAAATGTGGGCAAAGGATACGCCCTCGATTACGCGTTTAAAAGTATAATTGCAAGTGATGAACATTATAATGGATATTTTGTTTTCGACGCAGACAATCTGCTTGATGAAAACTATGTAGCAGAAATGAACAAAGTATTTGACAACGGATATAAGATAGTTACATGTTACAGAAATTCTAAAAACTATGACACAAACTGGATATCAGCGGGTTATTCTCTCTGGTTCTTAAGAGAAGCTAAGTATCTCAACAACTCAAGAATGATGCTTAACACAGGCTGTGCTATTTCAGGAACAGGCTTCATGGTAAGCGACGATATAATAAGAAAAAACAACGGCTGGAAACATCACCTGCTTACTGAAGACATAGAATTTTCAATTGACAACGCAATAGAAGGTGAAAAGATAGGATACTGCGGTACTGCAGTGCTTTACGATGAGCAGCCTTATATATTCGAACAGTCTTGGAATCAGAGACTTCGCTGGGCAAAAGGCTTTTATCAGGTATTTGCTAAATACGGCAAGACATTGTTTAAGAGCATATTCACGAAAAAAAGCTTCAGCTGCTACGACATGCTCATGACAATTATGCCAGCTTTACTCTTGTCATTGACCAGCGTATTTATTAATTTTGTATTCCTTACTGTGGGGCTTATTAACATAGAAACATATCCGGAGATCATAAGCGAAACATCGGGAGCAATAATAATGTCAGGAGTAAACTCATACCTTGTGTTGTTCGCACTTGGCCTTATTACAACAATAACAGAGTGGAAACAAATTAATTCTACTCCTATGAAGAAAATAAAATATATATTCTCATTCCCGGTATTCATATTTACTTATATACCAATATCTATAGTGGCTCTGTTCAGAAAAATTGAGTGGAAGCCAATCACTCACAGCATTGTAAAATCAATTGAAGAAGTTAGACAATAAATAAAAAAAGTTGCAAAAAGCAACTTTTTTTATTGCCTGAATATCCAAAATTTGCTTATGACATAATTTGAAATCATCACAACCCCGTTAGCCCATACCTTAGCCCCGTACCGGCCAACACCTAAAATCTCCACCAGCACAACCATGGTTCCGATGTCAAGTAGGTAAGTGAATACAGACACCAAAAAAGCCGCCGTATTTGACAATCTGTTGTCCACATGCATGAATATCATGGCATAATAAACTGCGAAGTTAACAATTGTTGTAAGGATTCCTGCAATCAGGTACATCATTATTTCCCTGCCTGCTTTTTTGTTCATAACAAACCTCTATTCGTTAATAATATTATTTATTATTGCACATCATTCCCTTTCTGTAAACAGCATATTAACCGCGATATGCTGTTGAAATTTATGAAACAGATGGTATAATTTAGTTATCAATAATATTAGGGTGAGCAAATGAACAATGTCAGCATTATAATTCCGGTATACAATGTGGAAAAATATTTAGGCAGATGCCTGGACAGCATTCTGTCCCAAACTATGAAGGATATTGAAATAATATTGGTCAATGACGGTTCCAAAGATTCAAGTCTTGAAATTTGCAGGAATTATGCAGAAAAAGACAGCAGGATTGTTGTTATAGACAAAAAAAACGAAGGTGTGTCTGTTGCAAGAAATACGGGAATAAACGCCGCAAAAGGCAGATATATAGGCTTTGTGGATCCGGATGACTGGATTGAACCTAAGATGTATGAAAGCATGTACAACACCATCGAGAAATACAAATGCAGCATGGCATTGTGCAATTATTTCAAGGATTCAAAATTCTCAAGCACCGTTAAAACAATCAAGGTGAACAAGGATGTCCTGGGGAAGCTTGACATTATTAACGAGCTTATTGCTAACATGGTAGGAATCGAGGACATTCTGCCTAAGTACAGCAATGTAATGGGATGTGTATGGAGGTGCCTGTACAGAAGGGATTTCATAAATGATTTCGAATTAAGGTTTAAACCGGGCATATCCATAATGGAAGACCTTTTATTCAATGTGCAGTCACTCATTTACTGCGACAGAGTGTGCATTGACCACGGTGTTTACTATCACTACATGCAGAACAAGACATCCTCCCTTCACACATACAATGAGAAGATGTGGCAGGATCAGGTAGAAGTACATAATACACTTGAAGAAATAATTGAAGAAGCTGATTTAAGCGAATACATGAGAAACAGGCTTGATTCAAGATACATTGCAATGGCTGCCTGCGCTGTAGGAAATGAGGTTTACAGAAGCAATATAAAGCTCAGTCAAAGGATGAAAATAGCCAGATATATTATGAACGACAAAAAACTAAAAGAAGTTTTAAACAGAGCAAAACAATATAACCTTGAAAATCTAAGAGACTTGAAAGACTTAAGAAGCAAGGAAGAAGCAGAAAGGGAAAGAACCGTTATAAGAAATCTTATTTTTTACACCGGATCTGCTCCTGACAAATCAAATAACAAACGGGTTAATAAACAAATGTAAAATTTTGAATAGTTATTGCAAATAATATATTTTATGGTTGAAATTAACAATTTGCTGTAGTATCATATGCATAAAAGCTTAAATTAGATATGATTCTTAATATAAACAAAATACTATGTAAACGCAAATAAAATTTTCATTGAAAATTTTGTTCTCGTATTGCTGAAAGGATGACTTTTTAAAGCGAGGTGAAGCTTATGTCGGTGGAATACAAAAGTATTGAATTCAGATTATATGAATATCTTGTTCAAATCCAGGATATGCTGACTCTTCTGGAAGCTGATGAGGACATGCTGTCCAGAATAATTAAAACCAAGGAACTTATCAAAACAAAAAAATATTATGTTGCCGTTATGGGAGAATTCAAGAGAGGAAAGAGCTCCCTAATCAATGCTCTGCTGGGACAGAAGGTTCTTCCTGCCGATGTTGAACCTGCAACGGCAACAATTAACAGAATAACATACGGAACCGCATTGAAAGCTGTTATTGATTTCAAAGACGGAACAAACCGTGATTTGGATATTGCACAGCTTGCCGATTATGTCACCAAATTAACTCCTGAAGGAGCCTCTCGTGCTGCATTGATTAATGAGGCAATCGTTTACGCCCCAACGGTTATCTGTCAAAATCACGTTGACATTATAGACACTCCCGGACTCAATGATAATGAGGAAATGACAAAAATAACGATAGATACGTTAAACAATGTTGATGCCGTAATTGTTGCAATACATGCAAGGGCACCCTTCAGCGAAACAGAACGAAATTTTGTTTGTCAACTGATTAAAAGCGACAATATAAATAACATAGTCTTTGTTGTAACTTTCATAGATCAAATTGATGAAGATGATTATCCATATGATGACTTTATGGATAAAATAAAAAACAGAATACAAAAAGAAGTTTTTCAAAAACTTTCAAAGGATGATGAACCTGAATCCATAGTCCGAAAAGCCCATGACATGATGGATAATATGCATATATACGGTGTGTCTGCAACTCAGGCCCTTAAATATTTTATGACAAACGATAAAAAAGCCTTTGAAAAAAGCAGGTTTGATATTTTTAAATCAGAACTTTTGCAGATTGTGACCGCAAAGCAGGTAGAGAGTGCAGTGCAGAATGCCGTTGTGGACATCAAAGACGTTCTTTCTGAATTAGATAATCAATTTAATGCAAAGATGAAGAAATTTGACGAAGAGCTATCAATTATTCAAACAAACGCGTCAAATATCTACAATTATTGCGAGAGTTCCGGTCGGAACCTAAGCAGGCTATTTGGAAATAACTTTCATAAAATTGATTCCATCATAAACTCAATATATGCATGCAAAAACCTGTTGGTTAAGGATTTTATAAAAGACCTGTCAAGCTTAAGGAGCGATAAACACCGTGATATAGAAGCTCTCATTTCATCTGCTTCGTCAAAACAATACAACCGGATGAATGAAGACTATCTCCCCCCAATAAAGAAAGTACTTTCAGAACTATTTGAAAACATCTGCATGGAATTTTACGGTATAAGGCAAGGTGCATTGACAGATTCACTCAGTAAATTTGTTTCTGAGGAATTTAATCTTTTTAATTTAATTGACGATGCAATTTTATTTAAAAATACAAAATTGGATGAAGTTCACTTCTCATGGCAGATTTCCCCTATACCAAATGTACGAAATCTTGCAAAATGCAATGTTATTGACAACATCACCCAGGCAGTTGACGTATCTGTCGATAAATGTGTCTCTGATTTAAGACAGCATATTGATTTGTCCAGAGAATTTTTGTTTACAAGCACTAACGACGACTCGCAGTATATGAAGCCCCTTGTGTCTAAGGCAGAAGATGAAATGAAGCGTTCAGTTGATATCCGAAAGCAGGTCTATATTAATAACTACGAGGCATTTTCAGAAAAAGCCAAGGATATAATTAATAAAAGCCAATTAGTTTTGTGTGAATTTTATATGTAATAAAAAACAGGAGAAGGAAATTATGTTGAAATCAGAAAGAATTAGAAAATGGGCAGGAATTATCATTGTTTTATCTGTTGTTACGACAATTGTTATAGCGTATTTTTACGATCTGCCGTTTGAAACCATTTTGGGCGTTGCCTATATAATATTATTGTTCGAATTGGCACTATTTTTAGTGGCTTTCGGTATTGCCAGGCTAATAGAAAAGCTTACGGGCCAAAAACCGTCGCAAAAGCCGACTGTAAAAAATAAAGAAAATCCTCGTTCCAGAAATATTATTATGAATGATCATGAAAGCAGAGTGTGCCAAAAATGCGGAAATGAAGTTGAAGCTGGAATGGTTTTCTGCAACACATGCGGCACAAGGATTCAGTAAATATCCGCCTGCTACGGAAAATTATCAATAACTAAAGGAGAACATACTATGTCAGATGAATTACTAAATTTTTCTGTTACAATCGGTGGAATTATTGGAATTATTATACTATCCTTATTTGTTAATTTTATAAAAAAAACAACCGGCAAGATAGGAAAAAGAAAGCAGCCTAAAGTAAAAGCTATGAACAATATGCATTCCCAAGAAGTACGGATTGATAGACAAGAAACTAATAAATGTTCGAAATGCGGAAATGTGGTAGAAGACGAAACGATTTTTTGTGACAAATGCGGCACAAGAATTAGATAATCACTTATCAAATAATGCTTGACAAAAGGAGAGGTTTAAATTATGTCTGAAGATATGATTGTAGTTATATTAGGGGTTGTTTTTGGTGCTATTGAATTTTATTTAATTTTTAAATTCACTAGGTTTTTGCAAAGGAAATTTGGTAAAAACCGTTATGAAAAACCTGTCAAAATAAAAAAGAAGAAGCAGGATAAAAAGAATGCGTTATATTCTGAAAGAATAATACATGAAGAACAAGGAAGTAGAAAATGCTCAAAATGCGGAAATGAGATTGAGGATGGAATGATTTTCTGCGACAAATGTGGCTCAAGGATTAATTAAGCTTGATAAAATCTATAATATAAACTAAAGAATGAGAGGAATAATCATGTCGGAAGAAATTAATTTCAGCAGTTTTACAGGTTACAAACAAATAGTTATGGAACTAGTAGGAGACTTGAAAACATTAAAGGAATACAGCGAAAGACTGAATCTTTCAGGAAGCGTTGAATCTATTGATAACGCCTTAAAAAAACTTGCTGAGGACAGCTTTGATATTGCCATAATCGGTGAATTCAACAGAGGTAAAAGCACACTTATCAATGCGCTTATAGGCAAAGACGTCTTGCCTATGGATGTATTGCCTACAACAGCAACTTTAAACAGAATAACATACAATATTGCTCCTTATGTACATGTAAATTTCAAGGATGGGCGTGAGGATGATGTGGATATTGAAAATCTTAAAGGATATGTAACAAAACTAACAGATGAATCTTCAGAAATGGCAAAAAGCATTGATGAGGTTATAGTAAACTATCCAATAAATTACTGTAAAAATAATGTTGATATAATCGATACTCCCGGACTTAACGACGAAAGTGCCATGACAGAGGTAACAATGTCTGTATTGCCAAAAGTGGATGCGGCATTGATGGTTATTATGGCTCAGTCCCCCTTTTCCGAGTCAGAGCGTTCCTTTCTTGAAAGTAAGGTAATCACAAGTGATTTAGGGCGAATACTCTTTGTGGTAACGGGTATAGATTTATTAGATGAAGAAGATGTGGACCGTGTCATTAATAATATTTCTTTAAGCATTCAAAAAAACATCATAGCAAAAGCCGCCAAAACAATGGGCGAAAATTCAAAAGAATTTGAAGTATACAAACGAAAAATAGGAAAAGTACGTGTATTTGGTCTGTCTGCAAAGAAAGCCCTTAAAGCAAAAATGTCAGGAAACGACGAAGCGCTTGAGGAGAGCCGTTTCACTGAATTTGAAAATGAACTTGAAAGGTTTCTGACAGAAGACAGAGGCGCAATTATGCTGAGCGTTCCGGTATCAAGAATTTTAAGTGCATCAGTTGAAATTATAAAATCCATATCATTGCGTGAAAATGCATTACTTATGCAAAAGGAGGATTTCAACAATAAATACAGTCAGGCTATGGAAGAAATAGAACAAATACGTCATCAAAGGAGGGCGGAGTTTAACCGCATTAATAAATCTGCACAAGAAACCTTTGACGAACTAAAGCCACTGATAAAAAACTTCTGGCCAAAAATTGAAGCCAAAGCCGAAGAGGTAATTAATCGCTACCCACTGACAAATGATGATATTAGCAATGAAAATATTGATTATACACAAACATTAATTATGGACTCAATAAAAAAAGAGACCCTTGAAACTGCACAAACATTAAGTGAACAAATTCAAAATTGCATAACCATGGCACTTGAAGATGAAACTGATAAAATTTCAGATTTTGAAAATTCCTTTTTAGAAGCTACAGCAAAAATACAGGATTTATTTTATGTTCCAAAGACAGTGCAGGAAAGCAGTGGAACTGCCATAGGAACAACGCTGAATTATTTCACCCTGGGTGGAGGAAGTGCATATCTGGGCTTTAAGGATGCAGGATGGAAAGGCGCACTGGTAGGAGGACTAAGCGGAGGTGCAGCAACCTTCGGTGGGGCATTTGCCACAGGGCTTGTGTTCACCGCATTGGGATTGCCCGTAACCTGGCCTGTTCTGTTGATTGTCGGCATAGGCTCTTCTCTTCTGGGAACATTTACAGGAAAAAAGGCTACATCTATGCTATTTCCAAGTGACAAAACAGAAAAATTCAAAAGTGAATTTAAAAAAGCAGTTGCTGCACAATTTGCAGAAATGAAATCTGCTGAAAATTTTTCTGAAAAGGTACGTACACAGGTAGACACAGCTTTTACAGCATTGAAAGACAGTATTCAAAGAGAAACCGAAAATATTTTAAATGATACTCAAAACACACTAACACAACTTAAAGTCAATTTGGCAAACAATAATACAGCAACAGAAAAAGAGCAGGAACAATTGAAGAAAATGATAACAGGTACGGAAAAAATCATATCACATGCCGAAAGTGTAAACAGCCGGCTCACGGCAGTTATAAGCAGGAGGTAATTAATTGATAAATTATAATCCCACAGACGACATTGATATCAGCTTTAATTCTTATGTCATGGAGAGAGAAAAAACCTACAACAAGCATTTAGAGGGTGGAATTCCTGATTATGCTTTTGCATCCGACTTTGCAATCAGGCAAAAAATCAGAGCACTTCCAGGCGTTTATCCTTTTTTTAAAGCACTGACATCTACATATGTTCCAAGGCATAAACAATTACTTAATCAAAGTGCTCTTAAGGTAGGCGCCGGGCAATACCCGGAAATATATAATATGACTGCAGAGTGTGCAAATATTCTGGGTATAGGAATGCCGACGATATACATTATTCCTGAAATGGCAGTTCTTAATGCCTATACCATCGCTACCGACGATGAGTCTCCAATTATAGTCCTTCACTCATCACTTGTAGAAAGATTCTCACTTGATGAACTTAAGACCGTTATAGGTCATGAATGTGGTCATATACACAACAATCATGGTATTTATTCCATAGCTGTGCAAACTATGCTGGAACAAGGCATGAATATACCTATTGTCAGTCAAATATTATCTGCCCTTACAATTCCGGTTCGATTAATGTTCATGGCATGGATCCGAGCAGCTGAAGTGACCTGTGACAGGGCAGGGATAATTTGTGCAAATGATCCTATGGACATAATGAAGGCAGATGTTAAATTAATGCACGGAGGTATGATAAATTCAAGCGAAGCTAATATTGAAGCGGCATTAAAGCAATATGATATACTGAGAAAAACACCTGTGCGACTCCTCGAACTTAACTCCACTCACCCTAACACTGTCAGAAGGCTCTATGCCAATTTAGAATTTCTTAACAGCGAAATTTTGTATAAATGGCGCCCGGAATGGAAAAGTCCTGATATGAAGCTTATAGATAAACAGGAACTGGATACCAGATGTGAAAAATATATCAGTGTGTTAAGGAGTGAAAAGGGCAATGAATGAACGGATAACTGTAAATTATGACGATTTGAATATAGATATTGATACCATTCTTAATGAAATTCGCCTTATCAGAAATGAACGGCTTTTCACGCAAATAATGGGAGATGATATAAAGAAAATTAAGGAATGGGAAAAGGCCTTAATCAAGCGCATAAATGAGCCCTTTAATGCAGTAGTGGCAGGTGATTTTAAAAGAGGTAAATCAACCCTCATAAATGCACTGCTTGGAGATAGTGTGGTGCCTACCAATGTCTTGCCGGAAACTGTAACTATTAATAAAATATCTTATGGCGAAATGGCTTCCTGTACAGCAGTATTAAAAAACGGGAAAAAAGCAAGGCTTGATTATAAGGAGCTCAAAAGAAAGGAACTTGAAAGAATAATATCTGAACTTCCTGATGAAATTGAGTACGTGGATATAATACAGGACAATGACATGCTAAAAGAAATTTCCATAATTGATACTCCCGGAATCGGAGACATCTTTAACAAATTTGATGAGCAGGTCAGTGAATATTTAAAAAATGCCGATGCACTGTTATATGTTATTTCTGCAAGATCACCATTTTCTTTCACTGAGCAAAGTTTTATCTCTGCCGCAATTATTCCACAGAGTTTTTCGAGAATTTTTGTTGTAATAAATATGGCTGATTGTTTAGAAAATACTGAGAATATAGATAAGATTACAGCATATACAAAAGAACGTATAGAAAGAATCCTGCCAAATGCAAGTGTTTTTTGCGTCAGCGCACTTGATGAATACTGCCGACTGAAAAATCTGCCTCGTCCGTTGGAGGAACTTTCAGACTACTTGGAAAATAAATTTGAATTTTTTAGAACAGCACTCAAGAGTGACATGATACTGCAAAAAAATATTATTAAGACGATGCGTGTGGTTTCGATTGCAGACTATATGCTAAATGATATCAACAGAAGAGCTGATTTGTTAATAGGTGTCCTGACATCAAAAATAGACGGATTATCTACTCTGGAAGAACAATATAAAAATAAAAACTCAGAGTTTTCTCGCAAGATCGAACGCGAAATCTCTTGTATATCATTAGATATAGACGAGATGCAATATGAAGCAATCCAATGGATTTCAGAGTTTATGAACAAGGTTATGAATGAAATACAATCTATTCAATTAACAACCGGTACTGATGTATTGCAAAAATACTTTCAATTCTACATGATTGAAAAAATTAAAGCCGCGGTAGTAGCATGTACTGATAAGCACCAAAAACTCATTAATGAAAAATTGCATAAAGCTGCCAAAAACATATCTTTAGAAATCTGTGCCGCGTTTGAAAGCATTGATTCCCGAATTTCAGACAGCATTTTCGATATAAGCTGGACCAATGTTGACACGGCAATGTTTGCAACAGACTTTGTACTCGGAGGTATCAGCGGATTAAATTTAGGTCCTGTTATGCTCATCGGACAAGCAATTGCTGGATTTATAAGAAAAAAAGAAGCTAATTATAAGTATAAAGAATTTCTGGAGCCTGTCTTGCAGAATTATGATGATATTGTTTCCGAGGTGCTTAATGAGGTACGAGTCGTATATGAAAAAATGAGGAATGCAGCAATAGAAAAACTGAATTCAATATATAATGAACAAATAGAACAATCTGTTTCAGCTGTAAATCAAGCAAGACAAATTAAGGAATCAGAAGAAATCATGCAAGATGATATCATTAAGTATTTAAATGAAACAAAGGATAAAATTACGGAACTTAAGTCTATGCTGGAAAAATACAAGTAATAATATCCTGAGCGTAGAGCCCGAGCTTATAAAAATTTTGTGTAAGCGAGAATACCTCCATTCCTTCTTGGAAAAGATGCAAATATGCCTCCATGAAAATTACATTCATGAAGGCATATTTCTTCGTCTTCAAAAATTTATTAATACTTCCGTTTTTTAGTCTACGTATACTCTTTCAACATATGCACTGCTGGTTGTGGCCCTTAATAGGCTTGAATAGCTTAATTTGAAGCTTACGATATCACCAACTTTATATTGTTTGTCTGATTTCGTCACATCAAGTATCAAGTGGTCAGAACTTGCTCCTAAAACGTCGATTTTAGAGTCTATAGGATGCAGGTTGTCAGGATCTACGTCCTGTCTTCCTACTGCTATTATGGCTCTTTTAATTATGCCTCTGTCTTCATAAACCGGTCTGTTTCCAAAAGCATCAACTCCGGTTTCTCCCACGGGCACGGATTGTTTTTCCTTTAGTTCAATTATTTCAGCTTCAAGAATAAATGCATCATCATAAAAACCATCAAGCATTTGGCTGTAGGCAGTTTCATCACCTAGGAGAAATGCTTCACCTACTCTTAAATTGCTTATACCCTTTGGCAATTCATTTCTGTCTATAAGGTAGACAGAGCTTGAATTTCCGCCAGATATCATTTTAAGTTTTATGTTGAACTTATTTTCTATTTTTGACGCTGTTTCAACTAAAATTGAAAGGTTTTCATTCTTTGGTATTACAGCTCCATAACATGTGAGGTTTACGCCCAGACCGTAAAGCTCTATGTGTTCAAGCTTCAAAATTTCTTCTATTGTCTCATAAATTTCATCTTCGTTTTTATAGAATATACCTTCTCTTAAATCACCAAGATCTATCATGAGCAGTATTTTATGTGTTTTGTTGTGTTTAGCTGCTTTTTTGTCTAACTGCTTAATTGTTTCTATTTCAGAGTTTAGTGAAATGTCAGAATGAAGAACTACATCCTCTGCTTCGGAAATCATGGGAAGTCTTAAAAGAGCTCTTTCTTTCTTTGTTCCATCATACTTTTTCAAATTTTGAATTCTGGAATCAGCCAGATAATCAATTTCCGAATTTTCCAACAGCTTGTAAATCTCCATGTCTGCACAGTATCCTTTTGTTACAATCATCAAAGAACATCCTGAGCCCTTCACCATTTCCGTGATTTTGTTGAGATTATTTTTTACTTTTTTTAAATCAGTTACCAATCTAGGATACATATCAATCTCCTATAAATAAGCTTTTTTTCATTAAAGCAAGAGCATCGTCATGATAACTTTTAGAAAGCACTCCAAGAGAAGATAAAATATAATCTTCATCTATGAGTATCTGTGCTAATTCTGTAGGATACAGTTCCTGCTCCTTGCCATGACGCTTTATGAGTTCCAGTATATCTTTTTTGCCCGGCAGCCTTGTTAAAGCTCCTCCGGTGCCTATTATATATTTTATTGCAGTAAGGTCTTTTCCTTCAGCAACAGTCTTCTTGCCTGAAGCCGTATAGAAATATCTTAGATGTCCTGCATGTCTTTCAAGTGATGTCAAGACTGCTTCTTTTGTGAGTCTTTCAACAAACTGCATTTCTCTTGTTGTTTGTGGTATAGGTTTGTAATTTGCCAAAATTTCTTCCGCGTCCGTAAATTCTTTTTTCAAATTATCCATTCCTATTTTTTCCACAACGTGATTTGCATTTACATATACTCCCAGGTCACCTTCAACAGTACGTTTGGCAACCGGTTCCGGACTAATTAAAATTGAATTGATTTCAATTGACCCTTCTGTTACAGAGTGAACATCGGTTGTTGCTCCTCCCACATCAAAGATTACCAGATCACCCAACTCTTCCTTCAATACTTTTGCTGCTTCCATAACAGCTCCAGGCGTAGGAATTATAGGGCCTTTCACCAGCTCTCTCACCTTGCTCATGCCGGGAGCATGAATGATGTGTTCCTCAAATGCATCTTGTATTATTTTTCTTGTGGGTTCCACAACCAAGGTGTCAATTTTGGGATATACATTTTCCACAATATATACCTGATTGCCCGCCTCCTCGCACATGAGGCGCACTTCTTCCTGGTTTTCAATGTTGCCTGCATATATGATCGGTGTTTTAAGTCCCATGGAAAGTATCATTTCCAGGTTATAAAGAGCTGTTTCTCTTTCACCGTAATCCACACCGCCTGCAACAAGAATAATATTGGGGCTTATTTCCTGTATTTTCTTTAAATCAGTCTTTCTCATCTTGCCTGAAGTGATCATCTTGATGATTCCACCGGCACCAAGAGCTGCTTCTTTAGCTGCTCGAACAGTCATATCATAAACAAGACCATGGACAGTCATTTTTAAACCACCAGCAGCACTGCTTGTAGCCAGCATGTCATCCCATGTTATTTCGTCTGCATGCAGATTACTCTTCAAGTCGTTAATAGCACCCTTGAGACCAACCGTAACATCCCCCTGAAGAACAGACGTAGGCGCCTGCCCTTGCCCGACAAATGTCGGGCAAGAAGTGCCTATTCCATTGAATGCATTAACTACTGTAGTGGTGCTGCCTATTTCGGCTACCAATACATTTACTTTCACTACGCGTTCATTTCCCTTCTTCTTTTTACTAAGAAGCTTGCACAATCAATACCGTGGCTGCCTCTACCAAATCCTGCGTCTAGACCTGCTTCAACGGCAATTTCGTTGCTTACCTGAGTTCCGCCGCATACTATCATAATTTTATCTCTTATACCTTTTTCTATACAAAGGTCATGGATTTTTCTCATGTTCTTAACGTGAACATCATCATGAGTTATAATTGTGCTGACCAAAATTGCATCAGCATTTGTTTCGATGGCAGCATCAACTAGTTTTTCAACAGGGCATGAAGTTCCAAGATATTCATACTTAATACCAAATCCCTCAATACCACCGTGTTTAATGTCCAGTGTTTCCTTAAGACCAACAGAATGTTCATCTTCGCCTACAGTTGCTGCAACAACAAACATTGGTTTTTCCTGTATGTCAGCTCTTATTTCTTCAACAGAAAGCACTTCAACTTTTTCTGGAATAACAAGTTCATTAACGTCAATGTCAAAGTTAACTTTTCCTTTTATTTCACAGTAAGTTCCTTCTGATGGATGCAGACATTGTTTGTGAACAACTGTAACATCTTCAAGTCCCATTTTTTCTCCGCATTTGATAGCTGCAAATTCAGCAGTTCTTTCATCAAGAGGAAGGAATATTGAAAGAAGAACAGTACCATCGGCTCTCCATTCAACTTCTGGTTTTACAAGATTTGTATCATAATATTTTTCAGCTTCTTCAAGTCTCTTGTTGACATTATCATGTTCATCTAATTCATCAATGTAGATAATTTTTGAACGGTCTTCAAATGTATCTCCTCCTATGGCGTCGCTTGCTTTTGTAAACTCCTTAGGAATGTTGTTGTATCCGTAGTGAACAGAAACAGGAGCAAAGTAATCTTCATCTCTTTCATAAATGAAACCGTATCCGATACCGCCTTCGATTTGACGAGCTATACCGTCTCCGTTTCTTTCAGGATATTTACCGCTGTCAACAAAGAATCCTTGTTCAACAGCTTTAAAGAATCCTCCAACCTCAAGAACTTCTTCCATGAATAATATTGCTCTTTCCTTGAGTTCTCTTACATCTTTGCCTAAAACTCCGTCTCTGTCAAGCTTAACCATTTCTCTTAAGCCATCCATACCTGTAAGAGACTGCTTAGCCGTCATTATGCCGGCGATGTTGTTATAATGCCATGGCACGTTTCTTCCTTCATCAGGAGTGATTGTTGACTGAATATCAGCACTTGTAAGTCTTGAAATCATCATGTTCATTGTGTGAGTTACTGCAGCTTCACGAGTATCTGATTCCATGTATTTTGTATTTTGCTGAGCTCTCATCTTATATTCTCTGAATAAGTCACGAAGAGCAACTGCATATGGTAAATCAAGTCTCATACATGGTGCAGGTGGTGCTGTAGGAGGAACTGTTGACAATGCTATATTTTCAGGTTTAATACCAACTTTTCTTGAGAATGCTGAGTTAATGGCATGTTGAACCATAAGTTCAGGCATAACTTTCCATGCTTTCATAGCTGTTGCATTAGCATTGTGTGCTCCGTCTATTTGAAGAATGTTAGCCCATGACATTATTTTCTTTGCTTCGCATGCGTCAACAAAACTTCTTACCATGTTTACGTTTCTGTAAAGCACATTGTACTGAGGATCCTGGTGAGCACCGTTAACGCCTTCTTCAGCGAACATAACAGCAATGTCAGGACCTGCAACGCCTGAAATGTATGAGTGGAAGTTAATTGGACGTCCAACTTCTTCTTCTATTAAATCACAAGCTTTACGGCTTGCTCTAACTTGCTTTCTTGTAACCATGATACCACCGATACCTTGGTTTGTTCCTTCAAGAAGTGAATCAATGTGAGACTGTCCTGCAGTTCTTATAACCATCAGGTGATCAGCACCATGCCAAGCAGCCATACGCATTCTTCTTATGTCATCTTCGAATCTTCCTGAAGCAATTTCAGTTGTGATTACGCAGTCCGGCTGAGGATCGATGTATCCGAATCCACGGCTTCCAGGAAGTGGAACTGAATTTGTAAGGCTTTCTGAAGTTTCATGATATTCAAAATCGCCGATAGTCCTGTTTTCATTTCTTCCTTCTCTCCAGTGCCAGCCGCGTCTCTTTGGTTCATATTTGTCCAAGTCTTTTAATAATTCTTTTATATCTAACTTTTTGTTAGGATCAAGTTTCATCTATATGCCCTCCTTAAAATAATGAATCTACGTCATCCCAGTGTCTTCCGTCAGCAAGTTCAAGACCGGCTTCACGCACTGAAATACCGAGTTTCTTAGATAATCTCCACACAACATTTCCAGCACCTTTTCCCATTAAACCCTTGTTCATAACGCCTTCAACAATAGGTTTAACTTCAAGACTTGAGAATCCCATTCTTAAAAGAACGCTTCTTTCAACTGATGGAGTTGTGTTCTTTTTTCCTAATTCAAGTAGAGGGTCTACTATTTGTTCTGCCAAATTCCAAAATCTATCATATAATTCTTCGTCTGAAAGATTTGCCAAATGAACTCTTCTTTGTTCGAAATCGTCAGCTCTTTTCATATTTTTGCTCCTCCTGCATTTTTAAAAGTTTTTAATCTGCAAATAGGCGTATGCATTTCATACGCCTTATTTATTTTAATATTTTATATTGAAGCCAATACTTCTTTTACAAATTCAACATTTGTGTTTGTTTCTTCTGCAAGGAATGCTATGTCAGCATCAGTTGGTGTTACATTGTATGTTGCTACTGCATTTTTAATCAGTGATTTTCTCATGTGGTTAAGATCTGCATCTTCAGCTTTTATCATTGATGGATGTTCTGGCAGTATTATGTTAGTTCCAGGCACTTCTTCTTTTGGATTTCCAAATTTTATTTCTATGCCGTTTGATCTTGCAAATGACAGCTGAGGCTGAATGTGCTTGCCTGCTCCTGTGTATTCTGTTTCCTGAACCAAGATGATTTGATCTTCATCAAGCTCCTGTGCCAATGAGAATGCTGCTGTAAGAGCTGTGTTTCCTGCAGGTCCTTTTTCCAGTCCTTCAAGGCTCGCCAATGCTTCTGTAATGTAGAATACATCTCCTTGATGAACTGTAAGGTATCTTTCCATGTATCTCAGCGGTCTTGCTGCTGAACGCGGAACATCTGAACGGTCAGGCCATGTTGTAAACGGCATTCCAAATCCTGTGTGTCCTGTTGTAAATGACTTCCTGTTGAACTGATTGTCTGAAGCCATGTGAAGACCTGAAAGATTTACACTTGCTGCTATTACATGTGACTGTGCACCTGCTTTTCTAAGTCCTCTTGCAGTTCCTGTAAGGTTTCCTCCTCCTGCATTTGTTGCTACAACATAATCAGGGTCTTTGCCATACTTTTCTCTGAACTGCATTGCTATTTCATATCCTAACGTTTCAACGCCTGCTATGGCAAACGGTGTGTACAGTGATGCATTGAAGTATCCTGTTTCTTCAAGAATTCTTAAAAATGTGTAGAACAGTTCTGGTCCTACTGTAAGCTGCACAACTTCTGCTCCCAATGCTTCACATGCTCT
>DIWF01000013.1 GCA_002422545.1 Firmicutes bacterium UBA6113 | reverse complement strand
AATATCTTAACTTAATGACATTGGATACAAGATCCGCCCCTACAAATTGTGGAAAATAATATTATCAATGGTCTGAATCATCTGGATTTAATGATGATTTTAATTGTTATTGCACTTCAGACCACTTGGTTATTTCCCCGGTGTAAATCTTTGTTATATTTTCTGATGTAATATCAGTTATTGGATTTTCCTTGTTTAATATTACAGCTATGCCGTCTATTGCAAGAGTATACTCGTTCAGCTGGGATTTTTCCTCATCCTTCAATTCCCTTGAACTCATTCCAATTTCATATGATCCGTCAATTGCTGCCTTTATTCCCTGTGATGAACCGTTTGACTGCATTTCAAACACTACGTCCGGATTAATTTCCTTGTATGCTTCCTGCAGCTTTTCCATAAGCGGAGTTACAGATGTAGAACCGGCAACCTTTATAGTTCCTGACAATTTTTTAGCTTCATATTCCTTAGGGTTTTCTACTGATGAAATGTAATGTTTTTCTTCTACTAATTTTTGTCCCTGTACTGATTCTGTAAATGCTATAAAATCTTTAACCAGTTCACTTTCATTTCCTTTTGTAACAAGTAAAAATGGTCTCGCCACCTTGTACTGTCCGTTCTTAACATTTTCAATTGTAGGATCCACACCGTCAACTTTAACAGCAGCAATTCTGTCGCTTACTGAACCTAAAGAAATATATCCTATTCCGTACAAATCTCCTTCAACAGCTGTTATAACCTTGTCGGTTCCGTCAAATTCCAATGCTCCTGTAACAAGCTTGTCTACTTCAGTGTCCCCTTCTTTTACTTTTATTTTCATGAGTTCATGGAAGGCTCCTCTTGTTCCTGAAGCTGCATCTCTTGCTATTACAGTTATTGACTTTGCTGCGTCAAAACCTGCCGCTGCCTGCGTTCCTTCGTTTCCATTATTTGAACATCCTGCAAAAGCAATTGTCATTATCAATAACGATGATATTAAAGTTAATATTTTTTTTGATTTCATTTTATTCTCCTTTAAGTTTTATCTTGAAGTCAGTATAAAGCCTCAAAGTAAAAGAAAAAGCATGTAAATGTAAAAATCATGTAATTATTTACATCTTATTTTAAGAATTTATTTTACATTTGGAATTTTGCATTTGCATTTTCAATGTATGCATTTTGCAAAACAGTCATATAGTTAATAAACTAAATATTCTCTACGACAATTAACTGCACAAAATAATTCAAGGGGGAACAACAATGGGGATGTCTCAGGAGGAATTTAAAACTGCACTATTAAAGGATTACGCGGAAATGAAAAGACAGCGTGAAAAGGAATACATGGATTACATATCAATTGCCAAATACAGGAGAAATCAGAAAAATTACAAGAAAAAGATTATAAATATTGCAATGCTCTCAACAAAGCGGTAGTGATATTTTATTTCTTTATTTTGCTTCTTGATGGAACCTTTATTCATATGACCGGAACTTAAGATTATATTATAATCTGCTGCACATAAAAAAACACTTTTAAGATAAAGTGCTTTTAATAAATTTATTTTTTCAGCCACCCGTTTTCATCAAGCCACTGAATCGACTCTTTGCATTCCTGATTTTCTACGGTGAAAGTGGTATTTTCAGGAGAATTTTTTTTAAGGGCTTCCATTATTTTGTACATATCCATACTGCCCCTTCCAAGGGGCCAGTGGCAATCATCAGTCTTGTCATTGTTGTGCAGGTGCACATGCCCAATAAATGGACCCAGGACTTCAATCCATTCAATCAAATCCTTCTCCGACTTGCAGTGTGCATGGCCTATGTCAAGGCATGCAGACACTCTTTTGTCATTGATGTCTTCAATTATTTTAGCCAGAGTGTATGGTTCATCCTCCAGCACATTTTCTATCATTATGTGAAAATCATCTGGCTTGCTGCTCATGAAATTTTGCCAGAACTCTACAGACTTTTCATGAAACCAGCCTTTGAAATACAACACAGGAACATATCCGGAATGCACAACCATTCTTTTTATTCCATAACTGTTTGCAAGGCTGAATGACTGCTCAAACCTTTTGTTTGCAAGTTTAATAGCAAGCGGATCCACTGCTGCCGGAAAAAGCTCATTGAAAGGAGCATGAAATATATGGCTGCGTGAAGATTTCATCTTTTTTCTTACACTTAAGTCCAATTCTTCGAAATTTTCGTCATCCATGTTGGATGCGGTGCAAAATTCGTCTATTTCTATTCCAATTTTATATTCCTCAGCAACCTCTGCTGCATCTGATGCAACAGTTGCAACATAAAATCTGTCTGATTTCATATGTGCTCCTTCTAGATTCTCTTCATTATTCTTACTGACATAAAAATACAGTTCCCTTCAATAGTTGCCTTAAAGCAACACCAGAAACTGTATTGATTTTACCACATATATAAGATTTGCACAAGAATTTACAAAACTGTCACATCAATCCCCAAGATCAAAACACCCTATTCCTATGAGCCCCGGACCTGTGTGAACGCCAAGGGATGGAGAAATCTGACCTTCCATGAACAAGGCTGCATTATTTATGTACGGCTTCATTTTTTCCTTTACCATGTCAGCTTCTTCCTGTGCATATCCATGGCATATTGTCAGATAATAATTTTTCTTGTCCTTTATTATATCCTGAACGATTTCTATCAGCTTGTTTATGCTTTGCTTTCTTCCGCGCACCTTTGCAACCGTATAATAAATGCCGTCATCGTCACATGCAATGATAGGCTTTATCTGAAGCATGCTTCCTATAATTCCTTCAACCCGTCCCAGTCTTCCTCCCTTTATGAGATATTGGAGAGTTTGTATGCTGTAGTAAATGTGAGAATCCTTGATTTTATTTTCAACTTTTTCGACAATTTCATCAAATAACAGGTTTTTCTCTACCAATTGAGCTGCATAGACAGATAAAAAACCAGATCCAAGAGCTATATTTTTAGTGTCAATAACTGCTGTCCTGATGCCATGGAACTCGCTGCAAACTTGTCTGATGGCATTATAAGTACCGCTCAGCCCTGATGATATTACAGGAATGACCACGTGACTATATCCATCAGCAACTATTTTTTCAAGCATTTCACGGATTTCCCCCAATGTGGGGAGGCTTGTGCGAGGTATTTCAATCTGCAGTCTTTCATAAACTTCTTCAGGAGTAATGTCAATTCTGTCCCGATAGGATTTGTCCTTGTAATTGATGCTGAGCGAAAGCTGATAAATACCGAATTTATCCAGCAAATTCTGCGGAATATCCGAGCCGGAATCTGTCAGTACTGCTATTTTGTTTTCATTCATGTTTTCTCCTCACTAGGGCTTAGCATTATATTTTTTTATTTTTGTTTTAATTATTTTTTCAGTCAATAGCTTGTTTGATAAAGCTGTGGTAATAGAGGAAATTGCTAATCTGTCATATTCGATTTCTCTTTCTTCCAGAACATAGGTGCTTTTTTCCACCGTTATTGGCTTGAATACTTTCCTCGTAGATTCTTCAAATGATTCAACAAAAGCATCATAGGCCCTTTCGTTTCCGTGAAGCGCAATCTGCAGCTGTATACCATCCTTAATTTCTGATATTGTCAATATTTGTTTAAGAAGGGTTATGACCATAACTTCTGCAATATGCAACTTGTCATATTTTTTCTTGACCGGTTTGGGAATCATGCCCCATTTGACATAATTGTTCACCATGCTTTTTGTAAGTAGATTTTCGTCATCAATCTGCATGCTTGATAATTCATCATTCACAATTTGCAAAAGCTGGTCACAATATACCGGAAATTTCGGCAGGTCATTCCATTTGATGAGTTTTATTTCACTCATTTGTTTGCTGTATTCATATAGTTCCAAGTTATCATCCATATTTTTTCCTTTACCGTTAACGATTATACGTAGTTATTGCAACTACATATATCATAATGTAAACATGCATGGTTGTCAAGCATTCTTATTAAAACATTATTCTCATGAGCAAACTTATTTTTACAAGGATAAAGGATTTTCTAGTACTCCATTTTTCCATCCACATCAAGAACTTTTTCTATTTCAACCTGCACGTCATGTGATATGTCATTGAAGCTTCCAAGAACATAGGCGTGCATGTACGGAGGCATTGAAGGCATCTCCTTTTTGGGATTGACTCTTACCACATACTCAGTAACAGCATCAGGAAGATAGTTTTTATCGGTAAGGAGAAGCGGTGTATGCTTGCCAAGATGAGCTAACAAGTTTGCTGATACAATGTTGTACCACCTTTTCAGTTCTCCGAATGCAAATGCCCATCCATCATTTGTGTTGTGCTTCCAGCCAAATGTATCAACTTCACTGGCATATTCCGCAAATTTCACAGATATGGTGTAAGGACTGCTTGCGCTGATCCTAATTACGTTTTCGTCTATTATTCCCCTGATCTCATCTTCCACTTCAGAGCTCACAGTTTTTTCATTTCCCAGAATATAGTAATTCTTATCTTTGTTATTGTTTATGAAATTCATTACCGGTTCCGGAACACTGCTATGCTCAACCAATATTATTGGTGTGCCTTTGTGTGCTGCATAAAATGAAGCTATTATTCCTTCACTGTAATCCTGTCCTGATATTACAATGATGTCCTTCCTACCTTCTTCTGATGCTGACGGAATTTCATTAAGTCTGAAATCTGCTGTTTCAATACATGATTTATATATATCTTCTGTATCTGTTATTCTGTATACAGTGAGTCCCGCCATTTTCAGCATGTTTTCAACTGAACGTGAAACAGGTCCTGCAATGAGCACCTGGGCAGGAACCTCGTTGCCTGTTGGACCCATTCTTTGTATTTCTTTTATTGATATTTCAGGCAGATAATTTCTTTCAGTAAAAATTATGGGAGCATTTATAGGAAAATGAACAATACTGGAAGCACAAAGAGAATACTGCCATTTGTCACCAGGAACAAGTATAACAGCATTGGGCCTCCAATTGATATTTTGACTTGGATAAATCAGTTTTGTCATTGCTATGTTGAAGTTGTACATGTCTTCATGGTTCATCCTCGTGGTATTTACAGTGTTTAGTTCTTCTGTTTCTGCTTGTCTAGGTTCAGGCATGAGCCTCACACACCTCGATTTCGGATTGAAAAATTGCTGCATGTTTCTTCTCCTTCCAATAGTTTTATATAATATATTCACTAGATGGGTCTTCGTGAATATTTTCATTTCATCAATCAGAAGCAAGAAATTCAAACATATCGCTAGATTTTAAGCAATAAAAAAGCTCCAAACATTGTTCAGAGCTTTAATATTTAAAAGGATTATTCTTCACACACTTCTGCTTTAGCGCATTCAGAAACTCCCTTATCCATTGTTCTTGCACATTCAGCCACTGACTGTCCGCCTTTGTTCACTGCCATCTCTGACACCATGTTGACTGCATATGCCTGTTTTGTTGAACCAAGAACAATTATTGAAGCTATAAAAATATATAATAATTTTTTCATTTTATTTCCTCCTTTTTTATTTTATTGTACATAACAGATGTGAAGAATTTATGTATATCAAGTATATTTTAATTTTTTTATGTTGAACTTAAAAATAATGGGTATAAAAGTAATATCAAACTTAAAGGAGTATTCATATGAAAGCAATGGTAATAAATAAAACAGGCGGACCCGATGTATTTGAAATGATGGATATACCAAAACCGGAAGTAAAACCCGGATATGTACTAGTCAGAGTTTTGGCCAGCAGCTTGAATCCCCTGGAAACAAAAATAAGATCCGGCCTCACACCGGCAATCATCCCTCCATTTCCTGCAGTTCTTAATGCAGACTTTTCAGGAATTGTGGAACAAGTAGGTGAAGGAGTAACAAACTTTAAAAAGGGAGATGAAGTTTTCGGTTATGTGGGAGGAGTCAAGGGTGAATGGGGTTCCCTTGCAGAATACACATTGGTTGACAAGGATCTGATGAGCCTCAAGCCAAAGAATATTGACTTCAATACAGCAGCAATGTTCCCGTTGGTAAGTATGACTGCCTGGAAAGCAATTATTGAAAAATCAAATATTAAGGCCCATGACAAAGTATTGATTCACGGAGCAGCCGGAGGTGTTGGGCATATGGCCGTTCAATTTGCAAAACTATTAGGTGCAGAGGTATATGCAACTGTATCAGGAGATGAAAAGGGAAAAATTGCAAAAAATTTCGGAGCAGACTATGTAATCAACTACAAGGAAAAATCTGTTGAACAATACGTAAATGAATATACTGGAGGAAGCGGCTTTGACTTTGTATTTGATACTATAGGTGGAAACAATCTGCTCAACAGCTTCAAGGCCGTTAAAATTGACGGAACTGTTTGTACAACAAACACAAGGGTTACGTTGGACTTATCGCTTATGCACAGCAAGGCAATAGGATTGAAGGCATTATTCATTGTTCTTCCGGTATTAACCAACACAAGACGATTTGAAATAGGAAATATTTTAAGTGAAGTAAAAAAACTTATAGAACAAGAGAAAATTAGCATATTGAAAGATAAAAACCAATTCAAATTTTCTGAAATAACAAAGGCTCATGAGTATTACGAATCAGGAATAGCAACAGGTAAAATTTCTCTGGTAAACGACCTGTAATCACATATGTGAATTCAATAATCATAAGGTTTGAAAAATTCTGCGGATCATACATTTTCTTTGACTTCGCTGAATTTTTCGGTGAACACAAACCTGCAAGAATAGTTGTTCCGTCAGGAAAACTCCACTTCGGATGCCTTGTGGAAATAGAAGCAGTAGCTGAAGTAACCAAATAAAACAGCACCCGAGGGTGCTGTTTTTTAGTCGTTGTCTGTCTTTATTTCCTCTATTTTTCTTTTCAATTCTTCTATTGCTTGCTGTGAAGACTTGATTTTTCCTATAAACTCTGCCACAACGCTGTCAGGATTTTCTTTTTCATTTTCAAAAATAAATTTGCCTATTTCCAGAAACCATTGATTGATTTGTTTTTCTTCTGCTGATATCTCGGAGTTAAGTTTAGTTGTTTCTGCAAAATCTTTAGCCATATCAGTGGCAGAACCCGCCACATCACCTATTTTCTTGCCTATCTTGTCTAAAAACGCCATAAAATTTCTCCTTTCAATTATTATATATTTGTATATCAATAAACTTATACCAACAATATTATTTTTTAAACATTAAAAATCAACATAATGAATTCCTTCACTTGATAATTTATTCTGAAAATAAAGCTGTTGAAAAATACCTGTCACCTGAATCCGGAAGAAGTACAACTATATTTTTCCCTTCATTTTCTGGTCTCTTTGCAACTAAAGTCGCAGCCCAAAGCGCAGCGCCGGACGATATTCCAACCAATACTCCTTCAGATCTAGCAATTTCTTTTCCTGAATTGAAAGCATTTTCATTTTCAACTGTTACAATTTCATCATAAATTTTAGTGTTCAGAGCATTTGGAATAAATCCGGCTCCAATTCCCTGAATTTTGTGGGGGCCGGCAGTTCCCTTTGAAAGAATCGGTGATGCTTCAGGCTCAACTCCTATAATTTTTACATCAGGATTTTTTTCCTTCAAGAACTTTCCTACTCCTGATATAGTTCCTCCTGTTCCGATTCCTGATATGAATATATCTACGTTTCCATCTGTGTCTTCCCAAATTTCAGGACCCGTAGTAGCATAATGAACTGCAGGATTTGCAGGATTGTCAAATTGCGCAGGTATAAATGAATTTGGTATTTCCGCTGCCAGTTCTTCTGACCTTGCAATGGCACCCTTCATTCCTTTTGCACCTTCAGTCAATACCACTTCTGCACCGTAAGCTTTCAATAAATTTCTTCTTTCTACACTCATTGTTTCAGGCATTGTTAGAATTGTTCTGTATCCTTTGGCGGTTGCAACACTTGCTATTCCAATGCCTGTATTGCCGCTTGTAGGTTCAATTATGACCGAACCCTCCTTCAAGAGTCCTTTTTCCTCAGCGTCAGATATCATCGCATAAGCAATTCTGTCTTTAACACTGCCTGCAGGATTGAAATATTCAAGTTTTGCAATTATTTTTGCCTTTAAATTATTCTTTTTTTCATAATTTGTAAATTCCAGAAGTGGTGTTTTTCCAATTAATTCTGTTAAGCTTTTATTTATTTTCCCCATATTCTTATCTCCTTTTATTTTTAATTATCGCGCTTTACAACAACATTCGTTCAATTTTACATACATATCATATATGTTTTGTATGATTTTAATTTTCCAAATTATACAATATAAATCAATCCATGTCAACAATATAATTTTGTGAAATTAAATATTTTTTATACTCCATATTCAGTTATATTTGACTTATAAAATAACCGGTAATATAATATTATATTAATCATACAGGAATTAATATGTGTAATGAATAAAGGAGACAGTTATGTATACGGATATAGCTTTAAATCATATTTCAGATCCAAGAAATGCAGGTGAAATAGAAAATGCAGATGGTATTGGTAACATAGGGAATCCTGCAGATGGAGATAAGATAACAATTTATATAAAAGTTGATAAGAATATTCTTACTGATGTGACGTTTAAAGCCTTTGGTTGCGGTGCTGTCATAGCTGCTGGCAGTATGATGACTGTAATGGCAAAAGGGAAGACACTGGACCAGGCCATGACAATAACAAATAAAGCTGTCTCAGAAGCACTGGGTGGACTTCCTCCTCAAAAATTGAAATGTTCAAACATAGCAGCAGATGCTCTTCATAATGCAATCGATGATTATAACTCAAAGAGGTAAATATTATACTGTCAAAAAAGCAAGTACCCCTTATGTGGCACATTAGTGCTTGAAATATTTCAACAAACAAAAAACAGAAGATTAACTTCTGTTTTTTGTTTTTATAATAATTATTTGTATATCATAATTTGTTCTTTTGAAAAGTTATACTGCTTTTCATCCGGTTGTGCTGTTGGCTTTCCAAAAGGCATCTGAGCTATGAACTTCCAATTGCCCGGTATTTCCCACTCTTTTTTTACATCTTTGTCTATGAGTTCAGTGTAATGCTGAAGAGATGCACCAAATCCTTCATTTTGTAAAGCAGTCCAGATAACAAATTGAAGCATTCCGTTTGACTGCTGCGACCATACAGGGAAATTATCTTTGTATGTTGCAAATTGCTCCTGAAGGGATTCTACCACTGCCTGATCTTCAAAGTACAGCACAGTTCCATATCCATTTTTAAAAGAATTTATTTTATCTTCAGTTGGCTTGAATGATTGTTCAGGAACTATATTCCTCAATGCTTCCATTGTAATGTTCCAAAACTTGTCGTGTTGTTTGTCTAGAAGAAGTACCGCTCTTGAACTTTGAGAATTGAAAGCTGATGGCGTATATTTCATCCCATTCTCCACTATTTCCTTAATTCTGTCATCTGAAACCACAGTTTCCTTGCTTATTCCATAATATGAACGTCTGTCCATAACTGATGTTGAAAAATTTTTTGTCATTATATCCTCCGTAATTTTTTAAGTTTTTATATTATTTTGTCCTTTTAATTCTTTTATATTTAAATTTAAAGTAATTTCTTACTTAAATAAATAACATGTCATTGAGAGAGAGCCCAGAGTGCACGAATCATTAAATACTGTAAGTCTGTCATCTTCTCTTGAGGCACCCAGCACATATAAAAGCGGCAGATAATGTTCAAGAGTGTTAAATGCCAGTTTTGAGGATGGTCCTGCTTTTTCATAATGGATCACATCATCATACTGTCTTTTTGTTATCTTTTCTTTTATATAATTGTCAAATTCAACTGCCCATGAGAAACCACTGTCCATTTCCCAGTTTATCCTTGATAAGTTGTGTACAACATTTCCGCTTCCCAGTACCAGTACACCTTTTTCCCTCAGAGCACTTAATTGCTGTCCAATAATGAAATGTTCTTCAGCCTCTGCATTCATGTCAATGCTTAACTGATAAACAGGTATATCCGCCTGCGGGTACATCCTGCAAAGAACGGACCATGTGCCGTGATCAATACCGAAGCTGTTGTCTATTTTCACTTCTCTTTTTACCAAATCTTTTGTCATATGGGCAAATTCAGCTGAACCATCTGCATCATATTTAAGAGCATATAGTTCTGCAGGGAATCCGTACATGTCATATATAATTCTTGGTTTATCCTGGTCGTTAACTCTGCTGTCCTTTGTGTACCAATGGGCCGAAACTGACAATATGGCCTTTGGCCTTGGAATTTCTTCAGCAATTTTAGACCAGTTCAATGTAAATTCATTGTCTTCTATGGCATTCATTGGAGAACCGTGCCCTACAAACAATACAGGCATCTTTTTAGTATTATCCATTTCCTGACTCCTTTTATTTTATATTTATTTATTACTAATTAGTAGTATATCTTTAAAAAAATCGGCAGCAGCATTAAAAGATTATCTCTGAATACTTGCTACACACCCGATAATTTTTTTAATAATTTCAATAGATTTTCCTTTTCATCTGTAGACAATATACTAAAAATTTCATTGATGTTGTCTACATGGACTGGAAAATTGTCAGATATTATTTTTCGCCCCTTCTCTGTCAAACTAATCAAATTAACACGCCTGTCATTATCATCTATGGTTCTTGTAACCAAGTCATCCTTAACTAAATTTTCTATTATAACAGTCATGTTGCCAGCAGTTGAAAGAACTTTTTCAGTTATTTCGCAAACTCTCATGTCTCCTTTGTGATACAGAAGTTCAAGAACTGCAAACTGTGAAACTGTTACTCCTGCCATTTTGATTGTCCTGGTTTCTTTTTTGTGTACGTCTTGATAACATCTGGATAATGCTATCAATGTTTTCAAGCTTAAATCTTTTTCTTTACCGTAACTGATTTTTTTATTTTCCATGAATAAAATATACTACTAATTAGTAATATTGTCAACACTTATTTTCAAATTTTATATTTTCTTTTAAAATCCATGAAAAAACGGCTATGATTTATTCAATCTTAGCCGTTTTAACATAACATAGTGAAATGCTATTTTTCAAATATTTTTAATAGTCTCAAGTAATGATTTGCTTCACGCAGAGTATGGTCTCCTAATAATGGGATGATAATTGACTTAACCTTACATTCAATCAATCCCTGTGTTCCCTGCGCCTTAAAATCACGTATTGCTTCGGTTGCTTGAAGACTTGCATCAGTAACTTGTGCTAAAGGAATTGTCCTGTCCATAGCGGCTTTTGAAGCTAAAGTCAATTGATCAAACTCATGTCCGAAATCATTGGCTGTATTGAACAGTTCTTCTTCGGTAGGGTCAAGCAACCCGCGGATAAATTTAGAATGTTCTGCCATTATCCTATTCCAGAACATTTCCTGTTGTGCAGCTTCGATTTCCATATTTATTACTTCTCTGTTTTGAATTCTCTTAATCATTCGCAAATAAAGATCAGCTTCACGCATGATGTGGTCTATGAGAAGTGGATAATTTACTGTAAACATCTTGCATGACAGCACATTTCTTAAAATATTTGCTTTGAACTGAATTAATTCTGTAACTAAGCTAATAGCCCATTGATTTATCATAAACACTCTTTCTTCAATCATTGGGTTAAAAGGTGCTGAATCAGAGCCCATCAATCTTGCCTCTTCTTGAGTAAGTTCAGTAGGTATGCGCAATCCTGTATAGTATGAGGATGCCGTTTCAGCCTTAAGTGTATATGGTGTAATAACTTCACCTGATTGAAGTACACTTTGGCTTACTATGCCATTAGAAAGTGAAACAACTTCTCCTAACAATCTGTCAAACTCTCTTCTAAATTCATCTGCTCTTTGCGTATAATTGCTGTCTCTCGGCGTAAATCCAAGTTCAAGAAAAAATGAGTGTTCTTTCATTATTCTTGCAAAAAAAAGGTGCAGCTCCAGTGACTGGCGTACAAAATCCATGCTTGTAGGCATCGTATAATCCTCCATAAGAATATTTAATTTATGCTACATTATATGCTTATATGATATACCTGTCACAAAGGCTGCAAGAACTAATAAAAAAGAGGACTCATGTCCCCTTGATTATTGTATTATTTTAATCCCTAACATAGACGAATCCATCCATGATTCTTCTTGCCGTCCTTGTAACTCCGCCCTTAAGAACTTCTTCTCCGTCCATTTTCATGTCCACTTCTGTTGTTCCGCTGGAATGTCCAAGTACTATTATATCTTTACTGTAATTTTTACTAAGACATGCGATTTCATTTACAACCGTTCCGGGGATTTTAGCTGCTGCGCCTGTGCCAACAGCAACAGTCATGGGATATGCTTTGTGAAGTTTTCCAACTGAAACTGCCCTGCAGCATAAATCCATTTCTGATGCTTTTATATTATTTCCGTCCATATCTTCATAGTCCTGTGGAATTGAAATTATGGATACCTTAGGAACCGAAGTGGACTTAGTTCTTGCATCCTCCCATTTGTCTACAAACCCGCATTTTTCTGCTGCAATGCTGCGAATACGCTCAATATGTTCCATAACTTCCTTGTTGTTGTTCAGTTCCACAAGTTCTGTTCCTTTTATGTTTAGATCCTTTGCCTTTATAAAAACTATGGGGTTTGAGCAGTCAATAACGGTTACTTCTATACTGCCAAAATTCGGCACATTAAATATATCCTTTTTATTTCCCGTTGGAAATAATTTACCTGTAACAGCTCCTCCGGGTTGCTCAAAATACATATCAATTCTTGAACCTGTGCCGGGTACCCCCTTTATAACCTCATCACCGTGAACCATTGCCCTTTTATCTTTGACGCGGACATGTTCCTCAATAATTTTGTTTGTATTTGTGTTTAACACACGAACCACCGTTATAGGCTCCACTGCTTCAACTAAACCTTCATCTATGGCAAAGGGCCCTATTGCTGATGAAATGTTCCCACAGTTGGCGCTTCCATCAACTCTTGGTATTATTATATCAACTTGTTTAAAAGTATAATTTACGTCGGCATCTTCACTGTCTGATGAAGAAACTATTGCAATCTTACTGGTTGAAGATACTGTTCCTCCCATTCCGTCAATTTGTTTCACATCAGGCGTGCCCATTACCTTTAAAAATATGTCATCCCACAAACTTTTGTCCTCAGGAAGATCCTTTTCATGAAAAATAACTGCTTTGCTTGTGCCTCCGCGCATATATACGCAAGGATACTTCTGCATGTACATATTTTTCCTCCATTTTAAGCTTTTTTAATTAACTATATCCATCGGTATGATAATTGTAAAATAATATAATTTTATCAACATTCATAACCAAATGTTATGGATAGTTAATGCTATTTTTAATTTTCATAGGCTGCCTTCATTTACTATTAAGTATTGTTATATATTTTTCAAAAATATTTATTTTAATATTTAAATTCATTTATAATTTATATTTTAATGAATTATATTATATTTTCAATATTTGTACTTTTAATTTTAAATGCGTTTAATTTTAATGTTGACTTATTGGACGTTAATAATTATAATGTTTTTATATTGTTTGATTTTTAATAAACATTATAAAACAACATGACGGGAGAGAATAAAATGATTAGAAAGAAGAAACGCTTAATTAGCCTCTTGATGATTTTCGTATTGCTTTTTGCAGCAGGATGCAGCAACGGAAATTCAAAAGATGTTGCTGGCAGCGAAAATTCAACTGCACTTTTTAAAGAAGGAACTTATACTGCAGAAACTGAAGGAAACGGCGGACCTGTAAAAGTTGAAGTAACATTCACTGCAACAGAAATAAAGGATATTAAAATACTAAGCCAGACAGAAACTGCAGGACTAGGTGATGCAGCTCTTGAAAAAATAAGAACAAGCATTCTGGAAGGACAAACATTGGCTGTTGATGTCATAACAGGCGCAACATATTCAAGCAATGCAATCCTTAAGGCTGTTGAAGATTGTGTGAAGCAAGCAGGGGGAGATGTTGAAGCATTAAAACAAAAATCAGCTGATTCAAAAACAGGCGAAGCAATTGAAAAAACAGCTGACGTAATAGTAATAGGCGGTGGCGGAGCAGGACTTGCTGCAGCAGCATCTGCTTCAGAAGACGGTTCAACTGTAATAGTAATTGAAAAAAGCATTTCAACTGGCGGCAACACCATAAGAGCCGGCGGACAATACAACACATATGATCCTGATAGACAAAAAAATGTTAAGATGAACCAATCCCTTTTAAATGAGCTTAAGGGATATCTTGATGATAATCCTGAAGATTACGGAGATTTTGCTCCTTCATTGATAACACTTCAAGAACAAATCACAGAATATCTGGCGGGAGATACAACAGTTCTTTTTGATTCACCCGAACTTCATACAATTCATGCTTACATAGGCGGAAAAAGAACTGACCTTCAAGGCAACACAATAACAGGAAATTATGAACTGGTCACAACAATGACCAACAATTCCTTGCCAACACTTAAGTGGATTGAAGGGCTAGGAGCACATATCAATGATCAGGTTGGTACAGTCCTCGGAGCTCTATGGCCAAGAAGCCATTCACCTTTGGAACACACTGGAATTGGTTATCTGAAACCTCTTGAAGATACAGCAGTTAAATTAGGCACTGAAATAATGTTAGAAACAAAAGCCGAAGAACTTATTATTGAAAACGGAAAAGTAACAGGAGTTAAAGCCGTGAAATCTGACGGAACACCTGTAACATTAAAAGCAAACAAAGGTGTTGTTATGGCAACAGGAGGATTTGGAGCAAATCCTGAAATGAGACAAAAATACAACACTTATTGGCCGGAAATGCCTCTCACAATGAAAACCACAAACACACCTGCAGCAACAGGAGACGGAATCATCATGGGAGAAAAAGTAGGAGCACAGTTGGTAGGAATGGGATTTATCCAGCTTATGCCAAGTTCTCATCCTGAAACAGGTTCATTGTCAGGTGGTGTGTGGGGCAGTGCAGAAACTCAGGTCTTCGTAAACAAAGATGGCAAGCGCTTTGTAAACGAATATGCTGAAAGAGACGTTTTAGCAAGTGCAGCATTGCAGCAGGAAGATCAGCTTTTCTATATAATCTGTGACACGAACACAGCAGGAATCAGCCCTGAAGGAAAAAACGTGTGGGGTGACGATGTAGAAAAATTAGTTGAAACAAAGAGCATCTACCGTGCAGATACATTAGAAGACCTGGCTGTTCAGCTGGGAATGGATAAAAATGCTTTAGTTGATGAAATAAACAAATACAACAGTTATATAGAAAAAGGAGTTGACCCTGATTTCGGCAAGTCAAACTTTGGAACTAAAATTGAAACTGCTCCTTTCTATGCAACACCTAGATCACCTTCAGTTCACCACACAATGGGCGGTCTGGCAATAGATACATCTGCAAGAGTTCTTGATGCAAATAATCAGCCAATACCAGGATTATATGCAGCAGGTGAAGTTACAGGAGGCATCCATGCCGGCAACAGACTTGGAGGAAATGCTATTACAGATATAATAGTATTTGGTAAAATTGCAGGAGAAAGTGCTTCACAAATGAAATAATTCAATAAAATGATAAAAAAATAATCTGCCGGCATCAACTTGCCAGCAGATTATTTTATTTTTATATTAAAATTCTTTTCCATCTTTACGTCAATATCTTCATAAACATCTTTTGATTCCTGCAGTATCATGTCGATTTCATCCTTTTCCAGACCTACCATCTTAAGGTACATTTCACATTCCTTTTCAGCAATGTATTCATGGGAACAATCAATATGACCCTCGCTGTGAACAATGATCAACCCGCTTATTATTGAAGAAAGACTGCTCTGATAAACTTGCTTATCAACTTCGCTTAAGTGGATGTCATGTGTCTTTTCCAGATATTCATAAATGGTATTCCCCCTGATAGCTCTTACTATCCAATTTTCTCCCAGTGTCAAGATGTTTTCCAGGGAAACTTCCTTCATAAAACGCCTGTAATTTTCATTGAGACGCCTAAAAGAATTAAATGCCCTCGTTTCGACAGCAAATAATACGAGAGGATTCACATCGACATTTGTTTCTTTTAATTTGCATGTTATTTTTTCTGTTATAGTGGTATTGAATTGATTTACAATATGCAAGGCTAAATTTCCCTTGCTCTGGAAATAATATGATACCAAAGCTCTGTTTACATTTGCTGCTTCAGAGATATTTCCTATTGACGTATTATAATAACCCTTCTCATAAAAAAGAGTTTTGGCAGTATCAAATATATTTTGTTTTGTTTCATTGTAGTCAATAGATTTGTTTTCCATTTTGTCTCCTGATTTTCACAAGGATGTTTCAAGCAAATTGATAGCCGATTCTAAAAACATCATATATAATTATATCTATAAAAAAACAAAATGTAAATGTTTATATGCTGTTTAGGTACCCTTAATTAATCATTTAAGCCGGTGATTGCATCCATTAATTTTTATAAAATCTCTTTTTCACAATATTTAAAATTGAGTAAAAAACAACAAATATTTCAAGACGTCCAAGAAACATTCCAACAGTCATTGTCCATAATACATATGATGGAGTATTAATACCAGTAACTCCAACAGACAATCCTACAGTACCAAGTGCCGATGAAAACTCAAACAATGCCTCTTTAAGACCATATCCTGCAAGTATGAGTATACTGGTTCCAAACATTAATATTGTAATAAAAGTCAATGCATAATTGGAAGCTTCAAGATACAAATCATTTGTAATTGTTACTTTTCCATCCGGTCTGTAAACAGCAGGTTTATTAACCATATGTTCAGGCATAAATTTTCGTCTTGCCGTCCATGAGATTTGCTTAGCAATAATATTGATTCTACCCACTTTTATACCACCTGCAGTAGAGCCTATTCCACCACCTATGACCATAAGCAATATCATCACCAGATATGCAAAATCAGGCCAATCGTTATATGTTACAGTTGAAAAACCCGTAGTTGTCAACGCAGATATAATATTGAAAAAGCTGATTCTGATAGATGAAGACAGATTGCCATACAAATTTAATAATGATGCAAAGGCAACAATCGGTACAAATACAGCTATAAGGAATAGTGTCAGTTTTGTTTCCCCAAGTCGAAAAAAATTCCGAAACTTACCTTGCACTAAAATCATATTGGCATAGAAGTTAGTTGAACCAAGTAGCATAAGAATTACTGTAACAAGTTCTATTGCAAGATTGTTATATGCTCCAATACTTGAAGGTTCAGTTGAAAATCCTCCTGTTGACAGTGCTGCCATAGAATGATTGACGGCATCAAAAATCGGCATCCCAAATGCAATATATAGTAAAGTTCCGGCAATAAAATATCCTGCGTAAATTTTCAATATTAACCTTGCAGACTTAGCAATATTAGGCAGCAATTTGTCATTGTGTCCTTCTGATGCAAAAAGTGTCATACCAAAGCTTTCTGAAAGTGCTGATACAACTAACAACACTATTCCTACACCTCCAAAAAATTGTATAATAGATCGAAAAATCAAGAATATTTTTGGAGAATTTGCAACATCGATTACAGAAAGTCCGGTAGTTGTCCATCCGCTCATGGCTTCAAAATAAGCTTGCGTAAAGTTTAGTTTTCCTGCCATCACAAATGGAAGGGATGAAAAAAATGCTGCTATTGCCCACGTACCAACCACTACTGTAGCTGCATTTCCAGCAGAGAGTCTATATTCTTCAGGTACAATAATCCTGCTCATAACAAACCCTAATGTACCTGCAATACCAGCGGGCAAAACAAAACATAAAATATAGTCAGCCTCATCCGAATAAAACGGTAATATTAAAAGCGGAAGCAATATTATACCTGCAATAAATATAAGCATTACACCAATATACTTCAACGAGTATATGGTTTTGTAGTTTTTACTCACCTTTTACACCTCCGGTCAATACATGTAGGGTTGCTTCGTGAGATACGTTGTTGGTAAATATCATCAACTTGTCTCCTTCATGTATTTCAGTCCTGCCATTTGGAACAATTGTATTATTTCCTCTTACGATGCAGCCGATAATCGAATCTAAAGGAAGTCCCAAATCCATAATCTGTTTTCCGCATGCCATGCTCCCTTTTTCTATAGCCACTTCCAGCAGCTGGAGTTTTTCTTCATCCAATGGCATGTAATGAACTATCTGATCAGCAAAAGCCATTTGTTCAATTATGTTGGACAATTCATATGTGGCACTTACAGCAGTATTAATACCAAGTTTCTTGAATACTTCAACATTGCGAGGATTGCTGACCGTAGCAAATGCACGTTTTATTCCTAATATTTTTTTTGCAAGCAAACATATGACTAAATTATCAGGATCATTGGATTTAACTGCAATCATTAAATCAAAACCATATACATTAGCATCTTCCAATATAAATTTCTTTGACCCTTCGCCATTGATCACCATAATATTTTTAGTTTCAGACAACTTTTCACACTCGTCCAAATTATTGTTGATGACAACCAACTGATGACCCTTTTTGATTAGTGAGTCTGCAAGAAAATTAACCTTAGTTCCGTTGCCTACGATAACTATTTTCATTATAAGCATCCTCTTTCCTTCAAAATTTTTTCTATTGTTTCAATTGATAATTTATAAGGATAAATAACCTTAACATCATTTTCACTTGCAATTTCTTCCATTTCTGTTGAATACAAACGAGCTATGACATTTGGTACATCAAATAATATTCTGGCTATTTGAGAAATCATAATATTTGTATTATCATCATCAGTTGAAGCAATTAACACATATGCCCGTTCTATTCCCGCCTCTTCCAGAGCGCCTATATCAACAGCATCACCAGCAATCGAATATCCACTATAATCAGGATGCAGTTTTTTAAAGGCATTTTTATTTATATCAATAATAACCACGTCCTTATTATTTTTTGACAGAAACGATGCTATATTTGCTCCCAGTCTGCTTCCTCCTGCTATCATGAAAAGCTCTTTTTTGTCTTTGCTTTTAAAGTTTAGCATTTTCTATCATCTCCTTTTTCTTATTGATATTTTTCGAATTTCCACTGTCTTTCGCATTGTTTTCAAACTCTACTCCAAAATCAACAGGCATATTACCTCTTGAAAACATGGTGCAAACCCGTTCCAGGTTTATGCTTGCCGGCCTGTATGTTGGATCTAGTGCATACGCAGCTCTATAATGTTTACGGGCCAAATCATAATTTTTATTAAATTCATTCCATAACCCAAGAAGATTATGTGGTTCCGGGGCATCCGGATATTCACTTAAAGCATTAATTATAATTTTATAGGATTCCTCCAACTCATGATTGTGAATTTTTTCAGCGACATCACTTACAATATTTTTTAATTTATCTGATTTCATTTCATTTTTATTCATTTTTATTCCTCCTTGATTAACTTAAGAATAAAACTTTTCGTATAAGGTTTGTATAAGCATTCTGTCATTTCATATAATTTCGGAATAAAAAAATGCCCCAACAGCTGCAGAACACCTATTAGGGCAAATAATATTTAATTTTTAAACGTTGTTGAAAGATGCATCTTCAATGTATTCACATGTACATGATTTCCTGTTACTACTCATCTATCAATCTGTATCCAACACCTATTTCAGTGATTATATATTTTGGCTGAGCCGGATCTTCACCTAGTTTTCTCCTCAGGTTTCCCATACATACTCGCAATGATTGTGTATCATCTATACCTGTGCTTCCCCAAATATTTTCGGTAATAAGTTTATGTGTAAGAACTTTACCATGATTTTTTGCTAATAATACCAGCACTTTATATTCATTAGGTGTAAGCCTTATTTCATCATTTTCAATCCAAATTCTGCGTTTATCTGTATCAATAATCAAGTCCTTGATTTTAAAAAGTTCATTTTCTGTTTCTGATTGTATTTCATTAATAGACTTATGTCGAAGTATAACTCGTATACGAGCAAGCAACTCTGTAACGCTGAATGGTTTGGTTAAATAGTCATCAGCACCGGCATCAAGTGCCTCAACTTTTTCACGGTCATGACCACGTGCGGATATTATAATAATTGGAATTTGAGACATTGTACGAATTTTTTTTATGACATCAACTCCATCTATATCCGGCAGTCCCAAATCTAAAATTAATATATCCGGATTCTGTGAGATAGTCAACATAATTGCATTTGAACCATTATCTGCATCTATACACTTATATCCCTGTGTTTCAATTGATACTCTAAGAAACTTGCGAATAGAATTTTCATCATCTACTATTAAAATGAGCGGCTCCATTAAACATTCTCCTCTCCTGATATTATATAAAAGCTGACTATTGTTCCATTTGGCACATTATTTCTCATGGATATTTCACCATTATGTGCTTCAATAATTGACTTGCACAATGACAGTCCTAACCCCATCCCCCTCCTATTGGAACTGACTTTTGTGCTTCTTTGATAATATCGCTCAAATATGTGAGAAATTTCTTCTTGTGATAATCCTGGGCCATTATCACTAACCTCAAAAATCACATGGTTGTTTTTTCGAAACAATGAAACTGTTATTTTGCTTCCTCTAGGCGAATAGTTGATTGCATTGTTCAACAGGTTTATTATTACTTGCCTTATTAAAACGCCATCAACCTGAAGTATGATTATTTCATCAGGTATTTTTACATATATTTCATGGCCTGATGAATGTTTTTTTACATGAGTTACTGCTTCAGTTATTATTTCTTCAGCTGCTTCTTCCTTAATATTAAGTTTAATTCTGCCTTCTTCAAAGCGTGTTGTCTGCAGTATATTTTCAACTAATTCATTCAGCCAGTCAGCATCTTCATAAATACTTTGCAAAAAAGTAATTTTCACTTCATCGCTCAATTTTTCATAGTTGTCATGGGCTGTGCTTGCTAATCCCATTATTCCCGCGAGAGGAGTTCGAAGATCGTGAGATATGGATCTTAATATATCAGACCGCAATCTCTCCTTTTGTATTTCCATTTGTGTTTTTTGCTGTTTTTCGTATATTCTCTCACGTTCCAGCACTACTGCAATTTGTCTTGAGATTACATCAATAAACGTACACTGAGTATTAATGAGGGCAACATCATTGCGCAGTGAAATTCCAATTACACCCAATGATCCGTTATGACTTAATATTGGAGAATAGTATGCCTTTGCACCAGAAAAAAGCGTTGTGCCATATCCACAAGGGCTACCTGATTGATAAGCTTCCATAGAAGCCATATAATCTGCACCATCATTAAAAACATCTTCTCCCTTTACAATTCTGCAAGTTACATTGCCTGAGGAGTTAAAAAAACTTACGAGAACATCAGCATTAAATTGTTTTGAAAGTTCATCTGCAGATATTTCAGCTAATTCATTGCAGCTCTTTACATCAAGAAGACGTTTTGTAACATAATATAATGAGGATATATACTTTTCCCTGTCAATAACAAGCTGGCTCTCAATCTTAACCCTTATTGTAAGCATACTTGTAATGGAACCTACAATAAACATAACAAGAAAAATTATCGGATAATCAGGACTATACACCTGAAGAGTGTAATATGGCTCAGTAAAAAAGAAATTGAAAAGAAGCACACCACTCACAGAAGCAAAAAAACTGTATACATATCCTTCGGCTATATATGAATACAATAGAATCCCAAGCAAATATATCATTACAATATTTGTTTCTGACATATTCAGGTTATTAAAGGCTATTGATACTATCGTACATAAAGTCATTGTAAAAATCAACAACAGAATATTTTTAAAGATATTTTTCTTATAAATCAGCTTATATCTATTTATAAAACTATTAAATTTCGACATGTTATTTTGCTCCATATGTTTAATTTATTATTATTTTACTCTATTCTTACATTATTGTAAATTAACATATAAAAATTCCATGATTAATACAATTTTTCTATTAGCTTGATTTAAAAAGGCACTAACCTATTACAGTAGTGTCATTCGGCTGCATATAGCATTTCCCTTTACCAATAAAAAACATATTTTTTACAGCCATGACTTAGTCATTTTACAAACTGCCTATATAATTGCATCAATTACAATATTAGGAGGAAAATTATGAAGATAAACAGAATTATAAGCGGGTTGCTTGCGGCAGCAATGACATTTACAATGACAGAAAGTGTACTGGCAGCAGGTGTAAATGATGTGCAGGTTCAACAGGAAGTAAAAAATGTTATTTTGCTCATACCTGACGGAATGAGCACTGACGCACTTACATTGTCAAGATGGTATAATGGAGGAAAAGAACTTAATCTGGACAGTATGGCATCAGGTTTGGTCAGAACTTACTCTTCCGATGCCCCCATAGCAGACTCAGCGCCTGCAGGAACAGCGATGGCAACAGGATATAAATCACATACAGGATTTGTGGGAGTATTGCCTGATGTAAATTCAATGCCGGGTTTAGAACCACTTAATCCAGATGACAAAAGAAAACCTGTGGCAACAATACTTGAAGCAGCACAGCTTCATGGAAAAGCAACAGGCATAATAGCAACAAGCGAAATAATGCATGCAACGCCTGCTGATTTCACAGCACATGACCCAAGCAGAAAAAATTACGACTCTATTTCCGAACAACAGGTTTATCAAGAGCTTAATGTGGTAATTGGTTCAGGTTCAAAATTTATCTCTGAAGAAAACAGAAAAGACAAAGAAAATCTTATTGCTGAAATAAAGAATAATTATCAGTACGTTACATCTCCTGCTGAACTGAACAGCGTGACATCAGGAAATCTTTGGGCAATGTTTGCTCCTTCAGCTTTAGCTTATGATCTTGACCGTGACCCTGCAAAAGAACCTTCCATTGAAGAAATGACAAAAAAAGCAATTGAACTTTTGTCACAGGATGAGGACGGATTTTTCCTGATGGTTGAAGGAAGCAAAGTTGACTGGGCAGCCCACGCAAATGACCCTATAGGCGTAATTTCTGATGTACTGGCATTTGATAAGGCAGTGGGTGCAGCACTGGATTTTGCAAAAGCTGATGGAAATACACTTGTAATTGCAGCAACTGACCATGGAAACAGCGGAATATCAATAGGAAGCAGTTCAACTGACAACAGCTATGATAAAACACCTCTTTCAGCATTTCTCAATCCGTTAAAACGTGCTTCATTAACCGGTGAAGGAATCGCAGCCAAGCTTAATGCTGAACGTTCAAACGTAACAGAAGTTATGTCACAATACTACGGAATTAACGATTTGACAGCTGAAGAAATTGAAGCTATAAAAAATACAGAAGATGGGGATATGAATTATACTGTTGGTCCTATGATTGGTAAAAGAGCAAACATAGGCTTTACGACAACTGGACACACCGGAGAAGATGTTACTCTTTATGTGTATGCACCTGCAAACATAAGCCAACTGACAGGCACAGTTGAAAATACCGACATTGCTGTATATATGGGAAAAGCAATGGGTTTGGATTTAAGCCAGGCAACTGAAAGGCTCTTTGTGAAAGCAAGAGATGCTTTCGAAGCAAAGGGAGCAAAAGTGGGTTTTGATAATTCAGATGTTAACAATCCTGTGTTTACAGTCGAAAAAGATAATATTAAAATTGAAATGCCGGTAAATAAGAACATTGCATATGTAAATGGAAAAGCAGTTAAACTTGACGGTGTGGTAGTTTTTAACGGAATTAACGTGTATGTGCCGCAAAGTGCAGTAGACCTAATAAAATAGTAAAAAAGACCTTGATGTAATCAATTATTAAAAAAATTATGGAGAAAAATATGGGCATGACACATGATGAATTTAAAACTGCTTTTATGAAAGATCTGGCAGAAAGAAAAAGGCAGCAGGACAAGGAGTATGACAACTATTACTCAATTGTGATGTACAGAGTCAAAAAAAGCAAAAATGCCTTGAAAAAAAATAAAATTTCAACATTGTACCAGGCCGAAAACTTCTGATAATGAATAAGTATTTTGAATGTTGATATCATCAAAAAATCCGCTTCAGCAATATGTCCGAAGCGGATTTTATTTATCTTTCCATATTTACAATTGAAACTGTTGTTTTGCACGTTTCTTTAAGGTTGCCAACTCTTCTGTCAAATCAACAATATCTGTAAAATTATATTTAGTATTGCTTATCACGACACATGTCAGTGTGATCAGTGGGAACTTTTCAACTTCACCTCTCCTGTTGGCAGTTACAATATATCCATTTTCAACATCTATGCTGCTGTAGTAATCCCGTACGCTTCTTTCAAACTCACTTTTAATATATGCAAAATAATCACTGCAAACACATTTATCGACTGTTATTACAAAATCATCACCGCCTACGTGACCGATAAAATAAAAATCATCACTGTGTTTTCTTAAAATGTCAGATAAAAGTTTAATCACTCTGTCCCCTTTTTCAAATCCGTAAACATCATTATATGCTTTAAAATTATCTATATCTAAATATGCAACGCTGTATTCTGAAAAATTAAGAATCAACTGGTTTAAAGTTTGTTCTATGATAATATTGCCCGGAAGGCCTGACAGCGGATTTTGATGTTTTGCTGCTGAAACTTCCAATTCAGTAGTCTTTTGAAGCAAATCTTTTATGGTGACTGTTCCAATAAACTTATTGTTCTCTGTAACAACAATTAAATCGTACAGCTTGTCATTGGTTCGCTCCATTGCTAAATTGGAAACAACATTTATGGGAGTGTCATGTTCGACATTTAAAAATTCCTTATCCATAATATCTGATATACACTTGTTTTTGTAAAGTGAATATCCATAATTGCCGCTCAGTTTAAGGGCTATTTTTTCTTTTGTAACAATTCCCATTGGTTTATCATTATCTACTACACATAGACCTTGGCAATCATCATTTCTTATGATATCTTCATAAACAATGCTTACCTTCTCATCAGGTGATACTACATACGAAAACTTTGCTAAATTTTTTATATAAATATTAGATGTAACTCCATTGGTTATATGGTTCTTCCTTGAATTTATTTCTATGATGGACCTCAATACAGATTGGTCAATATCTCTTATTTTTTCTTCAGGTTTCTGAAAGTAATATCCTTGTCCATATTGAACCCCCAAATTAATAATTGTTTCCAGTTCATCATATGTTTCAATTCCTTCAGCTATAATTGAAATATTTGATGCTTTTGAAAATTCAACCATACCCTTGACTAAAGAGAATTTCAATCTATCCTTGCTTATTCCTCGAATCAAATTCATATCAAGTTTAATGAAGTGAGGATTTACATCACTTATGAGATTTAATCCTGAATAACCGGATCCCGCATCATCAATTGCTATGCTATAATCCTGATTCTTGTAATAAGATATGGTTGATTTAAAACTGCTTATATCCGTTACTACATTTTTTTCCGTTATTTCAAAAATAATACTCTTGGGATCAATTTTATACTGTTTTAAAAATTCTTTGGTAAAACCTTTCTTAAATGTCTCGTCATGCATTATGCATGGATTTACATTTATAAAAAGCTTCTTGCTGTACGGCGGGATCATGAATATGAAAGCAGCTTCAAGGGCTTTAGTCCTGCACAAAAGCTCTAATTGCCATAAGCAGTTGTACTTTATTGCTGCGTTAAACAACATATCCGGATTCTTTATTTCGCTTTCGCAAGTAATCCTGCTAAGAGCTTCATGTCCATATACGCTTCCATCTCTTAAAGATACAATAGGCTGAAAAACAGTTCTTATTTTCTTGTTATCAATTACATATTCTAAAGCTTCTTTTATTTTATCTGACATTTTCTTTACTCCGTATGCAATAGTAATAATATTGGACTTTATCACATGAAAAAAAATTAGTATGCAGTAAAATGTAATTATCTAGTAAACTTTATGTAAATTCATATTAAAAATATTAATTATGTAAAATTATATCTCTTACTTTCAAATAATACACATTTTTTACATTTTCTATAACATGCGTTTACCAACCCTGTTTATATTGAATCAGTGAAGCAATCTTTAGTGTAAATCGAGAGGAGATAAGTTATGTACAAAAAAACTCAAGAACTGAAAACAAGCAAAACAGTCTATTTTAAATCTATAAATATCTTTAAAACGTTTAAAAAATTAACCACTAATAAAATGAATCCAAAAAAAGCCGAAATTTCAGAAGGTAAAAAAATCAAATTCAATGACTTAAAATTAGGTACAAAGCTTACGATTTCATTTGCATCGCTAATATTGCTTTTTATTGTACCTATTTCCATAAGCCTTAACAACTTTAATGAAACCGCTGAATTGCTAAACAAAACAAATGAAGTAACAATACCGGAAATATATCTGGCATCTTCAGTGTCAAAAAACTTAAAAGATATTGAAAAAAATCTGTATGCATCAACATTGACAGACAATATTACAAAAAAGGAAGAATATAGTGGTAAAAGCAAAGATTTATATGATCAAATGACATCTAACATGAAAGAATTAGAAGAGCTGCTTGTGACTGACACAGATAAAGTTAAAGATACTATAAAACTTCTGGAAAAAGAAGCAACAATCAGGGATGAGGTTATGAATCTCAAGTATAAAAGCGATGCTACAAGACTTATTTTTAATTCATATGAACCTATAGTAAATGATATCAATAAAAATATAAATGAAATAACCGAAGGAATAAATCTCAGATTGCAGGACGGCGCATATACATCAAATAGAAACGTTAGGTTTTCATTTCTATTGACTGTTTCAATGACCTTGGCTGCAGTTTTATTAGGCTTTATTATAACCAGAACAATAACCAGCAGTATAGTAGCGCCAATCAACGAAATTGAAAGTCTGGCTAAAGCCTTGTCAGACGGCAATTTAAATTACAAAATATCATATACATCAAAGAATGAACTCGGAAAATTAGCTGAAAATATGAGAAAGTCCATGAATATATTAACATTATACATAAAGGAAATAGATGAAGTTATGAATGAATTATCAAAAGGAAATTTGAACGTAAGAATAAGCCAAAGTTTTACCGGAGACTTTGAAAGGATAGAACATTCTATTACGGAATCTGTACACATGCTTTCAAGAACAATAAAAAATATTAATGGATTATCTTCAGAAGTATCAAAAAGATCAGAAAACATATCATTAAATTCTCAGAAAATTTCCAAAGGCGCTACTGAGCAGGCAAGTTCAATAGAAGAGTCTTCTGCAGCAATTGAAGAAATTTCTGTTCATGTTAAAGATAATGCTAAAAACACTTCTATTGCAAGCAATAAATTAATTACTATAGGCACTGAAATTACCGATTGCAATAAAAGAATGGAAGAGATGGTTGCTGCAATGAAGGAAATAAAAAGCAAATCAAATGAAGTAGGAAAAATCATCAAACTTATTGATGACATAGCCTTTCAGACTAATATTCTTGCATTGAATGCTGCAGTTGAAGCAGCACATGCAGGTTCTGCGGGTAAAGGATTTGCTGTAGTTGCTGACGAAGTGAGAAATCTTGCAGTCAGAAGTTCAGAAGCTGCAAAAAACACCTCCATTCTTATAGAAGAAACAATAAAAGCTGTAGTAAATGGAAATGAAATTGCTGACAAAACTGCTTTAACACTTAAAAATATTGCAACAAGTTCAAAAAATGCCGCTGATACAGTAGAAGAAATTTCAAAAGCATCAGATGAGCAATCTGTTGCTATTGAACAAATTAAAGTTGGAGTAGAACAAATCGCCGCAGTTGTACAAGTTAATTCTGCTGCTGCAGATAAAGCATCAGAAGCAAGTGACGATTTGTTTACTCAGGCAAATGCACTTAATAATTTGGTGTGCGGGTTTAGTTTTTGACTGAACCCATATTTTGCTACAGCATCTCTACATAGCCCTCTGTTCCATTAACCCTGATTCTCTGTCCATCTTTTATGATTTTTGTTGCATTTTCCACTCCTACAACTGCCGGAAGTCCATATTCTCTTGTAATTACAGCTCCATGCGTCATAAGCCCACCTATTTCCGTAACCAATCCCTTAACCGAAATAAACAAAGGTGTCCAGCTAGGGTCTGTGAATGAGGTCACAAGTATATCCCCTTCCTCTATATCGGCATCCTCCAGTTTCAAAACAACCCTTGCCCTACCTTCAATAACACCTGCAGAAACGGCCACACCTGCTAAAGAACCCCGAGGTATTTTCCCGCTGTCATATTCCCCTGTTACAATTTCTCCTTCGGATGTCATTACTCGAGGAGGAGTCAATTTTTCATAAACCTCATATTCCTTCATTCTATTTGTTATGACGCTATAATCAATCTTGTTTGTTTGAACAACATTTCTAAATTCTTTAAGGATAGATAGTAGACATCCTCCCGATTCAATATGATTCCTTTTTTAACCAACACATCGGCTTCTCTCATCAGCGCATCTTTATAAATTTGGAAACGTCTTATAAAAGAATACTTGGGGTATTCCCGAAAACCTGTGAAATTACGCAAAACACTGATCATTTTTTTTGTTTTTTTAGCTTTTCCCTTGCCTCCGGGCAGCTCTTGCAATCGCCTTAAGATATCCTCTTCCTTATGTCTTGCTTCCTTAAGTCCCTTCTCAAATATGACTCTGCTTAAATTAGGCTCAAAATTTTTGATGTTGCTGAGAATTACTGGTATAAGAGCAATTGGTTTTTCGCTCCAACGGGGCTTTGTAATGTCTATTTCACCTGGACATCGCATGCCGTATTTTTTAAGGTATGCTCCAAAAGATTGGCTTACAGCGCTGCCCCCTAGCTGAAACAAGGCCTGCTCCGCCTCCCCCTATAACGACTACATCAGCTGTCTTTGTTATTTCCTGTGGAGTCACATTTTCTTTTGTATAAGCTTATGTCAATGAATGCTTCCGCAAAATGTTAAAATTTGCAAGTAATTATTCTCGCGCATCATTAAAATAAAAAAATAACCGTATTAGACGTTGGAACACTAAAATCTAAAACAGTTATTAAATAATATATAACACTATCACTTGATGGTTATTCCATCTGTTTTCAGATAGTAATATGTATCTCCTGATTCTTCATAAGAACTAAATACACCTACTACTTCTATTACAGTATTATTCTCCGGATACTCATCCGGATAAACATGACTGTTGTCATTCCATATGAATTCAATACCATTTTGGCAGCAGGCTGTAGCATCGCTGATAACGACAAAATGATAATACTTTTCTGTCCCATATACTAATTGGCTTGCATAATATGGTCCGATTACTTTTATTGTTTTTCCCATATATTCATCTGGATTGACCATCATATTATATACTTCCGAATAGACCATAGTGCTGCTTAACACAGTCAAATCAATGTCAACAGAATTGTTATCTTCAATTGTTTCAACTTCTTCCGCATCAGTTACAGACTTTTCATCATTATTCAGTAATTCACTTTCTGTTCCCGATGTGCTCTGTACAGTGCTGCTATCTTGTTTATCTGCTATCTCCTCCACCATACTTGTGTCTGTACCGCATGCTGATGTACTCATAATTACTATCAACATAATACATAATGCCATTACTTTTTTCACTTTTACTGACAATACCTTATACCTCCTGTTAACTTTTCTATTGTGCAAAATATAAAAAATACTAAAATATCAATTGCAACAATTGTAGAACCTACAGGTGTAGAAGCTAGAATTGATATAATAATTCCACTTCCAGCTGCAATCACAGAAATAACTGCCGAACACAGTATGACTGCCCGAAAATTTTTGAATATCCTCATGGCAGATAATGCCGGAAAAATAATCAATGCAGATATCAGCAGTGAGCCAACCAGATTCATTGCAAGCACAATTATAATTGCCGTTATAACAGCAATTACCAGATTATAAAAACCTGTATTCGTACCGGTTGCCTGGGAAAATGTCTCATCAAATGTAATTGCTAAAATTTTATTGTAAAACAAAAGGAAGGAGACCACTACAACAATGGACATAATAACACAAAGCCATACTTCAGCCATGGTTAGTGTGAGTATGGATGTTGAACCAAAAAGTGTGCTGCATACATCTCCGGATATATTAGATGACTTTGAAAAAAGGTTCATCAACAAATATCCCATTGCCAACGCACCCACTGATATCATGGCAAGGGAAGCATCTCCATTAATTTTTTTATTCTGTCCGCTTTTCAGTAATAATACCGCTGATATGACAGTCACCGGCATTACAATAACAGCATCATTTGTAAATCCGAATACAGCTGCCACAGCCATACCCCCGAAAGCCACATGAGAAAGACCATCTCCAATGAAGGAAAATCTCTTTAATACCAATGTTACTCCAAGCAAGGAGGAACAAAGAGCTATCAATACACCTACAATCAAAGCATACCTTACAAATGGAAATGTAAAATAATGTAGTAAAGTATCTGTAATTTCATTCATTTTCTGATGCCTCCCTGCTTTTATCTACCTGAAACCCGTTACCGCTTAGCACATATTTTTCTTTTTTTCCAAAAAATAATGGAATGTGGCTTACATGCAGAATATGTGTCGCATATTTTACTGATGCTTCTATATCATGTGATACCATAACAACCGTAATGCCGTCCTTTTCATGCAATCTATCAATCAATTCATACATTTCCACAGTTACTTTTGGATCAAGCCCAGCCACAGGCTCATCCAGAAGAAGCATCTTCTTTGTTGCACACAATGCCCTTGCAAGTAAAACCCTCTGCTGCTGACCTCCTGACAGTTCCCGATAACATCTTTTTGAAAGATTGCTAATCCCCATTTTTTCCATGTTTTCCATGGCCAGCTGCTTCTCTTCTCTGTTATAAAACGGTCGCAAGTCACATCTGTTCAAGCAGCCTGACAATACGATCTCCCATACAGATGCCGGGAAATCTTTCTGCACCACAGTTTGCTGTGGAAGATATCCTATTTCTGTCGGTTTCAGCCCTTCACCTGTAATAATCTGCCCGGAAACAGGCGATTTCAAGTTAAGAAGTGCCTTTATAAGTGTACTTTTTCCTGCACCGTTCTCGCCCACAATACAGAGATAATCTCCTTTATTTATTTCAAAATTTAAATGTTCTGTTACACTTCTACCTTCATATCCAAGAGAAACATCCTTGCAGGTAATCAGAGCCATAATAAAACCTCTTTTCTAATCATCTAATCACATCCATTCTATTACTTTAAAGTCACACTAATCCTAATTCAATGCTTCTTTTAATACTTCCAGATTGTTTTCCATAATAGAAAGATAATCTACACCATTCACTACGTCTTCTGACGTTACAGATTGCATAGAATCCATAACAAGAATTTTCTGATCTTTATTCTCTGTATTGTTGACAATAGTCTTTGCTATTGATTGATTTGCACTTTCAATTACACAAATAGCCGGAAGACCGAGTTCATCCATTTTTTCTGCAAGAAACAAAACAGTTTCAAAACTTGCCTCTGATTCTGCAGAACATCCTACAAAAGCTGCATAGTAATCAAGTCCGTAATCATCAACCATGTAACGAAATGGGAACCTGTCTCCAAACACTACGGTTGAATGTACTGCATTGCCCACTGTTTTCTTGTAGTCCGAATCAAGTTCTGAAAGTTTTTCTTTATATGTCTCCAAATTTTTCTTATAAGTTTCACTATTATCTGCATCAAGTGTTGAAATTGAAGTACAGATTGAATTGCAGATCACCTCTGCATTTTTAAGAGAAAGCCACACATGCTCGTCATACTCTATCTCTTCCTCATTACCTTCTTCAACTTCCATTCCTTCGATTACTTCTTCCTCTTTAACGGAATCTCCAATTACTTCTATCAGGTTAATTACCTGCATATCTTTATTAGTTGCTTCCTTCAGAGCATCTTCCACCCACCCATCTGACTCACCGCCAACATAGATGAATACATCACAGTCTGAAATTTTTGCAATATCTTCCGCAGTAGGCTGATAGCTGTGAAGATCTATGCCATCATCCAATAAAAGTGTAAGATTCATGCTATCCGCCTGTTCACCAAGTATCTCCCTTACCCAGTCGTACTGCGGAAAAGTAGTACATACAATACTTAATTTGCTATCATCATCACCTTTTGATGAACTATTTCCAGCTTCTTTACTGCATCCAAACATAGTACACATGCAAATACACAGCAACAACATAATTATTAAATTTTTCTTCATTTTATATTAACCTCCTGAATTAACAATATTTAATGTACCTAGAACTGATTTCTTCATACAAAACAACACCAGACATATATCTGGTGTAAACAGTTATTCCTAGTAAGTTAATTCAGAAGTTCCACTTTCAATGAGATTAAAGTTATGCCTGAATGGCAAATGATATCTACTGCTGAACAGATAGATGCGGTCGTAACGGCAACTATTAAGACATATAATGCTGCAATATAAAAAGCTTTAGAATTATCTATGTTATGTTTTGAAACGTCAATCTGTGTACATATAGGACAATCCTGTCCTGTACATTCATGATTGATATGTCCTGCTATGTAAAAAAAGGAGACTACCGGTACGAATAATAATGCAATACATAAAACAAGTGCTAATATTTTTTTACTTATGTTCATACCCCCACTCCCTCTACTGCATTTATTGTCTGCTATGTATATCCATATGACTCGTTAAAGACACATATTACTTTTATTTACTAATCTGCATTTATCACAGACTCCATTTAATACAGATGATTTACTTTCAAGTTTAAAACCATGTTTTTCTTGCAAATGTCGTTCTATTTCATTCATAAATCCGCAGTCAAGATGTATTATCCTTCCACAATTACTGCACTTCATATGAAGATGATCATGGCATTTTTCAGGCACATACCGAAAAACAGCCTTACCAGCGTTGGGATCGATTTGCTTAACTATCAGCCCATTTTGAACAAGTTCATCTAGATATCGGTAAATTGTAGAAGTATTTTTAGCACTTCCTGTTTCTTTAAGGTAGTCTGATATATGACATACTGTAAACATCCTGTCATTATTTTCCTTAAGATATTCCAATATTTTAATTCGTCCCTTGGTAAAATAGCCGTTAGTTCTTCTCATTTTCATCCTCAATTTGCAAATCATTTGCATTTCTAGTATAATATTATATTGCATCCTTGTCAAACATAATATATTTTTCAGTGTACGCATGAATAGCTAAATACCATTACTGACAATCTCTAAACATAATAATTCAAGTATTTAAAACAACGAAAGACAAAGCAGATTAAATCTGCTTTGTCTTTGTATATGTTAGGAGGGTACTGACTATTTTATTTCAGACCATTTTATTATTTCACCGGTATATATTTTTGTAATATTTTCTGATGAGATGTCTGTCATAGGATTTTCATTGTTCACTATCACTGCAATACCGTCAATTGCAAGTGTGTGTTCATTTAGTTGTGATTTTTCTTCATCTTTCAATTCTCTTGAACTCATTCCTATGTCATAAGAACCGTCAATAGCTGATTTGATTCCTTGTGATGAACCATTTGACTGCATTTCAAATGTTACATTTGGGTTAAGTTCTTTGTATGCTTCCTGCAATACTTCCATCAATGGTGTTACTGAAGTTGAACCTGCAACCTTAATAGTTCCTGACAAGCCTGATGTTTTATATTCTACAGGGCCATCTACTGAAGCAATGTAATGTTTTTCTTCAACTAATTTCTGTCCCTGAACAGATTCTGTAAATCCGATGAAGTCCTTAACCAGGTCGCTTTCAGTTCCTTTTGTTACTAAAAGGAACGGTCTTGCTACTGCATATTTCCCGCTTTTTACATTTTCAATAGTTGCTTCAACTCCGTCTACGCTTGCCGCTGTTATTCTTTCGCTTACTGAGCCGAGAGAAACATATCCGATTCCATACTTGTCTCCTTCTACAGCTGTTATGACCTTGTCGGTTCCATCAAACTCTAATGCTCCAGTTACAAGCTTGTCAACTTCAGTGTCGCCTTCTTTTACTTTTATTTTCATAAGTTCATGAAAAGCTCCCCTTGTTCCGGAAGCTGCATCTCTTGCTACTACTGTTATAGAATTTTCTGCATCGAAATCTGATACAGGAGCTTCGGGTTGCTTAACTGAACTTTGTTCTGCTGCCGGCTGTGAAGCTGGTTGTGTTTGAGGTTCACTTTTTGCACATCCCACAAATGCCATTGACATTATTAATACTGTTGATACTATTGATAATATTTTTTTTGCTTTCATTAATATCTATCTCCTTTGAATTTTTATCTTGTATTAAATATATCCCCCTCAAGTAAAAATAAAATTGTTTGAATGTAAATATTAGGTAATATTTTTATATATTTTTATTAAAGAGTCCGCAGCTTTTCTGCAAAGAGTCATTTCACTTTACCAATAAAAAACATGTTTTTTACCGCCATGACTTAGTCATTTTACAAACTACCTTTATAATTGCATTAATTACATTATATTAGGAGGAAAATATGGGCATGACACATGATGAATTTAAAACTGCTTTTATGAAAGATCTGGCAGAAAGAAAAAGGCAGCAGGACAAGGAGTATGACAACTATTACTCAATTGTGATGTACAGAGTTAAAAAAAGTAAAAATGCATTGAAGAAATTTCAACATTGTTCCAGGCCGAAAACTTCTGATAATGAACTACATTATTTTGAATATTGATACCATAAATAAAATCCGCTTCATGGCTGAAGCGGATTTTATTCTTACATTATGTAACTTCAATTTTAAAGCCTGCTCTTCTTACTGTTTTAATGATATCATTACAACCTGCATCACCAAGTTTATGCCTTATAGAACTGATGCACATATTTACAGCCCGTTTATTTCCATGATAATTGCCTCCCCAGACTTTATTAATCATTTTATCTCTTGGAATAACTAAGCCCTTGTTCATAACAAGATAGAAAAAAAGTTCAAATTCCTTGTAGTTTAAGTTTACATGATTATTTTCATATCTAATTTCCCTTTTATTGTAGTCAAGAAAAATTCCATTCCATTCTATGTGCCTTTGCTCAGAGGCTATCCTCCTTGCGACTCTTAAAACAGCGTTTACTCTTGCAATGAGCTCTAACATACCGAACGGCTTTGTTATTACATCATCTGCACCCAACTCCAGAAATTTTACCTTAATTTCCTCTGTTGAAGCCGCTGTTATAATTATTACGGGAATATTCCTGTTCCGTTCATCATTTTTCAAAGTTTGCAATATGACAGTACCATCTTCTTTATTAAGCATTATGTCAAGGAGTATCAAATCAGGAACTGAATTCTCTAGTTTCTCTGCAATACTATGATTATACGAAAAGCCTAAAACTTCATAGTTTACTGTTTTCAATGCACAAATCATCAATTCTCTTAAACTATTATCATCTTCAACGCAGTATATAAGTTTCATTTTTTTCTCCTAATATATTATTAGCTCACCCTTATTATTAATTAACATATAATACATCAGTAAAATTAAAAGCATATGGATGTAAAATTTAGTAAAAACAAAAAACAACTGGCCCATTATATCAGTCAGCTGTTTTATATTGAAATTAATTTTTATCTATTTGTTTATAAGCTTCTCTTTATATTGCAGACCCCATAAAAACATGGAATCAAGTATAGGTTTTAAGCTGTTTCCTGTTTCCGTCAACGAATACTCCACCCTTGGAGGTATTTCTGCATATGCTTTTCTGCTAACAATCCCGTCTTCCTCCATATCCCGCAGTTGTTGTGTAAGAACCTTCTGACTTATTGAACCGATGGATTTTTTTAATTCGCCGAAACGCTTGGTTCCGTCAATTAGGTCTCTCAGTATAAGTATTTTCCACTTGTCGCCTATAATGGACAGCGTTGCTTCAACCGGGCAAAGCGGCATTTCTTTTTTCATTATTCCTCCCATTAGTTACCTTGAGGTACCTACAGCACTTCAAGGTGCTTACTTGCGTTTATATACCATTGGCATTATTATATACATGTGGCCGCAAATAATCAAACAAATACTATAACAAAACAAAAAATATATATTATTTATCTGTTTATAATATATTGATTGTACGAAGTGAAAAACTTAATAATTGCCAACGTAAAAGGAGAAAAAAATGAATGAAGCAATAAAATTTATTAAAGAAAACCCTGTGATGTACTTTTCGACAATCGGGCTGGACAGTAATCCCAAAGTTCGCCCCTTCCAATTTATGATTGAAAAAGAAGGAAAGCTCTACTTCTGCACCAGCAATCAAAAGGATGTATATGCTGAAATAAAAAATCACCCTGTTGTTGAACTAACAACCTGCAATTCAAATTTCGCGTGGATTAGGTTAAGCGGAAAGGCCGCTTTCATCTCAGACACCGGAATAAAAAAGGATGTACTTGAAAGCAACGAACTGGTGAAATCCATATATCAAACACCTGACAATCCAATTTTCGAAGTATTTTACCTGGAACATGCAAAAGCAACAATTGCAGATTTTTCAGGGAATCTTCCTAAGAAGTATTCTCTTTAACCAAAAAACTCACTGCCCTATGTCAAGGGCAAGTGAGTTTGAGATATGTCTATTTCATGAACTAAAATATCTGACAAAAAAATGCATGTCCTCAGATTTGTATCCCAATTTAGTGTAAAAATCATACGCAGCTGGGTTGCTGAACTCCGACTGAAACTGCAATCTTTTATAGCCATTTTCCTTAGCGTAATTTTCAATGTATTCCAAGGCTTTCCTCCCCAACCCTTTTCCACGGCACCCTTCCAATAGAAACAGGTCGTCAAGTATCAAGGCCTTACCGTGAGCCCATACGCTGAATATAGTCATCAGATTGGCAAAGCCAACTGTTTCTTTTTCCTCTTCTATTATCATCATGGTAATTAATTCAGAACTGTTTAAGGCTTCTTCAAAAACAGCTCCAAACTGTTCATCCGAAATTGCGTCAGCACTATTCCAAAATTCTTCATCGGACAACTCATATGCCATAAATGCCCTATTCAGCCTGATCCAATTTTCCTTGTCATTAATGTTGCATAATCTGATATTCATCTCACTTCTGTTCCGCCCCATTCAACTGCGGTAAAACCGTTTCTCTTAAATGTGCTTAGTCTTTGTTCTGGAATTTCAATATAATTATCCAAAGCCTCATATGCCATAAACACTCTGAGTACGCTGTCAGGTTTAGGCGTAATATAAAGTTTTGCATTGTTTTCATAAGCGGTTGTCTGGAAAGTTATGAGATTATATTTATTATCCTTCATCAACGGCAGCCAATATACGATAAACTCATTCAATTCCCTTGCAGTCAAACCAAGATACTCCAGCTTATCCTGTAAAAAACTAACGGTATCGGATCCCTTAACAACAAAACCCCGTGACATATCCCAATCAGCAGCACCTTTGCCTTCCCAATATAAATATGAATATTCACGGCCATCTGATTTGTTAATGAGCGTACCGTCCGGATGAGCTGTTACATTCCATCCGTCACCATATTCAGGGTATGAGCAAGTCAACATTCCATTAAGATTAATTTTTACGGATACATCTTCTTGTTTTGTGGGATACAGGTATATGACTGGTTTTGCATAGTCCCCCAGAAACCTGTACTCAAAATACTGCTTGTTGGCATCATAGGAACCTAAATAATAAGAATCTACCAAGTATGCTACATTGTAGCTTAACATACGTTCAGTCAATTGAAGCTTGTAGGATTTATTGTTTGGATCCGTATGAGAAAGCCAATCACTGTACAGATTAAATGAAGAATCTTTCATATCTTCACAATAGCCTTGCTTTATTTTTCCTATTAGTTCCCATGTACCAAATATGGACTTGTAATTTCCCCAGCTGTACATAGTGGTGGTGGTTTCCTGTCCATAAATCTCATGAGTAAATGGACTTTCTTCAAAAACCATGGGTTCTCCAAAGTAATAATAATTTCCTTCTTTATCTTTGCTGAATACTTCTTGAAACTTCAGTTCATTTCCTTCCAATGTAAAAATGTAGTCCGTGTCAGAAACTTCTCCTGTGTTTCTGTTCCTGTATGACATATTAAACCAAGCTTTACTGCCATCTTCAAGGGTTTTTAACCCTAAGACGTTACCTAACTCGTAGATGACTGTGTGATAGTTATAAAGCGTTCCAATGTAAATGAGATTTTCATTTTCAATACGGTAAATATCAACATCCGCAGCTTCAGTGTCATAGACTGTGCATGAAGGATCAGAAATATCAGAATATCTTGTTGCAAGAACCTCAGGTATATTGTCAAAATCCAAATCCAGCAATGTTATGCCCAAAGTCGATTCTGTGTTCAACACATCCATATTTGACATGAGGGTGTTATAAACGCGAAGCATTTCAGGATTCTTTTCCTCTGTATTTTCGAACATAAATGACTTTGTAAGGACCCTTTCTGTATCTGTTGTAATCAATTTATAATCATCTATAGAAGCTGTGATGTTGTAGCCGGATTTAACACCATAGCTGCAGTCAATTTCACCAAATGTAAGCTGAGCATATACATAGGATGAACTTGATCTCATCAGTGTGTCTTTCAATGCACCGTCAACATCAGCAACATTCAAGAAAAGTGTGTCTGCTTTAATATTAAGACCATTGACGGTATAACCACAACAAGCAGCATCCGAATGATATACAGGCAAGCCATACATGTAAGCAGGATCTATAATAACGTCGAAAGTATCACTTGTATTTCTGCGTATAAAGCAATTCAATGTTATGTCATCAACGAGGTATCCATAAACAATATCCTTAACATTAACCTGTGAACTTTCATCATCTGTACCTTCTAAAACTAAAATAGAGTCTTTCTTAGTTAAATTATAAGGACTTTCAAAGCTTGAAAATGTGTTTGCACCACTATTGTCAAAGCGCACAAACTCCATGTTTGAAATATTGGTATCTATGAGATTATTGTCGAATCCTTCATCAAATCCGTCGCAGTATAATGCCTGACATGAATTACGTACAGTATCATAATATTCATCTGAAAAAACAGCTTCCGTTTCAGATATTATTTCTGTTGAAGACAAATAATCATCAAATAAGACTCTGTTTCCATCATTTTCAGTTATCCTAATTTCATTTAACCGGTTTAAATCAATTTTTTCAAGAGAAAATTTATTATCTGTCGGCGAAACGTTATCCACATCACTATTATTAGCTACTTCTTCAACTTCGTTCATATTTTCATTTGCAGCAGCCTCATCAACTTTTTCTGTATTGCTGCAAGCTGTTAATAAAATCAAAATGCCGATTGCTATCATTTTTTTACTCATATTTATTTCCCCCAATAATAACACTAACATGACTGACTATTCATGCACTAGACCAAATCATTGTTAAAGAACGTCATCGTCTTTCAATTCTTTTATTGCATGTTTTATAGCCAGCTTAATCACAAAATACAGCACAACCGCTGGAATAACTAAATATATTGGAACCAAAAAAACACCAATTCTTGACATGTATCTTCCTCCTCTCACACTTCCGTGTTAATCTTGTTTTTCTTTCAACAGCTGTTCTATTTTCATTTCCAGTTCATTAATCCTGGAGTCTTGATTTAAAAAAGCATTAATAATTATGGATAATATTAATGACAACACAAAAAATGTTCCCCAAATATTTTCCAAAATAAAACTTCCAAAGAAAAGTGTCACAATTATACATAAAACAAAACAGCTTATAAATATCGCCAGAAAATCTTTCATCTATACCCCCTAATATAATATCAATTAATTATGTTCTACGTCTTCAGTTATATGGTGTTCGGCCGATTTTAAACGCCGCAAATGCAAGAATAGCTATAATTGCAGAAGGAACAAAAAATACCTTGGTATAATAAACCACATAATCCTTGGCGGTGTATTTATCTCTATTGTCATCCAGGTAATTGCCAATCATTGACAAGCATTCTTTTATTTGTGATGCACTGACATTATCAAATATGATATTGTTAGATCCCAGTGATATGTCAGATGTACCTTGTAGATTTTGACACTTATATTCCTGTATTATCTTTGATATTTCATCTCTGTTTTTTCTTACGAATTTTTTGTCTATGCCCTTGAAACAATAAAATTTAGACTTAATTACAATCGTGTAAATTACAATTAAAGCTGCCGGAATAAATAACAAACTTAAGAGATAATATGCTTCAGGAGAAAACCCGGTTCCGGCCCACCTCACAGCAAAAATAACTATATATAATTCAATTATGAGAATATTGTAGTATTTTTCCGGTACAAAGTTTTTAAGTTTAAAGTCCATCATCAGCATAATAGCCATGAAAAACAAATAAATGATTATAGTCTTAATAATTATAGCTTCCATAATCCCCTCCCGAGCTTCTGGCAAATATTTACTCTTATAAAATGGGACGAAATTTAATTGATTTATTTAAACTTCATTGTCTATCAACTTTCGTGCGAATGACCTGGCGTGTTCAGTTTTATCATCAGTCATGAACTCAGTTTTATATCCTAAGTCTCTTTCAGACAGCATGCCAAGATAATGCAACTGAGAATGAGTGCAATATCTCCTTATGCCTTCCTCAAACAAATCTGCCCCTTTTTCAGGCCTGTATCCGCAGGTTGTAATGACAGCCAGCTTCTTGCCCTTCCATAGCGAAGGACCCTTTTCATCACCATAATACTTGTTCATTCCATAAACTAAACGGTCAAGCAAAGACTTCATAGGAGGCGTGCAATACCACGAATAAATTGGCGTTGCCAAAACAATCACATCGCTGTCCAGCACTTTATCAAATATTTCCTGCACATCATCATTGTAGCGGCATCCGAAAGCAGTCCAGTCCTTTTGGCATCTGCGGCAGGCAGTACAAGGCTCAATATGTTTGTCGTAAAGCCAAATCAAATCATATTGAACCTGGATAAGATTAAGTTCTTCAACAAATGGTATCAACATCTGATATGTATTTCCATTTTTCCTGGGGCTCCCCATAAGAATACAACACTTCATTTTACAGCTCCTTAGATAGATATTTAAATAAAAACGGAAATTGTATAAGGAAAGTCCGCCCTTAATGTACTATTTTTTAATTAAAATATATCTGCTAAATTGCCAAATGTCAATTGAATTGAATTAAAAATTAATTAACTATGGTCTTTGGATACTCAAACACTCTATAGCCTGATATTTTCCATTCATTATCTTCTCGTTCAAGTCTTAATTGGCCTTTAGCGGAATCATCCTGCAAAACATCTCCGTCATTGGAAACAAACTTAATTTTAACTTCAAAATTATAATCTGCCTTATTTTCTTCTGCTCCAGATTCTTTTCCAGACAAATCTACATCCATCACCTGAATTGTACAATTATTTAAGGCACAATGCTGAGTAAACATGAAGTTTTGTCTGTTTTTCAAGAGTACATTGTATGCTTTGTTTGTCATTAAGGATTTGATGACTTCGTCATTTGCTTCTATAGCTTCTGCCAGCTCTATTTCATCCGCAGGCATTAATTCTACGAATTTATTATAATTTTCAACTTCTTCTGCATTCACCGTATACATTTCCACAATAAACTTTTCTGCTACAGCTTGATTTTCATTATCAACAGATTTGTCACATCCGGCCATAATGAATATACTTAAACATAAGATAAATAAAATCACTGCCTTTTTCATACAACCTCCCTAAAATTTGTGCACAACAATATCTGGTAAATTAATCCTATATTATAGGACGTAAATTTATTAAAATAGTTCAATTTAAAATTAATATAGTATTGACAAAAATAAATTTCTGCCATATAATGAACAATGTTCAGTTTGAAAGGAGAAAGTACATGAATACAGTAGTTACTTCTAAAGAAGCTATTTTAAAGGCAAGTAAAGAAATTGCAACTAAGCAAGGGCTTCAAACTCTCAATATGCGTGATGTTGCAAAACAATGTAATGTTGCAGTAGGCTCAGTTTACAATTACTTTCCTTCTAAGGCTGACCTTGCAGCTGCAACAGTGGAAGATATCTGGAAAGATATATTTCATAAAATAAGTGTTATTGATAATCCGAATAACTTTATAGAGCGCGTCACATGGCTTTTTGAAACTGTAAAAAATGGAGTAAAAGAATACCCGGCTTTCTTTACCATACATTCTGTCAATTTTGCAAATGAGGACAAAGTAAAGGGACGCAAAGTCATGAATGAGTATTTCACTCATATCAAGAAAGGCTTGCTCCAGTCATTGCAAAGCGATAGTAATGCAAAAAAGGATACGTTTAATGAAACATTTACACAGGAACATTTTGTTGATTTTGTATTCTCAAACATCATTACATTGTTGATTAATAACCAGCAATCATGTTATTTACTGAATGAAATTATAAAGCGCACAATTTATTAATTAATTAGATAAAGATCCCAACTAGTTGTTGGGTTTTTATAAAAATCAAAATGAACACCGTTCAATTTAAAGGAGGATTTTATGCAAGCTATTTTTGAAACCATATTCGATGCAGTATACCTGATTATGGTTATTACAATCGGCATCACAATAATTCTAAAAAGCAAAGGAAACAAACAATATCTGTTGTTTGGTATCATGGCTGTGACTCTTGGAGCAGGAGATTCGTTTCACCTGATTCCGCGAGCATATGCTCTTAGCACGACCGGCCTTGATAACTTCGTCATTGCCCTTGGCATTGGAAAGTTTATAACTTCAATAACTATGACCGTATTTTATATTTTGTTATATTATGTATGGCGCTTGCGCTACAATGTGAAAGATAACCACGGACTTACCATAACCATGTATGCACTGGCAGCATTAAGAATTATTCTTTGCCTATTCCCTCAGAACGCATGGACAAGTGCTACCTCTCCGCTGTCTTGGGCAATATATCGGAATCTCCCGTTTGCTGCAATGGGAATTATTATTATATTTTTGTTCTACAGCAAGTCCAGGATTACTTCTGATCATAGTTTTAGGTTCATGTGGCTGACTATTGTTCTCAGTTTTGCGTTCTATATACCAGTAGTATTGTTTGCAGACATTATTCCGGTTGTTGGAATTTTAATGATACCTAAGACATGTGCCTATGTCTGCACTGTACTGATTGGATTTAATGAGATGAAAAGAAGCGTCAATAATATGGTTGGTATATGAATACTAAAAAGACGTTGGGATGAAACTTATTATCCCAACGTCTTTAGTTAGAGTGTCATGTGGCTGACTATTGTTCTCAGTTTTGCATTTTATATGCCAGTAGTGATGTTTGTAGATATTATACAAGCTGTTGATCTTTTAATGATGTTTTAGTGTCTACACATATATGCTATCATCAAAGTAATGTAACTCTAAAATAATTACATTTTGGTTCTTTCGTATTAGTAGAATTGAATATTAATAATATTGACTACGTGGCCTATTTGTGATATTATTAAAAAACAGACCACAAGGTCTATTTTGGAGGAATATTATGAAACAAGAAGAAAAAAATTTGCTTAGCCGACAAAGAATTATGGAATGTGCCCTAAAAGAATTTTCCGAACAGGGCTATGGCCTGAGTTCTATCAATACTATATGCAGCTCTGGCAACATTTCCAAAGGAATTTTATATCACTATTTTAAGGACAAGGATGAAATCTATCTGTTGTGCGTCAAAGAATGTTTTGATGGGCTTACTGATTACTTACGGACACATGCCTCGATGAAATGCGGCAGCGTCCAGTCCTGTTTGGAGCGTTATTTCGATGCACGTTTAAAATTTTTCAAAGAAAATCCTATGTACCAGCGGATATTCTGTGATGCTATCATTGCTCCCCCAGATCATTTGGAAAAGACAATCCAGAAAATCAAGTGGAATTTTGACGCACTGAATATCAATGTACTAAATGAACTTTTGGAACACGTTGAATTGCGTCAGGATGTGACCCGAAATGAGGTAATCGACACGTTCCGGCAATATCAAGATTTCATCAATGCCAGATACCAGATGATAGGCATGAGTGAGGTTAACGCAGAGGAACGCGAAAAGTATTGCAGCAGAGCATTGACCATTTTGCTTTATGGTGTGATTGCAAGAGAGGAGAATTAACCATGAACAATGAAATCATCATAGAAAAAAAATCACTTCTGGACAGTGTAAAGCCTTCTAAAGCAATCGTCAAGCTGGCAGTTCCTGCAACGCTGGCCCTTCTGGCAAAAGCTGTTTATAATATTGTAGATACTGCTTATATCGGTATGTTGGATTCCGATATTGCACTGGCAGCTGTGGGTGTCACTTTACCTTTACTGTTGATTATGGTATCTGTTGAAAATATCTTTGCCGCTGGGGCTGCTGTACTTGCGGGACGTCAACTCGGTGCAAATGAACAGGAAAGAGCCAATACGACGGTTACAACAATCGTAAGTCTTTCTTTTGTAATTGGAATACTGCTATGTGTTGGTGGCATCATATTCATGGAACCGCTGTTGCGTTCCTTTGGCGCATCTGAAGTCGTATTGCCGTTGGCAAAGGACTATGCTTTCTGGATGTTCATTGCAGCCCTTATGAATCTGCCGGCCCAAAGCCTAAATTGTGCTGCTCGTGCTGAATCTTCTGTCAAAATTTCTTCTATTGCTGTAATTACTGGAGCTGTGCTCAATGTGATACTAGACCCTGTTTTCATGTTCAGTTGGGGTATGAACATGGGTGTAGCGGGTGCTTCTCTGGCAACAACTATTTCACAATTTGTGACCTTCGCGATTCTGTTGTGGTTCTTCCTGAGCGGACGTTCAAATATAAAGGTGAAGCTTAGATATTTCAAACCTAATATTTATCTTATAAGAACAGTTACTTTCATTGGAATTCCTACAGCTGTCATTCAAATCTGCCTTGCCGTAGCTACTTCATTGACCAACATTGCAGCTAAGTCTATGCCTGACTCTGATCTGATTATTGCAGCGTACGGAGTAGTGCAGCGCCTTATGTTAATTGGATGCTATGTGGTTATGGGTTTAATGCAAGGCTATCAACCGATTGCTTCCTACTCTTTCGGTGCCAAGAACGAAGAACGGTTTCATGAATCAGTGGCTTTTTCCTTAAAAGCATCACTATTACTAACAATCATCGTAGAAGTAATATATATTGTCTTCTCAAAACCACTTATTATGATTTTTAATAGAAATCCATTAGTAATTAGTTATGGTATAAAACTTCTGATTTCACAGGTGGCACTGTACCCAGCATTTGGACTATGCTATATGATGACTATTACATTCCAAACTATAGGTTCATCAAAATTCGGCCTTTTTCTGTCGTTGATTCGTCAAGGTATATTTTATGTTCCGTTCATTATAACTCTACCAAAGCTACTTGGTGTGTCAGGTATCTATTTTGCCCAGCCAGCCGCTGATGTTTTGACAATTTTGGTTTGCGTGCTGTCTGTCAAATACATGAAGAAAATAGCCTCACAGAACATGGCTCAGCTGTTAATCTAGACTGAGCAAAATATTAAATTAATGCTTCTAAGGTCTGGTTTCGATATTCTATCGGAGTCAGACTTTTTAGATTTTTCTTCAATCATCGTGTATTATAAAAATCAATCTCTGCCGGAACTCAGTAATACTGCTTGAAATAAACAGATATTTAAAATTTTCTTTAAAATCAAATCCAAATAGTTGCCTAATCAATAATATTATTTTCGCAGATAATTATATAAACATATAAGAATAAAATCTGCAATTGGTTAATTTTAAATAACACACTTAGAAAGCTAATGTACAAATTTAAATTGTATCTTGTGGAATGCTTATTCCGCTATACCTTTGTTCTCTGTAAACTCGAACTAATTCATTCCAGGTAGTTTCATTAACTGTTCCGGTAGGCTCAAGACCAAACATTGTTTGAAAAGCTATGACCGCCTTTTCTGTTTCTTCATCAAATATTCCGTTTTCCGTTACGGGAGGTATAGATGGTATTACCAAAGATATGTAAGATAACATTTGCTGAATTATGGAAACGCTCGGTCGTTCTAACCCAAATCCTTTTCTGAATTCAATGCCAGGGTATCTTAAATATGGCAAATAAATTTCTTCCGGAGGTAATGAATTAAATATGCCGCGAATTGAATCATATAGCTTATTCAATGTTTCCATATCTACAATACCGGTAGCAGGGAGTCCCATTATTTTTTGAAATTCTATTACACCTTGTCTTGTCTGTTCATCAAATATACCGGTATAAGAAATGTGTGGAATATTTTTATAATAAAGAGAAAGAACATCTAAAATGTATTGCAAATATGTTATACTTGGACGTATATCATCCTGAATTAAAATTCTCTTGGTTATTTCGTATATCTCTTCATATATTGATCCTGTTGCTGTTAATTCAGATAATTTCGTAACTGCTACATAGATTTGCCTTATTTTATAAAATGTTGCTTGATCAATGATACCTGTTACCGACAAATTAAAAATATTTTGAAATACTTTAACTGCTTTTTCTGTAGATTCGTCAAAATATCCACTAACAGGATAGATTTTAGGAATAGCAGGAAAATTATCAGATATTCTGTTCAATCCTAATTGTTGCCTTAATACAACCAGACTTGAATCACCTAACTTAAGAGGTTCTCCGGGGTAGGACAATCCTACACCGCCAACAGGAGCATTTGTTTTTATTGAAATGTCGTCACCATAATAATATTTTAAAATATCTATTGGATAATAACCTAGATTGGCCAAATCAACGGAACCCCACTGGTATAGTCCATCACATTGCGAAATCCTACCATCGCAAAATGTAGTGAACAAAGGTAAAACTTGGCCATCTCTTACTACATATTGATTAAATATTTCATCTGTTATTTTGTTTATGTTATCATATACACCTCTGTTTTGAACATATGCTTGATCATATCGGGTTGAATTTGTAATATCAAAGTTATACCCTCTTGATTTATACCATTCAAGTACAACTCTGTTTAAAGCAACTGATATTATTGCGTGAATATTAGCCTTTAATGCATTTTCTGGCCATGTAGGATAAAGTTCAGATGATGCAACATTTTTTATATAATCAATAAATGGAACAGTTACATTTTCTGCTTCTTCGTCGGGATTACCTAGATGAACTGTTATATATTCTGGAATTGTAACAAAGTATGCTGGAGTGCCTCCAGGTATAGTAATTTGTTCATTATTATTTTGAGTATTATTAACAGTATTAGCAAAAAACATAATTCACCTCTAAAGTTTATTTAAGTAAATATAAATTATTTATCCTTAATATATGTTATGAATAAAACATTGAGAATAAACTATATTAATTTATTATTAGTTTCAACAGCTAACCTCTGAATCGGTGTCAATATAGAATACACAAAAAGTCTACTTTAAGGAATATTACTCCCTTTTTAACACTAATCAAAATGATTCCACAACAAATGCAATGAACACTAGGCCTGGTTGTGAACAGTAAACTGCAAATAAATTTATTCCTCTGAATACAATGCACCCGGACGAACAACGTATATAAGCTCGTTGTTATTACTAAATAACATCACAACATTGTGATTGCGTTTTATGCTTAATTCTTTATTGTTAAGTGAAGTCATCTCCACAAATACATCAATGCTGCCTGTGTCATCAACCAGTTTAGCATTCATATATTTATCTTTGTTTGGCTTTAAGAAGTTTGATTTAATATTGATTAATGGTTCAGGAACTTTTTTATTCTCTTTAATTTCTTCTAAACTTCCATGTACAACAAAATGTTTTGAAAAAATATCCATATCATTAACAGGTGCAGCATATTCCTTTGCTGCTTCCTTTATTTCAGCTACAGTACTTTCAATTATTTCTATATTTTCGCTGGAAGCTGCTTCTTTCCAAATATTATCTGAGGTCTTTAAATAATTTTCATACTCCTCATTAGGAATTATGATCAATGATATAGAATGATTTTGATAGTTACCAGAACTAATTTGAATTTTTAAATGGTCATTACCAACTCTTTTATTCCAGTACATACCATTTTCGTAATTGTTTTCATCTAAACAGTAACTTAGCACTTCATTTAGTGCTTTATCTAATCCTCTTTTATTACCATAAAATATTCCTGGCAATTCTAAATGTTTTGATAATTCATTGCTAAAAAAATCCTTCACTTGATCATTTGTTAAATTAGATGACAAAAACCATGACATATTAAAAATTTTATGATTATCTTTAATCCACGCATCAACACCCATGGTTATATTTTCGTCATTTTTTAATGTGTAAATATTTCTTGATTCATTAACAACACCCTTGTCTGTAATGTACCAGTCTATATTTTGTTCAGATAATACACTTTCTATATCCTCAGTTTGTAATGGGAACTGGTACTCCTTAACAGATTCCTTGCTTTTGAGAATAAATAATATAATGCAAATTAAAGAAACAATTACTACAAATAATAGCCAATACGTTTTCTTGTTTAATTTTGGTATATTATACTTATTCAATTTTACCCCCCTTTTTTTGCTCAGATTTGAAATTAAATAAAACGTTAATTTACAGAACTAATTGCCTAAGAGAATCTTTACACTCTTACTTATTTCATTTCTTTTTATGCTTCATGCTAATGTTTCCACATCAGCATATACAGTCAATGCAGCTACAGCAATCTGTATTACCAGCACCAAATGCAGGAGCCTCTAAACCTTGTACACCTAACTTTTACATGAACATGCATCTGCAAAGAATCTATATTTAGAATATACTCCAATCCGCATAAACAACTTCTGGATGTTGCATCCTTTATAGCTTTAACAGCTGCCTTAGAAACATCTCCGCCATGAAGATCCGCTCCCGTCCCCTTGTCACTTTAATCTAACTCCGTCCTTATTAATAATTTTTAAACCAGGTTGGTCTTTCCCATTTGTAGAAACATAGAAAACAAAGTCTTTAGTTACTGCCATACCCACTTCATCTAAATAAATTTCGCTATCAAGAGCTGTAACATTGCTGCCATCAGCATTCATTCTATACAAACCCTTAAATCTCCAATCCTCATCATCCACGTTTTTTAATGTGTAGAATATATAATTATCATCTTTTATGAATTTAAGTATTTGCTTATTTGACAGTCGTTCACTTGATTTGTCTTTTAGACTCATTCGATATAATATTTCTTCAGCATCATCTAAATAATAAATATATTCTTCATCAACAATCATATTCCTGGTTCTGATGTTAGATAAGAATTGCCTGTCAGTTCCATCTGTATTCATCACTTCCAAAAATCCATCTTCCTTGGTTTTATAGCTGTAGTATATCTTTCCATTATAAACAGCCATATCTTCAATGTCCTTGTCACTCAACAGCTGCTTATTTTGACCATTTACATCTATCCTGCATATTTTACTGTCATCCTCAATGCTTATGAAATAAATCCAATTTCCTACGACCTGCATCTGCAAAGAATAACCTATAAAAAGTATTTCATTATTTGTTCCATCTGTCTTAATTCTGTTTATTTCCTTACCCTGCCTAAAAAATATCCAATCTTCAACAACATTAATGGTATCCTTGCCGAAATTTTCAAGTTCGTCAAAAATAATCATATCATTTTCAAGATTTATATCTGTCCTGCATATTTTGCCTTCCCTTGCATAATAGATAAAATCTTCTGTTTCAGCCGCCATACCGTAATTATTAATATTGGCTTCTGTATTGCCAATCAAATATTCATTTTTAATATTAATTTTTTCTGAAACTTCAATAGGAGGGCGATAATTAATAACTTTAATAACTACAACTACTGCTGATAATGTAATTATTGCAGGAACGCCAACAGTCTTAGCATAGTGAATCAAGTAGCCTTTTGCTGTGAGCTTTTCCCGGTTCTCATTTAAATAATTTCCGATTAGTTGTAAACATCCTTCTATTTGAGATTGATTTAATTTATGGAATATTATTCTGGTGTTTTCAAGTGATATTGATGATTCATCATCCATATTTGAATTTTTTTTGCAATCCTCAATAATCTGCAAAATTGCTTCATTATTTTTCTTGATGAATTTTTTGTCTATGCCTTTAAAATAATAAATCCTTTTCTTTTTTAATACTGTATATGTTCCGACTATAGAAACAGGAATTAAAAGGAAAACAAACGCGTCATATATTTGAGGAATAAGGCCATCGGCATCCCCAATATCTACGATTATAAAAAAATAAACTCCAACAATAAATATATTATAATATATTTCCGGTATAAAGCTTTTAATCTTAAAATCAGTTACTATAGTTACTATAATATAAACTGATATAGCTGCTATAATTGTAAATATTTTTTCGTTCATATATTCCTCCTCTTAATTTGCCTGTCATAGGGATGGGGTTGCTGTCATTGTTGTCAATAAACCCGTCCCCTTGTCAAACAGGAAGGCAATTTTGATGTGAATTACTTTCTGCTCCATTAAAGAATTCTTTTAAAACATATCATTTGTAGAATATCTGTCCCTTTATTTATATAATTAATTGGCTTTATTCAATAAACACATAAATATTCCTTCCATTCATTTACTAAATCATAAAGTGACTTTCCATATAACTCTTCAATTTTATTGTTATCACTATACACACTCATAAGCTTCTCTTTACCATAACAGTTATAAAGATATAACAAAAATGATTCTGCTTTATAATATGAATACATTTCCTTTGACAATACATCTCCTAAAATATAATCTGAATTATCCGACTGCAGTAAAGGTATTCTTCGTTCTCCGTTTTCAAATTCTAAAATTGCTTGTGATTCTATAGAAGTGCTAATGTTAAATTCATCATCTTTACCTAACTTTAAAATGCGTTCATTATATATTTTGACAAGTTCTTCTACATATTCATCTGGAATGTCAGTAAAAATTTTTTGATATCTTTTATATCGCGATGTTTTATATTCGTTATCGAATAATGAACTTAATAATGATGCCAAGCCTTCTTTAAAAAATATAGAAGTGTTTTTTTCTATACCCGACAAATTACAAAGCACATGAGTGACTTCATGGGTAGAAGCTTCAGGTCCAAATTTTAAGACATTCAGCTTTACCTTTATACTATTAGGTGCCCAGCTATATCTATTATCATTAGCAGTTAATGTTATATCTAGTTGTTTATTATAATTGAAATTTATAAAATTTTTAATAAAAATTATTCCTTCATCCCTTTCTTCTGTCCATTTTACAATATCCTCCCAATTCCAATTATATTGCTCATATCTATATATTGCTTCCGGTGAATTAATAGAAAAGTCTTTTCCATAACTGTAATGTACAAATATAGTGAAGTTGCTTCTCCACATGTCTTTTGAAAACAAATTTATCATATCTTGTGATTTGTTTATAAAAGATCTATAATCGTAGTTTGCTAATTTAATGTAGTCTGATAAATAATTCATTTTTGCTAAAAAACATATAAAACTATAAGAATAGTCACATAATAAGTCCATGTCTACATCTTCATTAAAATCTCTAATTAGCCATGCATCACCAAAAGGCGGAAGTTTTTGTATCCTATCACTATTGAATATAGTTATTAATTCTTCCGACTTTTTATCATGTGCTGTAATCGGAAAATTATAGACTTTTGACCAGTAGTTTTCTAAACCCAAGCAAATCCAAGCTGGTAACGTTCCCCCACTGGCGTGATAAAATACTACCCCCATAGAAAATGGATCATCAATACTAATTCTAAATCCTAAAAAATCTCTACTTACTTCATTTGGGTTATCAGAAATATATATTATAGGTGGATTAAACTCCATTGAGTACTCATGTTTTGCTATTTCAAACATTGTTTCTAAACGTGTTATAATGTTTACTTTATCTTCTAATACTTCATCTTTCAATCTATAAAATGCATTTTCAGTATTACATATCGTATTGTACCCAAGTGACTTTGTATATTTATCTGCCTCCAAAAATACTGGTTTCTCAATTGGTAATAATACGTGCCTGTTTGTTATCAAAAAAAGGATTGTAATGGATAAGATAAATATAATAATAATTAATAATATATAAATATTTTTTCTATCTTTCACCTGCATATACAAATAACCACCTTTATTATACAGCATTATATTATTTCTGAATATTCTAATGATGCGAACTTAAATATTACGACTATAATAAATTCTATTTCAAATCATTAATATCCATCTAATTATAAGCATTAGTCGCCTATGAAAAGTATAACGTTTGCAACAAGTGAATTGTTTTGAGTGTTTCCTAAGCCTATAAATCCGGCACTTGTAGCTGTAAGATTCATATTTACCTCCTTATATTTGTTATAAAATACAAATTTTATTTAATATTATTTATAATTAATTTAATTGAAAAAACTATTAGTAATATAAATCCTAAAAATGACAGTACATTAATCAGCAATAAGTATATTTGATAGACTACTGCCCAATTAATTCCATGGAGGCCTTCGAAAATACCAAGACTGGAATGTTCAAATATAGGGTTATTTAATGCAGCAAGTAAAACACTTCCTAAAATGCAATAAAGTAATTTTATATTTTTGTTCATTCAGATTCCCCCTTGTTTAAGATAGTGTCATAGTGACACCTGCCATATGAACAGGGTTGTGATATTGGTGTCAATAACCCCGTCCCCTTGTCACCGTCCCCTTGTCACCCCTTGTCACTTTTGTTTTAGTTTTTCGCTAAATTTATCTTCCGGCCAAATTTCATTGCTGTCGATATGTCCATTTTCATACTTAATTTCCAGGACGATAGATTCTGTTTTGTCTTTAAAGCTGTCAATGTTTGCTGACCATATATTTGTAAATAGGCTTTCACTTTCTAATTGAAACTCTGATATTTCCTTTTCATTATTTTTATAATTAATTACAAGCTGCAATTTTTCAGGTTTATATAATCCTGAAATTAGATTCCCTTGCTGTGTAACATCTATTGCAAAATTTTGTAAATAGCCGTTACTTTCTTCATAACTCATATCAGATATTTCAATTCTGCCAGGTTTATAATAATCTTCTGGAATTTCTTTTTCTTCTGTTACTTTTATAACACTTCCTTCAGACATAATTTTATATTTATATTCTTTATCCGGAAAAAGTATCAATGATGTTTTATACATACCGTTATCTTGTTTAATTGCTTCTTCCTTCTCATATTTACCGATTTCATCACTATATACCAAGTACACCCTTGCACTCTCTTCTATTTCATTAAATGACCACTGAAAATCTAAATGAACTTCTTTGTTTGTAGTTTTTTCATAATCTATTATGAATTCTTCATTTATAACCCAGCTATTATCATTTATAAACTCATCTAATCGGCTACTTACATATCTGTCTATTTTAGAAATAGAATTATTTAAATTTTCATAACTTGCTGACATATTATTACGCAAGTTTTTTACTTCATTTTCCGTTTTCTGAAGTTTTGTATATATGAAAAAATTAAGCGCTATACTAAAAATAAGCAGTCCCACTATTGTCTTCATTCCTTTATCCATGAAAGATACCCCTTAATGTATATTCTTATATTACCAACAATCATTGAACAAAATCCTAATGGCATAAAAATGTATGTTTTTTCTGTAAAGATACCTATCCAAAGAAATGCTACGGCAATGCTGTACCATATAGTCCTTATTCCTTTATTTTCCATACCAACTTACCTCCATTATCGTTTTAGACATGAGCAGAAGTGACTTTTTAACCTATTCCCAAAGCGTAGCTTTCTTTTCATCTTTGAGCTTAATCTACATATATCAATTTTCAAACATTAAATTAAACATAGCTAAACAAATTAATCATATGTCAATAATAATTCTACTATTACGCATAATTTGAATTATGTGCATTAATCTAATCATACATTATCTAACACTTATTTTTGTTTTTTTGTTTTAATATAATCTAAGGACAAGAAAACTAAGAAAGCCACAATGTATGATCCAACAAATTGTACAACAGCTTGCACATAAATAGGTGGATATATTTTGTTTAAATTTGAATCCATAATTCTTGGAATAATTACCATGCCTATTGTTGTCCTAACCCTATTCCTAAAGCACTTTTCAATGCTCGTTTTAACATTTTTACCAACCCCCAAATAATAGTTTGTTGTACATAATAATACTATTACGAACCTCAATTATTGTGAACTATAAATTTATATCTTGTAGATTTATACTATTATTCCATATTATGTTAGACTGCACTTTTCTGTAATTTGTTCAATATTTTTTGATTTTTTTCAGGTAGTAGTCAGGCTTGCATTACGTGACTTTGCAAATTCGAATCTGTTTTTTCAATTTTGTCAGTCTATTATGCCGCTCATAAGCATTCTGTTAATTTTGATTGCGTCCTCCCGATTATTGCATGGTGCTGCAATTCTTTGAGTAGAACTTCTATCAGATTCTATTGGCACAATAGTAATCATAGAAAATTTTTTATCCATACTTATATGCCACCAAACTTCATTGCTATCAAAGTGTTTTAAGAGAGAGTCCGGATTAAAGCTCCATCCTTTTCCTTCTTCAAAATCATTTAAATACAAATTATTAGTATCACGTAAATAACTGAATAACAATTGTTTTGTAATTTCTATGCTTGTATTATTTATCGAAATATTACCGACAAAGGCTTTCGGTCTTAACCAAGCATCTTTGCTTATTTTACCGCTTATTACAACATTAACAGGCTCAGCCAATTCAGGATTATCATTATCAAAATATATTCCTTCATATTCATAGTTAATTTCTGTTGGAGCATAAACAGTTGATTGAATAAATATGGTTCCGAAAAATAATACCAAAATACATGTAATTAAAATTATTATTGTTTTAAGCATATACTCATTCCCCTCTAGATTACTTCAACTATTTTTGTTTATGTAAATCCTTAAAGCTTTTATATACAATATTAAAGCATATACTCCAAGGCCTACTAAAAAAGCAATAATAAAAAATTGCATAATAGATAGTAAGTTTATTAATGAATTCATATAATCCATCTCCTTTTTCAAATAATATGCATAGCCTTATCTTAATCTTATGGCAATCAGCTTTAAGAAGAATCAGAAACATGTTTCACTATAAATCAATTGATTTAGCAATTTTAATAAACTCGTCATTAGTCAATTTATTATCATTGCTGCTAATTACAATTGAATTTTCATAGAATTTAAACACCAAAATTAATGACCCCGTCTTTCTAAAAATATATCCATTTTGATTATTGATTATAACATCATATCTTTCACAGTTTTCTGTATCTACATTGAATGTGGCTTCTCTATCAAAAAGTGAAATATCAATCATTAAGTTTTCTTGATTATAATAAGTCAGGGCATAAAAACTTGGTGATTTAAATTCATCATTTTCTACATATCCTTCTGGAATGTAGCCTACTTTAAAAACCATAAAAGGCTTTTCTTCTTTAGGCATGAATGAAGCATGTGTATCAAAATTTTCTATATAATAATTTAATACTTTTACCCTAAATGCATCTACTGTAGTAAAAGATATAATAAAACCAGAAGATATTACAAAAATGATTACAGCTGCCTTAATTAATGTTTTTTTAATTTTGTTGTACTTTTTGACATTTTGCTCTTTATTAAACTTGTCACTTATGATTGCTGAAATACGTTTATCTAAATCATCCTGATGTGGATTGATTATAGTTTCATCATTTTGCAATTCATCAAACAACACACTGTCTTTCTCAACCAAAGAAATTGCTATCTTTCTTAGAAGAAAATCTTCATTTTGTTCATCATTTAAATAATAATTATCTTTCATAGACTTCACCACCCTGTAACCTTTCTTTCAACATATCAATGGCTCGTTTTTTATACATTCTGATACTATTTGTACTGATGTCCAATAGCTCTGCAATTTCCTCATAGCTTAATTCTTCATATACATATCTGAATTTTATGATGGATTTATATGGCTCTGGCATATAATCCAAGGTTTCTTCTACTTTTGAATAATTATATTGAAAAAAATCATTACTTCTGTCATCTGCTACGACTTCTTTTACATCATCGTAATTTATATATTCTTTTTCTTTACTTTTATAATTTATAAAAGAATTCTTTACTATACTTAACAGGTATGATTTAATCTTGTACTTTCTAATCTTTTTCACTAAATCTAATTTTTCTATGATTTTTAAAAAAGAAATAGATACTATATCATTTGAAATTTCATAGTCATTTGACAGCTTATATGCATATTTCCACATAGTTTTGCTATAAGTATTATATAGATTTGTTACCAGTTCTACATTATTACCTTCTGTATTTGATATTTTATAAAACATTCCCCTGTTACCCCTTCAGCTTAAGATATTACCTTATTATACCACGCAAACATTTTCATTTGTATTATTTATTAGCTCTCTACTACATAGACAATATTACAAGGCATTTTGTAACATTATTTTTATAATTTATTTAAAATTAAAAAAACCATAAACATAAAAATAACCTTTTAGTCATTTTAATGTTTATGGGCCAATACTGCTCAAAAGAGAATCAAAACTGCACCAACAGCCTGGATTGCTTCTAATATATTAGTTCTATATGACGGACAATCATATACTTTTTAAAGAAAACCAGGCAGAAAAAACTGTCTGGTTCTTTAAAGCATACATTAAAAAAATCTGCCCAGGATTTTACAATAAATACTGGTGGTACATGGTATTAATGAAATGCTTCCTGGCACCACTATTTATTTCAATAGAGAAATCTCTTTTGTAATTTTTAAGAATTCATCAATATCATTTACATCATGGCAATGAAGTGGAGATACTCGAACTACTCCTTCTATGTCAAAAGAATTAAGCATTCTTGAAGAATATAAACTTGAAGCAACCCTTTCAAATGCTATAACTCCTCTTTTTTCATATTCTGCAACTGCCTCAATGCTTCCGATATTATCAAAACCTACAGCCATTATGAAATCTCTTGTGGAAAGATCTTCATAATCTAAATATACTTTAACACCCTTTATGTTTCTAAGACCTTCGGCTTTATCTGAACCATTAAGCATTCTATACATCAATGCTCTTTCATGAAGATTTATTCTGTTCATACCTTCGACATATAATTCTCGTCTGTCATTTGAATTAATAAATTTTGAGCCTATCCAGCAAACATAATTAACTATTTCTGAAATTGATGCAAATTGAGATGGTACAGGACTTCCTAACTCCCACTCATCAACCGATTTTGCAATCAGCTTATTATGTTGCAATTTTGCAGCTCTTTCGGACATAAATCCTACTCCAAAGCCCCTTGTACCGAAAAATTTATAAGGTGCAAAGTTAATTCCATCAACCGGAGTTTTTTCCAAATCTAGAACTCCGTGAGGTGTATGTTGAACAGAATCTATAACTATATAAAGGTCAGGTTTAATTTTTCTGCATTCTCTTATAATTGATTCTACATCAAGAACAGCTCCGGAAATATTAGAAGCATATATGAAGCTTAACAGGCAAGTATCCTTATCAACAAGTTTTGTAATTTCTTCAACATCAACCCCTCCTGTTACTGGATTGGTTTTTGCAACTCTTACTTCCTTTCCCATTTTCCCAGCATAACTCACTACAGAATCATAGGCAGAAGGATGCTCTAAGGCAGTGGTTACAACATTGCTGCCTGGTACATTTTCAATAATTGCCCGATTCATTTCAAATATGGCCATTGAAGCTGTCAAAGATGTAACTATGCTTCCTGATTTTGCATTAAATATTGTTCTAATGTCTTCACTTGCCTTTTCCTGAACCTCCAACAGCCATTTAGCGGTGTAGTTAGAATGCTCAGGGCAATCCGGCAGTTCATCCATTTTTTTAAACATATCATTTGCTTTTTTAAGCCTTAATGAACCACCTGCATTATCGAAAAAAATTCTTCTTTTATTTAAAATAGGGTCTTCATCCACATGGTAAAATAATTCTTTAATTTCTTCAGAAAGCTGTTCATCAAACAACTTTCCCTGATTAATTTTGTCATTCATTTTATGCCTCCAAATTATAATTAATATTTATATTTTATGCTTAATAACACTTGATCATTGAGCACTTTTAATCGATTCGTTATTATAAACTTCCATATCCATCACTCCTAATTGTCTTGATATAATTGTGGTTCCAACTATATCACTAACATTATTTAGTAATGTATGAGCCGGATCAATAGCAGGCCATATAGCTGCCAATATAGGAATCAGAGATAAAGGCATTCCTAATGCCTCCATTAAAACTGTTGACATAACAATACCTGCACCCTTTACACCAGCAGCTCCAATGGACAAGATTATACCAAGAAAAACAAATTGAAATATCCTACCAAATGTAATATCAAACCCATATAAATTAGAAGCAAAGATACAGCATAATCCTATAAAAAGTGCAAATCCATTCATACCGCATGTATTACCAAGCGGAAGCGTGAAGCCGTAAATATTTTCAGGAATTCCCAATTTTTCATCAGCAGTACGTATTGATACAGGAAGCGTAGCTGCTGAAGATGTAGTAGATATTGCAACCAGCATTGGCGCAGTAATCTTTTTCATAAATCCAAAAGGATTAAGTTTTGCGAAAAATTTAATCAATAATGGATAAGCGACAAATAATACCACTAATGCACTTATGTTATCAATTATAATTAAGCTAATTACTTCCTTCATAGTAGCACCGCTTATTTTTGTCACCATAGTTGCCATTAAGGAAGCAATACCTATTGGAGAAAACGCCATTACAAATTCAGTAATTTTCAGCATTACATCACTGCCTTGATCGAACAAAGAAATTAATGGTTTCACCTTTTCACCAAGTGACAGTAAAGCTACTCCAAGGAAAATTGCAAAGAAAATGATTTGAAGCATGTTTGCATTAGCCATTGCTTGTACAACATTATCTGGCACCCATGAAACAACGTTATCAATAAAGTTATAAGATACACTTTCAACAACTGCTTCCGTGTTCAAAAACTCTGTTGTACCTGTACCCGGATGGAAAATAAACCCTGCTAAAATTCCAATGGCTGCGGCTATACCTGATGTTATGACAATGTATAAAACAAATCTCAGCCCGACAGTACGAAGTTGTTTTACATCTCCCATTTTACAAACTCCACTGGTAATACTGAAAAATACAAGTGGAACGATGAGCATTTTTAATAACCTAAGAAAAACATCCCCTAATGGTGATATCACTTCTGCTGCTTTTGGTGAAATAAATCCAATTGCCAAACCCACTACAATTCCGATTAAAATTTGTTTACCTAATGATAATTTTTTAAATTTTTCCATACACAAGCTCCTTTTTAATTATTATTAAATTTGTTTTACTTAATGTAATGTTTTCGTTTTCCCTATTATAATCTTGTTTTAAATATTTGTAAAACTGAAAAGTTTGATGTATAATATTTAAGAATTCGATATTTCATTTAGGAGATTACCTATGGATTATACTAATATTGAAACATTTCTAGTGATTGCAGAAACAAGAAGCCTTTCAAAAACAGCCGAGATGCTTTTTTTGACCCAGTCAACCATCAGCTATCGGTTAAAATCTCTTGAGGACGAAATAGGATGCGAACTTGTGCACCGTGAACAAGGAAAAGGATTTATAACATTAACTAATAGAGGTGAGGAATTTATCACTATTGCAGAACGATGGAAATCACTTTATAAGCATACTGAGATATGGAAAACCCAAAATACATTTTATGAGCTTAATATAGGTGGTGTTGATAGTTTAAACACAAATGTATTTTATAAGTTATATAGAAAAATTTTAAAAAGCGATACACGTATGGCTGTTAAAGTTAGTACTCATTGGACCGTGACCATATATAAAATGCTTGATAACCTTGAAATAGATGTTGGTTTTGTACTATGGGAACTCCCTTACAAAAACATCACTTGTACTCCTTTATTTAGCGAAAGAATGGTTTTAATTTCTTCACGTAATTCTAATTTCCCTGAAATGGTCAATCCTACAGATTTGGATCCTGACAAGGAAATATTTATGTACCACGGTCCAAAGTTTCAAACATGGCATGACAACCTTTTGAAAAATAAATCAGCAAAGTTTTCAACAGTAGACACGGTATCATTGTTAAGTTCATTTATGGATATACCTGACTTCTGGTCAATTGTTCCAATTTCAGTAGCAAAAAAATTGTATAAAAATGGTGATATTGTAATCTCTGAAATAGCAGACCCTCCACCAGAACGTGTATGCTATCAAATTACTAATAAAAATCCTATACCTCTTAAAGCAGAAGCACTTAATTATTTCAACAATATTTTAAAGAGCTTTTTAGAAGAAAATTTAAGTTCTTTAATATAGTAAAAAGGTGACGCGTTGCTGACACAAGCTGTGAGTAACCATGTCACCTTGTCACTCCAAATTTAGCCACAATATTTAAAACTAAACTATCGAATCAAAATGTTATTTTAGTAGATAAAAAACGCTTTATGATTTTCATTTATCTAATTATCTTTGCCCTTGATATTATTTCCCTTAATTTTAATGACTTCTACTCTCCACACCTCTGGTCCTTTTTCTAAATAATTCCATTTTTTCTCCAACCTTTAATGACTCAAATGTACTTTGAACAGTGGGGTATTTATCCTGGTGTGGCATTATTTCTCGTATATCAACTCTTCCTTTATACTCTGACATAAAAAATGCTCCTCTATAATTTTTTATTAGTCTTGGTAGGAACATTTAATTTATACATATTTAAATCAGCTTTTAAGTCATACCAAATAGGTCAATACCATGTACCTTGTCAGTCCCAGTGCAGCTATTTCAGATGATTTGGCTGTCATAGGGACGGGGTTGTTGTCATATTGTTGTCAATAACCCCGTCCCCTTGTCACCCCCCTTGTCACCCCTGCAGGAAATGAAACCAACTCCCCCAATTTTGAAAAAGAGGTTAACAAAAATATGATTAATACATAGAATGATTGTACACATGTTTGGGTTCAGACTATAGAATAATTAATACCTTAATTAACGAACAGGAACGTCTAATAATTATAATAAAATGTAAAATTATACAAAAATCAAAATTCTCAGGTTCATTTAAAATACATATTTTGCACGTATGAGGCAAAATTTTAAGATTTATGAATATAGCATCCTTAATTTTTATTGAAATTTTGAGATTTTTGTTTCTAAAAATATCATTGCGTTTTTATACCTTTTATGAATAAATAATAACAATTCAGTAGTATCCTTAAGTTTAAGTTAATTTTACTATAAATACAATAATATTTTTAATTTAACAAAACATTAAACATTTATGAAGTTCAAGCAGAATTAGCTGAACATGTAAATTAAATTTAAAATATTAGGCATCCGTTAAGGGAGCTTTTTTAGTGGTGTTTATATTAATCCAAACATTATAAAGCCTATTGTGTTAATGGGAAAGTTTGCACACATGTGAACGATCCATGAATTATATATATTGTTATATCTATCATTTAGAAAGTTGAAAAATAATCCTGTTCCAAACAAGCCTGCAATAAATAGAACATAGATTACTTCATTAAATCAATTTGCTAATATGGATACATGGTAAACAGAAAATGTAAATGCACTAATTGCATAAGAGTACCTTTTCGGTAAGAACTTATTAAGTGTCAGAAAACCAAATCCTCTGAAGAACAATTCTTCCAGCAACGAATTAATAAATGATATATATAGTGAAACGAGAACAAAATTATTCTTATTGACACTTAGATTATTTTCAAGAACCATTACAACATTATCTAAATTAATGAATCCTTTGAGGATAAAATATCCTGCTTGCACAAGGAGATAAACTACAAGACCTAACGCTACGGCACTTTTTATTTGTCTCTTATCTTGTATACTGAAGTATTCCTTAAATTTTACTTCCTTGTCTAATGCACAATAAATTAATGGCAGCCCTGCAAATAATATTATTTTATATAATGATTTAATTGCATACGTAGGCTTAATATATGATTCTATTATGTACATTGAAATACATGCTAAAGCTATAAAAATTGTAATAATGCTTTTTTTACTGGTCATATTTTCTATCTGCCATTATTTTTGAAGAAAAAAGGACATACAACTCCTTCTTAATATAATTATAGTTTAATTTGACAACTTGGTCAACTTTACAAAAGATAATAAGCAACTGGAGTTTGTTAGAATGATTTATCAAATGCTAACTTTCCACTCCCCTGAAAAATAATGACTCCGCAATTTTCATAACCATTCTTTTTCAAAATATGCTGCATACGTTCATTCGGGAAATCGGTATCTATTCTAATATTTCTAATCTTATTTTGAATGCACAACTCTTCAATCAGCTTAAATGTTATTCCCGCCAGCCCCATTCCTCTAAAATTCTTATTAAATGCCATTCGATGAACAACCGCATACGGTCCTTCTTTTCTCCATTTTCCTTGAATATCCTCATACGCTGGTTCTCCATCAAAGTCTATGCACATATACCCAGCAATCACGCCGTCAACTTTTACGTTATATCCCTTTTTGTTTTTTATATCATTGTAGATTGTATCCTTATTAGGATACTCATCTGTCCACTGAACAAAGCCCTGCTCTTTCTGAAATTCTCTTCCTGCATTGATAATTTGATTGCATATTTCCCAATCTTCTAGCTGCGCAAATTCAAGTGTATTCATGTCCTCTCCCCTATATAAATATCGATTTTTCTTTGATTATATCATACTTAAAATCAAAAAAAAAGCAATCAGTCAACTCTCAATTTTTAAATTCCATAGGTATATGTAAAATGTCTTTAAGATAAGTTAACCAATTTAATAAAAAATATATATCTGTAACACTATTTACAGTACAAGCATATAATGCAATAAAAGTCACCTCCTATGACAGAATTACTCAGCATTACATGAGCTGGCTGGATAAAGTTATATTAAAAGGGCATACCTACACTTGATGTATGGCTGCCCTAGTTTTATGTAACGAAATAATGGCAAATATTAAACATCATTTACCATTATACCGAAATAAAGAATTGGAAATAATCAAACAATTAATTGATGTAGATTTTAGTGTTGCTACTAAATAAAATTTATACAGGCTGGATTTTCAACCTGTATAAATCACTTCAATGATAGTATTTAATATTAGATTTTCCATCTTCCAATGAAGTAGAAATTAAACCTTCCGTCAATAATTGCTGTTTTAATATCTCTGTTTGAAATATGCTTTGTATCACCATTCTTTTCAAAATAGTGACCTGCTCCCATTTGTTTACCGAGATTTTCAACCCATCCCATACCTTCCATGTACTCTGTAAATACAGCATATTCACCTTCATCAGATTTTATTTTCACATAATATGTATCTGTAAGTAATGATTTAGATACTTTACAGTCGGTTAATGCTAATCTCATTATTGGATACGAGATAATCATTAATATAATAATTCCTACTATAAGAGAAGATATTAAGATTTTTTTGTTCATTATATCGTCGACTCCATTTCTTTCGTTATCATACTATCAGCTCTAAATATAACATTTTTAATATAATATTACTTTCTAAAAAAGTTCATTTCGTGTTCTTATTAATAAAATCATCTACTAATTAATTACTATCCCTACAAAAACTTAATTGTGTTAAATCATTATAGTTTTCTTTGATATATATTAATAATATAAGTATGTTGCTTAATTTTTCGTGAGGATCTATTTTCAAGTTTTTTCGTACACAGGCTATCCATCCAACACTATACATTTCATTTTTTTCTATGAATTTCATACTTATGTCACTTACATCACTATATGGCTCAAATGTGATGATAATTTACAAATTCGATTATATCATTCTTGTTAAAATATAAAACAAACGTAAAGTTATCATTTCCAACAAATTGTGGTTTTAAAAAATAACTTGTAATCCCATATGTTTGATGATTCAATACTTCACTAAAGAAACTTGATTTTTCAAATTCATTCTTAGTTAGTCCTTTATTTATTAAAAACTTATTATTATTTAGTGTTATTCCACCATTTTTTATATCAATCATATTACCACTTCTCTCTACTACATGTTAGTTAGTTCAAAAACATTTTCATGGTTTGGGGATAGATTATAGCTTTATAAATTCCGCTATTTCCCCTACCCTATTAAAATCTAAGTATAGTCCTACTATAAATTATAGTTTAATTGTACAACCTGGTCAACTAAACTACCTAATAAACAAGAAGAATTCATAGTACTATATAAAATTAAATACTATAATGAATACAATATGCAAGTTTAAACATCAATTTTTAAATACCATTTTTAAAATTTGCCCAGATAGGATAAATAAGCATATTAATAATGAAAAATTATATGTATTTTACTGAGATTTCTTGGTAAGAACAAATAACACAAAAGATACCAACCTTCTTATAAAAGTATGTTAAAATGCATATCCTGTTTTTTTATTTTTAAATAATTAGTAAATTTATTTAAAAAACTGTCGATATTTATGAGTACTGAAGTTAATTGATGTATGCAAAAATCAAAAATCATGTTCAATTAAATCTTTTAATCAATAAAAGTGAAAGGGATAAGTCGTGAAAAAAATTCAAATAACTAAAATTAAAATGAACAGTATTAAGACAAAGATAACTTTTATTATCTTATCAGTTGTTATAGTTTTAAGTATTACACTAGGTGTCATCAGCAGTTATCTTAATTACAAAACAACCTATGATGCACTTGAGCAAACTATGACTGAAACAGCTGTAATTGCTGCTGAAAGGGTTATTAAAGAAATAGAATCGTATAAAAATGTAGCCATGGGAGCTGGGGGCATAAAGGATTTGTCAGATTCAAATGTCGCAGTAAGTGAAAAACAAAAAATCATTGATGCCAACGTAAAACAATATGGATTTCAAAGGGGAAATATTCTCGATTTAAACGGTAAAAGTATTTTTGATGGTAAGGATTATTCGGACAGGGATTATTTTAAATCTTCAATTAATGGTCAATCATATGCCAGTGATCCGCTTATAAGCAAAATTACTGGAAAACTTTCAATTATAATTTCTGCCCCTCTATGGAAAGATGGAATACCGAATTCAACAGTTGTAGGAGTTGTATATTTTGTACCAGATGAACAATTTTTAAATAATATTGTAAGGTCAATTAATGTAGGAGATACTGGTGATGCTTATATGTTAAATAAGGATGGACTTACTATAGCATATAAAGATGAATCTATTGTTGGAGTAGAAAATACTCAGGAATTTGTTAAAACAGATGAAAGTTTAAAAGAACTTGCAGCAATAGAAAAAAGAATGATTAATGGCGAAACAGGTTTTGGTAGTTACCCTGCCGATGGTGTTAATATGTTGGCTGCATTTGCTCCTATTGAAGGAACTAATGGTTGGAGTATAACAATTAATGTTGAGCGAAGTGAATTTTTAGGTGGCGTTTATACTTCTATTATAGCTATTTGTATAGCAGTTGTAATTTTTATTCTTCTTGGAATTATTATAGCTCGTAAAACTGCTAAAAAGATTTCGGACCCAATTAAATCTTGTGCAGACCGCTTAGTTTTATTGTCCCATGGAGATTTAACTTCCGTTGTACCTAAAGCTACATCCAATGATGAAACAGGAATTTTATTAAATAGTTTGAAAACTACTATTGAAGAAATTAATCAAGTTATCGGAAATGTTTCTTATCATCTTGGGGAAATTGAAAAAGGGAATTTAACATCTACAATTGAAATGAACTATGAAGGTGATTTTGCAAAATTAAAAATTTCTACTGAAAGCATATTAAATTATTTAAATGAAGATATGACACAGATTAATCAAGCATCTGAACAAGTTGCAAGCGGAGCTGATCAAGTTTCCAGTGGTGCACAAGCATTGTCTCAAGGAGCAACGGAACAAGCAAGTTCTGTAGAAGAATTATCGGCAACTTTAAATGAGATATCTGATAATGTAAAAAGTAATGCTCAAAATTCTGAAAATGCAAGAACAAGGGCTGTAAACTTAAGAAACGAAATAGCAAAAAGTAATGTCCAAATGCAAGACATGATAAAAGCCATGGATGAAATTAATGATTCATCAAATCAAATTGGTAAAATAATAAAAGCAATAGAGGATATAGCTTTCCAAACAAATATATTAGCTTTAAATGCAGCAGTTGAAGCAGCCAGGGCCGGTTCTGCCGGAAAAGGCTTTGCAGTTGTTGCTGACGAAGTTAGGAATTTAGCATCTAAAAGTGCAGCTGCAGCTAAGGATACTACTTCTTTGATCGAGGAATCTATACAGGCAGTAAAAAATGGAAAAAAATTAGCTGATGAAACAGCAAATTCCTTATCAATAGTGGTAGAAGAAGGGGAATATCTTACAAATGTTATTGAGGAAATTTCAAGAGCGTCTGAAGCCCAAGCTACTTCAATAGGTGAAGTAACTTTGGGAGTTGAGCAAATATCTGCAGTTGTTCAAAACAATTCAGCTACTGCTGAAGAAAGTGCTGCAGCAAGTGAAGAATTATCAGGACAAGCGCAGATTTTAAAAGATTTAGTTGGCAAGTATACGCTTAAATCTTATAAAGCAAAAATTTCAAAATTAACGGAAAAAAACAATGATAAAATAGAAAATAGTAATATTATATGTGGATGTTCTAATCTTACTGAAAAAGATTTAATAAATGCAGTAAATAAAGGCGCAAAAACATTTGAAGAAGTTCAGCAAATAACTAAAGTTAGTACAGGTTGCGGAAAGTGTAAAGGTAGTAATGAAAAACTAGTTAATAATTTAATACTTAAGAAAAAAATAGATGAAAATCAAGTAGTATGCGGATGTTACAATGTAAAAGTTCATGATATGATTCAAGCGATTAAAAAAGGAGCAAGATCATTTGAAGAAGTTCAAAAAGTTACAAAAGCTGGTACTGGATGCGGTGGATGTGTTGAAAGCAATAAAGTATTAGTTGATGAACTTTTAGCAAAATATTAATTTGATTATATAATTTAAAAAGTTATAGGTATGCAACTACACCTATCTAAAGCTGAATTAGCAGGTGGAATTATCCTTATTGCAATGGGAATTAAAATTTTATTAGGACATATATAAAGGAATTATAATACCATAACATTCTTTATTAAAGGGTACAACTTAAAAATTGTAGATATTGCAGTTATACATGTTTGTTGTACCCTCTTATCTTGCTTAATTTCATTACTATATTAAATATTAAAACACAAGATTATAGCACTTTAAGTATTAGTAAAAATCATAATTTCCACCGTACTTTGGTTAATAATAAAAGAGTGTAGTTTCCACAGCATCATGTAGTACTACACACTTTTTTGTAAATCATGATTGGAATTTTTAAGTACTTCCTACTATAACCATTTAGATTTACTGTTTATTTAATTACTTTTCTAAGCAGAAGTCCAAAACCAATTATAGTGCAATAATAAGTTGCTTTCGTGTTCGTTTCCACTAATGGAATAAGCGAAAATGCCGTCACTAAAAATGATGATTGTAGTTAAAATAACAACTTGAAAAATTCAAAGGGTACTACTGACATCGTTTTTAGCGACATATTCACAAAATCAAAAGCACTATAATGAATACAACATGCAATTTTCGACATCTATTTAAAGATACTTTTCTGAAAATTTGCCCAGACAGGATAAAAAACATATTACTAATAAAAAATTATGTGTGCTTTAAACTAAACTTTTTAGTAATGATAAAAAATAAAAAGACACCAACCTCTTGCAGTCAGTGCCTTTTATCAATTGGTTAATTACATATTGCTTACTTCTTCGTGCTCATGTGCTTCTTTATATTTTAAGCGAGTAGCTTTACCTCCCCTAATGTGGCGTTCAGACTTATTTTTTAGCAAAACTCTTTTTACTTCGTTTGCAGCTGGAGGGTTCAATTTGGGAAGACGTTCTGTAACATCCTTATGGACTGTGCTTTTGCTGACACCGAATTTTTTTGCTGTCTGTCTTACAGTAGATTCAGTACTTATTATAAATTCTGCAATTTCCATGGCTCTCCGTTCTATGTAATCTTTCATGTTTAACCCCCTTTGGCTATACCGTCTTATTACATTTTTATGCGTTAATGTCTTTGTTAGAACATTATTTTGTTATTGAACAGTAATATAGTCCATGGGATTAACATTTTTACCGTCAACAATCAATTCGAAATGCAGGTGAGCTCCGTCAGCTGATTCAACGCTTACGGTTTTTCCCACGTTTCCTATTGTTTGTCCTTGTTTAACAGAATCACCAACAGCCACGGTTGAAGAAACCAAGTTGTTGTATAATGTTTTAACATTGTTTCCATGGTCAATAATAACCTCTGTACCTGTAATCTCTGAATTATTTACAGCTTCAACAGTTCCTGCAAATGCAGATTCAATCATCAATGTGTCCTTTGGCTTGATATCAACGCCGTTATGTACTCTCCATTCTCCAATTGCTTCATAATATACAAGGTCATTCAAAGTAAATTCCCTGATTATTTCACCGGCCAATGGCAATTTCATTGTTTTTAAGTCAAGGCTTTTTGCTTCCTGCTCATCATCTTTATCATTGCCGGCATTTTCATAATCTTCAATCACACCTTCAATATAATCTTCATATGGGTCTACATTGGCACCTATGTTTTCATCTTCTGTTTCATTTTCTGCCAAATCATTTCCTTTATCTGAATTTGGATTCGATGTATATCTCCAAATTATTGCAGTTGATAAAAGTACAATACAAAGTGCAATTATAAAGAAACTTGTATCCCTGTTCTTGAGTCTAATAAAGAAATTTTTCATTTTCGCCTGAGCGTTTTTTAATCTGTTGTTCTTCATATAAACCTCCTGTTTATCTTCTTTATTATCTTCACATAGTGTGTCCCATTTTTTTTATTTAATACAAAATTGTTCTAAATTTTTTTAATTCTCATAAAATATTATGAAACTTATGATAAAGGGGTTGATATTATGTTAAACCGAATGATTTATGCTGCTGTTATATTTGCAATGCTTCTGACAATTCCAAATATTTCTCTGGCTGTATTGGAGGATAAATTTGATATTAAAGATGAAGCTACCACTGTAGATATTGAAAGCAGCAATGAAGGCGATGTAAAAGAATCACAGGACACTGCTGACGACGAGATGCTTGAAACCACAAGCATTGAAGAACCTGATCTAATCAAAGTGTACAATGTTAAAACAAATGATGTGATGGTAATTGATTTTGAAGAATACTTAAAGGGTGTTGTGGCTTCAGAAATGCCTGCGGAGTTCAACATTGAGGCACTGAAGGCACAGGTAATTACGGCAAGGACCTACATTTTGTACAGAATGAAGAAATATCCGGAAGGACAGCCTGAACACACGGATGCACCCGTATGCTCGGGAACCCACTGTCAGGTATGGACTTCTCAAGAAGACCTTATAGCATCCCACGACGACGGTTGGTATGATACGTATTGGGGAAAAATTGAAGAATCTGTAAATTCAACAAGAGGACAGATTTTAACTTACGAAGGCAAAATCATTGAGCCTTTGTTTCATTCTGCAAGCGGAGGGCGAACCGAAAATTCAGAGGATGTTTTTTCTGCATCTGTTCCATACTTGAGAAGTGTTGAAAGCCCTTATGAAAGCGAAGCTCCAAAACTTCATGGTTCCGTCAAGGTAACAGCCAGCGATTTTATAAACAAAATTGAATCTGTTTATGGAGACTTAGGGCTCACAGAAGATAACCTTGATGATATGATAGTGCTTGGTGAGGTCAGTGAGGGCGGAAAAATCAAGACATTGTTGATTAACGGCGCCGAAGTGACCGGACGTGAAATGCGTTCCATATTTGGACTCAATTCTACAAACTTCAGTTTCATTCAGACAGGAAATGAAATAGAAATTGTAACAACAGGTTACGGACACGGTGTAGGCATGAGCCAGTGGGGAGCTGATGGAATGGCCGAAGAAGGTTTTAATTACAAGGAAATACTGAAGCATTACTACACAGGTGTTGAAATTGTAAGCATGAAATAAAGTAATTAAGAATTATAATCAAATGATTATTTAATGTAATTTTTTTATGTACAACACAATTTTAATATGATATCATGATGTGTAACAAAAATGATTAACCAGAAAGGATTATACCATGATATTTATAAATGATACAGCATACGACGAATTCAAGGCATTGCTGGATGAAGCAAATGTTGATTCATACAACATAAGAATAGGAATCGACAACTATGCATGCAGCGGCCCTGTATTTGGAATATCAGTGAGCGAAGCTACTGATGCAGATGAAATTGAAACAATAAAAGAAGTTACTTTCATTACAGAAAAATCTCTGATTGAACAATTCGGAGGATTCATAATTGTTTCAAGCGAAGAAAACAACGGATACGGCGTTGGACTTAAACCTGTTGTTCAGCCTCAGTCAGGCTGCAGCGGCTGCGGCGGCGGATGCCACTAAACAATTAAGCATTAAGAGTTAAGAATTAAAAATGATAGAAGCTAACGGATACCGTTAGCTTTTTTATTTGCAACATTATAAATTATGAAGTGTACGGTAACACTTCGGGAGGGCACAAGGCCCTCCCCTACAAAATGAGACTTCAAGTTCACCGCAAAATGCTGATACTATCAATGTGTAGAGGCAGATCTTGTATCCTCCCGTGTTATTAATTCAATAATTTTGTTATCTTCGGGAGGGCTGTAACCCTCCATTACAAAACTTTGCAACAAAAAAGACTTGTGCAAGCACAAATCTTCATCTTATTATTTATTATTAGTCTGCTACGTATGGCATTAAAGCAATAGTTCTTGCTCTTTTAATTGCTCTTGTTACCATTCTCTGGTGTTTAGCACAAGCACCTGTAATTCTTCTTGGTAATATTTTACCTCTTTCAGTTGTATATTTCTTTAACTTTCCAAGGTCCTTATAATCTATATGTGTAGCTTTTTCCTGGCAGAATTGGCACACTTTCTTGCGTGGTCTTCTTTTGTTGCCCATTCTGTCATTTCTGTCGCCTCTGTCTTCTCTAGAGTTGTTTCCGCCTTGTCTTGAACTCATTTATATTTCCTCCTTCCGTAATATTCTATTCATTAAAATGGGATATCTTCATCATCTACTGGCTGGAAAATGTCATTGTCTTCATCTGGGAATCCATCGAAAAAGCTGCTATCTGGCTGAACCGGTCTTCCCTGTTGCGGTGATGATGATTGGCCTTTTCCTGCACCAACAAATTCTATTCTATCTGCTACGATATCGGTTGTATATCTCTTTTCGCCTGACTGTGTAGTGTAACTGCCTGTTGAAATTCTGCCATGAACTGCACATTGACTTCCTTTTGCCAGGTAGTTTGCACAATTTTCAGCTTGTTTTCCGAATACAGTTATACCTATAAAATCCGCGGTCTGTTTTCCTTGAGATGTCGCTTCTTGTTTCTTATCTCTTGACATTTCTCTGTCTACAGCTAAAGTAAATTTTGCTACAGCCATACCTGTTGAAGGTATGAATCTCAGTTCCGGATCTCTGGCTAGTCTTCCAATTAATACAACGCTATTCATATTTTATCCTCTTTTATATAGTTTCTATTCTTCTACTGTTATCATGTGTCTAACAAAGTTATCGCTGATTTTACAAATTCTGTCTATTTCATTAACAGCATCTGCTTCTGATGTAAAGTCAACGAAAACATAATAACCTTCTCTTTTTTTGTCGATTTCATAAGCAAGTCTTCTTTGACCCCACTCATTAACCTTTTCAATTGTTCCTTGTCTTTCAGTTATTATGTTTTTTACTTTTTCGATTTCAGCGTTTCTTACATCTTCTTCTAAATTAGCAAGTAAAATGAATGCGCCTTCATATTTTCTCATCATTTGAGTCACCTCCCTTTGGACTTTGGCCCCTGTACTCCCAGGAGCAAGGATAGCGAATATATTATAGCATTGCACAAAATTTAATACAAGCATTTTTTTAATTTTTTCCAAATTAATTTTATTCGTATTAATCATTGACTAGTTTATACATAAGTGTTAAGATTAATACAATTAAATATTTCGGGAGCTTTTGAAGGCTGAGAGGAAACATTTGTTTCGACCGTACCTGATTTGGATAATGCCAACGTAGGGAACATTGCAATGATACATATTGTATTAGCATATTTAGCGCACTTCAAAAGCAGGTGCGCTATTTTATTTTACATTTTTGTCAGATGCAGCAGGTAGCACCTGATTCAGACCAAAATATTTAAAATAAAATCTGGAGGTTTTTATGTCAAGTTCAAAGAAATTAGCCCAGGCAGGAATTTTAATTGCGGTGGGTGTGGTGTGTTCAACATTTTCAATTCCTGTTGGAGCAGCAAAAGTTTTTCCGGTGCAGCATTTCATCAACGTGCTTGCAGGAGTAACCATGGGACCTTATTATGGCGTAAGCATGGCTTTTGTAACATCCCTTCTCCGCGTATTGATGGGAACAGGAAGTCTCCTGGCATTCCCGGGAAGCATGTGCGGAGCTTTTTTATGCGGCATGCTTTACAAGCACACAGGAAAAACATCCCTTGCTTTTCTTGGGGAAATAGTGGGAACAGGAATAATAGGTGCAGTTCTTGCTTACCCTGTGGCATCTCTTGTGATGGGGCGTGAAGCAGCGTTGTTTGGTTTTGTTGTTCCCTTTGGAATAAGCTCTGTTGCAGGAGCAGGAATTTCTTTAGTTTTTATTACAGCTTTGAAAAAAACAGGTTTGCAAATAATTGGAGGTACTAAATGAAAAATTACAGCACACAAATGGAAGCAGCAAAAAAAGGAATCATAACACCTGAAATGGAAGTAGTGGCAGGAAAGGAAAACATGAGCGCCGAGAAAATAAGAGAGCTTGTGGCACTTGGAAGAGTTGCAATACCAGCAAACATAAACCACAAATCACTGAGTCCCGAAGGAATAGGAGAAGGCCTCAAAACAAAAATAAATGTTAATCTTGGTGTTTCAGGTGACTGCGCAGATTATGAAAAAGAATTTGAAAAAGTAAAAATGTCCGTTGAATTTGGAGCAGAAGCAATAATGGACCTGAGCAACTACGGCAAGACAAACACATTCAGAAGACAGCTCATCGATTATTCTCCTGCAATGATAGGAACTGTTCCAATGTATGACGCCATAGGATATCTTGAAAAAGACCTTCTGGATATAAAGGCAGAAGATTTTCTGAGGGTTGTTGAAGCTCATGCTGTTGAAGGCGTTGACTTCATGACAATTCACGCAGGCTTAAATAAAAGGTCAATTGAAAGCTTCAAGCGCTCAAAGCGACTTACAAACATTGTTTCAAGAGGAGGTTCATTGATTTTTGCATGGATGGAAATGACAGGAAATGAAAATCCGTTCTATGAACACTACAATGAGCTGCTGGACATCCTTTACAAATATGATGTCACCATAAGCCTTGGAGATGCATTGAGACCTGGAAGCATTAATGATTCAACAGATGCTGGGCAAATTTCAGAACTCATTGAAATTGGCCACCTGACAAAACGAGCATGGGACAAAAATGTGCAGGTGCTTGTGGAAGGGCCTGGACACATGGCATTAAATGAAATTGCTGCAAACATGAAACTTCAGAAAAGGCTTTGCCACGGCGCTCCTTTTTATGTTCTGGGACCAATCGTTACAGACATTGCTCCTGGTTATGACCACATAACATCTGCAATCGGAGGAGCTGTTGCTGCAGCAAACGGAGCAGACTTCCTGTGCTATGTAACTCCTGCAGAACACCTGAGGCTTCCCGATGTTAATGATGTAAAGGAAGGAATCATAGCATCAAAAATTGCAGCCCACGCTGCGGATATTGCGAAGGGAATTCCAAATGCCAGAGACATAGACGACAAAATGAGTGATGCCCGCAGAAGAATCGACTGGGAAGAGATGTTTTCTTATGCCATAGACAAGAAAAAGGCAAGGGAATATTTTGAAAGCACTCCTCCTGCCGACAAACACAGCTGTTCAATGTGCGGAAAAATGTGCGCCATGAGGACAACAAACAAGATATTAAACGGCGAAAAAGTTGAATTTGCAAACTAACATTTTTAAAGGAGGCCATCTTGTTTTCTAACGCTCTAAAAAATGTAAAAATCATACGCCCTCTGGTTCACAACATAACAAATTACGTTACGGTAAACGACTGTGCCAATGTTCTCTTGTCTCTTGGTGCTTCACCCATAATGGCAGATGATGAGCAGGAGGTAGAAGAAATAACATCCATGAGCAGCGCACTGGTCATAAACATAGGAACCTTGAACTCCCGTACCGTACAGTCAATGATACTTGCAGGAAAAAAGGCAAATGAAATGAACATTCCTGTTGTACTTGACCCTGTTGGTGCCGGAGCATCAAGACTAAGAACTGAAACTACGTTCAGGCTGCTCAAAGAAATTAAATTTGCAGCAATCAGGGGAAATATTTCAGAAATAAAAACTGTCGGGAATTTAAGCAGCACAACTAGAGGCGTTGATGCTGGTAATTCCGATAACATTACCGATGAAACAATTTCAGATGCTACTGAATTTGCAAAAAAACTGTCCCTTGTAACAGGAGCAGTCATATCAATAACAGGAGCAATTGACATAGTTTCAGACAGGAAAAAATCATACATCATTAAAAATGGTCATCCCATGATGAGCAAAATTTCAGGAACAGGATGCATGCTTTCTTCCATAACAGGCGCATTTGCAGCAACAGGTGAAAATATTCTGGATTCCTGCGCTGCTGCCGTGTGCGCCATGGGTATATGCGGTGAGGAAGCTTATGAAAAAGTAATGAAATCATGCAGTGGAACATCTTCATTTAAAATGTATCTCATTGATTTCATGGGAATTATGGATGACAATGTGCTTGAAAGGAGGGCTAAAATTGAAATTAGATAGAAATTCAATGGTTCTTTATGCAATAACTGACCGCACATGGCTTGGAGGCAAAAAACTATCGGAAACCGTGGAAGAAGCCATACTTGGAGGAGCAACATTTGTACAGCTAAGGGAGAAAAATGTGAGTTTTAATGAATTTGTTCAGCTGGCAAAGGAAGTAAAGGCTGTAACAGACAGATACAATGTTCCTTTTGTAATAAACGACAATGTTGAAGTTGCCATAAGAATTGACGCAGACGGAGTTCACATAGGCCAGAAAGATGGATCGGTTAAAGAAGCTAGAGACATTCTTGGTAAAGACAAGATAATAGGTGTTTCTGCAAAAAATACACATGATGCTGTTTCAGCCCAGCTTGAAGGAGCTGATTACATAGGTGCAGGTTCTGTTTTTTCAACTTCCACTAAACTTGATGCAGAAAATATCAATCTTGAAATACTTAAAGAAATAACAGCATCTGTGAGTATTCCTGTAGTAGCAATAGGGGGAATCAACAAGAACAATGTGCTTAATCTTTCAGAATGCGGCATTGATGGAATTTGTGCAATATCGGCAATCTTCGGACAGGAAGATGTAAGGGAAGCTGCTTCAGAGCTGTTCAAGCTGTCTAAACAGACAGTTGGAGGGTACTGATGAGAAAAATACTAGCCATTGCCGGATCCGACTGCAGCGGCGGTGCAGGAATACAGGCTGACCTCAAGACAATAACAAGCCACAAAATGTACGGCATGAGTGTAATAACCGCCCTTACTGCTCAAAACACAACAGGGGTATTCGGCGTCATGGAATCCACCCCTGAATTTGCAGCAAAGCAGCTTGATGCCGTATTTTCAGACATTTATCCGGATGCTGTGAAAATAGGAATGGTTTCAAGCAAAAAACTTATTGAGGTAATAGCTGAAAAACTCATCGAATATAAAGCAAAAAACATTGTTCTTGACCCGGTTATGATATCAACAAGCGGAACCAAACTTTTAAACGATGATTCAATTGAAACTCTCAAAAATATATTAATGCCTCTGGCAGACATAATAACACCGAATATTCCTGAAGCTGAATGCCTTTCAGGAATAAAAATTAGAAACAAGCAGCACATGGAAGAAGCAGCACTTAAAATATTGGAAGATTTTCCAGGACATATTTTAATAAAAGGAGGGCACCTTGAAGATTCAAGCGACGACCTTTTATGCTGTGACGGAATGTTTTTCTGGTACAATCATGAAAAAGTAAAAAACAACAATATCCATGGAACAGGCTGCACCCTGTCATCAGCCATAGCATGCAGCCTGGCCGACGGTTTCACAGTGAGTGAAAGCATCTTCAATGCAAAGAACTACCTGATAGGAGCCCTCAACTACAATCTTAACCTTGGAAAAGGACGAGGCCCTCTAAATCACTGCTGGAACCTGTAAAAAAAGAGATGATATTCATCTCAGACTATGACATATAATTTTCCACAAATAGTAGGGGCGGATCTTGTATCCGCCCGTGTTATTTGCATTATCTTCGGGAGGACACGAGGTCCTCCCCTACTTTATTGAAATAATTTTGTCATAACCTAAGATGATATTCATCTCTTTTTTCTTATGCTTCTATTTTATATTCTGCAGTTTTTTCGCAGTAGTTGCATTTTTTTTCTTCTTGTATCTTTTCCAGCTGTGGAGCCTTTTCTTCGTGGTTTACAAAATCATCCAAGGCAAGCTCTGCATGCTCTAAGCATGAGTAAATTATATTTTCTTCATTCATTTTATCACCTATATTTCATATACCCTGCTCGATCTGTCCCTGTATGTCATGTCAAGGCAGATGCCCGGGTTAACTTCTATGCAGTTTTCTTTCAGTATATTTTCAACTGTCTTATAAGCCAGTTGTGGAAAATTATTTTCTTTGCTCAGATGCCCCAAGAGAACAATTTCTGTTCCTCTTTTAACCACCTTGCTAATGAGATGTCCGGCAGTGTCGTTGGACATATGCCCAAACTCTCCCAAAACTCTTCTCTTGAGAGGCCATGGGTACGGCCCTATGAGAACCATGTCTTCGTCATGATTTGACTCAACCAGCAGCAAATCTGAATCCATGATGCTGTTTGTTATGTTATCATTCACACAGCCTGTATCTGTAACAAGGCTTATTTTTTTATTGTTGTAAAATATGTTGTATCCCACAGGATGGGCCGCATCATGAGATATGTCAAATGCCCTCACTGTAAAATCTCCCACCTCTACTATGTCATCCATGATTCTTATGTTGTGTGACTTAATTTCTCCAATGGATGAGCTCATTGCTTCCCATGTCTTTGCATTTGCATAGATGGGAACATCAAAGCGCCTCGACATTATTCCCGCTCCCTGTATGTGGTCTGAATGCTCGTGGGTTATGAACAAGGCATCTATTTTTTTGGGGTCTTCCCCTATATTTACAATCTCCTGCTGGATTTTCTTGCCGCTTAAGCCTGCATCCACAAGAATTGTTGTGTTTTCAGTTTTAATATATTGGCAGTTGCCGCTGCTCCCGCTGTACAACGAACAAAATTTCAACTTCAATTTGTCCTCCCGGTGTTACGCATTTAATCAGATTTATATTATCATATAAATTAAATTATTACAATTAAATTCTCTTTGTTATAATTAGGTGCTCAATTCGTTCTAATGATTCTTTTGTATGCATAAAATTTATTATATTATAATTCTGAGGTAAGTGATGATTATAAAAATAAAATCTAAATTTCTGGTTATTTTCACTGCAATACTATTATGTTCAGCACTGGCTGCAACAGTCTTTCTCAGTTCCTCCAGGTCTGTGTCTGTCAATGAAGAAAAAACATTCATAAAGTGGGTTGATTTCAGGGTATCTTATGAGGCTATGGACAAGGCGCTGAAAGCTGACATTAACAGTGTGGATGAAGAAGTAAAATTGAACTGGATTGAAATTCTTTCATATCTGGGAACCAGATATGGAGGCAACTTTTCCAGGTACAAGTCAAAGGATATGGATGCGCTGATTGCCAAGCTTAAAAACGGGGAAAGCATCGAGAGCCTTACAAAGGATCTGAAATACTACGATTATTATTTCGAAGCATATACAGCAGTACTTGGAGGATTCGTAGGTCCTTTCGAAATTCAGATTGACGATGAAAACAATCCCGGCAAGAAAATATGGGTGCAGAAATACGGTCTCAAGGCATTTTCTCCAATTGCAGGAGGATACTACTACAATCATTACGATGATTTTGGAAATTCCAGAAGCTACGGTTTCACCCGTTCCCACTTGGGAAACGACCTCATGGGTTCTGTGGGCACCCCTATTGTAGCAGTTGAAACGGGAAGAATTGAAGCACTTGGGTGGAATCAGTACGGAGGCTGGCGCATTGGCATTAGAAGTCTGGACAGCAAAAGATATTACTATTACGCTCATTTGAGGAAAGACCACCCATATGTAAAAGCCCTCAAGGAAGGTGACATTGTACATGCGGGGGATGTTATAGGTTATCTAGGAATGACAGGATACAGCCGCAAGGAAAATGTGAACAACATCAATGTTCCCCATCTTCACTTTGGAATGCAGCTTGTTTTTGACGAGTCACAGAAGGAAACACTGGCTGAAATATGGATTGATGTTTACAAAATTGTAAATCTTCTAAACAGGAATAAGTCTCCCGTAACATACAATTCAGATACGAAAGAATTTGAAAGAATTTATGACATTAGATTTCACAATGTGCAGCAGCAATAGTATAAACAATAAAAAATTGAACAAATATTGTGCGCAAAAAAAGCCGCGTACTTCGCGGCTCTCATTACGATAACATGTTATTTAATTTTTGTTTCTTCAAGTTTGTCTGAGATTTTTACCATTATGGCTGCTGCCTCAGCTCTTGAAAGGTAATCATCAGGACAAAATGCTCCTGAATACTTGCCTGAAATCAAACCGTTGGTGTATGCTTTTTTGACGGCTTCCCTTTCTTCTTCACTTAAATTTCCCAAATCCGAAAATATTGTGCTGATATCAAGGTTGTCATACTGATGTATATCTTCAAAGAGTCCATCCATCATCATGGTTGCTTCTTTTCTTGTAAGCTTCTCCAAAGGTTTAAGTTCTTCCCTGTAAGAGTCAAGAAGACCTAAGTCATAAATTTCTTCTACATATTCAACAGCCCAAGGATTAATCTTTGAGACATCGTTGAAAGGCAATTCTTCGCCTGTAATTAAATCTTCAGCACCTGCAGCCGGCACACCTGATTCAGATATTACTTCTTCTGTTTCATTTTCAGCCAATGCAACTGATTCTTCCCTCTGTTCTGCTTCGCTTATGTCAATTGCTTTTCCAAGGAATACGCAGAATTCCTCCTTGGTAGCGATTCTATCGGGATTGAATGAAGTGGATTCGCTAATGATGCCCTTGTTATAAAGGTCCATTATATCTTTTCTTGCCCAGTGGAAAGCTATGTCGTCATAGACGTATCTTCCATGTTCAATATCACCGGTTCTTATAAGCCAGTTTCTTTCAATCCATCCTTCGACATTTTCACTGACATATACCTTGTACCAGTAGTATCCGTTTTTCAGAATCGGTCCTTCAGTTATTGTCCCAAGCTGATTTAACCCCAACTGATGAATGTACATGCCTGCAGGCTGGTCTCTCAGCTCATATGTTTCTCTTACACCATCAGTTCTTACGTAATCTCCCTTTTCATACAGAACAATATTACCGCTGTTTGTGTAGGCTGGTGTAGGAACAACCAATGACCTGCTCGGCTTCCCTGAATATGGAAGATATGAGAAGTCAATGTTGTTGATTGTTTTTCCGTATTCCTTTTCAATTACATTGTAAATGGTCTGTTGATATGTGTACTTTTTTGCATAGGAAGTGACCATGTTGGGGTTGTTGCTTTGAGCCCATCCATTATATGCCCAGAGAGCAAAGTACCAGTTTTCCAAAATATTCGGATCCATGTTTCCCACGCTTGACACAGATTGATAAGAACTCATGCTCCATTTGTTCAACAGAACATCTGCTCCAGCCTCTATGTTGTATTGAATATCATATTTCAGTCTTTCAGAGTCATATCCGCCGTTTTTGTTGCTCACCTGCATAAGCCCTATGCTGCTGCCGCTTATCTTTGGTGTTCCATCTGTGTTGTAATGTTCATAAACAGATTCAACTCTTGCTATAGCCTTCAGCAATACTGAAGGAATAGCTCTTTTTTGTGCAACATCCTCTATCATGGATTCAATTTCCGCTCTAGAAGGATTGGTTCCTGCAAAAGCCAGTGTGTTAAATGTAAATACAAAAACGAAAATTAATAGAATTATTTTTCGGGTTGTGGTTTTAAATACTTTCATATTTACAGCCTCCCTATATTTTATTTTAACTGCATTAGTTGTTTATCTGAATGCGGTCAATTATACTTAATATTTCTTTCTTGATATTTTCCAAAACCTGCGTGGATTTGCTCTCATTTTCTTCATTGATTGAAAAATATACTTTTAGTTTTGGCTCTGTGCCTGAAGGTCTAAGCACCAGCCATGACCCATCCTCAAAACAGAATTTTAGAACATCTGACTTTGGATAGCTCAATTCTTCCGTCTTGCCTGTCACAAGGTTCAATGAAATTCCCATTTTATAGTCATAAACATATGGTATGTTCTTGCCTGCAATTGAAAAAAGTTTGTTTTCTCTGAAGTTTTCCATTATTGCCTTCATTTTGCTTTGACCTGAGACTCCGGCAAATGTAATAGAAATTGTTTCTTCAATATAATAACCATGTTTCCTGTAAATATCCTTAAGACCCTCTAATAATGTTTTCCCGTTTTTCTTATAATATGCAGCCATCTCGCAAATGAGCATGCTAGCAATCACTGCATCCTTGTCTCTGACAAATGTTCCTGCCAGATACCCGTAGCTTTCTTCATATCCGAAAATAAAGCTGTTGGATTTAGTATCTTCAAATTTCTGCATCAATTCAGCAATATATTTGAATCCTGTCAATGTGTCAAAGCTTGCAACATTGTACATGGATGCTATGGCTCTTCCTATTTCACTTGTAACAATTGTTTTTACAACTGCTGCATTTTCCGGAATCATTCCCTTTTCATCAAGAGAGCTCAACACGTAGTTCAACAGCAATGCCCCTGTCTGATTTCCATTCAGCGGTACATATTGTCCTTCGCTATCTTTTACAACCAGACCTACTCTGTCACAGTCAGGATCTGTTCCAATGATTATTTCACCGCTCAATTCTTCTGCCCTTTTGATTGCAATTTCAAAGGCGCTGATTTCTTCCGGATTTGGTGACTTCACTGTTGAAAACATGGGATCAGGAATTTCCTGTTCCTTTACAACAAGAACATTCTTGTAACCAAGTTCATCCAGCACCCTTCTCACAGGCATGTTTCCTGTTCCATGAAGCGGAGTGTAAATTATTTTTAAATTTTTGTCCACATCATCTCTGATACTTAATTTCTTAACTTCATTTATGTAGATTGTGTCAAGTTCATTTCCAATTATTACAATATTGTCATTACTTTCAGTCGTTAATTTAATATCCTTAAGGTTAACCTTGTTAATCATGCTGATTATTTCATCGGCATCCTCAACAACCTGTCCACCGTACTGGTCATAAACCTTGTAGCCGTTATATTCCGGAGGATTATGGCTTGCAGTTATAACAACGCCGGCCTTGCAGCCGTAATGTCTCACTGCAAATGAAAGTTCAGGCGTCGGCCTTAAGCTTTCAAACAAGTACACCTTTATGTTGTTTGATGCAAAAACAGATGCTGTCTTACTGGCAAACTCCTTCGACATGTTTCTTGAGTCATAGGCAATGGCAGCGCTAATCGCCTCACCGTTGTATTTTTTGTTCAGAAAATCAGCAATACCTTGTGTTGCCTTAGCTACAGTAACAAAATTCATGCGGTTTGTACCTGCACCTATTTTTCCCCGCATGCCTCCTGTGCCGAACTCCAATTCTCTGTAGAATCTGTCCTCAACTTCGTTTTCGATTTTCTCGATTTTTTTCAGTTCTTCTTTCAAGGATTCATCTACATACGGACTTTCCAGCCATATATCCAATTTTTCTCTGTACATGACAACACCTCTTAATTTAAATTTATTTTGCTTAAATATGATTTAAAACTGTCTTTTAAATCATCTCTTTTAAGCGCAAAGTCAACCGTTGCTTCAAGAAAACCTATCTTGCTGCCAACGTCGTATCTCCTGCCTTCAAAAATATATGCAAAAACATCCTCAATATTACAAAGGTCTTTTAAACCGTCTGTGAGCTGAATTTCTCCACCCACGCCTTTTTTTGTATTTTCAAGTATTTCAAATATTTTAGGTGTGATAATATATCTTCCTAATATTGCAATGTTTGTAGGAGCCTTGTCTGCCGATGGCTTTTCAACTAGGTCCTTGACGGAATACATCTTGTCATTTAATTTGTTTCCAGACACAATTCCGTACTTGTTAACATTTTCCCACCCCACCGGCTGCACTCCGAGAATTGTGGAGTTGTATTCTTCAAATATTTCAATCATTTGTTTTAAACATGGCTTTTGGGAATCAACTATGTCATCTCCCAGAAGAACTGCAAATGGTTCATTGCCAACAAATGATTTTGCGCAATAAACAGCATGACCCAGTCCTAGTGGATCTTTTTGCCTAACTGTATGTATGTTTATCATCTTGGAAATTTTTCTCACTTCTTCAAGCATCTCTTCTTTGTGATTTTTTTCCAGATTGTCTTCAAGTTCATAAGCTCTGTCAAAATGTTCTTCTATTGAGCCCTTGTTTCTTCCGGTAATGATTAATACATCTTCTATGCCAGAAGCAATTACTTCCTCTACTATGTACTGTATTGTCGGTTTGTCGACTATGGGGAGCATTTCCTTGGGAATTGCTTTTGTTGCCGGCAAAAACCTTGTTCCTAGTCCAGCTGCAGGTATAACTGCTTTTTTAATTTTCATATTTAACCTCGTTTTGTGTAATGTTAGCCTCAATTTAAAACAAATCAATAGATTAAGCTAACTTAACCTATTGATTTTGACTATCATTAAGATCCGCTGTAGTTTGTTTTAATGTTTTCAGTTATCAATGAATCCTTAAGAACATCCATGTGCTCCAGTGACTGTCCTGTTCCTTTTGCTACACATGATATGGCATCATCTGCAATTGCAACATTTAGTCCTGTTCTTTTGCCTATTAACTTGTCAAGGCCTCTTATGAGGCATCCGCCGCCTGTCATGATTATTCCCTTTTCGCTTATGTCAGCAGCCAGTTCAGGAGGAGTTTTTTCAAGAACTGAATGTACAGCATCTGCAATGGAAGTAATTGTTTCTTCCAGAGCTTCCAGCATGTCAGATGAAGAAATTGTCAAATTAACAGGAAGTCCAGTAACTAGGTTCCTGCCTCTCACTTCCATGAATTTTTCCTCTTCTTCAGGGAATGCCGTTCCAATGTTTATTTTAAGCTCTTCTGCACTTCTTAAGCCTATCATCACATTGTATTTCTTTCTTACATATCTCACTATTGCGTCGTCGCACTTGTCTCCGGCAATTTTTATTGATTTGCTAACAACTATTCCTCCCAGAGAAATAACTGCAATGTCTGTAGTACCGCCACCCATGTCTATAATCATATGTCCTGAAGGTCTTGTTATGTCAAGGCCTGCTCCTATGGCAGCAGCAACAGGTTCTTCTATTAAGTATGTTTTCTTTGCTCCCGCATTGTTGCTCGCTTCCAGGACAGCTCTTTTTTCAACTTCTGTAACTCCGCTTGGAACGCATATTATAACCCTTGGTTTTATTATTGAATTTCCTACTGCCTTCTTTATGAAGTATTTCAGCATCTTCTCTGTTATGTCGAAATCTGAAATTACGCCGTCCCTCAAAGGTCTTATGGCAACTATGTTGCCTGGTGTACGACCTAGCATTTTTCTTGCTTCTTCACCAACCTCGAGTATTTTATTAGTATTTATATCTATTGCAACAACAGAAGGTTCGTTTATTACTATTCCTTTGCCTTTGATATATACTAATACGCTGGCAGTACCAAGGTCGATTCCAATGTCCATTCTGAAACTCATTTTTATCCTCCTGAATTTCCTTTTCATATATTTTACTTATTTTTATTCAAATTATACAAATTATACCATAATGATACAATGATAAAAATTATACCACATTATTTGTATGATTTCAATTTTTTTGTTTTTGCTAATGCTATTTTTCAGAAAAACACCTGAAAAATAGGGTTAGGGCATCTTTCTGGCTACGCCCTCAGAATGACACGGTCAAAAGTTACCTTGTCATAAACCTAATAATTAAAAGTATTTAAATTATTTTTAAAGAATAAAAATGTCTGCTTTTAAACAGACATCTTAGTAATTATTTAAGCAGTTTTTTAATTTTTTGAACAGGATCCAGAAGCTCGCTTAAAGATCTGTCATAGTTCAATGTGTCTATTATGTTTGCTATATATTTTGACATGTCCACTTCAGTGTACCAAGGTTTTTGAAGGAGTTCAGGTTTTCTGTATATCATGTTAGATGTAAAAATTCTTGTTATTGTTCCTTCTTCAAAAGCTTTGTCAAATTTGTCATATCCTTCTGTAAACAATCCGAATGAAGAGAAAACATAGACGTTTCTTGCCTTTCTTTCCTTCAGCTTCTTTGCAACATCAATCATTGAGTCGCCAGAAGCAATCATGTCATCTACTACTATTACATCCTTGCCTTCCACGTTGTCACCGAGGAACTCATGGCTTATAACAGGATTCTTGCCGTTTACAATCACAGAATAATCTCTTCTCTTGTAGAACATTCCAAGATCCAGTTCCATAACAGAAGCATAGTACATGCATCTTGTCATCCCGCCTTCATCAGGAGAAATAACCATAAGGTGATTTCTGTCTATTGTTGCATCCGGAACAGTTCTTACAAATGCCTTTATCATTTGATAATGAGGATGGAAATCTTCAAACCCATGAAGAGGAATTGCATTTTGAACTCTTGGGTCATGAATATCAAATGAAATTATATTTTCAACTCCCATATTGGTAAGTTCCTGAAGAGCAAGTGCACAATCCAGTGATTCTCTAGAAGCTCTTTTGTGCTGTCTTCCTTCATAAAGCATAGGCATGATGACCGTAATTCTTTTTGCCTTGCCGTTCATGGCTGCTATAACCCTTTTCAGGTCCTGATAATGATCATCCGGACTCATGGGAACGTCCATGCCGTACATCTTGAATTTTACTCCATAATTAAAAACATCAGATATTATAAATATGTCATGGCCTCTTACAGTTTCATTGATAACACCTTTTGCTTCACCTGATCCAAATCTAGGACAAACAGCATCCAGCAAATATGTTCTTACAGGATTTGAACCTTCTGAATATATAACACCATTGTTATCCTGTCTCCATTCTTTCAAATAGTAATCTATCTTTGCGGCTATTTCTTCACAGCCTTTCATCGCAACAATTGACAAGTCTCCAAATGGTTTAGGTTCATTGTACACATAATCATTTATATTCATTTTTTCCTCCTGTTTTAAAACAATGCTTTCATTTCCTTTTACATTCTATCAAAAATTTATCAATTGTCAAAAGAAAGTGCCCGAAATATTGTTAAGTTATCTTAACAATACCGGACACCGACGGTTTTATTAATCACAATCGTAAAAAGCGACAGAAAAGCGCATATCTTCTATTGTCGCTGCTGCATTCACTACATGTAAATTTTAGCTATTTGTGTTGATAAATCTTCATATGTAAAAGGTTTCTCAATTATGACCGCTCCATTTCTGGTAAGCTCCTCATAATCTGCCTGCCTTGCATAGCCCGTTATAAAAATTGCTGCAGCATCCTTCTTTTTAATCTGCATATGTTCGTATAGTTGTCTTCCTGTCATTACAGGCATGGATATATCAATTACGGAAAAAGCAATGTTGTTGCAGTTTGAATTGTAAAACTCCAGGGCTTTAGCCGGCTCGCTGAATTTCACAACATCATAACCTAAATCTTCAAGTATTTCCGTTTCCACGTCAAGAACATTGATGTCATCATCCACAAGCATTATTATGTTGCTGTTAAGATCCATCTCCATCTCTTTTTTTGTTTTTTCTTTCTTTACATAAACCGGCAAAAATATTTCAAAGAGTGTACCCATGTCGTGCTGGCTCTCAACATTGATATAGCCTGAATGGGATTTTACTGTTCCAAAAACAACAGACAGGCCAAGTCCTGTTCCCTTTGTTTTGTTTTTGGTAGTGAAATAAGGCTCAAAAATGCGATTGAGCACTTCGTCTTTAATTCCTTTGCCGTTGTCTTCCACATATACTTTGATATAATTTCCCGGTTTTATCATTTCTCCGTGGCTAAGAACCGTTTCAGAAAATATAACTGTATCTTCTGCGCCGATTTTAATTTTTCCAAAGGAATCATCAAGAGCATCCTTTGAATTCAATATGAGATTTACAATCATGCTCTCCACCTGGGCCTCATCACCGAGAATAACCTTGTTAGATGCCTGGTAGCTGTAACTAAGTTCAATTTTTTTGCTCAATATTGATTCAACCATGTTGTATGTGTTGTCCATGATGCTTTTTAAATTGACAGGCTTGTTTATGCTGCTTTCCCTCTTTGAAAACATCAATATCTTTTTCGTGAGGTTTGCTGTACTTTGAGATATGTGAATTATTCTTTCGGCATATTCTCTTATTCTTTCAATATCGTCTGTCTTTTGAATCATTGTTGCATTTCCGATTATGCTCATGAGCTGATTGTTGAAATCATGGGCAATTCCTCCTGCAAGCTGGCCAAGAGCGGCCATCTTTTCGCTTTGATTTTTTGCATCCTGCCCGCTGCACATCCTTGTTGTTTCATCTTTGTCACTAATTCTTGAATTTTGCTCGTTGCATCCACTTGTCGGTACATCTTTAACATTATTGATTTTTGTTTCCTTCTTGTCGCCTCCTCTTGTTGATCCATGTTTTTCGTTATTAACTTTCTCATCTTTAAGTAACATTTGTTCCCCTTCGCTTCGCTAAATTAAATTATTTTTACTTCACTCATAAGAATATACATTTTTTATAGAGCAGATTTTGTTGAAAAATGTTGAAAACAAAAATAAATAAGAAAAAATTTATAAAAAAAAGCAACATTCAACGTCGCTAAGATCGTCAAATGTTGTTTGTAATGGTGATCCATCGGCGATTCGAACGCCGGACACCTTGATTAAAAGTCAAGTGCTCTGCCTGCTGAGCTAATGGATCATATTAATTTTTTTTGAGAACTTTTATATAATAACAATATTGTCCTTTCTTGTCAACTATTTTTTCATATTTTTCTAGCATTTTATAATAATGCATATTTTAGCTTTCAAAGTCTTTGAAGGCAGCGATATATTACTTAATCATTGACTTATATTTTTTATAATGTTAGAATTAACAAAATAATAATTAATGAGGTGATGTTATGTCATTTAAAATGGTTGCCGATCATGCTGTATGGCCGCTGGAAAATGATGCTATCTTTGGACTGGCTGCTAAGGCAAAAGAAGCAATTGAAAAATACGGCAAAGACAATGTTATTGATTCTACACTAGGAGCATTGGTTGACGACGATGGAAATCTTATATGCCTTGAAACCGTATACAGTGAATTAAAATCTTTACCAAATGCAGACATAGCTGCCTATGCACAAGTTGCTGGTCAGCCAGACTTCCTTGAAGCTATTCAGGATGCATGTTTTAAAGGATACAGACCTGACGCTTACATAAAAGCAGTGGCAACGCCGGGAGGAACAGGTTCAGTAAGACACGCTATCTGGAATTACACTAATCCTGGAGATTCCATATTGGTATGTGACTGGTTCTGGGCTCCTTATGTTACAATTTCTGAAGAATTCGGAAGAACAGTAACAAATTATGAACTGTTCAATGACAAGGGCGAATTCAACATAATATCATTTAAAGAAAAATTTGAAGAATTGATTAAGAAGCAAAAAAGACTTGTTACAATAATCAATACTCCGGCAAACAATCCTACAGGATACAGCCTTTCTGACGAGGAATGGGATGAAGTTTTAAACATTGCCAAAGAAAATGCAAAAGATTCTGAAAACAAAATTATAATAGTTGTAGACTCAGCATACATCGACTATGCGGGAATTGGAAATGAAAGAAGAAAATTCTTCACAAAATTCAGCAATCTTCCTGAAAACATATTTGTAATAGTGGCATACAGCATGTCAAAAGGATACACAATGTACGGCATGAGATCAGGTGCTGCAATCGGAATATCTTCAAACGAGGATGTTGCCAATGAATTCTTCTATTCAGCAATGCATGCAAACAGAGCAAATTGGTCAAACGGAACAAGAGCTGCTATGTCAGTAATGACAAACATCGCAAAAGATCCTGCAAAGACTAAGGCATATGAAGACGAAGTTAATGCAACAAAGACAATGCTCAGAAAACGTGCGGATGCATTTGTGGAAGGAGCAAAGGAAGCAGGTCTTGAAATACTTCCTTACAGAGACGGATTTTTCGTTAGCATACCTTGCAGCAACGCAAAGAAAGCTTCCGAAGAACTGATTAAAGAAAATCTGTTTGTAGTAGCTTTGAAAAAAGGACTACGTTTTGCAGTATGTGCTGTTTCAGAAGAAAAGTGCAGAGTTTCACCAGCAAAGATAAAAAGAGTGCTTGACAATCTTAAATAAATAAAAATGGCTGATGTGTAAAATGGTACCTATAGGATAGAC
>DIWF01000025.1 GCA_002422545.1 Firmicutes bacterium UBA6113 | reverse complement strand
TGATGTGACCCCAATAAGTTAGACTTTATTGCGTAGTAGTTTTTAACTGCTACGCAATTATTTTATGCAGCCAAGAGGCTGAGCCTGTATTCTACAGGACTCATCCATCCAAGTTTCTTTTTAATTCGTTTCTCGTTATAATACTTTATGTATTTGTCTATTGTCTCTTTCAGTTGCTCATAGCTATAATAAATCACACCATAATACATCTCTTGTTTCATAATTCCAAAGAAATTTTCCATTACAGAATTATCATGGCAATTTCCTTTCCGGGACATACTTTGAAAGATTTTATTTTCTTTCAGCTTATAACTATAAGCCTTCATCTGGTAAGCCCATCCTTGATCCGAATGAAACGTACGTCTGTATTTACAGTCGTTTGTAACTTTTATGGCTTCATTTAAAGCATTCATTATATTCTCAGCAGATGGTCGTTGCGAAATACCATAACTAATTATTTCTCTATTGTACATATCCATAAAAGGATCCAGATAAAGTTTCTTGATAATCATTCGTCCTTTGTCATCTATATCATAATACTTAAATTCAGAGGTGTCCGTTGTAATCTTTTGGTGAGGAATATGAGTTTCAAACCTCCTGTAAATTCTATTAGGAGCAGTCTTACCCACCTTGCCTTTATATGAACTGTACTTACGGCTTTTTCTGGTAAATGAAGTAACTTGAAGACCTAACTTCTGAACAATTCGTTGAACACGTTTCTTGTTTATAATGAGTCCCTGTTTTCTTAATTCTCCATAAATTCGACGATATCCAAAATCTTTGTTTTCTTTTCTAATTTCAAGGATTCTTTGCTCAAGATCCTCATTTGGATTTTCTCTATCAAAGTGTTTTTGCCAGTACATATATGTTGATTTAGGAAAACCTGTAAATGCGAGAATATCTTTTAGTTTGAAGTCTCCTCGGAGGCTGTGGATAATTCTCGCTGTTTTTTCAGAAGAGCTTCCTCTTCTAAACGTAGCCTCCTCAATTCTTTTAAATAGGCATTCTCGATTTTTAACTTGAGATTTTCATCCTCAAGTTGTTTTAAATACTCTGAATTATTGTTTACATTTTCAATTTTTGTAAGTTTGCTTTCCTTTGGTTTAGACACTTTGGAACGTCGCCCCTTTCGTTTTGGTCGTAAAGCATCAGGACCAGCGATTCTAAAATCATTTACCCACTTAGTAATTAGTGGTGGATTGTTTATGCCAACTGATAGAGCTAACTCCTGATAAGAGAGCTCTGTTGATAAATATAACTCTACCACATTAAGTTTGAATTCGAAAGTATATGTTTCATTTTTTCTGGAACGCATCAAGCCTTCTTCACCAAAAGCTTTATATGAAGTTACCCACTGTTGAACAGATTTCTTATATGGAATTCCATACTTCTTAGCTAAATAGGTATAGCCTCCTTCATTATTTAAATACGCTTTTACTATTTCCATTTTCATTTCAAAACTATATTTTGCCATAAAAAAACTGACCTCCCTATATGTTAGATTTTTTAGGTCTAACATATGGGGGTCAGTTCATATTTCGGGGGATATTTTATTTAAAGCTGTACTGCCCTATTAAATCTTGTTTGCAAATCCATAAATCCGATGAAAGGTCAACATAATATGTGTGAGGATTTGTAAACCTCTTTACCTCATTCCACAAATTGTCAACTTCCTTTTTGCAATAATCTCTTATTTCATTTAGGCTTGGGCTTTCATAAACGCATTCGCCCCCTATGAAGACAGGCACCTGAAGGTTTTTGGCATAAAATCTTGTTACCTTTTTCTTTTTCCAAACATGAATTTCATCAAATATAGTGTATGGCTTTGTATCATCAATTACTTCATTGTGCATGGCAACAACATCTGCAATTGGGTTGTCAGCTTTTTTGTCGTACAGTCTCCACACTTTTTTATAGCCGGGGTTGGTTATTTTTTCTTCATTTTCAGATATTTTAATTTTTGGTATGATTTCACCGTTTTTTTCAATAGCTGCAAGCTTGTATACGCAGCCGAAAACTGGCTCTGACTTCGCTGTAATAAGTCTTTCACCAACTCCAAAAGAATCAATTTTTGCTCCCTGGTCAAGCAAATCTGTTATGATGAACTCATCAAGGCTGTTTGAAGCAACAATGGCACAGTCATGAAGACTTGCTTCATTGAGCATCTTCCTGCACTTCTTGCTTAAATATGCTATGTCCCCTGAGTCAATTCTCACTCCTTTAAGCCTCTTTCCCATTGGTTCTAGAATTTCCTTAGAAATCCTAATTGCATTTGGAATTCCGCTTTTAATTACATTGTATGTGTCTATTAAAAGCGTGCAGCTGTCGGGATAATTCTCAGCATACACCTTGAACGCTTCATATTCGCTTTCATACATCTGAACCCACGAATGAGCCATTGTGCCTAAGGCAGGGACGCCAAATGCCTCATCAGCCAACGTAGTGGCAGTTCCCACAACTCCTCCTATATAGGCAGCCCTTGCTCCATAAATGGCACCGTCGTAGCCCTGGCTTCTTCTTGCTCCAAACTCCATAATAGGTCTACCCTTCGCAGCCCTCACAACACGGTTTGCCTTTGTGGCTATGAGACTTTGGTGGTTGATGGTCAAAAGAAGCATTGTTTCAATGAGCTGAGCATCAATGGACTTTGCTCTTACTGTTATTAGAGGTTCGTTTGGAAAAACTGGAGTACCTTCAGGAATGGCGTAAATGTCTCCTGAAAATTTGAAGTTCTTAAGATATTGCAAAAATTCTTCCTTGAACATATTTTTGCTTCTTAAATATTCTATGTCGTGATCGTTGAATTTCAATTCTTTTATGTACTGAATAACCTGTTCTAATCCCGCAACAATGGAAAAACCTGCTCCGTCCGGGTTTTTTCTGAAGAACATGTCAAAATATACGATGTCGTCTTTCATACCGTTGACAAAATATCCGTTTGCCATGGTGAGCTCGTAAAAATCCATCAGCATGGATAATTTTCTGTCGCCAAAATTATTATAATACATATTATTCTCCTTAGTTTATTTTATCTGCAATTTCAATTCCGCTTGTGTGCATGTTGTAAAGAGCAAATAAATTCATTAGGTATCCGTCATGTGTACCGCCATCATATGTTTCAACACAGTCTTTGGGCACTACTATTCTTTTACTTTTGTTTTTTTCGTTGAAATATGCCTTAAGGCTTAGGGCGAACTGAAGCACGCATATGTCTGTGACACAGCCCACAATAATATAATTATCAACTTCATCTATATTTTTCTCAAGCCACTGCTGGAATTCGGCGGTGAAAAAACCATTTGTGCTGTTTTTCTCAATGTATAATGTATCCTGTCTCTCAGAAAATTTAGTTTTAAGTTCCGGTATAAGCTCTGCTTCATAGCTTCCTCTGATGCAGTGTAGAGGAAAACTTCCGAATTCCTTTGAATTTTCTTCATGACTGTCAAGAAAAAAAACTTTTTTAAAACCATTGGTTTTTTCATTTAATATAGCAATATTTTTTACAATCCCTGCTACTCTTGGTGAAGACAAAGGTCCTGAATAAACAAAACCATTGACCATGTCTACGACAATCAATACTGTTTTGTTCTTGTTAAATTCTGAAAGTTCAATGGTTTTTCCTTTTAAATCGTTTTCAATTTTTTTCAAAGCTTCCATAATTCAATCCTTTGGTTTATTATAATTTACTACATTATAAATTCAATTTCTGTTTTTGTCAAAAAATAATTGCATATAAAAAGAGTTGCTACGCAACTCCCGCTAGGTGGACATATGTCCCCCTCTTAACGGCATGGACGTCCCGTCCTTTGCAATCCTCGTTTTTATAGAATAAGAAAAGACTTTCATATTCTATAAAAAAACTGTGTCCGTTAAGACACAGTCTTTAAACTATTTCATTTCAATTGTTTTCTTAGGACATTTTGTAGCACATACTCCGCATCCAATGCACTTGTCAGGATCAACCTTGTGTGTCTTTTTGAGTTCACCTTCAATTGCGCTTACCGGACAATTCTTTGCACATATTGTGCAGCCAATACAGCCTTCTTCAACTATGAAAGCTTTCTTTCTAGAAAGCAAATCTCCTTGAATTGCCTTTGTAGGGCACTTTTCAACACAAACCATGCAGTGTGTACATTTATCGTAATCAACTTTTGCCAAGTTATCTGTTACGTGAATTGCATCAAATGCACAGTTCTTTTCACAGATTTTACAGCCGATGCAGCCTACTGAGCAAACATCTTTTACAGCTTTGCCGAAATCCTTGTTGTGGCATCCAACTATTACATTGTTTTTGTAAGGAACAAATTCAATTACAGCTTTTGGACATTCTTCAACACATTTTCCGCAAGAAGTACATTTATCTTTATCAATTACTGCCAGTCCGTCAACTATTTCAATAGCATCAAAAGCACATACCACTTTGCAGTTTCCAAATCCCAGACAGCCTTTGTCGCATGATTTGTTTCCGCCCATCACTGCTGCTGCTGCCTTGCAGTCAGGAACTCCATTATATTCATATTTCTGTTTTGCAACTGTATCGCAGCCCTGGCACATTACATGTGCAACTTTCTTTTCTGATTCATCTGCAGTTACTCCCATGATAGAAGCAATTTTTTCATGAGCCTGCTTATTTGCAACAGGACATCCGTTAACAGGAGCTTTTCCGGCTGCAATGGCAGCTGCCAATGCATCGCATCCTGCAAACCCGCATCCTCCGCAGTTTGCTCCAGGTAATGCATTTCTAACTTCAATTACTTTTTGATCAACTTCAACTGCAAATAGCTTTGCTGCAACTGCCAACAAGACACCGCATACAACACCTATTCCGCCAGTTACCGCTGCTGCACTAACTATAACCATTTTATTACCCTCCTATAATTGCAATCCGGAGAAACCAAGGAATGCAATAGACATAAGACCCGCTGCAACCAGAGAAATAGCTGAACCCTTCAATGATTCCGGCAAATCTGCATTATCAACTTTATCTCTCACTCCTGCAAACAACACAATGGCAATTAAAAATCCCAATGACGTTCCAACAGAGTTTACCATAGCTTCTATGAAGCTATATTCTTTTGTAATGTTTATGATGGCAACACCAAGAACTGCACAGTTTGTAGTAATCAGCGGCAAATAAATACCAAGTGCCTGATAAAGACCAGGAGCTGATTTCTTCAAGAACATTTCAACAAACTGAACCAATGCTGCAATTATCAATATAAACATAATTGTCTGCAGATACTGTAACCCTAATGTATCCAAAATTGCCTTCTGAACAATGTAAGTTATAACAGAAGCCAATGTAATAACGAATATTACGGCAATACCCATACCCGCTGCTGTATCTATTTTTTTAGAAACTCCAAGGAAAGGACATGCTCCTAAAAACTGCGAAAATATAATGTTGTTAACAATCGCAGATGTTATAAATAAACTAATCAAATTCATTTAACTTACCTCCTATGCTTTCTTTCTTCTTGAAAGGTAATTTACAAGACCTATTAATAATCCAAGTATAATGAAAGCTCCTGGTGGCTGAATTGCAATCATCATCGGCTCATAAGATGCCGGAAGGACATTTATTCCGAAAAGTGTTCCATTACCTAAAAATTCTCTTACTGAACTTAATAAAATCATTGCAACCAGGTAGCCTACTCCCATTCCAAGACCGTCAACAATAGAATCAACTACACCGTTTTTAAATGCAAATGCTTCTGCTCTGGCAAGAATTAAACAGTTTACAACTATCAAAGGGATAAATACACCCAGAGCCTGATACAAGGCAAAAGTATATGCATGCATCAATAAGTCTACTATAGTTGTAAATGCTGCTATTATTATAACGAATGCAGGTATACGTACCTCATCGGGTATAAATTTTCTTAAAAGAGAAATAACTATGTTTGATCCTGTCAAAACAGCTATAACTGCTATTCCCATTCCTATTCCGTTTAAAAGAGAAGTTGTAACAGCAAGTGTTGCACACATACCAACCTGTTGAACTAAAATAGGATTCTCTTTGGTAACACCATTCTTAAATATATCTAATTTGTTCATGTCTTCCTCCTATTTTAAATATTGATCATAGATGCTTATTGCGTTGTTAACTGCGCTCAGGAATGATTTAGAAGACTTAGTAGCTCCTGTTATAGCATCAAAATCAGTAATTTCTGCAGTTGCATCCTTGCCGGCAAACTGTGAAGTAAACGATGGTTCTGTGGTTCTTGAACCAAGACCTGAAGTCTCTGAATGTGAAACTACATTTACGCCTGTAATTTTACCATCTGGAGAAATACCGACAAACAATTCCATGTCTCCGCCATAACCGGCAACTGTGCTGAATGTTCTTACAACATAACCAAGTTCATTGTTAGAACCGTCTACAGCTGTTTGAAGATTTACAAATTTTCCGTTTTCTGATTTTATAGTTTCAACCAGAGCTGCATCTGCATAATCATTGAACATTACCGAACCAGGCATAACTGCTTCCAGAACTTCAGGGCTTGTAGCAGCCATGGCTTCGTTCTTAGCAATTAAATCCTTTGTAGAATCATTCAAAAATGCAAGCACACCTGCTGATATTGCAGCAATCAAAAATAAAATACCGCCTAAACGTACATAACTATTTTTCATTCTTTACACCTCCTGCTACTCCAAAAACTTTCGGTGTCACATACTTATCTATCATAGGAGTCAAAATATTCATAAGAAGTATTGAATAACTTACTCCTTCAGGATATCCGCCGACTTTTCTTATGAGCATTGTCAGCACACCAGCTCCGACAGCAAAAATAACTTTACCCTTGTCAGTAACCGGGCTTGTTGAATAGTCAGTTGCCATAAAGAATGCTCCAAGCATGAGTCCGCCGCCAAATAAATGATATAAAAGCATGCCTCCTCCGTCAACAACAAGTGCTATTACAGCTACTGTACCAATGTAAACTACAGGAATAATCCACTTTATGGTTCCTCTGTATATTAAATAAATACCGCCTATTAAAAGAAGTATTGCTGAAGTTTCTCCAATAACTCCAGGTATGTTGCCAAGCAGCATGTCCATAACTGAAGGAAGAGTGCCTGTTGCTGTACCTTTTAATATTGCTAATGGTGTTGCAGAAGCAACAACATCTGTAACCGGATTTATAAATCCTGTTGTCATATGAGTTGACCATGATGCCATTAAAAATGCTCTTCCAGCTAATGCCGGGTTCAAAAAGTTAAAACCAAGTCCACCAAAAACCTGCTTTACTACTGCTATTGCAAATGCAGCACCAACTACAGCAACCCACCAAGGTGCTGATGCCGGTAAGTTAAAAGCCAACAATATGCCTGTTACAACAGCACTTAAATCTGTAACGGTTATAGCTCTGCCCATAGCTCTTTCGCACAAATACTCTGTTACTACAGCTGCTACAACAGAAGCCACCAATAATATCAATGAATTAAATCCAAAATAAAATATACTTGCTGCCAATGCCGGTGTTAAACCAATAATAACGTCCAGCATTAATTTTTGAGTTGTTTCATCGGATCTAATATGAGGTGACGATGAACCAATCAATTTATTTTCCATCTGTATTTCCTCCTATTTTGCCTTTTTGCGTCTTGTTAATATTTCTTTTTTGGCGATGCTGATTGTTTCTTTCAATGGTCTCTTTGCAGGACATACATAAGAACAACCACCGCATTCGATGCAATCTGCTCCATGCAGTTCATCAGCTTCATCAAATTTTTTCAATATTGAAAATCTGCTGATCTTGTAAGGCTGCAAATAAACAGGGCATGCTTCAACGCATCTGCCGCACAAAATACAATTTGAAGGCTCAGGAATCTGTGCATCCTTTTTGTTGAATACCAATATACCTGATGTTCCCTTAACAACCGGAACTTCATCTGTAAATTGCGCTATACCCATCATAGGTCCGCCGTTTAATATCTTTCCAGGTTCTTCAGAGTAACCGCCGCACTGTTCGATAACATCTTTAAATAATGTACCAATTCTTACGTAAATATTCTTAGGATTTTTTACAGCGCTTCCTGATACAGTAACAACTCTTTGTACTGCAGGCATGCCTGTCATAAATACATTTCCTATTGTAGCAACTGTTCCGACATTTTCAACAACACAGCCAACTTCCATTGGAAGTCCGCCTGAAGGTACTATTCTTCCCGTAATTGCATTGATAATTCTCTTTTCATCGCCTTGAGGATATTTTACTTCCATAGGGCAAACTTCAATGCCGTCTTCGCCTTCTGCTAATTTTTGCAGCATTTCAATTGCATCCGGTTTATTTTTTTCAATAGCAATATAGCATTTTTCAACGCCCAGAGCCTTTTTAATCGCTTTTATGCCAAGTATTACAAGTTCAGGCTTTTCAAGCATGATTCTGTGGTCTGCTGTGAGATAAGGTTCACATTCAGCTCCGTTTACCAACAAAACGTCAATAACCTTGTCCTTTGGAGGAGCAAGTTTAACATGAGTAGGGAATGCTGCTCCGCCCATGCCTGCCATACCTGCTTCTTTGATGATTGATAAAATTTCATCTTTTGAAAGACTTTCTAGATTGCCTTTTGGCTGAACAGATTCATGAACTTCAAACTTTCCATCAGATTCTATAATTATGCAATTAACTTTCGAACCTCCGGGAACTTGATGCTGTTCAATTTTTTTAACTGTTCCAGATACGCTTGAATGTACTGGTACTGAAACAAAGGCTTTTGATTCGCCTATTTTTTGACCAACTTTAACTGTATCGCCTACAGCTACCAATGGATCGCACGGTGCTCCTATGTGCTGTGATAATGGGATAACAACAATTTTAGGATCAACTGCATTTTCAATCGGCACATTTTGCGTAAATGTCTTGTTTTGAGGGGGATGTACTCCACCTTTAAAAGTAAACAACTTTGTGCTCATATTTACCACCTCTTGTTTTAATTGTTTATATAAAAGAATTATATAAAAGAATATTTAGTAATCAAACATAACGATTATAACAGATTATATTTAATTTTTAAACATCTTTTTTTGTTATTCTTAAAAATTCTATCATCATTTTTGTTAATTTGCAAGCAATGGATGTAAATTCCATGAATTTGTTTGTTAATTTGTAGACAATTCTCTTATGTTTTCATTGATATATTCCTTAATCCAAAGGAGGACCGAGCTGTCTAAAATATCTCCTCCATCCAGTATATTCTTTATTTCCTCAGTGCTTAAAGAAAACTTGCCGCAGTCGGTATAATGAGTGTAAATTAATTCACAATCATGCAAGGAATTTATTATTGTCATAATAGTTTCTCCCATGTTTCCCATGGGGGCACGGTCAATATTATTTCTTTCAAAGAAACATTCCAACCTGGTTCCGGCCCCCAATTGTGAATCAATGGTCAATTTTCCGTTGCATCTTTCACATGATTCCTTGAGCATTGGAAGACCCAGACCGACCTTTCTAGTTGTGCGTGTTGTAAAAAAGGGATCTGTGATTTTTTTAAGCATTTCTTCACTCATACCGATTCCATTGTCCTTGATTAAAATTTTCAGACAGTTTTTTTTCGAGCTGTCTTCAACTTCTATTTCAATAAGCGTCGCCTTGGCTTTAACGCTGTTCATGACAATGTCCAAAATATGCATTGAAATTTCTTTCATAACTCCTCCGTTAAATTAAAAAGTCGCATCTGCGACTTATAATATGTTCATGTAATCGTAAATATCTTCAATATCATCCAATTCCAGAAAATTCTTTGCTTCAGATATATCAACAAGTTGATGCGCATCAGAATTTCTTAAAATTCTCAAGCCTTCAACATACTTTTCATCAATTGCTGTTTTATCATAAATCTCTACGAGATCAATGCATAGATTTTTGGGGATAAAGCCCAAAACACCTAATATGCTGTTCGATTTTTTATTTATGTGGGCAGGTACCATGATTCCGTGATGAGAAACAGCCATGGTACGAACTTCACTTATTGATAATGAAGCTGAGTTTAAAAGTAGCTTTTCAATGCTTCCTGTTTTTTCGTCCAATTCATTATAAATGTTCTGCTCTCCGAAGATGAACGGATTATTCATCATGGCGGGAAGCGAAGAATATATTATATTGCTGAATTCAAGGGCATCAATGAGATTCCTGAAATAGCAAAGAACATGAACCTCTTCCTTTGTTGTTACTTCAATTCCAGGCAACACCTTTATGCCTGCCTTTTCCCCAAGCATGACTACAGGCGGAAGATTTTTTGCAGTATTGTGGTCGGTTACTGATATGATATTGAGTCCTTTTATATATGACATGTTTACAATATTGTTGGGTGTCATATCGCTGCTACCGCAGGGCGACAAATCAGAATGAATGTGCAGGTCGTAGTAAAATTTCATTTTATCCCCATTTTAAAAAGATTGCAAGCAACACTGTAGGCGCTTTCCTTTGTTTTAAAAATAGGTATGTCAAGCTCCTTGGCTTTTTCAAGTGTTTCTTCCTCCACTTCCATATTTTCAACAACAATTATGCATGATAAGTCCAAAAGATCAGCAACTGCAACTATGTTTATGTGTGTTTGTATGGTAATCCATGCATAATTTTGTTTTGCTTTTGCCATTACTATACTCAATAAATCTCCTACATAAACTCCTTCAACATTCATGTCCTTGTCTGTACTGAACAAAAGTTCCAAATTTAAATTTTGGGCAAATTCTACAGTTTTCATAATTTCTACCTCTTTTCATTAGCTCTTAGAACAACGCAGTCATACAATTTTGACTGGTTGCTGTAAACATCCTCAGCATGAGCGCTGCATGTGGGTGCTCCACAGGAACCGCAGTCAAGGCCGGGAAGCAAATCAGTTATTTCTTTTATTTTTTCACTTTTTTCAATTGCTTCTTTCATGTTGAAATTGTTTGGATTGTCTTCTTCCATGAGCCTGTACTTGAGCACTCCCGATTCGTACAGTTCTTCAAATCTGTCCAGATCCGGATTTATGCATTCATAATCGGCACAGCTTATTATGTTTTTGATATTGCTGCTTGCAACGAATGGATTTACAACATTGAATGTTCCACCAACGCACCCCTGGACACATGCTAAAGCTTCCACATAATCAACATCGTTTAATCTGCCGTTTTCTATTTCATCCAGTATTTGAATTATATTTTCCATTCCATTCACGGCAATGTAATTGTTAAGGCCTGCTGATTCCGACTGGCCTCCGGACACAGCCCATTTGATTCCGCTTGTAGAAGGATATGAACATGTCTTGTCATCCTGAGAGAGAACTTCCCTGTACAAATCACCGTAAATTGTGTTCAAGGGAATTACCCAGTCAACAGAAGGCTTGTAATTTCCAATGGGGTCTGTTACAGCCAAAAGCTTTGCCGGACAGGGGGATATATAAAAAACTCCTATTTCATCATCTTTTAAGTTATAAAGTTTCTTGGCTCTTTCCCTTGCCATCATTGCTCCTATTTCCATAGGTTCCTTAAGGAGTATCAAATTGTCCATAAGAGATGGATATCTGTTTTTAATCAGCCTGACTGCTGCTGGACAGTTGGCAGAAATCAAAGGTCTTATCATTTTTTCCTTGCCGATTTTTTTTGCTATGGCCTTTGCAACTATTTCTGCTGCCCAGCTTGCATCATATACATAATCGAAACCAAGCTTCAATATAGCGTTTTGAACTCTGCATATATCAATTTTTTTCGGAAACTGACCGTACAGAGGAGTTCCCGGAATTGCAATTTTGTATTTATAAGAAGAATAATGCATTTCTTCATACCACTCTATTGGTTCAGGAGTATATGCACTGTATGGACATATTTTGATACATTCTCCGCAATGTATGCATTTAGTGCTGTTTATGAATGCCTTGCCGTCGATGAGTCTTATAGCCTGAGTAGGGCACCTTTTCATACAGTTGGTGCATCCCTTGCATTTTTCCTTATCGAACATAATAGAAAAATTCATTTTAGCCTCCTATAGGAATATAGTTATTACAATTTCTGTGCCTTTGCTGCCTGAAGTTATTTTAAAATCATCAGAATATTTTTTCATGTTAGGCAAACCCATGCCGGCTCCAAAACCAAGTTCCCTTACAGATTCCGGCGCAGTTGAAAAACCTTCGGTCATAGCCATTTCGATATCGTTTATACCAGGTCCTACGTCTGTTGAAGTAATCACTATTTTATCATGGTACAAGTCACAGTGAAGCTGTCCCCCAATTGAATGAATTACAATGTTTATTTCTGCCTCATATGATATTATAGCAATTCTTCTTACAATATGCGCATTGATTCCCATTGATTTTAAATTTCCCTTTATGGCACTGGAAGCTTTACCTGCATTTATGAAATCATTTGCAACGATATTGAAACTGTACCTTTTTAAAAAATTTTCAGTCATTACCTTCAATTCCCTTCATTCCATTTATAACCAAGAGTCCGCAAGTTTTAAACATGGTATAGTCTGTCGCCAAAATTGTCAATTTATTCTCTACAGCCAAATCTACTATTTCCTTACCTGGTTTCTTACCCCTTACAAATATAACCGTTGTAATATCCAGCATCTCAGCAGTCCTTATAACCTGATGGTTGTTAAGCCCAGTAATAAGAATTGAATCACTTGTTGCAAACGCCAAAACATCACTCATTAAGTCACTGGCAAATCCGTACATGATATCCGTATTTTCATCGCTGAAGTCTGTAATAATTTCTGCATTTAAAATTGACGCCATCTCATTAATTTTCATAAAAACCCCCAGATTAAAAATATATAATTTTAAGAATTGAAGCTTTTCCTCCCACACGAACGTCCAATATGTGGTCATTTTCCGAAACCTGCACAAATATTAAACTTTTTTGTTTCATTGATTCTCCTTGGATTACTTCCATGATTCCGCGAGTAATTTTTTTCATAAACAAAAGGCTTCCCAAGGCTCCGTTTGATGTGCCCGTTGCACATTCCTCGTTTATGCCAACTGCAGGTGCAAAATTCCTGGCAAAAAAATGATTTCCTTCCATTGAATAAACGTGATAACCTACAACACCTTTTTCAACGGAAATTTCTTCAATCATTTTTAGATCAGATTGAATGCTATTTAGTACATCCCTTGATTTTACAGGTATTATAATGTCCTTGAGTCCCGTTGATACTATTGCTGGCTTTATGTCATATCCGTCAAGCCCTATAAGACTTTCTTCAATATTCAAAGATCTTGCTATTTTGGCCACATCAAGGCCTTCAAGCTCTTCGAATATTTCCGGCTCCGATTGCTGCATCAAGACGTACTGAGGAATACTCTCCTTAAAACTTATTTCAATTTCAAGGACTCCTGCTTTTGTTCTCTGATAAACCTTTTTAGTTTCATTTAATCCTTTGATAATACCCTCAAGTCCCAGATAAAAGAAAGCTGCAATTGTGGCATGCCCGCATAATTCGACCTCGCACAAAGGAGTGAAAAAACTCACATCAAAGTTAGTCTCATCAATTTGTTTTATAAATGCCGTTTCAGACAGACCTATTTCTACTGCTATTTTTTGCTTTTCACTGTCTTTGATTTCATGTTCGAGAATTATAACTCCTGCTCCGTTACCACCTGAATTTTCATAGGTAAAGGAATTTAAAACAGCTCCATACATGACGCACCTCATAATAATTATTAGTATAATTATAATCTAAAAATTAACATATTACAAGAAAATTTAAGCTAACATCAACTTTATGAGCTTGTTATTCAAAATTTTATTCCATAAAATTCCACTAATTTTTTTGAAGTTTTCTCTTTACAAACACCAAAACATCCGCTATAATAATAAAGCAATGCGGTCGTGGCGGAACGGCAGACGCACTAGCTTGAGGGGCTAGCGAATGTATATTCGTGGGGGTTCAAATCCCCCCGACCGCACCATAATGTAAAATAAAAAAACAAGAGAAATTTCTCTTGTTTTTTTATTTTACTGAACATCCACATAATTTGAGCTTACATATCCGTTTTGTCCATTGTATTCAATGTTGTACCAATCTCCCGAACTGCCGAGGATTCTTAAAGTCGCTCCGTTAGGTACCATTCCTGTAACAGGAGAATTTAATGACGGGCCGCTTCTTATATTCAAATAACCGCTGGTAAGTCTCACTCTTCCGGTTTGACCGGATGCTGTACCTGTTGCAGAAGTAAAGTATTGGTTTACGGCATCTGCTATTGCTTTTGCTATTGGATCGATATTGTTTGATATCCAGTTAGCATCCTCTACGTTGTCATGGTATGCAACTTCAATGAGAATAGATGGTGCGCTGGTTCTTGAAACTTCTCCGAGGCTAGTGGTCGGTGTAATTCTGACGAGTTCAGGATTAGGATAAATTTCCTTGAACTGCTGACTGACAAGTTCTGCCATTCTTAAGCCGTTTGCACTTGACGGGTAATAAAAGATTACCGTTCCTCTTTGATTTCCTGCCTGCCCTTGACCTGAAGCATTTGAATGAATTGCCACATGAAAATCATAGTTTCCTGCATTTGATTCTCTTATGGATGATCCTGCTGTCATATCAGGCCTGTTTCTGCTATAATCTATGCCGTATTGCTGAAGATAAGGAATCATGGCATCTGCAATTAAATTCATCCAGTATTCCTCATTTCCGCTTGTTATATACGGATTGAATTCCTGTGTAGATGGACTTAAATATATTCTAGGCATAATAAACCTCCATTTCTTTGTATATTTCATTTTATGCTGATTTTTCCATACTGTTAATAAGCTGGAGCTATGTTATTTATTAATTAATCATCATATAATGTATGGGGGGAATTGTATGATCCGAAAAACAATCAATTATATCAAGGAAAATATTGTTGCTTTAATATTTATATTTTGCTTTCTTGTGGCAATGGTGTCTATTGCTAAGGTAAGATGACAAAAAAAGGGCAAGCCGTGGATAACCACGGCTTGAGGCAAAAAATTTAAGAGGCATTTATAAATTCTCATTTACAAATGTAATTATATTATAACCGATATTTCAATTATTTCAAATATTTTTTTATATTTTTTGAATAATTTGATTATATTCTTCCTTTAATATGGACATCAGGTGTAAGTCATAATACTTATTGTCTTTTTTTGCTGCATTTCTCATTATTCCTTCATATTTGAAACCAAGATCAATGTAAAGCAAAGAAGCCTTGTTACCCGTGTAATGGTCAAGTGTTACTCTCTCCATGTTAAGAGAATTGAAGCAGTAATCAAGAAGCATTACCATGGCTTCCCTTCCATAGCCCATACCAAGAAAATCTTTTTCACCAATGTAAATTCTGGTAATGTCCATGGAATTAGAAGAATTTGAAATATTAGACAAATATACTCTCCCAATTGTATTGCCTGTCACATTATGAACAATAGTATATTGCTCTTTTGACGGATCTTTTTCTCTTGTGATGAATTCACGGACAACATCCTCATAGGAACGTTCCTCATTTATAGTCAGAAATTCCTTGATGTAATCTTGTTCTTCCCATCGAGAAAAATATATGCAGTCATCAAATGTACTTTTTCTCAATTCAATGTTTTTAGAAATCATTTTTCCTCCGCACCTAGTATTTCATGTTTCTGTAGTTTAATCGTATGCTTTTTTCCAGCATGTTCCTGTTTTCTTCAATTATACCTTTAAGAGCCATCACAATCAACAAAAAATAGATGTAGTTTTTGTAAATGTAAATTATGGTAAGAAAACACACAATAAAAAATGTGTTTGTCATTATCATGTACCTGCAAAGCGTCTTCATATCCAAAAACAATTCAAATAAAGATTTGCATAAATTTCCTCCGTCCAAGGGAACAATTGGGATCATGTTAATGCATGCCAGAAATAAGTTAATATTTGCAAAATCGCTGTAGTTAGAATTGCGAAATCCTAAGTAGAGGCATGCATTGCACACTGGTCCTGACACGAACAAAATCAGCTTCTTTAAAAAACTTGAACTTTCTAAATCTGCATTAAAAGTGAATCCGAACAGCGTTATTTTCACCTTGTCAAATTTTATGTTCAGCAAGACTGCGGAAAACAAATGGGCTGCCTCATGAGCTGCCAATGCTATAATAACCAGCATTTCCCCTTAGGGCTAATTGTCTATGTCAAATAGCTTAGCAGGGTTGACAGATTCTCCGTCCTCCCACACTTCAAGGTGAAGCATCATGTTTTCTTCATTTAAGGCAGCAATTACGTCTCCTGCAGCAACTTGTTCTCCTTCAGCTACGAAAGATTCCTTTATTTGTCCGTATATGATTGTCTTACCTTTGCTTTCGACAACAACGTAGTCAGACAGCTTTTCGTTGTTCCCCAGTTGAACAACCGTACCATTAGATATGGACTTGACAGATTGAGTGTTGGAGATTATGTCCAATCCGTGATTGTAATAATTAGCATCTGTACCTTTATTGATCCCGTACTCCTTGTAAATTTTGCCGCTTACAGGAGCTGCAAAATCAGAAGCTTTGCCGTTGATAAAAGGCAGACGGCTTTTTATGCTGAGAGCTGCATCCCATACGGTGCTTTTTACTTCCTTCAAATTCAAACTTTGGGTTATTTTTTGGTCAGCTGCATCAATAAACTTCCTGGAGGCTTCTGAATCGATGTTTTTTGTAACTATAACCGCGGCCACCAAGACAATGCTGAAAATTACCTGAAGCACCAATTTTTTGTTTATGTTTTCTTTCCTTTTAATGTTGATTCTTTTTCTTGTTATTTTATTCATTTCACCCACCCCTTCACTACATATTATTAAAATGTTACAAGCTTTATTACAAAATAAAAAACTTTTGCATGGGCAAAAGTTTTTTTGTTAATTTATTTTTGACAATATGTTTTTTGCAGCTCTTTGAAATGAATTATCTTCGGTACCAAAGAGGAAGTAGCTGTCCATACCAACGAATTTTATGTTTTCTTCTATTACAACAGGCTTTATCATTGCCATTCTTTGTATGTCTTTTAATTTCATCATTGTTCCGTGTACCGCATTTTTTTTGTTGAACTTGTTGATTACAGCTGTAAAATTTTTAAGTCCTGACATTTCTGCAATGCTCTTGTCATTATTAATTTCTCTAACGCAAGAAAAATCGTTGTTGTTTAAGTCCACTGCCATGTCCGCCAGGTTAAAATCAATGAAGCTTAAAGAAAATTTTCCTATATCGGCAATTACATAATCGTAAGATGTTTTAGCTTCATTAATAAGCTTTGAAAATTTTTCCTTTTTAATGTCATCTAATTTCCCATGAATTCTTGGGTACGGTGCAAGATTTAAATTCTCAACAACTTCTATGACAGACTGTTCAAGAGAACATGTGTCGTCAAGAACATCCTTTATGTCGTAGATAATATCTTCATTTACCTTGAGATATTCCGACATTTTCTTCTTCCCGCCTGACAAATCTGCAAGAAGAACCTTTTTTCCGCCTTGGGACAGTTCAATTCCCATTTTGATGCTCAATACAGTGCTTCCAATTTCGCTTTTCTGTGAACCGACTAAAACAACTCTGCCCATTCTGTCACCCCTTCTAAAATAATGAAGAATGAAAAATGAAGAATTGATGTTAGGATTTGCCCCATGGCAAATCCTAACATTTAATTCTTAACTCTTAATTCTTAATTTGATTTATTGATTTGCTTGATTTGTTATTTTAAGATATTCACCTATCACTTCTCGTACAATAGGAGTAGGATAACGGCCTGAGCCTCCTTCAAACAACACGCAGGCAACTGCTATTTGCGGGTCGTCATATGGCGCAAAAGCAACGTACCATGCAAAATCAGCATATGGCTCACCGGTATCGGGATTTGTTCCTTCCTTTTGAGCTGTTCCTGTCTTGCTTCCTACCTGTACAGGGAATTTAGCATAAGGCTTTGCACTGTCATTTTCAGAAACCATTCTCATTCCTTCCTTTACCACATCCAGGTGGCTGTAGTCGGAAAGCTCTATTCTTTCAGATTCTCTTAAAGGAACATAATCAGAATTGCTGCCGTCGTAAGATTTTATTTCCTTGATGAGGCTTACATTTCTTCTATAGCCTCCGTTTGCAATTGTAGCCACATAATTAGCCATCTGCAATGTTGTATAAGAGTTGTTTCCCTGGCCTATGCTTATGTTTAAGTTGTCTCCAACGTTCCATACAGCCTGATTGATATATGAATACTTGAGTATGTCAACCAGCGGAACATTATAGTCATTTGTCTTCTCAGGATTAAGTTTCAATGCAACCAAACCGTCGTAAACTTCGCCCCTTGTCATGGGTTCATCTCTGTCAATCCAACTTACTATTTCTTCAACTATTTCATTTTTCATGCCGGCATCAATTGAATATCCGTCTTCCAGATATTTTTCAATGTTTGCTTCGAGGAAAATTCTTAAATATACTCTGATGTTAAGTTTTTTGCCTTCAATGCTTGGAGCTCCTCCTGAAGCTTCCTGAGGAATGTCAATTTCAATTCCTGTTTTATCGTCAAGGCCAAGCTTATCAGCCATTTCTATAATATCTTCAGCATCTACCTTCACAGTGTGGGCCTGGCCTGTTGCCAGATTTTCTCCCAGGACTGTTGTGTAAAAGTAAAAGTTGCATGAATTCATTATTGCTTCATACATTGTCTGGGAACCGTGCGCTCCTCCAAACATGTTGTATATCCAGCAGCTAAAATGTCTGTCTCCCACTTCCATGGTTCCTGCACAGTACACTGTGGTGTTGGGATCCACACCTTTTTCCAGTGCAGCAAGAGAAGTTACCATTTTAAATGTGGAACCGGGCTGAATTGCAGTGAGCATGGCAATGTTGTAAAGCGGTCTTGGGGCCAGTGGATTCTTTGAATCATTCATTAGGCTGTTCCAGTCTTCACTGGAAATTCCAGTAGAAAACATGTTAAGGTCATAGGACGGGTAATTGGCCAGAGCCAAAACCTCTCCAGTCTTAACATCAAGAACTACCAATGCGCCTGACTGGGCATTTTTATACTGGTCTGTAAATTTAAAATTTCCCCATTCGCTTTCAAAAACCCCTCCTGCCTGAATTTGTTCAAGTCCTTTCTTGAGGGATTCCTCTGCATTTTTTTGTAATCTTGAGTCTATTGTCAGGTACAAATCATCACCCGGAACAGGAGCCTGGCTGGACACTGATCTTATAGTCTTTCCCACATTGTTTACTTCAACTGTCTTCTTTCCCTTTTCTCCTCTTAAATAATCTTCAAACTTTTCTTCAAGACCGGTTTTTCCTATTATGTCGTCAGTGCTGTAGCCTTTGTCAACTACATAGTCCTGCACTTCATAATCCTGTGCGATTTTACCGAGGTATCCAAGCACATGGGCTGCTGTATCATATCCAGGATAATATCTTAAAGGTTCTATTTCAACATTGATACCGTTAAGCTCATGAGATCTTTCGGAAATCATGGCCACAGTCTTCTCGGAAATGCTGTAGCATATATCAACAGGATGATAAGAAAGGTAGCTTGTTTTGTTGTAGCGCTCCCTTAAGACCAGAATGTTTCGCATTTCGTAATCATTTATATCACTGCTTATTTCAAGAGATTCACGAAGCATTGCGTAAACTTCCTCAGCAGAATAGTTTTTAACATCATCTGTGTCGTCTTCAATCTTAACATTTTTATTGATCCAGTTTCTTTTGTCCCTGAAAGGTGTGTATTCCCACTCAGCTATGGAAATGTACGGGTTTTCATATTTCAACAGTTCCACCTGAGCATAATATTTCACAGCTTCATCAGTTATTAAATTGTAAAGAACATCATAGTTTTTAAATGCAGTTTCCTTGATGAAATCATAAGCTGTTGTTGATGTATCAAGATGCTGCTGATTCAGATATTTGTTCTTTATTTCTTCGTCAGTGAACTCAAATGAAACAAACTCGCCGTTTTCCACTGCCTGAACAGGTAAATCGGGATATATTTCCTTAAGCCTTTCAATAAGAATGGCCCCAGGAATCATTTTTTCGTTTCCTGACTGATACACAGCCTGAAGAAGGTTGTCTATGGAATACTTCATGGTCATTAGCACAAAGTCGTCTTTTGCAGTTGTGTCCATGGTTATTTCTTCATGGTTTAAATTAAGGTTTCTTTTTATATTTTTGTATTCCTCATCCTGGACAAAGGAATAATCCACAAGCGTGATGTTTGCTGCAAGGTTTCTCTCCTTGAGAAATTCATAGGACATACGCCTGATTTTGGAATTAGAGAACAATGTGTTTAAATACTTGCTGTTTTTAAGAAGCAGTTCTTTTACAACTTCATCAGCCGTAAGATTTTCATTCATGCCTTGCTCTGTCTTCCAAACCTTTAAAGGATCTGTTGTTTGCGTTTCTTGATTTTGTTCCGGTGTTCCTTGCTGCACGGGTTCCTGTGCTTGAGGTTTATGTTCCTGATTTTCTAAAGCATCCGATACAGGATTTAAAATTGTTTCATCAAAAACAAAATTACCGTCAACAAGTTTAATAGGAGCATTGATGTCTTTTAAAACAGCGTTTAATACAGCCGGCTTTGGACTGAAATCTTCACCATAAATCTTTATGCTGAAATTAAGCCAGTCCTTCAGATTTTCTGCAACTGATTTGATTGCCTTTTCTTCAGCCGTAGTATAAGTAACAGCTTGAAAATTTTCATCTTCAAAATCCTGACTTTCAGGATTAGATGAAACAACTTGCATTTTTTCAAGGTTTTCGTCTACATACTCGAAAGTGTCCAGCTCAATAGGGAATTCATCTATTGGCTTTTCGCCGTTTTGGTCCAGAATTGAAGACAATATTTGTGCAACTTCAATGAAGTTTTTGCCATCTATCTCATCAGTGTACATCTGCACCGTAAAGCTTGATACATTGTCAGCCAGCACATTTCCGTTTCTGTCGTATATCTTGCCTCTGGGCGCCTTAACCGGTATGTCCTTGATTTTTTTTATATCAGCAGTCTCTCTGTATTCCTCGCCTTCAACAATGGTCAACACGGCCATTCTGAATCCAAGGAGACAAAGCATCAAGACAATCACCATGTATAAAATATTGAATCTGTTTGTAAAAAACTTCTGTAAATTCAATTTGCACCTCTACACTTTCCTTACTTCATATTCAGTTTGTTGAATATGAAGACTATCAATTTCAATACAAAAATAACAAGCACCGTGTTAAGCGCAGCTTCAACAAAGATGCTTTTAAAAATAAATGCTGCATTTCCCACGCTGTATTTTAAAAAATACAAAACAAAGTACAGCAACAAGTGCATTGCAATGGTTGAGACAGTAGTTACAGCACAGTATGCAGTATAATTTTCTCTCATCATGTTATCGCTGTAGCTTCCTATGACGGCTCCTATTAAAAAATACACCAATGTGTATACTCCAAAAACATCATAAAGCATTGCATCGTATAAAACTCCTGTTATGATGCCTAATATTCCTCCCGTGATACCATCTGTCATCATTGCAAATATTACAACCAATATCAATGAAACATTTGGAATCGTACCAAAAATATTAAAAAAGCCGAAAAGGGATGTTTGGAAAATAAAACTCACAGCAACCATAGCAGCCATTATGCCGAATTTTTTCATTTCTACTACCTTTCATCTTGTCATCTTGCATTTTGCATTATCTGTTTACTTTGAGAACATATACTCTGCTGAGTTTTGTAAATTCCACAGCAGGTTCCACTACAATCCTCTGAGTAGATGCATCTGTTGTTGGAACAACCTCTGTAACATTTCCAATATATATGTCAGGAACATACACTTCCCCTATTCCTGAAGTTACAAGAAAATCATCCTTGTTTGCTACAGCTTTGCTGTTGAAAAAGTATCCCGTTACGGTCCCGTCAATGCTGCCTTGAACAATTCCACTTTCATCGCTGTCAATGTCTCTGAAGCTTATTTTACAGCTTTCGTCAAGTACTGTAATTACTTTTGACCAGTTGGAAGATGTTTCTGTAACTATTCCCACAAGACCTATCTGCACCACACCCTTTTCTGTTTCAACAGCGCTTATGACAATGTCATTGACCTTCAATCCATCATCAGTACCCTTGTCAATGGTAAATCTGCTGAACCAGTTTGAATCATCCAGAGCGATTACTTGTCCAACAGTATAGTCATAAGAAAGGTTTTTTTTCATTTCATATTCTGTTTCCAGAGCATCAGACTTATTAACTATGTTTTCAAGCAGCCTGACCTGTTCCTTGAGTTCATGGACATTGTCCGTGAGCATTATGTTTTCTTCACGCATTCTTACAATTTCTTGAACAGAATAAAAAGAACTGGTCAATGTCTGTCCTGTGTTGAACGTGAGTTTTTGAAATCCGGACACAACGCTTCCAAGAAATCCTAAATTCACGTCATCAACCCTTCCTATGGAAGACAGACCAATCATAATAATCAATACAAATATTGTAAGCAAAAACAATATCCTTCTGATATATTTCCTAATAAAATTCATTTCTCACCGCTACATTTCCTCACAAATTTTGCCTGCTCCAAGAGCAACGGACTGAAGAGGGTTTTCTGCTATATAAACCTTTAGTCCTGTTTCTTTTTCTATGTAAATGTCAAGTCCTTTAAGAAGTGCTCCCCCGCCGGTCAAATATATGCCGTTTGAATAAATGTCTGATGAAAGTTCAGGAGGTGTTCTCTCCAATACTCTTTTGATGGCGTTAACAATGCTGTTTACAGTTTCAATTATTGCTTCTCTCACTTCATCACTTGTTATAGTTATGTGAAGCGGAAGTCCTGAAACAATGTCTCTTCCTCTTATCTCCATACTCTGTGAATAGACATCTGCATTTTCATCAGTATTTTCATCATTGTCTTTAGCTTTGTTTCTTGATCTGTGCCCTTTGTCATAATAATCCTTGCTTGCGTTTCCAAGAACCATCTTTATTTTTTCTGATGTAACCAGGCCTATATCCATTTTGTACTTCAACTTGATGTATTCCTTTATGTTCACATCCATGTCGTCTCCGGCAATTCTTAATGAGTCGCTTTCAACTATTCCTCCCAGAGAAATTATGGCAATTTCTGTTGTCCCGCCGCCTATGTCTATTATCATGTTTCCAACAGCCTGGTCAACAGGAAGTCCGGCTCCTATGGCAGCAGCCATGGGCTCTTCCACAAGCTTAACTTTCCTTGCCCCTGAATCGTAGGCTACATCTTCTACGGCTTTTCTTTCAATTGAAGTAACTCCCACCGGTAAGCAAATAACAATGTTTGCTTTTATGAATCTCCTTTTGTTTAAAGCCTTGTTTATGAAATATTTAATCATGGCACTTGTGATTTCAAAATCAGCTATAACGCCGTTTTGAAGAGGCCTTACAGCATTGATTGTCTTTGGAGTTCTGTCAAGCATTGCTTTTGCATTTTCCCCTACAGCGCACACCTCATCGGAGCCTGTGTTGATGGCTACCACTGACGGCTCATTTACTGTTATTCCCTTGTTGCTCACATAAACCAAAGTGTTTGAAGTTCCTAAATCTATGCCTATTTTTTGAGTGAAAAAATCGAAAAATCCCATGTTTGTTTCCTTTCGCTATTTTATATTAAACCTTCTTCTTTGAAGCTGTAAAAAACTCCATCCCCTATGATAATATGGTCCAAGACCTTTATTCCCAATATTTTTCCGCATTCATCAAGTCTGTTTGTAAGCACAATGTCCTCATGGCTTGGTTCTGTTTCGCCGCTTGGATGATTGTGCACAAGAATTATTGAAGAGCATGAGCTTGAGACAGCTTCATAAAACACTTCTCTTGGGTGTACTATGGAGCTGTTAAGACTTCCAACTGAAATCTGCGACACCTTTTTTATGTTGTTTTTAGTGTCAAGCAAAATGATTTTAAAGTATTCTTTTTTGTAATACCTCATTTCCTCCATCATCACAACAGCTGCATCTCCGGGGGAAGATATTTTTATTTTGTCAATTTTTAAAGTGCTGATTCTTTTGCTTAATTCAGCCAAAGCAAGTAGCTGCGCAGCCTTTACGTCGTTTATGCCCTTGTAGGCCTGTAAAATTTCTTGAGTAGCCTCGGCAATGTTTCGTAGACCTTTTCCGTCATCCTTTAAAATTCTTTGGGCGAGCATAACCGCATTTTCGTCTTTGTTTCCTGTCCTAATGATAACTGCAATAAGTTCTGAGTCGGACAAATTATTAGCTCCATATTTCAGCAATTTCTCCTGAGGTCTTTCGTCTCTGGGCATTGATTTTATGGTGTAGTTAGTATTGTCCATTTTATCCTCCAATATGCAATTTTAGATGCACCTCTACAGCAGCTTAAGAGAAAAATGTTTTGTCAGAATATTGTTAAGTTTTGTAAGGGGAAGACCCTTAACATTGTTGTAGCAACCGTCAATTCTTTTAACCATGAGCTCTCCAAAACCCTGAATTCCGTAGGCCCCTGCTTTATCTAAATGCTCACCTGTTTCCAGATAACGCATGATAAAGTCATCTGTAAGTGGGTTGAACTCAACAAATGTCTTTTCATAGTCAACTACCTTTGTACCATCTGTGCTGTCTATTACGCACACTCCCGTATAAACGCTGTGAATTTTTCCGGACAGTGATTTAAGCATTGAAAATGCTTCCTCATCGTCCTTTGGTTTTCCCATTATTTTATCAAGGAAGACAACCGTGTCAGCTGCTATTATGATTCCTTTTGTTTCACAGTCGCAAGATGCTTTCCATGCTTTTTCAAAAGCAATTTTCATGACCGTTGTTTCCGGAAGATCCAAGTCATTTACCCTTTCATCCGTATCAGGCGAAAAAACAATTATTTTTTCCAGATATTTTGATAGCATCTCAATCCTTCTTGGGGATTTTGAAGCCAAGATTATATTTTTCATCATTTATCCTTAAAGTTTTCTATAAGCTATTATTGCAATTAACAATCCAATTATTCCTGCAACAGTGAGATTTGCACTGAACCCGAATGTAAGAGTGAATATGCTCAAATCTAAGGTTGCCGGACCAAATCCAATTCCTTCTCCGTAATTCAAGATAGGAAAAGTACCTGCAAAGGCTTGACCCAAAATTGTGCCTATGATAACAGATGTCAATATCAGCAAAACCAAGTAAATGGTATTTCCCTTCTTCATGCTATACCTCTCTTCGTAATTTTAATAACGTCCTGTTCAAATTGTCAGAAACGAAAATTGAAGAATAACCAACAAAACAGCCTGTAAAAATACTTACAAGCGATAAAACAGGCATGTAATAATACAGATTGAACGTGCCGAAAATTATGGCAGCAACAGTAACCTGCGTTGCGTTGTGGGTCATTGCTCCAAGAACACTCACACCTATGAAGCTTAGTTTTTTGCAGTATTTCAGTCCCAAGCTCATTGCAACTGTGCTCATTATTCCGCTTGCAAGACTGTAAATGAACGTAACAGGGTTTGTGGCCACAAGCATCAATAGAATGCACCTAAGAATTACTACAAGCATTGCATCTTTAAAGCCAAAAACAACTATTACAGTCATTGTAACTATGTTAGAAAGCCCAAGCTTTGCACCGGGTGCTATGTATGGCAAAGGAATCATTCCTTCTAATATGCTCAAGATTAAAGCAGCTGCAGTCAGCAGAGATAAAAAAATGTATCTTTGTAATTTATTCATAATTTTCCTTTTCCTTATTGTGCCATAAAATCAACGTCATTTTCTTCTTCAGCCTTATCTTCTATTTGAATCATAAACTGATTTGGAAGACACACTATTATTTCACCGTCTCTTGAAATCTTGCCTTGTGACAGACATATTTTGTCGGGACAGGTAGCATCGTGAATCCATACTTCCCCGTTTTCTATGTGAACCGTATTGTAACCTGATTTTTCGTCGCCTACAGTGAACTCTGTTTCATAGTCATCAGACATGACATATTCCCCCACAAGTTCCTCGTGGGAGTAAACGTAGGCAATTTTTTCATCAGCATGTACAGCCTTTCTTCCTCCTGAAAAAAGTATCACAACATTGATTAATACTATTGCTGCAATCAGTGCAATATCGTACCTGTTAATTTTAGTTTTCATTTTACGCCCTTTAATATTTTTAGATTATTCATTTTATCATCAATTAATAGTTATTTCAAGATTGTATATATATTTTATAAACATTTTTGTATTGTGAGATAAATTTAACTAATGACTAAATTCCAATTTACAGTGAACAATAAAACTGTTAAGATAGTAATTAATATAACTCATTTTCCATAATAAAATCTTAAATTGAGGTGATAATTTGTTAATTTACAAAATAAACCAGGATCGACTGACAAAAGTTGATTACGAAAACTTTGTCCGCGATGAGGAAAGCACATTTCTTTTTATTCTAAATCCCGATGAACTCATGGAAATAAACGGTCATTTCCACTTCAGCTATGGGACAATTAATGACTGCATACATAACGACGACACTCCAAAAGTTGAAATTTATGAAAATTACAGTTTTGGAATCCTCAACATCATAGATGCATCACAAAATACATACAGCTTTGACGAACTTGATTTCTACTTGACAAAAAAATGCCTGCTTCTTGTGACGAAAACAGACTTAAGCATTATAGATGACGTTAAAAAAGATGTTGACTCAAAAGGGTCAATGATTTTAAGTTTGGACAGAATATTGTATACATTGCTTGACAAAATGTCAGCAAAAGACTATCAGATGCTTTCAGATCTTGAAGCAGAAATTCAGGATGTGGAAGTTGATGTAATTGAAGGTAAAACAAAGGATTATATTTCAGATATTGTAAATCTTAAAAAAAAGCTTTTGTTTTTAAAGAAACATTATGAACCGCTTTTAGATATTATTGAAGATATCACTGAAAACAGCAACAATGTTCTGGACAGCAAATCAATAACTTACTTTATTATTTTGTTCAACAGGATTGAGAGGCTCAACAGAAAAGTTGGAAATTTAAGGGATTATGTAACACAGATCAGAGAATCATACCAGGCTCAGCTGGATCTGAATTTAAACAACACAATGAAACTTTTTACAGTAATAACTGCAATCTTTCTTCCGCTGACGCTCATAGTGGGCTGGTATGGAATGAATTTTTCAACCATGCCGGAACTTCACTGGGAATACGGCTATGCATTTGTAATATTATTGAGCATTTCAGTTTTCATAATATGCATATGGTTTTTCAAGAAAAAGAAGTTAATGTAAATCTAAATCACCGATATGTTACTGTGATGTTTCTAATAATAAATTTCACAAAAAAAATTGCAATATACATTGCAATTTTTTATTATTATTACGCTTCAATTACCATGAAATCCGTAACAAGTCTCGACAGTTTGTTATTTGAGTCAAGACCGTAGTATGTAGGAAATGTTCCTTCGTTCCATCCGCTTGCAAATACGATGATGTTGCTTCCCTTTTTCTTATCTATTACTATATCTGCACATGAACACTCGCTTATCTTTACGGAATTTCTTATATTGCTTTCATATTCTTCAAGTTCTTCCTCATCCATTACATCGAGGATTTCCATTACGGATTCGTCCATGAAACATCCAAGACCGTTTTCAACTTCATATCCCATGAATTCGTCATGACCGAAGCCCTTGGCTGATTCTCCTGCTAAAAGAGCCATTTCCCATTTTACCGGATTTTCTTCGTTTAATCTTATTTCTGCCAAAACAGTCTGCTTTTTTCTGTTTTCTGTTTTTCCAATATATATGAATACAGTATATTCACCCGGCTTTACATGCACAGAATAACTTTCATCGTCATACATCAAAATAGGGTCTGTGGCAATGATTCTGCCTGTTGCAAGTTTTATTTTGCCTGCATCAATTTTTTCAATATTCATTCTTCCAAATTCGGTATCAATCATGCTGGTATTGCCGTTTGTTATATTAAGCACATCTAAATTTATATACATAAATTGCTCCTTTGATTATTTTTTTCTTTCATCGAGAATTTTTTTCAACTCATCCATAAAAGTATTAATATCTTTAAACTTCCTGTACACAGAAGCAAACCTTACATATGCAACATCGTCCACGCTTTGAAGTTCATTCATGACCAGTTCTCCGATTACCTCGGTTGACACTTCATTTTGAAAATTGTTCAAAAGCTGCTTTTCAACCTTGTCTGCTATACCTTCTATTTGCTCGAGACTTACTGAACGCTTGTCACATGCCCTAATGATACCGTTTATAATTTTATCACGGTTGTAGCCCTGCCTTGTTCCGTCTCTTTTAATTACCACAATTTGAGTTTCTTCAATTTTTTCGTAGGTTGTAAATCGATGTCCGCATTCAATGCATTCTCTGCGACGCCTTATTTTAAAACCATCATCCGTGGGTCTTGTATCAACCACTTTGCTTTCAGAACAATTACATTTTGGACATTTCATAATAATCTCCTCTAATTGATTTTACTAAATATTTAACACAAAGTAAAGTAATTATTCATTTATTTCAATTTGCTCATAAATTTTGCTTCCTCAATTATGAATCTTTCATGTGTGCCTTCACCTATTTTTTTGTCTTCATCATATGCATCAACATTAAAAACCAGTCTCTTTCTGTCAACCTCAATAAGTTCAGCCTCTGCCCACACTTTCTTGCCAACTGCCGTTGCATTCAGGTGCTTAACATTGACCATGGTTCCAACTGTAGAATATCCTTCCGGAAGATAATCATTCACGGTATTCATGGCAGCACTTTCCATGAGCCCGATCATCATTGGAGTTGCAAAGACTTCTGCTGCACCGCTTCCGAAAACTTTTGCTGTATCATTCATGGTTACGATTTTTTCTTCTTTGTTTTTTAATCCTTTATTTAAATTGAATTCCATAATTTCTCCTCATTTATTATTATTTTTTAACGGATTAATGAATGAACATGGAATCATGGCCACGCATTATCCGCACATCTTCATTTCCAAATAATCAGACATTTTATCACATTCATAGCATTTGTGTCTGTCAAAGCCAGAAATATCAAATCCTCCATAAGCTTTTCTTATTTTAACTAACTTTTCCATTAAATATTCACCAAGACTGTTAAAAGTTTATTGATTCAAATATGACAAAGACGTCAACTTTTAATTTTATACAATCAGTTTATATCCGCTGGTTTTGTTTTTTCATGATCTCCTTTTGATGATTTATTTTTCCATGTATACGCTCATGCTCGGGAATGCGAATGATATTTTTTCTTCGTTGAATATGTCTATTATCTTAAAGTTTATATCATTTTTTATTGCCATAAATTCCGTATAATCAGTTGTTGTTGTAAGGTATTGAACCACAATATCAAGTGAGCTTGCGCCGAACTTGTCAAGTTTCACAAGTGCTGAATCTTCCTTAACCATTGGATTTTGATCTAGCATGTATTTTATTTTAGAAATTGCTCCTTTCAAGCTTTCAGAACTTGTACCATACACAGCTCCCACAGTGAAATTAACTCTTCTGTTTGCCCTGGCGCTGAAATTTATGAGTTCCCTGTCTGCAAACCTTGAATTTGGAACCGTTACAATCTCCTTGTCAATTGTTCGAATCTTTGTACTTCGAAGTCCGAGTTCCTCCACGGTTCCTTCAAATGAGTCAACCTTAATCCAGTCGCCCACGCTGAAGGATTTGTCTGTAAGTATTACGAATCCACCGAAAAAGTTTTTTATGAGATCCTGTGAAGCCAGTGCAAGAGCAGCGCCTCCAATTCCAAGACCTGCAAGAATGCTGCTCAGCTGTTCAAAGTCGAATTCAACTGCTATTGCAGCTACAGCAATAATAATTATTATTGCTTTTATGAGCTTTGCCAGAAGAGGAAACACAGTCTTTGACATCTGAGTTCTTTCTGTTTTTTCTTCCTTGTTCAAATACTGATTGTTAAGTTCTTCGGCATAGGCAGAAATAATTTTTAAAAGTCCCTGGGTTATGGTTATTATGACAAAAGTCCTGTATACTCTGTTTATGAATGCGGCTATGTTTGCATTAAATGGAAGAATCATCAGTGCGAAATAAAGTCCCGTGTATGTAAAGAAGTTAACAAGTGGTTTTTCAATGGAATCCAGGACCAGTGAAATGTTTTTCAAATTATATTTTCCTGATAATTTTTTTAAAATCTTAATAATTATATTTGCTATTAAATTTCTGAACATTAAGACTGCGAACAAAATCATTGCTGATTTTGCAATTTGAGCAGCGTCGATTTCTCTGATAAAGATCATGATATTCCTTCCTTTATTTTCTTGTTGTTAAGATTATATAATAAAACATGAAAATTTAAAAGAGGTTTTGATAAATCAAAACCTCAAATTTGTTATTGTCTTTTCAAAGCTTCAACAGGCGGAAGATTTGAAGCGTTTATTGCCGGATAAACTCCAAACAAAAGTCCTGATGTAAGAGCAACAAACACAGCTATTTTTATGGAATCAAAGCTTACAACTGCCGACAGTCCGTAGCTTGCCACAAGGCTTACAGCCCATGCTCCGATAACTATTCCTGTTACACAGCCTATGATACTTACATACACTGCTTCAAGAAGAAACTGGATGAGAAGGTCCTCCTGTTTTGCTCCAAGGGCTCTTCTTACACCGATTTCGCTTGTTCTTTCCGTTACAGCCACAAGCATTATGTTCATGATTCCAATACCACCAACAAGAAGTGAAACGGCTGCTATGCCTCCAAGAAGTACAGTCATAACCCTGTTTGCCTGGTCAGCTTCTTTCACCAGATTGTTAAGGCTGGTTATGGTTAGAGGCTCCTCACCTTTTTCAAAAACATTTTCATCATTACCAGGAACTTCAGGTTCCGGAACTGGTTCAGGAACCGGTTCAACAGGAACTGATATGTCCCCTCCCCCATCAACAGGAGCTTCTCCCTCTCCTGTACTTGGAGTGATGTTGTTTCCTACCCCTACTTTTCTTTTATAAATTCTTCCAAGCTGAACCATAGCAAGTTCAGCATCTTCAGCGCTTGGTGACTTGGCCCAAATTTCAAGAATTTCTTTTGTTTCTGAAATTTTCATGGCAGAAGTGTACGGAATTACTATTTTGTCGTCTATGCCGTCACCTTTTCCGTCTCCCTTTTCAGCAAGCACTCCTACAATTCTGTAGTTTATTCCGTCAATTTTTAATGTCTGTCCAACCGGGCTTCTTCCGTTTAAAAGAGACTGCGCTACATTGTATCCAAGAACAGCCACAGGGGCTCTTTGCTTAACATGAAGCGATGTAAAGAAATTTCCAGAAACAACCTTGTGGTCTTTTATTTCAGGATAATTTTGATTTACTCCCACAATGTTCATTTCGCTTTCGTCTCTTCTCCACCTGACAGGAGTGTCTTTTGTATATACAACAGGTGTGGCGTAATCAACGCCGTCTACTCTTATTGGAATATTTTCAGCTTCATCAGCTTCAAATGCCACATTTTCAGCATTTGACTTAATGACAATTACATTTTCGCCAAGGCTTTCAAACTGAGATACAATAGACCTTCTTGCACCTTCTCCTATGCCCATGAGGCTTATGACAGCTGCTACACCAATTGATATGCCAAGAACCGTCAAGAAAGTCCTCAGAAGATTTGATGTTATGCCGTCAAATGCCATCACTGCAGAAAATTTCAGCCTTACAAGAATGGAAGAAATTTTTCCTCTGTCCTGCATTTCATCACCCCTCACTAATTTGTTTCCTGATTTGTACTCGGCAGAAACGAATCATCCTCAGGAACACTCTCGCTTGGCATCAAGTCTTTTGTGCTTCCTGTTACAACCTGCTGCCCTTCTTCTAGCCCGCTTAAAACTTCAACATACATGTCGTTCATAAGGCCTGCTTCAATTTCAACTACTTCAGGCTGACCCTGTGCATTTAAAATTTCAACCTTTTGAATTCCATTTTCTTCAAATACAGCTTCAATTGGAACTAAAAGCGTATCAAAAGCTTCTCCTGAATTAACAAAACAGTTTGTGTTCATTCCAGGTCTTAAACCTTCTCTTCCCACAACTCTAATCTGAACGTTGTAAACAGTCTTTCCGTCTCTGTCTGTGTACTGGTTGAGGCTCATTACACTTCCTTCAAATTCTTCTCCCGGAAGAGCATCAACAGTTACAGTAACGGGAGCATCCTGGCTTATGTACAATACATCAAGGTCGCTTACTGTAGTGTAAATGTACATTTCATCAGTGTTGTACATATCCATGAGCTGCAGGGACCACTGGTCGCTTGATTCAGATGCAACAAGGGTGTCTCCAACATTGTAGTTAACATATGAAACCATTCCGTCTGATGGAGCTGTCACCATAAGTTTTGTTGTTAGAAGCGATACTTTGTCAATTTTTTCGTATATGTTTTCAATATCATCATTGATATCATCTATTTTGTCATATTCATTCATGATGCTTTCAATATCATTTTGAATCATCTCTGTAACGTCAGCTCCAGCGATTCTCACAAGAATCTGTCCTTCATCCACAAATTCATTTGCGTTTACAGGTACATCTGTTGCTATAATTGTTGTATTGTCGCTGTCAGAATAAAGTGTTGAATAAACTTTCTTTTCATTTACATAAGAAACAACTGTTCCGTTGTAAGAAAGACCTGTAACAGGTACACCGTTGTTTTCAATGTAGATGGCTGTTACCATTCCCGGCTGTACAAGGCCTGGATTATCGGCTTCTATTTCCCCCATGTGCACATATGTCATGGAGTTGTCGCTAGGCACAGCATTGGAGTTAAGTTTTTTGATTGTTCCTGTGTAGAAACCGTCAAATGCTGTCTGTGTTCCTCCACCTTCAAGCACTCTTCTGTACTGAAGAAGAACTTTCTGTCCAACCTTAAGACTAGAATATTCATATGTGTTTACCTTGAAGGAAATTTTAAGTTTGCTGTCGTCAACTATTGTTGCGATGTGGGCATCTTCTACCTTATCGCCTTCTTCAACTGTGAATTCAGAAAGGCGTCCCTTTATTGGAGCAGTTATTACTATTCCGTCATATGGATTTACCTGTCCTATATCTGTAATGTCCTGATTTAATTTATCTTCAAGATCTTCAATTTTTCCTTCAATTGTTTCATTTATATCCCTGATTTCATCCTGCTTTTTTTGAATGTTGTCAGTGAAATCTTCTATTATATCCCCAAGGTTTGAAGCTGATAGACGGACAAGATTGTCGTCTTTTTTAATCATCTGGTTTGGCTCAACTAAAACTTCTTCGACTGTGTATGTAACTGAAACGCTGGAACCGTTGGAATCCGTTATTCCTTCAGGCTTTGGAGCTGTTATTGATCCTCCCCAGTTTCCGTTTAACTGTCCTGTTATGTTCACGCCCTGTTTTATGTCTCCTCTTTCCACCGGCTTTGTAGCATATCTTGGGCCTGTGGAAACTTCAGAAGCATCAGGAATGAGCTGCTTTGCTGTAATATATCCTCCCAAAAATACAAGAGCTAAAATAAGTGCTATAGAAATAATTTTTTTATACATTCGATTTCCCTCCACTGCTTACATCAGATACTATTTCTCCGTCCACCAGCCTTATTATGCGGCTTCCGTATTCTGCAATTTCTTCTTCATGTGTTACTTGAACAATTGTCATTGATTTTTTTTCATTTAATTCTACAAACAATTCCATAATCATGTCCCCAGTTTTTGTATCCAGAGCTCCTGTTGGTTCATCGGCAAGTATAATAGCAGGATTTCCGACTATGGCTCTTGCAATTGCAACACGCTGCTGCTGACCGCCTGAAAGCTGACTTGGAAGATGATGCATCCTTTCCTTGAGACCTACCAATTCAAGGGCATTTTCAGCAAGCTCTCTTCTCATCTTTGTGTTCATGCCTCTGTATATCAAAGGGATTTCCACATTTTTTATTGCATTCATCCTGGGTAGAAGATGAAAGTTCTGAAACACAAACCCTATGAACATATTCCTGATATCCGACATTTTAGAATCGCTCAGTCTATCCACCATTGTTCCAGAGAGTTCATAAGTTCCGCTGGTTGAATGATCAAGACACCCTACTAAATTTAGAAGCGTCGATTTACCTGAACCTGAGGGCCCCATTATAGAAACGAATTCCTTTTCAAGTATTGTAAAAGAAATGTCCTTAAGTGCTTCCACTTGAATTTGTCCTGATTTATAAAGCTTGGAGATGTTCTCCATTTTAATGATTTCCATGTTTCACCTCTTTTCACATGTTAGTACCTATATTATGACGTATACGAATATAAAAAGTTCGCATAATTTTGTAATTTTTTTAAATTTTGGTTGTTTTTTAAAAACGCTTCAGACTTCACAAAAACAAAAGATCGTATTCCGATCTTTTGCAATAATCTTGAGAAAATTATTTTATGACATCAATGAATACGGAATCTATCCAAACCTTATTTTGTCCCTGGTATTCTATGTAAATGTTTAAGGAATCTGCATCAGTTACATTTATGGGCACTGTTACCTGAGACCACATGTCGTCATATATGTTGACAGATGTGTGGAAGTTCGATGTCAGCACTCCGCCTTTGTAAGCCTCAAGCACAATGAGTGCCTCAACATCCTTTTCAGCTTTTGTCTTAGCTGAAATTCCAATTTGCTTTTTAAGCATGTAACTGAACTTTTCATCTGTAAAGTCAACAACTGCAAACAAGGATTTCAGTTTTCCGTCTCCTTCATTCGCTGCAACAAGAGAATTTTTGCCTTCAACATAAATATCACCGTCACTTTTAGCTTTTTCTCCTGTATAACCTATTTTTTCAATGAGCTGGTCGTTAAAGTACATGTCAGTGGAATCAGCTATGGAAGAAGCTGGATCAGTCTGTTCATTTTGTGCAGGAGAATCTGTACTTGGGTTTTTTACTTGTTCACCGTCAGTGTCAACTTTTCCGTCCGCTGAAACTTCTTGAGTATTGCTTAAATTTTTTATAATCATGTTTCCAAACAACAGCACAAGAACAACTATTATTATGGAAAGTACAGCCCTTTTTATTTCCTTGCCAAGAACCGGCCCTGAAGTCTTGATTTTTTTTCTAGACTTTGGGTTGTTGTCATTTACATAAATATCAAAGATTGATTTTTCATCTATGGGCTCTTCATGTGATGCATGTTCAAGTACCTCTGCACTGCTGTTAGATGGCTTTGGCTCTTCGTCTTGAATAATTGTATTTTGCGGATTCTTGCTTGGGGCTAAAGTTTCAGTGCCGAATATCATGGCAAATATAGGCGAACCCTTTAGTTCTGCAAGAACTTCTCTCGGAAAAGTATATTCTCTTGTGAGGCATCTTACAATTATTTTTAAAATATCTGGCGGTATGGTGTCTGATATGTTGTAATCGACAATTTCTGTTCCTGAAAATATGTAATGAATCATATTTCCAAGCCTTTTAAAAGTTTCATTGTCTGCGATGTCATATTCCTGTTCAAAAATAAGATTGCAGTCAACTATCACTTTATCGTTTTCATCCACATATAGCCTGTCCAGGTCAAGAATTTTTTGCTGAACCACATCTGTCATGTTGAAAATGTTTTGTGCAAGTTCGATAACTTTTTCTGCCAGGTTGAACTGATGCTTAAGAGTAAGGTTTTTCGCCGAATATTCTCTTAATCCGGTGTATTCGGTCTTCAAAGGCTTTGTGTAAATATATATGCGGTCTTCGGTATTATAGCTTTCCAATATGTTGGATGGAATCGTTTTTAATTCTTCTATATTAATAAGATTAATAACCTTCTGGCTAGTTATTACATTGCTGTAAAATATTTCGCCCGAATCATTGTCTTTGCATTCCAAGACTCTCTGGAACACATTTTCAAAAATTGTGCGGACAATCTTATAGTTGTTGTTCATAAGCCTACCTCCGAATATTTCTTAATATTATATTAACAATAATTTCGACAAAAATAAAGACATTTTTGTAATTTTTTGTAATTAAAAAGATGAGGCTCAATCCTCATCCTTTTTAATTTCATATTCTACATCTTCAACAACATTTTTAATGTCTTCTTTTTCTTTGCCTTTATACTCAGTACCCTGTTCTTTGTAATACTTTTTGGTTTTTCCTGCTGCAACGCTTAAAAGAAACACAAGAACTACCGCATCATCAACTACTGAGAACCCTAGAATTGGAGCCGGTATTAAATCAGCCGGACTTAATATATATATCAAAGGAATGATAACCCACCATTTTTCCTTTAAAGGTATTGATTTGTCTAAAAGGAATTTTATGATAATATAAAATCTGTTCATGTTTATGAAACGAACACTACATCCGGCAGTTTCTTCTGAAGCTTCATGGAGAAATTGTTGGCTGTGTCTATTGTTTTAGAATTACCTAAAACAATGTGGGTAATATCTTTTTCCACAGCGAAATCCACTATTGCCTTTGCAACATCTTTTGATCTTTTCACTATTAAATTAGCTCCAACATCTTTTGTAATTTCAAACAAATACTCTAATGCATCTCCATCGCTTAAATTGTATAAAAGCTTATCATTTTCATTGACCACATGTATCACATAAAGCTGGCTTCCTTCGTCTCTTGACAACTCAACGCCATGCTCTATGAGATTCTCACATGTCTTTTGCTGCGTTACACATACCAATACATTTTTATGCATCGCTATTCTCCTTAAATGGCGGGAATATGTGGGAATTGAACCCACCCAGGACGCTACTAACGCCCCGCGACTGATTTTGAAGACCAGGAGGCACACCAGCACCTATCTATCCCCATCGGAAATAATGATAACATAATTCCCTAAAAATTTCAAGCTTATTTTATCTTGAAATATTGTACACATCCACATTCTCTACAGAAATGCCTGTTTCCATTATGTCTGCAAGGGCAGAAACCGTATCAAGAGAAGTAAAAACATTGATTGATGCTTCAACAGAAGTCCTTCTGATTCTGAAGCCGTCTGTATTAACATCATTTGCCTTTGTGGGTATGTCAACAACAAATCCAATGCTACCGCTTCTTATTAAATCTATTATGTTTGGTTTTGTTTCTCTTACCTTCTTGACTGTTTGAGCATGAATTCCGTTATTGTTTAGATATTTGGCTGTGTTTTCCGTAGCTACAAAATCGAATCCCATTTTATTCAATTTTAACGCAATAGGCTTAAAGCTTTCTTTATCTCTGTTTCTGATGGTCGCCAAAATCATTTTGTCCTTTTGAGGCATTTTTACTCCTGCAGCAATGAATCCTTTGTAAAGGGCTTCATTGTAGTCTTTTCCAACACCCAGTACCTCTCCCGTTGATTTCATTTCGGGTCCGAGACTAACGTCAACGCCGTCAAGCTTTTGAGTTGAGAAAACCGGTACTTTCACTGCAACAAGCTCAGATTCCTTGTACAGCCCTGTGCCGTATTCCATACTCTTAAGTTTTTCTCCAAGCATAACTCTGGTCGCAATTTCAATCATAGGAATTTTTGTAACCTTGCTGATGTAAGGAACAGTCCTGCTAGAGCGAGGGTTTACTTCAATGATGTAAAGCTCATTTTCAAACTCAATGAACTGAATGTTTACCATGCCGACAGTCTTCAATGCTTTTGCAATATTTTTTGTAATGACTGCAAGTTTTTCTTTTATTTCATTGCTAAGATTCTTTGGAGGATAAATGGATATGCTGTCTCCAGAGTGAATGCCGGCTCTTTCAAGGTGTTCCATTATTCCCGGAATCAATATGTCCTCTCCGTCGCATATTGCGTCAACTTCAATTTCTCTTCCCACAAGATATTTGTCTATGAGGACAGGGTTTTTCGTGCTCATGTCAAAGGCTCCCTGCAGGTAAGTCACCAGATCTTCCTCTGTGTATGTTATTTCCATTCCTTGTCCTCCAAGGACGTAGGAAGGTCTTACAAGTACAGGATATCCTACGGCTGCTGCTGCTTTTTTGCCGTCTTCTATATTCATTACAGCTTTTCCCTTTGGTCTTTTAATATGAAGGGACTCCAGTATTTCATCAAATTTTTCCCTGTCTTCTGCCATATCTATTTGTTCAGGGTCTGTACCCAGAATCGGTATGTTTTTTTCCTTGAAGAAGTTTGCAAGCTTTATGGCCGTCTGTCCTCCAAATTGCAGGACCACTCCGTCAGGATTTTCTTTTTCAACAATATTCAAAACATCTTCTTCAGTTAATGGCTCAAAGTACAGTTTGTCGGCTATGTCAAAATCCGTGCTCACTGTTTCAGGATTGTTGTTTACTATTATTGTTTCAATTCCTGATTTTTCTAGCGCAAATATGCTGTGCACCGAACAGTAGTCAAATTCAACGCCCTGTCCTATTCTGATAGGTCCTGAACCTATTACAAGGATTTTTTTCTTGTCTGAAGTTACAACTTCATCATATTCATCATAAGTTGAATAATAATAGGGAGATACTGCTTCAAATTCTCCGCCGCATGTGTCAACCATCTTGTATACTGCCTTTATATTGTTTTTCATTCTGAGATTGTAAATATCCCCGGGCTTAGATTTTATCAAATCAGCAATACCCTTGTCAGAAAATCCCATTTTCTTAAGTTTTTTAAGCCATTTGGCATCCAGCTCATCTATTGAGGCATTTCTTAAGAGCTCTTCTTCTTCAACAATGTTGTATATTTTGTGGAGGAAGAATTTGTCTACTCCTGTAAGCTCAGCAATTTTTCCTATTCTGTATCCTCTTCTTATAAGCTCTGAAAGATAAAACAGTCTTTCATCGTCCGGAGTCTGGATTCTGGCCTTAAGTTCCACTAAGCTCTTTTCTGCGGCTTTTTTGCTGTATAAGCTGTACTGTTTTATTTCCAGCGAGCGCACTGCTTTAAGAAGAGCAGCTTCAAAACTGTTTCCTATGGCCATAACTTCTCCTGTTGCCATCATTTTTGTTCCAAGACTTCTTTTTGCTTTGAAGAACTTGTCAAAAGGCCACTTTGGAATTTTAAGAACCACATAGTCAAGAGCAGGCTCAAAAGCTGCGTATGTTTTTCCGGTTACTGCATTTACAATTTCATCAAGGTTGTAGCCCAGGGCAATTTTTGTTGCAACCTTTGCTATGGGGTATCCTGTGGCCTTTGAAGCAAGTGCCGAAGAACGGCTTACCCTTGGATTAATTTCTATTACAGCATACTCAAAGCTGTTTGGGTTCAGTGCAAGCTGGACATTGCATCCTCCTTCAATTCCTATGGCGTCTATTATTTTTATGGAAGCAGTACGAAGCATCTGGTATTCAACATCTGAAAGAGTTTGTGAAGGAGCAACAACTATGCTGTCTCCTGTGTGTACTCCCACAGGGTCAAAATTTTCCATGTTGCAGATTGTTATGCATGTTCCGTTCTTATCGCGCATAACTTCATATTCTATTTCTTTCCATCCCTTGATGCTTTTTTCAATGAGAACCTGTCCGTTCATGGAAAGCTGCAAACCTGCAGATAAAATTTCTGTCATTTCTTCCTCGTTGTTTGCAATTCCTCCACCTGTACCTCCAAGGGTGTAGGCAGGTCTTACAATTATAGGATAACCGATTTTTAAGGCAACCTTTTTGCCTGTTTCAAGATCTGTTACAATTGCAGAGTCAACTATCGGCTCGCCGATTTTGTTCATCATTTCTTTGAAAAGTTCTCTGTCTTCACCGTACTTAATTGACTGAACGCTTGTTCCTATTACTCTCACATTGTATTTGTCCAGTATTCCCTTGTCATATAATTCAACCGTCAGGTTAAGCCCTGTTTGTCCCCCCATTCCGGCAATGACGCTGTCAGGTCTTTCCTTTGCAATGATTTTTTCAACATATTCCACTGTAAGCGGTTCTATATAAACCTTGTCAGCTATTTCTGCATCAGTCATTATTGTTGCAGGGTTGGAATTCACGAGCACGGTTTCTATTCCTTCTTCTCGTAAAGCTCTGCAGGCCTGTGTTCCTGAATAGTCAAATTCAGCTGCCTGACCTATTATAATAGGTCCAGAACCTATAACCAGTACTTTTTTTATGTTTTTATCTAAACCCATATTTGTTCTCCTTTATATATTTTTATGAAGTCGTCAAAAATTATGTTTGAGTCGTGAGGACCAGGACATGCTTCTGGATGATATTGAACTCCCATGACTGGAAGCGTCTTGTGTCTTACACCCTCCACAGTTCCGTCATTTATGTTCACATGGGTTATTTCCAGCTCTTCGGGAAGAGAATCTCTCTTGACCATGTAACCGTGGTTTTGAGAAGTTATTGTTACTTTTCCTGTTATCAGATTCTTGACAGGATGGTTGCATCCTCTGTGACCGAATTTCATTTTTTCGGTTTCGGCTCCCATGGCAAGAGCAATAATCTGAACACCAAGGCATATTCCCGTCACAGGTATAACTCCTATGAGAGATTTGACTGTCTCTATTACATCAGGCAGGTCCGTGGGGTCTCCAGGTCCGTTTGAAAGGAATATACCATCAAAATCATACTTCAATATTTCCTCCTTAGATGTGTGAGCCGGGAAGATTGTCAGTTTGCACCCTTTGTTCACAAAGGAATTTAATATGTTCGTCTTTATTCCGCAGTCTAAAACTCCTATGTGAAGAGATCCCTCTCCCATTGTCTTAATTTCTTTTGGAGTAACTTTGTCCACAGCGTCTGTGTTAGAGAAAGAATTGAACTTTTCCTGAATTTCTGCTTTACTTAATTCTTTTGTAGTTATTATTCCTTTCATTGTGCCGGCATCTCTTAATATTTTTGTAAGCTCTCTGGTATCAATTCCTTCAATGCCCATTATGTTGTTTTGCTTGAGATATACATCAAGATCAATTTCACATCTGAAATTGTTTGGTACCCTGCACACTTCTCTCACAATGAAGCCTTTAACTTTCAGTGATGAAGATTGAGAATCCTCAAGATTTGTTCCATAATTTCCTATGAGTGGATATGTCATGGTCACTATTTGACCGTAATAAGACGGATCTGTTAAAATTTCCTGATACCCTGTCATTCCAGTATTAAAAACTACTTCCCCCACTGTCTCAGATATTTTACCGAAACAAACGCCTTCAAATACAGTATTGTTTTCCAGTATTAACTTTCCTTTCATATTTTCCTCCAATATATATTTATTAAAAACTTGTATATGCAAAAAAATAGCTGCTTCACAATTTAAAAGTGAAAACAGCTATCCATAAAATCTAAATAGTTCGTTATATATATTAAATTTTTCTTGTGAATTAACTTGCTCTTTTTGCAGTTCATTTTTGCACCTCTATTTTTATATTTATAAAAAAATATCATAAGTCGGCGCCTTTGTCAATATGAATTTTTAAAATAATTTAAGAATATTTTTAAATTATGTCAAAAACAAAAAATACTCAGGAGGCAAACAATTGCCCTAATGTTTGTTTCTAAAATAATATCCTACACCCCATTTTGTGAGAATATATTCATAATTTTTTTCTTTGTTTTCAATTTTTTCCCTAAGTCTTCTCACATGAACGTCTACGGTTCTCAAATCTCCGAAGTATTCATAGCCCCAAATTATTTCAAGAAGTTCTTCCCTGGAAAAAACTTTTCCAGGATTTGTTGCAAGCAAAAGCAATAGGTCAAATTCCTTTGCAGTGAGGTTTATTTCCTGCCCATGAAGGCTTACTTTTCTTCCCAGTGCGTTTATTATAAAATCATCCACGATTATTGTCTGTTCGTTGGGTTTTTGTGTAACACCCTTGGTTCTTCTCAATATTGCCTTCAATCTAGCCTTGAGTTCCAAAATATTAAAGGGTTTCGTTACATAATCGTCAGCACCGTACTCAAGACTGAGGATTTTGTTCATGTCTTCATTGTTGGCTGTTAATATTAAAAGAGGAGCATTTGTTATTTCTCTGATTTTTTGACAAACTTCAAGGCCATCTACCTCAGGCAGAATCAAATCAAGTATGATTATATCATACTCGGTCAATGCAATTTTTCTTAATGCCTCGTTCCCGTCCAAGGCCGAATCAACTTCATAATTATCTTGTTCCAAGCTAAATTTGAGTCCTTTAATCAACAAAAGCTCGTCATCTACAATCAACACCTTCATTTGTTACGCTCCTTAAATTAGTTTGTTACAAAAATTAAACTTTTTTATTAATATTACATTGAAACGCAAAAATTGTCAAGAAAAATATTAAATTAAAGTAAAATGTTGATTTTTATTTCTAGAACAAAACCCTGTCATTTCCAACCCTTTTCGTAACCTTCATAATGTCAAAGTGCTCCAGGAGGCCTATAGCCACCTTGCGGTTCGAGTTGAGGAAATCTCTGTATTCCGCTGCAGTAATTTTTTGATTTTTTGTAATAAAGTTTACTAATATATTTTTTGCTTCATCATAAATTTCTATTTTTGTTATGCCAAGCTCTCCTATTTTAACGAGCTTCTTTTCATCAATGAGAAGAGAGATGATTTCTTCGGATTTTTGTAAATTTAATCGTTGGATCAGTTCATCCTGCTTTAAAAATTCAAATTTTGCTTCTTCAAGTATTTTATCTGCAGCCAATGCAATTTTTTCATATGCTTCGTCGTGCTGAATGCTGAAATATGATAATGAAACAAATTCTCCGTCCATTTTAAGCATTCCTTTTTGCCCAAAGGACATTATTGCCAAATCAAACACGTTTTGCTTTATCGCAGGCAGAAATTTGCTTTTAATTTCTGATTTTTTTGCTCCCTTTTGATATTTGTTCTTTTCGTGAAAATCAAAAAGATATTTTTCAATCCCTTCTTCAATTTCTCTTTCAAAACCTTTATGCCAAAGATATACTTCATTTTTAAGCCTGAAGACTGTTATTTTTTCTTCTTCCTCCAGAATTTCGACGCTGTTTTTGATTTCATCCTCACGAAGAGCCGTCTGTTTTGCAAGCTCTGAAATGGAAGGAACCTTTTTAGAATTTTCTCTTATTATTTTTTCTATTACATCAGTGCCGGAGCCTTTTTCTTTTACCTTTAGTTCCTCTATGAGCTTGTCGTCAAATCTTTTCTTCTTAAGAGGAACGGGCTCAATGATTTCTCCGCCTCCAATTGTCTCCATTGGAGAATAAAATCTTACGATGAATTTGTCTCCTCTTCTAACGGCTATTTCCTGCTCAAGCCTGAGCTGAGCGTAACATGACTCCCCTGGAGACAATTCATCGCAGTCAAGGAGCACAACTCTGCAAAGAATCTCACTTGTTCCCGTATAGAGATGAAGCCTTGAACGGTTTTCAACTATTCTCCTGGAACTTTTTAAGAGATTTAACTTTACATCAAGCATCATGGTGTTTTTCATGGCGTTCACAGGAGCTATGACGCAACCTCTGTAAAGGTCTGTCTTTTTCACATTTGATAAATTTATTGCAGTTCTTTGCCCTGCATATGCTTTTTCAGCATCGTTGGAATGAACTTGAATGTTTCTTATTTTGCTAATTTTGTTTACAGGATATATTTCAACCTCATCGCCCTTTTTTAATGTTCCTGATATTAGGGTGCCAGTTATTACGGTTCCGAATCCGGTAATTGAAAACACGCGGTCTATGGGAAGCCTTGGTATGGTGCTTAAGTCTCTTTGCTCAACTTCCGTTTCAGTTTGTTTACATATTACATTTACAAGATTCTCGATTCCGTAACCTGTCTTAGAAGAAACTTCAATCATGGGAGCATTTTCAAGAAAAGTATCCTTTAGCGCTTCTTTTATGTCTTCCTTTACAAGCTCAAGCCATTCAGCGTCAATGAGGTCATACTTTGTAAGAACAACAATCCCTTTTTTTACCCCAAGAAGGTTTAAAATATTCAAATGTTCAGTAGTCTGGGGCATTATTCCTTCGTCTGCGGCAATTACAAGCAGTACCAGGTCCATTCCTATTACACCGGCCAGCATGTTCTTTATGAATTTTTCATGGCCGGGCACGTCAATAATGCCTGCCTGGTTGCCGTCGGGAAGGTCAAAATATGTGAAACCAAGATCTATGGTTATCCCTCTTCTTTTTTCCTCTTCCCATCTGTCTGTGTCCCTTCCGGTCAATGCCTTTATCAATGTTGTCTTTCCATGATCTATGTGACCTGCCGTTCCTATTATTATGTTCATTGTGCCTCCAGTTAGTTAAAAATGTTTATGAAAGTTTCATATATTTGATCTGCTTCACCTTCAAGAACCGTGCGCATGTCTATGATGAAAAGATCATTTACAACTCTTCCTATTATTGGGGTTTTCAAATGTCTCAGCTGTTTTTCAAGATGGGACGTTGTCATCGTAATAGGTCTGAATGTAATAGAATAGCTTTTTATTCTCTCAAGAGGAAGTGACCCTCCTCCTATCTGTGATTGACATTCTTCTACATTCATTCTGCAGCTTTTTCCAATTTCAGGATAAAGCTTTTCGTAAAGTTTTTCAGCTTTAGATTTTATTTCTAGAATGTTTCTGTTTATTAGTTTTAATACAGGAACATTTTTAACTGCCCTTTCTTCGTCAATATATTCGTGGAACACCGATTCAAGTGCTATGGCAGTGAACTTATCTATTCTTAAAGCCCTTGTGAGAGGGTGTTTTTTAATTTTATCTATGAGATGTTTTTTTCCGACAATTATTCCTGCCTGAGGGCCTCCTAAAAGCTTGTCGCCGCTGAAGCAAACTATGTCTGCACCTGCCTGTACAGATTCCTGCACTGTGGGTTCGTGGCCTAAACCATACTTGGCAAGGTCTATCAGAACACCACTTCCAATGTCTTCAATTACCGGAATATTGTGTTTGTGGGCAAGCTCTGCGATTTCAGATACTTGAACAGACTCTGTGAAACCAACTATTTTGTAGTTGCTTGTGTGAACTTTCAAAAGTACTGCTGTGTTTTCTGTAATGGCATTTTCATAATCGTAAAGATGAGTTTTGTTTGTTGTCCCAACCTCTATGAGTTTCCCTCCGCTTTGTGCCATGACGTCAGGAACTCTGAAAGAGCCTCCTATTTCAACAAGCTCTCCTCTTGAAACTATAACTTCCTTATCCTTAGCCATGGCAGATAAAATAAGCAGGACTGCAGCAGCATTGTTGTTAACTGCCATGGCTGCTTCTGCTCCGGTTATCTTTGTTACGATTTTTTCAAAATGAGAATATCTTGAGCCTCTGGCTCCTGACTCCAAGTCATATTCCAGGTTTGAATACCCTGTTACAAGATTCTTTATTCTTTCTGCTGTTTCTTCATTTATGACTGCTCTTCCAAGATTTGTGTGAAGAATTGTTCCGGTTGCGTTTATGACTTTTTTCATGTTAAGGGATGTAAGCTTTTCAACATCATTTATTATATCGTCCGTCAAGAGACTGATTTTATTTTTTATTTCGTTTTCGCTCATGGAGTTGTTTATAAATTCCCTTAGCTCGTCGGTTTTATTTCTTACAGATTCAAGAACGTATTCTCTGCTGCAGCTTTCAAATAAAATTTTAATTTCATCCGTTTCCATAAGCATGTCGACTTTGGGAATGCTTCTGTAATATTTGTTTTTATCCATAATTCTCCCCGTTAATTATTTAAATATATCTATTTAATAATTGTTAAATCAAGTTAATGTATTTGTCTTTCTTTTGGGTTACATATCCTATTAAAGCAAAAGTTGTGTTAAGATTTTCCTTGAGTTTTAAAAGTATTTCTTCTGCATATTTTTCAGGCACAGAAAACATCAGACCTCCCGATGTCTGGGGATCAAATGCCAGGTCAATATAATCTTCTTCAATGTTGTTTGTTTCGACTCTGTCTGAAAAATGCTTTCTGTTTCTGTATGATCCTTCAGGCACCAGCCCCATCTGGGCATATTCAAACACATCTCCTATGTACGGAAGGCTTTTCACATTTATTTCAAATGTGACATTGCTTGCTTCAGCCATTTCCGCAGCGTGTCCAGCAAGTCCGAATCCTGTAATGTCCGTGCAGCAGTTCACAGGATAATTTTCTATTACCATCTTTGCTTTCTTGTTGAGTTCAGCCATTACATGTATTGCTTCTTCTTCGTCTTTGCTTGAGCACATTCCTGCCTTGAAGGCTGTGTTTATTATTCCTGTCCCTAAGGGCTTTGTGACGATTAATGCGTCCCCTTCTTTTGCTCCGTAGTTTTTTAAAACCTTTGAAGGTTCAATGAAGCCTGTTACACACATGCCGTACTTTGGTTCATCGTCTTCAATAGAGTGGCCTCCCGCAATGGTTGCACCTGCTTCGATTACTTTTGATGCCCCTCCTTTTAATATTTCAGCCATGATGTCAGGGCTCAGGCAATTAGGAAACCCTATGATATTAAGAGCTATGGCAGGTTCTCCTCCCATGGCATATATGTCGCTTAATGAATTTGCAGCTGCAATTTGTCCGAATGTGTACGGATCATCAACTACAGGAGTAAAAAAATCCACGGTCTGAATCATTGCCAGATCTTCATTAATTTTATATACACAGGCATCGTCTGATGTTTCAAGACCTACAATCAATTTATCATTTTTAAATTTTGGCAGCTTGCTCAAAACTTGAGCAAGGGTCTCAGGACCTATTTTGGCAGCTCAGCCGGATGCCTTTGTCATTTGTGTTAATTTTATTTCTTCAACTGACATATAATCACCTCATTTTTAACATATTATCATTATTATGCTCAGTGAAAAATCAACAACAACTTTAATGTCGGTTCAATTGTTGAATTCTCATTTTATTGTTATGGAATCTTTTATTTTTTCAAATATTTTGTCACCTATACCCTGTACTTCCTTGATTTCTTCAATGGAAGAAAAAACTTTGAGACTTCGGTAATCAATGATTCTCTGTGCATAAACCTCTCCGATTCCCGTCAGTGACATGAGATTGTCTTTTGATGCTGTGTTTATATTTATTTTACCTTCATTTCCATCATTATACAAGTCCAGCGGAGCAATATTTTCCCCTTCATCAAAAATGTATATCTTTTCTCCGTCAACTAATTTTCTGGCTTTGTTAAGATTTTTGGTATATGCGGTGTCTATCAGGCCTCCTGCTTTTTCAATGGCATCAATGACCCTGTCACCTTCTGTAAATTCATAGACGCCGGGATTGTTCACGGCTCCGTCAATGTCTACATAAATGCATGACAATTCTTCTTCCGCAGATTCTAAGACCGTGTCACTGTTTGTCATTTCGGAAGAAGTATACATTATTTCATTTTCCTTGCCTGACTGTTTAATCCCCAGAGATGCCATTACTATTAACGCTATGATTAAAACAACTGCAAGCCCTTTTTTGTAAATGCTGTTGTTCATAAAAGCCTCCGAGAAATTTTCCATTGTAAGTATTATACATTATTTAAGCAAAAAAAACAAAATTTTTAATTACAAACACAGGTTTTTCTGCTATACTATTACTTGATTTGTATTGTAAGGAGTTTTCGCATGATAAAAAAAGTAATTGCAAGTTTTTTCGTTTTTTCGCTTCTTTTGTTAAACTTTAGCATTGCTTATGCTGATCCGGACATATTGTGTGATACAGCAGTACTTATAGATGCAAATACAGGAACTATATTGGCAGGTAAAAATGCCGATCAGAAAATGTATCCTGCCAGTACGACAAAGATAATGACTGCCATTCTTGCAATTGAAATGGGAGACTTATCTGATGTAATAACAGTAGATGATGACACTCCATATGAAATAACAGGAAGCCACATTGCCCTGGAGCCCGGAGAAGTAATGACTCTCAAGGATTTGCTTTACGCTTTGATGCTTCCATCGGCAAATGATGCAGCTTCTGCCATTGCAAAGCACTATGGAGGAACCACTGAAAAATTTGTGAATTTGATGAATGAGAAGGCAAAGGAACTTGGAGCCTATAACACTCATTTTGCAAATCCTCACGGACTTCACGATGAAAATCATTACACTACGGCAGCAGACCTTGCATTGATTACAAAATATGCCATGCAAAATGAAACATTCAGAAAAATTGTAGAGACTGTGAAATATGAAATTCAGCCTACAAACAAAAAAACAGAAACACGCTATTTCACAACATTGAACAAGCTGTTGTACAACACAAGTTCCAGCCAGATATTGGTGGATGGAGCATACATCAGCCCTTATTACGAATATGCCACCGGAGCTAAGACAGGCTATACTCCGGAAGCAGGAAACTGCCTGGTGGCAACAGCTTCAAAAAATGGAACGGATTTGATTGCAGTTGCAATGAAAGGTATATCACTTGAAATGTACCAAGATGCCCACAATCTGTTCAACTATGGATTTGAAGAATATCAAAGCACATCTTTAGTAAACAAGAACACATTTGTACAAAACATTAAAATTCAAAATGGAGACAGCAAGGAAATATCTGTCATTACAGAAAGTGATTTCACTACACTCTTGAAAAAGAGCGCCTCTGCAGAAGTGAAATCAAATGTAATAATAAATGAAATAACACTGCCTCTTGCAGCAAATGATGTAATTGGAAAAATAGAGTACTCAATGGACGGAGAAATTATCGGAAGCGTAAATCTCATAACTCCAATTGAAGTCAAAAGCACTCTTGTTGAAAGTTCAGGAGGAGGAATTTTTTTCTCCATACTTAAATTTCTGGGAACCCTAGTGGTATTTTCACTTGTGGCTTTGATTTTGCTTAAAGTGTACAATGATATACGAATAAAAATCAACAGAAGAAAAAGACGCAAAAAATATAATAACAGTTAAAATAAAAAATTCAGGATATCCTGAATTTTTTTATTATTTTATTCAACAACTGCTATTGCGTCAATTTCTACGTTAGCATCCCTTGGAAGTCTTGCAACTTCAACACATACTCTTGCAGGTTTATGTTCTTTGAACATTTCTGCATACATTTCATTAATAAGACCGAATTGATTCATGTCCTTGATGTATACGGTGCATTTAACAACATCGTTCAATGTTGCTCCTGCTGCTTCAAGAATTGCCTTTACGTTCATAAGAGATATTCTTGTTTCTTCCTTTATGTCTCCGCCCTTGTACAGTTCTCCTGTTGCAGGGTTAAAAGCCAGCTGTCCTGAAACATAAATAGTATTTCCTGCCTTTCGAGCCTGTGAATAAGGGCCTACTGCTGCTGGTGCATTGCTTGTTTGAATAGTTATATTTGACATAACATCCTCCTATTTCCAATTTTTTATTCCATATTGTTCAACATCTATTGAATTGTTGTCAAACCACAAAGATTCAAGGTCATATATTTCTCTTTCATCCTTGTGGAAGATGTGAACAATTATGTTGTCAGTTTCTAATAATACCCATCTTCCTGTGTCAAAGCCTTCAGTATAGTAGAAGTCTACACCTTCTTTAGCTCCTTTTTCAATTACCTCTTCAGCAATGGCAACAGTCTGTCTTTCGTTGTTGCCGCTGCAGATTATGAAGTAATCAGTAATAGAGCTTGTTTTTGATACATCTAAAACAACGAAGTTGTATGCTTTCTTGTTGTCACATGCATTCAATATTGTTTCAATGTTTTTTTTGTCTAAATTCATTTTTCCTCCTTTAGGAAATTCAATGTTTTTATTGATTCTATGTCAAGATCTTGATTTTTTTGTTCTACATATTCTATTGTTCTTTCCAAAGAATATATCAAAGCATCATTGATGTTTAAATCGACAAGTTTTCTTAAATCTTCAACACCATCATATTTTCTGCAAGGTTCTGTCTTGTCTGCAATATAAATTATTTTTTCAAGAATGGCCATGTTCTCTCTTCCAGTGGTATGATAAAGAATTGCATTTAAAATATCATCATCATCAACATGGTAGACAGATTTGGCAAGTTTAGCGCTTTTTACAGCATGAGTAAGGTTGTCGTTCTTTTCCATGGACTTGCCGCAATCATGCAAAAGTCCTGCTATTCTTGCCTTTTCCTTGTCTGCACCATACAAAATACTTAGGCGCACGGCTTCTTCCATTGTTCCCAGTGAATGGATGTAGCGTTTTTCTCCTATGGATTTTTCAAGAATATTTTTCATTTCATCTAAATTCATTACAAATCGTTGCTCCCATACAAATTGTTTTTAATTATGTATTGTTCCACAGATTCCGGCAGCAGATACTTGGCTGATTTTCCGTCCATGAATCTCTGTCTTATGTCAGTTGAAGAAATCTGAAGCATTGGTGCCTGAAACAATTCAATGTTGCTGTTGTACATCTTGTTTATTTCAGAAATTTTAGCCTTTGCATCCTCCATGCTTATTCCTGGCCTTGAAACTGCTACAAATCTGCAGAGCTTAAGAAGTTCTTCCGGCTCACGCCAGCTTGGGAGCTCAATAACCGCATCTGTTCCCGTTATGAAATAAAATTCGGCATCAGGATATTTTTTTGTAAGCTCCATCAATGTGTTTAATGTATAGCTTTTACCATTTTTTTTTATTTCAATGTCTGAAACCTTGAATCTATTGTTTGACAAAACAGCCATCTCAGTCATAACATACCTGTCAAATGAATCTGCTACTGTTCCTTTCTTGTGGGGAGGGTTTCCGGTCGGTATGAAAATTATTTCTTCCAGCTCGTAGAAGTTAAGCACTTCATTGGCAACAACCAGATGTCCTGTATGAATGGGGTCAAATGTTCCGCCCATAATTCCTACTTTTTTGTTTTTCATCTTTTGCTCCTCTTGATCACCCAATAAGCTGCAGCTGACAATGCTACTGCTTCTAGAGTATAAACGGTGTTTGACGGTTCAAGGCCTGATAAAATTAGTTTTGCCGCAGCAACTCCAAGTATTCCTGAAAATATATGCAAAAAATGCTTTTTAACCTTGGAATTCTTAACAGTATTGATTCTTTCCATGAGATATTCACGCCCTGTATAATAACCGTTCATCCAGCCGGAATATGATATGAACAATATTGATCCGGCCAGATAAAGAATCGGCAAAAATGCCGCTATATAAATTCCATCCAGGCACATCATCACCGATAATGAAATGAACAAAGGCGTAAGCACTACCTGAGTGTAAGAATCCCCTAATCCTGCAGCAATTCCCATCATTCCCTTTTTAATATATGCTGTATCCGTATGATTTGCATTTAAAGATGATTGTTCCTCAACAGAAATTATGTATCCGTGTATAGGAGTTCCCATGTTAGGTTCGGTGTTGAAAAATTCCGCATGGCTGTGAATTGCACGGGAAACTTCATCCTTGTCTTTGTATAGCTTTTTGAAGATATTTTTCATGCTGTGGGCAAATGCCAATCCCTGGAGCCTGTCATAGCTGTAACATGAATGGGAAAAATTCATCCATATGAACCATGAGTACATCAGGTCTTTATTGCTAATATTATTGTTTTTATTGCTTCTTTTATTATGAATACGAATACTTTTATTTGACAAAACAAAAAGAATTATTGCTGCAGCCAGAAAAAACCAGTAAGAACTGATGTCAAAAATAATTACAGCAAGAAAAAATATTTCAAAACTTAAGTAAGCATACTTGTTTTTAAGGTTTGACAAAATGTTTATTACAGAGAAAGAAACCAAAAACATTCCTGCCATGAACAAAAATAATTTAATGTTTTCATAGTAATCCATGATTATGTTGTCAAACACTGACATTATTAAAAAAGCAGCCCCAACAATAATACTGCTCATGACGTACAAAAGCAGCTGAGGATACAGCCCGTCATAAAAACTTATGTCCGGATTTTTCCCATTCTCATAATCTTTTTCATATTTGTTTACAAATATGGAGTTGATGTTAAGCCTATACTTCCATATTAATATTCCCAGATATCCGAAAGGATACGCAAAAGAGGCAGCTTCAACAGGACCGACACCAAGTTTTACTGCCGCTGCGGCTGCAACCACAGCTGTCAGGCACTGATCTCCCTTGAATGATCCTCCTGTAGAAACAAAGTTCATATAAATAATATTCACCACAGCTCCGGTCATCATTCCCAAAAAAGGATCTCCAAGTATCAGTCCCGTCATGAAACCTGATACTACGGGCCTATATATGGTGTAATATCCTATTCCCAAAGATAGCGCCGTACTGCTTGCCCAAAAATACAGTATGCTAATTAAAAAAAACTCAAGTGCAGTCATTTTTCTACCTATTCAACTGACACTGTTTTGTCATTTGGAAGCATTTTTATTTCAACTGCAATATTTTTCTTAGAAATATCTTTCAATATTTCAAGTTCCCGGCTGCTTAGGTGAATGGAGTTTAAATATCTTTCGCGGCCCTTCACATTTCCCAGTCCACCAACGTTGACGCATTTTATTTCAACATTTAAATTTATTAATTCATTGATATTTTCAATATATCTTGAAAGGATTAAAATCCTTGAACCATCATCTTCACCTTTAAGATAATCTGCTGCGCCTGCTACATCGAACAAATTTACTTTTATATTTTCAGGTGATGCGTTTTTTATCAATTCTGACATGAATTCGTCGTCGGCGTATTCATTGTCCACAATTACAACTTCATTAGCTTTAACATTTGGTATCCAGGATACAACGACCTGTCCGTGCAAAAGCCTGTCGTCTATTCTGGCCAATACTATGTTTTTCATTATTCCTCCATTAGTCTGTAGAGAACTTCTCATTTACAAACACTATGCTTTTTTTACCGTTTTTAATTATTTTTTCTGCAACTTCATCCATGGTATATGAATCCCTGCTTACAGCAATGTCTATGAACAGTGGAAAATTTATTCCTGTTATATGATAGAATTTTCTGTTTTTCATTGTTCTTAAAACTGCATTGTATGGGCTTCCGCCGTACATGTCCGTAAAAACAATCAGATCGTCCTTTGAAAGTTCTTCAACTGTTTTTTCAACCTGACTTAAAAGTTCGTCGAAACTTTCCCCCTGATGAAATGATATACTTTGTGCTCCTTCAATTTTACCTATTATAAGTTCAGAACTCTTCAATAATTCCTTGCCAAATTCTCCATGTGTTACAAGTAAAATATTTATCATTATTTCATCTCCTTATGTTGGTATAATATTATATCATATATTTTTGAATTTTACACATATTTCCTTGTTTAAATATTTTGCTTTGCCCATCCTTCTCTTGTAAGGTAATTAAGGCTGTCAAATCCCAGCTCTCTCACAAGTTTATACATTTCATCAAACTTGCAGTCAATTCCCTCTGTAGTGTGGGCGTCAGAATTTATAACAACCGGAATTTCCATGTCCTTTATCATTTTTAAAATGAATGTGGACGGATACTGTTCCTTTGTATATCCCCTTGCAATTCCACCGGTATTTATTTCAATTGAACATGATGTGTTTTTTATGACCTTCAGGCAACTTTCAACAGCATTCACATACCAATCTTCCCTTTCGTCAAACAACACATTGTTTTTGTTGTTCTTTTTAAACAAATCAAGATGTCCGATTATTGGAGGCTCATAGCTTATTGCCATTTCAGAAATCACGTTGTAGTATGATTCTACAGCAAACCTTGCATTTCCTCCGAAGCTTTCAGTGATTCCCTGGGTAAGCTCCTCAAGGTTATAGTCAACTGTCCACATGATACCGCTATTAAAATATCCCAGATAATGAACAGAACCTATGTAGTAGTCAAGTCTCTCTATCAAGGATCTTGACATTTCATCAAAGCCTATCCCCGGAATATAGTCCAGTTCCATTCCCAGGAACACATCAATTTGATTTTTGTATTTTTCTTTTAGATTTGTTATTTCTTCCATATAATTTTCAACACGGTCCGCCTGAATGTTCCAGTCTGAAACAAAAGACGTGGGTCCGTGGGTGGATATTCCTATTGATTGAAACTTGCTGTTTATTGCAGCCAATATCATGTCTTCTGCGCTGTACTTGCCGTCGCAGTAAGCAGTGTGAGTATGTAAGTTCGTTAAATGCATAGTAATTCCTCCTACTGGTATTTATATTGTAATTGAAGTTATTGAATTAGTAAAGAAACAATTTTCACTTTTAATTCACTAAAATCCTTTTCTTACGTATATTAATAATAAATTACAAAATTTTTTGGAGGATATATATGAGTTATTCAAATTATAGAAATAATATGCCGCATTATAATTCGATGCCTTACAACAATGACCCTATGAGCTATGAACAAGGAATGAACATGAGAGCAGTGCCTGGAATGCCCCCATATGGAAACAGCATGTACATGCAGAATTATTTTCCTTCCATGCCTTTCATGACAGGAAACAATTCTCCAACTATGCCAAGGATGCCTAATATGCCTAACATGCCGACTATGCCTAGTATGCCTAGTATGCCAAGCATGCCGAGCATGCCTAGTATGCCAACTGTTCCGGGACCTGGCATGGCACCATTCATTCCTGAAAGTGAAATGGAAAATCTTCCTGATGGAGATATGCCTGCACTTCCAAGGGGCTCTGAAATGAGAATGCCTGAATTTACCCAGCCTGGAAGACTTCCTGCTATGCCGCAGATGCCCGGAGATGGAAATATGTATCCAGGAATCACAATGCCGGGAACAAATGGTATGCCTATGGAAATGACATGTGAACATCTCATTGAATTGACTAGGAACATGGAATGCTTGGAAGAAATGCATGAATTTTTGCACAGCATGAAAGAAACAGACCATACAACAATGCCGGAAACACCTGCAGCTCCAGCAACTCCGCGTACCCCGACTACAACTACACCACGTACTCCAACTACACCGACAACACCAACAGCTCCTGCATCTCCGGGAACTCGCAGCAATCACGGAATAAGCCGTTTTTACAGATAACTTCCATGTAATATTCAAGCTGCGGCTTGAATATTACATATTAATTATTTATGTTAACGTAATTAAAGTCATATAAAGTCGCATTTTATCAAATTTTATATATTGCCCGAAAAATAAAATTATTTCCTTCTTTTAAAGAAAAAAAAATAATTAAAAAGTGTACATACAGTTTTTCCAAATCTACAGCATATAATGTATAACTCTGGGGGTGTTTTTTTGATAGAAAATGTATTGCAGCTAATCTTTCCATTGTCAATTTTCATCTTTGGTTATATTACCAGTGGGAGTTCATTCCCTCAACCTTTAAACAAAGATGAAGAATTCGAGCTCATACAAAAATCGAAAGATGGTGACAAAGAAGCGCGAAACACTCTTATAGAAAGAAATCTAAGGCTGGTTGCCCATGTAATAAAAAAATATAAGACAGTAGGCATAGACCAGGAAGATTTAATATCTATAGGGACAATCGGATTAATAAAGGCAGTTTCAACCTTTGATAACAACAAGGGCATAAGGCTTGCTACATACGCAGCCAAATGTATCGACAACGAAGTTTTAATGACAATGCGGAGCGACAAAAAATTAAAAAAGGAAATTTCCCTCCAAGGACCTTTGGGAACGGATAAGGAAGGCAACAACATATATCTAATTGATATTATAAAATACGAAGGCGAAGAAATTGTTGGACGCCTTGACAAGGAAGAAAAAATAAAGGCATTGGATGAAATACTAGATAAAACACTGCAAAAAAGAGAAAAGAGCATCATCGAAATGAGGTACGGCATAAGAAACAACGAGCATAAAACTCAGAGAGAAATTGCAAAGCTCTTGGGAATTTCAAGATCATATGTGTCAAGGATAGAAAAAAAAGCGCTTAAAAAGCTCTACGACGCCCTAGTTTCAAATGTTGGAAATTAGTACATAAAAACAAAAAGCATTCCGGGAATGCTTTTTGTTTTTATAATAAATTAAATTATCTTTGCTCTTTTACGAGTCCTATGCGGTAAGCATCAAGGAGCATTTCAAGATCCTTAATCTGTGTTATTAATTTTTCTCCATCGTCTGTATCCCGAACTCTTTTTCTTTCAACTTCCTTTTCAAGAACCATGGTGGTGGAATGAATGTCTTTTTCTTCCTCAATGGCCACCTGTGTTGATTCAAACGGATCATGAGAAACGAGCAAAAGTCCGTAGGAATTGTATATGAGAGTGTAACCTGCTATGCCTGTGGCTTTTTGATAAGCCCTCGAAAAACCTCCATCGATTACCAATAGCTTTCCGTTTGCCCTTATGGGACTTTCACCGCTTTTTAACTTTACAGGCATGTGACCGTTTATTATGTGGGAAACTTCCGGGTTCAGGCCAAACTCCTCGAAAATTATCCTGCACATCTTTTCGCTGTCTTCCAGCTTGAAATAAGGGCTTTTCTTTTCTACATGTGTTTCCTTGTCGTCTATAAAATACCGTTCAAAAGTAGTCATCTTATCCTTGCCGAACAAAGGTGAATCAGGCCCGGTCCACAGGTACCATGTTATATCCATGCCGTAAAGCTTTGCTTCAGGATTGTTTATGTGGAAGTAACCTTCTCTCACAAGTATTTCGAGCCTGTCAAAATAAGATTTGCCACTGTAATAGTTACCCGATGAACCAATCTTAACCTTCTTGAAACTTCCATCTTCATTGACAGGAATGCAGCCGTGATACAGAAGATTGGAATTGAATTTAAGATACATGCTGCCATTGGAAAACAAAAATCTCACATGCTTTTGCAGCTTTTCACTGTTTAAAAACGACGATTTCAATTTTTCCATTAGTTCCCTTTCCTCTGAGGTGAGTTCATAAGGGTTGTCAGAATTTATTGTGGGAAAGTTCTTGTCGTTTAAACTGTAAGTTTTTCCGTTTAGTTCTATTGTTCCTTCTGTGTAATTTATTTTATTCAACAAAAGTCTGTCCTCCATGTTAAAATGAGGACGTCTTTTGATAATTTCTCCTTCCAGCTTGAACTGTATGATTGAAATTGCCTTGTGCATTTTCGCAAATAGCTTGAGGTCGTTGTCAGTATATATTTTATCGCTTTCAACTATAGGCTTAAATGAACCACATTCATCGCCGCCATAAAATTCCAGTGCAAATGTGGCCAGAGGAAGCATGTTGATGCCGTAACCGTCTTCAATAATATCGAGGTTAACATATCTTGCACAAATTCTAAGGACCGTCGCAATGCATGCTAAACTTCCTGCAGCAGCTCCCATCCATAAAACATCGTGGTTTCCCCACTGAATGTCCACAGAGTGGTACTTTGTAATAGTGTCCATGACAACATCCGCTCCCGGGCCTCTGTCAAATATGTCACCCACAATGTGGAGCCTGTCAATTACAAGCCTTTGAATAAGCTTTGACATGGCAATAATAAATTCATCAGCTCTTCCTATTTTTATAATTGCTTTTATAATTCCGCTGTAATATTCTTCCTTGTCATATTCCTCAGGGCCTCTATGCATGAGTTCTTCGATTATGTATGCAAATTCCTCGGGAAGTGCTTTTCTTACCTTCATCCTGGAATATTTGAATGCTGCTTTTCTGCTTATTTCAATGAGTCTGTAAATGGTTATTCTGTACCATTCCTCAATGTCTTCTTCCTGCTTATGAATGATTTCCAATTTCTGTTCCGGATAATAAATTAGAGTTGCAAGGCTTTTAATTTCCTTCTCACTTAATGTGTCTCCATAAACTTCGGTTATCTTGCGCTTTATATTTCCGGATCCGTTTTTAATGACATGATTAAATGACTCGCATTCTCCGTGAATGTCAGACAAAAAATGCTCTGTTCCTTTGGGAAGGTTTAAAATTGCCTGCAAATTTATTATCTCAGTGCATGCTGATGCAATTGTAGGGAATTGTTTTGATAAAAGGTTCAAATATCTCAGCTCTTCGTCAAATCCCTGTATGACATCATCATTAGAATAAATCATTTTCTCAGCTCCTTTTATAATATATATAAATTATAACATATTAAACTCAATTATCCAACACAAATTGACTTTGTGATTAAAATATGAACATTTTATGATGAATGAATGCTTAATATTAATATTATCAAATAAATTTTATCGCAATAAAAAACTTCGCTTCTCATTAGCGAAACGAAGTTTGAAAATCATAGTTCTTCATGTGTTCCGTCACAGTATGGAGGATTTTTGGTGTGCTTGCAGCCGCACAAATGAGATGTTCCGTCAAGTGTGGCTGTAAACTTTAGCGGAGTGAAGGAAGTTCCTTCATGAGAACCATCGCAAAATGGCTGAGTACCGCTCTTTCCGCATGTGCAGTAATAGTAGTCTTCCCCTTGTTTAAGCTGCACAGCAACAGGTTGTTTCAATGGTACTTCTGGTTCTTCTGGCATTTCAGGTTTTTCCATAACATTGCTCCTTCTGAATTTTAATCTTATTATTCACAGCAAGAAGCATTTTATTCTCACAGAATTATTTCAACTTTGATAAGATTTTAAAATATATGTTTTTCATATGTTTTTCATTGGAATAAGAATCTATTTCTAAAGATGGTATCCATGTTACACCGCTGTTTTCATCAGCCTTGACAATGAGTTCTTCATCTTCGTCAGCTTCAAAGAGAAATGCAGCATTAAAATGAAGATGAGGAGATACATAATTTCCGTTTTTCATGTGACCGTATACAGGCAAAATATCCAGTGAAATAATTTTGTCGCTTATGTGTGAAAATTTCGTGATACCTGTTTCTTCATTTAATTCCTTCATTGCTACATGAAGCAAATCTTCATCTCCGTCAGCATGCCCGCCTGTCCATGACCATGCATTGTAAATGTTGTGATGCACCATGAGCACCTTATCCCTTTTTTTGTTTACAACAAGAGCAGAGCTGGTCATGTGTGCTACTTTATTGTTTCTTGTGAGCACATCATCAAACTCATCTACAAATTTAATCATTATTTCCTTGTCGTTTACTTCCTGAGCACAGCAAGGCTCGTAGTTTTTTATAGCTTGTATCCAGTTCATATTCTCCGGCTTTCATAGTATGATATTTTATTGTACTACAAAAGATGGATTTTTCAAATAAATTTTCAGTAAATCATAGTTATAGAATACAAAAGCTGTTGCACAATTCACAGTGCAGCAGCTTTGCTCTTATCAATAATTATTGTATTGTTCTCTTGTCAAGCCAGTTTGTTGTGTCAAGTATTACTTCGTCTCTTACAGGTTCATTGTATATTTCATGGAACAATAACGGATATATTTTAAGACTTTTGTCCTTGGAAGAAATGTCTCCGAAAAAATCCCTTGAATCTTTTTCGCTTACAAGACCGTCGTTGCAGCCGTGAAGAAGAAGCACCGGATCAACAAATTTTTCTGAATTTTCCTTAACCCATTCCACTCCCTTGAAAACTTCGTAGAATAGTCCTGCAGATATTTGTTTTTCTACATAAGGGTCATTTACATAAGCTTCTACAACACAAGGGTCAGAGCAAACTCCTCCTCCCAATTCATTTGGAAAATATGTGTCAACAGGCAAATCTCTAGGCAAATCGGATGCAAGTCCAATGTTATTTCTTGTCAATGCTCCGGACATTACAAACCCACTAGCTTTGCCGGGATATTTTATACCGAACATCGAAACTGCAAATCCACCCATGCTGTGTCCAAGTACAAATAAAGGAATGGACGGATATTCCTTCTTTGCCATGTCAGCAAAAAAATTGACATCATCAATAAGTTCGTTAAAATCACTGTAGAAAACTTTCTTTCCTTCTGACCTTCCATGCCCCCTGTGGTCGAAGCGGAAAACTCCATAACCGCTTTCATTAAGCTTTTTTGTAAGATAGTCATATCTTCCCAGATGCTCGCAAAGTCCGTGCACTATCAGCACAGTTCCTTTAGGTTCCGACGGAATATCCTTTTTTGCATAAAGCTTTGTGTTATCAAAGGATAGAACAAAAAATTCACTATTCATAATACCTCCCAATACAATTGATATCGTTTTCAAAATCATTGTACTTTAGTTTTTAAAAAAAGTCAATTAACGGAAGAGAATAATAGTTTGTATAGAAAAAAAATAAGAACCAAGAGGTGCTTCAGCCTATTGACAAACCCTGACGCTGTCATCCTGAACGATAGTGAAGGATCTCATCTTTATTGAAAACATGAGATTCTTCGGGCTACGCCCTCAGAATGACAACGTCGAAAGTTACTTTGTCATCAACATAAAGCACCAAGAGGTGCTTATTTTTGCAAAACTTTTAAAATTTTCTATTAACTGTGACGTGATATAAGTCAGAATGTTTATTTATTTTTATGATTGCAATACTTTTCCGTTGTACTTGTCTATGTCAAGTTCATTTTCGCTTTTGGCTACAAGAAGTGAACTTGTTGCAGCTGCTGTAACATTAGTTGCCGTACGAGCCATGTCAACTATTGAGCTGATTGGCGTCATAAGTACTATTATTTCAATAGGAAGACCTGCCGCAGCAAACACAGCTGTTGTTGTTATGGTTGATGTTCCTGGAACTCCCACAGTTCCTATGCTTACAACCGTAGTAAGTGCTATGAGAATAACATACTGTGATAATGAATATTCAATTCCAAGAGCATTTATTGCAAATACAGCGAGAAGTGTAGGCCATATTCCTGCGCATCCGGGCATTCCCATGTTTGCTCCCAGAGGTGCAACAAATGAAGCTATGCTTTCGGACACTCCTGAATTTTTCAAAGATTTGACTGTAACAGGAATTGTTCCTATGCTGCTTTGAGATGTGAAGGCAACAACCTGAGCAGGCCATATGTGTTTGAAAAATTTAATAGGATTTAATTTTGCCACAAAAGCTATCATTACACCACTTACAATAAATGTCTGAACAAAGCAAAGAGCGTAAGCTATCAATAGTACTGACAACAGCGGCAGAAGTTTGTCCGGTCCGTTGCTTGAAACTGCACTGGCAACAAGTGCGAGAACAGCATATGGTGTCAGTTCAATTATAAATGAAATTACTTTGTATATTATTTTTGAACCTGAATCTATAAAATCTTTAAATGGTTTTGCATCTTTTTCATTTTCCGAAGAAAGTGAAACCAAAGCTATCCCTATGATTACTGAAAATAAAATTACTGGAACGATTGCGTTATTTGATGCCTGAGCAAAAATATTTTTCGGGAAAAGATCGATTAATACTTGAGTGAATGCAGGAACTTCCTTTGGAACATAATCAGTAGGAAGACTTACCTCTGCTCCCTTTCCTACAAATAACATAAGTGCTGTCACAACTGTAAGTCCTGATGCTATGGCTGTGTTTGCTGTTAACCATGCAACACTTTTTATTCCGATTGACTTAAGTCTTTGAATGTTGTCAAGTTGAGATATGCTTGATACTACTCCGAAGAACAACAATGGCAACACAAAAGCAGATATTAAGCTCACATATATTTTTCCGATAGGCTGCACAAGATCAAGCTTTCCTCTAAACAAAATTCCAAGACCTATTCCAAGTCCAAGGGCAGTAATTGTTCTAATTCCAAAATCAATTTCCTTCTTTGCCATTAAAGCAAGTATTCCTATTAATACCAAGGCAGCTAAAAGCGCCAGATATGATGTTATGTCTATATTTAAATTCATGATTTTTCTCCTTTAGATTTATGTTGTTGTGATAATATTTTATTTGAATTAATTTTTAATTTTATCTGCAACAGCAACATATTTTTCCGCCGGCTCCTGAATTCCTCATCATTATTATTTTATCAAATCTTCTCATTTTTCCTCCAACGCTTTCTGACTAAACTTATATGTTTTATATGCTTTATAATATATTAAACTTTTACCTTTGTCAACAATTAATATTTGTAAATTATAACCAAAATTATATCAATAAAAAAAGCAAACCTCGTGGATTTGCTTTTAATGATTTATGCTCTTAGTAAATTCTTAAAATATTCTACGTGCTGCTTTTCCTCTTCAATAATTTTTCCCATTACTTCTTTGGCAGTATCGCTTGTTATTCCCTTATACATCTCATTATATACTTTTACAGTAAGCTCTTCGGTTTTTAATGAACTTAAAACAGCTGATTCAAAATCTTTGAATGCCTCCTTTGGTTCATCCTTTTTATTAAACACCTGGTTTTCTATTAATGATCTTAAATATTCCGTTACTTCGTCATCATAAAGATATTCTGAACCGGCTTCATTTCCTTTACTTAATTCATCATAAAGCTGTGAAAACTTTTCTTTGTGAAAAAATTCCTGACTGGCTGCTGCTATTAGAAACTCCTTGGTTTTTCCTGTTGTGTTGTTTGCTCCATTCCTGTAAAAATTGTAACCTTCTTCTTCCATCAATATAGCTACTTTAAGCATTTCAAGTCCGCTGAATGAGTTGTTTGACATGATGTTACCCCTTTCCTTTAATGTATATAATAAGCATACTACTATTTTAGTTATTTGGCAATATATGTAAAACATTTTGTTCTTACATTTTTTAAGGTATAGTTTCGCTGACATATTAATTTGATAATTTTCCTGCTAAATATAAAAATATAAACACTGCTCCCAGCAGAATATATTTTATCATTCATGGCGAACAACTTTTAACCCATGGTTCTTTTTTATCTTTCATTAACTAACTCCTTTTATTGCATAATATATAAAATACATACCCATTAAATAAAATTCTAATCTAAAACAATTTTCTATACTAATGTTGAATTTTATAATATAATAACTTGAAACGTAAATTAATGATTATTTGGAGGCAAAATGGAAAATTACAACAATCTGGTATTAATGCTTAAGGATAAGGAAACCGGCTTTTTCGACAGAACAATGGGCTCATATGAAATTCACAAAAATATGGAATACATAGATAAAATATATGTAATGCAGGAAGGTAGTAAACTTTATATCTTCTTAACCCTTACTACTCTTGATATTGAAGAAGACTGGAAATATTCAGGAATTTTTGATTTGTACAATGAAGGAATTTTTTCAGGTAAAGCTGTTGGTTTTGAAGAATTATCTGAAGACTACAACCCTAAATGGGTTTTAAAAATTGAATATTCTGAAGATCATAAAAAAACAGAAGAATTGCTGAATGAACTGTTAAATATTCATACAGCAGAATTAGAACGAATAATTCCTTTGATAAATCCTGAAGACTACGCTCAAGAATAATTATTTCTTTATTTCACTGGCTAAGCCAGTGGTTTTTTTGTTTTATTTTCACACGGCAGAAAAGCAGTGATTAAAACTGTCATCAAAGGTATCATCAAATAGGATGTGCTTTCTACTTACAACACAGGCAAATTAAAGTACACTTTAATTTGCCTGTTGTTGTCTATTATTTTAAGTCAGTATTATTCTTCAACCTTTTTTCTTAAAATGAAGTATGGCTCAACCTCATGGTCAATATCCATTTTTACCGTCATCTGCGCATGAGGCGCTGATTCGATTTTATTTCCATCTTTGTCCTGCATGTTTTTTGCAATCACTTCAAAATGTGTTCCCTTTGGTCCGAAGCATTCAAGAGTGTCGCCTTCTGAGAACTTGTTTCTTTGTTCAATTACGCAACTTCCTGTTTCTTTGTCGTAAGACCTTATTATTCCCACAACATCGTATGTCCTGATGTAGCTGCTTGAAGTGTAAAGCTGACCGTCCTTGTATGGATTGCCGAAGAAAAATCCGTATGAAAAGTCTCTGTGTGAAGATTTTTCAACTTCTTCCTTCCAGTACTGAGTATTTCTTTCACTTTTCGGCTTTTCAAGCTCATCCAATGCATTTCTGTATGAACGCACAGCAATTGCCGTGTAGTACTCGCTTTTGTTTCTTCCTTCGATTTTAAGGGCTGTTATTCCAAGATCCTTGAATTTCTGCAGGTGTTCAACCATGCACATGTCCTTGGAGTTCATGATGAATGTTCCTTCTTCATCTTCTTCTATGGGGTAGTATTCTCCCGGACGTTTTTCTTCAACAAGGTTGTACTTCCATCTGCATGCTTGAGCACAATCTCCCTTGTTAGAATACCTTCCTGTCATGAAGCTTGACAACAAACATCTTCCTGAATATGAAATGCACATTGCTCCGTGCACAAATGTTTCAAACTCTAGTTCTTTGGGAGAGTTTTTAACTATTGCTTCAATTTCCGGGAATGAAAGTTCTCGAGCCAGGACTATTCGGCTCACTCCTTGTTTGTACCAGAAATTTGCCGAATGAAAATTAGTTGTGTTTGCCTGAGTGCTCAGGTGAATTCTCATATCAGGTATTGTTTGTTTAACAACTTCTATGACTCCAGGGTCTGCAACTATAAGTGCATCTGCTCCTATTGTCTGAAGATATTTGAGATATTCCTCAAGGCCCTTGAGATCATCGTTGTGTGGAGCTATATTTACTGTTATATTTGATTTTCTGTCATGTTTGTGGCAGTAGTCGATTCCGTACTCCAAATCCTTGCTGGTGAAATTCTTGCCCCCTGCTCTCATTCCCATTGTCTTTCCGGCAAAGTATACTTCGTCTGCTCCGTATTCCACTGCCATGATGAGCTTATCCAAATTTCCTGCAGGTGCTAATAACTTTGGTAACATATTTTCTCCTTTATTTGATTAATGTGACTGCCAGTCCGTCTCCTAGTGGAAGGACCGTTGTAATGTATCTTTCATCATTTGAAATATATTCTAAATATTTTCTCATGTTTCTGACCAATGTTTTCTTTCTTCTGACAACCAGTTCATCTGTTGCTATCATTCCCTGATAAAGCACATTATCGGAAATTATTATTCCCCCTGACTTCATCTTCATGCTGCATTTGTCAAAGAAAGTTCTGTAGTAACTTTTTGCGGCATCTATAAATGCCATGTCGAATGTTCCTTCAATTTTATCGAGATTTTCAACAGCATCTCCAAAATGAACATCTATGTTTTTTTCAAGTCCAAAGCTTTCTATATTTTTCAAAGCTTCTTCGTAAAATTTTTCGCTTCTTTCCAATGTAACAACTTTTCCCTCATTTTTCATGATGTTGCTCATGAAAATTGAAGAATAACCTACATTTGTTCCAACTTCTATGATACTTTTTGCATGGAGCTGATTTATAACAAGTTTAATATACTGTCCCACTTCCTTGTGAATTATGGGAAGGCCTCTTTCCACACACTGCTGCCTGAAGTTTTCTAATTTTTCATCCTCATTTTGTATGAGATTTTGTATATATATGTCTATATATTCTCTGTTTATATTGTCCATTTTTCATCCTTAATCTAAATACTCGTTTGCAGCTTCAATGTGCTGATCATAATTGTTTGAAAAGTAATGTGAGCCGTCTCCCTTTGCAACAAAGAACAAATAATCAACATCCGCCGGTTCAAGAACCGCTTTGATAGATGCTTTTCCAGGAGAGTTTATTGCTGTTGGCGGAAGTCCTTCTATGACATATGTGTTGTATGGTGAGTCAATTGCTATGTCATCATAAGTGAGTCTTTCCTTCCACTCACCATGAGCGTAGTTTACAGTAGCACAGGATTGAAGCTTCATGTTAATATCAAGCCTGTTTAAAAATACTGCTGCAACTTCGTCCCTTTCTTCATCAAGCAATGCTTCCTTTTCAACAATGCTTGCAAGGATAATGGTGTCTTCGAAACTAAGCTTTGCATTTTCCAGTCTTGGTTTTATTTCATCAGTATAAAATCCGTCAAACTGATCAAGAAGTGTTCTTACAACATCTTCTTCACTTGCATTTTTGTAAATGTTGTATGTGTCAGGCATAAGAAATCCCTGCAGATTTGTTATGTTTGGGTTTTCTTTAATAAACTCGAAATCTTCCTTGAAATATTGCCCGTCTGTCATTAAAGCAACAATTTTGTCGAAGTCAAGTCCTGTCTGCTCTGCAATTGATAATGCTGCTTCTTCCAGGGTAAGTCCTTCAATTATTGTTATGTTTAAAGTGTTTCCCGAAGATCCTCCGTTTATTAAAGTTTCAAGAAGCTCGTCAGCATCCATGCTTTTTGACAAGACATAAGTTCCTGCCTTAAGTTTTGAGTCTGTTCCGGATTTTTCAGCATAATATTTGAAAACCCTTGTATTTCTTATGAGATTATTCTCAAGCAGTATTTCTGCTATGTCAACTGTTGTGCTGCCTGAAGGAATTTCCACAGAAATTTTGCTTTCATCGTAAATGTCTACTGCTTTTAAATTTTCCTGCACAAAATTGTTAATAACCATGTAAGCTCCTGATGCTATTATTATAACAAGAAGGATAGCAATTATTTTTTTCATAATACCTCCGTAATGTTGCTGGCTTATTTTGAAATCCATTAAATTATACAACCTTTCAGCATCAATTACAATATATCAATTTTTTAGATTTCATGAATAATATTTGACCTGTTGGTTATTATAATAATGCTTATTACTTCGAAGAGAGGGTTGGTTCTTTTGGACAGATTGAACTTGGGTGACGCTCCCAATACGAAGATAGATAATTTTAGCGTAGCAAGATTAAGAATGGATGGCTTTTCAGGTTTATCCAGTGACTTTTATGATAAACCAAATTCAAATTTAAATATTCTTTCAAAAAAAGAGAATACGAGAATGGAAAATAAGAAAATTGTTAATAACAAACCATCCCAATTCGGACCTATTTGGGGTGTTAACTTCCACATTATCAAAAAGTAATAAGCACATAAGCAGACGGCGAACTTCGCCGTCTGCTTTATTATATAAACTTAAATCCATTTCATCATGCTGAGCAAATGTTGCTATTGAATATTATTTACATCACGTTTTTATATAATAAATTAACAATATTCAAAGACTCCACATATTATAATACCAAATGCTTTAGGAGGCTTATTATGATATCCAAGAACAATGTGAATGATCCAAATTTAAATACAATAAATCCTGTTATGGAAAGAAATCATCAGTGTCTGACCATAGGAAGAATTGCTCCTGACTTCACGGCCATAACAACTGACGGCATCATAACAATGTCCCAGTACAGAGGGAAATGGGTTCTTTTCTTTTCACACCCGGGAGACTTTACTCCTATCTGTACGTCTGAATTCATTGCTTTTTCACAGCTATACTCTGAATTTGAAAAAAGAAATGTACAGCTCATTGGTGTGAGTATCGACAGCAATCCAGCCCATCTTGCCTGGTTTTACGATATTCTTCAGTTTACCGGCATTACAATTCCATTTCCGCTTATAGCTGACAGGGATGCAGAAGTTTCAGCTCTTTACGGCATGGTAAATCCTGACAGAATTTATGAACAAAGCGTTAGAGACGTATTCATTATTGATCCCAATCAGCGAATAAGGGCAATACTTACATACCCGGCAACAAACGGAAGAAATATATACGAACTTTTAAGGCTCATCGATGCTCTTCAAATTTCAACGGAATATGGTGTCGGCACCCCAGCAAACTGGATGCCTGGTGATCCTGTTATAGTTCCACCTCCAAGAACATTTAATGAAGTAATTGAAAGATCAACTGATCCTAATCCTGACTGGAATTGCAGACAATGGTATATGTGCTATACAGAATATCCCGGTGAAGCTACCGAATCAACTGCTCCAACAGCCGGTAGTTCAGCCGGAGACTTAACAGGCGATGAAACCCAGGGCATCATCAACAAAGATTAAAAAATGCTCCCTCTTGATTGAACTGACCCCCATATGTTAGACCTAAAAAATCTAACATATAGGGAGGTCAGTTTTTTTATGGCAAAATATAGTTTTGAAATGAAAATGGAAATAGTAAAAGCGTATTTAAATAATGAAGGAGGCTATACCTATTTAGCTAAGAAGTATGGAATTCCATATAAGAAATCTGTTCAACAGTGGGTAACTTCATATAAAGCTTTTGGTGAAGAAGGCTTGATGCGTTCCAGAAAAAATGAAACATATACTTTCGAATTCAAACT
>DIWF01000004.1 GCA_002422545.1 Firmicutes bacterium UBA6113 | reverse complement strand
TTTTTGTTTATGAGCTTTCTCAAACCGAACTTCTGGCATTTCTTGTCTGATAAACTTATGTTTTCAAGTATTGTGAGCGATGGAGACACTCCTGCGGAAGGATTCTGGTGCACTCTTCCTATGAATTTTGCCCTTTCATTTTCCTTGAGGCGATTTATGTTTTCACCGTTTAATACTATGTCTCCTTCTTCCTGAAGGATAACTCCGCTTATTATGTTAAACAATGTGCTTTTTCCGCAGCCGTTTGCTCCAAGTATTCCTGTGCATTCTCCCCTGACAATATGAAAGTCAAAGTTTGTGAATATGTTTGTTTCATTGTCCGTTCCTATGTTGAAGCTCTTTGACATGTTTTTTATTTCTAGCATTGTGCTCCCTCCGCATTTTTTGATTTTTTAGTCCTTATTATTTTCGGGGCGAATGTGTTGTAGCTTAAAAATAAAATTACTATTATTGCATTTATTGCCTTCAGGTCCGTAGGCGCCAGCCCAATGTCAATGGCCACTGCTCCTATGAACTTGTAAACCAATGCCCCCATTATTGCTCTGGTTGTATTTTTAATCTTCCTTGAATTTTTAAGTATGGTGTCTCCTACTATTATTGATGCTATGGCCGTAACTATTATTGACATCCCCATGTTTATGTCGGCAAATCCCTGGTACTGAGCCATCATGGCTCCGCTTAACCCTACAAGCCCGTTTGATATCATGAGTCCTATCATTTTGTACTTGTTTGAATTTTCCCCAAGAGATTTTACAAGGGTTTCGTTGTCTCCTGTTGCTATCAAAAGATATCCTACTTCTGTTTTCAAAAACATGTCCATCAGTATTTTGACAGCTGCTATTATTATAATTAACACCATTACTGCTTCCCTGCCGTCAAATATGGAAGAGTAGTTAAAAAGTCCTATGTTTGATTTTCCGTTGAGCCTTAAGTTTACTGAATACAGTATGGTCATTGTGAGAATTCCAGAAAGCAGAGACTTGATTTTAAGTTTTATGTTCAGTGTATAAGTTATGAGGCCTGCAAGAGTCCCCAGAAAAAATGCAAGCAGTGTGCTAGTTAAAGGTGAGGCTCCTGCGGAAATATATTTTGCAAATATGAATGCCCCCATTGGAAACGTCCCTTCAACGCTCATGTCTGCAAAGTCTAGTATTTTAAATGTTATGGTAACTCCTATTGCAAGTACTGCGAATATAAGCCCTTGTTCAATTGATGTAAGCATTAATGTGTTCATTTATGTCCTTCCCTTCGTTAATTAATTAAGAATTAAGAGTTAAGAATTAAGAATTGTGGTAAGGATTTGTGCAAGGCACAAATCCTTGATTAATCTTATAATTCTTCATTCTTAATTTACAAACTCTGCTCCTTCGAACGCAGGATTGTCCTTTGTGAGTCCAAGAGCTTCCATTGTTTTCACATTTACAATTTTTTTGAGTCCTGAAGGCTGTTCAACTTGAACTTCCTTGATGTTTGTTCCATCAACCAGAATTTTTTTAGCCATGGCTGCTGTCTGTTTTCCAAGCTCGTAATAGTTAAGTCCATTTCCCAAGAGTATTCCATCAGCTGCCTGGGATTCAATGGATGATATGCTTATGATTTTATTTTCAAGGCAGAGGTTTGCTACCAGCTGAATTGACGATGCAACCACATTGTCTGAAATGATGTACATTATGTCTATTTTTTTAGCCAGGGTATTAACTGCCTGAGGTATGTCATTTGCTGTTGTGATGCCAACTGTTTCAACTGTCATTCCAAGCTGTGATGCTGCAGATTTGACTTCTTCAACCTGCACCTCTGAATTTGATTCTCCTGTATTGTAAATGATTCCTATAACCGCTGCGTCTTCTTTCAAGTTTTTTGCGGATTTCAGTATTTCCAAAGCTTCAACCTTGTCAGTAACTCCAGTTACATTTTCAATCTCATCTTTTGCTGTTACTATCTGAGAATATACAGGGTCAGTCACGGATGAAAACACAACAGGAATTCCTGATTTTTCAGCTGCCTGCTTTGCGGATTGTGTTGACAATGTCGCAATGCTGTAAATCATGTCTACTTCATCCTTTACAAATTTTTCAGCTATTATTAAAGTATTGTTTGTTTCTCCCTGTGCGTTTACATAGTCAACTTCCGCATTTATTCCAAGAGCTTCAAGTTCGTCCACAAATCCTTCTCTGGCCTGGTCAAGGGATGGGTGTTCAAGAAGCTGTGATATTCCTATTTTATAAGTTTTTTCGGCCGGAGTTGTTGTTTCAGCTGCAGCCGGTTGTTCTGCTGACTTGTTTTCATTTGGTGATTCAGTCTTTGCGCATGCTGTCATCAGCACTGATACGCATAAAGATAATGCAACTGCTTTTTTTAATAAATTCATTTTCATAATATTCTCCTGTGATTTTAAATTTTGTGATTTTAAGAAATTTATAAATTCAACTTTGCGCAAAGTTTTAATTTATTTTTGGAATGTTATGGACCTGCAATTGACTTGCTTATGCTGTCGCTTGGTCATGCGCAGTCTCAATCACAATTTTATCAGCTCCCTCCGGTCTCATAAATTGGGAACTCGTTGCGTTTGACCTACCATCAATTCTTGCTTCGCTATCGCTCGCAACAATTGGGTTAGGTCATAAAAAAAAATCTTTCATTCCTATAAACACATTTGTACAAATGTGTTTATAGGGACGAAAGATCCGCGGTACCACCCTAATTATGATTAAACTAATAATCATCTCTTCAAAGTCTGTCAACTTCTAGCCCTGTAACGTGGGAAGACGTATCTGTCTACTTGGATTTCCGTTGAACAGACATGCTCAGCAGTGAATATTGCATATTTTCTTCATTGTCGGCTTCCACCTTGCCCGACTCTCTGTGAATGATCAAAATATCTTTCTCTGCTTCAACGCATTTAATAATTCAATTTTTAGTTATATTAAACTAAAAAAATTACTTTGTCAACACTTTTTTTAAAAAATGAAAGCGGCGCCAAATTAACCAAATTAATCATGGCACCGCAAATATAATCTAATTATTTTACAACTATGTTGTAGATTTTTCCTGCAACATAAATTTCTTTTACAATGGATTTCCCATCCAAATACTTGTTGATGTTTTCATCTTCAGTTGCGAGCTTTCTTGCAGTTTCAACGTCAGCATCCTTTGATACGGTAATTTTTCCTCTCACTTTACCGCTTATCTGAACAGGAAGCTCTATGACATCATCAACTGTCTTGTCTTCGTCCCAAACAGGCCACCCTGCCTTGTTAAGCATTCCTCCGAAGATTTGTTCCTCCCATATTTCTTCTGTTGCATGAGGTGCAACCGGGTTTAACAATGTTACGAATGCCTTAAGCTCATCTCTTGTAACGAAACCATCGTTGAAAACTTCGTTTACAAAGCTCATCATGGCAGCAATTGCAGTGTTGAACTTCATTGCTTCATAGTCTTCGCTTACTTTTTTGATTGTTTTGTGCATCAAAGTCATGTGTTTTTCTGAGTATCCTTCACCTTCAACAATCATATCCTGAAGTTTCCATGTACGGTCTAAAAATCTCTTGCATCCTTTAACGCTTGAATCATTCCATATAGCATATTTTTCATAATCACCTATGAACATGATATATGTTCTTAAAGTGTCTGCTCCGAATTCATCGATAATGTCATTAGGGTTTACAACATTTCCTCTTGATTTTGACATCTTTTCTCCATCAGAACCAAGTATCAGACCTTGTGCTGTTCGTTTAGCATATGGTTCAGGGAAAGGAACTGCACCTATATCGTACAGGAATCTGTGCCAGAACCTTGAATAGATTAAGTGTCTTGTAACATGCTCCATACCTCCGTTGTACCAGTCTATAGGTCCCCAGTAATCAAAATTTTCCTTTGATGCAATTGCTTCATGATTTCTTGGGTCCATATATCTTAAGAAATACCACGATGAACCTGCCCATTGAGGCATAGTGTCTGTTTCTCTCTTTGCATCGCCGCCGCAAACAGGACATTTCACATTAACCCACTCTTCAATGTTTGCAAGCGGAGATTCTCCTGTGTCAGTAGGCTGATAATTTTCAACATCCGGAAGCCTTACAGGAAGCTCTTCTTCAGGAACAGGAACCATTCCGCAGTGAGGACAATGGATTATCGGAATAGGCTCTCCCCAGTATCTTTGTCTGTTAAATGCCCAGTCTTTCATCTTGTAATTTGTTTTTCTTTCTCCAAGCTTGTTTTCCTGAAGATAATCTATCATTTTTGCAATGGCTTCTTTGACCTGAAGGCCGTTTAAAATGCCTGAATTAACCATAATGCCTTCTTCAACATCTGTAAAGGCTTCTTCCTGAACGTTTCCTCCGGCTATAACCTCTATAATCGGAATATTAAATTTCTTTGCAAATTCCCAGTCTCTAGAGTCATGAGCAGGTACTGCCATTATTGCTCCTGTTCCGTAACCCATCATAACATAGTCTGCAACCCATACTGGAACTTCTTCACCAGATACAGGATTTATTGCTTTAAGTCCTTTTATTTCTACACCAGTCTTGTCCTTGGCAAGCTGAACTCTTTCAAATTCAGTCTTCTTTTTTGACTGATCCTGATAATCATGTATTTCATCTAAATTTGTTATTCTGGATTCATATTTTTCAAGGAAAGGATGCTCAGGAGCAATAACCATGAATGTAACTCCGTACAATGTATCCGGTCTTGTAGTGAACACTCTTAAATTGTCATCTGTATCTTTTAATTTGAAATCAACTTCAGCACCATAAGAACGACCTATCCAGTTTTCTTGTTCCAGTCTGATTCTTGGAAGAAAATCAACTTCATTAAGCCCTTCAAGCAGTTTGTCGGCATATTCCCTGATTTTCAGGAACCATACGTCTTTTTCCATCTGTACTACTTCACTTCCGCATCTGTCGCAAATGCCGTTTTGTGATTCTTCATTTGCAAGAACAACTTTACACTTGTTGCAGAAGTTTACATATGTTTTGTCTTTGAATGCAAGGCCGTGTTTGAACAGCTGAACAAAAATCCACTGTGTCCACTTGTAATATTCAGGATCTGTTGTGTCGACAGTTCTTGACCAGTCAAAGGAGTATCCTGCTGCCTTTAATTGAGATGTAAAAACCTTTATGTTGTCATCTGTTACTTTTCTAGGATGCTTGCCTGTCTGCATAGCATAGTTTTCTGTTGGAAGTCCGAATGCATCCCAGCCTATGGGGAACAGTACGTTGTAACCTTCCAGTCTTCTTTTTCTTGAAATAACTTCAAGGGATGTGTATGCTCGAATATGGCCTACATGAAGACCTACCCCTGACGGATACGGAAATTCTACCAGACCATAAAATTTCTTCTTATCAGAATTATCTTGTGCTTTGAATGTTTCGTTCTTTTCCCAAATTTCCTGCCATTTTTTCTCTACGTCTTGCGGATTGTATGATTTCATTTTATTCCTCCATTAATATTTTTTGATATTATTTACGTTTGACATTATTAACTACAATGTATGATGCTGAGCATATCGCAGTTTTGTTCACCAATTTATTTGCTCACTATTGTTCGCATAAAAAAAAGCCTCTCCCATGCTGGGACGAAGACTCTCCGCGGTACCACCCAAATTAGGCAAAATGCCTCTCTCTTATATTAACGGCAATAACCGTTTGAAACTACTTGATTCGCTTCAAAAACTCATGGACGAGTTCAGTCTTCATATTGCTGCCTTGCACCAAACGGCAGTTCTCTGAAAATATGTACAAACCTACTGCTTCCAATCACAGTAATATATTCATTTATTTTTGTATTATATCAGAACGGCTTTTTGAATGCAATAATAAATTGTGCGTTTTGTAAAAAAAAAGTTACTACGCAACTTCCGCTAGGAGTACCTTTGTCCCCCTTCGGCATAAAAATACTAACGCATTTTTGACTCCGCACCCCCCCTAAACGGCAAGGACGTCCCGTCCTTTGCAATCCTCGTTTTTATATAAATAGGAAAAAGAACTTCCTATTATATAAAAAAAGCCAGATAAGCAAATTGAGCAATAGCTTATCTGACTTTAAGTATTTAACTGGATAGTTTATAATAAACCGTTGAAACTTCTTCTTGGACAGCGACAATCAACGCATAATTCCCCGTCTCCATCGCACAGCTTGTAGTCTCCGCCTTCAATTCTCAATACTTTTCCATTTACAAGAGATTCCGCAAGCTTCTTTCTTGCCTCGCTGTAAATCCCCTGAACAGTTGTACGGGCAACTTTCATTTGTCCGGCACACTCCTCCTGAGATAAACCTTCCAAATCTATTAACCGTATGGTTTCATATTCATCAACTGTCATTGTCACGAAAAAGTCGCCCTCTATGGGTACATCTAAAGGCCCAAACCGGCTGCTGTCAGGAAGGCAGCAAACTTTTCTCCATTTTCTGGGTCTCGGCATATTTACACCTCTTTATATAATAAATTTTCTGTCTATTATATACTAAACCATTATGAAATTTTATTCAATTAATTAATTATTTAACATTATAAAATTTCAGCAATATTTTCGAACAAGCTGTCATCTAACAGTTCTACCATTCCTTTATCGCAGGATGATGCGATTTTCGGATCTATTGGAAGTTTTGCAATAACTTTTAAGTTGTGATTTTTTGCAACATCATCGATATTGCTGTCACCAAAAATTTTATATTCCTTATTGCAGTCAGGACATTTGAAATAAGACATGTTTTCAACTATGCCTATTATAGGTATGTTCATCATTTCAGCCATCTTAACAGCCTTTTCCACTATCATTGAAACAAGTTCCTGAGGTGAAGTTACTACAACTATACCATCAATGGGTATGGACTGAAATACAGTCAAAGGAACATCTCCAGTTCCGGGAGGCATATCAACAAACAAATAATCAATGTCATTCCATATTACTTCTGTCCAGAATTGTTTTACAGTGCCTGCAATAACAGGGCCTCTCCAAACAACAGGATCAGTATCGTCTTCAAGCAACAGATTTATTGACATAATCTCAACTCCTGTCTTGCTTTTACATGGTAGAATACCATATCCATTGCCTTTGGCTTTTTCAGTAACACCAAAGGATTTTGGTATTGAAGGACCTGTTATATCCGCATCTAGAATACCAACTCTGTGCCCTCGCCTTTGCATTGTCACCGCAAGCATAGAAGTTACAAGAGATTTTCCTACTCCTCCCTTACCGCTTACAACGCCGATTACTTTTTTGACGTTGCTCATCTTGTGAGGTTTTTCCATAAAGTCTGTTTTTTCTTCTTTTCTGCTTTCGCATTCCTGGCTGCATGAACTGCAGTTTGAATTACAATTTTCGCTCATTTTTAACTCCTAGTAATTATTTAATGTTGGTTGATTAATTGTATAACAATCTCATATTAATTATACATCACATGTCAATCGGCAATATATTTGACATATGTCGTTTTAAATATATAACTCTTCTCTTTCTATGTCAATAATATTTTATAATAAATTTTGTTAAAAATTATATAATAAACTTGAAATCAAAAAATACTCATGCTATAATTATTTAAACTTCATGAGGGAGTAGTTAGCACGAAAGTGTTGCAAGTCAACATAATGATCCCAGATCTGGCTTGCATTAAAAAACGAGACTCATGCATCCGATTGGCATGCATGAGTCTTTAATTTTGAAGGAGAAAATATGGGTTACATCACTTTGCTTTTTACATCAATAGGCTTGTCTATGGATGCCTGCGCAGTTTCAATTTCTAATGGAATGTGCTTTGGAAACATACAAAAAAAACAAATTATATGGACTGCTTTGGCATTTGGATTGTTTCAAGCATTCATGCCTGTAATAGGTTTCATAGTAGGTTCCGCTTTCAGCAGGCAGATTTCATTTTTGGATCACTGGATTGCGTTAATATTGCTTGGCTTCATAGGCGGCAAAATGATTAAGGAAGCAATCGAGGAACTTAAATTTCCTGAAGCATGTCTTACAGGCTCTAAATACCTTACATCTAAAATTCTGTTTGTTCAAGCAATTGCAACAAGCATAGATGCTTTGGCCGTAGGAATTGGATTTGCCGTTATGAATGTTAACATTACATATGCAGCTTTGTTTATTGGAATAATAACATTTGTAAATTCAATACTTGGATCTAATCTTGGAAAGAAATTCGGGGAAATGTTCAAACAAAAAGCAGAAATACTTGGAGGAGCAATTTTGGTAATCATAGGTGTAAAAATATTTTTGGAACATACACTACTTTTATAAAGTCAAATAAATACATAATAAAAGTCACATGCTATGTGACTCAGACTATTGTCAGACCCCGACGCTGTCATCCTTAACGATAGTGAAAGTTGCCCTAACCCTATTTTTCAGATGTTTTTCTGAAAAATATCGGTAGGTCATTCGCAATGAGCACCAAATTTATGTGAGTGTTAGCGAATAAATAAATTTGTGTGCGAAACTGCAGGATCTCATCTTTATTGAAAACATGAGATTCTTGCGTCTTACCTCAGAATGACACGGTCGAAAGTTACTTTGTCATCAACCTAAGTCACATGATAAATGTGACTTTTTGATTTCATGGATTAATGTTAGATATAAAACAAAAAAGCCCTAGGGCTTTTTTGTCAGTGGGTATCTCAGTATGCTAAAATTAGCTTTCCTTTTTTTCGTCTTTCAAGTCAACTTCTAATTCTTTAGCTACTTTGTTCTGATAACCTTTAAAATTGTTTATTGCTTCACCCATGGATTTGCCTATTTCTGGCAATTTTGCCGGTCCGAATATAACAAGCGCAATTGCAAGTATTAAAATAAGCTCTCCTGCTCCTAATCTTCCAAACATTTTAATGTCCTCCTTTTTAAATGGCTATTCTTTCCTCATACATGTAAATCACCGGTTTGCTTGAAACCACTCTGCCTATTACTGTAATGCCTAAATTGTTGGCCAGTTCCAGAGCAGATGTGGTCGGTATGCTCCTTGATGCTATTAACGGGCATGCTATATTTGCTGCCTTTAAAACCATATCTGTGGAAATTCTGCCTGTTGTAATTATCATTGATTGGCTGAAATCTATATTTGATAATAATGCCTTTCCTATGACTTTGTCAACAGCATTATGTCTTCCTACATCTTCGCAAAGCGCAATAATTTCGTTGCCGTCAGAAACAGCAGCGCAGTGCATTCCCCCGTACTGTTTGTACATATACGCCTGGGAGAACATTTCAACAGCTCTTTCCTTAATCGTATCCAAGGATATATGGAAATCTGAATTGATTCTTGGTAACTTCGCAATGGAATTGTTGAATTTAACCCCGCTTCCGCAACCGCTTTGAAGAACTGTGTTAAGTTCAATACCGTCAAAGTCAACCTCACCTGTTGTAGTACCGAAAATCATTTTCAAGTCCTTGCATGCTCCTAGGGAAGAAATTTCGTCAGCATTTTTTATAATACCGCGGCTGTACAAATGTCCTATTGCTAATTCCTTAAGTTCTTCAAGAGTGCACATGAAAGTTACTAAATTTTTTCCGTTCAGCAAAAATTCAACAGGTTCTTCTTCACATATATTAACTTTTTGTAAAACCATAGTTTCTTTCATTATTGACTCCCTTACTGACTTTCTACACGAGTAACCTCTTGTAATTCTGTTAAAGCATCTGCATAAGTCTGTGATAAAAATTTGTCTGAATATACACATACTACACCGTTTGAAGCTACTGATTCCTTTATATCCTTGTAATCATCCAAGTTGCTGAGCTGCTTGTACAGTTCAGCTAATTCATCTTTCTTCAAATTGTATGGTTCATTTAGAAATACATTTGAATTTGTTGTTTTGGGATATCTTTTTGAATCAGTCCTTATTCGGTCAGCAACCATATTCAGTATATCTTTTTCTTCAATTCGATACAGCAATTTTGCATAATTTTCAGTCATTTCCTTTTTTGAATAGAAATATCTGCTTTCTTTGCCCTTAAGTTCTGAAATGTCGCTGTATTCTTCATTGCTGAACAATTTTTCAAAGAAAATCTCTTTCTCTTCTTCTTTTAAACTAATAGGCTCTGTAAAAAAGTCATCATATTTTATGAATTTTCCATTATATGAGTTTTCTCTGATATACTTTGCCGTAAATTCTAAATTTTCTTGAAGAATTTCGTCATTAACTTTTTCCTTTGACAATTTAATTCCTCCTTTTTAAAAATTAAGCCGGCAACAAACCTAATTTAGCAAGTTCGTCTGCAACATCTTTCATGTTTAATTTTTCTAAAGTTGCTCTTGTTGGAGCACCGGTTTTTTCATCCCAGCCCATTTCCTTGTAGAACATTGTTAATGCTAACTGCATGTCATCACGATCCATTTTTATAGTTCCTTCAGTAAATGGTTTCTTGTCAGGGTCAATGTCAAATACCCAGTTAACCATTAAATCGTGTTGGCCTCTCATGTCTGTTGTGCCCATTTCTTTTACAGTCAATGCTCTATGAAGTGTAAATACTCTTTCTCCCATTAAATCCAATTCTTCTTCTGTTGTATCTATTCCTGTTACAACTGAGAAATATTTAGATTCCAATGATGTGTCTCCCATGTACTCTCTTTCTTTTAATGGAGAAGCTGTCAATGGCCACATCCAGTTGCACAATGTCAATGAGTCATGGAGGCAGTTTCTGATAACACCATATTTTGCAAATTTAGCTTTATACTGGTTCATTGGAGTATAATTTGCTGGTGGATCAATTGCATCAGCTGAACCCCATAATTTTTCTGCTATTTTCTTTAATATATCAACAGGAAGACCTGAACTTATGAAGTTTTGGTGTGAATGGCTCTGAGCATCTCTGTTGAACATACAGTTGATTATAGCTCCTACCTGGTAAGATTCATCACTTGCATGGTGTTTTGGGAATCCTAATGGTGACCACATGCTGTATTTCTTAGTATCCCAGTAATCAGCTCCAAAGTTCCATCTCTTTGCAATATGATATGTTCCATCTCCTAAGTGACTGAATTCGCCTTCCTTAAATGTAACTCTTCTGTAGAATTCTTTAAGGAATGCAGGATCTCCTGCTTCTAACAAGTTCCATGGAATGCTGTTGTATTCTTCTTCAGGCAGTACATTTTTCAGTATTCCTGATTCATAAGCATATTGGAAGTCTCTTCCTATACTACCGTAGTTGCACCATACACCATAGTCATCAGCCAATTGTGAGCCAAGTGCTCTGGTGATCATGTTGCCATCGCCTTCTTCTTTCTGGTCTTTAGTACCCTTAAACATTACACCAGCAGGTGAGAACCATCCCATGCAAGTATTTGCTGCATAAGGAGATACTCCGTATTGTTCAAGCTGAGGTATGTTCATTTGAGCATGACATCTGATTGGACATGACTGGCATCCGCCCATTCTTACTGTATATTTTGCTGCAACAGGACCTAAATCCTTTATAGCTTTCATTGTTCTGTATCCAACTTTGTTTACATCACCAGGTGCTGCAATTCCTGTATCAATATTGCCTTCAGAAGCTCCCCATGTAAGTCCTTCTCTTGCAGTCCAACGGCTGTTTTCATATACAAATTCTGACCAAGGCTGTGGAGTGCTTGGAACAACGTGCTGGTTGTTTGCGCCTACTATTTCTTTCATTACGTAAGCATCCAAATCCATCAACTCTTTTTTGTCTTTGCCTATTTTTACTGAACCTGTTCCCTTAACACCGATTGCTTTAAGTTTCTTAGAACCGAATACTGCTCCATGACCTCCGGCAGAGTGTGATGAACCGTTCATTATTACTGCAAGGTTAACAAGATTTTCTCCAGCCTGTCCAATTGCAGCAACACAAGATTCCTTACCCATTGTTGAGCCGATTACTGCAGTTGTGTTGTATATACCTGTTCCCCACAATGAAGAAGCATCTTCAAGAGTTACTTTGTCATCTTCAATTCTCAGCCAAACCGGTTTGCTTGAAGCTCCTTCTATGATTATTGCATCCCATCCTGCATATTTCAGGAACGCTGCAAAGTTTCCGCCCATATGGCTGTCTGTTACCAGGTTCTTGTCATTTCCAGGATACAATGATGTAATGTTTGTTCTTGAACTCATTGGAACGCCGCTTCCGCATAATGGACCTGTTCCAACAACTATTTTATTTGCTTCATCATATGGTTTTGTACCTGCAGGAACTTCATCGAACAACACCTTGTATCCGATACCCATTCCGCCTATAAAATCCTGATACTTGCTAGTATCTTCTGAACTAATTTTTCCGCTTGTTAAATTTACTCTTATAATCTTACCTGCCCAACCGCCTGTAGACATATAAATTCCTCCATCCTAATGTTATTTTGATACTGATAATTAAGCTTTGTAACCAAGTTTACGCATTGCATATTTTACTTCTTCCCAAGGAACTATTCTTAATGCTCCTGTAGGGCAATTTGCAGCGCAAGTTCCGCAGTTAACACATTTTGTAGACTTGCTTGTTTCAGGGTCTACAGTAGGCATTGTCCAAGGACATGCTTTCGTGCAAGTTCCGCATCCAACACACTTAGCCTGGTCAACAACTCTTGCTCCGATTTCGTTGGTTGTGATTGCTCCAACCGGACATGCTTTTCCGCAGTATGGTTCAGCACACTGTCTGCATGTTTCTGGTGACATGAGTTTGTTTCCAAAAGCTCCGTCAGCATACGCATATGCAAGCTTAGGTCCGTCAGTACCGAAGTTGTAGTTTCTGCTTACCTTAATTCTTGATATGTAAGGCATTGCTTTTCCGTCATTGGCCAATGAACAGTTTGTCTCACATCTGAGACAGCCTGTACATCTTGCTCTGTCAGCAATTAGTACTCCCTGAGCCAGCGGGAATGCTGCAACTTCTTCAACATTGGTGTTTGTACATCCAAGAAGATTTAACAGTGATAAAGAAATAAACGTTCCGCCTATTCCTTTACCGGATAATTTTAAAAACTCGCGTCGTGTGGTTTCTTTGTCAAGGAAACCCTTTTTTTCATTATTAGACAAAGATATCGCTCCCCTCAATATAAGTTGTGTTTCTGACATATGTTAGTTTGTTATTTAATTAACATAAATCTTGTACATTATAACTTATTTCATATAAATATTCAACGGAAAATTCAATATACTAAAAACTTTTACTTTTTTAATACGTTTTACATTTTCGACAAACTATACAATCAAAACAACCCGTTATTTTTTACAAAACATAACGGGTTGTTTGTTCATAGACCAACGTTTATACTCCTTTTCCTTTGGTATAAAAATTGTATTTTGGATTTTCTTCAGGCTCTCCTTCCTCACCGCAAACATAAGTCGGGCAGTCTTCATCCGAAACATTCCCGCATATTACAGATGTAGGACCGCTTCTGGCCGCTGCCTGAACTCTACAGAAACCATCACACAAAGTATCTGCATCAATGTAAATTTGCATGTTCCGTTTTTATTCCAGGTGCTGCACGAAACAAGATACATAATATTCATCTCGGGCAGCTTGGTTACTTTTTATTGACAAAAAGACGACATCTTCTATAAAAGTTTATAAAAAATGACGTACTGGTTTATTATTTGTCATACACTAGGTAAATTATGCTTCACAATTCGCCTTAAGATTTTTTAATGTTTCTTCCATTGCATTGTCCTGGATTTTTTCTACAACAAGAATATCTGCTAATTTGCCCAAAATATTCCCCGGAACTTCATATTCAATATCAATCATTACCTCAGTGCTTTCTTCTTCCGGTACATATGTCCAGGTTTGTCTGGAATTGATTGCGCCCTTAATTATGCCCTTCCACACATAGCAGTCACCTTTTTCAGTATTTTCAACTATTTCGCAAGATATGGGAAGATCAACGCCGAGAATTTTATATTTTAGAGTCATTTTTGTCCCTGTTTCGCCGTTTCCCAGCATGTCCTCCGGCTCTGAAAGTCCGACATACCACTCATGCCATTTAGCTGGATCTGTCCCAAGTTTGTAAACTTTTTCAACAGGGCGGTCAATAACAATACTTTTCTTTATAACAGACATTCCTTCTTCTCCTTTCATTATATTCAACATGTTTTTATTTGACGGATTAAACTTATTTTATTGTTTTGAATTTATTTACCCCTTTTCAAACAATTTAATCACCATTTGTCAATTTATGTCAACTTTTACGATTATCATTCTTCCATGAAACCTATTGATTTCAATATAAGCTTTTTTTGATTGTCGGATTGCATGGCTATAAAGTTTTTAAGACAATTCCTTAATTTTAATTCTTCTTTGCTTAAATCAGATATGTTCTCTTCCCTAAAATCATGACGTTTTGCCAGGGCTGCAATTTCAAGTATGTCAAGTCCATGCAAAACAGCATTTATTTCATTGTCGGTTAGTTCAGCATCCAACAGCAAATCTTCCATGTCAGCCATTGATTTTATTTTTCTTTTAATAATCAACAATTTGTCGCTTAAGTAACGGCACTGAAAAATTTCTTCAACAATGCTGCGATATAATTCATCCTCCATTTTAATTCCGTAGTCAAATTTAAATTTGCTTCTTAATTCAGGATATTTCTTTGATACAAATACATTTTCAAATGTGTTTAATTTTGCTGCATTTACTATAGCCGATATGACTTTCGTCAAACTGTCCTTCATGTATTGCTTAAGATTTATGTTATTAATATTGAGTTCCATTTGGAGATCTCTATTTGCATTTATGACAATCTGTCTTATTTCTTTTTCTGATTTGCCGAGCAATACATCACATGCAATTTTTCTGTGAAATTTTGTTAGATTTAAGTCCATGGCTCTTTTTTCCGCAATTTTACAGCCGATTGCAGCAGTAAGAACAATCTCGTATATGTTAATAACCAAAAGTTTATAATCCTCAGAATATCCAAAAAGCAAATGTTCTATGTCATCAGGTGAAAAACTAGCACAAAACATATTTTCATAATATATATTTTCCAGATATTTAAGCATAAACTCAATTCCTGCAAGGTTGTTGACAGGAATTGATAGTGGATAATCTGCAGTTATGCGTATTTCATTAGCTTCGTAATCAGGATTGTATATTTTAAAGAATCCCTTTATTCCATCCTTGAGAGTTGCATTATATGTGTAATTTTCTGTTTTAAGTAAGTTTTTAAGAACCATCATATGAATGTGACGAGCGGAATTAAGCTTAGTATCAATTCTTTTTCTTCCTTTTTCATATATAAGTGATATGTTTGTCTCTTTTATTTCCTTTAAGGCTTCATGTGCATCAGTCATTGTCTTTAGCCATATTCCAACAGTATATAAATTTGATATCATAATCTTTTCTGCAATTTCAACTCTCACAGAACTGCTTTCGCCTCGGTTTAGTTTTTCAATCTTGTGGTTTAAGAGTTCTAAACACTGATACTGAATCTTTTCAACATCTTCTTCATCAATTATCCCAAGACTTGATGCTTCTTCAATCAATGACCTGAAATAAAATTCTTCATTTAATTTTTGTCTATCTATAAGAAATAGTTTTTCAATATTGTTCATTTTCATCCTCCTCATGAGTTTCACATGTATCCTCCGAGTAAGAAGGGGCATAGCCATACCTTAGATTGTTGGCCATTTTATTCAGCTCACGTTCTGCAAGCAGCTCAATTGATCCGCAACATGTATTGTTGTATGAGTCTTTCATGAACTTAATAAGTTCATCATCGCTTAATAAATCCAGAGTTTCATTTTTATAAAAGTAAAATAATTTAATCAGCTCATGTAAAGTTTCAGTATAGTTATACCTTGTAACATATGGTGAGTCGCAAAATCCTTTTATTATTTTTTCTGTAACGCCTCCTCCCAATTCAATTCGCCCATTTGCTAACAATGATTCAAAATGTGTTTCAACAAGCTCGGCTGCCTGTACTAATGTAAGCACAAGACCGTACTCCGCTGTAAAATCATTGCACTTGATTATTTCATTGATTGCTTGTCTTTGTGCTATTGAAGATGATAGTGCTGCAAGATTAAATTCCATAAAACACCCCCTAAAAATATTTTCTCAAAAACTATTGACAAAAAGATAAATTTGTGCTATATTTATTATATCCTGTTATAAGTATATGCTTTTATATCAACTGATAATATAACATATGAAAATCTAAAAGTCAATAGAAATGAGCCCTAGTGGCTTTTTTTGTTGCTTTTATTTTTTGCGTTAAACTAAAAAATCCTTTAGACTACATAATTTTTTTATAATATTTGACGATATAAAAGATAAAGCGTGCAAAATTTTAAAAAACATTATAAAATACCATAGTAATAATACTTAATATTTTTGACATAAGAGAGAAATCTCTACAGGAGGACTAATATGTTTGAATTTGAAGATACATCGGAAAAACTTGCGAACATTAAAATAATCGGAGTTGGCGGTGGTGGAAACAACGCCGTAAACAGAATGATAGAAGCAGGTGTCAAGGGTGTCACTTTTGTAAGCGTGAACACAGACAAGCAGGCATTGGCCAATTCAAAAGCAGATATAAAATTTCAAATAGGAAAAAATCTGACAAGCGGTCTGGGTGCAGGAGCAAAACCGGAAATCGGAGAAAAATCAGCTCTTGAAAATGAAAAAGAAATAGCTAAAATGGTTGCGGGTGCAGACATGTTGTTTATTACAGCCGGCATGGGCGGCGGAACCGGAACAGGTGCAGCTCCCTGCATAGCAAAAATAGCAAAAGAACAAGGAATACTTACTGTTGCTGTTGTAACAAAACCTTTTATGTTTGAAGGCAGAAAAAGAATGAAAAACGCAGAACAAGGCTTGAAAAAACTTAAAGAAAACATAGATACCATTGTAGTTATTCCAAATGACAAGCTTTTGGAAACAACAGACAAGAAGACCACAATGCTCGAGGCCTTTTCCCTTGCGGATGATGTTTTGAGGCAAGGTATTCAGGGAATTTCAGATCTTATAGCAATACCTGCAATTGTAAATCTTGACTTTGCCGATGTAAAGACAATCATGTCTGATCAGGGGCTGGCACATATGGGAATAGGACAGGCAAGCGGCGAACACAAGGCTCTCACTGCCGTTAAACAAGCTATTCAAAGTCCACTTCTTGAAACATCCATCAATGGAGCAAGAGGAGTAATTTTAAACATTACCGGTGGTTTGAACATGGGAATTCATGAAATAAACGAAGCTGCAAAACTCATCGAAGAAGCTTCAGACCCTGAAGTAAATATAATATTCGGTGCAAACATCGATGAATCTCTTGGAGATGAAATTAAAATTACAGTTGTTGCCACGGGTTTTGACATTGCAGAAGAAATTTCAGTTGCACATGCAGCTGCTGCTCTTCAGGACAAACCAAAAGTATCAACCGAATCAACATCAAGTGATTTCAATATCCCGGATTTCCTGAAAAAATTCTAAAAAACAAACACCTCTTTTATATTTTTATAATTGAGGTGTTTTATTTTATCTTTTTATTAAATTATACTCCTTCACAATCAAAATCCGGAATAAAACTTTCCAGGGCAGTTTCCCCTTCCTGAATAAAACCATTTTCGACGCCTATGTTTACAGCATAATCCACAAGCTCGTCATATTCATCGGCCATGATTTTTCTGTTTATTTCCGGGTAATTTTCAACTCCTGAAAGAGGCGTGTACTGGTTCATTATGCTCATATATATTTTATCGCCAAATGTCTCGTACAGATATCTGATTATGTTTTTGGAATCATCAAGATACCCCGGCAGAGTCATGTGCCTTACGATTACTCCTTTTACTGCCATGCCGTCTTCATCAAAGGAAACTTTTCCTGTCTGTCTCACCATTTCCGCAATGGCTTTGGATGCATGTTCGAAATAATCACGGCAATTTGAATATTTCATTGCTATGCTGCCGTCCATGTACTTTAGGTCAGGAAGATATATGGAAACAAGGCCTTCGAGCATCTTTATTGTTTCAACTTTTTCGTAGCCGCTGGAATTGTAGACTATAGGTATGTGAAGTCCTTTTTTCCTACTCATAACAAGCGCGTCAATTATCTGCGGCACAAAGTGGGAGGGCGTTACAAGATTAATGTTGTGGGCTCCCTTTGACTGAAGCTCGAGAAAAATCTCTGCAAGCCTTTCTGTTGTAATTTCCTTTCCTGAAATTCCCTTTGATATGTTGTAATTTTGACAGTATACGCATCCCAGCGAACATCCGGAAAAGAAAACAGTACCGGAACCATTTGTTCCTGAAATACACGGCTCTTCCCACATGTGAAGAGAAGCTCTGGCAACAACTATTTTTTCAGTTTCCCTGCAGTATCCCCTATTCGTTTTTGTTCTGTCAACTTTGCAGTTTCTTGGACATATGGTACATTCTTTCATTAAATTCATTGCAACTTCTCACCTCGTAACTATAATATCAACATCTCCATCATTTTACAAGATAAATGATATCTATACTCAAATGTTCGACTCAGAAGTTTATACACAAAATTATTTACACAGCCATATAACAACATAAAAGAGTGATACTAAGATAATTCTTTGTATCACTCTCTGCGCAAAATCTCAAATGTAGTTTATTTAAATTTCCAGAATCCTTTTCCAGAAGTTTTATTCTTTATATTTTCCAGTTCTATGCTTAATCTATCGTTGTCATCACTTAATCTATCGTTGTCATCACTTAATCTAGCATTTTCTTCAATCAATTCATCATTTTTTTCAATTAGCACACCCGTTTGTTCTAATAGGGCTTCTTTGTCTTCTATCAATTTTTTAGATTGCATTTCAACATTCTCTCGAATCTCCTTTTCTTGTGTATATAATCTTTTTAATTCTTCTATTTCATTTTGTAATTTATGTTGCACTTCAATAAATATATTGTAATTATCTTCTGTTTTTTGCTTATAGTGAACCATCTTTGATATTTGTTCTTCATATTCATCCAGTATATTTTGTTTACTTTGTAATTGTGATTTTAGAGTTTCAATAGCCTCTTTCATTGACTTATTCTCTGACTTTAAGCTTTTTATTAAGCTGCCTCTTTTTATTTCATCATCTTTTTTTATTTCATCATCTTTTTTAAATATTTCCTCTTTCATTAAGTTTTCCTGAATTTCTTCAACTTCATTAATATTTAATAGTTCATTAGCATTCTGGATTTTTTTACCTAAAACAATCAAATTTAAGTCTTCTTCACCAATCCAGTAAACTTCTTTTATAATATCATTATTTAATTCAATAAAATTATATTTTTTAATATCCCGTGTACTATCTTCAACAATACAAATTGGATTACTCCAGTCTTTTCCTCTAAAAAATGAAGAATAAACTTTATTGTCCTCAATCCAATAAGAACAGATTTTATTGTCTTCTTTTAACAAAATCACTTCAGATAATATATTATTACTTTCATGAATACTCGATTTGTAAATATCTCCGTTTTTTTTAATAAACACATGAACTAAATAGTGCATAGTATTTTCTTGACATTTATTTACAATATGTAATCCATATTGATCTTTTAACATTTTTATTTCAATATTGTGTCCAGAAATGCCATATAGCCTTATTGCATCTGTCCATCTCCTATTTTTATAACTGCAATGATTTAAAGAAACCTCATTTCCCTCATCTGAGAAAAACAGCATTTCTATATTATTTTTTTCATCTAAATAAACTAAATAATGCTCATCTAAATCTGATGCGATAATTACATCCTGAAGCTTACTTACATTTGTTTCTACTCCATTCCATTTGCAATGCATTAATATACCGTGGCCGTTACTTTTCTTATCTCTTAACAAGTAAAATATATGTACTCCTTCATTTGTTAATATTACATTTAGATTATTAATTTCAACCTTTTTATTATCTAGCTTGTAAAGAGTTTTACCCATCCACTGCTTCTCAATAAAAGTACAGTATTTCAACTCTGATTTTGTATTGCAATATATAATGTGAACTTCATTATTAGCTGCATATATGCAATATCCTAGTACATCTTGATCTATAAGCTTTTCTTCGGTCCATTTTCCATCTTTGTTCATAGTAGAGTATAATAATTCTTTGACACTATTTACGGATAATTTCCATATATTATTGACATAATCCACATAAATCCAAGATTTTAATTTGTCCATATCATTCACTCCTTTATACATTTATATTTTTTAAAAATGCTATTATTCACATTAAAATATATAAAAAAATTTATTATTCAATTTTATTATTGTCACTTCTTGGGATTATTTTCATATGATAAATCAAACAATTAAAAAATAAAATCCAGTTTACTATAATCTCTTAAAGGAGGAGAAATTATGTCTATAAACTTTAACAAATTCGTACCACGCCCAGGTCTTGTAAATAAACAAGGGCGATTGCCAGATCCTTATGAATTGGTTTGCATTGAAGTACCTAAGATATTCGATCAATGTTTAATTAAAAGATGCTTAGTATACGCACCTGGTCCTGATACACTTACAACTGATCGTGAATTAAGAAGCGATCCATTAATATCACCAAGGAGTTACATCCGTAGCAGAGACTTTAATATAACACTTAATTCAGTAGAAAAATACCCACTAAGAACAAATCCTAATTATAAAAAATTAGTATTGCATTATACTATTTCATTCTATGCTGATTATATTGATTGCGATGGTGTTAATAGATGTGAACTTTATGAAATCAACCGAATAGATACAATTTATAAATTCCACTGTCCAGATTCTATAGCTCAAATTTCTGCTTATGGAGCAACTCCACCTGCACAGGATTTAGATTCAAGTATTATAAAACTTGAAATGGTTGCTGAAGCGTTGGATGGTGAGTTAATACAAATTGACGATGAATGGTATTTAGATATTACTTTAGGTTATTTCTTAATAGTAAAATGTGAATTACATGTTCAAATTCTTGTACCAGATTACGGATACTGCCTACCTGAAGAACTTTGCTGTCAACAAGAAGAACCAGAGGAAAGCCCTTGTGAAAGATTCTGGAATGCTCCAACTCCTCAATTCTATCCAGAGCAAGTTTTGCAACCATTATTCGCAGAAAGAGAGAGTAACAAATATGCACGAGAAAAACATGAATATGACTATGACGATGAAAATGATAATGAATATAATGATGAATATGATAATTAATTAAGTATCTTAAAATTTCTAAGAAAAAATAAATATACATGTTATCACCATATATTATATAGTGCATAACATATAGTAGACACGCTTAATAAACAACATGATACTTAGATTATCATAATGATAATTTAAAATTTTAAATGGAGGCTTTATTTATGAATTCAAATTCAAGATATTTAGAAGATAATTATTATGAACCTTGCAGAAAAGACAGAAGAGATCATGATGATAGAGATAGAGATAGAGATAAAAAGAACCAAACTGAAGTTACTCTTAAATGTAGCTCACCTGGATCAGTAGCAATTCCGGTTCTTGCAGATCCTGGTTCAACCTTTACACCTACTTCATTAACAGTAAATACTTCAAAATGCTGTAACCCGTGCACAAAATTAGAATTTACTAGTAATATCACTCTTCCAGTTGGCTTTGTTGGAACTTTAAGTTTCCAAATATTTAAGCAATGCAGAAATCAATTTACACCAGTACCTGTAGGACCAGCATTTACTTTCGCAAGAACAGTAGCACTTGTCGTAGGTGAAGCAAGTACTTTCTCATTCTTCATTTGCGATTGTGACTCTTGTAATGATGATTGCTGCACATATTCAGTAGTAATAACTAACCAGACTGCTATTGAACTTGGTGCAACTATCACTAATGCAACACTTAGTGCACTTACAGTATGTCAAGTAAATAAATGTAACTGTTGTTAAGTCACACGAATTAACTTATTTACTACATGATATGTAAACACCACTCAAAATGAGTGGTGTTTGAATTTGTATTATTCTTCTTCCTCTTCTTCTGGTTCATCCCAGTTGTGGTACACTTCCTGGACATCGTCGCAGTCGTCAAGAGCTTCAATGAGTCTTTCAAGATATTTAACATTTTCTTCATCTTCAACTTTTACTGTAGTTGCAGGGATGTACATGATGTCGCCCTTTATGTTTTCATATCCTGCTTCTTTCAAGCTGTGTAATACTTTGATGAAGTCTTCAGGTGTTGTTGTAATTTCATAGCTGTCATCCTGTGTTTCAAAATCTTCAGCTCCTGCTTCCAAAGCCTGCATCATTAGAGTTTCTTCATCAATGCTATCGCTTAGTTCAATTTCAATGATACCTTTTCTGCTGAACAGGTAACCTACACATCCTGTTGTTCCAAGGTTTCCATTATTTTTTGAAAAATAATGTCTTACATCTGCAGCTGTTCTGTTTTTATTGTCTGTCAGGCATTGAACCATGAATGCTGTACCGCTTGGTCCGTAGCCTTCGTATGTTATTGTTTCAAAGTTTTCGCCTGATGCTGCGGCCATACCTGTTTTTACTGCTCTGTCTATATTGTCATTAGGCATATTTTGTGATTTTGCTTTTTCTATTGCTGTTGCCAGTGATGAATTATAGTTCGGATCAGGCCCCCCCTCTCTGACAGCTACTGTAATGTATCTTGCCAGCTTAGTAAAAATTTTACCTCTTTGTGCATCTGCCTTACCTTTTTTATTTTTTATAGTTTTCCATTTTGAATGACCTGACATATTTCCTCCTTACTATCCTACGTTTAATATAACATCGTATTTTACCATACAATTTTTAATATTTCAAATATTTTAGATAAATTTGTACATTTTATTTACATTATTTTTATTCTACTATTTTTCCGTCCCTGACGGAATAATAAGCAGCCTGTCCGACTGTGATTTCAGCCTGTCCGCTTGTGATTTCCATTATAATGTCCTTGATTTTATCTGTTTCTCCTTCTTTGACAGCAAGGTGAAACTCAACCTGATCTAAATATACTTTATCTTTGACAATGAACTCGTTTTTCATAAGCTCATTGTCCATTTTTCCTAAAAGCGAGTATTCAATGGAAAAAGACACGTGGTAGTACAAGTTCTTTTCTACGATAATGCTTTTTTCAAGTCCGATTTTTGCTCCCTTGGTGTAGGCTCTAACAAGCCCTCCTGCACCAAGGAGTACACCTCCAAAATATCTTGTTACAACAACCACTACATTTCTTAAGTTTTCCTGCATTATAACGTTAAGTATAGGCATACCGGCGGTTCCGGACGGCTCTTTGTCGTCTGAATACCTTTGTATATTTGAATTTCCTCCTATTACATAGGCATACACATTGTGTGTTGCATCCTTGAATTCTTTTCTTATTTTTTCTATGAATTCAATGGCTTCTTCTTCATTTGCAACAGGAGATGCTGAACCTATGAATTTAGATTTGTTTATAATTATTTCATCTCTTCCGGCTTTATGAATAGACTTATAATCACTCATTCTTAATACCCGTTATATATTTATTGAACTGTTCTTTTTCATTGTCATACAATACTGCCTCAAGGGTTACTCCTTCTCCGCCGAATTCAACATTGTCCGTCTTTCTGTTTTCATAAAGCCAGTAGTAATTTTTCAAATCGCTGTTTGGTATCATCAACAGGTATGTACTGCTGCTTCCGTTTATTTTATAATCAACAGTTGCAAGAAGCATATCAATATTGAACCCTGTCTTTGCTGAAATATACAATATGTCGTTTGTTGAAACAGTTGTTATTTTATCGCTTAATATTTTATCTACCTTGTTGTATACTGTTATAACAGGAATTTCCTTGTCGGTGATTTTTTCCACAAGTTTTGTAGTTGTTTCCTTGTGCAGCTGCAGGTTTTCATCGTTTATGTCTATAAGGTGAATTATCAGGTCTGCATACTTGATTTCTTCAAGAGTTCCCTTGAACGCTTCAACGATCTGCGTGGGTAGTTTCTTGATGAATCCAACCGTGTCTGAAAACACTGCCTTCTTGCCTCCCGGAAGCGTCACTCTTCTAAGTTCCGTGTCAAGGGTTGCAAAAAGCATATCCTGTGCAAATACTTTTTTGTGTTCAGCCTCATCCTTTTCACTGTACTCGCTGTCCATGAGCGCATTCAACAGCGTAGATTTTCCTGCGTTTGTATATCCTACAATTGAAATTATAGGAACCTGATCCTTCATTCTTTTCTTTCTTTTTGTTTCTCTTACTTTTCCAAGGTCCTCAAGCTGATTTTGAATGTCGTTGATTTTTTCCTTTATGCGCCTTCTATCAAGTTCAAGCTTTTGTTCTCCCGGACCTCTTGTGCCTATACCTCCTCCGGTTCTTGACAGGTTGTTATTAAGCCCTATTAGCCTGGGAAGGCTATATTTTAACTGGGCCAGCTCAACCTGAAGCTGTCCTTCCTTTGTTAGAGCTCTTTTTGCAAATATGTCAAGTATGAGATTTGTTCTGTCAACTACCTTTGCACCTATTATCTCTTCTATGTTTCTTATTTGTGAACCGCTTAACTCGTCATTGAACACCACTGTGTCTATTTCAAGTTCCTTAACATAAGCTGCGATTTCTTCTATTTTTCCCTGTCCCACATAATATCTGTTGTCTATGCTTTGCCTGTTCTGGATGATACTTGACACAACTTCGCCTTCCGCTGCTTCAACTAGCAGCTCAAGCTCTTCCATATCGTTTTCTTCTGCTTTATCTGTAGATAATTGCACTGCAACTATTAAACATTTTTCCTTATCCATGTATCCTCCGAATATTATCATTTGTACATTATTTTAACATATTTATTATGTTTCTGTACACAAGTAAATATACTACTTAAGAATAAATTTTGCAATATCTATTCATTTTTAAGGGATGGAAGGTTCATGTACGAATCAGGAACATCTCCTACAATTACTACTTCTGCAATCAGTACATTGCTTCCAACGGTGGTACTGCTGGTTGTCACTGGGCTTAAAACACTAATTTCAACATCAACGGTTATGTAAATTTTGTATCTTGTCTGATTAATACCGGATTCTGCAAATTCTGTGACAAAATCAACGAGAACGCTTCCCTGGTGAAGAATTGTGAAGTTCAGATTTGGTCCCTGTCCTGCAAGAAGTTGGCTGTCCAATGCAGTAAACAACGGTATTGAAAACGACTGATTTTTAAGATCTACGATTTTTTGCTGCACATTTCTAGCAATATTGGAAGATATGGTATTCATTACCATTGCGTCGGTTCTTATCATGTTAACTCTTCCATCCCTGTCATATGTTGGTATCAAAATTTGTTCTTTTAAGGCATCTTTGTTCAACTCTTCTCTCACTGTCTCATTTATTATTTGCGTTGCAATTACTTTGGCTTTAACCTCGCAAATTGAAGCAAGAGTAGGCTTGATGCTGACTTCCACATAATAATAGGTAAGAAGCGCAAAAAACATTAAAAACAGCAATATGAATTTGATGAATGTTCCATTCCGATTTTTCAACTATTGATTTCACACCCTTTCTATTATATAATATGTAATAACTTTAAATCTTTGACAATATTAGATTGTTTTGAGGTATACTAGTAATGTAGTTCTAACGGAGGTAAATATGTCAAAAGAAAATAAAAAAGACTTAGAGATAATAGAAAGCAAAAGTGAAGATACAAAAAAAGAGATCAGTAAAAAAAGAAGAGCAAAAAAGAAAAGAAAAGTGATTTTCAGAATTGCTCTTCTTGTTATTCTTGTAGCTATAATTATTGTTGGCGGAGCCGTTGCAGGAATGGTTATAGGAATTATGAAAAGTGCTCCTGAAATTGATCCTGCAAATGCGCTTAAAAACTTGACTGAAAGTTCTGTTATAGTTGATGAAGGCGGAAATATAATCGAGCAAATTCATGACCCAAATGAAAACAGAGAAATTGTCCAATTAAGCGACATACCTCTTCATTTGCAGAATGCTTTCATAGCTATTGAAGATCATCGTTTCAAAGATCACCCGGGTATTGACATCCAGCGTATTGCAGGTTCGCTGCTGCACAACGTTAAAGTCGGGGATCCTACGGCTCAGGGTGCCAGCACACTCACCCAGCAACTTGTTAAAAATTTATATCTGACAAATGAAAAATCCTGGGAAAGAAAGATTAAAGAAATTTATCTTGCGCTTCAAGTGGAAAGAAAACTTTCAAAGGAACAGATTCTTGAAAATTATTTGAACACCATTCCCCTTGGTCAAAGTTCATATGGAGTTCAAACAGCAGCTTACACATATTTTTCAAAGGATGTAAGCGAGCTTACGCTTGCTGAAAGCGCACTTTTAGCAGGAGCGGCTAAAAGCACCGTTTATTATGCACCATTCAACAGATACAACCTAGAGGACATAACAGAAATTCCTGAAGAAGATATAGTAGGTTACGTCTACATAGGCTCTGTACAGTATGCATGCGTGTACAATCAAAATGCAATTGACCGCCAGATAGTAATACTTAACAGAATGCTTGACTTAGGTCTAATAACTCAGGAAGAGCATGATACAGCCATGGCTGAAGATATGAGAGAAGCTTTAAATCCTGGACAGACAAAAGTTGAAGGAATTTCTTCAACACCAATGGATTATGTGAAAGAAAAAGTAATTGAAGACTTAATGGTTGCACAGGATATGTCTTATGAAGATGCTGAAGCCTACATTTACAAAGGCGGACTTACAATAACAACAACAATCGATGTTGCAATGCAGCAGTCACTGGAAGATTCATACAATAATTTTGCAACATTGTTCCTTGGAGCAGCTCCATCAGGAGATAAGCCAATAGCCCAGGACTGGAGATACTTCAAGTGGTCTGATGGTCAAGGAACAGGAAGCCTCGATTCAAATCTTAATATATTAAATGAAAACGGCCAGCTCATATACTATGCCCTTGGTAATATAATGGACGCAAATAGCAGCATTTATCTTAATGCTGATGAATATAGTTTCGATGAAAGCGGAAACCTTGTAATAAATTCTAAGAAATTTGACATTTATGCTTCAACTGTAGACATAGTTGATGGATACACCGTCGACGACAAATTAAACTTTGTGTCACACAAAATAGGTGCTCTCAACATCGGAAGCAATTATGAGGTTATTGAACAAAAAGGAACAAAAGGAAGCTTCAAGATTCCACAAGATTATGTTGATAAAAATGCTGAAATGTTTGTTGTGGGAAGCGACAATGTGCTCAGAATTCCAGAAGGATACTTCTTCTTCCAGGAAGACGGAACAGTACAGCCCCAGTCAGCAACAGTCATACTTGATTACAAGACAGGTAAAATCAAGGCGTTGATTGGCGGAAGAGACATTGAAGGAAGCAAGACATTCAACCGTGCTACAGATGCTACAAGACAGCCTGGTTCAACCATAAAACCATTGTCCGTGTATCTTCCAGCTCTTGACCTTGGTTATTCAGCAGCTTACGTTCTTGATGACCTTCCAAGATACAACGAAAATGGAGACAGATGGCCTAAAAACTGGTATGAATACAAAGACATTAAGTACTGGGGAAAAATTACTCTAAGAAAATCAATTGAACAGTCAATCAACACGAATGCAGTTTCAATGCTTGAAACAATCGGAACAGATGCATCAATAGATTCTCTTACAAAGCTTGGCCTTATCAATGCAAACAATCCGGATAAAGACTCCTTTGTTTCTCCGGCAGAAAATACTGCATACAATGATGTCAATCTTGCATCTCTTGGACTGGGAGGACTTACAAAGGGATTCACTCCTCTTGGAATGACTGCTGCTTATGGAGCAATTGCAAATGATGGTGTTTATATAGAACCAACAGTATATACAACAGTTACAAACAGCAAGGGTGAGACAATTCTTGAAAAATTTCCTGAAACAAAGACTGTTGTAAGCCCTGAAGTTGCTTCACTCATGAAGGATATATTAAGATCCACGGTTAATCCGGGACTTTCATACAAAGCTAAACTTCCTGCAGAAATGGGAATAGAAGTTGCAGGAAAGACAGGTACAACTCAGGCAAACGGAGATTTCTGGTTTGTAGGATTCTCTCCTTACTACGTTGGAGGAATTTGGGTTGGAAATGACAATGTTCAGATGAAACTATCAGGAGACAGCGGAAACACTGCAAGGCTGTGGAGCGGTATAATGACACCTATTCACCAAGGCTTGGCTCCTGCAAAATTTACACTGAATCCAAATTTGATTCCTGTCCAGGTATGCGCACAGTCAGGAAAACTTCCTTCAGACCTTTGCGAACATGACCAGAGAGGAAGCCAGGTAATTACAGAATACTTTGTTCCGGGAACTCAGCCGACTGAAGTCTGCGACGTACATGTGAAAGTTCAGGTTTGCACAAGCTCAAATCTTCTGGCATCACCGTTTTGTCCTGGAAACCTGCTTGAAGAAAGAGTATTTGTAAACAGAGATCCTCTGTATGATCCTGAAGCTAAATCAAGCAACCTTGATGCAAAAAAACTTTATCAGCAAGTACAAGAAGACAAAGTAACTTTCTCTGTAGAAGAATTAGAGCAAATTTACGCTGGACAGGTAACATTTGATGCTAACAAACAGATAACACATGTGTTGGGAATTCCGGTTGCAGATTTGGCATTCTCCGGCATACTAACTGCAGATTATCAGTATCAGGTTCCTACAAAGATTTGCACATATCACACAAAATGGCATTATGACCAGTGGCAGAATGAGCAAAACTCAGGCGAAAACAATGACAACGGCAACGACGGCAATAACGAAAACAGCAACAATAATGGAAACGGAAATGGCAACAACAATGGCGGAGCACTGGAAGATATTATTAACGACATAATAGAAGATTCCGGTGAAGACCCCATAGACAACATATTCGATTCAATTTCCAATTAAAACAAAGGGGCTGATGCATTAGCGAATAAAATTTCGCAGTGCTACAGCCCCTTATTATGTAAGAAGTAATTTCCCATATAAAAAGGCTGTGGCAAACTAGTTTGCCATAGCCTTATTTGTTGCTTTTCGGATTGAATACGACAGCAACTATGTAGCCAAACATAAGGGCAGCTGCAACACCGGGTGCCGTCTTAATTACTCCTCCGCTTAATGCTCCCATAAAACCTTTAGAAGCAGCTTCCTCCATAGCTCCCTTTGCAAGAGTGTTTCCGAAACCGAGGAGTGGCACTGTTGCTCCCGAATACCCTATTTCAACCAGCTTGTCGTATATTCCGAAGTATCCTAGGGCAGCTCCTGTCACAACCATTAGAACCAGCAGGTAGGCATTGTTCTTTTTGAATGTATCGATGATTATCTGCCCAATGACACATATTATACCCCCCACCACAAAACTCATTATATAATTCATAATTGCTCCTTTAAATTTCAATTCCGACGCTGTGTGCTATTCCAGGAATACTTTCGCCCTGAAGTGTAGCCGTAGGAGAATGCAGTGCTCCGGTTGATGTGAACAAAAGCTTTTTAATATCTCCATCCAAAAGCTTTCTGTATAAAAAAGCACCGAACACTGTTGCTGAACATCCGCATCCGCTTCCTCCAGAATGAACATCCTGTTTTTCAATATCGAAAATTATGGTTCCGCAGTCATCGTATTTCTTTTCTATGCTGTTGTTATCTTCTTTGAACATTTTATTTACTATTCCCTTTCCAACTGTTCCAAGGTCTCCTGTCACAATAAGATCATAGTCGATTCCCGTGTCTTTTATATGCTGGCTCAGCGTATCATATGCCGCGGGCGCCATGGCAGCTCCCATGTTGTTGGCATCCTTAACCCCAAGGTCAGTAATTTTTCCAAATGTTACATTTTTGACTCTTGGACCGCTTCCATTTTTGGAAAGCCACACTGCTGCAGAACCTGTGACGGTCCACTGCGAAGACATGTGCCTTTGTCCACCCATTTCAAGAGGAAGTCTGTACTGCCTTTCTGCACTGCAAAAGTGGCTGGATGTAACGCAAATTATGTTTTCAGCAAATCCACCGTCAATTAAAAGCGATCCCAATCCCATGGTAAGAGCCATTGTTGAGCATGCTCCATAAACTCCTATATAAGGAAGCTGTAATGCCCTTGCAGCAAATGAAGATGATGTTATCTGGTTTAGCAAATCTCCTGAAATCATAAGATCTATCTGGTTTTTTTTCAACTGATTTACTTCCATGAGCTTTTCAACTGCAGTTTGCTGAAACTTCAATTCGCTTTTTTCCCAGGAATCTTCTCCCCACAGGTCATCTTCAACAATCATGTGAAACTTATTCCCCAAAGGTCCCTGGCCTTCTTTTTTGCCGACAATAGTGTATGTATCTCTTATGAACACATTGTCCTTTATGCTGAATGTTTGTTTACCGATTTTTTTCACTTACATTTCCTTTCTTATTATCCTGTTATTAACTTCAATAAACCTGCTATGAATGCTGCCAGATAGCCAAAAACCAATACTGGACCTGCAAGTTTAAATATATTTGAAGCAGTTCCCAAAATATATCCTTCCCTTTTAAATTCGAGAGCCGGAGATACAACAGAATTGGCAAAGCCTGTTATTGGCACAACTGTTCCTGCTCCTCCAAACTTGCCCAACTTGTCATACCATCCCAAGCCTGTCAACAGGGCACTCAGCCCAACTAGCGCCACAGATGCCATTGGACCTGCATCTTCCTCAGCTGCGCCAAGGCCCGAAATAAATATGTTTTTAAATATTTCACCCAGAAGGCAGATTGCCCCGCCGAATATAAAAGCATAAAAGCAATTTTTAAGCATTTTATTTTTTGGCGTAAATTCATCAACAACCTGCTTGTAACTGTCTTTGTCGTATTTCATCTTTCCTCCTATAACAAAACGGCGCTTTCAGGAATTTTTTTAATAGATCTGTCAATGCTGTTGCCGAAATATACGGCAGTAAAGCTGATGACCAAGAGTATTAATAATAAAAATATCTTTTTTTTCATATAAATCACCTCATAAGTATTATTTACAAAAATATTTTTTGAATACTAAAAAAAAGCACTAACTGTGCCTTTTTTAATATGAGCTGTTAAATTATTGCAGAACATTAGAAGAATTATATTACTTAGTTTTGAAATTTCAATACAAATTGAATTTAAAAATTTCACAAAAATAATGACTGTACAAATTAATGTTTTTGACATTCATGACAGCAATTAAATAAAAGATGGCACTATTCATAACAATCAAAATGTGCCGTAAAATTAAAACATTATTTGATTAAATCATTCAATTTTTCTCTATAGGCCCAGCATCATGGCATAATTAAATCAAAAAGTTTCAGTTATATAACCGAAACTTCTTAAATTATTATTCCTATTTTCTCGAATTGATTGTTTTTCTCATTATTACTTTTGTTCCCACATCTTTTTCGGATAATACTATAAGCTCGTCCATAAATGTTTCCATAACAGCAAAGCCCATTCCTGAACGCTCGAGTTCCGGTTTGGTCGTATACAAAGGTTCCTTGGCTTTTTCCACATTTACGATTCCACAGCCGAAATCCTCAATGATTATTTCAACCATTTGTCCCTTGATTCTGCACTGAATTTCTATTTCTCCAACTTCATCTTCATAACCGTGAATTATGGCATTTGTAACTGCTTCTGATACAGCTGTCTTAATATCCGAGATTTCCTCAATAGTTGGATTCAAGCTGGAACAGAATGCCGCAACTGCCGCTCTTGCAAAGGATTCATTTGTAGAATAGCTCGGTATTTTTATAAATACATAATTGTTTTGCATCTTATCCCCCTATTTAATATTGATGATTTTGCCAATGCCGCTCATGTCGAGAATTTTTCTCACCTTTTTGCTTGCATTGACTATTTCAATGACCCCATTGCGTTTGCGGATAACCTTGTATCGCCCGATTACGAACCCTATGCCTGAGCTGTCAATGAAATCAAGATTTTTTAAATCTATTACTATTTTATTGTATTTCTCGTCTTTGATTTTTTCGTCAATCAAAACTCTTGATTCGTCAGCGCTGTGGTGATCTAAATCTCCTTTGAGCTTGATTGTCATGATTTGGCCTGATTCAACAAATTCTAAATTCACTTTTTCAAATCCTTTCTCTTTAGTGTACAAGCTATTATACTATTTACAGAAGGATTTATCCTTGACTTGTTTTGTTGCAATTTGTCGATTAATCAGTTATAAAGTATATTCACAATGTTACTATATATACGGAAGCATTATTGAAAACTCAGAACCTTTACCAAGAGTGCTCTTTACCTTTATTTTCCCCTTGTGCCCCAAAACAATTATTTTTGCTATGGAAAGTCCAAGACCATGCCCGCCTATTTCCTTGCTTCTGGATTGCTCAGCTCTGTAAAGCCTTTCAAATATTTTTTCAAGATCCTTTTTCTCGATTCCTATTCCTGTATCTTCCACTTTAATGATGTAGTAATCATCTTGAATAAAGCTTGATACCATGATGTACCCGTCCTGAGGCGTGAATTTCATTGCATTGTCCAGCAATATTCTTATTGCTTGCTTTATTCTTTTCTGGTCACCATAAATCGTAGCGTCTTCGTAAAATTTGAAATACAATTTGTGTTTTTGATCAATCATCTTTGTTTCTTTTTCTATTTCATTGAGTATTATGGAAATTTTAAAATCTTCCTTTGTATATGTAAGCGTGCTCTTGTCACTTCTTGCAATGAACAAAAGTTTTTCAATTAAATCCTGCATACTTTCTGTTTCATTTTTTATGGCACTTATGGATTCCTCAAGCACTGCCTTGTCGTTTTTTCCCCACCTGTCAAGCATGTTTACATATCCCTTGATTACGGCAATTGGAGTTCTCAGTTCATGTGAAGCATCTGAAACAAACTGCTGCTGAGTGGTGTAGCCTTCTTCTATTCTGTCCATCATTTCATTGAAAGTCTGGGAAAGCTCCTTAAGTTCATCCTGTGTGCCCTTTATGTCAAGGCGTGTGTTTATGTTGTTCACTGTTATGGTCTTTGTTATTTCTGTCATGTTTTTAATCGGGCCTATGAGCTTGTAGCTTGTTCTTGAAACTATAGGCACAAAGAGGAACAGTCCTATGGTTCCTGATATCAGCACAAGCATGCAGATTTTTGCCGTATCTTTAATCATTCCTGTTATTTCATAGCTTATATTGATGTAATATTTTTCAGCACTAGAGTAAAAGCTTGAGGAATATATGTATTCCTTGTTGTAAAAAAGTTTTTCAAGAACAACTATTATGTTGTCTGAATACCTGCTGCTTAAGCCTGAATGATAGACAGTATTCAGGCTGCTGTCAAAAATTTCAACAGAACGTATATTTTCATCCATGTCAAGGCTGCTGACCTCAGGATAATTGTTCATGATTTTTTCAACATCCTCTTCAGCTACGTTTACATCAAATTTATTTAATTCATTTATCATGTAACCTGCCGATGTAATCATTGCAACAATAAGGATTATTACAATGTAAAGGAAAAAATACGATGCGGATATTTTAAACGCTATGGAAAACTTAAATCTCTTCAAAAGTTTTACAATTAGTTTCCACACCATATTAAAAGGAAAAAGCACAACCCCAAGCAACGTTTTTAGTATTTTCTTAATGGTCCTAATCATATGAAATCCTTCAATCGCGAATTATATAACCGACGCCTCTCACTGTTTCTATTAGGTTTACGTTGTACTTCTGGTCTATTTTACTTCTTAGGTATCTTATGTACACATCGATAATGTTAGTGTCTCCGAAGTAATCATATCCCCATACTTTATCCAGTATCTTTTCCCTGGTAAGCACAATATTTTTATTTATCATCATGAATTCCAAAAGCTCAAATTCTTTTTTTGTCAGTTCGATGTTTTCATTGTCATATTCAACCTTGTAGTTGTTTTTGCACAGTTTCAGCTTGCCTATTTCAAGAATCTGTGCTTCTTCTTTTTCCTTGTTTATGTTTTTTCTTTTTAAAAGAACCCTTATTCGCGCCAACAGTTCCTCAACGGCAAAAGGCTTTGTCATATAGTCATCAGCTCCTATGTCCAGCCCTGTGACCTTGTCTGAAATGTCATCTTTTGCAGTAAGCATTATTACAGGAACATCAGAAGTCTGCCTCAATCTCCTGCACACTTCTATTCCGCTTAAGCCCGGAAGCATAAGGTCAAGAATTATCAAATCAACGTCAGATTCTTTTCCTTTTTCAAGTCCTTCTCTGCCGTTGTTTGCTATTTCAACTTCATATCCTTCATATTTGAGCTCAAGTTCCAAAAACCTTGCAATTTTATGTTCATCTTCAACAATGAGAATTTTTTTCTTATCCATGGATATAACCTCGGCTTTTTTTCCTATTATACTCTTTTTAATAATATATTTCAATTAATTATGTGCCACGAACTGCGCTTAATTGAAATATCATCTGCTGAATCATTACAATATTATTGCCATTAAATCACAGCTATATAAAGAAATATCAGGTCCAAGACCTGATATTAGTTATTCAATAATTATTTCATTGTCGCCCTGATCGTCATTTTTAGTTAACGGCTGTTCTTCGTCAACAATGATTTCTTCAGATTTTACTTTGATTTTATTAACTGCTTCCTTCATGTTCTTTTTCAAGCTGCTTACATTCATCGAATTCTTGTCTCTGTATACTTTAATCTTGCATGAAGTCAATATTGCAAGCATAAGGCCGAATATCACAACCCAAAATGCCATTACGAACACGGCAAGAACTATTATTAATGGAATATTCAGCACTGTTTCGCCATCTTTGTTCCTTATTGACAGTTTAAGTGACAAAAGTCTGTCTGTGAATGAAGTGAAGTTTCCTTTTGTTTCATTCTTTCTTCCTTTTTTCTTTTCAAGTTCAATAATTGATTTTATGAGATCACCGTCATTTTTCTCCAAGGTGCTTTTTGCTTCCTCATAGCTTACATTTACTCTGTTTCTCAGTTCGTCTATTTGTTCCAATGTTACTTTCATTTCGCCCTCCAAAATTTATATTTTCTATGTTACTAATATACATCCGAAGAATTAAGCTTGTTTTAGGGATTTATTAAAATAAGATTAGAATTTAATTTATATTTTTAATAAGACTGGCGTACCTTCATGATGTTGACAAGCCTTTTTATAGATGATATTATTTATTTTATGAAAACATTTCTTTTTATATCATATAATAATACATCGCATAGCGATGTCTTGCTTGATTGACAACCTGACTGAAAGGACAAAAAATGAGAATCCACTTCCCTAAATTTAAAAATTCCGCAAATTTTGACCTGGCTCTGGACCTGGTTGAGGACGGCATGGACATAGAAGTTGAAAACATTACAAAAGGAAATCTGCCTCCCCATGTTACATCTAAAATGCTTTATACAGACATTGTGAAGCTTGCCTGGCCTTCTGTAGTTGAAATGACCCTGACTCAGCTTGCTTCAATGGTTGACCTCATGATGGTAGGAGGTCTTGGAGCATGGGCTTTGTCAGCCGTTGGCCTTACTGTTCAGCCAAAATTTCTGCTCATGATATTGTTCATGGCAATGAACGTGGGTGCTACGGCCATGGTAGCAAGGTATAAAGGCGCCGGAGAACAGGAAAAAGCAAACCAGATAATGCGGCAGGCTCTTATATTGACATTAGCATTTTCTGTTACTTCATCAGTTATCGGTTATATTTTTTCTGAAAAACTGATTATTTTCATGGGCGCGCCTGATGCACAGACATTGAAGGAAGGGACTATTTATCTGAAGATACAGATGGTCGGTTTCACATTCATGGCTCTTACTTCAACAATAACAGCAGTGCTAAGAGGAGTGGGCAACTCAAGGACAGCCATGATTTACAACCTTATGGCTAATATAGTCAATGTCATTTTCAATTATTTCCTCATTGAAGGAAATTTCGGCTTTCCGCGGCTGGAAGTTGCAGGGGCCTCTATTGCTACAGTAATCGGTGAACTTGCGGCATTTGTTTTTGCCCTTCTTTATATAACCAAAGGAAATCAGTATCTCCACCTCCGCTTCAAAGACAGCTTCAAGCCTGATGCTGCAATCATGAAACAAATATTTTCAATAGGTTTTCCTGCAATGGTTGAACAGCTTTTAATGCGTGTTGGTGTCATAATTTATGTAAAAACAATTGCCGGGCTTGGCACCGTATCATATGCTGTTCATCAGATATGCATGAACATTCAGTCCCTGTCGTTCATGAACGGCCAGGGCTTTGCTGTTTCTGCAACCAGCCTTACCGGACAAAGTCTTGGCAAAAACAGACCTGATATGGCTCATGCCTACAACCATAGGACAAGGCGGCTTGGAATGGCAGTATCACTTGTTATAGGAGCAGCCTTCATATTTTTCGGAAAGAATATTGTGGCTCTTTACAATGATGACCCGGACATTATTTCTCAGGGAGCACGAATAATGATGTTTGTAGGCTTCACCCAGCCCCTGCAGTCATCGCAGTTTATTCTCACAGGTGCATTGAGAGGTGCAGGTGACACAAAAGCTACAGCCATCATAACATTTCTGACGGTTCTTTTGTTAAGGCCCCTGGCAGCCATATATTTCATAAACAGCCTGAACTTAGGTCTTGAAGGAGCATGGTTTGCATTCATCCTGGACCAGACTGTAAGGTCTGTCCTTGTTCTTTTCAGATACAATTCCGGCACATGGAAAAACATTAAAATAAAATAATCGATATTGCAGCCGCACAACAATGATGGCTGTAATTTTTTTGACATTCAGAAAAATTGTGATACAATTATTCTCGTTGAGAAAATTAAAGGAGTAAAAAAATTGGAATTATACTTAAACAAAATCAAATCAGCTGGGAATTATATTAAAACATTTATAAGATGGGTTTTTCTAGCAAGTATAACAGGTTTTATTGGAGGAGTTATAGGAACATTGTTTCACGTAAGCGTTGAGCACGCTACGGAATTTCGTGTAGAAAACAATTGGATAATTTTGTTTTTACCCATAGGCGGAGTTGTTATTGCCGTATTGTACAAAATGTTTAAAATGAGCGATTCTAAAGGAACAAATCAAATAATAAATTCAATACGTTCTGACCAGAAGGTTCCCTTTGTTCTGGCTCCCCTGATATTCATTAGCACATTCATAACACACCTATTCGGAGGTTCAGCCGGAAGAGAAGGTGCAGCACTTCAACTTGGTGGAAGCATAGGTTCGTTTGTAGGTTCTTTTTTTCACCTCGATGAAAAGGACATGCACCTCATAACGTTATGCGGCATGAGCAGCGTTTTTGCAGCGCTGTTTGGAACTCCTCTTACTGCAACATTGTTTGCAATGGAAGTAATAAGCATTGGAGTAATTTATTATTCAAGCCTTGTACCATGCCTTGTTTCTTCACTTATGGCATATGGTGTTTCATTGTACTTTGGTGTTGTGCCTGTGAGATTTTACTTAAGCTACATACCTGATCTCACTTTTAAAACAATAATTATGACTGTAATGCTTGCAGCTCTTTGCGCATTATTAAGCATTGTATTCATAGTATCCATGAAAAAAACAGAACACCTGATGGAATCAAAGTTAAAAAACATATACGTCCGAGGCTTTGTGGGTGGACTCATAATAGTTATCATGACCGTCCTTCTTAAAACGGGAGATTATAACGGTGCAGGAATGAACATAATTGAAAAAGCCATTGGAGGAACTGCCAGACCGGAAGCATTTATTCTCAAAATAATATTCACTGCAATAACCATAGCAGCAGGCTTTAAAGGCGGAGAAATAGTTCCTACATTTTTCATAGGTGCCACATTTGGATGCTTTGCAGGAAGCCTTTTAGGGCTTAATCCTGGCTTCTCAGCAGCAATTGGACTTGTAGCGCTGTTCTGCGGAGTTGTCAATGCTCCCATTGCATCCATAATACTTTCAATTGAACTTTTTGGTGCAGAAGGACTTATGATATTTGCCATTGCCTGCAGTGTTAGCTACATGTTGTCGGGATATTACGGGCTTTACAGCAGCCAAAAAATAGTTTATTCAAAGCTCAAGGCAGAATTCATAAACATCAACGCAAAATAAAAATATAAAAGATTTGAACGTCATCGTTCAAATCTTTTTACTTTTAATTCTTCATTCTTAACTCTTAATTATTAATTGCCTTGTCTTCTTTAATGAGATTTCTAATGGCTTCTATGGCAGTCACTATGGCTGCTTCCGTATCGTGTTCCTGTGGATCGTCAAGTCCCAGCTTTCTTCTTTCCTGGTTGGCAACAACATTTAATATAGCACCCACTCTCACTCTTCTGTACGCTCCAACAATAAACAAAGCTGCTGATTCCATTTCAGAAGCAAGAGCTCCAAGTTTGAGCCATGCATTCCATTTGTTTATAAGCTCATATCCTACAGGTTTTGTTTCAGGTTCATGCTGTCCGTAATATGCATCTTTGCACTGAACAATTCCAACGTGATATTTCTTTCCTAAATCCTTTGATGCTTTTACAAGGGCATTTAATACTTCATAATTTGCAACCGCCGGAAACTCCATAGGTGCATATTCTCTGCCTGTTCCTTCCATTCTGATTGCTCCTGAAGCAATAACCAGGTCTCCTCCCATTACATCAATATCCATTCCTCCGCTTGTTCCAACTCGGATGAATGTGTCAGCACCTATGTTAGAAAGCTCTTCCAGAGCTATTGAGGCTGAAGGTCCTCCTATTCCTGTGGATGTGACACTAACCTTAACGCCATCGATGAAACCTGTATACGTAACAAATTCCCTGTGGTCTGCAACCAGCACAGGATTGTCAAAATGCTCTGCTATTTTGACACATCTTTTGGGGTCTCCCGGCAATATAACATATCGCCCCACATCCCCTTGCTTCATATTGATATGATACTGAACGTCTCCTGAATATGCCTTGCTCATAATATCCTCCGATTATAGAATTTTATTTAAAAAAGGAATTTTTCCTATTATATAGCTAGCAACGAAACTCATTGCAAAAACCGCCGCTGCAATTATGGGAACAGAAACAGCCGGATTGTAATTCATGACTGAAATTCCTGCATTGTATAAAAATATGTTGAAAAAATCATGGACGAGATAGATTCTGAACGAACATGCAGACAAAACTCCTGCAGCCTTCAGACTTTTAGGACCGAATTTTATTTTTGAAACTCTGTACCTGAAAAACACAAACACAGCTATGCTTGCAGCCAAGACATTTGGAGACAGATAACTGTAAAACATGCTATCAGCTTTACCGCTTTTTAATGAAACAGTGCTTGTTAATGCTGCAGTTGCTAACACTCCCAGAATTCCTGCCACATAAATGATTTTTCTTGTTGCAATTTTTATTTCATAAAAATCAAGATAATATCCAAGTACGAAGTATCCTGAATATCCTAAAACCATGCTTACTTCAAACTTGCGTACAAACATTTCGAAATCCTTAAGCTGGAACACTTTTGCTGCAAAAGGCAGCACAAATGCAAATATAGCAGAGAGCAATATGAAATATTCAGCTGATTTTTTATCCTGAATGATTTTTCGAAGTATGGGCGTTATAATGTAAAGACCTACAATCATGTACAAATACCACATGTGATAATGTCCGAATATGAATTCCCTCAGAAATCTTTCCTGCTCAAACTGCATTTTTCCTGAAACAACAGGATATATAGCATAGAGAAATGACCATGACAAAAAACAAATTACAATACGCGGTATGTATTTTTTGTAAATATCTACTACGCTCAACTTCTTTTCCGGACGTAGGAGAAACATTCCGCTTGCCATAACAAACACAGGAACTCCAAATCTCAGAACGCTGTCATAAATGTTAAATACTTTCCATTCATATGTTTCAATACCTGCACTTCCCCATCCTCCTGCGGCAACATGCAGAAAAACAACCGAAAAAGATGCAAAAATCTTCAAAACATCTGCGTAAACAACTCTTTCCTTAGAAATCATCCTGCCGTCCAATTCATTGCTCCTTTTTTTACTGATATATTAATTATAACCACAAAAGCAAATAATGACAACATAAAAAGATACCGCAAAGCGGTATCCCTTATTTAACTTAAGCCAATTGTGGTGAATCATTTTCTCTTGAAGTTATTTTGTTCAATATTATGCTTACTATTTCATCAACGTTCATGGAACCCATGTCACCTTGTTTTCTTTCTCTTACAGATACGCCGTTGTTTTCAACTTCTTTTTCTCCAACAACAAACATGAAAGGAACTTTTTCCATTTGAGCTTCTCTGATTTTGTATCCTATTTTTTCAGCTCTTAGATCAACTTCAACTCTGATGTTCTTTTCTTCAAGCTGTTTTTTTACTTTTTCAGCATATTCGTTGTATTTGTCTGAAATTGGAAGAACTTTTACCTGAACAGGAGCAAGCCATGTCGGGAATGCACCTGCAAATTGTTCTATAAGTATTCCAAAGAATCTTTCAATGCTTCCGAATGCAGTTCTGTGAATCATTACAGGTCTGTGCTTTTGTCCGTCGGCTCCCACATATTCCATTTCAAAGCGCTGTGGAAGCTGGTAATCTAACTGAATTGTTCCGCACTGCCATGTTCTGCCTATGCAGTCAGTGAGGTGGAAGTCTATTTTTGGTCCGTAGAATGCTCCGTCACCTTCATTGATTACAAAATTAAGATTTAGTTCTTCAAGAGCAGCCTTTAATGATGCTTCTGCCATATCCCAGTCCTTAATTTCTCCAAGGAACTTTTCTGGTCTTGTTGAAAGCTCTAATTTATATGAAAATCCAAATTGTTTGTATATCTCATCAATTAATTTGATAACACCTTTAATTTCATCCTTTATTTGTTCCGGCAGAATGAACAAGTGGGCATCATCCTGGGTAAATGCTCTGACACGCATGAGTCCATGCAGTGCGCCTGACAATTCGTGTCTGTGAACTCTTCCTGCTTCAGCAACTCTCATTGGAAAGTCCTTGTAGGAGTGCATTGCATTTTTATATACAAGGATACCTCCAGGGCAGTTCATAGGTTTTATTGCAAAATCCTGTTCGTCAATTACAGTTGTATACATATTTTCCTTGTAAGTAAACCAGTGACCTGATGTTTCCCACAAATGTCTGTTTAACATCAATGGAGTTTCAATTTCCACATAGCCTGCTTTTTTATGCATTTCTCTCCAGAATTTCATCAGTTCATTTTTAACTTCCACGCCTTTAGGAAGGAAGAACGGGAATCCCGGACCTTCTTCTGACATGAAGAACAAGTCTAATTCCTTGCCCAGTTTTCTATGGTCACGTTTTTTAGCTTCTTCAATCATTTTCAGATAATCTTCCAGGTCTTTAGCCTTTTCAAAAGTTATTCCGTAAACACGCTGAAGCATCTTGTTGTTTTCGCTGCCTCTCCAGTAAGCTCCAGCAATGCTTAAAAGCTTCACTGCCTTTGGTTTTTTAGTTGATTCTAGGTGAGGGCCTGCGCAAAGGTCAGTGAAATCTCCCTGCTTGTAGAAAGATATAACTGCATCTTCCGGCAAGTCCTGAATAAGCTCAACCTTGTAAGGTTCCTGTTTTTCTTCCATGAACTTTATAGCTTCTGCTCTTGGAAGTTCAAAGCGTTCAAGTTCCAGACCTTCCTTAACGATTTTCTTCATTTCTGCTTCAATTTTTTCAAAGTCTTCCTGAACCAGCCTGTACTCCATGTCGATATCATAATAAAAACCGTTGTCTATGGCAGGTCCTATGGCAAGTTTGGCATCAGGCCAGATTCTTTTGATTGCATGAGCCATAATGTGTGAAGAAGTATGCCAGAACACATGCTTTCCTTCTTTATCTTCAAACTTGAGGAACTTTATTGTTCCGTCATCTTTGATTGAGTCTTTAAGTCCTATTGTTTCTCCGTTGTATACTGCTCCCACAACGCTTCTTGCTAAACCTTCACTAATGCTCTTTGCAACGTCTAAAGCTAATATTCCATCTTCATATTCTCTTACGCTGTTATCAGGCAAAGTTAATTTAATCATAATTTTCCCTCCATGTAATATTGATTTTATAATAAAAAATATCTCGTCTTAAACATATTGTTTAAGGACGAGATATCGTGGTTCCACCTTAGTTGCTTCTCAAGGGATTTAAGGCATCCATACCAAACTTTTACACTTGCGCTTTCAAGTTTAACTCCGGATTAGTTTTCACACAGTCATTCGCAGGAAGCTCTCAGCCTTGACCCCCTTCTCTGAAGCGCTGTATCTGTATTACTCGATCCATCACAGTTTCATTTTTATCATTATATTACCATGATTTTATTGTGTCAACTAAATTTTAATATTTTTTTCTTGGTTTGTTTCTCTGCCACATTGGTTTCTCATCAAAAGACTTTCCTCTCGCCGGTCTTGAGGATTTCTTTTCTTTTGACAATTCAACCATTACATCCTTGCCTTTTATCTGAGCTCCCTGCATTCTGTCAAGTATTCTCATCTGATGTTCAGAAGCTGCATTGAAGAAAGAATAGTTTTCAAGCACTTCTATTTCTCCTATGTCAGAACCCGGTATACCGCATTCTCCTGCAACAGCACCAAGAATGTCTCCTGGCCTTATTCCTTGTTTCTTTCCAAGGTTCACATGGAATCTTACAGTATCTTCAAGATTTTTAGCTCCTCTTGATATTTTCTTTCTTTCAGGAATAATATCATTTAAATCTCTTTCTTCTGAAGTGTCAAATTTAACAAGCTTCTTAATCATTGCAGCAATAAGAGTTTCGGCATCATATCCTTGTTCCAGAAGTCTTCCTGCAAGAGTTCTGTTTTCGCCTATTTCGCCTTTTTCTATAATTTCTACAACTCCCCTTATGAATTTATCCTGTTTAACTTCATTAACCTTGTCAACAGTAGGAATTGTTCTTTTTCTTATAGGCTTTTTAGTGTATTTTTCTATGTTTTCAATTTTTTTTATTTCTTTGGCTGAAGCCAATGTGAAGGATGCACCTTCCTTGCCAGCTCTTCCTGTTCTTCCAATACGGTGAACATAGTAATCTTCCTTTGAAGGGACTTCAAAGTTAATTACGCATTCAACTTCTTTTATGTCCAGGCCTCTTGCTGCAACGTCTGTTGCAATTAATATGTCAATAAGTCCGTTATTGAACTTTGTCAGGGTGTCAATTCTTTGTGACTGTTTTATGTCACCGTGGATTTTATCGCAGTTGTACCCTTTTTCAATCAACACTTCATACAAATCATCAACTGACTTTTTTGTGTTGCAGAACACCAGCGTCAATTTAGGTGTGTACGTGTCAATCAGTCTTGCTAAAGCATCAACCTTGTCTGACTGCTTAACAAGGAAATAGCTTTGTTTAACTTCCTTTGCAGTGATTCCTTCTCTCAATGTCTTGATTGACACAGGATTTTTAAGGAATTTTTTGATGATTTTTTTCATATCATCCGGAATTGTAGCAGAAAACAAAAGCGTCTGAGTCACGTGTTCCACATTGCTTAGTATAAGCTCAATGTCTTCCCTGAAACCCATTTTAAGCATTTCGTCAGCTTCATCCAATACAGTGATCTTAAGTTCATTCAATTTTATTACATGTCTGTCTATAAGATCTATGATTCTACCTGGAGTACCGACTATTATCTGTGCTCCTTCTTTCACCTTGTTGATTTGTGTTCTTATATCTGCTCCGCCATAAACTGTTACAGTCTTGATGCCATCCATGTATTTCCCGATTTTTCTGAACTCGTTAGCCACCTGTACGGCTAATTCTCTTGTTGGCAACAATACTAAAGCTTGTGGAAGTTTCACTTTCGTGTCTATTTTTTCAAGTATTGGTATCCCAAAAGCCGCTGTTTTTCCTGTTCCTGTATTTGATTGTCCTATTATATCATGGCCTTCCAGTACTACTGGTATAGCTTCTTGCTGGATTTGGGTACTTTCTTCGAATCCCATTTCTTGTAAAGCTTTTTGAATGTTGTCATTCAAAATTACATTTTCAATTTTCATTAATCGTATCATCCTCATTTTATTATTATTAACTTCTCATTATACTACGAAAGTTTTGTTAATACAAATAATTTTTTCGCATTATTTCTATTTTTTATTATAATTTTGAAAATAATAATTAAAATCATGCTTATACGTTATTATTGCCGGCGGTCGTCGATTATATTATAATATTTCTTAGAGGTGATTTTATGAAAATATTCTTTATTTACCACAGCTGTTTTATCATTGAAGCTAAAAGTTCTTTTTTGTTGTTTGATTATTTTAAAAACAAGAAGGACAAAAATTCAGATTTTGATTTTAATGTTCTTATGAGTAATATATTTGAAAGTGAAAAACCGCTTTATGTTTTTTCATCCCATAACCACCACGATCATTTCAACAAGGAAATCTTAAAGTGGCATGAAATTAAAAAAAATATCTATTACATATTAAGCTCCGACATTAAAATTAAAAATCCTGAAATCAATTATCATTTCATGAAGACAAATGAAGAAATTCATATAAACAATTTAAAAATTTTATCATATGGTTCCACAGATGAAGGAATAAGCTTTACAGTTGAAGTTGACCATCGAAGGATATTCCACGCAGGCGACCTGAACTGGTGGAAATGGTCAGAAGATACATTATCAGAGGAAAAAGCAATGGAAGAAGCATTTAAAAACATTGTTGATGATATTAAAGGAAAAAGAAATGTCATAAGCGTTGCATTTTTCCCGGTTGACTACAGGCTTGAAGAAAATTATCATTGCGGAGGAGAATACTTTATCCATAAAATAAAACCAAGAACATTCATTCCAATGCATCTCTGGGATGAGTTCAGTATATCTCATAAATTTAAAATGTCCCAGCAGGAAAAGTTTCCGTCAACAAAAATTTTAGAAATCAGCCACCCCAATGAATTGCTGGAAATTTAAATATGATCAATGCCGCTGTAAAGCGACATTTTTTTTATTTAATGGTTCTTTATAATTGCACCTGAAAACTTTTATATGCAAAATCGAAAAAATTTATGCTAAATTTTAAAATTCATAATATATTTTATAAATAGATATGTCAAGGGGGACTGACCATGAAAATTACCATAACAAATGAAAGCGGAGACTGCAAGGAAAATCTGTACACAAAGGACAAGGTAACATATGAAGTAAAGGATCAGGAAATACTGGATTTTTTCTCACAGCTTGCTGAAGCTTACGCCAATGGAGACCATATGGATAAAATGTATGAATGCCTTTATAATTTGATTAATTACGGATACCTGTATACTGATGGTGTTGAGGAAGAATACAATAGCTACAGTGATTATTCTTACGATGACGATTATGATGATTATGGCGAAGAAGACGATTATGAATATGAATTTGAAGAAGATCATGTTTCTCAGGATGGATTCAAACTGATTTACTCTGATGTTGAATATTATGTGGATGCTGAGCGCGTTTCAAAGGAAGAATATGATGACGCCTGGGACGACAGACTTAGCTACTTGGGCTCTTCAAACTGGGAAGACCTAGGTTTGTTGATTACAAACGCTGAAACAGAAGAAATAATCTTCCTTGGTAAAATTTCTTAATTCCGGGGCGGGCTTACCCGCCCATGGTATAACAGATAAAGTATATGGAAACAGCCAAATCTTAGGCTGTTATTTTTATCATTGTATTTATAATGATATGGTTGATTCCTTCCCCACTATTAAATTTACCTTTGTGGAAAATTCAATCCATTCCTTTTTCATATTGTATAAGTTTACCCTGCCCTTTTTTGTTATTTTATAATATTTCCTGGACTTGTTTGATTCCATCATGTAAACTGCCGACTTTATGAGTTCATCCTTTTCAAGTCCGTGCAGTATGGGGTACAATGTGCCTTCCTTCAATACAAAAGTTCCGTATGACTTAGCTTCTAATTCCTTGATGATTTCATAGCCGTATTTATTGCCTGATTCAATTATTGATAAAACTAACATCTTTGTATTTCCTTTTATTAAACTTTTATCTACTTTCATAATTCCTCCCTATACCTAGATAATCTATGTACTATTATTACATAGATTATCTAGGTATGTCAAATTGTTTTATTTACTTTCATGCTGAAAATATCTTTTTTGCTTTTCTTTATGCCTGAACTACATATCTTTCGATTTCATTTTTATGTATTTTTTAAGACACTTGTTTTCTATGCGTAGAATTTGTTATATTATTATCAAAGATTAAAAATAATTACCGGAGGGGACTGTTAATGATTGCAGAATTTAAAGAAAAAGTTGATGAAATATTAAGACGTCACAGCTGTGAAAAAAAAGAACTTATAACAATTATTCAGGAAATTCAAAAGGAATACCGTTACTTGCCTGAGGATATCTTAATTTATGTAGCTGAAAAAATGGACATCAGCCAGTCTAAAATATATGGTGTAGCTACGTTTTACGAAAATTTTTCACTTGAAGCAAAAGGGAAAAATATAATAAAGGTATGCGACGGAACTGCTTGCCATGTGAGAAAATCCTTGCCTATCTTAAACGCCATGAACAAGGAACTGGGCTTATCTGACAAGAAAAAAACTACGGATGACCTGCTTTTTACCATTGAAACTGTTTCCTGCCTGGGTGCATGTGGACTGGCACCGGTCATTACCATAAACGACCACGTCCATCCAAAAATGACGCCAGAAACGGCCGTAGATTTAATAAGAACCATAAAGAAGGAGGAAGCGCAATGTTAATTCAAACACATCATGATTTGTCATCATATGCCAAAAAATTTGAAAATTCTTTAAACAAACAAAAAATCAAAGTCCTTGTATGCTGCGGTACAGGTTGCATTGCAAGCGGATCATTAGCAATATACGATGAACTTTCAAGACTTATAAAAGAAAACGGCTCATTGGCTGATGTTGACCTTTTAAAGGAAGAAGAAGGAACAAGCGTCAAGAAAAGTGGATGTCACGGCTTTTGTGAAGCAGGTCCCCTTGTAAGAATTGAGCCATACAACTATCTTTACCTGAGAGTGAAGCTTGATGACTGTGAGGATATTTTCAAACATACCATCCTGAATGGTGAGCCTGTTGAAAGGCTAATGTACCAGGATGAAAAAAAGGTTTACAAAACACAGGAAGAAATTCCTTTCTACCATAAACAGACAAGATTGGTTCTTGAAAACTGCGGTCATATGGATGCTGAAAATATCCAGGAATGCATTGCCGGAGGCGGTTATGAAGCTTTTTCAAAAGTTCTTAGATCCATGGAACCGAAAGATGTCTGCAAACTTGTACAGGACTCAGGACTTAGAGGACGCGGGGGCGGAGGCTATCTCACAGGAAAAAAATGGGGACAGGTTTTGTCACAAGCAAACCCCGTAAAATATATTGTGTGCAACGGTGATGAAGGTGATCCGGGTGCATTTATGGACAGAAGCATGATGGAAGGAGACCCTCACAAGGTAATTGAAGGAATGTTAATTGCAGGCTATGCAGTTGGTGCCCATACAGGATACATTTATGTAAGAGCAGAATACCCCATGGCTGTTGAACGACTGAAGCTGGCTATATCTCAAGCAGAAGAGTCAGGGCTTCTTGGAGAAAACATTTTAGGATCAGGATTTGATTTTGACCTCCATATAAACAAAGGAGCAGGAGCATTTGTATGCGGTGAAGGCAGTGCCCTTACTGCATCTATTGAAGGAGACCGAGGAATGCCTCGTGTAAAACCTCCCCGTACTGTTGAACAAGGTTTGTTCGGATGCCCTACTGTTTTAAACAATGTTGAAACATTCGCCAACGTTCCATTTATAATAAAAAATGGGGCTGATGAATATAAAAAATACGGAACAAAAGACAGCCCAGGAACAAAAGCATTTGCCCTTACCGGAAATGTTGTAAACACAGGTCTAATTGAAGTACCTATGGGAACTACCCTTAGGGAAGTAATATTTGACATAGGCGGCGGTATACCTGATGGCAAAAAATTCAAGGCAGTTCAAATAGGAGGACCTTCCGGCGGATGTCTGACTTTTGATGAAAGGCATCTGGATTTGCCCTTAAGCTTTGACTCCCTTAAAAAAGTTGGAGCCATGATAGGTTCCGGCGGTATGGTTGTAATGAACGAAGATACATGCATGGTTGAGGTTGCTCGTTTCTTCATGAGCTTTACCCAGAGAGAATCCTGCGGGAAATGCATTCCATGCAGAGAAGGCACAAAGAGAATGCTTGAAATACTGGAAAAGATTGTTGCAGGAAACGGCACTGTTGAAGACCTGGATCTTTTAAAGGATATTGCAGACACCGTTAAAAACACTGCTCTTTGCGGTCTTGGAAAAACTTCTGCTAATCCGGTTCTAAGCACTTTGGAATATTTCCATGATGAGTATCTTGCTCACGTGGTGGACAAAATTTGCCCTGCAAAACAATGCAAGGATTTATCATCAATAGAAATAGATGCATCACTATGCAAAGGATGCTCTAAATGCGCTAGAAATTGCCCGGTTAATGCTATAAGCGGCAAAATCAAGGAAACTTATGTAATAGACAAAAAAGTCTGCATAAAATGCGGTGCTTGTATTGAAGCATGCTCATTTAAAGCAATTAAGGAGGTTTAGTCATGAGCGGAACTATGATCATAGATGGCAGAAAAGTTGACTACACAAATCAAAAAAACATTTTAAGCGTTATACGAGATTCAGGCATAGATTTGCCTACGTTTTGTTATCACTCTGAGCTGAGCATTTACGGAGCCTGCAGAATGTGTTCTGTTGAAACGTCAAAAGGCGAAATAATTGCCTCATGTTCCGAAAAGCCAAGGGATGGAATGGAAATTTTCACGAATTCCCCAAGGATACGAAAATACAGAAAGATGATTCTTGAACTTCTTCTTGCCAATCATGACAAAGACTGCACCTCCTGTGACCGTACAGGAAGATGTCAGCTTCAGAAACTTGCCAAAAGATATGGTCTGGGTAAAAACAGATTTCCTCAGATCAACAAGGACTATGAAGTGGACAACTCAAGTCCGAGCATAATCAGGAATCCCAACAAATGCATAAAATGCGGCGACTGCGTCATGGTTTGCGAAGAAATACAAGGTGTTGGAGCATTAGGCTTTGTACACAGAGGCTCTGATGTCATTATAAAGCCGGCTTTCAACAAATCGCTGGCAGAATCAAATTGCGTAAATTGCGGCCAATGCCGTATTGTATGTCCTACAGGAGCAATTTCCATAAAGAACGAAACTCAAAAAGTATGGGATGCTCTGTACGACAAAAATATAAGAGTAGTTGCACAAATTGCTCCTGCCGTAAGAGTTGCCCTTGGGGAAGAATTCGGAAAAAATCCAGGTGAAATCACCACTGGAAAAATTGTTGCAATTTTAAAGAAACTTGGAGTGGATCATGTGTTTGACACATCATTGTCCGCTGACCTTACGGTAATGGAAGAAAGCGAAGAATTTATAAACAGGCTTCAAAGAAATGAGAATCTTCCTATCTTTACTTCATGCTGTCCTGCGTGGGTAAAGTATGCAGAAGATAAATATCCTAATCTTAATAAAAATATTTCATCATGCAAATCACCTCAGCAAATGTTTGGTACCGTATTGAGGGAAGCATATAACCAAAAAGATTTTGAAGACGGCAAAGATACATTCATTCTTTCCATTATGCCATGTACTGCAAAAAAAGCGGAAGCTGCAAGGAAAGAATATATACATGACGGAATAAGAGAAGTTGATGTTGTATTAACAACCCAGGAACTTGCCATAATGATCAAGGAATTAGGAATTAAGTTTGATGAAATTGAAGAAGAAGCAATGGATATGCCTTTTGGTATAGGATCCGGAGCAGGAATAATTTTTGGAACAACAGGCGGAGTAACAGAAGCTGTGCTAAGAAGAGTTTTGAAAAATAAATATGGCAAAGATGACTTCAAGATTATTTTTGAAAGCGTAAGGGGTCTGGAATCTGTTAAGGAAACTTCTGTAAATGTAGACGGAAGAGAAATTAGATTAGCAGTTGTTCACGGTCTCAAATATGCTGACAATCTCATAAAACAAATCCAACGGGGTGAAAAACAATATGACCTCATTGAGGTCATGGCTTGCACTGGCGGATGTATTGCAGGTGGAGGCCAGCCCGTTCCAAAGGTTATAACTAAGGAAACAAGAATGTTAAGAGCCGGCGGGCTTTATAAAATAGACAAATCAATTCAAATAAAAAGCTCTGATGACAACTATGCAGTAAACAATGTATATGAAAATATTTTAAAAAACAACCGTCACAAGCTTCACAACCACAAATAATTTAGTTAATTAAGACTAAAAGTCTTCAATTAAAAACCACCGGTATGAAATGAACCTCCCACATATGTCATTTCATTACCGGTGGTAATTTTTTTGTTTAAAAACCTCTTCCGGCTCCGCCTCCGCCAGAACTTCCGCCGCCTCCGAAGCCGCCTCCGCCGTAACCGCCGGAACCTCCTCCGAAACCTCCGCCTCCAAGAAACGGCCATATGAAAAATCCTCCGCGTCTTCTTCTGCCGCCCCTTCCTCCTCCTATGATTATGAGAAGGAGTATAAGCATTATTAATTTCCCATATGAGGCTATATTAGCCGGAGTGTTTTGCTGAACATCTGTATCAATACTGCTGAATATTTCATCGTTGTCATAGCCGTATTCTTCATTTACACGGCTGGCTACATTGATGAAGATGTTATTTATTCCTGATGAATAATCTCCATTTGAAAGATAATCCGTTGCAGAGTCCAATATTCTTCCGGCTTCTGCATCGGTTATAACTCCTTCAAGCCCGTACCCAACTTCAATTTTTATTCTTCTTTCCTCAAGGGCAAGAAGAATCAGTACGCCATTGTCATATTCATCATTTCCTATTTTCCAATTTTCGAAAAGTTCCACAGAATAAGCATATTCGTCAAGCCCTTGCATATCAGGAACCGTCACAACTACAATCTGTGGTTTTTCTAAAGTATTTTCATATCTTTTGTTAACATTCAGAACATTGTTTTCAACATCACCATTTATTAAATTTGCAAAGTCATTTACATAAAATTCAGTTGAAGGATTTGGATATGTTATAGCAAAAACATAGGATCCTGTAATTGCGGCTATTACAAGTATGGAACAAAGGAGATGCGGCAAAAATAATTTCTTCACCCTATCACTCTCCATTAATCAAAGTTAACTTCCGGTGCAGTTTCAGCGCCTTCAGCAGCTTCAAAATATGGTCTTTGTTCAAATCCAAACATTCCTGCCAGAATGTTTTGTGGGAATTTCCTGATGGCGGAATTGTAATCCTTCACTGCTCCATTGTATCTGTCTCTTTCTGTAGATATTCTGTTTTCAGTTCCGGCCAGTTCATCCATTAGGCCTCTTACATTTTCATTTGATTTTAGTTCAGGATAATTTTCAACCACAACCAGCAGCCTACCAAGGGCTCCTTCAAGAGCACTTGATGCTTCTACTTGTTCTGATGTTGTCTTTGCTCCTGCCATTCTCGCCCTGGCATCGGCTATTGCAGTGAAAATTTCCTTTTCTTGAGCCATTGCTCCCTTTACCGATTCAACAAGATTCGGTATTAGGTCAAATCTTCTTTGCAGCTTGCTTTCCACGTTAGCCCACTGAGTGTTTACTTTTTCATCCAAAGCAACCAGTGAGTTGTAGCTGCCGAAAACAAATGCTGCCAATCCCCCTATAATTACCAATATAGCAATTAATGCTATTAACCCTTTACTCATATAACCGCCTTTCTAGTCTTCGTCAAACTTCAGTACGGCCAGGAACGCTTCCTGAGGAACCTCCACATTACCAATTTGTCTCATGCGCTTCTTGCCTTCCTTTTGTTTTTCCAGAAGCTTTTTCTTTCTTGTTATGTCGCCGCCGTAGCATTTTGCAAGAACATCCTTCCTCATAGCTTTTACGGTTTCTCTTGCTATTACCTTAGTACCTATAGCTGCCTGAAGTGGAACTGCAAATAGATGTCTTGGAATAACGTCTTTAAGTTTTTCTACAATTCCTCTTCCTCTTTCATATGCCTTATCGGCGTGGACTATTATGGAGAATGCATCTACCAGTTCTGCGTTAATTAGTATATCCATTTTTACAAGTTCTGATCTAACATATCCGCTTAATTCATAATCAAGTGATGCATATCCTCTTGTCTTTGATTTTAACGCATCAAAAAAGTCATAGATGACTTCGTTCAATGGCAGCTTGTAATGTAGTATTACCCTTGTTTTTTCCATGTATTCCATGTTCTCGAAAATTCCTCTTCGATTCTGGCAAAGTTCCATTATAGGTCCCACATAATCAGTAGGAGTCATTATGGAAGCAGATACAATTGGTTCCTCCATATATTCAATTTCCTGAACCGGAGGCATGTTTGTAGGGTTCTGCAATGTTATCATCTCGCCGTTTGTTTTGTAAATTTTATAAATAACGCTTGGAGTTGTTGCTATAATATTTAAATTGAATTCCCTTTCAAGTCTTTCCTGGATTATTTCCATGTGAAGAAGTCCCAAAAATCCGCATCTGAAACCAAAGCCTAATGCTATAGATGTTTCAGGTTCAAATGTAAGAGAGGCATCATTAACTTGAAGTTTTTCAAGAGCATCCCTAACGGCTCCGAACTCTTCCCCTTCTGCAGGATAAACTCCGCAAAATACCATTGATGTTACTTTTTTATATCCAGGAAGTGCAGCACTGGCCGGGTTCTCAGCATTTGTAATAGTATCTCCCACCTGGCAGCTTCTCACTTCCTTCATGCTTGCACATAAATAACCAACATCACCTGACAACAATGCGGATGTTGGTTTTTGTGTAGGAGAAACTATTCCCACTTCTGTTACGTCAAATGTCTTACCCGTTGCCATCATTTTTATCTTATCACCTTTTTTTACCTGGCCTTCTTTGACTCTAATGTAGGCAACAACTCCTCTGTAGCTGTCATAATATGAGTCAAATACCAGAGCTTTCAAAGGAGCATTTTCATCCCCTGATGGAGGGGGAATTTGTTTTACTATTGCTTCAAGAACCTGATCTATGTTTATGTTGTCCTTTGCTGAAATCAAAGGAGCATTTTCACAGTCTAGACCAATCACATCTTCTATTTCCTGTTTAATTTCATCAGGTCTTGCGCTGGGCAAATCTATTTTGTTTATTACTGGAACAATTTCAAGATTCTGGTCCAGAGCCAGATACACATTGGCTAAAGTCTGAGCTTCAATTCCCTGTGCTGCATCTACAACCAGCACGGCTCCTTCGCAGGCAGCAAGGCTTCTTGAAACCTCATAGTTGAAATCCACATGTCCCGGAGTGTCAATGAGGTTTAAAGTGTAGCTGTTTCCGTCCTGAGCCTTGTATAAAAGGCTTATGTTCTGAAGCTTTATTGTAATTCCTCTTTCTCTTTCAAGATCCATGTTGTCCAATACCTGCTCCTGCATTTCCCTGTGGGAAAGCAGTCCCGTATTTTCTATCAGTCTGTCCGCCAACGTTGATTTACCATGATCTATATGAGCGATTATCGAAAAGTTTCTTATGTACTTTTTTCTGTCCAAGTATTATACCTCCCTAATTAACTGGTAAGGGTATTATATCAAATATTATGTAAATGTAAAAGAATTTATTTGTTTATTTCGTCAATATACTCAAGCAATACCTGTGATACCAGGTCCGCTGAATACTGGACTTCATCAAGTGTGTTAAGACTGCTTCCTATCTCAATGAGCATCGACTGATCGCTTAAGTACTGGTTAAAATATGCTCCCGGTCTCACGATTATTTTTCTGAAAAGTCCAGGGTACATTTCTTCAGCAATTGCGAACAATTTATCTGCTGTTTGTTTTACCTGTTCATAGTTGCCGTTTTTGTCCCCTACGACCAGGGTGCATGTTGCTGCTGCCCTGTCATTTATGTATATTGTTTTTACCTGGGAAAGCACTGCTTCATATTCCGAATTTTCTTCAGCGCCGTCCCGGTGAATATCTATGAGTACATTTTTTTTGCTGTTTGATAAGATTTGGCTTACAGCATAGTTTGAATTTGCATATGATGAATTGTAGTCTGGATAATCGTTGTATTCCTGCAGGTGGGTTAAATTAATTCCGTTTCCCTCCAGATTTGCTGCAACTATGTTTCCTATCCCCGTAACATTTTTGCCTTCATCCAGAGATCTGTAGTTGTTTCCTTCATCAGGATGATAAGATTCCGTGCCGTGGGTGTGATAAATTACCAGGTTTAGATTTTCATTAATAGAAGCAGCGTCTAAAAACAAATCTCTCGGACCGCTGCTCCTTGATGTTTTTGATTCCACAATCTTAAAAAAATCTTCTTTTCTATTGTTAGCAAGATACACTGTCTTTGCGGCATCCTGGGTATTGTCTTTACTTTCGTCGTAAATTTCAAGAGGCTTTTCATTTTCTGTCTTGCTGTCAATAGTCTTGAAAACTTCCTTTTCCTTATTTTCATTTGTTTCAACTATCTTTCCGTCTTTACTGCTGTCTTCATCCGCTTCTTTTTCTTCAGCGCCGTCTTTGTTCTCGCTGCCTTCAGTATTTTCATTGAATGTTTTTTCAAGGAATATATTGAAGTAGGACATCATCTTATCAAGAGCGCTCAGCTGTTCACCATTTTCGTCTTCACCATTGTAATTGATGGAAATAGTAGTAACCTCCTGCCCTTCCTTGCGCTTTTCCGACATGTTATAAACATAGCTGTAGCCTACGAAAAGTATTGCCAGGCACAAGACAGACATCACCATGTAAAATTTTGTTCCACCCTTATTTCTTCTTCGTCTTTTCATGATTCAACTCCACATATTTTCACTTTTAGTAATATATTAATGTATATGTGTATTGTTTCCTGAATAACACTGTTATTTTTTACAATTGCATTACGGTTTACTCGTATCCCGGATGAACAGCCTTGTTTATGGATTCTGCCAAAATGTCCGACAGATTTTCAATGAGTGAGTCAACAGAGCTTGGAGTTACAATTGATTCACCGTACATAGGATTTAATATTTCCTTGATAAAAGCATGCTTTTCGTTGTATTCAAGGTCGCTTAATATTCCCATTATCTGTCCCACGTCGTCTGTCTTGTCACGGAGAGCTTCCTCCATGGCTTCGATTGTGTCGTTCACAATTGTGGCAGTATCTACAACCGTTGGTATTCCAATGGCAACAACTTTGATTCCTATGGTTTCCTCGTTGAGGGACCCCTGCATGTTGCCTATTCCAGAGCCAGGCTCAATCCCTGCATCAGTTATCTGCACCACAGAGCAAAGCCTTCTCATTTTTCGGGATGCAAGGGCATCTATAATAATGAGAAGAGTTGGTTTAATTTTTTCAACAACACCTATTATAGTATTTATTGTTTCAATTCCCGTTGTTCCCAGCACACCTGGCTCAAGAATGGCCACCTCGTTGAAGTCCTGATCGAATTCCTTGTTGTATGCCTTGAAAAATTGCCTTGTAACCTTTATTTTATCCAATGTCTTAGGCCCCAGGGCATCTGCAGTTATGTTTCTGTTTCCAAGCCCCACAACTAGCACTCTTCCTCTCTCAAGCCCGGAAACATCTTTTATTGCTCCTGACAATATTTCAATCACTTCCTGTCTGGATTCTTTGTTCAAGTCCTTGAGGCTTTTTGTTTCATAAGTAACATACTTCCCTTTTTTCTTACCCACCTGTTTCTCAGCATCATCGTCAAGAATTTCAAGTTCAATTACTTCTCCGTGGCTGAAGTTTCTTGTGTTAAGCTTAATTCCTTCGACTCTTTCTTTAAGAGATTCATTTGCTTCATAAGCTAAATCCGTCCTGAAATACATCTTTCCTCCATTTGATACAAAAAATTTATTGTATTTTTATCATTTCCATATATAATAATAAGTATATAAGATTTATTATTGAAATTTTTCATTTTTTTATTCTTTATACTTGATTTTTGTCAGAATTCCCTGTATAATTGGTTTGCTGTCAAAAATATTATCACTTATGCAAATAATGTGTTACAATATTAAGCGCATCTAAAAAGACTTTTGAAGGAGGTGAAGATTTTGGCAAATATTAAATCTGCAAAGAAAAGAATTTTGGTTATAAACAAGAAAACTGAAGCTAACAAAAGCAGAAAGTCTGAAATCAAAACATATATTAAGAAGTTTGAAGTAGCATTGGCTGAAGGAAACTTAGAACAAGCTAAAGAATACTTAACAGTATGTGAGAAGAAATTATATCAGGCAGCAGCAAAGAACACAATTCATAAAAAAGCTGCAGCTAGAAAAGTAAGCAGAATGACACTTAGATTAAATAAAGTTGCTTAAGTTTTATTTGGTGGGTCCTCCACCTCTGAAACTTTAGCCGCCATAAGATTCATCAACTAACCTCATAGTCTAGAATGTGGTGTTAGTTGATGAATCTCTGGAAAATAAAAAAACCGATTTCGGTTTTTTTTATTTTTCATAAGTTCCGGCAAATTGTCGGAACTCATACATTGGTAAACTCCAATTATACAAACTGTAGGGGCTGGTCTTGTGCCAGCCCGTGTTATTAATTCGATAATATATTCGGGAGGACACGAGGTCCTCCCCTACACTTTTGAAATAACTTTGTCATCAACCTAAACTCTTTTATTCTGTATCACTCTTTTAAATCACTTGATAATTCCATTAGTAATCAATTCCAGACCTATGCGGTTGTCAATTTCTCCGGTCTTGATCTTTTTGTCAATATCTAGAATTTCTCTCATGTATCCTTCGATTTTTTCCTTGCTCAAACTTTTTGACTGTTTTGAAAGTTTTGTAGCAATGAAATTCTTAATTTTCATCCGTGCCATTATGTCATTGAAAGAATAACCCTTCTTGCTTAATACCACATACTGGTACAGCAATCTGTACTGCCTGGCAATCATGTGAATTATAAACTGTTCAGGAGTGTTGTTCAACAGCATTTCCTCAAGAATTTCATTGGCCTTTTTCTTGTTTCCTTCACAGATGAAATCCACCAGCTTAAAAATGTTGCTTTCAACAGACTTAATCATCAACAGTTCAAGGTCTTCCTGAGTCAATATTTTTTTTCCTTCATTATATGAAGAAATTTTTTCAATTTCATTGTTCACATGATAAAGGCTCACAGCACTTTCATATTCTAAGTATCCGCAGTTGTTAGCAAGATAGTCGGCATCCTGCAAATTTACGTCAATGTTTTGTTTTTTGAATCCATTTACTATGTATTTTGACAGCTCTCCTTCAGTCAATTTGTTTATTTCAAACAAGCCGCCATTTTCCTTGATTTTTTTTACAGCCTTTTTCCTCATATCAGGCTTCCCTCCCCTGATGAGAAAAAACACCGTGCAGGAGTCATTGTGGTCAATCATATCAAGAAGCTTTTCTTCTTCTTTTTTCCCCAAACTTCCTGTTGAAGTCAAAAAAGATGCCTCCTTTACAATGCAAAGCTTCTTTTCAGCCATGAAAGGAAATGTAGATGCAAATCCATAAAAATCATCGAAGCTGTTTTCAATTTTTTCTGCTTCCATGTAGTTCATGCTTTCATAAGCTTCATCAACATACTTGTCTTTAGCCTCTTTAACAGCCATGTCTATGTAATATTCCTCCGTGCCGTAAAGAAGAACAAAGTTTGTGACCTTACTCTTATCAATTAAATCTGTTATTATCTTGTAGCTCATAGCACTCCTCTTTTTTCATCCACATCCATGCCAAAAGTGCAATAAATATGAACAACTTTGGAATTATCAGTTCAAAATAAAGTCTGTAGTAGTTTTCAGAACTTTCACCTGTATATGTATTATAATATAAATTTCCATCTTTTAAAACAAAATTTATTTCTCCATGTTCAAAGGTTGACAGCACCTTGCTTCCTGAAGACTCATACCTTTTCACAACATCAGTATCCGGTATGCCGTAATTGTTTTTTCCATAGCTTAATACAGCAAATATAGCCCCGGACTTCTTAACAAATTCCTCTGTTGAAGATGTTCTGCTCCCATGGTGGGGCACAACTAATATAGTCGACTTTTCAATATCTTCAAGAATAAATCTTTCAACATCCCCTTCAATGTCTCCGGTCAGAAGAATTTTAATGTTCTTGAAATTCAACTCCAAAACCAGCGATGAATTATTTCCCTTCTTTGCATAATAATCTTCTTCAGGCCACAACACATGTATCTTCAAATTTTCATCAACATTAATCACCCCACCCTTTTCTACAGGCAGCACAGCAATAAATTCTTCATTTTCAGAAGAAGAAAATATATTCTTAACTTTTATGTTGTTCAGTATGTCCACTAATCCTGAGCAGTGGTCCTGATCCCAGTGGCTTATGAAAACACAATCAACATTTCCAACTCCGTGCTTTACAAGGTAAGGCACAGCTGTATATTCTCCAAAACCTCTGCTGCTTGAACTTCCGCAGTCAATGATAAAGTAATAATCTCTGTACTTGACAGTAGTGAACAATCCCTGCCCTGCATCTGCAACGCTGAAATACAAATTAGTGTCAACAATTGGATAAACTGCGAAAATGACAGCATAAAAACTTATGAGTGATGTAAAAACGAATTTTTTAATGAAATAGTTTCTGTCGTTCACTAAATACAAGCATAAAAACACTGCCGTGTAAAAAAACATGATTTCAGAAAAAGACATTGATCTTACAGAAATTCCATTAAATGCAAAATTGTCGGAACAATAAACTAAGTATCTGAGAGATGTTAGGATAAAATCAAAAATACGAAATGGAACCGTAAGTATAAAATAAAACATTCCGTTTAAGATCAAGAGTAAAAATCCTAATGCCAGAATAACAGTGAAAACAGGTATCAATGTCATGTTATAAACTATACCCATGATTGGAATATAGTTGAAAAAATAAGAAATTACCGGCAAGGTCAATACCTGCAGGAAAATATACATGCATATATTCCTTAAGTACTTCTTTTCTTCAGGAATATGTTTTGAAATAAATTTGCTGAACAATATGAAGCTTAAAGCAGCAGAAAATGAAAGAAGAAATCCAGCTTCAAAAATCCAGTAAGGGTTGTACACTGTAAGAATAAGTGCAGCCAGACCTATGGCATTAAGAGAGCTGTACTTTCTGTATAAAACCTCAGAACCAAACAACAAGGTGAACATTATAAGAGACCTCAATACTGAAACAGGAAATCCAATTAGAAAACCGTAAAACCATATAAAAGACCAGGACAGTATCCAGCTCATCCTCCTGCTTAAGCCAAAAGACATGAAAACATAAAGCATGAACCCATACATTAGCACAATATGGGTGCCTGAAACAGCAAAAATGTGAGCAAGCCCCATTCCCTTTATTCCATTGTATAAATCTTCTTCCATGTAATCAGACTCACTCAAAATTATTGACAATACTATGTCCGCATTCTTCCGGCTCAAATTACCATAAAATGTGTTTCTGGTATATTCCTTGAAATTTAGTGATATTTCATTTAATAAAGAGAAGTCTTTTTTTATAACAGCAACTTTACCTTGCGCAAAAATAACAGCGTGAATTTTTTTACCTCTGAGATAATTCTTATAATTAAATAAAAGCTTGTTTTTGGATAAATCAGTTCCCTGGATATTCCCTTTTATTTCAACGATGGAGTTTTCTGCAATTTCAGTATTTTTATCGACATATACAATTGTGTTTTCACGGCTGTTAAGTTTCTTCCCGTCAATTGTCAGGACAGTTGCATTGTAGCTTAAGTAATCAGAATGGGATAAATTTTTGTTTTTTATTTCAACTCTTACACTCATATTTTCATTAATGTGTTGTGCAAGAACAGAATTTGAATTATAATTACAGTTGACTGCGGACAATAAAAGAAATGCTATGATTACAGAATTGTACATAAATTTTTTCAAAACAAACGAGTTATATAGGAGCAAAGCAAAAACAACCGTAAAAACGAAACTGAAAAATCCCAGTTCATATGCAATTATTCCTACTGCGTAAAAGACAAAAATGGAAATCAAAATATACATGCATACCACTTAATATTTTATCAGATAACTTTATATTAATCAAAATAATTTTTCTCACTATAAAGGGAGCCTCTATGATAGTAAACTCTAACGAAATAAACATAACAGCAAACAAAGAATTACATGGACTGTTAAAACAGTCTGTTTTTCTTGACATAGAAACAACCGGCCTTTCCAGGCAGTTTTCTGACATTATATCAATTACCATACTTCTTCACGAAGATAATGTGTACAAAATATACCAGATTTTCTGTCAGTACAGTGTGGACGAGCCCCAGGCGCTGAAACTTTTAAAGGATCTAATTAGAAACAAGAATTTCATTATAACATACAACGGCAACAGCTTCGATATCCCTTTTCTATCCTTTAAATCACAAAAGCATGGCATAGATTTAAAACTAGATGCCATGATTAAAATAGATCTGTACAACTACCTTCGCCAAGTTAAAAATAAAGTAGATATTCCGGACCTTAAGCTTAAAACAGCAGAGGAATATTTTAAAATTAACAGGACAGACACCCTATCTGGAGAAGATGTGACTGTTCTTTATGAGGCATACAGATTAGAACCAAGAACTGAATTTTCATTTCTCATAATGCAGCACAACTATGAGGATGTTTTAAATCTTCCCATTTTGATGAACAGCATATTTCAACTTTACGATGATGTTTTTTACTTCAATAACCTCATAGTAAGGGTGAACACCAGTAACTTTTGTATCAAAAAAAATTCTTTGGTAAGCAAATTCAACATTATATCGGACCTTAAGGCAGATTATATCCATCCATCGATAAATTTTAATTTAAACGTGAATATAAGCTCTCAGACAATGGATTTAGATATTCCTGTAGGTTTTTTCAAAGATTCATCCATAAACGAATTTTATTTCGTTGATAACAATGAGTACAATCTTAAGTCCTACACTGCCATCGAAGGAATAAAAAGAAACCTCATGCCCATAAAATTAAACGGCAAAATGTATTACGACAACATCTTGGGCCTGACCAAGAGCATTTTATATTCTATATTCTAAAAATAACTTAATAAAAAAAGCCATCCGTTAAAGACTGTCATTTGACAGTCTTTAATTTTTTAATCTTTGATTTACATTGCTTCATTTAATAAACACAACCCCATCATTTAATTTATTTAGTAAGTTTTCTGATTTTGTTTCTTCATTTTGCTTATAAATCATAGTAAAACCTTGAAATTTAAGCATTTATTAATATTTTTATAATTTTCCTGCCACATTTTATCCTTATTTTTGAAACTTTTTTACCTTATTGATTTTTTTATTTAACTTAAGCTCAGTGCAACTTTGTTTGTTTAATTTGTATTTAAAATATACAAACTTATAAATTGATTTTACATGTTTATTCCTAAAATAATTAGGTGGAAAGCGGTTTTTACTATTGACACCTAAAAACTATTGTTATATAATCATTTTAAGTTGAGGTTCTTTATAATATAATGTTCAATCATAAATCATCAAATTATTAATCAGAACTTTCAATAATGCAATTCATAAAACAAGGAGAAAATCAAAAATGCTAATTTCCGTTTATGATTTTCAATAAATTGCATTTATATATAATGATAATGGTGCAATAATAACAATATGGCAGTCTTATCATATTAATGAAGTAATTCCTTGCTGGAATTAAAGCTTTTAATATAAATTTAAAAATTGCATAGCAAGGCTATGACTATTATGCTAGGAGAAGATATATGAAAGTAAACATAACCGAAACGATTCTGAGAGATGCCAATCAATCTTTAATTGCAACACGTATGCCTTTTTCAGATTTTGAGGGAATTTTAGAAACATTAGATCAGGCAGGATACTATTCTCTGGAATGCTGGGGAGGCGCAACATTTGACTCATGTTTGAGATATCTTGACGAAGATCCATGGGAAAGACTTAGAAAAATCAAATCTAAAGTTAAAAATACAAAACTTCAAATGCTCTTCAGAGGTCAGAACATTTTGGGATACAAACACTATCCTGATGATGTTGTAAGAAAGTTTGTTGCACACGCTGCAAAAAACGGCATAGACATATTCCGTATATTCGATGCCCTTAATGATTTTAGAAATATTGAAACAGCTGTTGATGAAGTTAAAAAGCAAGGTAAACATGCACAAGGTTGCATATGCTACACAACGAGCCCCATACATAATCTTGAAAAATATGCTGCAATGGGAAAACAACTTGAAAAAATGGGTGTTCATTCAATCTGCATAAAAGACATGGCAGGAATTATGGGACCTCAGGAAGCTTATGACCTTGTAAAGGCTCTTAAGGAAAGTGTAAATCTTCCTGTATATCTCCATACTCATTCAACAACAGGCCTTGGACCAATAACTTACACAAAAGCTATTGAAGCAGGATGCGACGGAATCGACACAGCAATTTCTTCATTTAGTGGCGGAACATCACAGCCACCTACAGAAACAATGAATTATGCAATAAAGCAAATGGGATATGAAACTAGTCTTAACGAAAAGACTTTAAAGAAAATAAATGACTACTTCAAAACTTTGAGAACAGGATATATTTCATCAGGTCTTATGGATCCGTTTGTTATGGGAACAGAAACTGACGCTCTTGTTTACCAGGTACCAGGCGGAATGCTTTCAAACCTCATTTCTCAGCTTAAGGCTCAAAATGCAATTGACAAACTGGAAGAAGTTCTTGAAGAAACACCTAGAGTAAGAAAAGACATGGGATATCCTCCTCTTGTAACTCCAATGAGCCAGATGGTAGGCGTTCAGGCTGCTACGAATGTTCTTTCAGGAGAAAGATATAAAACAATATCAAAAGAAATAAAATCATATGTAAAAGGTGAATACGGTCAGGCTCCTGGAAATATTGATCCTGAACTTCTGAAGAAAGTTTTAGGAGACGAAAAACCAATGACACACAGATTTGCAGATGATATGGAACCAGCATTTGAGAAAACTAAAAAAGAACTCCAAGGAATTGCAAGAAACGATGAAGATGTTCTTTCATACATCGCATTCCCACAAATAGCTGAAGCATTCTTCAAGAAAAGAGAAGAACGCGAATCAAAGACTGTTAATTACACAATTACAAGAAAGTAGGTGAACAGAATGGCATTTTCAGAAAGTTTATTGGTTGCACTGTTCTGTTGGGCAGTAGTATTTAGTGTATTAATAATTCTGTTTGCAATAATTAGAACATTCTCATTTGCTCTAAAATTACTTCCAAAAAAGGCTGTAGAAGTACCAGCAACTGCTGTTGCTACAGTTGAAGAAGAAGAATTTTCTTCAGGAACATTGAAGTTAAAAGATGTGGATGAACAGACTGCTGCCATGATTATGGCAATTGTAAGCGACGAATCAGGAATACCACTGTCTGAACTAATATTTAAATCTATAAAACAAATTGCGGCGTAGCAATTAATATTTAAGGAGGAATAGAAATGATATATGTTGTTAATATAAATGATAAATCTTATGAAGTAGAAGTAGAAAAAGGAAAAGCAAACATAGTAAAAACTACAACAGTTGCTGCTCCGGCTCCCATAGTTCAGTCTGCTCCAGCAGCAGCTGCAGCTCCTCAGGCTGCGGCACCTGCAGGAAACGTGTCAGGTGAACCAATAAAATCCCCAATGCCTGGATCAATACTTGATGTTAAGGCAAGTGTGGGAGCTAAAGTAAAAAAAGGACAGCTTCTTTTCATACTTGAAGCAATGAAAATGGAGAATGAAATTTTTTCTACATTTGATGGTGTTGTTTCTCAGATTATGGTTTCAAAAGGTTCAAGCGTATCAACAAATGACATCCTAATGGTAATTCAGTAAGGGGGAAAAAATGTTTATTGAATCAATTATAAAACTACTTGCAGACTCAGGTTTTGCAGCTCTTACATGGCAGTCCGCAGTAATGATAGCAGTTTCTTGCGTCCTTATGTACCTTGCCATCGTAAAAAAGTTCGAACCTCTTCTGCTTTTGCCGATATCTTTCGGTGTACTGCTTGCAAACATGCCGTTAGCAGATTTAATGGCTGCACCTCCAAGTGCAACTGAAGCTGGCGGACTGTTATACTATTTGTACTTTGGAGTTAAAAAAGGAATTTATCCTTCACTTATATTTCTTGGCATAGGTGCCATGACTGACTTCGGTCCATTAATAGCAAGACCAAGCAGTTTATTCATGGGTGCCGGCGCACAGCTTGGCATAAGTATTGCATTCGTCATAGCAGGCATACTTGGATTCACACCGGCTGAAGCATCATCAATTGGTATCATAGGAGGAGCTGACGGCCCTACAGCAATTTACCTTACTTCAAGGCTTGCACCTCACTTATTGGCTCCGATTGCTATAGCTGCTTATTCATACATGGCTCTTATTCCTCTTATTCAGCCTCCAATCATGAGAATGCTTACTACAAAGAAGGAAAGAGAAATAAAAATGGAACAGCTTCGTGAAGTGTCCAAGCTTGAAAAAGTTTGTTTCCCAATATGTGTTACTATATTCTGCGTTCTTTTGCTTCCTTCAGTAGCTCCACTAATTGGAATGCTAATGCTTGGAAATCTTTTCAAAGAATCAGGAGTTGTTGAGAGACTTTCAGACACTGCACAAAATGCAATGGTTAACATAGTTACAATTTTCCTCGGATTGACAGTTGGAGCAACTGCTGCAGGAGAACAATTTTTAAAACCTGAAACATTAAAAATAATCGCTCTTGGTCTTACAGCATTTGCATTCAGCACAATTGGTGGACTTTTAATAGGAAAATTAATGTGTGTACTTTCTGGTGGCAAGGTTAATCCTTTAATAGGATCTGCTGGTGTTTCAGCGGTACCTATGGCAGCTCGTGTATCGCAGGTTGAAGGGCAAAAAGCAAATCCTTCAAACTTCCTTCTTATGCATGCAATGGGACCAAACGTAGCAGGAGTAATAGGCTCAGCAGTCGCAGCAGGAATTCTTCTCTCCCTGTTCGGTTAAAATAATTTTATAACAAAAATACATCGTTTAGCCACTTAACGATGTATTTTTTTATTGTTATATGATAATGTTTTGTCCCATTCTTTCATGAACAATAATGTTTTCTTAAATTGATTCTCTCAAATTCACCAAAATAGCTCTAATCGTTCACTTTTATTAAAATCACATAATTTTATTTAAAGCATAAACACGAAATTCTAAACACAAAATACAGTCTCTCATCAACCCCGAATTTTAAAAAAAGAGCATATACTGAAGTTCATATTTCAAACTTCCATATAGTATAATTTTTTAAACAGGCTCTGTTAGATAAAATAAGTATGTTCATTGTATCAGTATGGATACTCAGGCATTAGTTTGCCCAAGTTAATCGACTTCCCATCATTATTGAGCAGGATTTCTATATCTTTTGCGTTTTTCCCTAACTGCATCATAAATTCTCGACACGCTCCGCACGGTGGCATAACTGTACCATCTTTATAAACAGCAACAACTTTTTCTACTTCATTTTCTCCATTTGCAAGCATTGTTGACATTGCATTCCTTTCTGCACACATTCCCAAAGAACTACTTGTATCTATACATATGCCTGTATAGATGTTTCCTTTTTTTGTTAATACTGCTGCTGCAACACTTCCGACATACATCTGTTCTGATATTTCGTGAGGATCAATTACTGCCATTGCCATATTATAAAGTTCCTGCCATTCTGTATTCAAATCATTTTACTCCTTCAACTGATTATTATTTACATTACAAATTCCTAATATATGTATAATAAAAAAACTGCCTCACGTAGTAACTACATGAAACAGCCTTTTCTTTGGTGCCCAAACGCGGAATCGAA
>DIWF01000030.1 GCA_002422545.1 Firmicutes bacterium UBA6113 | reverse complement strand
CCGCCCAGCTTTATTTTTTCATTAAGTTCCCTGAGCTCCATCAATTTATCCTTTGGCATTTATACCTCCGCTTGATTTTATTATTACTTTGAGGTTCAAAATAACGTTTGCAGTCACTTTGAATATTTGTAATTTATGAGTACTGCAATGTGTTTTTAAAATTAATTTCAAATAATAATCGTATGTATTATTGCTCTATGATATTTATATTCATACTGATATTTACATGAGAGGTACCAATGTGACATAAATTCCTGTAAGTATTGCAGTTGTTATTACTCCGCATATACTTGCGCTCATAGCATATTCAAGAATGTAACTGTAACGGTTCACTCTTGAAACTTCTTTCTGTGCAACCTTGGCTGTTGTAGGAACACACGATACTCCGGCTATACCAATAACAGGATTGAAATTTTTGTTGCTTATGAAATAAATGACGTATCCGCCGATTATTCCTCCAATGCCTGATAAAAGCAACGCTACAATTCCCAGGAACAGAAGTATCAGTATTTTAGGATTTAAAATGGTGCTTGCTTCGCAAAGAACTCCAAGCATCAATCCCAAAAGAAACGTCGCTCCATAAAGGAACACATCTTCTATTAATTTGGTATATCTTTCAATTCCTGACTCTCGTATGGCATTGCCGAGGAAAAAGCTGACAAACAGCGGAGCAGCTGATGGAAACAGCAGGCACAGCACCGCACATCCAACCACATCAAATGCAAGTTTTTCTCCGGAAGTTATGCTTTTTTTTGCTGCAGTCTTTACTACCGTTGCCCTTATATCCTTAGGCACCATGAGTCTGACCAGGAAAGGATAGCCACCGTAAGTAAGACTTAAGTAAAGATATGCAACAATTGTGATTGGAACAAACAAATCCTTTGCAAGAAAAAGTGATGCAAATAAAACCATTGGACCGTCGGCGCCTCCTATTAGGGATACAGCTGCAGCCTCTCCATATGTAAGTCCCATGGCATGGGCGATAGGAAAAGTTGCAATTGATCCAAGCTCTGCAAACATTGCAATTAGCATTCCTGTGAATGGGTACTTCAAGACACATTCAACATCTGTAATAACACCTATTCCCATGAATACAAAACATGCAACAAGACCATTGCTGAATGCAAAAGTATAAATAGGCTGAAGCCAGTCAATCTGCATTATGTTCATAAGGCTGTCTGTATCAGTTACAAGAGGGTCCATGAATAATGTTCCTGTCTGACTTGCTGAAAGGAACAATACTCCTGCGTTAACAGCCAGCATCCCAAATCCCATGGGAATCATGATAAGGGGCTCAAGTATTTTTCTTTTACCAAGGTACACCATCAGCATGCCCAGAAGAATCAAAACAATTCTGGCTATTGCAATCTTGGGTTCCTGATAAAATAAAGTTCCTACCCCTTGAAAAAGATTTAATAAATTCATAGTAATTTTTCACGTCCTTAGCTAAATTATGCATGTTTTCTTTTGGCAAACTGCCTTATAACAAGCAATATCAATTTGATTATAAAGGCTATAAATATGGAAGCAGCAAAGCCCAACAAATATACCTTCAAAACGAAATAAACAGATTCCATTTTGTCTCCTTTATTAATACCCTGTATTAATACTTAAGTTCTTTTTTTATAAAGCTGATAAATATCCATGCTATTGCCAATACAATTCCTATTGATGCAAATGGACTTAAGTTGATCATGCTTTCACCTCGATTCATGATGTCATGAAATATAGACTAATTTCTTTCAGTAAGCTCTATTAAAACTCCGAATGTGCTCTTTGGATGGCAAAATGCTATTCTTGCTCCTCCGGCACCATAACGTGGTTTTTCATCAATCATTCTGATTCCTTTTTCCTTCATTTCAGCAATTGCTTCTTCAATGTTGTCAACTTTGTATGCAATGTGCTGAACACCTTCGCCGTTTTTTGCTATAAATTTCGCAATAGGGCCGTCTTCTTCTGTTGATTCCAAAAGCTCGACCTCCGAATCTCCTACAGGAAGAAATGCAACTGTCACCTTTTGTTCTTCAACAACTTCTTTGCCTGCTGCTTTCAATCCCATTATATTCTCATAAAAATTTAATGCTTCATCTAAATTTTTTACCGCCACTCCGATGTGATCCACTTTTTTTACCATATATCCTCCATTCTGTTCATCGAATAATCCCTGACGCTGTCATCCTGAACGATAATGAAGGATCTCATCTTTATTAAAAACCTGAGATTCTTCGGATAAGCCTCAGAATGACAACGTCGAAAGTTACTTTGTCATCAACCTGAATTCGGGCTCTGCCCGAATTCCTCATTTAATTCTTAATTCTTAACTCTTAATTCTTAATTGCTCTTAAGAACTCGTCTCTTACTTCGTAAATGTTTTTTTCCTTGTTGTATACTTCCGCAACTCTCCCATCAAGCTTGTTTTCCTTGTCTGTGTGGGAAATTACAATTTTTCTAAGCTCTGTTTCAATGAGCTCCACAACTTCAAGCTTCATGTTGTTTTTTCGCCTTTTTTCAAGTTGACCGCTTTCTTCCAGATACTCGATGTGGCTTTTTATCTCTTTGATCAAATTGTCGATTCCTTCGTTTTTGACAGCAACAACTTTTACAACCGGAGGTCTTCTTTTCATGTCCATGGTTAAGTCAAGCATCATGTTCACTTCAGTTGCAGTGCGGTCTGCTCCGAACAAATCGCTTTTGTTAATGACGAAAATGTCTCCTATTTCCATTATGCCTGCCTTGATTGACTGAATGTCATCCCCAAGCCCCGGAACCATAACCATCAAAATAGTGTCTGCAATCTTTACAATGTCTACTTCCGACTGCCCAACTCCTACGGTTTCTATTATTATGTAGTCATATCCGGCGGCGTCAAGAATCTTCAATGCATTTTTAGTATATTTTGAAAGTCCTCCAAGGTATCCTCTTGTTCCCATGCTTCTTATGAACACATTTGGATTGAGGGCTAAATCCTGCATCCTTATTCTGTCTCCAAGAATAGACCCTCCTGAATATGGGCTTGTTGGGTCAACTGCTATAATGCCTACTCTTTTTCCTTCGTCTACAAGAGATTTCACAACTTTGTCCGTCAGAGTGCTCTTTCCTGCTCCAGGAGGTCCTGTAATGCCCACTATATGAGCATGACCTGTGTGTGTGTGTATTTCTCTTATTATCTTTTCTGCTTTTTCAGGGTTGTTTTCTGCAGCTGTAATCAGCTTGGCACATGCTCTTTTGTCTCCCTCAAGCATTTTCTTAATCCATTCCATAAGGACTCCCAAAAATCATTTAATTGTCTTTTATGTTATTTTTAATGAATTCAATCATTTCTGAAGTTGTTGTTCCAGGAGTGAATATTTCTGCAATTCCTGCTTCCTTAAGATTAGGTATGTCATCGTCGGGGATTACTCCTCCGCCTATAACAAGTATGTCATCTGCTCCCTGTTCCTTGAGAAGTTCAACAACTCTCGGGAACAGATAATTGTGTGCTCCTGATAAAAGGCTCATTCCAACTACGTCAACATCTTCCTGTATTGCTGCTGCAACTATCTGTTCAGGTGTCTGTCTCAGTCCTGTATATATAACTTCCATTCCTGCATCTCGAAGTGCCCTGGCAATTACTTTTGCTCCTCTGTCGTGACCGTCAAGACCCGGTTTGGCTACCAATACTCTAATAATTTTGCTCATTTCATCCTCCTAATTAAAGCAGCACTGCCTGCTCATATTCTCCGAACACATCTCTCATAATCTGGCATATTTCTCCCAGCGTTGCATATTCCCTGACTGCATCAAGAATAAACGGCATCACATTTTCAGTTCCCTGACATGCTGTTCTCAAAGCTTCCAGTCTTGATTTAACAGCATCGTTATTTCTTGCTGATTTCACATCCTGGATTTTCTTTGTCTGCATTTCGCCTACAATTGGATCAACTCTCAACAGTCCCTTTGGAGATTCTTCCTTAACCTGGTATTTGTTTACACCTACAACTATTCTGTCGAGAGATTCAATTTCCATTTGATATTTGTATGCTGAATCAGAAATTTCCTTCTGGATGTATCCAAAATCAATTGCTCTTGCTGCTCCCCCAAGGTCATCAATTTTTGAAATATATTCCATTGCCTTGTCTTCAATTTCTTTTGTCTTCGCTTCAACAAAGTATGAACCTGCAAGAGGATCTATTGTGTTTGTAACTCCTGTTTCGCTGGCAATTATCTGCTGTGTTCTAAGAGCTATAGTTACTGAATCTGTTGTAGGAAGAGCCAGTGCCTCATCTCTTGAATTTGTGTGAAGAGACTGAGTTCCTCCCAATACTGCTGCAAGTGCCTGCATGGCAACACGAATGATGTTGTTGTCAGGCTGCTGTGCTGTAAGGGTGCATCCTGCAGTCTGTGTGTGGAACTTGAGCATCATTGATTTTTCGCTTTTTGCATGGAATCTTTCCTTCATTATTTTTGCCCATAATCTTCTTGCTGCCCTGAATTTGGCAACCTCTTCAAACAAGTCATTGTGAGAGTTGAAGAAGAATGAAAGTCTCGGTGCAAATGTGTCAACATCAAGGCCAGCCTTTATAGCTGCTTCAACATATGCAATTCCGTCAGCAAGTGTGAATCCTACTTCCTGAGCTGCTGTTGAGCCTGCTTCTCTTATGTGGTAGCCTGAAATACTTATGGTATTCCATTTTGGAACTTCCTTTGAGCAATATTCAAAAATATTTGTAATAAGTCTCATGGAAGGTTCAGTTGGGAATATGTAAGTTCCCCTTGCTATGTATTCTTTAAGTATGTCGTTTTGAATTGTTCCTCTAAGTTTGTCCGCAGAAACTCCCTGCTTTTCACCAACAGCTATGTACATTGCCAAAAGCACTGCTGCAGGAGCGTTTATTGTCATTGATGTGCTTACTTTGTCCAAAGGAATTCCATCGAAAAGTATTTCCATATCCTTCAGAGAGTCTATGGCAACACCAACTTTCCCAACTTCTCCCTGTGCCAGTGAATGGTCTGAATCATATCCAATCTGAGTAGGCAGGTCAAATGCAACAGACAGTCCTGTTGAACCCTGGCTTACGAGATATTTATATCTTTCATTGGACTCTTCTGCAGTGGCAAATCCAGCATACATTCTCATGGTCCAGTTCTTTCCTCTGTACATTGTTGGCTGGCAGCCTCTTGTAAAAGGATACTGTCCAGGGTAACCGATTTCTTCCACATAATCTATGTCTGCAACATCTTCCGGAGTGTACAGTCTTTCTACCGTTGCTCCTGAAACGCTTCTGAATTCTTCTTTGCTTTCCGGAGACTTCTCCAGCGTTTTATTCAATACTTTTTCTTCCCAATTTTCTCTGGCTGTTTTTATTTTTGAAAGCTCTTCATTATTTAACATGCATACCTCCACTTGTTTGTTTAACAATATATTTCTCAATAAATATAATCTAAAAAGCTTTTTTTTGCAAGATGTTAACCAAAAATGACTCCAAGAATTTCAAACTTGCAACAAAAGTTGCAAAATTGCGTTTCATACCACACACATAAGGCTGTTTATCATTGAAATATCAAGCAAGATTATGTTTTTTCAATTTTCAGGAGGCTTTTTACGATTTCCTAAAATAAAAATAATTTTTATTGTCTGTCATGATTTTTGGGATATTTTCAAGGAAATCGTTTGATACTGATTTCTGCTTTCCTCTAAAAACTTAATCATGTCTGATACTTTGAATACCAAAGTTGATGTGTTCACGTTTGGATGGGAATTGATGAATTCTTCTTTCATTATGTCTTCGTCCACATAAACCTTGACTGCATGTTCTGTATCGTTGATTATTCCAAAAATCGATACGGAGCCTGGGGTTAGCTTCAAATATTTCATCATTCTTTCAGGTGAAGCAAAACTTATATTTTTTTCGGAAATAATTTCTCCGAAGCCCTTTACATCAAGTACCTTGTCCTCGCACATGACCACCAGGTAATGGCAGTCACCCTTTTTATTTCTGAGAAATAAATTTTTTGTGTGAACTCCCTTTAACCCGTTTGTGTAGATGTCAGCCTCACGGCATGTGAATACTGCCGGATGGTCGTGCTTTTCGTAATCTATGTGAAGTTTTTCAAGAACTTCGTAAACTTTCTTTTCATTGTCGTCCATAATGCACCTCGTATTAATTTGATAACTTAACTGTATCAAATATAAATACTTTTTACAATAACGCTTATTCATTTCCTATAAATGACATTTCATTTCATAGACCCTGTTTCAAGATATCTTTCATGCCATGACAAAGCTTCCCGCAGTATGTGGGGAGTTTGGCTGCCATTTGTTTTACTTTTAGCACTTATATAATAATCCCAAAGCATTTTTTTATAATCTTCATGGGCACAATTTTCAATTATCAATTCTGCTCTTTCTTTTGGAGACAATCCTCTTAAGTCTGCAATACCATTTTCCGTAACCAAGACCATAACATCATGCTCAGTATGGTCAACATGTGAAACCATCGGTACAATTGAAGAAACCTTGCCGTTTAGTGCTATGGATTGTGTAGTAAATACAGAAATATAAGCATTGCGTGCAAAATCTCCAGATCCGCCTATTCCATTCACTATCTTGCTTCCCATTATATGGGTTGAATTTACATTTCCGTATATGTCAGCTTCTATAGCAGTATTTATTGATATAACCCCCAGTTTTCTTATAATCTCCGGGTTGTTACTTATTTCCTGCGGTCTCAAAGTAATTTTATCCTTGTAATTAGAAATATTTCTATAAAAATCATTAATTCGTTCAGGTGATATTGTTAAAGATGTTGCAGAAGCACTTTTTAGCTTTCCGCAATCCATAAGATCCAATGCAGAATCCTGCAACACCTCAGAGTAAAAGTCCAAGTTTGAAAATTCAGAACTGCACAGACCTCCCAATACGGCATTTGCAACACTGCCTACTCCAGATTGTAATGGAAGCAAATTCTTTGGAAGTCTGCCTTTATTAACTTCAGCCTTTAAAAAAGCAATTAAATTTTCAGCCATCAATTTTGAATTATGGTCTATTTCAGCAACTTTATTTGTTTTGTCCATTATATCAGTAAAAACTATTGCAACAATTTTGTCGGGATTACAGGGAATGTACGGTGTACCTATTCTGTCAGATACGTTTTTAATTGGAATTGATTTTCTAAGTGGTGGATTCGAAGGTGAATATATGTCATGCATTCCTTCAAGTTCTTGGGGCTGCGAAGTATTTATCTCAATAATGACTTTATCTGCACATTCAACAATTATATTTGAATTGCCTACAGAAGTACTTGGAATTATACCCCCGTCTTCGGTGATTGCAACAGCCTCTATTATAGCTGTGTCTATATGTCCCAAAAACCCATATTTTAAGTATTGTGCTGAGTGGCTTAAATGAATATCATTATATTTTATTTTTCCGCTGTTAATGGAATTCCTAACATCCGGATTTGTCTGGTATGGATATCTTCTTCTTATAATTCCCTTTTCTGCAAGAATACCATCCAACTCAGGTCCTACTGATGCTCCCGTGATTAAATCTATCTGGATATTTTCTCCATTTTCCACCCTTCTTGCAAGAGCAGCAGGCAATGCCTTTGGATATCCGGACGGAGTGAATCCCGATGTACCTACGATGCTGTTATCTTTTATAAACATTGCAGCTTCATCAGCACTCATAATTTTGTTTATTAATTTTTTACATCTTACTCTTTCCATTAGACTCTCCTTTTTGCTCTAATATCTGTATAAAAGCTCCCCGTGAGAGGAGCTTAAACATTTAATATGTTAGAATGGCCCGTAGTTGATTAAAACTGAAATAACCATGAATACTGCAGCCATCAATGTCCAAAGGCCTATAAGAGGAGCCACGTATTTAACCCATGTTTCATACTTGATTTTTGCAACAGACAGGTTTGCAAGCAATACTCCTGAAGTTGGAATTATTGAGTTTGATATGCCATCACCAAACTGATATGCAAGAACCGCTGATTGTCTGGTTAAACCTATTACCTCAGAAAGCGGAGACATAATAGGCATTGTTGTTGCAGCCTGTCCGGAACCTGATGGTATGAAGAAGTTCAGGAAAGACTGAACTAAAAGCATACCCACAGCACTTACGGTCTTTGGAAGTGCTGAAACAACACTTGCCATACTAAACACAATTGTATCGATAATCATGCTGCCTTCCATTATTACAAGCAGCCCTCTTGCAAGACCAACAACCAGAGCACCTGTTGTCATATCTCTTGCTCCTGTAATAAAATTCTTTGCAATATCGTCAAAATTCATACCACCCGCAAGACCTCCTATAATTCCTATGGATAGGAATATTGCAGCGATTTCGGTGATATACCATCCGTATTTAAACACACCGAATATCAATATACCCATACCTACGCCGAATATTGAAAGAACTGCCGTGTGCCTTCCTGTCATTTGCATAACATTGCTCAAGTCAATTGCATGATCTTTTTCTTCCAGCTCAAGCTCATAAACCAGGCTTTTTGTAGGATCTGCCTTTACTTTGTTTGCATATCTGTATATGTAGGCTATTATAAGAGCTACTGTGCAAACCCAAATCACAAGTCGGAGCCAAATACCTGAAAACATAGGAAGTTCAGCAATACTCTGCGCTACTCCTACAGTAAACGGATTCATGAAACCTGAAGTAAACCCCGCTGCTGCACCAAGTGCCACTATGGACATACCTACAATGGCGTCATAACCTAAAGCTCTGGCAAGTGCAATTCCAATGGGTACAAACACAATGGCTTCTTCTGCCATACCTATTGTGGCTCCTCCCAAAGAAAACAATACTACAATGATAGGGATAAGAAGTTTTTCTTTTCCTTTAAGACTCAACGCTACCTTGCTTATTCCTGCCTCAATTGCTCCAGTCTGATTTACTACATTAAACGAACCTCCAACAATGAAAATAAAGAAAACTATGCTTTGAGCTGCTCCAAGTCCTTTCGGAAATGCTTTCAATACATCAAAAATTTTTGCTGGTGTTGACTCAACTTGCGTATACGATTCCGGATCAACAACCATCCTCCCTGTTGCTGACTCAACTTTTTGATACTGCCCCGCAGGTATTACATAAGTAAGAATTGCAACTATGATAATCATCATAAACAAGATTACATAAGTGTGCGGAACTTTGAATTTTTTCTTTTTTACCTCTTTTTCCATAAAAGCCTCCTCAGTTTTTTTATTAAAAATCAATAAACTATTGTTTATTAATCATTAATACACAATAAATTATAACTTAAGCTTCACCACGCTTATAGAATCTTCCAAGCGTATTGTTTATAATCTTTCCATTACTTATTGCAATTTTACCGCCTAAAATTACATATTTAATTCCTTCTGGCCTAAGTTGAGGATCCTGAAAAGTGGCTTTGTCAATTATCCTGTCGTAATCAAATATTGTAATGTCAGCATCAAAGCCTTCCTTAAGAATACCTTTTCTTTTCAGATTCAATCGTTTTGCAGGCATCAGTGTCATTTTGTTAATTGCATCAAAAAATTCCATTGACTTTTTTTCTCTAACATAATGTCCTATCACCCTGGGAAATGTTCCTGCTCCTCTCGGGTGCCCGGAATGATTTCTGTAAATACCGTCGCTTGCTATCATAACCATCGGATGATTTAACGCTTCAACTATTTCATCTTCATTCATTACATTTGCTACAGCAAGCATTTGAGGATATTCCTTCCTGGCCTTTTCAAATATTTCCCTGTTGCAGTACATTCCTTTAAAGGGCTCTTCCGTGAGCATAATCGAATCATAACTCTTGTTCCACGATTCAAAGCATCCTTCGTCAAATACAGCTGAACCAATAAAAGTACTAAATGCAGCATAAGGGTATGCGTCAACGGACAAATCTATGCCGTTAAATGTTATGTTCTCTATAAGTTTCAATGCTTCTTTCATATTGCCAAAAGCACTGCAACTTGACAGGTGAGAAATTTGAAAAGGGATTTTTGTCTCCTTAGCAATCTCTGCCATTTCATTTATAGAATCAAGTGCGTTCACAGCATCTTTCCTATAGTGGGCCGAAAGCAGGAGATCATTTCTTCCTATTATCTGTTTAGTAATTTCTATTGCCTCTTCTAAATCAATTCCCGGACAATATTCCAATCCATAAGAAACTCCTACAGCTCCAAAATCTATTGCTTCAGCTGTCATTGATTGCATTTTCCTAATCTGCTCGCTAGTTGATCTTTTATAAATATCTATGCTCCCAACTTGGTTTCTTAAATAATTGTGGCCTATATAAGACATATAGTTTACCGGATTTCCCTTTTCTTCAATAAATTCACTGAGTTCCTCAATGCTTTGTCTATTGTTTCCGCAATTTCCCGCAACACATGTTGTAACACCCATATTCAGCATTGTTTCAGAAATATCATATTCTTGCTTTTTAGTAAGTGTAAAATCTTCTTCATGCATGTGTATATCTATAAAACCAGGTGAAACATAATGACCTTCAGCATCTATGACTTTTCTTGACTGTACCGGTACCTGACCCAGATGGGTTATCGCTCCGTCTTTTATCCCCAAATCGCCTTCTGTTATTTTCCTGTTTTCAACATCGATTATTTTTCCGTTAACTATCTTTAAATCAAGCATTGCTTCTCCTTTTAAGTAATATTTTTAATTACTGACAAAACTCTTCTGCAATCCGTGTATATATTTCAACATAATTTTCAAGGTCTTTCACAGGTATCTTTTCATCCTTTCCATGGGAATATTTTAGATCTCCGGGACCTGTAACAACTGTCGGAATTTTGCCATATGTTGAAAGTACGCCTGCATCAGTCCATCCTCTTCTTTTTTCTATGTTAGGTTCACAGCCGTTAAATTCTTTTAAAACATTGTATACTATTAATGCTATATGGGAATTAGGCTGAGCAATCAGAGGTGCATGGTCAAATTCTTCCATCATGTTTGATTCCATCCTTATTATTTCTGCCTTGAATTCAGAATCCTCTGCTTTGAGCAAGTCAATAATATCCTGATACTCCTTTATTACACTTTCAACATTTTCATCTGGAAGATACCTTCTGTCTATTTGAATAATACAGCTGTCTGCAACAGAACTAGGCTGGGTTCCTCCATTTATAAGTCCAAAGTTCATTACTGATGGCCCCATCCATTCATTCTGCCTTAGTTTTATTTTCGGCATAAGTTCATCTTCAATTTTTCTAATTAACTTTGCAGCCTTGGAAATAGCATTAATGCCTTGCTCTGGAATTCCTCCGTGAGCAACTTTTCCTTCAATTCTTATTTCAAGCCATTCAAGCCCTCTGTGCCCCAAAGCGTAGCCATAGTTTGAAGGTTCTCCCACTATGGCACCGTCAGCTTTTATACCGCTTTTCACTACAAATTCCGTACCATCGCTTTTTTCTTCCTCTCCCACAACAGCAGTAAGAATTATGTCTCCTCCCAACTTCTTGCCTTTATTTTTAATGTTAAGCATTGCAGTAATCATGCATGCCAATGCACCCTTCATATCATTGGCTCCTCTTCCAAGAACATATCCGTTTTCTATGTATGCTCCAAAAGGCTCTACAGTCATTTCATATGGAGGAACAGTATCTGTATGTCCATTAAAAATCAAGTTTTTTCCGGTACCACTTCCTCTAAGTCTTGCTATTACGTTTCTTCTTTTTCCTTCAACATTCTGAAACTCTACATCAAGTCCATTTTCACTGCAATAATTGTAAATGTATTCTGCCACATTGGATTCCCTGTTTTCTTCATATTTGTGGCTGGGTATCCTTATTAGTTCTTGAGTAAGTCTTGTAACTTCACTTAACTTCTTATCATGATTATCTGTTTTCATACTAACCTCCATTAGCAAAGCTTAATGATGACCGAACATTTTTGACCGAAAGTCAACTTTCAAAATTAACATATCTTATTTGTTATTTACATAATTTCACAAAAAATATATAATGTATGTACAAAGTAATATTTAGCAATTTTTATGCCAATCTAAATATACTGAATTTTATGTATTTCTGTTATATTCTTTCAGCATATGTTCACTTTTTAAATTTAAAATGTTTAAATAGTGAACATGCGTTAATAAAATAAACGTGTTAAAGAAGGAGTCCATTAATTGATACCGAAATTTATTATTACTTCACCTAACAATAATTTCACCGAAATGGTTAGAAATACAACTAAAGAAGTTGCATTTGACGATTACATATTGATAGAAGAGGCTTTCGATGAAGCTGTTGAACAGGTTAACAGCCTTTCCATGAAATATAATATTTCTGTAATCATCAGCAGAGGTATAACAGCAAAAATGATTAAAAGAAGCACAGATATACCGGTTTTGGAAGCTCAGGCAACTCCTTTTGACATAATAACTTCCATTATAGAGGCTATGAAAATATCTAAAAATATTGCATTTATTCATTATGATAATTTCTTTACCGAGGATTTTTCAAACCTAAAAGATATACTTAACATAGATTTAACCGAATATCATTACAACAATATTTATGATATAGAGCAATGCGTTTATCAAGCGTATTCAGACAAAAAGCAGGTTGTTATATGCGGGTATGGCCATATTCAAATTCTATGCAGCAAACTTGGAATTCCTTTCGTTATGTACAGCACCAGCAATTACTCGATGAAGGAAATATTATCCAGGGCGTTGTTGATTAGATATGCAGAGGAAAGACAATACAGGCACGAAAACCAACTAAGGACATTCATAAATGAAATGCCGGATGGTGTATTGTATCTGGACGAACACAACGTAGTAACGCTCATAAACAGCATTGGAAAAAAACTGCTCAATATCAACTCAGATCAAGATATAATAGGGCAGACGGTTAATAATTTTATTAAAAATTACGATTTCATTGAAATAATAAACAGCAAAAATCATGAGACAGGAAAAGAGATTGAATTTTCAGGAAACAAAATACTCATGAGATCTACACCAATATTTGCCAAAGAATTCTACATCGGTACTGTAATCAGTTTTCAGAAAAGTTCATATATATCGTACTTGGATCACAATGTGCGAAGACAAAACATGAAAAAAGGCATGAATGCAAATGCAACTTTCAAGGACTTAGAAGATACAACCATCTCATCAAAAATGAAGGAATGCATTGACAATGCAATAAGTTATGCTCAAACTGACAGCACAATACTAATAATAGGAGAGAGCGGAACCGGAAAGGAAATGTTCGCCCAAAGCATTCACAATGCATCAAGCAGGCAAGGACAGCCCTTTGTTGCAATAAATTGTGCCGCACTTTCGCAGAATTTAATTGAAAGCGAACTTTTCGGTTATGAGGAAGGAGCGTTTACAGGCGCTAAGGTTGGAGGAAAGCCCGGATATTTTGAACTAGCTCACAACGGAACCTTATTTCTTGATGAACTCGGACTACTACCCCTTAACATTCAAGTTCAGCTTTTAAGAGTGCTGCAGGAAAGACAGGTTCTAAGGATAGGCGGTACAAAAATGATACCTATAAACATAAGAATTATTGCAGCTACAAATGCCGATTTGCTTGAAGCAGTTGATAAGGGTACATTCAGACACGATTTGTACTACAGGCTTAATGTTCTTAATATTTCAATACCTCCCTTAAGGCAGCGAATTGAAGACATACCTTTGTTGATTCATCATTATTTAACTTTTTATAACGCTCAGTACAGCAAAAATATTGTATCCTGCAGCGTTGATTTTATATCAGCATTTCAATGCCATGACTGGAATGGAAATGTCCGTGAACTTATGAATTATTTGATGCGAATTGTAATACTTTCAAACAGCCAAGTGCTTACAGCTGAGGATATTAAAAAAAGTGAAATAAAACTTTCTTCCAAACATCATTGTTCTCCTGAAATAAGAAATGACAATGAAAACGTTTTAAAATTAAGTGCTGGATCTCTTAATTCTATGGAGCAGGAAATTATCAGTTGGTATATGGACAAATACAGCAGCAACAGAGCTATGGTAAGTCAGGCACTTAACATAAGCAGAACAACCCTTTGGAAGAAGTTGAAGAATATAAAATGAAGGGATGGCTGAGCCATCCCTTCATTCAATCTAATTCTTAATCCTTAAGCGGGAGGACACGAGGTCCTCCCCTACACATTGGTATTTTTACGCTTCTTCAAAAAGCATTTCAAATTCTTTTCCGGATATAGTTTCCTTTTCAAGGAGAGCTTGTGCAACGCGCTCAAGCTTTTCCATGTTTTCGCTTAAAAGTGTTTCTGTCTTATGATATGCGTTGTCAATGATTCTTCTCATTTCCTTGTCTATCTTTGCAGCAACTTCTTCTGAATAGTTTCTAATTTTATTGAAATCTCTTCCAAGGAACACTTCGTCGTCATTAGTTCCGTAAGCCATAGGTCCAAGCTCGTCACTCATGCCGTAGGTAGTAACCATTGCCCTTGCAATTTTGGTTGCCCTTTCAATATCGTTTGAAGCCCCTGTTGAAATATCATTTAGGACAAGTTTTTCTGCAACTCTTCCTCCAAGAAGTCTCACTATGTTTTCTTCCATTTCCATTTTAGAAGCATAGGAACGGTCTTCCTCAGGAAGATACATTGTAAATCCTCCGGCACCGCCTCTTGGTATTATGGTAATCATGTGAACAGGATCTTTGTTTGAAGAAAGTCTTGCAACAACTGCATGACCTGCTTCATGATATGCAGTGAGCTTCTTCTCGTTTTCGTTTATTACTTTGCTTCTCTTTTCAGGTCCTGCAATTACTTTTGTTATTGCTTCTTCTATAACATCCATTGTGATGAGAGTCTTGTTGTGCCTTGCAGTCAAAAGGGCTGCTTCATTCATTGCATTTTCCAGATCTGCCGGAGTGAATCCCGGAGTTCTCTTTGCGACGACTTCCAAATCAACATCGTCTGACAATGGTTTTTTTCTTACATGTACTTTCAGTATCAGTTCTCTAGCCTTTACGTCCGGAAGACCCACGTGAACCTGTCTGTCAAATCTGCCTGGTCTCATGAGTGCCGGGTCAAGAATATCCGGTCTGTTTGTTGCAGCTATGATGATTATTCCTTCATTACCTGAGAAACCGTCCATTTCAACCAACAACTGGTTCAATGTCTGTTCTCTTTCATCATTGCCACCCCCAAGACCTGCACCTCTTCTTCTGCCAACAGCGTCAATTTCATCTATGAATATGATGCATGGAGCATTTTTCTTTGCCTGGTCAAATAAATCTCTAACTCTTGAGGCTCCCACGCCTACAAACATTTCAACGAAGTCGGAACCGCTTATGCTGAAAAACGGAACTCCTGCTTCTCCTGATACGGATTTTGAAAGATAAGTCTTTCCTGTTCCAGGAGGTCCAACCAAAAGAACTCCTTTTGGTATACGGGCTCCAAGTCTCACAAACTTAGCCGGATTTTTAAGAAAGTCAACTATTTCGCTTAGTTCTTCCTTTTCTTCATCCAAACCTGCAACATCGGCAAAAGTAATTTTTTTGTTTGGATCATCTTCCTTGACCATCTTGGCTCTGCTCTTGCCAAAGGACATGGCCTTGCCTGTTCCGCCGCCCTGTGACTGTTTCATAAACACATACCACAAAACTCCCAGAAGAACCAGCATTCCTATAGTTGGAAGTGCCTGAACCCACAGAGGTGTAGCCGGTATTGGCTCCCCTTCAATTGTTATTTCGCCTGTTTCAACCTTTTCAGCAAGGTACTTGTCGTAAAAGCTTGAAGAAAACAAGAACACGGTTGGAACATAAGAAGTAAATTTAGAGTCATCCTTGAAAACCCCGTTTACTTCGCTTTCAGTGAAGGAAAGTGATTTTATATTGTCATTTTGTATTTGAATTATAAGCTCGCTGTAGCTTATGCTTTGTTCTTCTGCTGCCGGTTCAACCATGCTCTGCACCAACATTATTATTACAACAAAGATAAGTATATACATTGCGATGCTTCTCATAAATCCTTTCAATTAAAGCCTCCTATTTGTCTTAAGACTATCTGATGATAAAATTGTATCATATATGTTTTTACTTTACAATTATTTTAGTAAAAGTTGTCATTTTTATAATTTTATTAAATTCTATTATAATAACAGTTTATTTTGTGTAAACTTCTTCTTTCAATACTGCTATATATGGCAAATTTCTATATTTTTCAGCATAATCCAAACCATATCCTACCACAAACTCGTCAGGAACCTGGAATCCTGTATACTTTATATCAAGAAATGTTGTTCTTCTGTCCGGTTTGTCGAGTATTGTGCATATTTCAACTGACTCAGGACCTCTAGCTCTTAAATTTTCAGCAAGGTAGGACAATGTGAGACCCGAATCTATTATGTCCTCTACTATCAACACATTTCTTCCTTCAATAGACTGATTTAAATCTTTTAAAATTCTTACTACTCCTGAAGACTGTGTGTTTGAACCATAACTTGAAATTGCCATGAAATCAATTTCAAGAGGCAAATCTATTCTTTTCATCAAATCACTTACAAATAGCACAGCTCCCTTTAAAACGCAAACCAAAAGCAAATCCTTGCCTTGGTAATCTTCCGTAATTTTAGCTCCAAGCTCTTTAACCTTAGCCTGAAGTTCGTCCTCCGCAATTAGTATTTTTTTAATATCCTTATTCATTAGTGCTCCTCCCTATGGTAATGTTTAATATTTTTTTTGTTGAAGATGACACTCTATAACTGTTGTGGATTCTGAAGTCCTCAAGCCATAATATATTTTCATCATCTGCAATTATCAGTTTACTGTCTCTTTCTTCTGCAGGAATTTTCAAATCTATAAAAATATCCTTAATTTTCTTGTTCCAGGTATTTCCGATTGGAACCATTGAATCCCCTGTCCTTCTGTTTCTTACAGTGAGCTTCCCCTTTATGTTATCATAATCCAGATTAATGCTCTTTAAGTCCCTTATGTCAACTTCGGAATTATCTTTTACCCTGCAAAGCAAAGATTTGCCTACTTCTGGAATAAACAACGGCTTTTCAAGCTCTATGTTATATTTAAACTCCGGAATATTTTCAACAATTTTATTGACTATAAAATTATCATAGCTGATTTCAATTGTAAAGCCCTCGGACAAGTTAATTTTTTTGCCTGTGGAGCCTGTTTTAATGAAATCTATAGCATAATCTATATGTTTCATTTCAACATTGACAGTGTTGCCCTTGAGCTGCTCGATGGATTTTCGTATAACTCTTCCTGCTTCGCCTTCATCCATCTCCTTTAATTTCCGCAAATTTAAAACAATTTTGTTTTTGCCTGCAGTGGTCAAAGCTTCACAAAATTTAATCTCAACATATTTATCTATGATTTTTTTGTCTCTTTCCATTGTTTCTGACATTCTGAACAAAGAGTTTTGAATATTGGGATTAAAATTTTCCTCAAGATATGGAATTAAATTGAGCCTGATTTTGTTTCTGCCATAAATTGCCTGAGTATTTGTTATGTCAATACAGAATTCAAAATTATTGTCGCGTAGGTATTTTTCTATTTCAGATCTTTGAACATTAAGCATTGGTCTTATCAAATCGTCCTTCACAAAGGACATGGCGCTCAAACCGTCTATTCCGCTTCCTCTGATGATTCTCTGAAGGACAGTTTCAGCCTGATCGTTGAGATTGTGGGCAACAGCTATTATGCCTCCACCAACTTCATTTAAGTTTTCCCTGAAAAAGTTGTACCTGAGTATTCTTCCGGCTTCCTCTTCAGTAACTTTAAGCTCCTGGGCATATTCCGTCGCATTTTTTCTTTTTACAAAAATCCTTACACCATATTCTTCACAAAGAGAACGAACAAAATCTTCATCATGCTGTGCGTCCTTGCCCCTGTACATATGGTTTATATGTGAAGCATACAAATTAAAACTTAAGCTTTCCTTTAACTTTCTTAAGTTGTGAAATAAAAAAACTGAATCCGGACCGCCGGACAAACCAATAAGAACATTGTCCCCGGCTTTGATAAGCTCTTTTTCAAGTATATTTTTTTCAACCAAATTATACATATTATTCCTCTTTTATTTGCATAGGATAAATTATACCATAAAATAAAGAAATTAAAAATATTTTTTGTAAAAAAATAAATTTTGCTTAATAATCAATATACCCTGAAATTTAAATTTAAATCAAAAGAATGAAAGCATGCTTACTTTCAGGTTTATGACAAAGTTATTTCAATAATGTAGGGGAGGACCACTGTCCTCCCGAAGATAACAAAATTATTGAATTAATGACATGGGCGGATACAAGATCCGCCCCTACAATTTGTGGAAAATTAGGTTTGTCAATAGTCTGATGAAAGCAGACTTTCATTCTTTGTTTTTTATTATTACCCTATTTTTGTAACCAGCACCGTCATGTCGTCGAATACAGTATCCTGCCCTCTTATAGCATAGCTTAATATGGAATTTGCAATGGTCTGAGGATCCTTGCCTGCCACGAGTTCCAGATATTTGTCCAGATTTTTCTTTTCATCCATTCCTATGGAATCTGTTATGCCATCTGAAACCATGACAATTATATCTCCTGCTCTGACTTCCCTCTTAAAAGAACTGTATTCAAAATTGTCCAGTATCCCCAGTGGAAGGCTCTTGCCTGATATTTTGTCCACAGAATTCCTGCTTATGATATATGTGGGAGCAGCACCAGCCTTGTAAAGTCTGATTTCCTTAGTTCCGTAATCAATTATGTTAAGGTCGAATGTAACAAACCTTTCATCTGTGAGCTTAAGCATCAAAATTGAATTTAATGTTCTTAAAATTTGTTCCTCGGAAAAATCAGTGTATAAAAACTTCGACAATAAATCAACGGCTCCGGTGCTCTCCATGAAGGCTTCATGTCCGGACCCGATTCCATCACAAAGAACTGTGTAATACCTGTCTGCTTTCCCTGCATAGGCAAAACTGTCCCCTGAGACGCTGCTTCCTTCCTTTGTAGCAGAAGCGCTATAGGTTCTTATTTTTATTCTCTTTATGTTTTTAAACTTGAGCACATAGTAATGGGGAGAGGCTAAAACCTTTTCGGTACATTTTAACTTCACACCGCACACGTTTCTAACTATAAGTTCTACTGCAGCTTCAGCCTCATCCGACGATTTTTCCGTTTTGACAGTAAGGCTTAATACAATTGTATTTTTGTTTGAAGAAATCACTTCAAAGTACTTTACGCTTATTGACTGCCACAAGAGCTGCTCCTTTATTTTTGTTTTAGCCTTTTCTGAAAAAATATCAATATGTTTTCTTGTGCCGGAATATAGATCAGCACCAGATTTGCCTTGCACTTCTAATGTAGAAGCTGCTTCTTCCCTTGCCCTGTGCAGATACACAATATTTCCTGCATCCTTTTCCTCACTGTCAGCAATATTGCCGGCATCTGTTTTTTTAGTTCTTTTTCTGTGAAAATTCGTATTGAACGAACCTGTTTTTATTTTTCCTGCAACTCTCACAAATTCATTCGTGAGTATAATGGAGCTGAAAACAAACAGTGTTTCAAAGGCGTTGAGCATGAGACCATTCCAGTTAAATCCTTCTGCTACTAGTATTGTGGTCTTTGATACAAACAAAACGGAAGCAGAATAAGAAGCTGCCAGAACAACAGATTTTTTCTCCTCATTTCTGAATCCGTAAAAATATGCATAAATGGCTGTAAGCATTATTGTATAGGTAAAATCAAATCTAACTGTTAAAATTGCGGCTATGGTTGTCCCCAGCATCAAAATTGAGCTGCCATTCAAGTAGGAATACACGCTTAAGGCAACAACTGCAAACGGGAATATTTCATCAATAATATTTTGTCTTGCAGCAAAAAAACACACCAAAAATAAAAACCAATTTTTCCTGATGTGTTTAATTTCATTGCTAAATATATTTTCCAACAAACTTAAATTGAATTTTTTATCGTCAGCTTTTCCAATCATTTCTTCCACCCCTTCATTGTTACTAATATAGTAGCAGAAGCTGATTGTAAAATACTGTCAAAATATGCAATGTTTTAAATTATTAATCCTGCAAATCTTCTTCAAATCCTATTCCTCGAATAAGCTTGTTGTCATTTTTGTTTTTGTCTATGTAAATTGTTTCGTTGGGCTTAACCATCTTATATTGATCTCTGGCTATTTTTTCAACCAGTTCAAGCAATGCTTCTTCATCGCTCATCTTGGCAACATCTTCTTTAAGTTCCGTAACTTCCTTTTCAACTTCCGCCTTAACAAGCATTTTCTGATCAATTTCCTTGTTGAGATCACTCAACATCTGATACTGTGAAAATGCAGTGTATGCAAAGTACATTAAAAACACAGTGAACAATAGATTCACCACATTGAGTTTTCTTTTCTTTTTTATCGGAGCAGCAAGCTTTTGCTGTCTTTTTTGTTCTTTGATTTCTCTTTCCTGTCTTCTAAAATCGTCATGATTTATTTTTTTCTTCAGTTCTACTATTTTTTGATCTTCGTTCATGCTTGCTCCTTTCTTCTTTTGTTCTTTAGCCTTTTATTTCGTTTTCTTTGTTTCTTTTTATTATACATCAGTTTTCTATTTTTGGAAATCTTTTTTGCTTTGAATTTGTAAAATTTGTACCTTTTTTTTGCATTATTGCGCGTTTTTTGCAACTTTACCCGGAGTGGTGCCATAAGAACTTTAATCTTTCCAATAAGCATCCTAATTGGTTTTATCATGAATAACAAAACTCTTCTTATTATTTTTATAAAAAGATCTACAACAAAAATAAAAGCACTAAGAATATAATTGCTTATTCCATAAAAATACAACAGTGCACCGAGAACAAATCCAAGCAAAATGAACATTCTAACATTTCCGTAGCTTAAGTAAAAAATAAGCTGCACGCTTATATAAATGCTTACAATCCAATATAACAAGTCACCAAGTGCAGTTCCGACCGCACCCATTTTAACATAATGCCTGACAAGCCTGTATATGTCCCATATGAAGCCAAGAAGCATTCCACCCATAATGGCCACAACAAGCATGTATTCTTGAGTGTATGGTAAGAAATCCATAAGAACCTACTTAAACAGCTTTTTAACCAAACTTGTTTTTTCTTTCTGGCCTTCATAATCGGAATATATAAGTGAATTGATGACTCCCTTTACAACAAGCTTTCCTTCTTCCACATTAAGCTTGCTTATGTTTAATTTCTGACCCTTTATTGTAAGCTTTCCCTTTGTAGTTATGAGAACAACAGTTTCATCATTGAAGTTGTCAACCCCATCAACTCCAGTAACATTTAACAATTCTTTATTTTCAAGCAACAAGCTTTGTGTAGTTTTCTCGTCCATAAACTCCCCCCTGTATCATTATAATAGATTATATGATTACACTTTAATTTTTATGAAAAATTTGATTTTATGCACTGATAAATAAACAAAGGATTTTTGCAAAGCAAAAATCCTTCCTGTAATTCTTAATTCTTAACTCTTCATTCTTAATTTTTATCTTATCTCTTAACTCTTAATTTATTTTGTGTTTTTCCCTGTATATTTCCTTTGCAAGTCTGGCGTTAAGCATGTTTCTTTTCATTGTTTTAACGCTTTGTCTCGTTTGAATTATTCTACCTGACTTAATGAGTAATGCTGCACTGCCTTCTTTTTGAAACACCTGTTTTATTGCATTCAGATCAACAAATCCATAAGCAGCATCATGTTTGAACATGGGTTCACGAATGTTGACGTATATGAACACCATATTCTCGTTTATGACGATTGGCACCTTGTTGGTTATGCCAAGTTCTTCGCCGTAATTCACACGGTTGTGATACAAGCTTATATTATAATAATCTGCAAGATTTTTTATGCATGTTTCGATTGCGGCACTTTTCACATAAGAACCATCAGCTATGACAATTTCCGTACAGTTGCCTATATCCTTTACATATACGGGCAGCATTGCTTCAATTTCGTTGAATTTCATTTGATTTTCCATAAAAAACATTTCCTTCAAACTTGATTTTCATTGAAATTTACACATTGTAAATTTCAAGAAAACATATCATTTCACCATCCATTTAAGCCCCTTACATGTTTTTACACGCTAATAGCATTTATATATAATTAAGATGTAACACAGAAAGGAGCTGAAATATGGATTCTGATATTAATCATATTATTCAGCAGTCTCTAAAAGGGGACAAAAATTTTCAGGAAATTCTTCTTAAAAGACTCCGTCCTCTCATTTATAAAAATATATACAAATATTGGAATGTATGGGATACTGAAGCCGAAGACCTGGCTCAGGAAGGGTATATTGTAATTTTAATGTCGCTTAAAACTTTTGACAGCAAAAGAAATGTCCATTACCTTCATTATATTAAAACAAAACTTGAGTACTTCTACAAAAATCAATACAGAAAATCTCGCATTACAACAAATGAATACAGTTTACAAGAAACTTTTCATGAATATAAAACTGTAGCGGGACTTAGCTTTGTTGAACAGGAAATAGAACAAGAAGAAAAATATGAGCTTATGAAAAGCATACAGAATCTTTCTTCTGAAGAACAGGAGATTATTTATCTATACTACTTTCTTGGACAGTCCATGAAATCTATATCAAGGAATCTTGGAATCAAATATACTCTCGTCTCGTCACTGAAAAGAAAAGCATTAACAAAGCTTAGGATTCAAATGTGCGGGAGGTGAATTAATGGAAAATTTTATAACTTTGCTCGGTAACTTCGGATTTCCCATTGCAGTCACAGCATATTTGTTGGTGCGCATAGAATCCAGACTGTCACAGCTTACGGAATCCATTCATGAGCTTACAACGGTCATTAAAAGCATGCAATAAGGGGGGGGAACCCCCTTATATGTTAAAATAGGCTGGTATTTTAATCCTCTTTCTGTTAATATGTTTATATAGAATTGATATATCATATAGCAGGGAGAATATTTATGAAGACAAAAGAAGTGAAATCAGTATTTATACTGCTCCTGACCGCAGCAATATGGGGATTTGCATTTGTTGCGCAAAGAGTGGGAATGCAGCACGTCGGCGCCTTTACATTCAATGGTGTGAGATTTGCCTTGGGAAGCATATCTTTGCTGCCTGTAATATATTTTTTCAACAGGAAAAACAAGGAACAACAAAAGGAAGAAGCAGACTTAAAAACAACAATCAAATCTGGAATCATAGCAGGTAGTGTATTGTTCATTGCAGCTTCTCTACAGCAAATAGGACTCATTTACACCACAGCCGGCAAGGCAGGATTCATAACAAGCCTTTACATAGTCCTTGTACCAATCATAGGAATATTATTCAAGCAAAAAACTCACATGAAGACATGGATTGGTGCTTTGACTGCAGCTATCGGGCTTTACTTTTTAAGCATCAATGAAAGCTTTACAATTGAATTTGGAGATTTTTTGGAAATTGTAGGAGCTTTGTTCTGGGCATGCCACATACTTCTTATTGACAGATTTGTTAAAAATGTTGATGCAATCAAGCTTTCAAGCATTCAATTCGCTACATGTTCTGTATTAAGTCTCATTACGGCATTCGCTACTGAAGATGTCAATGCTGCAGGAATTACCGGAGCCCTTGTGCCAATACTATACGGCGGCATCATGTCAGCCGGTGTTGCGTACACACTGCAGGCAGTGGGACAAAAATATGCAAAACCGTCACATGCAGCCATCGCTCTTAGCATGGAGTCAGTGTTTGCTGCCATAGGAGGAATAGTCCTTCTTTCTGAAAGGATGTCTACAAGAGGTTATTTGGGCTGTGCCTTGATGCTTTTAGGAATGCTTATTGCACAGTCTGAAAATTTTGGCAAGGAAAATCCCGGGGACGCTAGTTGAACTGATAGATGAATCAAAAGGCACCGCTTTACTAGAAGCAGTGCCTTTTTTATAATTTGCAAAGCAAAGGACTGTTGCATGATGCAGCAGCCCTTTAAGAGGAGGAGTATTAATCAATATTGATTGTTTGAGTTTCCTGGTCCCATTCAACTGAAAGTTCTAATTGTTCAGCAATAAATCTTAGTGGAACCATTGTTCTGTTATTCATTATTTCAGCTGGAACGTCTATTTCAACTGTTTCATCATTTACTGTAACTGTTCCTTCAGCAAGAGAAAATATAATTATTTTTTCGTCTTTTGTAATGGTGACTATTTTTTCTACATCATCATACTCTACTGTTGCTCCCAAGGCTTCTGACACCGCTCTCACAGGAATCAATGTTCTACCTTCTTTAATTACAGGAGGTGTATCAAATTTAGCATTTCCGGTTTTGAACAAAACATTTTCTACAGGAATAACATCAACATTTTCTATACTGTCAAGACTTAAAGTAACTTCCTTTAATGCTTCAAGCTCTTCTTGCGTATATTTGTTTCTCACTATTTCCTGCATTTCTTGTATTTTTGCCTTCATTTGAACTTTATATTCGTTCATTTCTAATTTTTTTGCTTCAAGCTGCAACTTAATTTCTGCAATTGCTGCTTCGTCCCCAAGTGCTTCGGCTGCTTCAAGGCTTGTCTCAAGTTCTTCGACTTCATCTTCAATTCCGTCTTTCAGTGCCTCAATCTCGTCCTTTTCAACCTCAACAGCAGCTTTTGCCTCTTTCCAGGCTTTGCTGTTTCCCTTGCCCTTACCGTTTCCTTCTTCAACTACTTCATCTTCCAGGTCTTCATCAGTTTCGCCGTCTGCGTCTTGATCTACCTCAGAACCTACCTGAGTTTCATCTGTTGTGTTGTTTGTTTCACCATCAAGATCTTCCCCAAAAGCTACAGTCGGAAAAACTAATGTCATTAGAAGTGCTAAAATTAATGCAATTTTGTTGATGCTTTTCATTTTAATCTAGATCTCCTTTTTCCCACAGGGTAATTTTTGGACAAAAAAAGCTCTGAATGGGTCGCCAAACAGAGCCAATACTTCTATGTATTAACAATTTTGGTAACCCGGCTGCCTTGGTAAGTACCTTAAGGCCCGTGGCTTTGCGTCCCCGGCTTTCACCGAGTTTGCCTTTATCAGTTCGCTAATTTATTCCATGGTAAAATTATATTCTTATATGTAAATTTTGTCAACCAAAATAATTCTTTGTTCTAAAATCAATTGCACATAGAATAAATATCTGATAAAATTTGCTTAATAATACAAATACTAATACTGCAAAGCAGACATAACTGGAGAAAATATGAAAATTGTAATTTTGGATGGATATACTTTAAACCCCGGAGACTTGTCATGGGATAAACTTAAGAACCTTGGCGATGTTGAAATTTATGACAGAACTCCTGTTGAGCTGACTGTTGAAAGACTCAAGGATGCGGACATAGTTCTTACAAACAAATCCCCAATTTCAAGAGCAGATATGGAACAATGCAAAAACCTTAAATTCATAAGCGTGCTTGCAACAGGTTATAACATAGTTGACACGGCTGCTGCAAAGGAAAGAAACATTAAGGTTTCAAACATTCCCACATACGGAACCGCTTCTGTCGGACAGTTTACTATAGCACTTCTTTTGGAAATCTGCCACCACATAGGCGAACATTCAAGGTCTGTAAAAAACGGAGACTGGGCAGAATGCAAGGACTGGACATACTGGAACTATCCCCTCATCGAGCTTGAGGGAAAGACAATGGGAATAATAGGCTACGGAAAAATCGGACAGAAAACGGGACAAATCGCCCAGGCTATGGGAATGAAGATTCTTGCAAATGCTGCTCATCCTAATCCTGCTCTTGAAAGCGACACATGTAAGTATGCTGATATTGATACACTGATGAAAAATTCAGACGTCATTGTACTTCACTGCCCTTTGACCCCTTCAACCAATGGAATAATAAATAATGAAAATATCGACAAGATGAAGGATGGTGTCATCATAATCAACGATTCAAGAGGACCACTGATTGTAGAGGAAGATTTAAGAGATGCTCTTAACAGCGGAAAGGTTGCCTACGCAGCATGTGATGTTGTATCAACTGAACCCATAAAAAGCGACAATCCACTACTGTCTGCTAAAAACATAATTATAACCCCTCACATTGCATGGGCTCCAATAGAAGCAAGAAGAAGGCTCATGGATTATACCATAGAAAATATAGAAATGTTCATTGAAGGAAATCCAATTAATGTTGTAAACAAATGATTTACAGCAGGCGGGTACAAGACCCGCCCCTATATTTGGTGTGTGCGGTTCATTAATATTAGGTTCCTCGTTCAAGGAGCCTTTTTTACAATCTTAACAATGATACTATTTGTATCCGTTTTTCTTGTCTAATGCTTCGTCCCTTATTTCTTCTTTCATATTTTTGAGAGATTGTTCTCTTCTCATATTTTTGTCGGCCAAATCTTGTCTTTCTTTCTCATTGTCTACTTTTTTCATGAGATCTTTTGTTTCTCTGTAGTTTACGATTGTGTTGTCTATCATGTTTTGTATTCTGTCAACATTGTCTCTTCTGTCATCTGGTTTTGGGTTGCTCATCTTTTTCTCCTTTTCGTAATTTAGTCCCTAATTTATTATTTCTTAGTTCATTGTTATTATTCCGGTTCATAATTATGAAATTTATATAAGCTAAATGTCCTCAATCTCAAAGTTTTATGTTATTTAAATATTTCACTTATTTTTCTTGGCCCTGCCAGGATGTCCCGGCCAATCTGCAGCTGCCCGCTCATACCTGATTTAACACTCCACTTCACAAGCATTATTTCTCCGTCAGAAATTTCAATCCCTGTTATGCACCGTGGATGGACGCAGCTTCCGTCATTGAAATATAAAACATCGCCATTGTCAGGAAATGATGGTTTGTGGTTGTGACCGGCGATTATTGCTTTATTTTCCCTTTCAGCCCATTTTGATAGTTTTTTTGCTACGGCATTTTTCTTGCTATAGTTTTTCGCAGTCCTAGTTACATTATTGACTCCAAAATTTTCAAGTGGCCGCCAGAAATATCTAACCAGAAACCTGGCAATCATCCATATACTGCTGTTTAAAAAATCAACCTGATGACCGTGTATAAGAAAAATCTCGTCGTTTGTTTTCATGTGTTTTAAAACAAGTCCTTCATGCATCTTTAAATTTTCAAAAAGGGGAACATACCCTTTTTCCCTTACGCTTATGTATCTGGATAAATTTTTCATGCCAAAAGAAGGATTTCTTTTTACTATGTCGTGGTTTCCATAAATCATCCAAAGCCTGTTTTTCTTGTAAAACTTTCTCATCATCCAAAAAACATCGCTGTGTTCCTGGACAATGTCCTGCATCTTTTTATACTCCCAAAGTTCGTCTCCGTCTCCCAGCTCAATGTACGTGAATCTCTTATTGTAATAGTGCTTAAGGGCATAGAAATAAACATTCTGGTTCTTTGAAAAGGAATCAGCCCATCCTCCGTCTCCTCTGTGACAGTCGCTCATTATAATAAACCTTGATGAATCATCGAAAACAATTGTTTCCGACGACCTGTAAACATCCGAAACTCTCTTTGAATAATCCATTTCAGCACTCCATAGCTTTTTATTCAGAATATTCAAAATGGATTAATGAGTGACATAACAAAAAGACTGTTTCTCTGAATATTCAGAAAAACAGTCTTTAGTTCATTTTTTGTATTTATTTTATAAAACCAACCTAATATTCCGGGACATTAATAAAACCACATTTCAGTTTTATTGTTACAGCGTATCATACTCAAGCGGAATGAAATTGCCGCTTTCTTTAAGTTTTTTAAGTCTTGAAACCAGAACTTCCTTGTCCTTGTTCAGTGTTCCTGCCTGGTTAACGTGGTTTGAAACGTGGTTGGCTCTAAATATGCAGTCTTCTAGCTCCATGTTTTCAAGCATTATTATATTTTCATCAAGCACTTCAAGAGGCGTTAAAAGGTGGAACCTACCCTGCCTTATGTCTTCGGCCAGTTCTGATTCTTCTTCCACAACAAGGCGAAGCAGTGAAAAATAATCCGGATTTATTGCAGAAATAACTTTTGCTGATTCAACTGCGTGCTCCTGCATCAGTTCTTTTCCTCCAAGACCTGAAATAATCATACATGATAGCTTATATCCTGCTTTTATTGCCTTTTGCCCGGCCTCTGTCATCTCTGTTTGATTTACTCCCTTTTCCATAAGAGACAATACTTTGTCTGATCCGCTTTCAACACCCATGTACAGAAGTTTAAGACCTGCTTCATGGATAGTTTTAAGTTCTTCCTCAGATTTTCGCAATAAATCTAAGGGTCCTGAATAAGAGCTGATTCTTTTAACATTGGGGAATTCCTTCTTTATGTAATCTATCAGTTCAAGGAGCTTTTCAGTTTTTAGGCAGAGAACATTTCCGTCCGCCAGAAAAATTCTTTCAGCATCACCATAGTATGTTTTAAGCTCCTGTACATGTTCATGAATCTCTTCCCATGATTTAAGCCTGAAATGCTTGCATTTATACATGTAGCAAAATCTGCACCTATTGTGAGAACAACCTTCCGTTATTTGTATGATAAGGCTCCTTGCTTCGCTTGGAGGCCTGTATAATGGCATTGAATACATAATGTCTCCTTTAGAAATAATTTTACATTATTATATACCTTAACATTACAGATTTACAATTAAAAAATTGTTCCTAAACTTAAGGAACAATTTTTTAAGAAATAACTTATGACATGCTTTGGTTATGAGGAACAAATGTTGCACAGTCTGTTTCTTTCGAACTTTGAGCATTACGGCTTTGAACTTCTATTCTCTGTGCGTTGCAGTGATCTCCCTGTGAATAATAATGGCATGTGTTTACCATACATTTAATACCAGGATTGTGCTGATCCATTTTTTGAACTTTGCCTTCCATATTTATCTCCTTGATAATATTTTATTTGAAAAGTTTTATAAGTTTTTTAAAACTTTCTAAAATATTATGCCCCTGTTTATATTTTTTATAATATAAAATGTTCTTACAAATTTACATTATTTTGAAATCTCAAAGGTTTCAAATTCCATATACAGTAAATCCGCCTGTAGCCACGAATTTCTCAAAGCAGGTTCTCTTCCCACAATTATCTTGATTGCTTCTGCAACTGCAAGGCTTGACATTACCCAAGGTGTGAATGCAGGATTGCCCCATGTTTTTTCCACGCCTCTGTCGTTTTCCTTGCCGTCCTTGAAGACTTTTAAAACACTATAATCTCCTGGCAGGCTCACACCGAGCATTCCAAACCACCCAGCTATTCCTGCATAAACAAGAGGCTTGTTTAGTCTATGACAGGACTCTTCAAGATCTATGCGCCTTTGTATCGAATCAAGAGCGTCACATACCAGATTTGCTCCGCTGAAAATATCTGCTGCGTTATCCTGATTGAACCAGTCATCAATAAGTGTTAGTTTTACTGACGAATTAACAGCCTGAAGCCTTTGTCTTGCTGCTTCAACTTTTTTTGCTCCAATGTTATATTCAGTTGAAAACAGCTGACGGTTCAAGTTTGTTTCATCAATTGTGTCACCGTCAACCAGTATGAGCCGTCCGGCACCAAGGCGGGCAAATTCTTCTGCCATGGTTCCTCCAAGACCGCCGCAGCCTACTATTGCAATTGTTGAATCAGCCAATTTTTTTTGATCTTCAACTGAAATGGTCTTGTAGTTTCTTTCATATCTTGGAGTTAGTATTTCTTTCATCAACCTCCACCTACCGGCGGAAACAAAGACAATGTGTCGCCATTTTTCAAAATCTGGTTCAAATCAGCATCACGCCCATTTATAAGGCATATTTTTACTTCTTCTCTTGGAATGTTGTATTTTGATATGACATCTGAAATTTGAGTATTTTCATTTATATTTGCCTTTTCCTCCTTGAAACGCCCATCTCTTAGGGTGGCAAACAACTTAACATTTACTTCCATTCTAACCTCCTAAAACTGAAGAACCTTGTCAAGCTCTTCATCTGAAATATCCCACACTGCATCATGGGGAGGAATAGCTTCGCTTGTGAATTCAGGCAGTCTGTCATCATTTTTTGTGAATCCTGCTTTCCTGTTAAATTCCTTTTCAATTGTCAAAACATACTTGCCCATGTTGTTCCAGTCATCCTTGGTCCACTCCACCCCGTACTGTGCATTTATCATGTCAAGAACGGAAATGAATACTTCGTCAAAATCAAGGACTGCAAATGAAACAAACAGGCAAAGACCAGTTGAATCAATTGATGCAGTTGCTATTTGAAGGTCTCTTGAAAGTTCAGTCTGGCCTTCTTTTTTCAAAGGGTCCACAGAACCTCCAACTTTCAGTATATTTGCTGTAACCGAATATCCTGCGGTATGGTCTGCACCCATTGGTGTTGTAGCATAGGTCACTCCAATTCCTTTTACGGCTCTAGGGTCATAGGCAGGCATTGTCTGACCCTTTACTGTTGGAACCCTTAGCACGCCATATGCCTTTCCTGTAAAGTCAGGACCGTTTCCAAGAATCCTTCCAAGAGGAGTTCCTGATTTAATTTCACTTTTTATTAAATTCAGTATTCCTTCTCCGTCACCCCACTTAAGAAGATTAGCTTCCATGGCAACCATCATTGTTCCTGCTGTATCAATGGTGTCAATTCCTGTATCATCGCATTCATGGTCAATGTGGGCTATTATATCCAGATCATCGACCATGCAGCCTGCTCCGAATCCCCAGATTGTTTCATATTCAAATCCAGAAGTCAGATAGTTTCCGTCCTTGTCGTTGTAAGTCTGCGAGCAGCGGATTACGCACCCCACATGACAGCCGTGGGTTGTGTCCCCATGACGGTCCACAATTATGTCATGCATTGTTTCTCCGCAGATTTTTTCTGCTCCTTCAAATCTTCCCATCCTTGAATTTTTTGTGGGAAGGCCCCCTGCTTCATTTAAAATATTCACAAGTACGTTAGTACCGTATTTCGGCAGAGCCTCACCGCTAACAGGATGCCTCAGAAGACCTTTGTTAAAAATTTTGGCTGCTTCGTCAAATTTTTTCTTGTCCTTTATTTCAATTCCTTCTCCGTCATTGTCATCCAGGGAAATGAACTTAATGTGCTTGGAACCCATTACTGCACCCAGTCCACCCCTGCCGGCGCTCCTTAAGTGACCTTTTGGGTCCTTGACGGAAATGTTGGCAGTTGACATCTTGTATTCACCTGCCTGGCCAATTGTCATCACACCAGTGTTTTCTCCATACCTGGATGTAATGGTGTGAATTACCTCATAGTTTCCCTTACCCAATAATTCTGTTTCTTCTTTTATGTTTACTCCATCTTTGTGCACATGAATTGTGTACCATTTGTCATCCTTGGGCATTCCTTCAATTATAAGAGCTTTGACTCCAAGTTTTGCAAGGCGTTGTGCTGCTGTTCCGCCGGAATTGCTTTCCTTTATTCCTCCAGTAAGCGGGCTTTTGGCTCCTACTGACAAACGCCCTGAATTTGCAGCCTTTGTTCCTGCAAACAGACCCGGAGCAAATACCAATTTATTTTTGCTGCCCAATGGATTGCAGGTAGGGTCCACTTCTTCCGAAATTATTGTTGAAGTTAATCCTCTTCCTCCGAGGGTATTCCATCTTTCAGGAACATCTTCAATTGAGAAAGAAAGTTTTGACATATTCACTCGGTAAACCTTCAAACAATTACCTCCCATTATTAATTTTTTATTGTATTATTTTGCCCGAGCAAATATTGGCTATACAAAATTAAATTGTCAAAAAAATGCAAAAAAAGAGCCTCTGGCTCTCTATTAGATCCTGAAAAATTGAATTCTAATAATTGTAGGGGCGGGTCTTGTACCCGCNNGAGGGCACGAGGCCCTCCCCTACATCATTGATATAAATATCAACATACTATATAGCTTGTTCTTATTGACTATTAGTCAAAATACATCTGATAATATCTTGAAATTTTGTTTTCTATGTCAGGTACACTTATAAAACGGGCTTCCCTTATTGCTTCCTTGCCGTCTATGAAAAGGAGAATACCGGGAATTGTAAATATGTTGTTTGCAGCTGCCATTTCCGGGGAAATGTCCACATCTGCCTGCACTGCTTTTATTTTTGGATAATTTCTAAGCAGCTCTTCGATTTTCGGCTTTAATGCTCCACATACACCGCACATTTCGCTTCCGAAATACACAATGACCATGCTGTTTTTTTCTTTTATATTTTTTAATTCTTCATTTGATTTTATATAATCCATATGCCTCTCCTTTAATAAAGCAACAACTTTATTAATACCCAGTTGCAGTTTTCTTAAACATATTACAGAGCTGTTCCGGGATTCAAAATGTTATTGGGGTCAAAAACACTTTTTATTGCTTTCATGAGGCTCAATTCTTTTTCAGTGAACTGCAGCTTCAGTCTTTCATTTCTTACTTTGCCCACACCGTGTTCCCCTGTTATTGCTCCTTCACATTCTATGATAAGATTGAATATTTCATCAACAATCTGATCATAGCATTCAGGCTTTTCAGCATCCTCAGTCAAAATGCTGTTATGCATGTTTCCGTCACCTATATGGCCAATAGTTGAAATTTCAACTCCGTATTTTTCATGTATTTTATTGATACCTTCCATGTACTTTGCAAGATTTCTTATGGGAACAGCGGCATCAATGGCATCAACAACCATTTTCTGCATGCTTGGATAAACATGGCTTCTTATATCAAGCAGAGTTTTTTGTTCCTTGGAACTTTCTGCTACAAAGCTTTCAACTGCATTGTTTTCTTCACATATTCCAACAATTGTTTCATACATTTCGTAAAGGTCATCTTCTTTTCTTTCAGAGACAATGAAGTATAAATCAACATTTCCAATGTTAGAAGGCCATGTCATTCCAATGTCTTCAGCGGCCCTTAATATTGCTGTCTTTTCCATGTATTCAATAGCCAGTGGCTTTATTCCGCTTTTGAAGATTTCAGTAACTGCTTTCACAGCATCCGTGTCATTTTCAAATGATACCAGAAGGCTTCCTATATGTTTGTCCTTTGGTTTAATGGATAATGTTGCCTTTGTCACAATCCCAAGTATTCCTTCACTGCCGATTAAAAGATTCTTAAGATCAAGTCCAGCATTGTTCTTTATGAGCTTTCCTCCTGCATGGATTATTTCTCCTGTTGGAAGAACTGCTTCAAGTCCTTTGACCTGGTCGCGCATTACACCGTATCTTACAGCTCTAACTCCTCCGGCGTTCATTACAATCATTCCTCCAACCTGAGCTCCTTCATCCCCTGGATGTATAGGGAAATACAGACTGTCATGTTTGCTAAACAGTTCAACAATGTCGAGAAGTGTTACCCCTGCTTCACATTCCACAGTAAGTGATGTCTCGTCAACTTCAATTATTTTGTTCATGCGCTCCAAGGAAATGATTATTGTAGGCATTATGGCAACTGCAGCTCCTGAAAGACTTGTACCGCCGCCCCTTGCCATTACGGGAAGTCTGTTTTCGTTGGCATATTTCATTACTTCAGAAATTTCTTCTGCACTGGCAGGCTTTACAACTACGCAGTCCCTGCAAACTTTTGGCTTAACTGCTTTTTCTGTTTCATCTTCGCAGTAGCTGCCCACTTTTTCAAGATCTGCTACAACCCAGTCTTCTCCAACTATCTCCTGCATTTTCCTGATTATATTTTCGTTCATAATTCCTCCATATTTTAATACTCTAAAGTAATATTTTCATTATAATATCTTAATAAAAAAACCGAGATCCTTCACTACGTTCAGGATGACATTATCAAACGTCTATTAAGTCCAATTATATAAACTAATAATTCTTAACTCTTAATTCTTCATTCTTAATTGTTTCTATGAGTTCCGGTATGATTTTATATATGTCTCCTACTATTGAATAATCTGCTACCTTGAATATTGGTGCTGACGGATCATTGTTGATTGCTATTATAATACCTGATTCCTTCATACCTGCCAGATGCTGAGGAGCTCCTGATATTCCACATGCGATGTATATTTTAGGTTTAACCCTGTTTCCGCTGTACCCCACCTGATGTGATTTTGATAAAATTCCTGTCTCAACAAGTGCTCTTGACGCTCCAACTTCTCCGCCCAAAAGCAATGCCAGTTCCTGTATCATTTTCAAATCTTCAGTGCTTTTTATTCCAACTCCAGCTGATACAACCACATCTGCATCGGCAATGTTGATATTTTCATTGGAGATTTCTTCAATAACTTCCACAAGGCTGTTTCCTGATTTTAATGCATTTATTTTAATTATTTCTCCTGTATTTGTTTCATCCCTGTCTGCCTCATCAAATTCCTTGTACCTTACAGTTGCCATCTGAGGATAATTGTCAGACTTGATGTGAGCCAGAATATTTTCGCTGAAGGCTGGTCTTATCTGAATGAGCTTCATATCGTCGTCAATGCTTAAATCCGTGCAGTCTGCAGTAAGTCCGGTTTCCAAGACTGCTGCCACTCTGGGAGCAAGGCTTCTGCCGAATGTTGTAGCTCCAAATAAACAAATTTCAGGCTTAATGTCTTTGATTAATTCTACCAGATTTTCTGCATATACAACTTCATCCGGCACGCTGAATATCATTTCATCTTCTATGTGATAAACCTTGTCTGCACCTCTGTAAACAAGTTCTTTTACATTTATATCAGGATGTCCCAAAACAACTGCCATAAGACTGCAATTAAGTTTGTCAGCCAATGTCTTTCCTTTTCCAAGCAGCTCATAAGCAACCTTGTGAATGTCTCCCTTTTTCTGTTCGGCAAACACCAAGACTCCTGTGTATTCTTTCTCTTCCATTTAAACCTCCTTGTTAAGCACCCTGCTTTTTTTGAAAACATCAAGCATTTCCAAAACTGCCTCGCTGCTACTGTCCTTAAATATTTTTCCTTCTCTTTGTGATTGGGCAGGTACTTCTATTTTCTTTACCTTTGTTGGAGAACCCTTTACTCCCAAACGTGATTCGTCAATTATTTCTTTTAAGTCGCTGCAGTCCCACTTTGTGATTTCTGCTTTTCTTGCCTTCATTTTATTTTTGAAGTTAGGAAGCCTTGGAACATTTACATCCTTAGTTACGGTCATAAGCAGCGGATATTTTCCTCTTTTGAGATACTGGCCTTCCCAAACATTTGAAACAACCTCTATGGATTCTTCTGTAAAATCTCTTATACTTTCAACATTGCTTATGTGAGGAATGTTTAGTATTCCTGCAACTTCAGGTCCAACCTGCCCCGTGTCGCCGTCAACAGTCTGAATTCCAGCTATAATCAAATCGTAACTGCCTATTTTTCTGATTGCTGCAGACAATAAGCTTGAGGTAGCCTTCACGTCTGATCCTCCGAATTTTGCATCGCTTAATAATATTCCTTCGTCAGCTCCTCTTGCAATTGCTTCTCTTAATGATTCTTCAGCCTGAGGAGGCCCCATTGAAACAGCTGCTACCTTTGCACCTGTTTTTTCGGCTATAACAAGAGCTGCCTCCAATGCGTTCAAGTCAAATGGATTTATTTCCGTTCCTGCGGAAGACCTGTCTATTCTTCCCTTTTCCCTGTCAAACTTTACTTTTTCCATGTCAGGCACTTGTTTGATAAGCACTATGATTGTCATTTTTCCTCCTTGATGAAAATGCAGCGAAGCATAATGCTTCGCGCATAATTAATTTTCTGTTTTTAATTTTTTGCTTCTTATTAATCCAACTATTATAAACGGGAACAAAACAACGAAAATTGAGAAGTATCCCAGATATTTGTATCCAATGTTTACTATTGATGCTATTCCGAATGTTGAAACCATAACGTCCAATATCAGCATTGAAAGAACAATAAACAAGCTCCTGTTTCTTTCCTTCTTGATTCTATTTACCATGTAATCCTTGCTTCCGTATCTTGCAACCAAAGCAAATGCAAATGCAATGATTGTAGACAAAGACGCCATTACAACGAATATAACATACACAGTTTCAAGAACAGGTAATCCTATCTGCTGCACGATGTAGTAGTTAGGCAGAAGACTTTGAATTGATTCAGGCTGATATGCAAAGTTTACCAACACTATGGCCACGAGCATAAGGGCGTTTAAACAAGTTCCCAATGCAGCAGACATCATTGATTCTTTCTTGCTATTCAGTCCTTGAGAAACTGAAATACAGTTTCCTATGTTGCCTGTGGACTGGAATCCCGCATAAGTAATTGCCAACCATAATCCGCCGGTGAGCGAATGATCTGAAAAGCTTGCTGCAGCCCAGTTAGTGCTGATTGCTCCTTTGCTTGCGCTTATTCCAAGCACTACTATCAGTCCTATTACCACAAGAATTCCCACAGTTAGGGCTGTTGAAGCTGCCTTTACAATTTCTGCACCGTAAATAACCAGCACAACTGATAACAATACCATCAACACAGTTCCTGCCCAAATATTAAGGCCGAAGAATTGCTGAAACAATTTCGCGCTTGTGGCAATGCATAGTCCGGGAGCCAGAAGCGATGTTACAAGGAAAGATATTTCAAAAAATGCGCTGAATAATTTTTCATAAGGATGAAAGAATTTATTGGTAAAAGTTTTAAAATCATGTATTTTATTTACTCTTGAATATTCAATTGCATAATACATAGCCAGACCTAATAGTGCCATTGCAAATACTGGTGTCAGCATTCCAATTTTACCGTATGATGAAAAGTAAGTTGCAACCTGTTTTCCTGAAGCAACGCCAGGTCCCGCGTGAGTGCCGAACCAAACAGCTGCTATTCCTACAAAAGGCGGTACGATGGATTTCTTGATTTTAACGTTTTGTACTGATTGATTTTCGATTTTTGCTTCCATATTCATTCTCCTGTAATTTTTTTGTTTTGAAAATTAAACTCTGCGCATAGTTTAATAATTAAATTTGGTTGGAATGTGATTTGTAAATAACCTATTCGACTTCCTTAGGTTATCGTATGGTCATATCGCAGTTTCGTTCACAATTTTGTCAGCTCCCTCCGGTCGCACAAAATTCGCAGTTTCATTCACAAATTTGTCTGTTCGCTATCGCTCACACAAATTTGGAATTCATTGCGGTTGAATTACCATCAATTTATTTCTCCCTACGGTCGAATAAATTGGGTAAATCATACGGAACTCATTGCGTTTGACCTACCAGCAATTCTTGCTTCGCTATCGCTCGCAACAATTGGGTTAGGTCATAAAAAAAAATCTTTCACTCCTATAAACACATTTGAAATTCAACTGCGCTTATAGGGACGAAAGATCCGCGGTACCACCCTATTTATGATATAATAATCATCACTCTTCGAAGTCTGTTAACTTCTAACCCTGTAACGTGAGTTCACGCATCCGTCTACTCGTTCCCTTTCAACAGATATGCTCTGCAGTGAATATTACATATTTTTTCATTGTTGGCTTTCACCTTCCCCAACTCTCTGTAAATGATTTAAATATCTTTCTCTGCTTCAACGCATTTATTTATATTAATGGTTATATTAAACCATTGCGTTTTCTTTGTCAACAATTTTTTTAAAAAATTTTAAAATATTCATATGTATATATAAATATGTCAAAAGGAATGAAGGCTATAACGCCTCCATTCCTCTATATTATTTGTTTATAGCTCCAACAGCGTTTTCAGCTGCAATTCTCCCTGAATTGAAACCCCATGAAAGAGCAATTCCGGATACATTTGTATAGCCTTTTCCATCCATAATGTTTCCTATGGATTCAACTCCTGCTGCATAAAGACCATCTATTAACTGACCGTCTTCATTCATAACCTGCAGGTTCATGGCTGTTTCAACTCCGCCAACTGTACAGTATGCGACAGTAGTTCCTTTGACTGCATAGTAAGGTCCTTCTCCTAGAGCATTGAGTTCACTTACAGTCTTGTCGAATATTTCATCCTTGCCTGCATTACATGACTCATCATATTTTTTTACGTTCATTTTGAGAATTTCAGGATCCATTCCTGCATTTTGTGCAAGTTCTTCAAGTGTGGCACCTTTGTATGCCAGCTCCTCTTTTACTGCTGCCTCAAGAACTGCCTGAATGTTGGTCATAGGTACATCCTTGCCTGCTGAGATATACTGGAAGCTGAATGCCATAGGATCATACTGCTGTCCAACAGCACTTGTTCCCTTTTCTTTTATTGCATCAACTTGTTTTTGTGAAAGAACCACGTAGTAATATGATCCCTGCGCTGCATGCATTACAGAACCTCTTGTCATATCTGTGTCTTGAACTTCTTCGTTCATGAAACGTTCACCATTATCATTAACCTGAAGAAGAGCTGCACTTGTAATGAGCGAATATGGTATTGTTCTGTCAAATCCGTTAAATCCAGTTACTTCACCAGGAATTCCTATGGCATGGGTGCATATTGCCGAAGCGTTGTATTCTTTTGCACCTGCATCAAGCATCATTTTAAGACCAGAACCGTCATTTTGTCTTACGCCAAGAAGGTTATAAACAGCTCCTAATTTTTCCTGCATCATTTCTTCGTTTCCGCCGAAACCTCCTGTTGCCATAATAACTGCCTTTGCATTTACAGTGATTTTTGTTCCGTCATACTTTTCTGCCATAACACCTGTAACTTTTCCATCAGCATCTTTTATAAGAGAAGTTGCCGTTGTTTCCAACAACACATTGTCTACTTCGCTCACAAGGTCTTCAAAATAGCTTCTTACTTCAAGCCCCATGTATGGAAGAGCTGTATAGCATGTAAGTGAAGTCTTTCCATGTGTCTGGGCAAACCATCCAGTGTCAGGAATAAGTTTTACTCCGTTTGCGTTAAGCCAGTCAAAAGTATCCGCTGACTTGTTGAGAAGCTGGCTGAACAAAGAGCCCTTGATTGACCAGTGCATCAATTCATCATAATGGTCATAATAAGCTTTTGTATCTGCTTCCAGGCCCAGTGCAAGCTGTGCATCTGTATTAAGAGCCATTGGACCTGCAGACAGTCCTCCTGTTCCTCCAAGTCTTGCTGATTTTTCTATCAATACAACTTTGGCTCCCAGTTCCTTTGCCTGTGCCGCAGCAGTAGCTCCTGCAGTTCCGCCGCCGACCACGACAATATCACAATCATATGTTTTCTGAGCATCATTTTTTGCAATTGTTTTGTTGAAAGTTTCCGGATCAGCACCAGCTTCCTTCACTGCATTTTTAACGGCAGAAATTGCTCCGTTGCTGCTTGCAGTAGCTCCAGATATTGTGTCCACGCTTAAGGACTGTGCAGCTATAATTCTTTCAGGAAGCAATTTTTCAACATCGTAAAAAATCTGATCCAGTTCCCTTACAGCAATATTCTGCATTATGTACATAGGCTGGTCGGGCTGAATTGTACTGTCTTCGTTTATTGTGTTTTCCAGCTTTATTGAGAGAATTTCATTTTCAGACACTTCTACAGTAGCCTTGATTATTCCGCTGTAACCTTTTGCAGAACCTGTGTAGGTTCCTGGTTTCATTTTGATTTCTGCAGTTTCTTCAATGCCTGCTGCCTGATTGAACACTTTTTTTGCAGCAGATAAAACTGCTTCGCTGGTATAAGTTGCACCTGATACTGTGTCCACATCTGCTGATTTCGCTTCAAGTATGGCTGCCTTAAGGCTTTCTGCAGCCTTTCCTCCGATATCCTTTGTTTCATCTGCAGCTTCAATTGTCAGGTCCTGAAGAACATTATCCTTGAATGTTCCTGAAACTGTAACTGTACCTCCAAATCCTTTAGCTTCTGCAGTATACGTTGCAGTTTGAGCTTCTTGCCCATTGTTTTCTTCCAGCTTAACTGTTTCTTCAGTCTTTGTGCAGCCGAAGAGAGAAAATATTAACAATGTGCAAAGCAAGAGGCTTATAAACTTATTCATTGATTTCATAACATCTCCACCTTTTTAAATTTATTTTCTTCCCTGACACAAGAATAATAGCTATAACACTCATTGTAAAACACATAATTGTTAAATAAAATACAACTAAATTTTGTAGCTTTCATGAACAAATAACGGTATAATAATTGTATTAAGCTAAATGAGGTACAATATGGATATACGAACACTGCAGCTTTTCCTGGAAACCTGTGAATACAAAAACATCTCCAAGGCAGCTAAAAATTTATACATATCACAGCAGGGATTAAGCAAAGCAATAAGTAAACTGGAAGAGGAATTTGACGCACCTTTGTTTAAAAGAACTGCAAACGGACTTGAAACAACAGAATACGGTGAAATTTTAAAAGTTTACGGAAGCGGCATAATAGAACAATACAATTTGATAATTCATCAAATTCGCATTTCAAAAAATTCAAACAAAGAGACTTTGTCCGTTGGTTATGCAGAAGGGATTTTTTTCATGCTGCCTAAAAACTTTCTAAGCAACTTTATGAGTTCACATCCCAATGTAAATGTAATTTTCAAAAAATATCCTGACTTAAAATGCGAACAGGCACTTTTGTCTGGTGAAGTTGACATATGCATATGTACAGCCCCTTATAATGAAAAGGAATTCAAGTCATCCTTGTACTGCAAAACTGAAATATTTGCTGTTATAAGCAACAGCCATCCTCTGTCAGCATGTGAGTCAATATCTTTAAATGATTTAAAAAACGATAGAGTCATAGCTTTAAGCGAAGATACGAAACATTATGGACCATTTACGGACAAACTCAAGTCCTATGGAGTGATTCCTAAAATTTTTATAAACCCGGCAGAAATAAACATTCAGTCAGACTTATGCAGTGCAAACATGGCAGTTGGATTCTTTTCTGGCAACCGTGAACATATGCCTGCAAATGTAACGCTTAAATCCGTTATGGATTTAAACGTGTATTCTAATTTTCATATCCTGACAATTAACGGGAAAGAAATAAATCAATCAATGGATGATTTAATTGACAGCATACAGGATTCAATCGAAGGTTTAAATATTAATGACATGAAAAATGCATGGACTGAAAGATACAAGTTTTAATTTTTAAAATAATTTAAAAATATTTTTTAAAAAATGCAAAAAATGTATTGACTTAAATTGTTCCTATGTTATATTAGTAAAGTATTACGGATGTATTTATTGATTTCACATGTTTTTAGAGATTATATATATGTTTTGTATATAGTTTGTAAAAATATGTGAATTCTTTATTTGCAATTTGAATACAATAATAATTAGGAGGTACCTCATGAATAAAGGTACAGTTAAATGGTTTAACGCAGAAAAAGGATTTGGATTTATAACAAGAGATAATGGAAATGACGTATTCGTTCATTTTTCAGCTATCCAAGGAAACGGATATAAATCATTAGAAGAAGGTCAGTCAGTTAGCTTTGATATTACTCAAGGCAGCAGAGGCGACCAGGCAGCTAATGTTACTATAATATAAATAGCATAGCGTAAACGTTTAAAATCGGGGAAACCCGATTTTTTATTTTTTTGCTTTTTTTAAAAATGCTTGCATTTACAAACATTCGGGAGGGCACAAGGCCCTCCCCTACACACTGATCTAGCATATTTTTAAAACAGTATGAAAATTGGCATAATAAAAGACGGTCTGGCCGCCTTTGTATTGTAGTATTATTTTCCGCTTCTCACATAAGATTTTTTGGAATTCCCTTTGTTTGAACTTCCTTTAGTACTTCCTCTGTATGAAGAGCCCTTGTGGGCACTTTTTCTGCTTCTTGCTATTTCAGTTTCTATTTTTTCAACTTTTTGTCTATTCATGGCTTTCTCAGCTTTAGGAACAACACAGTTTATAACCATGGGATAAGGATGATCTTTAACCACTTCAATATTTTTCTTTATCAATTTTTGTATATCCTTCAAGAATGGCTTTTCTTCGTATTCGCAAAATGATATTGCAGTTCCGCTCATACCTGCTCTGCCCGTTCTTCCTATTCTGTGAACATAAGTTTCCGGCAGATTCGGCAGATTGAAGTTTATTACATGGGACAATTCATTTATGTCTATTCCCCTTGCTGCTATGTCTGTAGCCACCAGCACTTTAATCTCGCCTTTTTTAAAGCTGTTCAAGGCATTTTGTCTTGCATTCTGAGATTTGTCTCCGTGAATAGCAAGAGAATTTATTTTATTTGCTGCAAGTTCCTTCACAACTTTGTCCGCATCATATTTTGTGCGGGTAAAAACAAGTGCTGAAGAAATTTCATCTGAATTTAATAAATTCACAAGCAATTTTTTCTTGTTGTTTTTATCAACAAAATAAACACATTGCTCTATTGTATCAACAGTAGATGAAACAGGTGTTACTGCAACCTTCACAGGATTGGATAAAATTGAATTCACAAGGTCTGAAATTTCCTTAGGCATTGTTGCAGAGAAAAACAATGTCTGTCTTTCCTGCGGAATATAAGAAATTATTTTCTTTACATCGTGAATGAAGCCCATGTCCAGCATGCGGTCTGCTTCGTCAAGCACAAATACTTTTACATTTTGAAGATTGACCTGTCTTTGATTGATTAAGTCCATGAGTCTTCCAGGCGTAGCTATGAGAACATCTACTCCTCTTCGCAGAGCATCTGTCTGAGGATTTTGTGAAACTCCTCCGAAAATAGAAAGGTATTTTAAACCTGTATATTTTCCGTATGCTTTAAAATTATCTTCAATTTGAACTGCAAGTTCTCTTGTTGGGGTTAATATCAAGGATTGTATTTGTCTTTTGATTCCTTTGTTTTTTTGCGTATATATTTTTTGTATGATTGGAACAGCAAATGCTGCTGTTTTTCCTGTGCCTGTCTGGGCACATCCAAGCAAATCTCTTCCTTCAAGAACTGGAGGTATTGATTGTTCCTGTATTGGGGAAGGTGCTTCGTATCCTTCATCCGATAAGGCTCTTAAGATTGGTTCAATTACATTTAAGTTTTCAAATTTCATATTTTAAATTAGTCTCTTTTCTTTTTCCAAAGCATGCTAAGGCAACTCGTATACATATTTCAGAATCTATTTTATTTTACCTTATAATATCCTAATTAAATAAAAAAAGCAACACATTTGACTTATTTTATTTAATTATGTCTGTTTATACGGTTATTTTTTGATTTTTCATTTGCAGTTCTTAGGTGCACTAAAATAAATTGCAGAATTTTAGTAATAATAGTAATGTTTTATTTTAGCAACATATTATAGAAAAGATTAATGCTATTATGTTGACAGAACCTTGCATAAATAATATAATTCTTTAATTTCAATATTACTGTTGACATATAATCAAAAAGAGCATATTATAACTATATAATATAGTTATTAAAACTACATAGGAGGCAGGAATGAATCAGGATAAAAAAGAAATTACCAGCGCCCTCACTCATCTTGGAGGAGCTGTTTTCGGAGTTGTGGGAACATTTTTGCTTTTGGGAAATGCTAACAACATTATGACTGCAGTTGCATTTTTAATATTTGGATTGAGCATGATATTGCTCTATTCGGCAAGCACAATTTACCACTTCATCGACAAATCAAAACAAAAAGCAAAGCTTGTTATGCGTAAGCTTGACCACATCATGATATTTGTTTTGATTGCAGGAACTTACACACCTATGTGCATGCTTGTACTGAACAATAGCGCAGGCTACAGGCTCCTCGCACTGGTGTGGTCCATAACACTTATTGGAGTGTTTGTAAAAATATTTTGGATAAAGGCTCCAAACTGGGTGAGCTCGCTTATGTACATAGCTATGGGCTGGCTTGCAGTGCTTGTACTTTCCCCTCTGGCAAAGAACATGCCTGCAGGAGGAATGTTCTGGCTTGTAATGGGTGGCATTTCATACACCATTGGAGGAACAATTTACGGAATCAAGAAACCAAACTTCAATAATACATATTTTGGATTTCATGAGCTTTTCCACTTGTTTGTACTGGCAGGAACCTTCTGCCATTTCATCATGATGTATTACTACGTGGCATAAAATATAAAGCACCTTAGCCGCTTAAGACTATTGACAAACCTAATTTTCCACAAATCGTAGGGGCGGATCTTGTATCCGCCCGTGTTATTAATTCAATAATTTTGTTATCTTCGGGAGGACACGAGGTCCTCCCCTACATTTCCTGATATCAAAACACTGCTAAATGTCAAATTTACCATTCCGGGGCGGATCTTGTGTCCGCCCGTGTTATGTTATTAATCTAAGCAGCTAATGCTGCTTTTTTTATTAAAAAAATCTTGACATAATGAATTATAGTGGTATGATATGTAATGTTAATCGGTTAACTGTTAATCAGTTAACAATGGAGGTAAAGATGAACAAAAAATTTTTAGGAGTAGTTGGGCGTCTTGAAAAGCTTAGTATTTTAAGGCGTATGGAAGCAAATAGAATTTCAGCAGAAGCAGGCCTGTACATGGGACAGCTTCCAATTCTTGAATACATCATCCACCATGACGGATGCACACAGAAGGAAATTGCAGACTTGATGAGTGTTTCTCCGGCTTCTATTGCCACTTCCACAAAAAGACTTCAGAAAGCAGGTCTTGTTAAGAAGCAAATTGATGAGGAGAATTTAAGAAAAAACATGCTTTCAGTGACCGAAAAAGGCGTTGAACTGGCTAAAAAGTGCCGTGAAAGTTTTGATGAATTCGACAAAAAACTTTTCAATGGTTTTTCAGATGAAGAGCTTCTTTCAGTTAAAGAACATCTCGACCGTCTCATATCAAACATTTCTGATGACAGCAAAATAGACTGTTATTCAATTGTTGCATTAAGAAACGAATCAAAAAAATTTAACATCAAGGAGTGATCAAATGATTGATAAAATTATTCCCTGTCTTGGGAAATACAAGAAATATGCATTATTGACGCCAATCATGGTTATAGGCGAAGTAATACTTGAAGTGTTCATACCATTTTTAATGGCTAAAATAATAGATGTGGGCATTGCAAATGCAGATGTTTTTTATATAGCTAAAATCGGAAGCCTCATGGTTTTAATGGCTTTAATATCCTTAGTTTTCGGAGCATTGTCCGGACGCTTTGCTTCTCTTGCAAGCACAGGTCTTGCTGCAGGAATCAGAAAAAAACTTTTTTACAAAATACAGGACTTTTCATTTGCTAATGTTGACAAATTCAGCACAGCTTCACTCATAACTCGCCTAACGGCAGATGTGACAAACACTCAGACTGCATTCATGATGATTATAAGAATGCTTGTGAGATCCCCTATAATGCTTGTAAGTGCCACAGTTATGGCAGTGTCCATAAATGCTAAACTTTCAGCCGTGTTTCTCTTTGCAATTCCTTTTTTAGGAGGAGCCATGGTAATCATATCATACCTGGCATTTCCAAGATTCCAGAAGATGCTTGAAAAGTATGATTCAATGAACTCTTCAATTCAGGAAAATCTTGTGGCAATCCGTGTGGTTAAAGCATTTGTAAGAAGAGATTATGAAAATGAAAAATTTGAAGATGCAGCCAACACTCTGAGGGACGCTCAAATAAAAGCGGAAAAAATAGTCATCACAGGCATGCCTATAATGATGTTCACCATGTATTCATGTACCATACTCATAGCATGGTTCGGAGGAAATTTGGTTATTTCTGGCGATATGCAGACAGGTGAACTTTTCAGCTTCATAAGCTACATTTCGCAGATTCTTATGTCTCTGATGATGATTTCCTTTGCATTTATTGGAATTGTAATGTCAAGAGCGTCAATTAAAAGAATACTTGAAGTTATTGACGAGGAAATAGACATTAAGAACAATAAAGAATCAGAAATTATAGCCAATGACGGCTCAATTGTCTTTGACAATGTAAGCTTCAGCTATGCAAGAAAAAATGACAACCTGACTCTTTCCAATGTAAATTTAGAAATCAATTCCGGTGAAACTGTTGGAATCATAGGAGGGACAGGCTCAGCAAAAACAACACTGGTTCAGCTCATCCCACGCCTTTACGATGTATTGGATGGCCGAATTCTTGTGGGAGGACACGACGTTAGGGATTACAGTCTAGACTCACTCAGAAACAACGTTGCAATGGTACTTCAAAAGAACGTTCTATTTTCAGGAACAATCAAGGAAAACCTGAAATGGGGCAATGAAAATGCCACAGATGAGGAAATAATAGCTGCATGCAAAGCAGCACAAGCTCATGACTTTATCTCTGCAATGCCTGATGGCTATGAAACTGATTTAGGCCAGGGCGGCGTCAATGTCTCAGGAGGACAAAAGCAAAGAATCTGTATTGCAAGGGCCCTTCTCAAGAACCCCAAAATACTGATTCTTGACGATTCAACCAGCGCTGTGGACACGGCAACTGACAGCAAAATAAGACAAAGCTTCAAGGAAAACTTACAAAACACAACAACTATAATCATTGCTCAGAGAATTTCATCCGTTAGCGAAGCAGACAAAATCATAGTTCTTAACGATGGAAAGATTGACGGAATTGGAACACATGAAGAATTATTAACAACAAATGAAATATATAAAGAAGTATATGAATCTCAGCAGAAAGGGGTGGCATAATGGAGAAAAAAGGAAATGTAGTTCGTCAAGGTGGTCCTGGAGGCGGTCCAAGAGGATTTGCAAAGCCTAAGAACACCTCTAAAACACTTAAACGACTTTTAAACTACTTGCTTGAATACAAGCTGCATCTAATTGCAATAGTAATTGCAATAATAGGAAGTTCATTGTCAGGAGTAGCAGGAACATATTTTTTAAAGCCTATAATAAATGATTATGTTGTACCATTCATAGGTCAGGAAAATCCAGACTTGTCAGGCTTTATAGGAATGATTGGCATTATGGCCGCAGTGTATGCTTTCGGCGTAATTTGCTCATTTACCTACAACCGACTCATGCTAAAAGTTTCAACCGGTACAATGAGGAAAATAAGAGTTGACATGTTCAGGCATCTGCAGGCTCTTCCAATCAAATATTACGACACTCACACCCACGGGGAAACAATGAGCCGCTTCACAAATGATACGGATACTCTAAGAGAAATGCTCAGCCAAGGTCTTCCTCAGTTTGTGTCATCAACTATAACAGTCATTGGCGTTTTCACAATGATGGTCATACTGAGTCCAGTCCTTACATTGCTTGTTGTTTTCATGTTTTCTATTATGATTTTTGCAGTCAAGAAAATAGGCAGCAAAAGCGCAAGTTACTTCATCAAGCAGCAGAAGGAACTGGGAACGTTCAACGGCTTCATTGAAGAAATGATTGAAGGGCAGAAAGTTGTAAAAGTGTTCAGCCACGAAGGTACCGTAAAAGAAGAATTTGATGAAATAAATGAAAGACTTCGCCAGGCTGCTTCCAGTGCAAACACATTTGCAAGCATACTGATGCCAATAATGGGAAATCTGTCTTATGTTCATTATGCCCTGACAGCAACGGCAGGAGCTTTGCTTGCAGTAAACGGCTACATGGATTTGGGAACAATAGGTTCGTACCTTCAGTACACCCGTTCATTCTCCCAGCCAATCACACAAATATCGCAGCAGCTAAATTCAGTGTTAACTGCACTTGCAGGAGCCGAAAGAATATTCAACCTTCTAGATGAAACTCCGGAAGTTGACGATGGTTATGTGACACTTGTGGATGCTGAAATTGATGAGAACGGAAATATCAGTGAATCATCACGCCGCACAGGTGTTTGGGCATGGAAGTACCCTCACAGCGACGGAACACTGACTTATACCCTAGTTAAGGGCGATGTTAGATTTGAGGATGTAACGTTCGGCTATGATGAAAACAAGACTGTTTTAAACGGCATAAGTCTTTTTGCAAAACCAGGTCAGAAAATTGCTTTTGTTGGTTCAACCGGAGCAGGCAAGACTACCATAACAAACCTTATAAACCGTTTTTATGATGTTCCTGACGGCAAAATACGATACGACGGAATAAACATCAATAAAATCAAAAAAGACGATTTAAGACGCTCCCTGGGAATGGTTCTTCAGGACACTCACCTGTTCACAGGCTCCATTATGGAAAATATCCGATATGGGAAACTTGATGCTACTGATGATGAAGTTATTGAAGCAGCCAAACTTGCCAATGCGCATTCATTCATAAAACACATGCCAGAAGGATACAACACAATACTCACTTCAGATGGAACAAACTTAAGCCAGGGACAAAGACAGCTATTAGCAATTGCACGAGCAACCGTTGCAGATCCTCCGGTTTTGATTCTGGACGAAGCAACAAGCTCCATAGACACCCGTACAGAATCATTGATTGAAAAAGGAATGGATACGCTCATGAAGGACAGGACAGTGTTTGTAATAGCACACAGACTTTCAACAGTAAGAAACTCCAATGCCATAATGGTTCTAGAAAACGGAAAGATAATAGAAAGAGGAAACCACCAGGACCTCATAGAACAAAAAGGAAAGTACTACCAGCTCTACACAGGAATGTTCGAGTTGTCATAATTAAAAAAATTCCGGCAAGTTATTGCCGGATTCTGATTATTGACAAACCCTATTTTTCACAAATCGTAGGGGCGGATCTTGTCTCAATCTTGTATCCGACCGTGTTATTAATTCAATAAATTGTTATATGCGGGAGAGCACAAGGCTCTCCCCTACAATCCGGGATTTATAATTTATCGCTTATGTTAAATTAAATAGTCCGTAGGGGCGGATCTTGTGTCCGCATTTATTATTTCTATAATTTTGTTATCTACGGGAGGACAGTAATCCTCCACTACATTATAAAAAAATCCAGCAATTTTGATTGCCGGATTTTTATTTTATTTTATTTATTTACCTACAAAAGCAGCTGCGTTTGCTCCTGCTATTTTACCAAATACAGTTATGTCAGTTACTGCGTTTCCGCCTATTCTGTTTCCGCCGTGAACGCCGCCTGTAACTTCTCCAGCTGCAAACAATCCTTCAACTATAGCTCCTGAATTGTTCATAACCTGAGTGCTTGTGTTGATTGTAACACCGCCCATTGTGTGGTGGATTGCAGGAGAAATTTCTACTGCATAATATGGTGCTGATATAAGTTCAACATCCAGTGAAGTTCTTCCAAAATCTGCATCTGATTTAGCTTTTACAGCTTCATTGTATTTTGCAACTGTTGCTTCCAATGTTGCTGCATCAACTTCCATAATTTCTGCAAGTTCTGCAAGAGTCTGTGCTTCTTTCAAAAGTCCCTGGTTTTTATATTTTTCATAAGTTGAAGCCTTTTCATAAACCTGTTTGTCAAGAACGAGGAATGCTGTTTTTCCTTCCTGCTCAAGAATTGCCTTTGATACAACGTCTCTTGTTTCAAGTTCGTTTATGAATCTTTGAGCTTCATGGTTTACAAGTATGGCTCCGTCTCCTCTTATTCCTTCAGTAATCATTTCATTGATTATTGGAACTACTGTTGGGTGAGTTTGAATCTGTTCGATGTCTGTCAATGACACATCAAGCTTTTCAACCATTGCCAAAGCATCTCCTGTTGCTCCCGGTGCATTAGTTGTTCCGAATCCTTCAAGTTCAGGCTTGAATTTAACAACCATATCAGGGTTTGCTCCGAAACCGCCTGAAGCAAGAATTACAGCTTTTGCATTTATGTTGTATGAATTTCCGTCTTTGTTTTCAACTTTGATTCCTTTTACAACATTTCCTTCAGACAATATTTCAACAGCCTTTGTGTTTAATTTCACTTCAATTCCAAGAGTTTTTACCTGAGTTCCGAATACGTCCATCAAGTGAGTTCCAACAGGCATTCCTCCAGGTCCCTTATGAATTCTGTCAACGCTTTGTCCTCCTGATCTTCCAACTTCTGACAGATCAGCGCCGAGGCTTTCAAGCCAATAAAGTGTTTCAGCTGAATTTTCAGTCAATACTTTCAAAAGCTCAGGATTGTTCAGGTCTTTTCCACCCTTCATTGTATCAGCATAGTAAAGTGCAGGTGTGTCCTGTATTCCTTTAGCTTCCTGATATTTTGTTCCTGCAGCATTCATACCGCCTGTTGCATAGTTAGTATTTCCACCCATGAAGGCATTCTTTTCTACAACAATTACTTTTGCTCCAGCATTTGTAGCTTCAATAGCAGCAGAAAGACCAGCTCCGCCGGCACCTACTATTACTATGTCTGTAGTAATATCTTCAACTTTTTCTTCTTCAGTTTGAACTTCTTTAGCAGTCAATACTGCGCCTGATTTTTCAACAGCATCCTTAACACTGTTAATAAAAGCAAAGCTTGTCAGAGTTGCTCCTGTAACAGCATCTACGTCAACAGAGTTAGCGTCGATCATTTCCTTAGTCAGCTGAGCAATAACAGGTTCTGTAAATCCTGATTCAGAGCTTTCTGTAACTTTTATATCCTTTATTTCGGAATTTTCCAAAGTAACATCCACTTTAAAAGCACCATATTTTCCTGTGCCTTCGCCTTGAGCAACTGTGCTTACAAGTTCCTGTTTTGGTTCTTCCTGAGCCGGTTGTTCAGCTTCATTTTTTTGGCATCCTGCCAGAGAAAATACCAGCATTACTGCCAACAACAATGATAATAATTTTTTCAATTTCATATGTACTCCTTGAAATGATATTTTTTTAACGTCATGATTATAACATAGGTATTACTGTTGTCAAGGGTGTGTTCATTTTAGTTAATTTAAATACAATAAAAATAATTAAATTATGTTTGTCAAATTTTGCGAATCAAAATTAATTGACAAAATATGACTCATTTTGATTATGTAATGGTTTTTTGGGTATATCTTATTTAAATAAATACGTGAGGAGTGATTTTTATGCCAGAAGTATCCCCTAACAATAAGTTTTGGTTCAGAGGCGGCAAGCTAAACCAGAAACGTCATATTGAAATGACTGAAGAAGAAAAAGCTCATGTGGCAATTTGTGACGGAATTAAATCAGGACACCCGTGCAAAAACCCTGTATTCAGATGCACTGAATGCGGCAACTACGGATGTGATCAACCTGTAGCGGATAAATGCACAAAACAGGGTTTTAAAAATGACAAATGTCTCAACTGCGGCGCCCAGGGTAACCGCGTGCCAATAATGGAAGATGAACTCGATAAATATGTTTCAGAATGGGAGAGCAAAGATTATTGATACATAAAAAGTTCGATATCATTTATTTGTATCTGCGGGAGGACACGAGGTCCTCCCCTACAAAAATGATATTCAAATTCACTGCTGAATACCAAATTAGCCAGTGCGTAGGGGCGGATTTTGTGTCCGCCCGTTGTTGTTACTTCAATAATTTTGCATCTGCGGGAGAGCACGAGGCTCTCCCCTACGTATTGATATCCAGATTCAACACCAAATGCCAATATTATTATAAAAAAGTTGCTCCGCAAAGAGAACTTTCCTACCATATAAAAAAAACCGCCCAACCAGGCGGCAATTTCATAACATTTATCGGATATTTAATTTTATCCCGATTGTCCAACAATTAAGATAATATATGGGATTCCCCTTGTATTCAATCCGGCATAAACTATTACATTATATTGATTTCAACCAAGTCGCTTATTTCCGAATGAAGCTGACTGCGGTTGCTCAGAAAATTTCTGTACTGTGCTTCGAGCATGTTTTGTTCCTTTTCAAATTTGTCCTTAAAATCAGAAACCAATTTAGAATAGGCAGAGAGATTGTTTTCAGCCTTGTTTGCACGGATCTGCTCTAAAGAAAGCTGCTGCTGCAGTTCGTTGATGTTTTTCACGTGCTGTGTTGCTTCATTTTCTAGAATTTCTATCTTTTTATAAATGCTTTCAAGCTCTTCCTTGAATCCGTTTATTTTATTGCTTGAAGCCTTGGCTTTTTCAAGCTGCAGCTCCTGTTCTGCCCTGTCGCTTATCTTTCTTTGTTCTTCAAGTTCAGTCATACTTTCCTTGACAGTTGCTTCCAGGCTAGTTATTTTCTGTTTGGACATTTCAAGATACATTATCTGTTTTTCATTTTTGGATTTTTCTGCCTCAAGCTGACTTTTAAGCTCCTGGCATAATTTATCTATTTGTGCGTTGGAATCTTCCATGGTTTTTGTTTTATTTTCCAGTTCAGTCAACTTTGCAGTCATGACATTGCTGTTTTCTTCAAGTGTTGCTGCATATTTCCTTGACTGCTCAAGTTCAGGTTCTAATTCTTTAAGTTTACTTTCAAGTTCTTGCTGTCTTACTTCATATTCATTAGCTTGTTCTATTTTAAGGCTCACTTCCGACAGCATTTTTTCAAGCTCTGCTTTTTCTTCTGTCAAAATGCTGATGTCGTCCATAAGCACTTCAATTTTTTCGTTTTCTTTTTCAAGGCTGTTTATTCTTGATTTCAACCTGTCGTTGTTTTCTTCCAGTCTATTCTTGTATTCCTCTGATTCTGCAATTGTGATTTTTGCTTCTGAAAGCATGCTTTCCAGTTCATCACGTCCTTCTTTCATTTTAAGAATTTCGTTTTGCAGTGCTTCTTTTTCTAAACTGAAGTTGTCATTCATTGTCTTGACCAAAGCATCCTTATTTTTGTTTTCTGCTATGTAAATATTAATCCTTTGCTTTGCATCATCCATATTTTCCTGAAGGCTCATATTTTCTTCAATTTGAACTTCAAGTTGTTTTTTCAGATTATAATTCAAATCCATATATTTTTTGTTTTCCTGCTCAAGCTTGTGAAACTTGTCCTCAATATATTCAATGTATTGAGAAACATCATCTTCGTTTAAGCCCCCGATCAGTTTAGGTCTGAATTGATGTTTGATTGATTCATAGTTCAATCTCTGCTGCAGTTCCTTCAAGTCATCCATACCGTTTCCGGTTAAAGTGTCAACTGTTGACATAAATCATTCCTCCTTTTCAAAAACGATTTCCTTTAAGAAAAACAAAAACTGTATGCCAAAGCATACAGCTGAATATATTCATTCATCTCTCTTCGGCAACCTGGCAATCATAGTAATCACTTTAGACCCATGGCTTTGCGTCCTTGCCTTTCGACAAGTTTGCTATTATCGTATGGAAATATAATACTGCATTGTTGTCAAAAATGCAACAATTATTATTCGTTTTTTTGGAATATTTTCGCTATTTTTATAGATAGCTGTAAGCAATACAAAACCAAATTCTCCAAAGAATACATCTTCCTCAGCTCATTCAAATGGAAATGTTATATTGAGATTAAGTTCATTTCTGACATTAATCAAATCCTTCTGCACGGATAGCCCCAGGGGCACTCCCTTGTCTTTTCTTTCCAGCCAGCTTAAATATTCCTTTTCACCTGCAGTATATATTCTGTCATGGTTTTTGGCTTTTTTTGAACTGCGAAGCTCTCTTAATATTTCACCTGCAGTATGTTTAAACTCCTCTGCCCCCAAGAATGCTTCCGTGTCTATGGCTATGAAAAAATGACCAAGGTGATATGGAATTTTCCCACCGTCTTCAGTTGTACCGGACAGCATCCTTAAAAAACTGCCTGCCTGCAGGGCAGCTGAAAGTATTTCTACAACAGTGGCATATCCGTAACCCTTGTGCCCTCCCGTTTCTTCTCCTATTCCTCCAAGTGGTGCCAATGCTGCCTTTCCGCTTGTGAGATCTGTAAGAATCTTAATACTGTCTGTCAATGGAAAACCATCCTGGTCAATTACGGCACCTATAGGCGTTTCCACTCCGTTTCTTGCGTAATATTCTATTTTTCCTCTTTGTATAATGCTTGTGGCGCAGTCAAGCACAAAAGGAAAATTCTCATCAGTTGGCATGGCAAATGTTATGGGATTAGTTCCAAGCATGTTTTCAACTCCGAACGTGGGAGCAATGGAAGGACGTGCATTGGTTCCTGTTATTCCTATCATATTTTGTTTTGCTGCCATCATGGCATAATACCCTGCAATTCCATAATGGGTTGAGTTTCTTGCAGCGACCATTCCCATTCCGTACTTTTTGGCCTTGTCAATTGCCATGTTCATTGATTTGTACCCAACTACCATTCCCATTCCATCATGACCGTCAACAACTGCTGTTGTTGCAGTTTCCTTTATAACTTCAAATAAGGTTACAGGATTTTGAATTCCTTCTTTTATGCGGTCTATGTATATTGTCTTGAAGCGGTTGCAGCCATGGCTTTCAATTCCTCTCCTGTCGCTTTCTATGAGCACATCAGCGCATATTTTTGCTTCATCCGCATGCACACCAACAGCTTCAAAAGCTCTTTCCAAAAAATTTCCTATAAGTTCCCATGAAACATATACTACCTCCCCCATAACTGCCTCCTCTTATTATTTTATTTAAAATGCACTCTAATGTCATAAAAATCAACATCACAAATACCAACTAGGGAATTTCTGATATCTTACATGCCAGCCTGAATAATCCGGGCGTATCCGGCTTAGTTAAGTTATACTTATATATACCCCAAAATATGACCTGCAAAAATGTTTTTATAGTAAGAATAAACAAATATTATTTTACCACGTTGTCTTATTTGTCTTGTGTGATATAATAATTCATAATCGGACGGAAATGCAGGCAACAATAATTATAAATAACCGGAGAAATAATGGAAAAGATCAATTTCAACCTAGATGACATTAAGAACTGCTCTGAAAGTGAATCATCATTCAAAAAAGGAGCAACATATTACAGGGAAAACCACGTTGGAAAATTCAGTTCTGAAAGAGTTTACAACGAAGAAACAGTGGGATTTTACCTGAAGTACACTACAAGAGTAAAGGGCAGCGGCACATCTTCATATGACACGTCTGTTTCAATTGACAATGAAGGGGACATTGCTGATTTTGCCTGCAGCTGCCATGCATTCAAGGAAACCCGCGGAGCGTGCAAGCACATTGCAGCGGCAATGATGAAAATTTACTACAGCTACGACTTGAAGGTTGTTTCTCCAAGAAATGTTATATTCAAGGAAAATCAAGTCCAGTCGCCTATTCGAAATTACCCTCTTGAAGATCTGATAAAAGTTTATGAGAACAAAATAAAAGAAAGCGTGAAAATCGAACAAAAAGAAGGAACAGTAAGTCTTAAGCCAATACTTAACATTACAGGCAGGGATGAAATAGGAATAGAATTCACAATTGGAGATAAGAGGCAGTATATTGTAAAAGATGCCTATGAACTGGCAAGCTGCATAAAACATTCAACACATGTTTCTTATGGGAAAAGTTTGGAGTTCAACCACGAATTGAGCGACTTTGAAAAAGAATCTCTTCCTCTGGCATTGTTCCTGAGGGATGAAGCAGAAACATACACACAGGTTGTAGCCAAGACTGCAAGTGCGTACAGCGCCCATACTGCAAGCGGCCGTGCATTTAAAATATTTCCATTTTCATTTGACAGCTTTTTTGACTTGTTCGAAAACAACACTGTTGAATGCCACGGCTACAAGTACGAGTTCAAGGAAATAACATTTGTAAACAAAGACCCCGAGGCTGTTTTTTACATATCAGAAGATCCCTTGACCGGTCAGTACAATCTTACCACAAACCTGTACATTTCATTTATGACAAATTCCAAGGACTTCACATATGTAGTAGTTGAAGATAAACTCTACAGGTGCTCGAAGAAATTTTCAGCTGAAGTTCTTCCTGCAGTAAACAAAATTATGATGCAGCCCTTAAAATCAATCGCTCTTGACAAGGACCATATGGGAAAATTTTGTTCGGCAGTCCTTCCTCAGATTTCAAAACATGCAAATGTGAAAACTGATATAGAATCATCAGAAAAACTGAACATTCTGCCCCTTACAGCAAGCATTTATCTGGACTGCAACAATCAGGGATTCATATATGCAGGTGTTGTCTTCAATTATGGAGATGTTGATGTTAATCCATTCAGAAAATCTTCTAGGGACAGCACGATTGTAAGAAATCTGCTTGAAGAAACAAAAATACTTGTTGCCATAGAAAATGCAGGTTTTGACAGAACAACAGCAAAATACACCATGACAGATGAAGATAAAATTTATGAATTCATCACTTCAGGAATAAATAATCTCACAACACTATGTGAAGTCAATATAAGCGATGACTTTAAAAAAATTAACATCAGGTATCCGAAAAGCATGTCCATGGGTGTGAAATTAGTGAGCAATCTCATAGAGCTTGACATAGAAAAACTTGAATTTGATCCTTCGGAGTTAAAAGACATACTTTCTTCCTACAAGAAAAGAAAAAAATATTTTCGTTTCAAGGACGGTTCATTCCTTAACCTTGAAAATGAATATTTCAGCACAGTGGAGAAACTAGTTGAGGATTTGAACATCACCAGTCAGGAGCTTGAAACCGGACACATTGAAATCCCAAAGTATCGTTCGCTGTATCTAGACAGTCTCCTAAAAAATAACTCATGGGTCACAGCAGAAAAAACGCAGAACTTCAAGGAAATGATTCACAGCATCAATGAATCAAACGATGCTGATTTCGAACTTCCTCATAATCTGAAGCCCATAATGAGAAAATACCAGCTGACGGGTTTCAAGTGGTTAAAATCATTGTCCAGATATTCCCTTGGAGGAATTCTTGCTGATGATATGGGATTGGGAAAAACACTGCAGGTAATAAGTCTTCTTCTTTCAGAAAAAGACCATGTAAAAAAGCCTTCCATAGTCATATGCCCCACATCTCTGGTATACAACTGGAAAAGCGAGACGGAAAAATTTTCTCCTGCAATAAGCACTCTTATAATTGCAGGAAATGCTGAACAAAGATTTGAACTGATTAAAAACATCAACAACTACGATTTGATATTGACATCTTATGATTTAATAAAAAGGGACATTGAATCATATGCAAATGTTGATTTTAATTACTGTATATTGGATGAAGCACAGTACATCAAGAATTCCACCACTCAAAATGCCAAAGCAGTTAAACTTTTAAAAAACGATGTTCGTTTTGCTCTCACAGGAACGCCTATTGAAAATTCGCTGGCTGATTTATGGTCAATATTTGATTTCATAATGCCCGGATTCTTATTGAGCTACAAGAAATTTAAGGAAAAATATGAGGTTCCAATTGTAAAAGACATGGATCAAGATGTTTTAAACAGGCTTCACAGACAGATTCAGCCCTTCATCCTGCGAAGACTCAAAAAAGATGTATTGAAAGAACTCCCGGACAAAATTGAAACATTGGTTTACGCCCATATGGAGTCAACTCAGCGCAAACTTTATGAAGCTGAACTCATTAAGCTTAACTTGCAGTTTAAAAGTGAAATCGAAGAAAAGGGTTTTGAAAGAAGCCAGATTAAAATTCTTTCAATGCTCACCAGACTGAGACAACTATGCTGTGACCCATCCCTTTATTACGAAAATTATAGGGGCGGCAGCGCAAAGCTGGACCTATGCATGGAAATTGTCAAAAACAGCATAGAAAACGGACACAAAATTTTAATTTTCTCTCAATTTACAACAATGCTGTCAATTATAGAAAAACACCTGAGGGTAAACTTCATAGATTACTACCTGCTTACGGGAGCCACAAAGAGCATGGATAGGCTTGAAATGGCAAACAAGTTCAACCACGATAAAACCCCGGTATTCCTCATAAGTTTAAAAGCAGGCGGTACAGGACTGAATCTCACAGGAGCCGATGTTGTGATTCACTTCGACCCATGGTGGAACATAAGCGCTCAAAATCAGGCTACAGACAGAACACATCGCATAGGCCAGAACAACAAGGTCCAGGTTTTCAAACTCATTGCCAAGGACACCATAGAAGAAAAAATTGAAAAATTGCAGCAGAACAAAAATGACCTGGCCGATTCTGTAATCAAAAAAGGTGAAATATTAATAAACTCACTTTCAAAAGAAGAAATCACCAGCTTATTCCAGGTATAAATACAAAAAGGACAATTAATAATTTGTCCTTTTTTATTGATAACTTTAAATTTTCAATCGTAGGGGTGGGTCTTGTGCCCGCCCGCGGGAGGACACAAGGTCCTCTCCTACATATTGAGACAACTCTGGCATCTAGCTGAAGAATATATTATTACTTTTTATATTATTACATATATGATGTCCAACCACCGTCCACTGCTATGCACTGGCCATTTATAAATGAAGCATCATCACTTGCCAGGAATACCGCAACCTTGGCAATCTCTTCAGGTTCACCTGCACGCGGATTTAAAGCAAGGCCTATTCCTGTACGTTTTGCTCCATCCATGTTGATTTTCTGCATGAATTCACTTGAACCAATTTCCGTCTTCACTGCACCAGGGCAAATTGCATTGCACCTGATATTTTTAAGCTCGTACATGAATCCTGTATTTTTTGTAAGGCCTACAACAGCATGCTTACTTGCAGTGTATGCTGCTCCAGCAATACCGCCTTTCAATCCTCCGATCGATGCAATGTTGATTATAATGCCTCCGCCAACTTCTTCATAATATTTAACTGCTTTTCTCATTGCAAAAAACATTGATTTGACATTTAAATTGTATACCTTGTCAAACATTTCCTCGCTTGAATCGCCTACTGCGCTCATGTCATCCATTATGCCTGCATTGTTTACAAGAATATCAAGTTTTCCGAATACCTTTATTGCTTCGTCAACCATTCCCTCTACATTTTCAAGCTGTGCAAGATCTGCTGAAAAAGCAACTACCTTGCCTTCAAATTCCTTTGTTTCTTCCACAAGATCATTGAGTTTTTCAATTCTTCTTGCAACTGCCAGCACATTTGCACCTTCCTGTGCAAAATAATATGCAATTTGTCTTCCCATTCCTGAACTCGCCCCTGTTACAACAGCTGCTTTTCCTTTTAGTTTCATAGTACCTCCATTTAATTTTTCTAGTTATTTTAATATCTTAGTTTCGTGTTTTAACATAGTGTATTGTTCATTCATTTTATATTATTTTACTATTTCATAAGGCCAGTCAATGATTCCTCCAAAATCAAACACATTTTCATAAGCCATTTCTATTAGTGTCTTGGCTGCTGTGGCACTTCTGTTTCCGCTTCTGCAGTACACAAGTATTTTTGCCTTTTTATCCTTTAAAACTTCTTCAGCCTTTGATGATATTTCATCTACCGGCAGGAGAACTGAACCCTCTATATGTCCTTGGTCATATTCTGATTTGGTCCTTACATCCAAAACAATTACCTCTTCATTATCCATAATTTCTTTTGCTTCTTCCGGGCTGATTTTTACATATTGTGTCTTTTCATTCATGCTTTCTTCCTCTGATGACGTGTTGGCGCAGCCTGTCAATACTAATACTAATATCACTAAGACTGCAGCTGCAATCATTATTTTTTTCATTTAGAATTCCGCCTCTCATTTTGCACTTCATATATTATAATTACCCAGCAAGTTTTCTTTTAATCAATTTTTATATAACAAAAAAACAACAGAGGCTTGCATACAGCAAGCCCTTGCTATTTATCCTCCGGAAACTATTTTAAACACCGAATCCATGTTCACATTTTTATTTTTTCATTATTTCCTTCAGAGCCTTTATCCTCTTTATGTCATAAAAGAAGTTGCACATGAGCCCTGCCGTGGTTTTTTGTGCCATAACAAGTATGTTTGATGTTATTTTGAAAAATCTGAGATGTTCGTTTGTAATGTCCGTGTACATGTTGTATGTTGCAACAGCATTTTTGCTGTTAAGTTCAACATAGTCAGTTATGGAATCCAGATATATGCCGGAATCGTACACTTTGAACTTCTTATGAACATTGTACATTTTTATAACCCAGTTTTCATACCTTCTGTGGCTGTTCAAAAGCTCCACATTTGCGTGCTGGGGAATGGTCAGGTCCTGTATCAAATGGCATGCAGCTCCGAGATAAAACATTGATGTTTTTATGTCTCCTTTAAAATACTCCATAAGTGCCCTCTTGTAATATGCAATGCACTCTCTTTTGGCGTTGCTGCTGCCGTACATTCCTTTTTTTGTCTTTGGATTGTAAAAATGATTGCTGCTTTTAAAATCCTGGTCTGCCCACACCGCACCTTCATTGATGCTTTCAATGTATATTGACATGAGGTTATAGACTTGCGTATATCCATCATTTTTCAAAATGAAAAGGGACTGGTTGTTGATGAACTTGTGCACTATGCACTCTGTATTGATTATTTTCTTCTTGAAAGGATTCACAGCTCTGGTTAGTTTCTTGTAAATATATGAATATGATCTTTCAATTGCACTCATTTAGTTACCTTCTGATTTTTTATTTATGAATATTTTGTTCACGTTTTTATCTATTATCCATAATTTTTAATATGATGAAAAACATGTTGTAAATAATAAGCAATATTGTTTGACTTAATTTTATTCATAAATTAAAATATAATCATGGATGTTAAAATTTAATCTAATGCAGGTGAGGAGATCTTGAAATGAGAAAATTAATTAAAAGAGCTTTGAATTCCGCCAAAGAATATTCGGTATGGGATTTCGGAATACTTAAGGTATCCCTTGTTAGTGTGGGAATTCTTCTGGGAGCGTATTTTTCAGACTTTTTTCTGTCTAAAATTTTACTTGTATGGATATTGTACCTGGCTACATTTGCTTTAATCTTATATAAGACTTTTATTAAATATTGATATACCTTATTTATAAATCATGTAAAACAGCATTTCTAAACAGTATGATTCCATTTATATCAGGAGGACATCAACTGTAGAGGAGGGCTACTGCCCTCCCGCGGGAGAGCACAATGCCCTCCCCTACTTACACTGCGGCATTCCTTACGGGAATGTCCTTTTTATTTCATGTATTATTTCAATTCAGGAACAATGTTTTGAGGAATTTCTCCTAGTAGAGCCTTCACCATGTTTTCAGCTGCAAGCATGGCCATGTCACATCTTGTTTTTTCTGTTGCAGATCCAACGTGTGGAAGCAGTACTACGTTTGAAAGCTTAAGAAGAGGATTATCTTTGTCAAGAGGTTCCTGCTCGTATACGTCAAGACCTGCTGCCCAAATTCTTCCATGCTCAAGTGCTTTTATTAGTGCTTTTTCATTTACTGTTGCTCCTCTTGATGCATTTATAAAAATCGCATCTTTTTTCATGAGATTGAACTGTGGTTCATCAATCAAATGATATGTTTCATCATTTAATGGAGTCATTACAAGTATAAATTCACTGTTTGCCAGCACATCATCAAATTCAGCGTATTTTACCCCAAGATTTTCTTCTACCTCATATTTCCTGGTTCTGTTGTAGTACAAAACATCCATATCAAAGCCATACTTTGCTCTTCTAGCAACATCCTGGCCTATTCTTCCCATTCCTATTATGCCCAGAGTTGCATGGTGGACGTCCTTGCCGAAGACACATGGGTGATCCATGATATCCCATTTTCCGCCCTTCACGTAGCTGTCAAGCTGTGGAACCTTTCTTGCTGCAGATAGTATTAATGCAAAAATCAAATCCGCTACGGTGTCGTTTAATACTCCCGGCGTATGAGTTCCAATGACGTTTCTCTTTTTCATTGCATCTGTGTCAAAGTTGTTGTATCCCACTGAAATATTGCTGACAACCTTGAGATTAGGCGCATATTTAAGCAATTCATCGTCAATTTTAATTCCTGACTGAAGAAATCCTTCCTTGTCACATAGTTTTTCTAAAAGAAATTTTCCATGATTTTCATCAGGATAATAGTTTTCATAATCACAATATTTTCCAATATATTCTTCCACATATGAAGGTATTTTTTTTGCTATCAATACTTTAGGCTTGTTCATAGTTGCCTCCTGTTAAGTTATTCTTCATTGCAATTAACCCATTATAGCATTTAATGCACCTGTTTACAACAAAAGCGATTAATTTATACTTCCAAAAAATAACATTGTCTTGCCATAATTTCGACACATTTTAAGTTTATACTTGTTTTAAAAGGAGGTAATTATTATGATGTTTATCTGGATAATTATAGTATTGTTAGTTTATCACGTGTACAAAAATAATGAATCACTCAGCATAGATACAAGAAAACGCGACAATTCCATGGAAGTGTTGAAGCAAAGATATGTTAAGGGTGAAATAAATGATGATGATTTTGAAAGAATGAAAAAAATCTTGCAAGAATAGAGGTGCGCTATGTTTTTTAGAGGATTTAGAGGATTTGGAAGTTGTTTTGGATTTGGCAACGGATTTTACGGCGGATGGTTCACGCCTTTGATGATGGGTGTTATTTTGGCAGCAACTTTGGTTGCAGTTATTTTGATAATAAAAAAATCAAGACATTCATCAATGAAACATTCCTATGATTCTTCCCTTGAAGAATTGAAAATTGAATTTGCAAAGGGTAAGTTGACAGAAGAGGAATATTTGAGAAAGAAAAAAATATTGAACGACTAAATGTTATTGCAGCATAAAACTACGGCTCTGGTGTAAATCAATTTGTACAATCTGTAGGGGCTGGTCTTGTGCCAGCCCGCGAAAAAGTCTATTTGTGTCATCCTGAGCGATAGTGAATAAATGTATAGTTTTCCGTGGCCTCGTCTTGTAACAGACAACGGGAGGACACGAGGTCCTCCCCTACGTGTTGTCAATTTAACAACAACGAAAATGAAAAGTTTTTCAGTTTATGTTGTTATAGTTTTTTATTTCTATTTGCGATTTGAACACTGTCATGTTGGTTTTTTCATTTATGCCTTCTATATAAATGATGTTTTGTCCGGACTCTGACATGTCAGTGTACAACTCAATTGTTTCACCCGGCAATGCTTCATGGACATAATCAACCTCAATAGATTGAACTTGATAGTCCTTGTGTTCATCCAGGCTGAAGCAGTCCATTATGTAATCCACATACTTTGAGTTGTTCAGATGTTCGTTTATATCAATGTCACTGTATCTTACAGCTTTTTTGTATGATAAATTCAGCTGATTGTTTGATTTGATTTTTCCAAGTTCGCAGCTTAATGCTTTTTCTCTTCCCAAATCAGTAAATTTAGCATCAAGCGTACTACTTCTTCTCAATCTCCTGTTTTCCACGTCAATGATGACCCATGATGTCAATGCTCGTGCTATAATAACTCCTTCCCCATCCCGTACGATAAAATTTCTTTCAAACTCAATTTTTCCTGGCTGTTCTGGCCATGTTTCTATAAATATTTCTTCTTTCATCCTTGGGTATCTTTCAACTTCAACTCTTGAGCGTATGAGCACCCATATAACTCCATGCTTTTGTATGCTGCTTCTTCCAACTCCCAAGATTTGTCCATGTTCTGTTGCCATTTCCTGAAAATAAGAAAATAATGCGCTTAATTTTACCCTCAGACTGAAGTCTGAATCCCTTGACTGCACTGTTATACTTTTTTTATAAACTGATTCCAATTTCATGCTCCTGTTCTTTAAATAAATTTACAACTGAAATTAAAATATAACATTAATTCTTTTCAGTTGAATTACCAATTCTTGATTTTTCATTTATGCTGAAAAAAAACATGGCTGCACTGCATACAAGTGCTATGAAAAATGTAAGTGCCCACACATTTTTTATGGGGTTATTAAGAAGATATTTTCCCATAATTGTAGGTCCCATAGCCTGGCCTGTTCCGGAAATTATCCAGTACAATGAGTTAAACCTTGCCCTGTGGGATTTTGGAGAATTGTTGGCAATGTATACGCCCACATTTGTAACGTTCAATATTTCTCCTATTGTCCAGAGAACTGTGGACAAGACCATCATTCCCAAAGATGACACATAATAAAGCATTCCAAGTCCCACAGCCCAGAACACAGCAGACATAGCTACATTTGTTGAAGCCTCGAACCTTTTAGTCTTGCCTATAATGAAGATGGTCATCAATACAACAACTACTCCGTTTGTGCTCATGAGCATGCCAAAAACTCTGGCTCCGTCATTTGCTCCAAACAACTCATTGGCGTAAAGAGGAAGTGAGAAATGAACCTGTGAATATGAAAATGATAAGAACATTGAAATAATTCCGAAAACCAATATTTGAGGTCTTCTAAAAAGTGCCTGCAATGATGAACCTTCTTCTGCACGCTCTAAGTCTTCTGATTTGACTTCTTCCTCAATATCATACTCCGGTCTTGTTTCCGGAACATTAAGATATATGACTATGACAGATACTATTGTAGTTACAGCATCCCCTATAAACAAAAGCGGAAGATAACTTTTGTATAAAAATCCTGCAATCAAAGGTCCTACTGCAAAGCCAATGTTTGTTCCAAGATAAAGAAGCGAAAATGCACCCTGTCTGTTGCTTTTCACTGACAAGTCAGCTGCCATTGCACCGCTTGCAGGCTGTGCTGCGCTGGAAAAAAACGAGGCAGCCAAAAGCAGGTAAGGAATTGTCATTGACATTTGAAGAAATCCACAAGCAAGATAACATAGAGCCTGAAAAAGAGTTAACAGGCACAATGTATTTTTCCTGTTAAAACGGTCAGATAAATATCCCCCTATCATAGACGCAGGTACGAACACTGCAGTTGACATAGTGACAAACACACCGGCCTCAGCGGTTGAAAGGCCTATTTTATCAGTTAAGAGCAATGTTATAAGCGGACCCACAAATGCTCCCACAGAATTTATGATTCTTGACAAAAATATGAAATAAATTGACCTTGGTAAACCCCTGTAATCATTAAAATAATCCATAAAATGTTGCAAAATTTACATCCCCCCTGACTTTTATGATTCCACATACAATTATGGTACTCTTTTGATTTAAAGTCAATATATGTATTTCATCCATAAAATATATTTCAAAAAAATAAAAAATATATGTTTAAAGAAATATATTGCGGGTATATATATCCTACCACTGGCAGCCAAATAAAAGAAGATGTTTAAGAATTCCGATTCATAAGAAAAAGATATTAAACTGATTATTTGGAAGCAAGTGTTATTATATAGACATAAGAAAGGAAATTACATGACGAAAGACAAAAAATAAACAGCACCCGTTTTCATATAGACAATGAAAATTACGGGTGCTGTTTATTTGCAAATCAATGTTGAAAACATGAGATTCTTCGAACAAGCTCTCAGAATGAAACGCAATATTTAAACTTTGTCATCCACCTAAATTATATATAATATTTTATAAAAATTTTTTTAAATATATGTTTAAAGAAATAAATCTGTGGTATATATAAAATACAACTAGTTTCTCAGATTAAACTGAAACAGTAAATATTACCTTGAAGAAATTGATTTTCAAATTTTAAACCGGCAACATAAAATTGCAGGATTTAAAATTACAATTGAATATGAAAATCTAAAAAATAAAGCACTTGGATGAGTGCTTAGAAGTTAAATCTCAAAAGTATTATAAAGAGATTTAGAATGTTAATATAAAACAAAGTCAATTTATCAAGAAAAAAAATATTTGTTGAATCAGTGAAAATCATGAAGCATATGTTGGGTTAGTATACCAGGAAAGCGGTGAGTCCACCATAAAAGAAACTGAAAACATAAAATAAATAGCACTCAATTGTAGAAACATAAAATTGGGTGCTATTTATTATTATCTCACATAGCTGTGTACTGACGGAAGAAGCGTGTTAACTCCTATGTAAGTAAAAATTACGCATATGAATCCCACAATGGCAAACAATGCAGCATTTTTGCCCTTCCATCCCTTCATGAGCCTCACATGAAGATATGCCGAATAAATAATCCATGTTATCAGTGACCATGTTTCTTTTGGATCCCATGCCCAGTACCTGCTCCATGCCCTTTCAGCCCATATGGCCCCGGTTATTATAACAAGTGTCAAAAATAAGTAACCGAATGTTATAACCCTGTATGTCAAGAAATCAAGCTTATCAAGACTTGGTATTTGCTTTTCATAAAATTCTCCCTTAAAATAACTTTTCAGCATGTACATGCAGGAAAGAGCAAATGAAACGCCAAAGGAACCGTAGCTTATTACTGCAGTAGAAACATGGATTGTAAGCCATGAACTTTGTAGAGCTGGCATCAGCGGTCTGATGTCCTTGCTCTGCATTGCAGCATAGCCCATGATAATGAACACCACAGGCAGAACAAATGCACCAAGCGCCTTGAAGCTGTACCTTCTTTCTACAACTATGAAACACAGTGAAATTCCCCATGCAAAACTGACAGCAAATTCGTATTGATTTGCAAGAGGAACTCTTCCAGCCCCCACTCCCCTTGTAATAAGTGACGCAGTGTGAAAAGCAAAACCAATGAGAAGAAGCACGCTTGCCCATCGCCCAAGTACGTCTTTTTTCGAGACAAAAAATATAAAATACAGAATCATTGATATGACATAAGTTATTGTTGTTATAGTAAAAAAAATATTTTCTATTGAAGAATATCTATTCAAGTCCATTTGATTGTTCTCCCCTTTTGAAATCATCATATTTAAGCAAAAGCTTTGTCCTTGTCATTTCGTTGTTCTTTTTGGAACATATATAAAAAAGAGCTGTGTCCTTAGTTTTTACTGCATACAGAGTCACCGGAACAAAGTAAAATGTTACCATTATTCCAGCTATTAATATCAATGCGCCTAAAAATGCAAATGGCGTGAACAGGTCCTTCCTTATGTTAATAAGAGTAAACTCCTGTGGTCTATCAACTGTGAAACTGAACTCTCGGTAATTTATGGTGCTGTTGCAGGGTACAACATTCATGTCCACCATGTATCCTTCATAAAAAGCAGCATAAAGCATGTACGGATTGTTAAAATAAGGTGTGACTGTTTTTGGTCCTTTTCCTGTCATCTCCATGTCCGGATAAAAGTTCATAAACTGCACTGCAAACTTTTTGCCGTCACTTACATATACTTCCGACTGGTAGAAAACATCATCATGAATTTTTTCCTCCCCCTCATACACCTTTAGGTTCACAGCATATCCCATGCTGTTTTGATAAAAGCTGTAGTGGTTGTACCGAAGAGGTGAATTTACAGAAACATCTCCGCTTTTTAACACGTCTTGTTTGTTGTTTAAAATGTCTATGTTTGTAATGTATTGTTCTGCTGTAAAGTCATCTCTGAACTTTGCTTCAAATGAATTTATTTTCATGAACAAATCTGTGTTTTCAAGTTGACCAATTGTTCCCGGCACTCCGTATAGATTTGTTTCATATGCAAATCTGTTTCCAAGAGCAAAAAAAACTATAATCATCAATATTCCAAGATGAAGCAGCCAGGAGCCCATGTATCCAATGTTGTTTTTTCTTGAAGCATATATACTTTCATCGATTTTTTTAAATTTTTTAAATCCCATGTGGGCAGAAAGATTTTCTATAACCCCTTCACCATCAACTTCAAATAAAAGATTTTTTTCCGTAAATGCACCTCTTCCATCAGGAACAGATTTCATATGCCTGACAACGCTTGGAAGTCTTGTTATTATACACGTTGTAAGATTAATTATGAGTAGCGTTACAATAAATGCATACCACCATGAGTAATACACATTGTCAAGTTCAAGAAGCTGCAACAGATTATTGAATTTTGAGCCATAATTTTGCGCGTAAAACTGCAAGCTTTCGTTTTGTGGTATCATTGTTCCTGCAACAGATGTAGCCCCCAGCATAACCAGCAGAATTACCCCCAGTTTCATGGATTTGATTGCCATTATAATTTTGTTGATTTTTCTCAAGTTAAACTCCTTATATTAAAGGAGCCATAACAATACAGCTCAGATTAACGATAAAGTTAATTCTACCAATTGTTGGGGCGGGTGGTACCCGCCCACGGGAGGGCACGAGGCCCTCCCCTACAGTTGAGACAAATGTTATCTGAGATATAATATAGCTCCCTTATAATTATTTCAGCAGTTCCAATCCTTCCAATGCTAATTCGTTGGCTTCGTCAAGAAGTTTGTGTGCCAGCTCCTGGTTGTGGAATCCTTCACCGTTTTCGACAAACACAAAATCCCATTTAAACTGTGCTTCCCTGTGAAGCTGTCTTACAGCGTCAAGTTCTTCCTCTGTCTTTGTTCCTTCCTTGACTGATGCGCTTAGTTCTTCAATGAGTTTCGTAATATTGTCTGCAACAGCCATTGTTTTATCATAAACAGGCCCTTGTATAGCTTCAACTTTTGCAGTCAGACTTTCCTTTGTTTCAGTTGTGTGGCACTTTATGCATGTGCCCTCCATGCTTGTGAGAAGAGGGCTGGTCCATTGATGAGCCTTCACAGTTTCGCCGTTTTCTTCAGTTTCTTCCATGTGACAGTCTGTGCATGAAAAATTGCCGTGTATGCCAGTCTGGTAAGTTTCAAAATCAGGATGCTGTGCTTTCAAAAGAGGAGTACCTGTCTGAGGATGAACCCAGTCAGCGTATCCACGTTCATCGTAATATTGAAGCATGCTGTCCGCATCAAGTCCGTTGTTCCAAGGCAACGTAATTGCTATTGTTTCAGGGTCCTGATAATATTCAACATGGCACTGAGCGCAGGCCAGAGTTGTATCCTTATATTCTCTGTCAACATTTTCAAGTCCGTCAGTCAAATGAGTGAGAGTGAGATTTATTACTCCCGGCTCCTCCATGTGGCAGTCATAGCACGTTATGCTGTTTGTCATATACTTTGATGCTTCCTCAAAATCCATTGAGTTGAACTCAACGCCCTGGCTGTTCAGTTGCTCAACAAAATCAGGGGACTTGCATGCAAAGCAGCTTGCTCCCTTTTTAGGCCTAGCTGTTGATATGACATCCTCCAGTGTGTAGACATGCCCTCTGGCTCTGTCATATTGTTTTGAAAATCCGTATCCCTCATAAAAGAGACTTAAAAACTCATATTTTTCCAGGTAAGAATAAGGTTCGCTTCCACCGTATTTTGTTGCTGCCATTTCAGCATTTTTTTCGAAGGATGCGACAATAGACGGATATTTTTCTTCCCAAGCCTGTGGAGGTACTATACCTTCCGGCTCAGCTGGGTTATCCTTTGATGTGCATGCAGACAAGGACAAAACTGCAACAGCAGCTGCAACTACTAAAATTGTCCTGAGAAATTTTTTCATATATTACCTCCATAATGCCTTGTTAGATTATGTAAGTAAAGAATTATTTATGCAAGATAAGCACAGCAAATTTTGTAAATATTGTCAAATTAAATAATATTTTGTATGAACAGCATCCGAAAGGACGCTGTCATACTTCTCTTTTCTAGACAGATAACTTTTATTAATGAAGCAATAATAAATATATGCTTAAAATTTTATATTTGTGGTATATTAATCACAAGAGGTTTATAATCTATATATATTGTTTAATGACTAATTATCAAAAGGAGGAAATATGAATAAAATACTTGTTCCGGTCGATGGGTCAGCAGCTTCTGAAAAAGCAGCAATAAAAGCAGTCAATATTGCAAGACAGTATGGAGGCGATATTGTGTTTTTAAGCGTGGCAGACGTGAGAGGAAAATTCGCCTACATGGGAGACGGTGTTGTTACCCTTCCTGTAAATCACGCTCAGATTTCAGCAATGCTTTTGGAAAACCAGACTAAGATGCTTGATGTATTTGAAGGAATTGTCAATACCGAAGGTGTCAAAGTTGAAAAAAAAGTTCTTGCAGGCGTTCCATATGAAGAAATAATAAAATATGCCAATGAAAACAAAACAGATTTGATTGTGATGAGCAGAAGAGGTTATTCGAAGGTAAGAAGATTCTTTGTGGGTTCCATAACTCAAAGAGTCATAGCAGATGCTCCATGTCCTGTATTGGTAATTAACGAGGATGATGAAAAATAGCTATGTCTTAATGTTTGCATATGCAGCATTATTAAAATAAAAGAATCTCCAAAGCATGCTTTGGAGATTTCTTTATCAACATTTCGTTTATTTTTCTCTTATATAATCTTCTTCCATATAGCTTGATTTCAAAAGGAAGTCTGCCGATGAAACATTCATTGCAACCGGTATGTCATAAAGAACTGCAATTCTTAAGAGTGCTTTTACATCGGGATCATGAGGCTGCGAAGAAAGGGGATCCCAGAAAAAAATCATGAAATCTATCTTGCCGTCAACTATGGCAGCTCCTATCTGCTGGTCTCCTCCATAAGGGCCACTCTCAAATGCTCTTACAGGCAGAGATGTTTCTTCTATAATCATTCGAGCAGTTGTTCCTGTGCCGCAAAGAAAATGGGTTGAAAGGAAGATTTTGTTTTCCTTTATCCAGTTAATAAGCTGTACCTTCTTGTTGTCATGAGCTATAAGAGCTATGTGCTTTTGTTTTTTTATATCATTTAATTTTCTCATGTCTACTCCCTTTTTGTTTTCTCCACTGTCATTCTACATAATAAAACTGCCATAGTCAAGGATAAACAAAAAAAGCATCCGATAATCAGATGCTTTTTTGAATTCGCTAGAATTGCCCAGTATTAAACAAACATAGGTACTATGAGCAGTCCTAATACTGTTGCTATGCACCAGAAGAGCCAGATAAATGCCCTGTAGCCCCAAACGTCCTTCGCAGCATGTATTTGTAAATTTTCAATAACCTGTAAACGGTTCCAACCACATAAGTTTAAATAAAATTTTCAAATATGTCAACATTTGAGAGCAATCATGCTCTTTATTGATAATCACAAAAAACAACCCTTATTAAGTTTCATTCATTTTGATGACATATTTGTAGGTGAGGGCCTCGTGCCCTCCCGTTCTGGAAACACATAGATATAGTGTTTGTCAACAGTCTGAACAATTCTTTCATTCAAGGATTGCTAATATATATCAATATTAATTCAATTTATATTGTATCATAAGCTGCTTCATCAGCCATATTATTTTCTGCTTGTTCTTTCTTTGATTCCCATTTACTTCCTCTGTAGCGGGCCAAAAAGAACACGCTTCTTACTACCCAGTCGATTATCATGGCAACCCATACTCCAAACATTCCCATGTTCATGAACTTAGCCAGGAATATACCAAATCCTATTCTTGTAGTCCACATGGAACCAACCCCCACAACCATAGTATAGCGAGCATCACTTGCTGCTCTCAATGTGTTAGGCAGCGTAAATGACAAAGCCCAAATGAGGCACGCATTCACACTGTGAAAAACAATTACCTGTTTTGCCATGGCAGCTGTTTCTTCAGATAAGTTAAACAATTTCAATATGGCTGGTGTTGCCAGAATGATGCTTAAATTTATTATAATCAATGAAACATAAGCATAGGTCAAAAGTTTTTTAGTGTAATACCTTACCTGCTCATAATCACCTGCTCCCACGCACTGGCTGACAACTGTTATTAGTCCAAGACCAATTGCCGCTCCGGGAAGTATTCCAAAACTTGATACGGAGTTACCTACGGCATTTGCTGTAATCGAAGCAGTTCCAAATCCCGCAACAACGCTCAAAAGCAAGATTTTTCCAAGCTGGAACATGCTGTTTTCAACGCCGTTTGGAACACCTATATGGAGTATATCATGAACCATTTTCCTGTCATATTTATACTTGAATGTTTTATTCATATGAATAACCAATTCTTCGTTTCTGAGAAGCGCTACAATCAATATTGCAGCCACAGCTCTTGAAATAAGCGTTGGTATGGCAACTCCTTCAACACCCCTGTGGAACCCGTAAATCAAGACTGCATTTCCTACAACGTTGATGGCATTCATTATAATAGAAGTAACCATTGTGATTTTAGAATTCCCCATTGCCCTGAACAATGCAGCTCCGCTGTTGTAGAGAGCTATAAATGGTATGCTTGCAAAAACAATGAGCATGTATGTGTTGGCGTATGATTCCACATCTGGAGCGATGGAACCAAAAACAACATTAAGAATGAAATTTCTTCCCGCGTACATGGCGGCCATTATAATAAGTGAAATGAATGTTACAAATACAAGCAGCTGTTCTCCTGCCTCACAGGATTTGGCGTTGTTTTTCTGTCCCAGGTACTGTCCAGCAACTACAGCTCCTCCTGTGGCTAATGCTGCAAAGATATTGATAAGCAGAATGTTTACCGAATCAACCAGCGACACAGCAGACACTGCGCTTTCACCTACGCTTGCAACCATAATTGAGTCTGCCATTCCAACAGCCACAGCCAAAAACTGCTCAATCATAAGTGGAAACAAAAGCTGCATTAAATTTCTGTTTGTAAAAATATATTCTTTTTTTGATAAGTCCTTCATAATTATCCTTTCAACATTGCATAATTGCATACCATTATAGTCTGTAAATTGTCATATACGCCGGAATGCAATATTTTATATGTGTATTTAAAGGCATAAAAAAATCCACCCAAAACTTCACGTTCAGAACGGATTACGGCTATGCAAATTTACGCTGAATCCATAAGAGATTAACTCTTCTATTACAAAATTTATTATATTAGAATTTACAGCATAAGTCAATTGCAGGGCAATGTTTTCATGAAAATAAATTTTTACAAATACCAAAAGCTTTTCAAAAATTTATAAGGGCGGGTATCCCCGCCCAAAATATCATACTATTAAATTAATCATGCGTTCATTTTTTCTTTCTTTGCAACTAATTCTCTATCAATAATTTCAGTAATCTGATCTTTTGTCTGAATGCTTGGCGTTGCAGCAACTACCTCTCCATTTTTGTAATATACTGTAAAAGGAAGTCCTCTGAAATTTTTGCACTGGGGAAGGCTTCTGATTATTTTGGATTCTGGATTGTCAAATTCCATGTCATAAAAAGCTACATCAGGATAATCGCCTTCGAGTCTTTCCATAGCCCCATAAACCGGAATGCACATGGGTCCCATTCTTCCGCAGCACACCATTACATTTTCATTTTCTTTTATAGTTTTCTCCAGTTCACCGGCAGTTTGCAAATGTTTCAAATTTGTATTAAGCATAATAGTCTCCTTATATAATAGCTGATCATGTCAGCCGAATTCTTATGTTTTCATTATATCAGTACAAATGAATAAAACAGTAACGAAGTCACGAAAACTCTTTTTTTAAAACGGATATTGAGCGCAATATTATACTTGCATAGAAACGTTTTAACAAGATTACAATCATATTAAGCAAACGATTGACTGACTCCAAAATTAATGATAATATATTTAAAATATATTAGCACAATATTCATAAGATTCATTTAGATGCTATTAAACAAGGAGTTAAGAATGAATTACGAAGAAGAAAAATATTTAGTGAAAAATGCTCTACCTAGAGTCATAAATACAGAAAAGTCTGATTCACAGATAATTGATTATATTCTTGATAAATATATTGAAATTCCGTACATAAACCTTGCGCAGTTTATGAAAGACTTGAATTTAAACGAAAATGATGCTAACAAGTTTTTAGTATTAAATGGTTATAAAGACTTTTCCCAATTTCAACACAATTTTTCAGAATTAATCATAAGCTTATTACCTAAAACAGAGTCAACTAAACCAATTCTTGCGGACTCACTGACAAAATCAGAAATTAAAAGCATATTTGCTTCTTTGATAGATGCAGAAGCGTACAACATGAACAATTTACTTGCTTCAATTGAAATCAATGATTTTTCTGCTTTGATTCATGACATTTTAAATTCTCCCGAAGTGATTATAATCGGAACAAGAGCATCCATTACACTTGCACAATATGCCTCATATATGCTGAATAAAATAGGCATTAATGTGAAAAAAATCACTTCAGCAGATACAAGTTCATTTGACAATATACAAAATTTCGACAGATCTTCATTGGTAATAGCTTTTGGATTTAAGAGATATCCAAAGGAAACTATTAAACTCTTGAACTATTTCAGCAGAAAGAACTTTAAAATCATATCCATTACAGACAACACTGGTTCACCATTGTGTAACTTTTCAAATTATTCGCTTTATATTCAAGCTTATTCATTGGCATATACAGATTCCTTTGTAAATGGACTTGTTTTGATAAATGCTTTAGCATTAGCAATAGGCAAAATAGATAACAAGAAAGTCATTAGAAGGTTGAATGATTTCGAAGAAACGGCAAAAAGCTTAGAATATTACTTTTAATGGAGAATGCTATGGATCTAATCAAAGAAATGTGTTCAATAGAAAACTCCATTGTCACATTGAAAATACCTATAGAAAAATATTGTTTCGATGGAATAATTACGTGCAATAAATCCATGCTGGAACAAATAAGTCTATTAGAGAGGATTGCAAACAAGGATGCAAATATATTGATAAACGGTGAAACAGGTACTGGCAAGGAAGTCTATGCTGAATACGTCCATAAAATCAGCAGCAGAAGATGCAACCGATTTGTGAAGCTCAACTGTTCAACTATTCCCGATACTTTGTTTGAATCTGAAATGTTTGGATATATAAACGGAGCTTTTACCGGCGCTTCTAAATTCGGAAAAAAAGGTCTATTTGAACTTGCAGACAATGGTACAATCTTTCTTGATGAAATAGGAGAAATGCCGCTAGAAACGCAGTCAAAACTCTTGAGGGTAATTCAGGAAAAATGTTTCATCAAAATAGGAAGCGAACACGAAATTAATGTAGATACCAAAATAATATCTGCTACAAATAAAAACCTGAAAACACTGGTAAGAGAAAATAAATTCAGGGAAGATTTATTCTACCGACTAAATGTTTTTCCTATCAACCTTATACCTTTACGTAACAGAAAAGAAGATATAGTACTTCTTTCATTTTCCTTTTTAAATTCGTTCAATACAAAGTATGGTTATAATAAACAATTTGATTATAAGTCTTTATATAACTTCATCAACTATGACTGGCCGGGAAATGTAAGAGAACTAAAAAATGCAATTGAAAGGTTAATGTTGTTATCCGTGGATGACATCATTATTAATGCAGATCCCGAACAAAGCAAAAATGAATTAAACAACGAAGACTACACAAAAGTTGATGAGTCTCTTTCAAGCATCAGTCTGATTTCCAATGATGCATTGTTTTATGATAAATCATTAAAGAATTTAGTTAACGAATATGAAATAAATTTGATTAATTATTATATTGAAAAGAAAGGTTCTCTTAGAAATGCAGCAAAGTCTTTAAAAACATCCCCTGCGACCTTATCGCGAAAACTTTCTCTATACAAACAAAAATCAGATTAATATTGGTAGTGTTTCATTTATGGAACAGCACACTGTTTTGATTTTGAAACAGTGTTTTGTTTTTATATATGATTTTTGCCATATGATATTATAAACCTTTAAAATCCAACAAATTACCTATCTTAAATACTTGCCAAAAGTGGCATGAATCTTGCTCTAATATCATCGAAGTTATACATCAAGAGGTGATGGAAAGATGATATCAACAGTTGGATTTCTTAAAATCAAAAATTTTGGAGGTGATATAAGGGATTTTCTTCCTTCTTTATTTACTTATCTTAAGAAGTTTGAAAACATCGAAGTGTTTTTGGAAAAAGGTTATGGCTCTGGGTTTGGTTTATGTGAGAACGATTATCTAAAAACCAATCCTAAAATCAAATTTGTGTTGGAAGAAGAAATTTATAGCAAAGATTTGGTAGTAATAATTAAAATGCCAGAACTGAGTGAACTTGAAAAGCTTAAAGATGGCAATAGCATCTTCACAATGTGCCATTACCACACAAGGCCAACATATGTTGAGCTGTTCAAAAGAAAAAAGATCAAATCTTTATCTATGGATGCAATTGTGGATGACTATGGCAAAAGAATCTTTGTTGACTATTTCAGAACTGCGTATAACGGTTCAATCCTTGCATTTAAAGAACTGAAAAAGTCAATGCCTAATTTTCACAGTTCTTATAGAAGCCCCATCAATGTAACTGTGTTGGGTGTAGGGTTTGTTGCTCAAAATTGCGCTAAATCCTTTGAAATTCTTGGTGATGAAGAATTTCTGGGCAAAAACATTCCTGGTATTGTCATAAAAATGCTTCCAAGAACTGTGACCTACAGCCAAGACTTAATAAAGACGATACTAGAAACTACAGATATATTAGTAGATGCCACTAGCCGCAGAGACTCAAGTGAAGTGATTGTTGAAAATAAATCTCTACGATACCTTCCTGAACATGCAGTAATCCTTGACCTGGCAGCAGACAGATATGACAAGGGGCAGGTTAAGCCCATAGAAGGCACTATTTTAGGCAACCTATCTAAAATGGTAATATACGCCGATGATGATTTATACAACAGTCTTCCAATAAATGTGGAAAGCAAGAACAGGAGAACAACAGTAAGCTGCAATGCATGGCCTGGTGTGACACCTAAGGAATCAATTCAGTATTATGAAGTGCTGTTGAAAGACTATTTATACATCCTGCTGTCCAAGGATATCGAAGAAATTGACAGGAAAAGCGATAATTATTTCGAAAGGGCTCTTTTCAGGAGTTCGTTGTCGAATTATTTAAACAATTTTAAAATATAAGTTAAATAGGAGGTTTTTCATGGAACACTATGGTTTTATATCGATTTTACCGCCAATAATAGCAATCATACTAGCAATAAGGACTAAAAATGTATTGTTTTCACTTTTTGTAGGACTTTACTTTGGATCTACTGCTCTTGCAGGATGGAACCCGATACTTGGTTTTTCAAATTTAATACCAAATTACATTTATGCGCAAATAGCTTCTGACTCTAATGTACAGTCACTGACGAACTTGCTCATAATAGGAGCATTTGTAGCCTTAATCGGTGCTACAGGTGGAGCATCAGCTTTTGCAAAATCCGTAGGCAAATTTATAAACAACAAGAGAAAAGCAGAATTGTCCATGTGGTTTGGAGGACTTTTCGTGTGGTTCTCAGACTCAGCTAATTCCCTTTTAGTTGGACCAATATTTCAACCTATAGGAGACAAGTTTAAAGTATCAAGAGAAAAATTTGCATATGTACTGGATGCTACTTCATCACCCATATGCTCGTTGATCCCTATAATTAGCTGGGGTGTTTACATAATGGGATTGATACAGGCTGAACTTGATGCACTTCCTTCATACACCATGACAAGTTGGGACATATTTGTAGGAGCAGTACCATTTCAATATTATAGCATACTGACACTATTAATGGTTGGATATGTTGCATACACACAATTTGATTATGGACCAATGCTTACGGCACAAAGACGTGCAGAAGGAGGTTTGCTACTAAGAGAAGGTGCTGTTCCACTGAGAAACACAAAAGAAGCAAAGCTACCTGAAGGTGTTGACCCTCAGGCTAAAACAGTTATGCCTTCACTGAATAGCCTGTCGTTTCCAATGGGATCTCCAAGCACAACAATCATGTTGTGACTTTTCTCAAACACAATGGCAACATTTCCGTCCTGAGCCCAAAATATGTGCTTATCCCTCAGAAAAATGAGATGTGTCAGGAAGTTTCCCTTGTTGTGTTCGAGAAATGTTTTGAGTTTTTCATCATCAATGCTTTCATATCGTTGATCTTTTTCTATCCTGGGCTTTGTCAGCTGCCATCCTATAATGAAAACAATCAGGGACAAATATGACACCGCACCTGTGAAAACAGAGTTGAATCTAATCATCCCTGGTACTCTTGTTGTCCTGTAGGCAGCCAAGAAGTCAACAAGTATCATGTGCCTGAGATTCACATAAATCAGTATGCCAACAAATGACAGCAAAACCGTGAATATTGTCTTGAGCCAGTTGAATGGCAGACTTTTTCTGTAAAAACTTTCTTTTGAAAAAAGGAGCAGCATGAAGACAAATGTAAGTACGATTGTCTCCTCGTAGTCAAAACCCTTCAAAAATGTCGAAACCGCACCACAGAACAAAAGAAAGAGGGTTGCATAGTATGAGCGTTTCACCTTCATCCCAATTTCCTTTGAAATGAATATCAGCAAAATGCCGATGCAGATGGATATCTGGTTTGACCAATGCATTATAGGCAATGAAAGAATCCTATAGGCTATCTTAAGCCTTTCCACCAATCCAGGAACAAGCGCCGACGCCAGCAAGACCATTCCGCTTATTAAAACCAGAAAACTCAGAAAAAGGTTTGTAAAATTTGATGTCTTGGTGATTAAATTTCTTAGCTGCTCGTTTTTTATCCTTGTCTTTCTTCCGCTCAGCAGCTGTTTAGAAAAAGTAATTATTATTCCAATAAGAAGCGGCATGAAATAATAAAATATTCTGTACATTACCAGTGTAGCAAGAGCAGATTCAACATTCATTCCATAATATTTGAATCCTAGAAGCAAAATGAAGTCAAAGGAACCGGCTCCTCCGGGCAGCATGCTCGCCACACCTGCAATTGAAGCCAGTGTAAATGAAACCAGCACCGGTGTGAATGAAAAGTTTCTGTCATATTGATACACAATGAAATACAACAGCATGCATGCGCTCACCCATTCAAGCAGCGAAACAGCCAAAAGTTTAAGTTTAATTATTATGCTGTCCTTATTCAATCCTTTGTAAGGTTGCTTTTTATACCAAAAGTAAATCATGTCAATAAAAAAATAAATGAAAAAATAAGCTATGAATCCAAGAAGCACAGCCATTAGCCACTTATTTTCAATTATTATGGGCTCTATGTAACTGTACCTTGACAATACAACACCGGCCAAAACTGAAAGACCAACACCTGTTGCAGGAACAACCAGCAACTCGTATTTTATGATATCATCCGTACTGCTGGCACTTTTTTTGAAAAAAACAGCACGGATGGATGCACCAGTAAGACCTCCGAGTCCGGAGACGTTGTTTATGCTGTTTGCTATGAACGATACATTGAATATACTTGCCTTTTCAATGTCTAATTTAAGGTAACTGGCTATAAAAAAATCATATAATGTCATCAAGGCATTGGCAAACAAGCCTAACATTGTAAACGTCAATATGGTAGATGTTGAAAAGCTTCTAAGCATCTGTACGGTTTTGGAAAAGTCAATGGCCCGTAATTCCTTTTGCCCCTCGTACAGAATATATGCGGATATCAACACCAAAAATATGACCTTAGCAAAATCAAGCAGGCTTTTCCTGCTTAAGTTTTTCAGTCTCAATATTCAATCCTCCTTTTCCTCTCCCGCCGCAAGAGAAGATATTGCATACATAACTTCATCAAATGCTGATTTATTTAAACTTCATCGGCAAATTTTTTTAATTTTATTATCTCACAGTTTACTGTATTCTTCAATTTAAAAAATAAAACAAATATAATTTCACAAGTTACATTTAAATTAAGAAACCCCCGCTGCGTAGCCAAGTAATAAATTCAAAATACTCCCCTTCTTATTCGTAATAATTGTTAACAATTTCAAAACATATTTTAACATTTTAGCAAATGGCAGTTAATAACCCTTAGATATAATTGTTTTGTAAGGAGGAAACAAAATAAATCAAGAGAGGTGATAATATTCCAGAATTTTAAAGCAAAACCTATTAAATTTAAATCAACTATTAAAGCAGACAAAAAACATTTTAAATTAAAGGAGGACAATTACATGTCAATTATTAAAGGAAAGGTTACAAAAATTGCAACAAGTCTAATGGTTACATCTTTTATGGTATTTGGAACTGTGATACCTGTAAGTGCATCTGAATATCAACCAATATTAGATAACACCGAAGTTAATGAGGATACTCAGACAGACTTATCACATAGTGCAGCACAATTTACGTATACTGAAGATGGACAAAAAATACTAACAGTTACTCCAAGGTCAATTTATAGATCTCACAATCTTAATTTTCAAAATGGTGCTTCTGATATTACAACTCCCGGAGCCATAGTAATACCTATCAATGATGAAATACCTGTTGAGGACGAAATTCCTGTTGATGATGAAACTCCTATTGATGATGAGACTCCTATAGACGACGAAACTCCTGTTGACGATGAGACTCCTATAGATGACGAAACTCCTGTTGACAATGAGACTCCTATAGATGACGAAAC